>JBFMAW010000003.1:0-344848 GCA_040755515.1 Thermodesulfobacteriota bacterium | reverse complement strand
CCGGCTATTGCGGCGCCCAGGACACCTTCTACGTGGGCACGCTCAAGGGCGTCGGCCGCATCTATCAACAGACCTTTATTGATACTTATTCCAAGCTGGGCTTCGCCAAGGTCTACGACCGGAAGACACCCCTGACCGCCGCCGATTTGCTCAATGATCGGGTGATACCTTTCTTTGAAGAGCAGGAGGTCCCGTTACTCAGAATCTTGACCGACCGGGGCACGGAGTATTGCGGGAACCCGGAGAAGCACGAATACCAGCTTTATCTGGCCATAGAGGATATCGACCATTCCAAAACCAAAACCAGAAGACCGCAAACCAACGGTATCTGCGAGCGTTTCCACAAGACCATTCTCAACGAGTTCTACCGGGTCGCCTTCCGGAAAAAGCTCTACACCAGCCTGGAGCAACTCCAGGCCGATCTGGATGAATGGATAAAGGAATACAACGAACTCAGGCCTCACCAAGGTCGGTGGTGTTACGGGAAAACCCCAATGGAAACCTTTCTGGACAGCAAAGCCCTAGCTAAAGAGAAGATGCTCGCTCTGGGGCCGCCGCCGAGAATGGGCTTACAAAATAGCTCGTCGGAGGCGGCGGCCGCCGCGCTAGCGGCTTGAGGTTAACCGACAACTGAGATGAACCGGACACCAGGTACATATTCATCCACTGTCGGATTAAATTTTGACTTATACAGATTATCCTTGTCCACTTTACCTCCGACCTCGTGTGTGTGCCCAATAGTGAGAGGCGCGATCGGCATACAGCGCACAGAATAGCCCGTGCTCGGCTATCACTTCCTCCAGTACCCGAAAGGTGCTCTGTGTCCCTTCCTCAGGCATGAAAAACCCGGAATAGATTTCATTGGTGGCGTCATCCATGGTCACTATCAAATCCCAGAACCGACCCTCCACCCATTCATGCCTCGATCCGTCCTGCTGCAGTATCATGCCCGGCAGTGGCCGCCGCGGCCTCTTGCGCCGGTACACGTCCCTGCGAGGCGCCTTCCGGACCAAGCCCGCTCCCTTCAAAACCTTCTTTGTCCAGGTGTAACTCCTATGGACCTCAAGGCCCAGGAGCTTCGCGAGAAAGTGCTTGACCGTGAAATCGTGATACTGTGTCTTAAATAAACTCACCACCCTTATCACCTCTTCCAGCGGCGCACACCGCGATGATACCTTGCCCAAGCGACGATCCAACAACCCCTCCATCCCTTCCTCTTCATACCGCCGCCGCATCCGGTAAAATGTGCTCACCGAAGTCCCCAGCAACTCCGCTGCCTCATCACACCTCAGCCGATTCGACTTGTATTTATGGTAGACTTCTTCCAACCTCATACGCCCGACTTCCTGCAGCACCTCCGACCGCCTCATAAAGCTCACCCCATACGTAAGATGCTTTACTCATCGGTCAACTCTTGTGCTTCCTAATTCTGGCATATCATGTGCTTCCGACAGTTAGTTGCTATTCTATCTTGACATTATTAGTTATTTCTGCTACTTATATTATAATTAAGTATTATTTCATGCCAATAGGACTAATACTGATGAGGTATATTGGTTCCAAGGCTTCTTCTGTTTATCAACTCTTTGAGTTAATAACAAAAATATGCCAAGTTGGATCGATTTGTGATCCTTTTGGAGGAATTGGGATTATTGGCTCGTTTTTCAAAAATCATGGTTTTAATGTTATAACAGGTGATCATTTGATATTTGCTCACTATTTTCAGATTTCTAAGATCACATTAAATCGTTTGCCGCAATTTCGTGAGTTGTTTAAAGCTTATGATTTACAAAATACCTTAGAATTGAGCGAATATATTAATTCCCTTCCTCCAGCAGATGGCTGGTTTGTGGAAGAATATTCAAAAAAAAGAAACTTTTTTTTATTGGAAAACGCAAGACACATTGAAAAATGCAGGCAACTGTTTCGTATTTGGGAATTAAATGGTCTTTTGACATATAACGAGAAAGCATTGCTTTACGCATCACTGATAAATAGTATGGATAAAATAGCTAATACAGCTGGTACTTATTATGCGTACCTTAAACAGCTTTATCGTAAGGCCAAGAAACCATTTAAATTTGCTTTCATTGTTCCAATCACGGGATGTGGAAAATGTAAATCATACCTATTGGATGCTGAGGAACTAGTAAAGACACGCCATTTTAATATTTTATACTTGGATCCTCCATACAACGACAGGTCATATTCAAGATATTACCATTTGCCAGAAACGATTGCAAAGGGCATAACCCCAATATTAAGTGGCAAGGCAGGAATTCCGATATCAGGACATGTTTCATCTGCCTTCAATAAAAAGTCAACAGCTCTCCTTAGTTTGCAAAATATTATTACAGCGGCAAAATTCGATTTATTGGCCTTTAATTACAGTGCATACGGAATAATAGATATTATTGATATTGAGCGATTGTTAAGCTCAATAGGTAAATATAGAAAATATTTAGTATCTGAATATGGATACGTTAATAATTGTATTCCGAGAAAGAGTACCACTTCGTTGTACTTGGTTACCAATGCCTAGAAAATTGCCTAGTTGGAGAAATATAGCTATCTCAGAATATGATAAGTTTGCTCAAATCCAATTAATAGTTGCAGACTTAGATGGTACATTAGTTTACCACGGTAAAGATGATATTTATTTGAAACTTGCAAATTACATTATGTCACTGAGGCGCCATGGAGTTTTCTTCACAGTTGCTACTGGTCGAACATTAACTGGCGCAATAAAATTTTTAAATTCATTACATATTGACAAGGCAATTCCTGTAATTCTTTATAATGGTAGTTTGGTAATTGAACATGTAAATGGCGTGATAAAACGTAATACTACTATTAGCTCTAAATCATTGAGGACCATTATAAAACTATCTATGCTATTTGAGACATATGTACTGGCTTATTACGTTTATGGACCACCGTTGCCATTATTTAATCGAACTTACGAGACTATTCATGGCTGGTCAAATTATTTTCAACCCAAACGTGATTTTAATGGTATTGAAATTGAGTGGTCTTCTTCTATTGATAATATTCTCCATGAATCTCCTACTGCCATATTAGTCAAGACCAATGGTGATATGACAGTTACAGAATATTTGTTAAATAGATTTAGCGACATACAGGACATATCAATAACAAAGAGTGGAGTATCCGATAATATTGAAATAAAACCAGTAAATAGTGATAAGGGTATTGCACTAAATTATGTGAGTGAAATGACGGGAATTGCTAAGAAGTATATACTTGCTATTGGCGATAACGACAATGATGCAGAAATGATAGCCTATGCTGGAATTGGCGTTGCTGTTGGTGCGGCTTCAAGGAAGGCATTATCTGTGAGTGATTACTATTGTGAATACGAAGCAACGGAGGGGACCATTCAATTATTAAAGACAGTAAAAGAAGCAATACGATATTTTACCTCTAAGGATAAGAAAAGTGATATATAAAGAAAGTATGGAAAATAATTCAACGTTTATTGATTGCCGAGATATTATGCAACACGATCATATTGTGCAAAAATCAAATTCTATGGATGTGATCAGTTTTCTATTATCAAATAAATTGTTGCCTGTAATCAAGGCAGAAAATCGTACATATTGTTTAACAACTGATATTAATTTGATCGAGAAACATTTGACCTTTGCAGATAATAAATTACTATTTGCAAATAATCAGAATAATCTTTTTAATACTGTGTTATCACTTGATGAACATACTACGTTAGTTTTTCCAAGTAAAATCAAAAAATTAGATCCTCATATTTACGCAGCTATTCAAAACTTGATTAGATCAGGATTAAGATGCCGTCAACTTCCTGATATTCCTGAAACATCTTTTGAATATTTTCCAGGTATTATTATAAGTACTACTTTATCATCTATAGAAACTTTAATAAAGGAACAAATTAACAGATTCAAAATATTAAATGACGATAACTTAAGTCAGTTCGCAAATACTGCTTACTATATGGGATCAAAAAAATCACTGAAATCATTTCTATGTGAATCATTATATCAGCACGTACCAGTAACAAATGTCATTTTCGACCTAATGTGCGGCTCGGGATCGGCGTCAGCAGGGTACAACAGATTTTGGCAAACTTATGCATCGGATGCATTAGATTTTTGTAAAATACTTGCGATTATACAGGGTGGCGGGTACTCGAGAGAACGAGCTGAAAATTGCATTGACTACATACAACCACACATAAAGCAGAATTTTGACCAATTGAGTATAATTGTCGGGAAATATTTGGAAGAGGAAGATCATATATTTCATATGGATATTGATGATTCACTATTAAATAAGTATCTTTCTTTCATTAACAAGACACCGGTAGTTACAAATAATAAAAACTATTTCCAATTTCACATTGTTGAAGAAATTGATAAAAGGAAAATAAATAAAAAACTCTCGCCATTTTGTCTTTTTACATACTATTTCGCAAATAAATATTTTGGATTACGTCAATCAATGGAAATCGATAGCATTAGGTATGGTATATCTCGACTTAAAGGACATGATTATTATTGGGCTATGGGATCTCTAATAGCGACTGTCAGTTTCCTCGGGACTAATTATGGTGGACATTTTGCTCAGCCTATAAAAATTTGTAAGAAAAATATTTATGAAATCTTAGAAAAGAGAAGTATGTCAATTACTAGTGAATTTATCATTCGATTTTTATCCCTAGCCTATGAAAGTAGCATAAGCGAAAGATACATTTTGCCAATCGATGGTCCATGGGAAAAAGCTTTAAATTCATTAAAATCTGTTGAAGTAAGTCGAGATGTTATGGTTTATATTGATGCTCCCTACTCGAGAGAGGAGTATAGTCGTTATTATCATGTATTAGAAACATTAGTGATGTACAATTATCCTTCCTGTATAGGCACTGGACTCGCGCCAAATAAAAAATTGAACGAGAGGTTTTCCAGTAGCTTTTTTACAAGAAGTAAAAAGAAAATTAACACTTTGTTTATTGATTTAATTAGTAGTGTATTACGTAATAATTGGAATTGCGCTTGGAGTTATAGTGATAACGGAATCGCAGACATTAAAGTAATTATAGAAGAAATTGTGAAATGCAACAATACAAACGTAGAAATATTTGCGACACCTTTTAAACATAAACCACAAGGCGGTGCTCGTTCGAAAAAAGTTATTGAATACTTAATTCTCTTTTTAAAAAAAGAATAGATTAATAAGGAAATATTTGTGGCACATGAATATTTCGGAAATATTAAGTAAAATTAGATTCAAATACAGCTGTCAAAATGATAAAACGTTGGCCGACGTTATTCTAAAAAGAAATGTTTATTTTCGAGTATCTTTATGCGGTTTCTGCAATAATAACTGTCTGTTTTGTCATAATGAAGGTGCCCCAAAATCTGGAATACTTGATTTACAAACTGCTTATAATGTATTTCATGAAGCATCGAATATTGGATATAATAAAATTCAATTTACTGGGGGAGAACCTTTGCTGCATCCACAAGTTGAAAAATTTATTGATATTGCTACAGTATATTTTCAACAAGTAGGATTAACATCGAATGGTTTACTCTTACACCAACAATATATGAAATTGTTAAGTACAAGAATAGACCAATTTCATATCTCGTTAACCGATTCAAATACCGTATATGATATTTTATTTAGAATAAAATCTATTGTTAAGTACCTCAAGATAATTCAGGAGCATGAAATAAATATACAAATTAATTTGCCACTATTTGGCATTGATATGATTAAATTAAAGAAAATAATTAGACAAATAGAACACATCAATGGTACATTAGTTGTTTTTGAAACATTTGGTCATACTAACTTATATAATGCAAATAGCGTTGAATTAATGGTCAATTTTTTAAAAGAATATTTGTGTGATAAAAGGCTTTTCTTAATACATCGAAAAGGCATTGTGCCTACTGGAATAAAATGTACTATTTGTAAAAATTTAAAATGTTGTAAAGAATCGTCTAGGTCTCTAAGATTCGGAGCTGACAAGATATTTCGACCATGCCTAGCCACTCGAATATTCGATGAACCGCTAGATGAGTTTAATATTCACAAACAGCTAGCACGAATGACACTGTTAGCTATTGACTATTAGGAGGAAGTTGTGAGACAAATATGGTTTGATGATCCTAATGATCGAGTAAAACTCAAAGGAATATATATTGCCGTATCTGGTAATTCTGGATCAGGTAAAACCACACTTATTAATAGCGTGGTCAATGAGTTTGAAAATGATAAATTGGTAATAGGAGTCAATGAAAGACGCCTACACCATCCACTGTTAAAGCTCATGTTTTTTAGGCCAATAGAATATGCCTTTGTGGTGCAATTACATTTCATGATTATGAGATTTAGCGTGCTTTATCGTCTTTTACAGCTTGGTTTTACTGTGATAATAGAAAGATCTCACTATGACGATATAATGTTTGTTGAAGATCATTTTTCAATTGGAAATATTTCAGATGAACAATTTTGTATATATAAATTATTGAAAAATAATTTGCATAAGTTTTTGCCAGAACCAGATTTGCATATTTTTCTCGAAGTAACTCCTAAAATTTCCCTAGAACGTATTAAGGCTGGTGAATTAAATGGTGAGAGACCAAAAGAATTCCCAAATGAACAAAATAAATTTGATTGCTTATCCCGCTGGGACAAGATGTATAAAGAATTTTACACAACCTTACTCGAGGAGAAAAATGGTGGCATGCGTTTCCAAAATACAAAAATAGAACTCTATTCAGAACAAATGTCTACGAAGCAAACGGTGAATAAAGTTGTTCAAACAATTAAGAGTATCAAGGAGAGGCATTATGTTCAATTTCAAAGTGATTGATGAAATAAACAGTAGGCTAACCGACTCGCTAATCAATTGGGCGAACCCTGATGATGGATTTTACCGTTCGGCTCCGCTAATGGCTAATAGTAGTTCACCGTCTTTCACGAACACTGGAATTGTTCTTCAAGCCTTCAATGAAAGTGGTCGAAATTTTATTGCACATTCTTTAGCGAGCAAACTGATGCAATACTATAATGACCAATGTAGAAAACCATTTCCAAATGAGCACGCAAAGGTTTCTCATAGGCAACCGCATGTCATGAGCAATAGCTGGGCAGTTTTCGCAATGATGGACTGTGACCCCAAAATGTCTTCTGAGCTTATTCCTATATTGGATTGGTTTATTAGTAATCAATATAGAGATGGTCATTGGGGTCTCTTACCACATGAAAATACACAATACCCAATATTCACTGCCTATGCGCTGAGCGTCTTATTACAATTTAATGAATGCTTCAATAAATTGGCAATTCATAAGGAGTATTTACCAATATTAAAAAAATATATCAGTGTTGGATTCAACTATATTTTAAGCAATCGGTTGGCGAAAGCTATGAAAGATCAATTATTACTTTGGCCAGTCAAGATTGAAATCTCCGAGGATAGTAATGTTAGCTTTTGTACATCGGCCATATGCATGCACATGCTAAAGAAGGCTCCCGAAAATTTCAAAAGTGATAATTGGGATAGTATGGTTGAGTCTACATTTAGAATAATTGTTGAGAGCTTTGATAGTAATGGGGATGATTGTTTCACATATGATGGAAAAAGACATAAAATTTGGCAGAACATTCATGCAAACGACTCATCGCTCAACTATGCATATGCTTTTTTTGCTCCCATTCATCTGATAACTTTACTTAAGTTTACAGATCAGTCAAATTTATATGGTTCGAACAAGTACTGGTTATTTATCAAATACATGACTGATTGGATTATTGAAAACAGTAAGAATGTTGATGGGAAATACGGTGTATTAGGTGCAAAGACATATGAAGATGTAAAAACATGGTCAACTGCTCAAGCTGTTATTGTTTTGAGTAGACTATTGAAAATTAGCCATCGATTAAATCTTATTAGTGATAATAATGTTTGTCAGAATCAATTCTGTATACAAATATATCAAGAAATAAGTAGTACGCAGTTAAATAACACAATCAAACGTAAATGTATTAATATATCTTGGGCCATTTATCTTGCTTTATCGTTTTGTTTCATGGCACTATTGATATTGCTATTTGGAGATACTATACAGAGACACTGGCCTCGTATTGAGGGATATGTTTGGTTTATAGGAAGTATTCTTACTGCTATTTTTTATGCTTTCAGTATTACATTGAAAAAGATACCAAAAAAAATTATAAATATTATTAGTGAACGAATAATGGATTATTGGACTCTTATAAAAATATTTCAGTATTGTAAGAAGTATCAAAAGCAATAGATTTAAAAATATATGTTTAGTTAAAAATTGTTTTTAATATCTTCAGTCAATATCGTGAAATAAATTGTATTTAATAAGTTTGACGAAAATTTCGTGAAACTGTTTCTGATCGTAATCAACCTAATCCGTAAAATTAGAGGAGTTCTTCAGTGGACCGTTGTATATTTCGGATCGCAAGGTTAACATTTGTAACACTTTAGCTCTTTGAAACGGAAGTTCACCCTGCTAAAACGGGTCAAGTTTTAGAAGACAGTATGTTGGGTCATAATTTGGTTAAATTATGTAAGCATATAATAATTGTCATGAGTGCATAATATATTGATAATAAGATATCGAGATAATATTGTCGTAATCATGCATATCACTCTTGCCAAATGACCCTTTTAAGGATAGGAAAAAAACCTATGAGTCCAGCTGGCTCTGAGAATCCTATCACGAAAGGGGCCAGGTTAAGACGAGAAACATCGCCAACCTCAAGCACTGCAAGCCCGAAGAAATCGCTACCCTTGAACTAGCTTTCAAGCATAAGAATAATCTATCTCTCCTAGGAACGACTCAAGACCTGGACATAAAGGAGGGCCCCAATATCGTGGCTCTCCTGGGCCGTCCACCGGGCGGCGGTGAAGATCGGCCTGGCCCAGGCTCTCAGGAAGGATTTTCAGAGCAAGCTGGCCTTATGGCAGGTGTTGGCCCGGGTTTTCGAGCAGGGCTCGCGATTGTCGGCCTCACGGCTGGCTCAAGAGGCACCCGTTGCCGAAGTGTTGGGACTGTCACGCGGTTTTTTAACAAAACGACATGTATGAGAATCTGACCTGGCTGGCGCGCCATCAGGAAGTGATCGAGCAGCGTCTATTTGCCCGACGCTGGTCCACCTGGACGCAGGAGCTTTTTTTCTACAACGTCACGTTGAGTTATCTTGAAGGCGAAAAAAACGAACTGGCTGACTGGGGCTACAACCGGGACAACAAACGCGGCAAGAAGCAGATCGTCATTGGTTTGCTGTGCGACCAAGAAGGCGAGCTGGTTTCCACCGAGGTCTTTGCCTGGAACACGGCCGATCTTCAGACCTTCGAGGCCCAGGTCAAGAAGGCGGTCGAACGCTTCGGCTGCGAGCAGGTGACCTTTGTGGGCGACCGGGGCATGATCAAGAGCGGTCAGGTAGAGGATCTGGCCCAGGGTGGATTCCATTATATCACCGCCATCACCAAGCCCCAGATTCGGTCCTTGATCAAGCAGGGCGTGTTCCAGCTTGGTCTTTTCGACGAGAAATTGAGCGAAGTCCGACACGAGGGCGTCCGCTACGTCACGCGCTGCGCTTTCAGCGCGGTTCGGGCCGGAGGGATGGCCCATAGCCAGGCTTCCAGGCTGGCCGCGTTGAAGGCCTTAGCCCAAGAGCAGAACCGATATTTGGCCGAGCATCCCAAGGCAGACCAGTATAAGGCCTGGGAAAAGATCTTTGAAAAAAAGGGGCGGCTGGGCCTCAGCGATTTGGTGACCTTCATCGCCGAGAACCGACGGATCGAAGTAGAGGTGGACGAGGAATACCTAGCCGAAGTCGCCGAACTGGACGGCTGTTACGTCATCAAGACCGACCTGCCGGCCGAGGCGGCTGATACGGAAACGGTGAAGGCCCGCTATAAAGGCCTGGCCAGGGTGGAGCGGGCCTGGTCGGGATTGAACCTAACCGTGGAGGAAGGCTTGGATCATTTGAAGAAACTGAGCGTGGTAAAGTGGGCAAGAAAGGCGGCCCTCCAGCTTGGCGCGTCCCCACACCCGGCCAATTGTCTTCCCAACTCCTCTCGACCCTGAACGTAAAACTGCCGGCCGTACTGCCTAAATCAGAACTCAATGTATGCATAAGAGAAAACATCGCAATAAGTAAATTATCATTCAGTTTCATTTAGTTAGATGATAATTTATCTCGTAAAAGAAGGTGAACTTCCGTTAGAACAGCGATTCTAACGGCCAGGCTGATCCGGCTTGCATTATGGGGCCGGGCGGTGCATAATAATTACGACTTTTTTGTCAGGAGTTCTTGAAGTGTCCAATCGCAGCAAGATGTCCATCGTGGGAGAATTCTGGGGCTTTCTCAAGGTCAGGAAGAAGTTCTGGCTGGCGCCGATTATAATCTGTCTGCTGATGCTTAGTCTGCTGATCGTGCTGTCGCAGGGCTCGGCCCTGAGCCCCTTCATCTACGCCTTGTTTTAAACCGGCTTAAAGCCGGGCCGGCGTCAAGGGACCCGGTCTAGCGGCAACGGAAGGCGAACCCTTTTCTCCAGGCCGGGCGGGAAGCATTCCGCCCGGCTTTTTTCCGCGTTTCGAGCATAAAAAACTGTAACAACAACTAGTCAGGAGCGTGGTTATGGGTAAGGCCTTTGTGGTGATTTATAAAGGGCAACCGGAAGACCAGGAGCGTTTTTTCGACTATTATCACGACAAACACCTGCCCCTGGTCTGGGCTATGCCTAAAATAAGGCGGGTTGAAGTCCTCCGGAGAATGGATGAGGGTGAATTCTATATCATCGCCGTTTGTGTCTTCGACAACGAGGAGGACCTGCGGGCCGCCCTGAGTTCTCCCGCACGCGAAGCCCTGGTCGCGGATGTAAAAAACTTTCCAGCCTTTCAGGGCGTGACCATTCGTCAGAAGATGGAATTCATGGATATTCCGGCGCCGGCTTGAGCGCGGGATTTTTATCAGCCCAATAACTCATCCAGGTCAACCTGGTCCCAGGCTTCGGCGGAAACGGCCACCCTCTTGGGGAATTCGACTCCCACCGGGCGCGTGGCGTCTATACCCATTTTGGTAACCATGCCTTCACCGGTGAACAGGGCGTCCAGGCCGTAGGAACTGGGGTCCAGAACACTGGAGCGGGCCCGGGGAACGACAAAGATGTCCTGATCGGCCTGAACCAGATTGGCCACGGCCCAGAGGACCTCGTCGTCGTTTTGGATGTTGATGTCTTCGTCAACCACGATGGCGTGCTTGACCATGAATTCGCCGCCCAAAAGGGCTAAGAGGACGTTTCTACCGTCGCCGTTTCGAACCTTTTCAATGCGGACATAAGCATGATAGCCCACGCCGTTCAGCGGCAGGCGCACTTCCTTGACCGTGGGAAAAACCGCCTTGATCTTTTTGTATAGGTTGGCTTCCTTGGAGGGCATGACCCACAGGCCCACGTGCTCCTTACCGGCCGGGACGACGCTGTGAAATATGTAGTCGTTACGGTGTGATATGGCCCGGACGCGAAAAACGGGCGATTGCCGTTGCATCCCATAAAAGCCGGTGTATTCGCCGAACGGTCCTTCTTCCCTTCTTTCGCCGGGCCGGATTTCGCCTTCAATCACGATTTCGGCGTCCGCCGGCACGGGGAAAGCCAGGGTTTCAGATTCCACCAGCCGCAACGGCCGGCCGGCCAATCCGCCCGCCAGGGCGTAATCGTCCGTGCCGATGGGCTCGTTGTTCTGACTGGCCAGCGCCAAGGTCGGCCAACCGCCGATGACCACGGCCATCTCCAGGGGCCGGTTTTCCTTTTCGGCCTGGCGGAGCAATTCCCCGCCGTGATGCATGGGATTTATGAACATACCGCCGTCCCGCGGACCGGCGACCATGAACCTGTACATACCGAGGTTGACGGTCTTCCCATCCAAATTTCGGGTTATACACGTGCCGCAGGTAATATATGGCCCGGCATCGTCCTTATGATGTATGGGGACCGGCAGGGCGGTCAGGTCGGCCGCGTTTCCCCTCAGAACCACCTCCTTGACCGGCGCCTCCCTGGTCATTTCCGGAGGTATGGGTCTATCGAGGCGCTTCAGGTATTCCGGTAAAAGGTTCTCCGGGGTCGTATCCAGGGCCAGGGCCACGGCACGGCGATTGGCGAACACGTTGGTCAGCACCTGGTGAGATGATTCGGCCACGTTTTCGAACAAGACGACCGGATCGCGTCCTGAATCGGCCAGCTTCTTGACCACGGCCGTGAGGACGTGTTTTGAAGAAACTTCTCTTCTGATTTTGATGAAGACCCCGGGCGGCTCTTTCTCCAACAGGGACAGATAAGAACGCAGGTCTTTGATATTGATCACATCATTCTCCGAATCAGAGTATCAGATGAATCAAATTTTCCAGTTCGGAGCGATTCGCCGGACGAGGATTGATCTTGTTTAAAGCGCTGCCCAGGGCTTCGTCCACCACCGGACCGAGGTCGGGCAATTTCTTGCCGGCTTTGGAGAGGCTCGCGGGCAAGCCGATGTCCTCGAGGAGTTCCCGGACGGCTTGGACCAGGGCCATTCCTATTTCCCTGGGTGGGTAATCGGCCGACAGGCGCCAGTCCATTGCCTGGGCCAGGCGTTCGAACCGGGCGGGCTCGGCCAGCCAGTTGAAGGCCATGACGTGCGGAAGAAGCATACCGCAGGCCGTGCCGTGATGGACGCCGCCCCAAACCCCGATCGGATGGGCCAGGGCGTGGACCAAGCCCAGGCCAGCCGTGGTCATGGATATGCCGGCCATGGCGCTGGCCAGCATCATGCTTCGAGCCGCCTCGGAGTTTCTGGTGTTGCCCACGAAAGGGCGGAGGTTTTTGAAGACCAATTCGAGCGCGCCCAGTGAATTCGCCTCGGTGAAGGCCGTCCGATTGGGATTGAGGTACGATTCCACGGCATGGGACAAGGTGTCCGCTCCGGCGGCCGCGGCCAGCCACGAGGGCATGCCCGCGATCATGACCGGGTCCAGGAAGGCGATCCGGGAAAAAATCTGGGGGCTCTTGAAATACATTTTGTATTTCTTTTCCTCGTCCACCACCACCGCGGCGCTGGAAACCTCGCTGCCGGTGCCGGCCGTGGTGGGCACGGTGAAGAGAGGCAGGGGCGGTCGCGGATACGACGGCCTGGGGCCCTGGAATTCCCTTATATCAATGTCGTTGGCGGCTTGAATCGCGGCGGCCTTGGCCGCGTCCATGGCGCTGCCTCCTCCCACGGCGATCACCAGGTCGTGCCCGCCCTTTTTTATTATCTCGGCCGCCTCCCGGACGTTGCGCAGCTTGGGGTCGGGCTCGACGCCGTCGTAGACGGCGGGATCGAGGCCTTTTTTCTTGAGCGGCGCCAGGGTGTGATCGAGCAATCCCGCGGAGGCTATCCCCGGATCGGTAACCACCAAGGGCCGGGTTGCTCCCTGGAGAGCCGCTTCCTCGGGCAGGGTCCGCAGGCATCCTTCCCCGAACAATATTTTCACGGTGAAATGAAATACGCCCATTTCAAAGCACTCCTCTATTATCTACTTCTTGATTCGCTCAACCGCCCAAATAGGCTTCCTTGACCTTTTCGTCCTTGGCCAGTTCCTTGGCTTCACCGGACAAGACAATGCGGCCGTTATCCAGCACATAGCCGCGATGAGCCACCTGCAGGGCGGCAAAAGCGTTCTGTTCGACCAGCAGTATCGTCGTGCCCTGTTGGTTGATGGTCTTTATGGTATTAAACACCGATTGAACCAGAATGGGGGCCAACCCCAGACTCGGCTCATCGAGCAGAAGCAGTTGAGGCTTGGCCATGAGCCCTCGGCCGATGGCCAGCATTTGTTGCTCGCCGCCCGACAGCGACCATCCCAGTTGGTTGACGCGTTCATTGAGCTTGGGAAACAGGGAATAGACGTAATCCAGTTCCCGTTGGCAACTCCGGCGGCCTCGCCGCCAGGACGAAGTGGCCACGTCGAGATTGCCGAACACGGTCAGGCCGGGGAAGATGCGCCTTCCTTCGGGGACATGGGAAATGCCTCGGCTGACGATCTTTTCCACGCTCAGTTGATGAATCGGCTCGCCCTTATAAAGAATCCGTCCCTGGCTGGGCCGAATCAGGCCTGATATCGTCTTTAAAATGGTCGACTTGCCGGCCCCGTTGGCCCCAATGAGCGTGACGATCTCTCCCTGGCGCACTTCAAAGTTCACCTTTTCCAGAGCACAGACATTGCCGTAATAGACATCCATGTTTTTTACTTCAAGCATAGTCGCCTGCGGCCCCCAGATAGGCTTCAATGACCTTGGGGTTGGTTTGGATTTCCCGCGGATTCCCCTCGGCGATCTTTTCCCCGAAATCCAGGACCGTTATCCGGTCCGAAATGTTCATGACCAGGTGCATGTTGTGTTCTATCAGGATGATCGTGATTCCGGAATCCCGGATCTGCCTGATCAGGCCGATGAGCTGCGCCGTTTCGCTGTCGTTCATTCCGGCCGACGGTTCATCGAGCAAGACGAGCTTTGGTTCGGTGGCCAGGGCCCGGGCTATTTCCATGAGGCGCTTTTGCCCATAGGGCAGATTTACCGCTTCCCGGTGCATCTTATCCGACAGCCCCACGAATTCCAGACTGTCGGCCGCGGCGGCCCGGATTTCCTCTTCCTCGCGCCGGGCCCCGGGCAGGCGCAATAACGTGGCCATGAAATTCGCGGAGCTGCGCACATGACGGGCGACCATGACGTTCTCCAGGACGTTCAGCCCTTCGAAAACCCGCAGGTTTTGAAAAGTCCGGGCGATGCCCATCCTGGTAATAACGTGCGGCGGCTGGCCGACCAAGTTTTGTCGGTCGAAATAGATGCGCCCGGCGGTGGGTCTATAGATTCCGCTCACCATGTTCAGAATAGTCGTCTTGCCGGCTCCGTTCGGTCCGATGAGGGCGTATATTTGCCCGGGGAATACCTGGAAATCCATTTCGGAGACGGCCAGCAACCCGCCGAACTTCATGGTTAGTTTATCCACCTGTATTATAGGCTCCACGGGCTTTCCCTCAACATGCGGGTTTGGAGACAAATTTGGCCGTAAGTTTTCTGAAAATACCCATTATGCCGTAGGGCATGAATATCATTATCAAGACTATGCCCGCCCCGTATATGATCATGTAGTATTCGCGCAGGAAGCGCAGCCATTCCTTGAACACCACCAGGGTCGTGGCCCCGATGATGGGCCCGGCAATGGTTCCCGAGCCGCCGACTATGGTCATGGTCAGGATATCCACGGACAGCATGACCGAAAAGGCTTCGGGGCTGATCGAACCGATATAGCTGGCGTATAACCCTCCCGCCACTCCGGCCACGAAGGAGGACAAGCCGAAGTTGAGCAGCTTGTTGGTCAACGGGTTGACGCCCATGACCGAGGCGGCCAACTCACCGACCTTGAGGGCCAGCATGGCCCGGCCGTATTTGGAATGGCGAAACGAGACGGTCAAAAGCATGGTTAAAACGATAAAGAAGAGCACCAGATAGAAATAGGAAAAACGGGTGTCAAAAACCAATGGGCCCAAGCTGGGCGGCGGGATGTTGTTGACGCCGTTGACGCCGTTGGTCACTTCCTTCCAGTTCAGGATTATCAGGCGCACGATTTCCCCGAAGCCCAAGGTGATCAAGACGAAGTAGTGTCCGCCTATGCGCGTGGAAGGATAGCCCACGAAGAGCCCGGCCAAAGCCGCGGCCAAGCCGCCGACAAAGAGCGCCGGGAAATAATTGAAGCCCGCGCCCATGGTCAAGCCGGCGGTTATGTAGGCGCCGATGGCAAAAAAGCCCGCCTGGCCTATGGAAATCAAGCCCAGGTATCCGTGTATGAAATTGAGGCTGTAGGTCAGGATGACGAAAATGCCCGCGTAATTGAAAATGTTCATGTAATAGCGGGAATTCTTGAAAAATATGGGCATAATCATGGCCACGGCCAAAAAGGCCAGGAATACGATCAGGCCGCGTTTGGTGACTGCCTGCATGGTCGCCTCGCCCTTATACCTTTTCCGCGATCTTCTCCCCAAAGAAACCCTGGGGAAGAACCAGCAGAACCGTGATTAGAATTAGAAACGAGATGACGTCCTTGTACTCGGAAGTGATGTGTGAAGCCACCAAGACTTCCGTCACCCCTAAGAAAAGACCACCCACCACCAGCCCCGGAATACTGCCGAAACCGCCGATGACGATGGCGATGAAGGCCTTGACGACGACGTATAGTCCCAGATCGGGCTCGAGGAAGAACAAAGGCGCCAACAGGAAACCGGCCACGGAAGCCAACAGCGTGGCCAGGATAAAGGTCAGGGTGATCATCCAGGTCACCTTTATGCCCATGAGCTTGGCGGTTTCCTGATCCTGGGCCGTGGCCTCGAGCTTGCGGCCTAGGGAGGTCCGGGAGAAGAAAAACGACTGGCCGATGAAAATGGCGGCCGTGACGAGGAAGATCAGTATCTGGTGCCTGGGTATCACCACGCCGCCGAAGGAAATGATACCGGCGCCCAAGAAGGAGTCCAGCTTCAGGGGATCGGGCCCCCAAACGGCCAAGGCCCCGTTCCGCAGCAGGATGCTCATGCCTATCGAGGCAATTATGACGGTAACCACCGGCCGATGCCGCATCGGGTAATAGGCGCAAAAATTGAAAAGCACGCCCAGCACGGCCATGGCGGCCAGGGACATCAGCAGGGCCGTCCATAACGGCCATCCCAGCCAACTGGTGGCTATGAGCCCGAAATAACCGCCCCACATCACCAACTCTCCGTGAGCGAAATTGACCGCGCCCACGGCGTTGTACACCAGGAGGAAGCCAAAACCCACCAGGGCGTAGATGCAGCCCATGGAAAGCCCGCTGATTATCTCTTGGACCATTTTTAATAACCTCGTAAAAAGTCGAAAACCGACTTTTTACTCGGCGGGAGAGGGCTGTCCCTCTCCCGCCACTTGAAGTAAATTCAAGTGGTTCCACCCTCACCCCAGGCCGGGGCTTATTCGCCTTCGGCCTGATGACGGACTTTTTACAAGTCCATCATTTTTCTTGCGCACTGGGCACCGGCCCCGGAGTCATCGGACTCCGGGGCCGATGGCGTCAGGCGTTACTTGGTGAAGTCGTACTTCTTGACCACCGTGGGGATGGCTTTGCCGTCCTTCATGTGGTACTGGACGATGATGGCGAAAAAGGCGCCGCTTTGTTCCTGGTCAAAGGCGTACTTACCGGCCAAACCCGTATGCTTGTTGGCTCGCAGCCATTCGGCGATCTTTTGCCGGTTCGTCCCCGCGGCCTCGATGGCCTGGAAAAGGAAATTGGCGGAGTCGTAGTAGGGCACGGCAAAGGAATCGGGACGGGTCTTGAATTTCTCGACGTACTTCTTGGTCCAGGCCTGCATCTTGGGATCGGGGTCGTAGTTCGGCTCGGCGGCGGCTTCGACGTAGACGCCTTCCATGCCCTGGCCGACCAGGTCATGCACCGTGGGCATGGAGGCGGCCGAAGAGGCCACATGGGGGATGGCCAAGCCAAGGTCATGCTGCTGCTTCAGGAGCTGAGCGGTATCGGGTGGATGGGCCTGGGAAATGATGACATCCGGGTTGGCCCTCTTGACGGTCATCAACTGACCGGTCATGTCCTTGTCTTCCTTGTTATGCCAGGTATCGGCCGCCGGTTCGACGCCCAACTCCTTAAGCGTGGCCACCAGAATCTCGTGCCCGGACTTGCCGTATTCCGTCGTCACGCACATAAGGGCCGGCTTTTTGGCCTTCAGTTCCTTGGCGGCGAAGGTGGCGCAGACTTTCTTGATGAAGCCGTCATGAGGATAAAGGCGGAAATAATAGGGGTTGTTCTTCTGGGTCAGCTCCCGCGTGCCCGAGGTGCTGATCAGGACTATCTTCTCCTTTTGCACCTCGGGAAACATGGCGAAAAGCTGAAAGCTGTAGATCGGGCCGAGGATCGCGGCCACGTTCTCGTTGAGCACCCGGTCGAGGGCGGTCATGGCCATGGTGGTCGAATCACCCGAATCTTCGATGACCAGTTTGATTTTTTGTCCTTTAATGCCACCCTTGGCGTTCCACTCTTCGGCGGCCAGGACGGCGGAATTGATCTGACGCTGGCCTAGCTGGGCCAAGCCCGAAGTCATGGAGCCGATGACCCCGACCTTGACCTCGGCGAAAGCCAGCGTGGCGGACGTCGCGACCAACAGAACGGCCAGGGCCAACATGATGGTGGTTTTCTTCATTTCCTTCATTTTTACCTCCTGTCACGTGTTGTCGGAAGAATCAGGAATCCTCTCCTTGCCTTAAAAAACTTCAGCCCTATATAGTTAAGTCCGTTCAGCGGCCGGCGGCGCCAATGGCCACGCCGATGAACCACTGATGAGCCCTCGGCTCAAAAAGCGATCATT
Source organism: Thermodesulfobacteriota bacterium (assembly GCA_040755515.1). Lineage (GTDB taxonomy): Bacteria > Desulfobacterota > Desulfarculia > Adiutricales > JAGVGV01 > JBFMAW01. The sequence continues at coordinate 326,386 of JBFMAW010000003.1, read as the reverse complement.
CGATTCCCGCCGCTTGGGCCAAGAAGCAGGGCAGGTCCACGACCTGGAGCGGCTTTTGACCAAGCTGTTCGAACTGGGTCCGGCACCAGGGGCAGGCCGTAACGACCGTGTTGGCGCCGACGGCCGCGGCTTCGGCCAGGCGGTCCAGACCCAATGCCTCGGCCAGGGGCGGGTCCGCAAGACCCACTAGGCGGTTCGGCCCGCCGCCGCAACAGTGGGTTCCCTGTCTGATCCGTTTCATCTCTTTAAGTTCCAGGTCCGGCACCCGCAGGAGGACGCGACGCGGGGCCTCGTGGACCTGGCCGCCCCTGGCCAGTTGACAGGGGTCGTGAAAGGTGACCGCGCCCTGACGGGCCCGGAACTCCAATCGTCCTTCCCGACAAAGGTCGTCAATGACCTGGACGACGTGCACGACCTTCAGGCCGATTTTTTCCAGGTCGTAATCGTTGGTCAGGACGGCGAGGCAGTCGGCGCAGGCCGTGATGATTTTCTTGACGCCCATCCTCTGAAACACGGCCATGTTTTCGGCCCGCAGCTTTTCGGCCAACTCCCGATCGCCGCCCAGGAAAGCCGGCGAACCGCAGCAATGCTCGTCCGGAGCGATCTGGACCGTTATTCCGCCCTTGGCTAACAGTTCGACGGTCGAGCGCATGGTCTCGGGGTAGCGAAAATAGTCGGCGCAGCCCACAAAAAACAGAATGTCCGAGTTTTCGTCGAGGGGCAGGTCTTTCGTTCGGGGCAGGTCGCAGGCCAGGCACCGGCGTGCTTCCGCGGCCGCCTGTTCCGTGGTGAATCCCAGTTCGACTTCCCTAAAGGAGGAAACGGCTTCGGCCGGCGCCAACCTGGGCATGGCCGTTCTGGGGGTTCCCAGGCTCTCACGATCGAGGTTAAGGCGCGCCGCCGGCCGCTCATATTCAACCCGGGCCGCTTCGGCGCCGATAAGATCGGCCGCGGCCCTGGAAGCCGCCGCGATGCCGGAGGCCATGGCGTCGACGATCGAGCTGGGGCCGGTCACCAGGTCGCCGGCGGCGTATACGGCTTCGGCCTGGTCGCGCATCATTTCCAGGGCCTCCGGGGCGGCTTTCTGGCCCACGGCCATGATGACCGTGCCGGCTTCGATCTCGACGCCGGAATCTTCCACGCAGACTACCTTAAGGCGGCCGTCATCGTCCCTCAGAATGCAGTCCACGCTTTGGACCCGCGCGCCGCGCACCCGGCCCACCCGGCCGAGAATCTCGACCGGCACCAGCGATTCGCTCAGACGAACGCCTTCGCTCAAGGCCATTTCAAGGCTGTCCTGTTCCACCGGCATCTCATCCCGGGTTCGGCGATAGAGGATGCGGACATCCCGGGCCCCGAGACGCAGGGCGGTTCGCGCGGCGTCCAAGGCCACCTTGCCCCCGCCGACGACCAGGACCTTATCCTCCACCCGCGGCCTTGAGCCCGCCTTGGCCTTTACCAGGAAGTCCAAGGCGTTCCAGACGCCGTCCAGGTCTTCTCCGGGCAGCCCCATAGGCGCCGAGGCCCAGGTCCCCAGGCAGAGTATGACCGCGGCGAAGCCTTCCGCCAGAAGCCGGGCGGGGCCGTAATCCGGCCCCAAGGCGACTCCGGTCCTGATCTCCACGCCCAGGCTCTTGATCCGTTCTATGTCCCGCCAGACCGGTTCCCGGGGAAGAGTGAAATCGGGTATGGCGTGAGTCATCATCCCGCCCGGGATTTCCTCCCGTTCGAAGATGACGACCCCAAAGCCCAATCGGGCCAGATGATTGGCCGCGGCCAGACCGGCCGGCCCGCTGCCGACGACCGCCACGCGCTTGACCCGGTCCGGACCCTTTTGCGGCGGGACCGCCTCCCGGCCTGGGGTGAATTCCATGTCCGCGCAGAACCGCTTGAGCCGCATTATCGAAACCGGCTGTCCAATCTCCGACTGCCGGCAGGCCGACTCGCAAAGATGTTTACAGGCGCGGCCGCAGACCGAGGGCAGGGGGTTGTGGCGGCGTATGACCTCGAGAGCCTCGGCGTACCGGCCTTCCGCGATCAACCGGATGTACGAGGGAGCATCCTGATCCACCGGACAGGCCGCCTGGCACGAGGCCCGACCGTTGGCCTTGTCCGCCAACGACTTGACCCGATGCACATCCCGTATCCGGCGGGGCGTCAGGCCGACCCTGTGCAGTTCCTCGCGCAGGGCGCGGGTAATTCCTGGGGAATCAACCTTGGCCCAATCGATCAGCGAACAGGAATCCCGGCAGCCTCCGCATAAAAGGCAGGTATAGGTCAGGTCCCGCAGCCCGGGGGTGAGCTTCAAGTGGTCGTAAATCAGTCCTCGAGCGATGGTGTTGCGTCCGCGGGCGCAATAATGCTCGAACCGGCGGACCTCCCTGACCGGGCAGGGTTTATACGTCCCGGTCAGATCGCGAACCATATCCCGGCAGTACCCGCAGCGGTAGCACCTTCTGATATCTTCCCAAATCTTGTCCAGCGCCGCGTATTTAGACACGATGGTCCCCTCTATTGTTTGTCCAGCTCCTCGAGGAGCAACCCCGGATTGAGAATGTTCTTAGGGTCCATGGCCTGTTTCATGCGTCTTAAAAAGGCCAGATACTCCGGACGGTAGCCCCGGACCATATGGGGGGTCCAGGTTTTGCCCGTCCAATAGGGGCAGCCGCCCAACTCGATCATTTTTTCCAGGAGGTTGTGCCAGATTCGATAGGCTTGCTCGCGCGTGGCCGGATCCTCGGTGAAGGAGATGCGTCCGGCGTAGCTGATGGAGGCCCCTTGGGTGAGTACACCCGTATTGGTCCAATTTTTCAACCCGGTGTTGCCCACGTTCAGAATGACGTGCTCGTACGATTTCAGATAGTCCTCGACCATCACCGTGATTTCCGGAATTTTCATCATCGGAGTCAGGCAGGCGATGGGGGCGATCACGCCGTAAATGCGCAATTTGGAGAACTCCGTGCCCATGAGGTCATAAGTGACGGGGTCGGCCAGTTCCGGGCCTATGGCGAGGCCGCCGTGTTCGGCGGCTAGACGATCCAATTTCGCCAGGTGGTGATCGACATAGGCTTCGTCGCCGGCGAGGCTGCAGCGAAAGATGAGCTGCGTTCCCTCCGGAACCTTTTGGGCCGGACCCCCGGCCGCTCGAACCACCGCGATGGTGTGGCCGCCGAAGTTGATGATTCCGTCAAAGACCCCGGCCTGGTCCAGTCGGATGGAAGCCAGGGTGCCCTTTTCCAGGTCCTCGAAACAGTAGACTTGAAACCGCCTGGCCTCGGGCAGGGGATACAACCTCAATGTAGCCTCGGTAATGACGCCCAAGATGCCGCTGCCGCCGATGAACAACCCGGCCAGGTCCGGGCCGTTGCAGTATCTTTGGAAGCGACCGCCCTTTTTCATGGCGTCCGAACCGGTACGCACTATGTCTCCGGTGGGCGTGACCGCGGTGATGTTGACCACCTGGTGGCCGAACATGCCGTACCGCCCCGAACCGATGCTGACGCTGGTGTTGGCGATGCACCCGCCCAAAGTGGCCGAGTAAACCGCGTGCCCGCCGAAACAGAAGGTGTAGCCCAACGGATGCACCGCGGCCACCATTTCGCCGAAGGTAATGCCGGCCTCGGCGGTGACGGTGCTGGTTTCGGTATTGATCTCCAGCAGACGGTTCATGTCGGTCAGGTCCATCAATATGCCGCCGGGTCTGGTGGGCGTGGCCCCCCCCGCCGCCGACGAGGCTCCCCCGCGTAAAATGACCGGCGTCCCGGTATCCGTGGCCAGTTTCATTATCTTGGCCACTTCCCCGGTGGTCTTGGGGCGGACGATAACGTCGGCCAAACCGCCTTTTTCGAAACCCGCGTCCGCGCTCACCGCGTAAAGGGCGAAATCATCGGCCGCCACGCTCGACTCTCCAATCAGACCGACGAGCTCGCGGTAAAGGCTTTGATTCATGACTAATTGCTCCCAGTCGCCGCTGGAGGCGCCGGACGGTTATTCTTGATCGGGGAAATAAGCCACCGCCTCGATTTCAATAAGTAAATCATCATGAACCAGGCCGCTGACCTCGACCATGGTGCTGGCCGGGTAAGAATCGCCGAAGATTTCCGGCCGCATGGCCCCGACTTTGGGAAACTGTCTGGCGTCCGTTACGTAATAATTGGTCTTGATGATATTGGAAAAATCGCCGCCGGCGGCGCGGAGAAGGGCGCGGATGTTATTAAAACAAATCCGGGCCTGGGCCTCGATATCTCCGACCCCGATGACTTTGCCCTTATCGTCCAGAGCGACCTGGCCGGATATATACATGGTCCGTCCTGGCCCGACGACCACGGCCGGGGTATACAGCGCCTTCCAGTTACGCGCATCCCCGAAATAGACTTGTTCCTTGCTCACCTCTAGCCCCCCCGTTAAGGTACTCAAGCTTCTACGCAGTAAACCCTGAAAGCCACCTCGCCGATGCCCCCGCAGGCCACGCCCGTGTCGGTGCACTTCATGTGATCGAACAAATGACCGTTCGATTCTTGCCCCTGGCTCAGCCGGTCAAAAATTACGTAGCTGATGGGCAGCATCGGGGCCAAGGCCCACAAACAGAGCGGGAAGGTGCATTCTTCCGGTATCAGCATCCCGCTGCCGTTCATGACGTACCTATCGCCGACCTTGGGCTTGTAGCCGCAATTATCCGCTTTGACCACCTCCATTACCACCTTATACGACTTGCGCCTGGGTGACCCCTTGATAATGGCCTGCTGCTTTTCGTTAAGCCCTTCCGCTTGTTGCTCCGAAAACCCGAAGGCGTTCATGACCGTTTTCTTGAACTGCTCATCCATCCGATCGACTCCTTTCAACTGGCCGGGGCGTTTTTTCCTTAAGCGCCCTCAAGATGTCCTCGGCGTACACGGGCGTTTTGTTTATCTTTATGCCCGCGGCGTCGCCTATGGCGTTAACGATGGCCGGGGTGGTGGAATTCAAGGCATGTTCGGCCAGACCCTTGGCCCCATATGGACCGGTCTGATAAGGCGTTTCGAGGGTGTCGGCGATGAAAACATCCGGCACGTCCAAACTGGTGGGCACGGGATACTCGGCCAAGGACCGCGTCTTCACCCGCCCGTCGACGACGTCCATTTCCTCCATCAAGGCGTAGCCCAAGGCCTGCATGGCCCCGCCCAGCAGTTGTCCTCTGGCCAGCGTCGGATTGATAACGCGGCCCGAGTCGTGGACATTGATCAGCTTCCTGATTTTCACCTCGCCCGTGACCAGGTCCACTTCGACTTCGGCCGCCGTGGCCATGAAGGTATGGCCGTACATGTAACGGTTTTCCGGATACTTGAACCAGCCTTCCTCCCTGAGGTTCAGGCCTCCGGCGGAACAAGCGGCCGCGACTTCCGCCAAATCCATTCTGGACCCGGGCGTACCCCTGACGTAAATCCGCCCTTCGCGCAACTCCAGATCACGGCGACTGACTTCCATCATCTTTTCGGCCTGCTCGAGCACGGTCCGGCGAATCTTTTCCGCGGCCAAACGCAAGGCGTTGCCCAGCACGTAAGTCAGACGGGAGGCGGAAGTGCGGCCTGAACGGGGACACGTGGCCGTGTCGCTCAGTTCCACCATCACCTTGTTCACCTCGAGGCCCAGTTCCTCGGCCGCCATCTGGGCCAGGATGGTTTGTATGCCCTGTCCGAGTTCCGTTCCGCCGGCGTAAACGCAGGCGCTGGCGTCCGAAAACAGTTCCACGGCGATGCCGACCCCGGACTTGCCCAGCACCGGTATGGCCGAAACGTCGAAGACCGGCATATCGAAACAGAGGCCCCGACCTACGCGCCGGCGCTGGTCAGACGGCTGTTCGAGCGGGGGGCCTACATGCTCGATCAGCCTGGTCCTCAGTTGTTCCAGGCTGACCGGGCTGTCGCCCAGCATCGGGCTTATGGGGCTTTCCCCCGGCTGGAGAAAGTTCACGCGGCGCAGTTCCAGCGGGTCCATGTTCAAGGCCTGGGCCAGCCGGTCGAAGGCCCTTTCCCGGGCGAACCCGGCCTGGGGGGCGCCGAATCCACGAAAAGCTCCGGAGTCCAGATTATTGGTGTAGACGGCCCGGCCGGTAAGTTTGATGTTGGTATGGCGATATGGTCCGGCCATAGCGGAAACCGTCAACCCGAGCACCTCGGCCGAGCGCCCGTGATAGGGCCCGGCGTCGGAGATAACTTCGGCTTCCAGGGCCTGAATCCGCCCGTCCTTCTTGGCCCCGATCTTGACGCGAATCTCCGTCGGATGGCGTTTGGGGTGAAAAATGAACGACTCCCGGCGGTCGAAAACCAGCCTGACCGGGACTCCGGACAAGTAGGCCATGGCCGCCAGATGGACCTGCATGGTGGTATCGAGCTTGCCGCCAAAGGCGCCGCCGACCAAAGTGCCCTTGACGTGCACCCGGCTTTTGGGGATGGCCAGGGCCTTGGACACGTCCTCCATGACCGCGTATGGGTCCTGCAGGCAGCTCTTGATGTGCAGGACCCTCGCGTCATCCATCCAGGCCACGCCGGCCTCGGTTTCCAGAAAGGCCTGCTCCTGCCTGGCGGTGAAGTAGGTCTCCTCTATCACCAGGTCGGATTCGCCGAATCCGGCTTCGACGTCGCCGCTGATCATCCGCCGGGCGCAAGCCACGTTGGCTTCGGCGTCGGCGTGGATTCTATAGCCGGTCTCGGCCAAGGCCTGACGCGGGGCGGTCAGGGGCGGCCGGACTTCATATTCCACCTCGATCAGGTCCCTGGCCTCGAGAGCCGCCGCTTCGGATTCGGCCACGACAAAGGCCAGGGAATCGCCGATGAATCGGGTTTCCCGGCCTGGCGGCACCAACACCGGATGGTGTTGCAGCTCGTAGCCGTACATGTTCGTACCAGGCATGTCCTCGGCGGTGATTATTTTGACGACTCCAGGGACCCGAGCCGCCGGGCCGGGGACGATCTTTTTCACCAGGGCCCTGGGATGCCGGCTGAAGAGTATCTTGCCGTGACAGAGGCCCGGGAGGACGATATCGGCGGCGTATTTCGTGGCGCCCGTCACCTTGGACTCCGCGTCCAATCGCGGAATCCGCTGGCCGATATAAGTTCCACTGGCCATGACTAGCTCCTGGCCCGCGCTTGGCCGTTCATTCGTCATTCGCCCGTGAAGCCAGGCCAATGGCCTCGACTATCTGGAGGTAGCCGGTGCAACGGCACAGGTTCCCGGCCATGGCTTTTTGGATTTCGGCCCGGGTGGGCTTGGGATTTTCATTCAACAAGGCTTTGGCCGTCATGATCATGCCGGGAGTGCAAAACCCGCACTGCACGGCGCCGCCGTCCACAAAAGCCCGCTGCAGCGGATGCAATTCGGACCCGCGGGCCAGGCCTTCAATGGTCTCTATCCGCTTCCCGTCGGCCTGAACCGCCAGGACCAGGCAGGAATTGACCGGCCGGCCGTCGAGCAACACCGTGCAGGCGCCGCAGTCCCCCTCGTCGCACCCTTTCTTGGTCCCGGTCAAACCCAGGTCTTCCCGCAGGACGTCCAGCAGACGGCGATCGGCTTCGACCTCGAGAACCCTCGAGGCACCGTTGACTATAAGAGTTATTCGATGCCAAGACACGATTATCCCCGGCCCTTCGCTGTTTCGGTCAAAATCTCCAACAGGCGCAGGGTCCAGGCCTCGGCCAATAAACGGCGCCCCTCGGCCGTGCCCCTGATGTCCGTAATGGGCCGACACTGGCCAGCCGCCTTGGCCGCGGCTTCGGCCAATAGTTTCGGTTCCGGTTTCCGGCCCCTTATAAAATCTTCCGCCTCGGTCACTCGGAGCGGCGTCGGGGCTACGGCCCCCAAGACAAGTCGCAGGTCGCCGACCGCGCCTTCGGCGTCGAATTCCATCCATCCGGCTGCATTGACAATGCTGATGAACAACGCTTTTCTGCGACCCGTTTTTAAAAAATGCGTCCGGCGGCCGGGCTTCGGTTTGGGGATCAATATATCGGTCAGGATTTCACCTGGTTTCAGGTCAACGCGGCCGGGGCCCAGGATGTAATCCTCCAAGTCGGCTTCCCGGACCCTCCCGAGGCCGCTCAGACGCACCCTGGCGCCGGCGGCCCAGAGGGGCGCGATGGTGTCGCCGGCGGGAGAGGCGGTATTGATGTTGCCGCCGATGGTGGCTTTGTTTCTTATCTGAGGAGAGCCCATCAGTGAAGCGGCTTGGGCCAGGAAACCCGCCTCTGCGATGACCGGTTTCGCTACGGCCAGATCGGCCATGCGGACGCCGGCGCCGATCCGCAGGAGAGGACCCTCATCCCGGATGTCCTGCATTTCGGCGATCTCGGAAACGTCGAAGACCACCTCGGGCTTTTTCCGTCCGGCTTTGATGCCCAACAGCAGGTCCGTTCCGCCAGCCAGCACCGCGCCTTTTTCCCCGGCCTCGGCCAAGTCCGGCAGGAGGCCGGTCAGGTCCTTGTGTTTAACGTAGGTGAATGAGGCCATTTGATCCCTCGCGCCGGCCTCCCTGGCGGCGGCCCCGCGGATGGACGGGCCCGGCCGAGCCTTCGTTGCTTGGACGAAGGCGGCCGCGGCCCGCCGGGCTTCGTTGTTACTTGGGTATTTTCTTCACCTTCATCAATTCCTGCTCGTGAGAGGGCAGCACCTTATCCCCGAACATCTGGAGGAGTTTGAGCGTGCTTTGGTAGGCCGCGAGGGCATCCGTATGAACGGTGGCCGGTATGACGGGATAGCCCAGGGCCTTTTTGATCTCCTCGGGCGGATAGAGGTTGTGATTGATGGCGCAGTATCCGGAGACACAGTACCACCCGTCCTTGGTGTTCACGGCCACGGACTGGCCGCCGGGGGTATGGCCGGGGCTTAGTATCAGCCTGACGCCCGGAATGATCTCCAGGTCGTTCTTGACCAGTTCGAGATTGCGCATGGATTCGTAATACCAGCGGGGGGCGTAGGCGAACTGCATCATGGGACTCGGCGCCAAGGCCGTGCGCCATTCTTCTTCCTGGACGACGATCTTGGCGTTCTTGCACTTTTCCGCGTTCATGATGTGATCCCAATGGAGGTGGGTAAGAATGATCATGTCCACGTCTTCGGGCTTGAGCCCCCAAGCGGCCAACCCGTCTTCAAAGCTGGTAACGTCCACCACGTCCTTGAAGGTTTCCCCGCCGGCGCGGAAGCCCGCCGCGCTGCCGCCCTTGATCACGGTGTAATAACTCAAGGAGCTGCAGCCGCAATCGATGAGAACATTCTGGTCCGCGCCGGCTATCCGCCAGACTATGTAGGGAATGTCAACCTTGTCGCCGTAGAAATTCAAATAGGTAAAACGCGATTTCTCCCGGGCCGGCCCCATGGCATTGGTAAAAAGTTCCAAGGTGTATTCTTTCATGATCCATCCTCCTAGGAAATTATTGTCTTACCGGCCGGCCCGGCTCGGGTCGGCCGCCTTGGTTCCTACTTTGAAATTACTTCCACGGTCCCATCGTCGGCGTTGACCTTGACCAGGTCGCCGTTCTTGATGCTCTCGATGGGGTCGGGTTCCAACCTGTCCAACGTCGGGATACGGGTGATGATCGACAAAAGCGCCACCACGCCGTCGGCCTGGCGGCAAAGTATGGCCGCCGGCCCGGCGGCGTTGGCCATGGTGGCGAAAGCCGTATAAGGCGCCAGGGTGGAACCGCGGCCCTGGGGAAAGACGAACACCTTGCCCTTTATGCTGGTTCCGGCCAACGGGCCGGCCGTCAGTTCCCCTGTTTGGGTGTCCACTCCTCCGAAAAAGGAAAACGGACTTTCCAGCACCACGGCCTCGCCTTGGGCCGATCCGCCTGTTACCTTGTGCCCCTTAAGTATCATGACGCCCACCTCCCGGTATCCCGCCATTGGCCGGTGATGATCGAATCGAGACAGTCGGCCACCCTGCCATATTTGGTTTTAACCTGGCCCCGGGTAATGCCGTTGACGTAGCCGGCGGCCCGGGTCGAATTGGTGGCCACGACCTTGACCGGCTCCACCAATTGGTCCCAGGGCGTAAGGGGCGCGCCGCAGCATCCGGTCAGGACCGTCCCTCCGGCCTTCTCGATGATCTGGACCAGGCCCATGCGGGCGGCGATGTTGTACATGTCCAGACCGCAGCTCACCCAGAGGCGCTTGCCGTCCTTGATCTTCCTGCCCTCCAGACAGGCGGCCGTCTCCTTGAATTCCGTTATGGAAAAATGGGGGCAGCCCAGGGCCACCAAGTCGACATCGTCGCCGCCGGCCGTGTTGACCATGGCCCAGGCCTTGTTCATTTCGGCCGGACCCACCTTCACGTCGTTTTCGGGCGGCCGGTCATGAAAGGCCGCCTCCAGGGTCGGGGCCTCGGGCGTGAAGCCGACTATGTGGAACATGCTGGCGGAACCGGATACGCCCAGGGGCGAGGCCAGGAACTTGACTTCCTCCAAGCTGAGGCGGCGGGTTATTCCCATAAAGACATTGTTTTTCTCGCCGGTGACGCCGCCGGTGTAAAGGCCGTACAGGCCGAATTCCTCCTTGGTGAAGGTGTTGGGGTCAAGGCCTTCCGGCTTGACCAGAATCTGGCCGCGCCGATTTTCGTTCAGCATGTGACCCACTAAAGGCGCCTTGCCGGTAATGGCGCTGACCATCGATCCGGGAGACCCGACCCGGGGACAGCGCGCGCCGAAGAGAGAATTGGCCAGCAGGACGCCCGAAGTGCCCGACCAGTTGACGTAATCCCCGAACTTGGGCACGTTGCCGATCAGGTAAGGTCCACAAGAAAACGTTTTGACGCAGCCCAACCTTTCGTAGCAGGGCAGACATTTATCCGTATAGGCCATCTGCCGTTCGGCCCAGGACGCCTTTATGCCCTGACGCTCCCAACGTTGATAATCGAAATTGGTTACGTGCAGAGTGCTGAAGGTCCGGGCCACGGCGTTCGAGGAAACCTCCTCCAACCATTCAACCGGTTCGCCCAGCAGGGTGTGCGTGCTGGTGACGTCCACGAGGCGCTCCGCGTCAAAAACCTCGCCCCACTTGACGATCATATCCATGGCTTTGGCCACGCCGGACCCATGGCTTCCATTCAACATCCGTTCTTCTTCATACGTCAGCTTCATCGGTTCACCACCTCATGCGACTGAACGCGGGCGAAATCCAGTTACCTTCCAACCACGGTCTATATTTTCAGTATATGCACGCAGCAGGCCGGGGTGTCGCTGGCCACCCCGCCGCCGGAACAGTGGGTAAGTCCGGTCTTGGCCTGGGGAACCTGCCGTTTACCGGCCTCTCCCCGCAAATGCCAGACGACTTCACACACCTGGGCCACGCCCGTGGCGCCCACCGGGTGCCCCTTGGCCAACAGGCCGCCGCTGGGATTGACCGCCAGCTTGCCGTCAATGTCGGCCCAGCCTTCATCCATCCACCGGCCGTACTCACCTTCCGGCACCAATCCCAGTCCCTCGACCCGCATGAACTCGGCGATGGTGAAGCAGTCATGGACTTCGGCCAAGTCCAGGTCCTCCGGGCCGAGGCCGGCCATTTCCATGGCCTGGCGGCCGCAGGTTTCCTCGAGTTGGTTGCGGGCGATCTCGCGGTCCAAGGAATAGATACCCGTGGTCAGCGAAGACCCGGCCACCCAAACCGGCTTATTGGTGAATCGAGCCGCCTTTTCCTTGGCGACCAAAACCGCGGCGGCGGCGCCGTCGCCCAGGGGGTTGCACGAAAGGACGGTCAGGGGGTCGGCGATCATCCTGGAATTCAGGACCTCTTCCACCGTGCATTCCGTTTTGTATTGCGACCTCGGGTTCAAGCACCCGTTCTTGTGGTTCTTGACCGAGACCTTGGCCAACTGTTCGGGAGTGGTTCCGTATTTGTCCATGAACCGCCGCGCCCGGAGGGCCCAGTGTCCCGGCATGGTCAGACCCATGTTGGCCTCGTATTCCACTTCGGTGGCCCCGGCCAGGGCTTTGGTCGAGAGACGGGTATCGGCGGCGTAGAGCTTTTCGGCGCCCACGGCCAAGGCGATATCGTACATGCCGGAAGCCACCGCCATCCAGGCCTCCCTGAAAGCGGTGGACCCGCTGGCGCAGGCGTTTTCCACGTTGGTAATCGGAATGCTGATTATACCGACTTCCTTGAGTATTATCTGGCCCAGCACCATGGCCTGCCCGGTGATCATGCCCAAGCAGGCGTTGCCCACATAGGCTATCTGTATGTCCCTGGGGCCGACGCCCGCGTCCTTAAGGGCGTCCCAAACAGCCCGCCGGCCCAATTCCTTGATCGGCGTGTCGATGAATTTTCCGAAATCGGTCATGCCGACGCCGACCACCGCCACATCACGCATGGGTTATCCTCCCGCGGCTAGCTCAAGCCTCGGCCGCCGGCCGGAACTTGAAGGTGATTATTTCATTGCCCTTGGAGTCCTCGCGCAGTTTTTCTATGACCATCTCCATTTTCATACCCGTGCGCAGGACGCCGAAATCATCCACGCCGGTTATCAGCGTGGGCACTCGTATCTTTTCCGGTTCCAGGATTACGTAGCCAAAGGGGTAAGGCGGATTAAATTCCTTGGCCGCAATATGGATGACGGTAAAGGCGTATAGGGTTCCGGTATGACCCAATACGGCCCGCGAGACCGTGGCATCGGTCAGGCAGTTAGTGCAGATGACCCGCGGAGGGAAAAAAGAGGCGCCGCACTTGGAGCACTTGGTGCCGACCAGATGGGGGCGCCCGTCCACCAACTCGAAAGCGTCCGGCACCACCGGGATTTGATTTGCCTTCAATTGAAACTGACTGGACACGGGGCGTCTCCTTCGTAAAGTGAGGACACGGTCAGATGACTTCGTCCTGCCGCAGTTTGGCGATGTCTTCCTCCGAGTACCCCAGGTATTCCGCCAGCACGGCTGACGTATCCTGGCCCAGTTTCGGCGGGGTCTTGTATTCATTGATGGGCGTGGCAGACATTTGGATGGGATTGCCGAAAAACCTCAGTTTTTCGCCGAAATGGTCCACTGAAATAACCATGTTCCGCTCTTTTATGGCCGGATTCTCGAAAACCTTGTCTATGGTGTTGACCGGACCGCACGGCGCGCCGGCCCTGGTGAGAATCTCGTCCCATTCGGCCGTGGTCTTCTGGGCAAAGACTTCGTTGAGCATCGCGTCGAGCTCGTCCCGGTTCTTCAGGCGGTCGCCCATCTTGGCGAATTTCGGGTTGTCCTTCAAATCAGGGCGGCCGATGGCGTCGCAGAGCAGGAACCAGAATTTCTCGTTGGCGCAGGCCACCGTCAGATAATAATCCTTGGTCTTGAAGGCCTTGAAAGGCACGATGGCTTGGTGCCCTGACCCCAGCGGGCCGGAAACCTCGCCGCCGTAGGAATAATAGAGCGCCGGGTAGGTTATGAGGGCGGCGAGGCTGTCGAGCAGGGACAGGTCCACATACTGCCCCTCGCCGGTTTTTTCCCTATACAATAGAGCGGACAGTATGCCGGCCAAGGCCCAGAGAGAAGAGGCCAAATCTCCCATGGGCACGCCCATGCGCAAAGGTCCGGTGTCTTCGGTCCCGGTCATGCTCATGGCCCCGCTCATGGCCTGGATAGTCAAATCGTAAGCCGGCCGCTGCCCGTACGGCCCGTCGTTGCCGAAAGCCGTGATCGAGCAGCAGATAATGTCGGGCTTGGCGGCTTTTAAGGTCTCGTAATCGAGGCCCAGTTTGGATTTGACCCCGGGCCGGAAATTATCCATGACGATATCCGCTTTTTTTACCAGGCCATACAATATTTCGCGACCCTTTTTCGAATTCATGTTCAGGGTGACGCTCTTTTTGTTGCGGTTCAGGCTGATGTAATAGCAGCATTCGCCGTCGTGAAAATAGGGGGGTATGTGACGACTGGCGTCGCCATCGCCGGGCACCTCGATCTTGATCACCTCCGCGCCCAAGTCCCCGAGCGCCATGGTGGTGAAGGGCCCGGACATGAAGGTGGTCAGATCTATTACCGTGATCCCCGCCAAAGCCTTTTTCATGTAAAGACCTCCTTGACACGTAAATCCCGCGCGAAATCAACTTTCCTTGATTTGTCCTTCAGGTGTTCCCGCAGGACTTCCAAGGCGCTGTAAATGATTTCCTCGGCTATCTTGACCGCCCGATCCCGATCATTTCTTTTCAGGGCCGCCGCCAGTTCGCGATGCCGGGCCATTGATTTTCGGGTATGTTCGGGAACGGACAGGGTCAGGAAGCGAAAACGAAGAACCTTTTTCCCCAACTGCCTGATGATCTTGACCAACTGCTCATTGCCGCAGGAGTCCAGGAAAAAATTGTATAGTCGGACATTGGCGTGGAAGTACCCCAACGTGTCCTGGGCCGCTATTCGTTCTTCCATTTCGGCGATGATTTGGTCGAGGTTCTCCAAAAAGGCCGGTTCATATCCGTTATTAAGAATGGTTCGGAAACACAAGGCGTAGAGCGCGGCCCTAATGGGATAGATGTTCTCGATGTCCTCGAGGTCTATCTCGGCCACGAAAAAACCGACCCTGGGGATGCTCGTAACCAGCCCCTCGTTGACCAACGTAACCAAAGCCTCGCGCACGGGAGACTTGCTGACGCCCAGTTGCTTGGCCAGTTCTTCAGGCACCAGCCTCGAGCCGGGCGCCAGACGGCCCTCGATGATTTCAGTTTCAAGATACCGGATCAGGGACTGAGAAAGGGACTCAGGCAAGGTGAACTGCTGGAGTCCCTGGCCGTCTTTGTTTTCCCTTTCGTTCATGGCTGCCACCCTAGGTTTAGTCCGGAAAGGTCATGCTGCCGGCTAATCCGCCCACCTGGTCGGACAACCCCATCTTTGGAGAAGAGGCTTTGGATATCGGCGCCTGACCAGGGATTCCTTTCGGGCTCGGGGCCGGGTTTATGGGCCTGAACTTTATGAACGCCACCGAAACAAGTCCATCTAGCCATTCCGGCAAGTAAGTCTTCCGGCCCTAATCTCTCTGCCACCGCCGCGTCGTTTCCGCTCTTTTGATTTTTCCAGCCGTTCGGGCTGGGAAAGGGCTTGCGCGTTGGTTTGGATTATGATACTGAATTCAAGATACAGAATTCTGTATTCTCTGTCAAGCGATTTCTTGAGAATCGCCCAACCAGGCGGCAGGAAGCCGACTGGACGGCTGAATCCGAAACCGTCCCCAGACACGACGGCGGGAAAAATCAACGTTGACGGCCGAAGAGGCCAGCCAGGGGACACGGACCGGTGAGCACGGTGTTTCCACTAGACAATTTATAATATATAAAGGAGCGGACCATGAAATTCGTTAGAGTCAATATGACGACCCAGGCAATCACCAGCCAGGATGCCCCGGCCGACTATCGGACCCTCGGCGGCCGGGGGCTGACCTCAACTTTGATTTATCGGGAAGTCCCCCCGAAATGCGACCCCTTGGGACCGGAAAACAAACTGGTCTTCGCTCCCGGCTTCCTGGGCGGCCTCTCCCTGGTAAATACCAGTCGTGTCTCCATCGGCGCGAAAAGCCCCCTGACCGGGGGCATAAAGGAAAGCAACGCCGGCGGCAAGATGGGGACCGCCCTCGGAGGTCTGGGACTCGCCGCGCTCATAGTGGAAGGCCAAGCCCGATCCGGAGCCTGCTTCATCATCGTTATTGACGAAAAAGGCCGCGTTCGACTGGAAGATGGGCAAAAATACAGGGGCGCCAGGACTTATGCCCTGGCCGAAGATTTGTTTAGGGTTTACGGACCAGATAATGCCGTCATGTGCATCGGTCCGGCGGGCGAACATCTCTTATCCTCGGCCTCGATCCAATCCACCGATGTTGATGGCCGTCCCTGCCGGTCGGCGGGCCGGGGCGGTTTGGGGGCGGTCATGGGCGCCAAGGGATTGAAGGCTTTGGTGGTCAGCGAAAAAGGCGGCGCCAGACCCGAACTGGCCGACCCGTTGGAGTTCAAGGAGGCGGCCAAGGTTTTCGCCCAGGCCGTCATGGAAAGCCCCTTCAGCGGCAAGATTCTTCGCGCCCAGGGCACGGCCGTGCTGGTCGGGCCGCTCAACGCCATAGGCGCCTTTCCCTGCTACAACGCCACTCGAGGCTATTTCGACGAATGGAATAAAATAAGCGGCGACGCCCTGGCTGAAATGACGGCCAAACGAGGCGGTCAGATGGGCCACCAGGGTTGTTCGAGGTGCATTGTCCACTGTTCCAACATCTACCAGGATGCAGAGGGCCGTTACGTGACCGGCTCGCTCGAATACGAAACCATCTGGGCCTTAGGCGCCATGCTGGGGCTGTCGGACCTGGACGCCATAGCCAAATTGGATTTTCTCTGCGACGATATAGGTTTGGATACCATGAACGCCGGAACGGCCATGGCCGTGGCCATGGACGCCGGCCGGTACGCCTTCGGCGACGCCGAAGCCGCGGTGGATTTACTCGAGCAAGCGGCCGCGGCGTCGGAGATGGGCCGATTGATCGGAAACGGCCCCGAAGCCGTGGGCCGATACTTCCATCATCACCGTGTTCCGGCCTGCAAGGGCCAGAGCATAGCGGCCTACGACCCTCGAGGCCTTCACGGCAACGCGGTGACCTATGCCACATCGCCGCAGGGCGCGGACCATACCGCGGGCAATACGCTTTCCACCAACCTGGCTGCTTTCGGCGGAAAATTGGACCCCACCCAGCCCGACGGCCAGATAGAAGCGTCGCGCAAGGCCCAGATTTCGGTGGCCGCCCTCGATTGCACGGGCTTGTGTCTTTTCGTGGGCGGCGCCCTGGCCGGACCCAAGGGCGGGGAAGCCTTCCACCGCCTGCTGAAGGCCAGGTTCGGCGAGGATTTGGGACCGGATTTCATGCCCAGGCTGGGCCGGACCATCCTGGCCGTCGAGTTCGCCTTTAACCGGTCCGCCGGGCTTACTCCGGACCTGGACCGGCTGCCGGAATTCTTCTACCGGGAACCCCTGCCGCCCAACAACTCGGTGGTGCTGTTGAATAACGACGACCTGGCCAGGGCGTTCGCCGACCTCGAGCCAATCTGATGGAGGTCCGGGTCCTTCTGCACGGCTCCCTGCGTCGGTCGCGACCCGATTATAACCAGGACCGGGGTCTCGAGCTAAGCCTGACCGAAGGTTCGACGCTCGGCGACCTGCTGGAGCACTTGGGACTAACCGACACGCCGCTCATGGCCGCTGTGGATGGGCGGGTCCTCAAAGCCGATGATGGCTTGACCCCGGGTCGAACCGTGCGGTTGTTCGACCTCCTTTCCGGAGGTTGATCAACCGCGCTTGGCGCTCAATATTCAAAATAGCCGCGGGCTTCAAGGATTCCCGGCCCTTGAGTTGGTTATCCGCCCCAAGAGCCAATCTCCCCAGGATACTTGCCCAGCGGTTTTTACAAGGATATGCCGCCAGGCCGATGGCGGATTTCTAAATCCAGAGCCGCGGACGGTCGCGATTTGAGACGGTTTCTGGTGACCCTGGCTTATGTCTTAAATTCCAAGAAAAGTTTATCTAATATATAACTATATGACATAATAATATATCTGCTCAGGCACCCCACTGGATAGTATTTAGTCCTGGCTGGACAGGTAAAGATTCGTTCGTCTGGTAGGGATTGACCTGATATCCTCAGGTATGAACAGTCATCATTCCGGATAGCGACCATGGACATTCCGCTACTTAATGTCATCATCATCGCCCTGGGCCTGGCCAGTGTCGTGCTGCTGGTCTCCCATAGGCTGCGTCTACCCACGGTGGTGGGGCTCCTGGCGACCGGCGTGGTCGCCGGCCCGCATGGATTCGGCCTGATCAAAGCCAAGCACGAAGTCGAGATGCTGGCCGAAATCGGCGTGGTCCTGCTCCTGTTCACCATCGGCATTGAATTCTCTTTCAAGAACCTGCTCCGCATCCGGAAGACCGTGCTGATCGGCGGGTCGGTCCAAGTCCTGGCCACCGTGGCCTCGATTTGGCTGATCGCCGGTGCTTTCGGGCAGGAGACCGGCCAAGCGGTTTTCTTGGGATTTCTGACGGCCTTGAGCAGCACGGCCATTGTCCTCCGCGTACTTCAGGACCGGGCCGAGGTGGACAGTCCGCACGGCGGCGCGGTCCTGGGCATCCTGATCTTCCAGGACTTGATCATCGTGCCCATGATCCTGCTCACCCCGCTTCTGGCTGGAAAGACCGGGGGCAGCGGCTCCCTGGCTCTCATGCTGACCAAGGCCGCCGGCATCATCGTTCTAGTGGCGCTCGGGGCCAAGTGGATTGTGCCCCGGATCTTGTACCGCATGGCCATGACCCGGAATCGGGAGATTTTTCTGCTTGGCGTGGTGGTCATTTGCCTGGGCGTTGCCTGGCTGACCCACGCGGCCGGCCTGTCCCTGGCCCTGGGCGCCTTCATGGCCGGTCTGATAATTTCCGAGTCCGAGTACAGCCATCACACGCTGGGGAACATCCTGCCCTTCAAGGACGTGTTCACCACCTTCTTTTTCATTTCCATCGGCATGCTATTGGACTTCGGCTTTTTCCTGAAATACCCGGGGTATATCTTGCTGGCGGCTCTGGGCGTCCTGGTCGTCAAGGCCACCCTGGCCGGCGGAACCGCCCTGCTATTAGGGCTGCCCTGGCGTACCGCGGTCCTGGTGGCCCTGGCCCTGGCCCAGGTGGGGGAATTTTCCTTTATCCTGGCCCGATCCGGGGTTGAACACGGCCTTTTGGCCGACGCCGTCTATCAATCCTTTTTAGCGGTCTCCGTCATCTGCATGGCGGCCACTCCCTTCCTCATCGCCTTTTCTCCCCGGGCCGCCGATCTGACGTCTCGTCTGCCGCTTCCGGCTTTACTGAAATCCGGGTTCGCCAAAGCGCCGGAACCCGCGGTCGAAACCTTGTCGGACCATCTGGTCATCATCGGCTACGGCGTCAACGGCCGGAACCTGGCCATGGCCGCCGGGACCGGCGGCATTCCCTACCTGGTCATCGAGATGAATCCCGAAACCGTGCGGAAAGAACGGGCCCGGGGGGAGCCCATCCTGTTCGGCGACGCCACGCGGGAGGCCGTGCTGCGCCACGCCGGTCTGGACACGGCCCGGGTCGTGGTGGTGGCCATAAACGACGCCGCGGCCACGCGGCGCATCGCCGACACGGTCCGGCGTCTCAATCCCCGGGTTCACCTGATCGTCCGCACCAGGTTCGTCCAGGAGGTGCCGGCCCTGTACGACCTGGGGGCGGACGAAGTGATCCCGGAGGAGTTCGAGACCTCGGTGGAAATCTTCACCCGGGTATTGTCGAGATACCTCATCCCCAGGGACGATCTCGAACGAATAGTGGCCCGGGTTCGCGCGGACGGGTATCGGATGTTCCGGAGCCTGTCCCAGGAGCCAGACACGCTCGCCGATGTAGCCGCCAAACTGCCGGGAGTGGAGCTCGGCACGATCCGCGTTAAGGACGACGCCCCACTGGCCGGCCGAACCCTGGCCCAGCTTGGACTGCGCCAGAGTTGCGGGGTGAACGTTCTGGCCGTCTTGCGGGGAACCGAAGTAGTGTCCAATCCGGGCGGGGACCTGAAGATCCAGGTTGGAGACGTGCTGTACGTCCTGGGACCTACGGACGGAGTGTGCGAGGCCGCCGGTCTGGCCCGGCCAGACCCTACGAGAGCACATCCATGACGGCGATTTTTATTAACGTCGTTCTTGAAATCCTGAAGCTCAAGCGAACCTGCCCCCAATGCGGCCAGGCCCAAATCGCTCGGTCCGAACAGCGAGACAAGACGATCCGTTGTAAGTACTGCGGTGCGGAGATACTCCCGAACCGGTCACCAGACAAGCCGAAGTGATCTTCTCGGTATTATAGACACCCATGCTCGAACATGTAGTCTTCAGTTCGATCGCCTGACGAGACTGCCAGCTTATTAACTGGCCCTATCTGGTCCGGCGAAATAAATGACTGCGCAAAAAGTATCAATCAAGCGCCGGTCGTGAACTTACCAAAATCGGCTGTTCCCTAATCCGTTCAAGGTCCGGGTTGGAATTGTTTCCAGGCCTTGATCTCCTGGCCGATATGGCGGGAAAGAAGAAAAACCACCAGAATCATCATTATGAGGCCCAGGACCGTCAGAGCGACCGACATGATCTTGAGGCGGGCCAAGAGGATAAGGGTTTCGGCTTGGAAATCCGCCCGGGATTTGGCCTGATCGCTCTCCGATTTCTCCGCCAAGTTCTTGGATTCATCCTGCCGGGCGGGAGCAGCCTCCGATATCCGGCCCTGGAGCAGGCTCAGACCATGGAAATTGAACAGGGCCTGGAGGAGGTAGAGGAGGATAATGATGAAAAAGCCCAGCATTATTTTTTGCTGAATCCCCATTTGGCGCCAAGGTTTGCCACCGGCCATATCCACCTCCGCCTGATAAATTGAATATTTCGTTTAACTTAACAAAAAACCTCTTCCGGCTCAAGGCCTGGCTTTGCCTAAGGAATTCGAGGCCGTCTTTTGTTTTTTCCGCCCCTGGGGTATAAAGCGGAAATCAGTGACCGGGAGAGACAACCATGAATCGCCCTGAGCCGGGAACGGGATTCTGGAGGCTGATTGCGCGGCTGATAGGACCGGCCTTAGCTTTTATCGCTGTTTTGACCGCCTGCGGAGCGGTTCGCCAGGAAGGCGCGTCGCCCTCGAGCGAGACGACCCGGCCCCAGGAGTTACGCGCGGGCGTCGGGCCTTCGCTGCCGCCGCTCATGTTCCGAGAAGGCGGGGAATTCACCGGGCTCGAGGCTGACCTGGTGAAGGCCCTGGCCCGGGAAATGGGCCGGGAGGTCAAATTCGTGGGGCTCGAGCGGGAGAACCTGTTATCAGCCTTGCTCGAAAACCGGATTGACCTGATCGTATCGGCCCTGCCCGTCAACGAAGCCAACACCGGGCGGATGGCCTTGACCGAACCGTACCTCAAGTCAGGTCAGATGGCCCTGGCCCGCCGGGAATACATCCTCCGGCATCCTTCCTTGCCGGGCCTGGTCAAGGCCGCCGGCCGGGTGGCGGTCGAGAGCGGGTCGGTCGGGGAAACCCTGGTCCGCGAGGCTTTTACCAATTCGAAAGTGCTGGACTATCCTTCAGCCGAAAGCGCGGCCCGGGCGGTCGTGGATAAGAAGGCGGACGTCTTCGTTCATGAGGCCACCTACGTGATCTGGATCAGCCAAAGACTGAAAAGCGACGAGGTGGTGGCCATTCCCATGCTGCTGACCGCGGATAATTACGCCATCGGCCTGCGCCGCGAAGACGAAACCTTGCTCCGTTTATTGAACGCGTCCTTGAAAAACCTGACCGACTCCGGCCGGCTGGCCCAGATCATCAAACGCTGGCTGCCCTATACCCAATAGTATAATGAGGCGCCGGGCCTCCCGTTGATCAAAAAAGGATTCCCTCCGTCATCTCTCCGTAATTCTCTTCATACCTGACCCGGAATTCAGACTGGGTAAAGTGATGTTCCTGGGTGCCGTACGCCTCGACGGCGAAGCTGGCGCAGGTCGAGCCCAGGCCAGCGGCTTGAACCAGTTTCCAACCCGAGACCAGGCCCTTGATCAGGCCGGCCCGGTACGCGTCACCCGCGCCGGTGGGGTCCAGGACTTTGGCCACCTTTGCCGGCGATATTCTGGTTTCACCCGCGGGCGTGACTATCCTGGAGCCTAGTTCGCCCAAGGTGGTGATGACGGCCTTGGTTCTTTCCAGAAGCTGAGCCAGGGTCAAGCCGGTGGCTTTCTGGATCATCTCGAGCTCGTAATCGTTGGAGATCAGTATTTCCGAGCCGGCGATCATTTCGGCCAGTTCCCGGCCCGTGAGCATGGGGATGGACTGGCCCGGGTCCATTAGAAATGGCAGCTTGATCTCCCGGAAGGTCCGGGGATAGGAGCGCATGTCGTCCAGATTGCCGGGCGAGATGATGGCCAGGGCCGCGGCGGGATCAACCTGGTCGAAGCGATAATGGGTCGGAAAACCCATGGCCCCGGGGTTGAAGGCGGTGATCTGGTTGTCCGATAGGTCCGTGGTGATGTACGCGCCGCCGGTCACTTCGTCCTCGAGGCGTTCTATACCATCCAGGGGCAGGCCGTTCCGCCCGAGCCATTGTTCGTACCGGTCGAAGTCCCGGCCGCAGGTGGCCACGATCACTGGTTTTTCGCCCAGGAGCGACAGGTTGTAGGCGATGTTGCCGGCGGTCCCGCCGAATTTTTCCTTGAGTCCGCTGACGTTGAAGGCCACGTTGAGGATGTGGATTTTCTCGGGCAGGATGTGATCGCTGAATCGGCCCGGAAAGTTCATGATGCGGTCGTAGGCCAGTGAGCCAGACAAGAATATCCGCATGGGTATACTCCTAGGGAGGAATGTAGTTCGGGCCGGCCGGGCCCAGGCTTCTTTTACTCGAGGACGGGCGATCCGTCAACAACCCGGGCCGGCGGGGGGGTGACCAGTCACTATCTACCGCCGCCAATAAAGGTAGGTCCCGCGCCGGGGGGACCCGGCGCGGGCTTTTTAGCAAAAGAGGGCGCCGGGACGAGCCCGGCGCGGAGAGGGAGAGGTTGAGGGTTAGGGAAGTTTGGTTGAGCATGAGTTCCAGAGGCGCTGTGAAGGACTTCCAGCTTCACGCCCGGTCGTTTTGGGTTAAGGTGGGATACCTATTGGGGCGACCGGGCAGGCGCCCTCAAGAACTTGTCGTCTCTTTATGAAGCAAAGCCCTTGCCAACCCGATCCGGACCTGGCCGGCCAGAAATCTCGCTTCGGGACGCCGTTCCAGTCCCGTATTAACAACCTAAAATTTAAAGCCTAATTGAATGGAAGGGCCTTGAAGAAGAGTCCGACCCGGCTTCGCTTTCCCTCGGGCTCCCGGACCGGTCGAAGCCGCCTGCCTGTCAAAAGTTTTTACCGACCGGCAATTATTTTAACACTTGCCGACCGAGACGAAGACGACCCTTGTTTCGACTTTTCAGCCTTTCTGGACTCGTCTTCGACCCCCAGGAGCGAAGCGACGGCCCGATCAAACCGGCCAGCGCCGGAAGAGATTGTAGCAGGAGGAAAACCCGTCCTGGACGGTGCGGGAGATGCGGGTGGTGACTATGCCGTGTTCATCCAGGTAGTACTCTTCTTGGATGCGTTCGTCCCGCAACAAGTTCGTCTCGACGATATCCTGGGAGTCCAGGCCCAGAGGCGGCCGGCCGTCCGGGTTGATGGCCCGGTCGTAAGGGAACAGTATCTCGTTCCAATAGATCGGTTCACCCACGGCCTGGCCCGAGGGCTGGTCAACCTCGTCGCATTCCAGGTAGCGGAACCGGCCGATGTTGTGCCGGGGATCGTAGGACGGCCGTCTGGCGGTCAGGAAGGCGCCGTCCTCGGGCAGTCGGCTGCCTTTCTCGAAGATCACGTCCACGTACTCGGAGCCGTCCTGCTTCACCCGGATGACGCCGAAGTGGTTGTGCAGCCTGTCCATGACCTGGAGGCCCGGGGAGGCGGCCTGGATGGCCGCGCCGATGGCCACCGCGGCGAAGGGATAAAGCCCCTGATGTATCTTGGCCCGGCCGAAGCGTTCCCGCAGCAGCCTGGGCACCAGGGCCAGCAGACTGCCGCCGCCCACCAGGACGATCCGATCCGGCGCCGCGTCGCGGCCTTTTGTTTCGGCCATGACCTGATCCACCAGTTCCATGGTCCTCTCCAGGAGGGGTTGCACCGCTTCCTGGAATTCCTTGACCGGTATCGAGATCACGCCTTCGCTGGTTTCCACGTGCAGCTTCTGGGTATAGGGCGTTATGCCTTCCTTGACCTGGCGCGCTATCTGGCGCATCTCCAGGCGCCGGCGCTCGCCGAAAGTCCGGCCCAGACGTTCCTCGACCAGCCTCAACAGGAGTTCGTCAAAGTCGTCTCCGCCCAGCCGGCTTATGCCTCGGGAAAGCACCGGGTCGTAAAGCCCCTTGCGGATGGAGAGCAGCGTGGTGTCGAAGGTGCCGCCGCCCAGGTCGTAGATGATCACGTCGGCCTCGACTCTGTCCCAGCGTTTGTAACGCTCGCGGACGAACTGGATGCCCGAGGCGCTGGGTTCGTCCAGTATCCTCAACAGCTTGAATCCGGCCTGGCGAAAGCAGGTCAGGGTGACGTATCTTTGCGAGCTCGAGGCGTTGGCCGGGACGGCTATGACCGCTTCAACCTGGGCTTCTTCCAAGTCCAGGGCCCGAAGTATGGCCCGCCGGACCTCGGCCAGGAAGCCGGTCAGAAGCTGGCCGATATCGAGATGCACCCCGCCGGCGCGTATGGTCCGGCCTTCGTACCAATCCAGGAGAGATCGTTTCAACGAAGGTATCAGGACGGCGCCCTGATCGAAATGATCCAGGAAGCATCGGGTGGCGGCCGGACCGTAGTATACTTCGCCCTGATACATAGTGAGGCAGGACGGCGTGAATTCGCCGGCCAGGATTTCCCCTTCGTATTCAAAGGGCAGGCGCAGCACCGGATAGTTACCCTCATCGGCCAGGGCCGCCACGGTGTGGGTAGTGCCGAAATCCAGACCCACCTTTATGACCGTTTTTATCGAGTTTGCCGTCATGATCTTTCCGCCGCCAATGATTCTAACACTCTCGGCCCTGTTTCCTCAACCCCGCCGTTCACCGACCTTTACCGAATATAAGTCAAATCGTTCCGGCGAATCCCGTCGCCCGAGTAAAGGATTGACTGGCCACCCTGATTCTGGAATATTGCACCTGACGGGGCATATTAAAGTTATCGGTCGCGGGGGGTTACCTAAGCCGGGGACGCCGGCGGATTTCTGGTTATGCGCGAATGAACCTCGATGAATATGGGATCAAGACTCGTGTGACCAGAGCATGGCTGCCCGGTCCATGTTCACCGCCCTCGTGCCGGAGAAGAGGAATAGATAGCCACGGACCAAGGGACCGAACTGAAAACCTGTATCCGTAAGGAGGCCGTCATGATCAAGCGCTTGCTGCCCGTGTTGGCGATACTGTTGCTTCTGGGTGTCTTCATCGGCCGGGCGCCGGCCGCGGACAAACCTCAACCCGAATTGAAACTGGACAAGGTGGAAGTAGCCGCCTACGGTGAACTCAAGGTCATGAAAGGGGCCTCGGACTTCGGCCTGGTCGAGGCCTTCAGCCAGGAAGGCAAGGTCCTGGTCTCGATCAGCCTCGAGGTCTATCCCCAGTGGACCGAGGCCATTGACAGCGCCCAGGTCAACGCCAAGGACATCAAGCTCAAGACCGACCAGGGCGAGGACGCGTCCATGATCGGACGATTCGAGAGGTTCGGCGAGTTCCGGCTGGAGAACAGCAGCCTGTACGCCTATCGTCGTTCCGACTGGAAGGAAAAGAAGGAACCGACCTATTTCAATGCCGTCTTCGCCGTGCCCAAGGCGGTAAAGGCGGGTGAATTCAAGCTGGGCCAGGCTTCGGCCAAGATAACCGTCCCGGACAAGATTCAAGACCCGCCCGACGCGGCCGGGACGCTCAAGGTCGAGGTCATTGGCGCGGCCCTGGTGGACAAGGTGCGCAGCACCTACCGCGTGGGCGACCTTAAACCCAGACCGGCCACGGTGATCACCAACCCCAACGGCCAGATACTGGAAGTCAAGATCAAGGTCACGCCGGTGAAGGGCAACTCCGGCGGGCAGAACCACTATTTCTGGTATACGCCCTGGTTCGGCCTTTTGACCGAAACCAACCGGTACGTGCGCGTTCTGGGTGAAATGTTCATGGAAGGGATCAACAACGCGGTCAGTCACAACCTGAACCGCGGTTCGGACGGCCAGTGGAGTTCAGGCGAGGCCACCCTGTACTTCGCCGTGCCCAAGGGCGTCAAGAAATTCAAACTGATTTATCTGGGCCAAGCCGTGGCCGAAGCCGCGCTGTAAGGCGCCGCGGCGAATCAGTCCGAGTATTGGGTAAAAAGGAGGCGGAACCATGAAACGGCAATATTATTCGGCGATTTATCTCCTAACCGCCCTGGTTTTGATCGCGGCGCCGGCCTGGGCGGCCGACAAGCCCCAGCCGGAACTCAAGATGGATAAAATCGAGGTCAAGGCTTACAAGGAGCTTTATCCGGCCAAGATCGCCGGTGTCTCGGGCCTGCGCGAGGCCGTGAGCGTGGAAGGCCACGTGCTGGTGCACGTCAAGGCCGCCGTTTATCCCCAGTGGACCGACGCCCTGGACAACGCCCGCGTCGAGGCCAAGGATATCAAGCTCAAGACCGATCAGGCCGAGATATTGATGATCGGGTACTTCGAGCGCTTCGGCGATTTCAGGGTCGAGACGGACAGTTTCTCCGCCTATCGCCGTTCGGACTGGAAGGAGAAGAAGGAACCTTCCTATCAGGACGCCGTCTTCGCCGTGCCCCAGGGCGTCAAGACGGCCGAATTCAAACTGGGCCCGGTTTCGGCCAAGATAGATGTTCCGGAAAAGCTCGAAAACGCGCCGGACCCCCGGGCCACGGTCAAGATCGAAGTCACCCAGGCCGCCTTCGTGGACAAGATAAGGAACGCCCACAGCGTCGGCGACATCAAGCCCAAACCGGTCAGTATCGTCACCAACAACAGAGGCCACATCCTCGAGCTTAAGATCAAGGTCACCCCGCTGAAAGGCAACGGCGACGATCCCAATCATTTCTTCTGGTACACGCCCTGGCTCGGCCTTTACACCAACGACGGGTCGTATGTTCCGACCTGCGGGGAAATGTTCATGGAAGGATTGTCCGGCGGAGTGAGCCACAACTTGAGCCGCGGTTCGGATCAGAAGTGGAGCTCGGGCGAAGCCACTTTTTACTTTGCCGTGCCGCCGGACATAAAGGCCTACAAGCTGGCTTACCTGGGCTATCAGGTCGCGGAAGGCCCGCTGCAGGCCCCGGAGTTCAAGAAGAAGGAAGAGGCGGCCAAGGAACCGGCCAAGCCCTCGACCGAGGATAAAGCCAAGAAGACCATCCAGGACTTGATGAAGAAATCGCAGTAGGGGGCTGGGCCTGGCTACAGCCAGGCGGCGATCAGCGCCGCCGCGGCCGGACCGCCGTCTTCAATCCCCGCGCCCGGGCCGGCCAGCCGGCCGGCCTGGTCGTCGTAGCGGCGGGGAAACGCCAGGCAATGATGCTTTTCCGGCCGCCCGGCCATCTCGGCCAGGCAGTTATACCCCACGGCGGTGACCACCAGCCGGGCCCGATCATAGAGCCGGGCCGCGGGAAAGTATTCGAAGGCGGGAACGCCCAACCGTCCCTCCGGCCGCGGGGTTATGACCGCCAGGCGGCCGTCGATTTCATCTTTCCCGGCCGCCCTGGCCAGCTCGATCAGGGCGGCCGTTTCTTTTTCCGCCCCGCCGTGCACTATCAGGCCGCAAAGGCCATCCGCCATCAATCCCGACAATCCCTCGGGAAGGGGTGTGGGAAAATCATCGGCCGGGAAGCGGATGCGGCCGGGTAGAGAACGCCATTCGCCCCCGCCGGTCTTCAAACGTTCGAGGTAATCTTCATCGAGCGGCTCGGCCAGTATGATCCTGGCCAGGTTGGGACTGTCCGGCGGCCAGTCGAGGCCGGCGGCCTCGAGATAGGCCGAGACTTTCAACCGCCGGGCCAGCAGAACCAAGCGCGGGGGCCTGATCCGGCCCGGCGCCCACTCGCCGCGAATGCCCCAGGGGAAAGTGTCCAATACCGCCAGCTCGGGCTTGAGCCAGTCCAGATAATCGGGCAGCAACCTGAGCCATCGATTGCCGGGGATGAAGTCTATGGCCAGCCCGGTCAGGCGGGCCAGTCCGGGAGCGTAAGGCGAGTGGGTGACTATCCGGGAGGATATATTTTCCCTGGCCAGGGCCAGGCAGACGGCCGCGGCCCGGACCAGATGCCCCAGGCCCGATCCGGGCGCGGCGTAAAGAACCGGCGCCAGGGCCGTCACTTGTCCATTGACAGAAAGAGCATGGCCAGAAAGGCCCGGTCGTCCTGGTTCAAGGATTTGTTGAACAGGAAAGGGGCCAGGGCCGGGGAAAGCTTGGCTATGTCCTTGGTGACGGCCAGTTCCTCGCCTTTCTTGTTCTTGGCTTTGAGCTTGCCGTTCTCGGCATAGTATTTCACGTACCCGACTTCATCCTTTTCGCCGATATATACTTTCACCTTGTCGTCTTTGGTCTTGAAGTTCAGGGCCCGGTTTTCCTTGTTTTCCTTGATCACCTTGAGTTTGTCCTTGGAGGGCCGAACCTCGAGGTACACATCTTTGCCTTTCATCAGCTTGTACTTATCGGCCTTGTGCTGGACGCTCAGGCCCGTCCCGTCCGGGAGATAGAAAGTGATCTTGTCGCCCATCTGGAGACCATAATTCTTGTCCCCGAACTTGGCCGTCCAGCGGCCGTCCTTGAGGCGGGAGATAGTGGTGATCTCCTTGTCCACGCCGGTGGTGATCTGGTACCTGGCCTCCACGTTATCCGGAGGCTTGGGCGCGGCCGGCGGCTGGGCCGGTTTGGACGCTTCCGCCGGCGCGCTCGGCGTCGAAGCCGCCGGAGCGGCGGGTTTGGCTGTTTCGGTCGGTGCCGCCGGCGGGGCGCTCGGCGGGGCGGCCGGCTTGGAGGCCGCCGATTCCTTGGCCGGTTCTTTTTTAGAGGTATCGGCCTTTTCGCCGCAGCCGGCCAGGCTAAGGGCCAAAGTCAATACCATTAGGACCAGTAAAATTTTTCGCATCAGGGCACCTCCTCCGGGTCTCCCTCGGCAAGTTATTCTATCATAACGCTTGCCCCATTCGCCAAGTTCTATTCTCTCCTGGGACCGATGGCCCGGGCAAATATCTCATTCTCGGCCAGGAACTCATCGCACGAGCGGCAGACTTCAAAATCGTAGCCCGAAGCCAGGCTGGCGCGGATTTCACGCCTGGCCCGGGAGTCCAGAATTTCCATCCCGGACCCTTCCCCTACCCGGCCGTAGCTTGGCATTTTTCTACGGCCGGTGCAACAGGGGAAGGCGCGGCCGTCCGCGTCCACAAAAAGACTGAACCAGGGGGCATAACAGCCATGACGCTCGAAGGCGGCGCCGGCGAACAGACCCTTGCCCGCCTTGCGGGCGTCCCGGATCGAGCGCGGACCGGCCAGTTCCCTGGCCAGGAGCGGTTTCCAGGAGTCGAGCGTCCGGGACATCAAACGCCATTGGGCCGCCAGGGGCCTCAGTCCCTTGTGGCTCGTGCGCAACGGCAACAGACGCCAGCTTTCTATTCCTCTTTGCTTGAGCAACTCGTGGAGTTCGGGCAGGGCCTCGATGTTCTTCCGGGTGACCACGGTGTTGACGGCGACCACCGGGCCGCGGCCCTTTTGGGCTTTTTTATTTCGCAGGGTTTCGAGGCCTTTCCAGGTCAGACGCCACGCGCCGGCGACGCCGCGGGTCTGGTCATGTTTCTTTTCCGAGGCCGCGTCCAGGGAAAAGGCCACGGTGTGAACCCGGTGCTCGATCATGGCCCGGGCCGCTTCCCTGTTCAGCAGGGTGCCGTTAGTGGTCAGGTTGACTTGCAGGCCGAGGCCGGCGGTCAGTCGCAGGATTTCCGGGAAGTCCGGCCTAAGCAAGGCTTCTCCGCCGGAAAAATGGACCTTCTTCAACCCCTGGGTCTTGAGACCCCGCAACAAAGATTCCACCCCGGCCGGCGGCAGGACCGGCGGACTTCCGTCATCCGGCAGTCGCCACAAGGAACAGAACCAGCACTTTAGATTGCATTGCCAGGTCAGCTTGATCTTGGCCACCAGCACGGGGAAGGCCCGGTCCGGGTCATGCAACAGCTTCCTGGCTTCGGCGGCCAGCACTTCGTCCTGGAGGATTTGGTTTACGTCCATTTCGGGCCCGACGCTTTCGGCCTCCGTCGCCATAAGGTTCGGCGACGATGAACATCAACCGAATGACCGAAGCGGGTCATCCTCCGGCTCGGGCCGTCTCCGGGCCGCCCAGCAGAATATCCATCAAAACCTCGGCCTCCCGGTCGGGAGAATGATTCTCGATCACGTACTCCCTGGCCCTCCGGCCCATGGCCAGCCTTTGGTTCTCGGGCAGGTTCAAGGCCCTGGCGGTGACCTCGGCCGCGGCCTGGCGGTCGGCCGCCGGAAAGACAAAGCCGGTCTCGCCGTCTTGGACCACTTCGGCCAAGGCGCCCGCGTCGGACACGATGGGCACCACCCCCAGGCTCATGGCCTCGAGCAGCACGTTGGGCAGGCCGTCATAATAGGAAGGCACGGCCAGGAAGTCGCAGGCCGCGTACAGGCCGGGCAGTTGATCCCGGAGGAGGAAAGGCAGGCAAAGATTGCGCGGGGCCAGGACCGGATCGGACAGAACCTGATTCAGTTCTTCGTCCGTCCTTCGGCCCACCAGCAGCAAGGCGGTTCGGTCCATCAGGCCGGTGTCGCGCAGGGCCGCCAGCCAGAAAGGCGCGGCCTTCTTGTGCTTGAGTTCGCCGAAAAGGCCGATGATCTTTTTCCGGTCTCCCTCCAGGCGGCTTCTGGTTTCGTCGCGCCGGGCCCGGTCCGCGGGCAGGAGTTCGCCCCAGGCGGGGTCCACGGCGTTGGGGACCAGGCGGAGGTTCTTTCCCGGAAACAAGGCTTGCAAGCGGTTTTTCAGGCCGGAAGCCACCACGCCGATGACGTCGGCCCGGTCCAAGGCCCCGACCACCCAGGGGCCTCGCCCTGGATCGAACCAGTCTTGATCGAAGTCGTTGCCTCTGACCAGGATCAGGGAAGGACAATCGAGCCAGGCGGCGTAGGTGACGGCTAGATGACCGGGCCGGTTGGCCCCGAAACCGACGGTAAAGGCGTAGGGCCGCCGGGCGTTTTCGGATGAAACCAGATGCCAGGCCTGCTGGGCGGCCGGACCCGGTTTTAGGGTCCGGCTGAGGTGAAAATCGAGCCCGCCGTCCCGGTATTCGGTCCTGAGCACGGCCCGGTTCTCGGCCTCGGTGAAAGCCAGCAGGTCCACGGTCAGGCCCCGGCGGCGCAGGGACTCGACCTGGCGGCCGCTGCTGACGGCCATGCCGCCGCCCAGCGGCGGATGCCACTCCGTTATCCACAGAATCCGGGCCTGACGGGGCATCGGTCTCCGGTCCGGGCCCGATCAGCTTTCCATGAAGTCGTCGAGCTGCTCGAGATCGGCCGTGGCCACGTCTTCGCTTTCCGCCTGCGCCGCGGCGGCCGCGGTGGCTTCCGGATGGGACGATGACTCGTCAAAGGTTCGATAGTCCCGGTCGGAATAATAATGAGACCAGCCGTAGTAGTAGGGGAGGTAACCATAGGTGTCGTAATAGTGATGGCGGTACCTGGCCCGGTCCACCATGTTCATCCGGCCCGCGCCGGTCACCGCCCCGGGTTCGGTCTTCTGCTCGAGGGCCAGGCATTCAGGGCATTGCGGGCCCTTGGGTCCGGGCACCTGGTGGGCCGAACATATCGGCCGGCCGCAAACGGCGCAGGCGGCCACCGCCGGCGCGTCGCAGTCGCGGAGAAACAGCAGGCCTTTTTTGGCGTGGCAGCGTCCTCGCTGTAAGAGTTCCTGAGTCATGATCCGCTCCCGGCCGAAGAAGTTTTGAGCATGTAGCCCAGTTTGAAGAACATGGCGACCAGGTTTTCGGCGGTGACCGATTCCTCGGGCCGCTGGTTCACCGAGGTGAACTTGAATTTGCGGGTGAGCCTGGCCAGGGGCTGGTCCTTTTTTTCCGCCATCTTGAGCTTGTCTTGGGCGTCGCCCGGCGGCACCCAATTGGGATCGAAGTCGAACCGTGCGGCGTTGGGCGCCAGCCCGGCCGTGACCACGGCCAGCTTTTTCCATTTGGTTTTGCTTTTGCTCTTGCCGCGCGGATTCTTCCAGTGGCGTTCATGGGTGACGTAGTTGTTTTCCAGGGAGAGCAAAAGGCTGTTGCCGCCGGCCAAGGGTGCTTCCAGGCGGCACCACGGGTCCAGGTAAATGGTCTCGACGACGTTTTTAAAGCGTCCCGGAGCGATATCGTGCTTCTTGGTGATCTTGGCCTCGCTCGGTCCGTCCAAGTCGAGTTTAACGTTGAGGCGTCCGTTGGGGGCCACGTCTTCGGCTATGGTTTCCAGGAAAGGGATCAGCACCAGGCGAAATTCATCATCCAGGTCGAGTTGTTGATACTTCTTTTTCTTGCGCCAGTAAACGATGGTGACGATCAGGCCGGGGATGGCCAGGATCAAGGTCAGGCCAAAGGTGAAGAAGGCCAAAAAGGCCAGGACGATGGTGATTATCAAGAAGACCTTGGCCCTTTTGGCGGCTTTGGTTCTGAGCTGGTCGTCGAGTTCGTCGAAGTGGGCCACCTCGCGCAGCACCTGGAGCAGGTCCTTGAGCTTCCAGCGGCCTTCGGCTTTCTTGGAGTTGACGATCTCCTGGGCGCTCGCCGACAGGGCGCTCAGGTCCAGTGCCTTTTCCTCCGCCATGATGCCTCCTTTCCGTCAACCAGGGCTGTGAACAAAGGTGGAAACCTACCCTCAAGCCCCGCGGGACGCGGGATGAATTCGCTCGCAAGGCCAATTCAAGCTTTGTCGCGGGCCGGCCGGACTGTCAAGAACTTTACGCCATTCTACCCGGTTCCCGCTTTTTCCGCCACCACGATCATGGATGGACCTGGCCCGTATTTATCAGCAGCGCCCCGAGTTCCCGAGCCAGCGGAACGCCGGTCGAAAAGGTTGAAGGCCGATTTTTCCCTGGCCGGGATGACGCCCGGATGAGCGGCCGCCAGGCTCCGGGCCAGGCCGCCTGATCCGCGTCTTGATCCGCCGGCCTAACCGCGCGGCTTGGCCCGCGCGGCCTGGCCCGCGCTTTATTTATAAACCAGTTTGAGTCTCCAGGGGAATATGGTATCATTATCAACCAAGGAGTGATAACATCTTTTCTTCAAGGCACTTGGCTCATTTCGTTGTAAAATAACACCTGGACCTCCAAACTTCTCATTCCTATTTTAAGGGCCCGCGATGTTACTCCAGGCCAGCCCGAGTTAGGCGCCCAACAAAACGCCCTTCGACTATTGATTTACCCGCTTATGACCACAACACCTTCGAAGGGAGCCGGTATGAAAAATATAAAGAAAATAATAATCATGAATTCGATTTTCCTGTTTTCCGTTTTGGCCGCGCCGCCGCCGCTTCCCGGTGAAGCGACGAAGATACGAGTGGTATACACGGAATGGTTTCCCTATACTTTTCAGGAAAAGGCCAAAGCTTCGGGGTTTGAAATAGAAACGTTCAAGGCGGTCATGAAAAAGATGAACCTTGAAGCGGAATTTACGGCCTACCCCTGGAAACGATGCTTGAGCAGTCTGGAAAAGGGAGAAGCGGACGTCCTTATTTCTCTTCTGAAGACGCCGGAAAGGGAACGATACACCTATTTCCCCCATGAATATATAAGCATCTCCAGAACAGTGTTTTTTACAACCGTTGACCGAAATATCAAATTCACCGGTTCTTACGAAGAATTGAAAGGTTATAGCGTCGGGGTCATCATGGGATTCAGCTACGGGGAAACCTTCGATAAGGCCTCTTATCTGAAAAAAGATGAAGCGGAAAACGCGAGTATGCTCATCGGAAAACTCTTAAAAGGACGGAATGATTTGGCGGCTGAAAATCAGGCGGTCATTAACGCCTCTGCCTTGAAAATGGGAGTGAAAAACAAAATCATTTTTCTCGAACCGCCAATACATACCCAGAAGTTATACGTCGGTTTTTCCAAGGCAAAAGGGTTGAACATTTTATGTGATGCTTTTTCAAAGTCACTCGGCGAATTCAAGAAATCGGAATCGTATAAAGCGATCTTGGAAAAATACGGAGTGAAATATTCAGAAATGATGGCCGAGGCCCATTAGCTTTAACGCCGTCCCGGAAGCGACGGGGCTAAAGAGGTCCGGGCAGGTTTCATCGGCAACCCCGCCGACGGCGGGGCCGGGCCGACACGAGAGTTTTATATGAGATTTAATGTCGATCCCAGCAACACCGTCACCAGGATTGTCATCCTGACCCTGTTAGCGGTCACGACTTTCGTGCTGATGGCCTTCGGGGCGGTTAACTATTACCTGGAGCGCCAAATACGCCTGGCTGGACTTCGCCATAATCTTGAAGTCATATCTGAACAGCTCTCCGCCGGCCTGACCATTCCGCTGTGGAACATTGACCTTAAACAGATCGGCAAGATCATGGAAAGCGTCATGAGAAACAGGGAAGTCCACGGCGTAATGGTCAAGGAAGAAGGTCAGCCGGTTCCGGTCGCCGCGTGCGTCAGGGATGAAAATGGGCGCCTGGTTATCACCAACCAGGACATAACGGCCGACGGAATGATCGTTAAGAAATCAGATATCCATTACAACAACAGACGCTTCGGCGAAGTCTGGGTGTTTCTGACTTCCAGATTCGTGGAAGAAGAAATGCTCAGGTCTCTTTCCAACATAGCTATCGGCATTCTTATAGTCAATGTCTGCCTGGTCACCGGTCTTTTCCTCATCCTCAAGCAGATAGTGATCAAACCACTGGGAGAAATCAACGACTATGCTCTAAGGGTCAGCTCGGGCGATGGTACGGATGGCGGCATCCGGGGCCGGAGTTTCTTTGGCGAACTGGATCATCTTAAGCGTTCCATCGAGAGCATGGTGCACCAGATCAACATACGCTACCTCGAGCTTCGGAAGTCCCAGTCCGACCTGCGCGCGGCCGAAGCGAAATACCGAAGCATCTTCGAAAACGCGGTCGAGGGCATTTTTCAAAGCACGGTGGAAGGACGGTTCATCACGGTCAATCCCGCCCTGGCGCGGATGTTGGGATATGAATCCGCCGCGGAGTTGATGGAGACGGTTACGGATATCGGCCGCCAACTCTTCGTCGATCCGGAGAACCGGATGGAGGCGATGCGCCAGTTGGAGGAACATGGCTCGGTAAGCCTCTTCGAGACCCAATTTCTCCGCCGGGATGGTAGTAAAATCTGGGTCTCTATTTCCAATCGCACCGTCCGCGACGCCGACGGTGGATTGCTTTATTATGAAGGCCTTCTCCAGGATATCACCGAACGGAAGCGGGCCGAGGAAGAACACGCCCGCCTCTTCACGGCTATCGAACAGGCCGCGGAGGGAGTATTTATCACCGACCCGGAAGGGATAATCCGTTACGTCAACCCGGCTTTCGAGCATATCACCCGTTACCGCCGGTCCGAAATCCTTGGTCAGAGTACCGGTATCATCGAGAGCGGCAAGCATGATCGTGCCTTTATGAAAAAGATTATCGAGACCCTCCGCCGGGGTGAGGTGTGGTCCGGTCGTATCACGGGCAAGAAGAAAGACGGCGCGTTTTACGAGGCCGAGGTCACGGCCTCACCCGTAAAAGACGAAACGGACGAGATCATCAACTATGTCATCCTTCACCGGGACGTAACCCGTGAAGCCAAGCTGGAGACGCGCCTGCGCCAGGCGCAGAAGGTGGAGGCCATCGGCACGCTGGCCGGCGGCATTGCTCATGATTTCAACAATATCCTAACGGCGATCATCGGTTATACCCAAATGGCGCTGACCAGGATTCCCGAAGACAGTCCGGCGAGGCCTGAATTGAATCAGGTGGTCAAGGCCAGTTCCCGGGCCACGGAACTGGTCAAGCAGATACTTTCTTTCAGCCGCCAGATCGAACAGGAAAGAAAACCCGTCTCGGTTGCTCCCATCGTGGTGGAAGTTCTCAAGCTGCTCCGTTCTTCCATACCTTCCACCATCGAAATCCGGTATAACCTGGCTTTACCTCCGGAAGGAGCTTTTATTCTGGCCGACCCCATCCAGATTCACCAGTTGCTGATGAATCTCTGCACCAACGCGGCCCAGGCGATGCGCGTTCGCGGGGGTGTTTTAAGCGTGAACCTGTCCCTGGTCGAAGCCAAGGCCTATCTGGAACATCAGGACTTGCCTCCCGGGCCTTATGTCAGATTTGAAGTGAGAGATACGGGTGAAGGCATGGAAGAAAAGATAATGGAACGGATTTTTGACCCGTATTTCACCACCAAGGGGCCGGGCGAAGGAACTGGTTTGGGACTTACGGTCGTGCAGGGCATCGTCAAGAACCACGGCGGCGCCATCAGCGTCTTCAGTGAACCAGGGCTGGGCAGCGTCTTCTATGTTTTCTTCCCCAGGATCGGAGGAGAGCTTGACTTAAAAACCGATGAGATGGAATCGGCATACACCGGCCGCGAACGAATACTCTTTCTCGACGACGAGCAAGACCTGGCTGATCTGGGAAAAGAAATGCTCGAGTCTCTTGGCTATAAGGTGACGGCCACTACCGACAGCCTCGAAGCCCTGGAGATTTTCCGCGCCCGGCCGGAGGCCTTCGACCTGGTCATCACCGACATGACCATGCCGGCCCTGAACGGTTTGGACCTGGCCAAGGCTCTCCTGGAAGTCCGGACGGACACGCCGATAATAATCTGCACCGGCTATAGTCAACTGCTCGATAATGACCTGGCCAGGGAGGCCGGCATCAAGGAGTTACTCATGAAGCCTTATAAAGTAACCAGCATGGCCAGGACGATTCGCCAGGTGTTGGATAAGAAATGAGAGCGCTCATGCGGGGCCGATCGCCCCGGGCCGAGCGGACGCGGTAACCTACGGCGAGGACAACGTCGAGATTGTAGTGATCCACGAACCGGGAGACCTGCCTGGCGCCCTCAATTTGAACTATCCGGAATTTCCGGATAGTTGCCTCCTCCTCGAGTTCGCCCTCGGCATATATATTAATGAGATGCTCGTTTACGGTCTTAACCGATACTTGATAAAGTTCGGCCATGAGGCGTTGCGTCAGCCAGACCGTTTGCCCATCAATTCGGACTTGGACCTCCGGCTTGCCATCCTGATAGATCAGGATTTGCCCTTCCGGGGGCATCGGAACCGGTTCATTGGTCATAGCCGATATCCTCCAGGTTGGTCCGGCGGCTTTGGACCCTCACCCCGGCCCTCTCCCAATGGGAGAGGGTGGCCGGCGGAAAGAGCGGAACCGAATATATTCAGCGAGAATTGACTTCCTTATCTCCTTCTGATAGCTTTTACCGAGATTGGCTTGGATTTACGAAATGTTATGGCCCGGGGCGAGGCGGCGGGGCGTAGAAACGGCTTCGACTTCAGGCTTAATACCGCGTTCAGGGGGTAAAAGCCCGGTCATCCGGCATGAGGTAAATGCATCGTCGGCTATTTACAGTATGCCTCGGTCTTTTGATCCTGGTCTTCCTGGCCTCGAATCTCGAGGCGGCCAGGGTTTCCGAGGCCGCCGGCAAGGGCGCGGCCGGATCATAGGCCCTGACCTTGTAACAGGGCTTCAGGGCCATCATTCCTATTCCCCTGAGTTCCGGCAGACTTGATCAATAAGTTCGGTTGACAGCCACAGGCCAGCTTCTTTCAGCCTCTCAGAATATTCACGAATCGAAGATATGATCCCTCTTCTCTTGGCCAGGACAATGATCCCCAGGGTTCCAGTATGACGGCAGTTAAGCGCCAAGGCGCAGCGTCGCGCTTCACGGTCGTCAATAACCGCCCAGCAATCAGGATGCTCCACGGCATAAGTAATCACCTGGCTCTCGCCTTGACCCAAATCCCATGAGGCGACCTGTGGGGCGATTTGGATATCGTAAACAAGCCTCATCCACTGGTCTGAAGCCGAAACCTGCTCCTTAAGATCGGCTTTCCCCTTGATCAGAATCTCCCGGTTCACCGCTTCAGGGACCACAATGTCCTGGAATAATGCCGGGAGGATTTCGGTAATTCCCGTCTTCATCATACAGATCAATGGAGATGCGTTCATGATCACGCTGCTAATCCGCATCGCGAAGCTCGTTTTCTATTTCCGCCGCGGTGTACTGAAACGGGGACACATCGAAGCGAACCAGAGAAAAGATAAAATCGGCCCTGCTCAAGCCCGCCACCTCAGCCGCCTTCTCCTGGGATATCATTCCCATTTCGTACCACTTGACGGCGGCGGCCAGTCGCATTTCGGCGGCGAATTCCGACGGGCTCTTGCGTATCGCGGAAAACGCGGTTTCAGGCATGTCTATTTCTAAAACCACGGACATGTTATTCCTCCTGGTGATGTTTTAATAATAGCACAAACCAACCACGAAATCCTAATTCCTCCAGGCAGGCCCACAATTCGTCCGCTTATCCGTTAATAGTACCATCGAATTCAGCTCAAATGTTGACATCGCTTTTGGCGAGAATTGACTTCCCTATCTCCTTCTGATAGCTTCTACCGAGATTGACTTGGATTTACGAAATGTTATAGCCCGAGGCGAGGCGGCGGGGCGTGGAAACGGCTTCGACCTCAGGCTTAATACCGCGTTCGGGGGGTAAAAGCCCGGTCATCCGGCATGAGGTA
The DNA here is from genome assembly GCA_040755515.1 of Thermodesulfobacteriota bacterium. Classification (GTDB taxonomy): domain Bacteria; phylum Desulfobacterota; class Desulfarculia; order Adiutricales; family JAGVGV01; genus JBFMAW01. The sequence goes on along the minus strand of JBFMAW010000003.1, from coordinate 288,060 downwards.
AATGCATCGTCGGCTATTTACAGTATGTCTCGGTCTTTTGATCCTGGTCTTCCTGGCCTCGAACCTCGAGGCGGCCAGGGTTTCCGAGGCCGCCGGCAAGGGCGCGGCCGGCCAGAGGTCGGGCAAGGTCGCCATCGACTTCCGCGACGCGGACATACGGGTGGTGGCCAAGTTCATCAGCGAGATCACGGGCAAGAACTTCGTCTTCGACTCCGACGTCAAGGAAAAGGTCACGGTCTTTTCGCCCACCGAAGTCACGGCCGACGAGGCCTACCGTCTCTTCGAGACCGTGCTCAAGGTGAACGGGTACACCACCGTGCCCTCGGACGGCGTGATCAAGATCGTCTCCAGCAAGAAGGCCAGGACCATGGACGTCGAGACCCGGCGCCTTCTCCCGGACCGGGCCGCGGCCAGGGACGACCGCGTGGTCACCCAACTCATCAGGCTCAAATACGCCGACGCCAACGAACTCAGGGCCGTGCTCCAACCGCTGATCGAGCAGACCGGGGCCCTGCTGGCGTACGAAAGCGGCAACACCATCATCGTCACCGACTATGCCTCGAACATAGACCGCCTGGCGGCCATCATCCAGACCGTGGATACGCCCGAAGACGGCCGCCGCCTGTCCGTGATCACCCTGAAGCACGCCTCGGCCAAGGACCTGGCCACCCAGCTCCAGCAGGTCCAGCGAACCACCTCCCAGGCCGCCGGCCCCCAGCCCGTCGCGGCGGCCCGGGGGCCGAGCTACCAAGTCGTGGCCGACGACCGGACCAACAGCCTCATCATCCTGGCCCGGCCGGCCGAGACCGAGATGATCCGGGAGCTGGCCCGGCGGATTGACGTACCCTCCCCGCGGGGCGCGGACCGGGTCCAGGTGGTCTTTCTCAAGCACGCCGTGGCCGCGGAACTGGCCAAGGTGCTCAACGAACTGACGGGCAAGGTTTCGCCCACCGCCTCCGCTTCGACGGAAAGGAAGACCGGCGCGCCGACGCCGCTCATGCTCCAGGAGGAAGTGATCATCACGGCCGAGCCGGCGACCAATGCCCTGATCATCAAGGCCGAGCGCCAGGACTTCCAGGTCATCAAGGGCATCATCGAGCAACTCGATATCCAGCGGGCCCAGGTGCTGGTCGAGGGCGTGATCATGGAGATGTCCATGAAAAAGGCCAACGCCCTGGGCGCGGAATGGCGGCTGCTGGATTTTCCCAAGGAAGGCAGCGCGCGCACCTCGGCCATCGGCGGGACCAACTTGCCCGCGTCGGGTTCGAGCCAGGGCCTGATCAACCAACTGGCGACCCAGCCCTTCGCCGGTCCGGCCGGACTGGTCCTGGGCGCGGCCGAAGGCACCATCACCTGGGGCGGCGCCACTTTTCTCAACATCGGCCTGCTCGTCCAGGCCCTCGAGCAGGACTCGGACGTCAACATCCTGTCCACCCCGCACCTGCTGACCATGGACAACGAAGAGGCCAAGATAGTGGTCGGCCAGGAACGGCCTTTTCTCAAGTCCACCCTGACCGCGGCCACGGGCGCGACCACGCCTTCGGTGACCAACACCTACGAGTTCAAAGACCTGGGCCTGACCCTCAAGATCACGCCCCACATCACCCAGGGCGACTACATCAAGCTCAAGATATTCCAGCAGCTAAAGAACTTCATCAGCGAGGCCGAGACCGGGGCCATCAGTTCGACCAAGCGCGAGACCGAGACCACGGTCCAGGTGCGCAACCGGGAGACCGTGGTCATAGGCGGACTGATCGGCGACGAGGCCCGGGAGAGCAAGACCCAGGTGCCCTGTATCGGGGACATACCGTTATTGGGCTGGGCCTTCAAGCAGCGGGGCCAGTCTTCGGACAAGCTCAATCTGCTCATCCTGATCAACCCCAGCATCATCCGCACGGCCGAGCAGTTGCGGGAACTGACCGACAAGAAGATCAAGGACACGGAAAAGGCCGGCACGCCGGAAAAAGCCGGCCGCAAGGATTTCCCCTCGAAGGGCCTGGACCTGCTCAAGGATTGAGGAGCGGGCGGACCTGATTGATCATGACCCCATTTCAGCCATCGATCGCCCACGACTTGGCCCTTCGGGCCAAGGGCGGCGACCCGGCCGCGGTCAAGGCCCTGTGCGAACAACTGTCCATCCCCTATCACGACCGGCTGCCGCCGCCGCAACTGCCGCCGGACCTGGCCGGCCGCCTGGACGTGGGCTGGCTCCGCCGCAACCGCCTGGCGCCTCTGTCCGCCGACGCCGAGCGCGTCGTCGTGGCCACGCCCCGGGTCCTGGCCCTCGAAGCGCCGGACGAACTGGCCTTTTACCTGGGCCGGCGGGTCGAGATCGCGGGCGCGACCGAGGACGAGATTCTGAGGACCCTCAATATACTCTTCTCCGAAAGCCTGGTCCGGGCCGGCGACGCTCTCCACGAGATCGTTTCGGCCGGCGAAGACGATCCGCGGGCCGAAATGGAAGCCGTGCCGGACCTGATAGATTCGGCCGACGCCGCGCCGGTGATCAAGCTGGTCAACCGGGTCCTGTTCCAGGCCATGAGCGAGCGGGCCAGCGACGTCCACATCGAGCCGGCCGAGGGCCAGGCCAAGATCAGGTTCCGGATCGACGGCGTGCTCTATGACCGGCTCAGCCCGCCCAAGAGCTACCTGCCCTTTCTCTGCTCGCGCCTCAAGGTCATGTCCGACCTGGACATCGCCGAAAGACGACTGCCCCAGGACGGCCGGTTCCAGTTCAACGTGGCCGAAAAGAGCGTGGACGTCAGGGTCTCGATAATACCCACCGCCGGCGGCGAGCGGGTGGTCCTGCGCCTGCTGGACAAGGCCACGGCCCTGCTCGGCCTCGAGGACCTGGGTCTGACCGGCGCGGACCTCGAAGCCTTCCTCCGGCTCATCGCCCAGCCCCACGGGATCATCCTGGTGACCGGCCCGACCGGCAGCGGCAAGACCACCACCCTGTACGCGGCCCTGAGCCGTCTCAATACCCGCGAGTTGAACGTCATCACCATCGAGGATCCGGTCGAGTACGACCTGCCGGGCGTGGGCCAGATACACGTCAACCCCAAGGTGGGCCTCGATTTCGCCCGGGGTCTCCGGTCGGTGCTGCGCCACGATCCGGACGTGATCATGATCGGCGAAATCAGGGACCTCGAAACCGCCGAGATCGCCATTCAGTCCTCCCTGACCGGACACCTGGTTTTTTCCACCTTGCACACCAATGACGCGCCCTCGGCCGTGACCCGCCTGGTGGATATGGGCGTCGAGCCGTACCTGGTCTCGTCGGCCGTCATCGGTCTGGCCGCCCAGCGCCTGGTCCGCCTGCTCTGTCCTTTTTGTCGCGAACCGGAAGAGCCTTCCCCTCGAGCCCTGGCCCGGGCCGGTCTGCCGGCGGACGCCCTGGCCGGCGAGACGGTTTATCGGCCCCGCGGCTGCGGCCAATGTCTCCAGACCGGGTACCGGGGCCGAACCGGCATTTATGAGCTTCTTATCGCCACGGAACCCATCCGCCGGGTCATGGCCTCGACCGGCGAAGCCGGCGAAATCCGCCGCGCCGCCCTGGCCGCCGGCATGAAACCCCTGGTCCTGGCCGGCCTCGAGAAAGTCCGGCAGGGCAAAACCGCCCTCGAGGAAGTCCTCAGGGTGACTTCGGCCTGAAGCGAGTCCGGCCGTGCCCGTCTATTCGTACCGCGCCCTGGACAATTCCGGAAAGATGATCAAGGGCGTGGCCCAGGCCGACGATGCCCGGCAGGCCAGGGCCAGGCTCAGGGCCGAAGGCCTGCACCCCGTGGATATCCAGGCCGACTCCGGCGAACCCATCCGGGTCGACGACCGGCCGGAGAAATCGTCTTCCCGGACCGGCCGGCTCAGGACCGTCCTGGCCTGGAGGCCGCGGCGATCGAGCCTCCTGGCCGACGCCACCCGACAACTGGCCACCCTGCTCTCGGCCGGACTGCCCTTAGTCACGGCCCTGGCCACGATTCAGGAACAGGCCGAAGACCAGGAGTTCGGCCGGCGGCTGGCCCTGGTCCGGGAAGAAGTCATCCGGGGCGAATCCCTGACCGCGGCCCTGGCCGGCCAGCCGGACCTCTTTCCGTCCGAATACGTCCATCTGATCAGGGCCGGCGAAATGAGCGGGGCCCTGGACCTGGTCCTGACCCGGTTGGCCGAGAACCTGGAAATCCAGGTGGCCCGGCGGGCCAAGGTCCAGGCCGCCCTGGCCTATCCGGCCTTCATGACCCTGGTCGGCCTGGGCGTGCTGACCTTTCTTCTGACCTTCATCATTCCCACCCTGACCGGACTGTTCGAAAACCTAGGCGCGGGCCTGCCCTGGCCCACGCGGCTCCTGCTGGCCTCGAGCGCCCTGTTCAGGAGTTACTGGTGGGCCTGGCTCCTGCTTCTGGCCGGCGCCGGGTTCGGTCTCAAGCGGCTGCTGGGCCGCGTCAATAATTATCGGCGCCTGGAAAGAGCGGCCTTTCGGCTGCCTGTTTTCGGCCGTCTCTGGCTGAAGCTGAAGCTGGCCCAGGCCTTCCGCGGCCTGGCCGTGATGACCGGCGGCGGGGTGGCCCTGAGCGCGGCCCTGGCCGTGACCGCCCAGGGGCTGGGCCGGTCCTCGCTGGCCGAACTCCTGACCCAGGCGGCGGAAAAAGTGGCCCAGGGCCGGTCCTTGTCCGAAGGCCTGTCCGGCGGCCTCTTTCCACCCCTGGCCCGACGGATGATCGCCGTGGGCGAAGCCAGCGGCACCCTGCCCGAGATGCTGGGCCGCGTGGCCAAGGCCTACGAGGAAGAAACCGACCGGACCCTGGCCGCCTTGACCTCCCTGGTCGAACCGATCATAATCCTGGTTATGGGCCTGTTGGTGGGTTTCGTGGTGCTGGCCGTGCTGCTGCCCATCTTTGACCTGAGCGGCCTGGTCAAGTGAGAGGAGTGTTGGGAGACATGACCATGCCTGTAACCCTAGCCAGGCCACGCCGCCGGCCCGGATTCACCCTGATCGAAATCCTGGTGGTGGTGGTCATTCTCGGCATCCTGGCCGGCCTGGTGGTGCCGCGCATCATGGGCAAACCCGGCGAGGCCCGGATCGCCAAAGCCCGAATGCAGATCGAGAGCCTCGAGACGGCCCTGAAGCTCTTCAAGCTGGACAACGGTTTCTACCCCTCCACCGATCAGGGCCTCAACGCCCTGGTGCAAAAGCCCACCACGGGCCGGGTTCCGGATCGCTGGCGGGAAGGCGGGTACCTGGAAAAAGGCGTGGTGCCCCTGGACCCCTGGAACCGGGAGTTCGTTTATCTTTGTCCGGGCCAGCATAACCGCGACGGCTTTGACCTGTTTTCCCTGGGCGCCGACCACGAGTCCGGCGGAGAAAGCGAAGACGCGGACGTGGTCAACTGGAGCGACCGGGCGGTCAGATAGCCGGACCCCGTCCTCCACCCCCTTCTGGATGGATGCGCCGGGGGTGGCCAGGGCGATTCCCCGGAAAAAAACCAATGCCCCTCACGGAAAAACCTGCCCCTTCCGGCCTCGGCTTCACCCTGGCCGAACTCACGGTCATGGTGGTCATTCTGGGTCTGCTGCTCTCCCTGACCCTGCCACGCCTGTTCGACTTGACCGAAACGGAACGCCTCCGGACCAGCGCCCGCCTACTGGCCGGCCAGGCCCTCGAGGCCCACAGCCAGGCCGCCGCCTCGTCCCGGCCCTGGTTCCTCTGCCTGGATTTGACCCGGAAACGCTCCTGGCTGGACACGGCCCGGCCCGGGTCGGAAACCGAGAGCGCTCCGGTCCCGCGTTACCTGTCCCTGCCGTCCGGCGTCAGCTTCAAGGACGCCATCCATCCCGGATTGGGCTTGGTCCGGACCGGCCGGCTGGCCTTCGGGTTCTGGCCCCAGGGCGGCGGCGAACCCGGCGCCATTCATCTCACCACCGAAGATGGACAAGACCTGACCATCTTCCTGCGGCCCTATTTGGGCCGCACCGAGATCAAGGACGGGTACCTGCGGGAGGAGACCAGGTGAGGCGGCCGGACGGCTTCTCCCTGCTGGAAGTGATGATCGCCGTGGCTTTTCTCGGTTTGGCCCTGGTGGCCGTAATCCGGGTGGAAGGCCAAGGCCTGAGCCTCAGCGGCGAAGCCCGGTTCAACGCCCGGGCCGTCTTCCTGGCCGATTATCTGCTGGCCGAGGCCCAGACCCAGGGCGATTTGAGTCCGGGGATCAAGGAAGCCGCCTTCGAGGGGTTGGGCGATCGAATCGAGTGGATGAGGGAAGTAACGCCGGCGCCGGGTTTTCCCGGCTTGTACCGCGTCCAGGTCTGGGTCTATCGGACCGGCCGGCCGGCCCGGGAGGGTGTGACCCTGCTCGGCTTCGCCTATCGGAGCGGATCATGAAAGCCAGGCCGGGCCTGGCCCTGGTTGACCTGCTGGCGGCCCTGGCCGTTCTGGCCGTGGTTCTGTCCGCCGTGTACGGGACCTTCACCTTTCAGGAAAAGACCATGCGGGCCGCGGCCGAAGGCCGGGAAGTTTACGGCCAAGGCCTGGTCGTGCTCGATCGACTGGTCCGGGACCTGACCTGCGCCTGGCTGCCGGAATCACCCGACCAGAAAGCCAAGACCGTCTATCGGTTCCAGGCCGATCAGGACCGGCTTTATCTGGCCACCACGTCGGTCTTGTCGTCCGAAGAAGGCCTGGGGCCGGCGGTGGTGGAAGCGGGCTATCGTTGGCCTCCGCGACCGGAAGGAGGGAACTGTCAACTGCTGATCCGGCGTCAGGACGACGATCCGGACGAAGACCCGGCCGAGGGCGGCCGGGAGATCGTCCTGACCCGCAACCTGGTAAAACTGGAAATCCGCTGTCTGGGTCAGGACGGGGCGGAACAGGCGACCTGGCGGGCCGAACAGGCCGGCCGGCTTCCCCGGGCCGTCCGGATAAAGCTGGTCCTGGCCGGCGACGACGGCCGGGAAGTGACCTTTCTGGCCTCGGTCTCGCCGGCCCTGGCCTTGCCCGAGGTCAAGGCCCCGGCCGGGTTGAAGCCCGAGGCGATCCTGTCCAGCCCATGAGCACCCCGGATGGAACAGGAGCGGACTCGATGAAAAGCCTCGTGGGTCATCCCGGCCGGCGCGGGGTGGCCTTGCTGCTGACCCTCCTGGCCGTGGGTCTGCTGTCGGCTTCGACCGTTTATTTCATCCGGATGACCCGCCTCGAGGCCACCGTGGCGGAAAACGTCCGGTCTTTCACTCAAGCCCACATCTTTGCCCGGGCCGGCCTGGAAGGGGCCATGACCATCCTGGCCCTGGACGACGGCAAGTATGACGCTTCGAGCGAACCCTGGGCCAAATTCGATCAGGCCGCGGCCCTGTCGCCGGTCATTCTCGAGTCAGGCTCCTTCACCGGCCGAATCGAAGATCTGTCGGCCCGGTTCAACATCAATACGGTGATCGACCCAAAAGGCTTGGTGGTCAAGGAAAGGCTGGCCCAGCTCGAGCGGCTCTTCGATCTATTGGAACTGGACAAGAGCGCCATCCCGGCCCTGCTGGACTGGCTGGACCCGGACGATGAAACCAGGCCGGGCGGCGCGGAAGAATCCTACTACGCCCACCTGCCCAGGCCTTACCCCTGCGGCAACGGCCCGTTCGAACACCCGGGCCGGCCAGCCCAGGTCAAGGGCTGGGCGCCGTTTTTAAGGCCCAATGAAAAAGGCCGGACCGGACCGATGGACCTGATCACCGTCCATTCCGACGGCCTGATAAACATCAACACGGCCGGAGAAGCGGTATTGATGAGCCTGGACGATGGCTTGACCCGCGCGGTGGCCCAGGAGATAATAACCCGCCGGACAGCCAAGCCTTTCGCCAAGCTGGATGAACTCAAGGAAACGGCCGGCGTCACGCCGCAACTCTTCGCTCGTCTGGCCGGCCGGCTCACGGTGAGCAGCAACTGGTTCCTGGTGGTCATCGAAGGCCGCCACCGGGAAGCCCGGGTCATGTTGACCGCCGTGGTCAGGCGATCCGGGTCCGGCGTGAAGATCGTTTTTTATCAACTGGGATAAACCCATGCCCTTCATTTCTTGGTCCGGTCTATGGCGGCCCAAAGCGGCGGTCGGCCTGGTTTTGTCCGGCCGCGGACTCAAGGCCGTCCGACTCGAAAGAACAGCGGCGGGACCTCGCCTGGCCGGGGTTCAGGCCGTGGACTTCCCTTTGGACCGGGCGCCTCATTCCAGCGAAATAACCGGCGCCCTCGAGGCCGCCGGCAAACTGCTGGACGACCGAACGACCCTCGTGGCCGGATTGGATGGACGCTCGGCCGGCCTGCATTTCTTCAACCTGCCCTTTGACCGTCCGGACCGGGTCAGGCGCGTGCTGAAATACGAGGCCGAACCGTTCTTCCTCGATTCGGTCGAGAACATGGTCCTGGACTACCTGCCCTGGCCGGCCGGACCAGGCCGGGACCGGCCGGGAGTTGTTTTCGGCGCCAGGAAGGAAGCGGTGGCCGTGCTGCTGGCCGGCTTGGGCCAGGCCGACCTGGACCCGCCGCTGATACTGCCCAGTATTTTGGGGCTGATCGCCGCCGGCCGGGAAGCCTTTCATGGCCGGCCGGACCGCCACCTGCTACTGGACCTGGGAGCGGAACAGACCAGCCTGGTTCTTTTCGAGGGCGAACGCCCTGTTTCGGCCCGTTCGATATTTTACGGCGGAAGGAACCTGACCCAAGCCCTGGCGGAAAAGCGGAACTTGGCCATGTTCGAGGCGGAACGTCTGAAGCGGGGCGTCAGCCTGGCTGGCGATCCAGGCGGACCGGAACGGGATATTCTGCTCGAGGCCTGGCGGCCGTTGATCCTCGAGATTCAGCGCTCCTGGTTAGGAACCGAGGCCGGGCCGGAGGAAGAACCGCCGGTGTTGATCGCGGCCGGCGACGAGGCCGGGACGCCGGGCCTGGAGGAGTTTCTGACCCGGAGCACCGGCCTCGAGGCCAAGCCGCTTTCAACCAGCCTGGATGCTGGAGGGTTTCCGGCCGGCCTGGCCCCGGATCATTTGGCGGCCGGAGGCCTGGCCCTCCTGGCCTGGAGTTCCGGGCCTCGACCCAACCTGAGACCCCTCGATTTGGCCTCGAGCCAGTCCTGGTTACGGTATCGCCGGCCCCTGACCATGATGGCCGCCGGCCTGGCGTTGATCTTCCTGTTCAACCTGACCGATATCTTTCTGACCTATCAGGCTGAAGCCCGGAAATACCAGATGGTCAAAACCGAGATGGAACGCCTGTACCGGTCCGCCGTGCCGGGCGCGGGCAGGATAGTGGCCCCCGTGGTCCAGCTCCGGCAGGAACTGGACAAGGCCAAAGCCGGCGCCGCCGGCCTGGATCAGGTCGGCGGCCGGGTGCTGGATATTTTACTGGAAGTCAGCCGGCTGGCCGGGACCCAGGATAACCTGCGCCTGACCAACCTGTCCCTCGGCCCCCAGAGCCTGGAATTGACCGGTGAAGGCGGAAGCTTCGAGGTCATAGATAGGCTCAAGACCCAATTGGGCGGACTGCCTTTCTTCGGCCAGGTCACCGTGGGCGGGGCTAAAATGGACCCTAACACCCGGATTCTCACCTTCAATCTGTCCTTGAAGAGGAAGTAGGGGTGAGGCTCAACCATCGCGAGAAAACGTTCATCGCCGCCGGCCTGGCCATAGCGGCCGGCCTGGCCGTCTATCTCTTTCTGGTCGAACCCCTGACCAAGCGCGTCGAGCGCCTGCGGCGGCAGAACGCGGCGGCCCAGGCCGAACTGACCGAGCTGCGGATTCTGGCCGACCAGTATCGGGCCCTGACCGCGGCCAAGACCAGGGTCAAGGACCGGCCCGCGGAACAAAGTCCGGGCTTAACGCCTTTCAGCTACCTCGAAAACCTGGCCCGGGAAACCGGCCTGACCGGCCGCATCGAATCCATGACGCCGGTGGCCTCGTCGCCGGCCGAGGAAGGCCGGTCCGCTCCGGCCGAGGTGGACGTGCGTTTGAACGGCATCGGCCTGCTCGAACTGGTCCGCTTCCTCTACCGGCTGGAAGAAGGCGACCCGGGGTTTTACGTGGTGAACCTCAACATCCGCCCCAGGTACCTGAAACCGGCGGTCCTGGACGTGTCGCTCCGACTGGCCGCGCCGCGGTCTTCCTGATGAACCGCCGCGGCGTAAAGGCCCTGCTCATCTTGTTGCTGGCCGTTTTCTTTACGGCCGTGGCCGGGCTGGCGGCTTTTTACCATTTTCCTTTCGGCCCGGCGGTCCGGGAGATTAAAAGAGAGATCGAAGCGGCCGGCCCGCTCCGGCTCGAGTTCGACGCCCCGGAAATCGGCCGGCCCTTTTCCGTGATACTGAACCGCCTGAACGCATCCTTGGCCTTCCCGGAAGGACGCCTCCCTCTGTTTCAAGCCGCCCGGTTGAACCTGGATTTGAAGCCCTGGCGTCTGGCCTGGGGCCGAATCGGCCTGAACCTGAATATGGAGTCGGCGCAGGGCAGGCTCAAGGGTTGGTTGGAGGCCGGGATCGCCGGACAGAGGGAAATCCGGCTGGACCTGGAAGAGATCGTTCTACCGGCCTTCAGCCTGGCCGATCCACAACAGCGGATGTCTCTTTCCGGAAGACTCGAGGGCCGGGCCCGGGTCATGGGCCGGGCCGAGGTGATGCCCACGGCCGGTCAGGGCCGGCTGGCCATAACCGGCGGCCGGCTGACCGGGCTGAACGTCCCCGGCCTGCCCTTTTCTCAACTGGATTTCGACCGCCTCGAAGCCATATTCAAGCTGGACAGCCGGCAGGTGACCCTGGAAAGCTTGAAAATAGAAAGCCGGCAGGCCGAGGTCGAACTCAAGGGGTTGATTCAGGACTACCGGCGGCCCAGGCTGGCCCTGACCGGCCGGGCCAGCCTGTTGATGAACGGACAGACCCTGGCCGGCCTGGACATGAGCGTAACCGGGCCCCTGACCAAGCCGGTGATCAAGACTTCCGCTCCCCTGAAGCCGGGTGGATAATTCACCGACTCCAAACTTGATAACCTCGTAAAAAGTCGAAAACCGACTTTTTACTCGGCGGGAGAGGGCTACCCCTCTCCCGCCACTTGAAGTGAATTCAAGCGGTTCCACCCTCACCCCAGGCCGGGGCTTAATCGCCCTCGGCCTGATGACGGACTTTTTACAAGTCCGTCAAACTTGTTTCTCCTCCAGAACCTGGCGGATGGTTTGGGCCGCCGATCTCTTCGAGTAAATTCTTTTCTCGGTCTTGGCCCGACTCTCGCGACCCGCTCGCCCGACGGCGCTGGCCCCGTTCAAGCTTCGAGCTCTTGCAAGGCTTCGATCATCCATTGCCGGCTCTGGACAATCATGGTCATGGCCTCTTCGGGTTCTTCCCAACCTTCGGTCTGGTAGGAAAGCACACCCTGGAAGTCGGCCGTGGCGAGAATCTTCAAACAGCCCTTGAGGTCTATCTCGCCCCGCCCCAGAACAACGGCGGTGCGGCCCCGAACGTCCTTGAAGTGCAGGTGCCGGACCTTTCGGACCACCTTGCTTAGAAGCTCGGTTTCGCTGTAGCTGGTCTTGGCGCCCAGCTTCCATTCGTACCCATTGCGATCCGTGCCCACGTAATCGCCGCGATGGATGTTGGCCGTGTCGAAATTGACCGCCAGCCACGGGCTGTCCACCAGCGCCAGTATCCGCGGCAGCCCGTCCGGGGACAGAGAGATGCTGCCGTGGTCTTCCATGGCCAGATAGACCTTGTTTTTCCCGGCGGTCGCGGTCAGCCTCTCCAACCTCGGCTGCAAAATCTCGAGGGTCTGCTCGCGGGTCAGGCCCTCGGGCATCCGGCCCTCGCCGGTTATGACCAGGGGCACGCCGGCCGCCCCGGCCCAGTTCAAGGCCTGCTCGATGTCCCTGAGGCCCTGTTCCTGGGTGATCAATTCGCGATGGGACCCTAGGCCCGCGCATTTAAGTCCGTAACTTTCGATCTTTTCCCTGAACTTCAGCGGATCGTCCTTCCAGGGGTCGGCGTGAGGGCACCAGCTCAGGTTGGCCTCGACTTCGACGTACTCGAAGCCGGCCTGGGATATCTTTTCCAAAGCCAATTCCAGTCCATATCGGCGAAAGGCCACCGAACAGCATCCGATTTTCATGTATCCCACCTTTGGTTAGGCTGTCGGACCTCGAGTTTTCGGCCGACCGGGTTGCCAAGTTGTATTCTTTTGTCTTTTTCGATCCCGCCGGGAACGGTCTATTTAATCGTTTACGTAAACGTTTTTATAGCCCAACCGGGCCGGCTTGTCAAGGGGGTAAATGCCGGTCCAGGGTCCACTTCGACCGCCGCCCGGTCCCGCCTCATTCCCGGACTTTCGCGACCTCTGGCTTGAACTTTCGGCTCGATCCGGCTTCCCCCGGCCGAGGACCTCGTATATAATATAATTATGCCTGGCTACCGTCTCCTTAATCACACGGCGGACCTGGGCGTTTTGTTTTACGGCCCCAGTCCGGAAAGTCTCTTCGTCAACGCGGGTCTGGCCTTGTCCAGATTGATGATGGAGCGGCCGCCCCGGCGAGGCAGGGAAAAACGCCGCCTTAAGCTCGAAGGCGAGGACCGGGCGGAACTCCTGGTCCGCTTTTTAAGCGAACTGTTGTATCTGTTTCACGTCCAGGGCCAGGTCCTGACCGCGGCGGCCGTGGACAGGCTCACGGCCAAGGAACTCGAGATCAGCCTGGACCTGGCCGGCTATGACCCCGAGTCCCACGGGTTGAAGGCGGAAATAAAGGCCGTCACCTACCATGATCTGGAAATCAAACCCACCCGGACCGGCTGGCGGGCCAGGGTCGTCTTCGATCTTTAATGGGCGCACGGCTGTGCGCCCCTACCCGGAAACGCCGCTAGGGCGTTAGTAAGGTCTGAACCATGAAGACACGCAGAATAGATGCCTGCCGGGTCGAGGTGCCCCGGGCAGGGGCCATGCGCACGGCCGGCCTGGTCTTCGCCGACGAGGAACTGCTGGCCCAGATTCGGGAGGACGAAAGCCTGACCCAGGTGGCCAACGTGGCCCACCTGCCCGGCATCATCGGCTATTCGCTGGCCATGCCCGACATCCACTCCGGGTACGGTTTTCCCATCGGCGGCGTGGCGGCCTTCGACCTCGAGGCCGGGGTGATCTCGCCCGGCGGCGTGGGTTACGACATCAACTGCGGCTGCCGCCTGATGACCACCAATCTCAAGGCGGCCGACGTCCGGCCGGTCCTGCGCGAACTGATCGAACAGCTCTTCCGCGACATCCCCACCGGCGTGGGCAAGGCCGGGCCGATCAAGTTGAGCAAAACCATGCTCAAGAAGGTCCTGGTGGAAGGCGCGGCCTGGGCGGTCAAGGAAGGGTACGGCCTGGAGGACGACCTGGAGCATACGGAAAGCCGGGGGGCCATGGCCGGCGCGGACCCGGAGGTCTTGAGCGAACGGGCCATCGAGCGGGGCCTGCCCCAACTCGGCACACTGGGCTCGGGCAACCATTTCCTCGAACTGGCCGTAGTGGAAGAAATCTTCGACGAAAAGACGGCCCGGGGCTTCGGCCTCTTTACCGGCCAGGTCACGGTCATGATCCATTCCGGTTCGCGCGGCCTGGGCTATCAGGTCTGCGACGACTTCCTCAAGACCATGACCAAGGCCGCGGCCGAAGCCGGAATAGTCGTGCCGGACCGGCAGCTCGCCTGCGCGCCGGTCAATTCGCCGGCCGGGAAGCGCTACTTCGCGGCCATGGCCGCGGCGGCCAATTACGCCTGGGCCAACCGCCAGATCATCATGCATCTGGCCCGGGAAAGCCTGATGAAGACCCTGCGGGCCAGGCCCAGGGACTTGCGTTTCGATCTGGTTTACGACGTGGCCCACAACATCGCCAAGAAGGAAAAACACCTGGTGGAAGGCCGGGAGAAGACGGTCTGCGTCCACCGCAAGGGCGCCACGCGGGCCTTTCCCGCCGGCCACCCGGACCTGCCCGAGGTTTACCGGGGCCTGGGCCAGCCGGTCCTGATCCCGGGCGACATGGGCCGGGCCAGCTTTGTCCTGGTCGGCCTGGAAGGGGCCATGCGGGAAGCCTTTGGTTCTTCCTGCCACGGCGCCGGCCGGGTCCTGTCCCGCCACGCGGCCATAAAGAAGGCCAAAGGCCGGGCTATCCACCGGGAACTCGAGGACCAGGGCATCGTGGTCCGCAGCGCCGGCCGGGGCACCTTGGCCGAGGAGATGCCCGAGGCGTACAAGGACGTCGCCCGGGTGGTCGAAGTGGTCCATCAGGCCGGCCTGGCCGGGAAAGTAGCCCGGCTCCGGCCCCTGGGGGTGATAAAGGGGTGAAACGGCGGGACGGTCCCTTTAATATAGCCGGCGTCCAGTCTGGGTTATTTGGATTCGGCCGTTCTACGTGGACCTAGATGTTTGTTTAAAAACGTGTCTATTATCTTCACGTATTCCGGCCGCAGAAATTCTTCACCACCGTGACCAGCCCCCTTGAGGACAACCAGATTCACCTCCACGCCCGCCTCCCTCAAGGCCTGGGCAAAGGCTTCGCTCTGCGCCAGGGGGACCACCTTGTCCAGGTCCCCATGCATGATCAGGAAAGGTGGATCGTCCGCCGATACGTAGGTAATCGGGCTGGCCCGGCGCGCCAGTTCAGCCACCTTGTCGCCGTTGCCGCCCAGGAGCAAGGCGCTGGGTGAATCCGCCAAGGCCGGGTCGGTGGCGACACGTATGAGATTGGCCCGGCCATACCAGTCAATCACCAGTTGCACGCGGCTCGAACCGACCTCGTTGCCCTTTTCCCACTCAGCCACGTCCCCGGCGGTGCCGAGCAGGGAGGCGAGATGCCCTCCGGCCGATTCACCCCAGGCCGCCATCCGATTCGGGTCAATGTTGTACTCCTGGGCCCGGACCCGCAACCACCTGATCGCCGCTTTGCAGTCTTCTATCTGCGCCGGAAACTTGGCCCTCTGGCTCAGGCGGTAGCCGAGGCTGGCCACGGCGTAACCCTTTTGGGTCCACGGTAAAATGGGACAATGGTTCCTGCTGCCGTCTTTCCATCCGCCGCCATGTATCCATACGATCAACGGCAAGGGACCCTGACGATTCTCGGGAACGTACAGGTTCAGTCTCCGTTGTTCCCGTGCGTCCGGGACATAGGCCAAGTCTCGATAGACCTGCACGCCTGGGGGTGACTTGGACAAAGGCTTGGCTGGTTGGCTCTCCTGGGCCGCGGCCGTACCCGCCAGCAGACCGGTCAACAAGAGGGTGACAATGAATTCTTTCATTAGATCAATTCCTAGATACACTCCGGTCGGCTGAGGGTGGGGCTCGAATCAGTTTCAAGGTCTACTAAAGTCAGCGTGGGCCATAGCCTCCTATTTGGCATTGGCTTCCATCCAGTTGTTGATGAATATATCAATGATATCATCTGTTTCTTCCCTGATGTTGGCCAAACGTTTTGTGACTCCAAATCGGACGGGCATCCTCATGGTCGTGGCAAAGACTTGAAGATGCTTGCGCGTCATATTTACCTTCTCCCGCAGGGCGAGATGTATACGGTAAACATATCCCTTTGAATATTTCAATACGTCAATATGTAAATACAAATACGGCGAGCCGGTGGTCTTTAGCCACTCCTCTTCCGACAATACCTTTATCCCGACCATTTGGAGTTTCAACTCCACGTCCGTCTGAAGCGTGCCGCAGTATAGACCGTCCCGCTCTATCTCCGGCTTGAGCCTCTCCACCTCTACGCGAACCCCTGGCAGATCGCGCAGAACTTCCAACTCCTCTTCCTTCAGTTGAGCGGCCAAGGCCTGGGCGGCCAGAACCAGAATCACACCCAAGACCAAGGAAACACCAATTAGCTTTTTCATCCTTCGGCTTCCTTTCCTTTTATCAAGGCCGCGCAGTGGTTAAATCAGCATGTTTCTTGTTCTCTCGGATGCTTCCATCATCCATGTTTCAGATCGAGCCCGATCGTCATTCAGACGGTTTTAATTCCATCTCCGGGGCCGGCAGCTTCAAACACGACGGCCTGACCCGACCCACCCGCGGGCGCCTCGGACCTTGACCTGGCTCGCCAGGGTTCTGATTTAAACCAGGCCATAATGTAGGCGAACGATATCAATAATATTATACCAGCCGCGTTTACCGCCACCGTGCATAAAATACCGCGCCCCGTAATATCCAATACCATTCCGGCCAGAAAAGACAGCGCCATGCCGGTTACAAACACAGACAACGATTGCTGGCCGGTCTTGACTATATGGAAGGCCAGCCGGTTTTGCAGCACATGTTCCCGGCCCTGGAGAAGCGCCACCGCCACATAAGCCAGACACAGGAAATGAAGCCAGCGTAAAATACCCAGATCGGTCTTGATCACCAGGGGGTCCAGTTGAGACCTGAAGCCGTTCAACCAGGTCACGTGAGAATAGGTGGGGAAATGGCTAAGCGGAAGACTAATTATGAGGTAAACAGCGCAAAAAATCGTCAGCCCGGCGCGCAACGGGGGAGGCTTGAGTCGCCCGGCACTCATGAAAAACCCAGTAAAAAACAGCAATTGCCAGGCAAAGGGATTGAAGAACCAGGGGCGATCATAGGCGATCTCGGCCGGCAGTTCCAAGCCGAACACGCGGACGGCGAGATACAGGGCGAGACAAGCGAGCATCGCCAGCTCCGCCTTCAACCGCATGATTAGCATAAGCGGTGGAACCATGGCCAAGAGCACGATGTACAGCGTCAGAATATCGAAGTAATTAGGCACATATCTGAGGGTAAACAAACCCAGCATGGCCTCTCGGGTGTCTTCGAAAAAATACTCGAGGTTCAACAAGTGGATATAATCAATGCTCGTGTTCAGGTAGCGATTACCCGCGGCGCAGATCATGGCCAGGATAAAAAAAAGACCTATATGGCAGGCGTAAAGTTGGGCGCATCTTTTCATTATGCGGGCCGTTCCGGCTATAAACCCGGCCCGGTAGAAAGACTGGCCATAGGCCATCATGACGGCGTAGCCGGAAATAAAAACGAAAATATCGGCCGAATCGCTGAAGCCGAAGGCTCCAGGCCGATATCGCGCCAGCCAGTTGTCCGGGACATGGGCGATAAAAATCAGCAGCAGGGCCAAGCCCCGGAAAAAGTCCAGCCTGTAGTCCCGGGGCTTTGAGCTAGAAGTACCACCAGGCATTAATGGACCAGACCCTTGAGTTCAAGGGATGAGCCCCGCCGCCCTGGCCATCGAAGCGGCCAGGGTCAAGATGATCGATCGCCGCTGGTATTTTCCGATCCGCGGGTATCAGCCAGTCCCAACCCAGGTCAAACGCGCCGCCTTTATTAATCCGCGGCTTGTGACCTCACCCGCCGATAACGACAGAGCACCCCTAAGGCTGCTTCGTATCAATCCGAATTATAATGCGGCAATCCAAATAAGAAAATAGAAATGGAGGCCAACCATGACTTCCAACGGCCGGCTTGATACGGCCTTGGCCCCTGGTCCATTGGGGACAAGAGGCTTTACACTTGCGAGTCCGTGGCGGTAGTATATCTTAATAGTGGCGCCAATGAACTTCGTTCAGATAAAAAATTTTAGAACCGCGAAGGGCGCCGAGGAGCATGGATGAAAACGGTTAACATTGACGGGGTGACCCTGCATCTGTCCCACCCCGAGGAACTGCCCCTGACCTGGGTGGGCCAGCAGGAACTCATGGACCAGATGATGGCCGCCTGGCTGATAGTCGAGGAAGGCGACCTGCCCCTCAATCCCAGGCTGATCGGCAAGCCCGGCGTGGGCAAGACCACTCTGGCCTACGCCGCCGGCAAACGTCTCGGGCGCGAGGTCTATCTGTTCCAGGCCACCATGGACACCCGGCCCGAAGACCTGCTGGTCACGCCCGTGGTCTCGGACCAGGGCCGGATTCAATACATGGCCAGCCCCGTGGTCACGGCCATGATCCGCGGCGGGGTCCTGGTCCTGGACGAAGGCAACCGCATGAGCGAAAAATCCTGGGCCTCCCTGGCCCCGCTCCTGGACAACCGCCGCTACATCGAGTCCTTGGTGGCCGGGGTCAAGGTCAAGGCCCACCCCGACTTCCGCCTGGTGGCCACCATGAACGACGACGCCTCGACCTTCGAAATCCCGGAGTACATCCATTCCCGGCTCCAGCCCCAGATATTGATCGATTTTCCCGAACCGGAAGAGGAAAAGCTCATCCTCAAGCAGAACCTGCCCTTTGCCGACGAGGCCCTGCTCAACTACGTGGTGACCTTTCTGCAGTTGGCCCACCGCCACGGCGAACGCTACACCGTGCGCGACGGCATCAACGTGGCCCGTTACGCGTTGAAACTGGCCCTGGCCGAAAAGAACCGGGGCCGGGGCCGGACCAACCCGGTGGTTCACGTGCCCGCCGCCACGCGCCTGATCCTGGGCGAAGAAGCCCTGGGTTATCTGCCGGGCGAGCGCGGACAAACCTGACCAGGGACGAAGGCAGCCTTTGACCGACTTGACCCAGGACCTGATCCTTTATAAAAACGTCATCTTCGCTCCGGTGCTCCACGGCCGGCTCGAATTCGCCGCGGTCGTCCTGCGCCTGTTCAACGAGTTCCGGCCCGAGGCCGTGGCCGTCGAGTTCCCGGCCACCCTCCGGCCGGCCTTGGAGAAAGGCCTCGAACGCCTGCCTTTCCTGTCGGTGGTGCTCTATCCGGAGAAAGGCGGACGATTCGTCTACCTGCCCCTCGAGCCCCAGGACGCCTGCGTGGCCGCGGCCTGGCTGGCCCAAAAACACGAAACGCCCCTTTTCTTCGTGGACCGGGACACGGAAGGCTATCCCCGCCGCCGGGAAGCCTGGCCCGACCCTTACACCGTCACCCGCCTGGGGCTGGTCGCGTACGCCGAGGCCTTCCGCCGCCAGATTCAAGACCAACCGTCCGCGCCGGAAGACCACCTGCGCGAAATGACCATGGCCTATCACCTGCGGGACCTGGCCCAGAGGTTCAAGAGCGTCCTGTTCGTCTGCGGCCTGGCCCACTATCCGGCCGTGCGCCGGCTCCTGGATCAACCTCTGGCCCTGCCCGTGGGTCGCACCAAGAGGCCGGACGTGACCCTGGCCAATTTAGGCCAGGAGTCCAGCCGCGAAATAATGAGCGAGATGCCTTTCCTGGCCGCGGCCTTGGCCCGAACCGTCATGGACCATTCAGACCAGAGCCCGGGCGATTCGGAACTGGATCGGCTGGCCCTGCACCAAGAGATCTTCTCCCAGGCCAGGGCCAAACACCTCAAGAATTCCAAGGAAGAAATCAGCCTGACCCAGATGGCCGTCCTCAACCGCTTCGCCCGGAACTACGCCCTGGTGCAAGGGTACCTGACCCCGGACTTGTATCAGCTTCTGATCGCGGCCCGGGGGGCCGTGGACGACAACTTCGCCTACGAGGTCTGGGACCTGGCCACCGAGTACCCCTGGCAGGAACCTGAAACCAGTCTACCCACGGTGAACCTCAAGGGTGAAGACCTCTACCTCGACACCAAAAAGATCAGGTTCTACCGCCGGTTCCGGCACCTGAGGCGGCGGCTGGTGGCCCTGCCGGTCAAGAAGCGGAAAAGGGAAAAGAAGCCCGGCGAATGGAAGGAGAAGTGGCGGGGCCGGAATATTTGTTCCTACCAGCCCGAGGACATAGTCATCGAGGGTTTCGGCGACTATTTAAAGAAGAAGACCATCCAGGTGCTGTCCGAGGAGAACAGGCGGACCCTGCCCTTCCAGGCTTCGATGCTGGACGGCCTGGACCTCCGGGAGACCATCCGCAACTGGCACGAAGGAAGGCTGTACGTGACCGAAAACCGCCAGGTGCGGGGCAAGGTCGGGTCGGTGGTGCTGGTCTTCGACGAGGACCAAAAGGACGAGGACGGCCGGGAGCAGTATCCCTGGCTGATGACCTGGCTGGGTGAGCACGCCCAGGAATCGGACATGGCCTTCTACGCCACGCCGGCCGGCGAAAACGTGGTCGGCCCGGGCATCTCCCGCTGCGAATACGGCGGGTTCATGCTGACCTATCCGCCCTTGAGGTTGGCCGACATCTGGCGGGACTCGTTCTTCGACCTGGCCCGGAGCAAGGCCGAGCGGCTTCTGCTGGCCGCGGTGGACTATGCCGAGGAAAAGCTGGTGGCCTACATCGGGCCTAAGCCGCCGCCCAGCCGGATAAAGTCCTGGGCCAACCTGTACGGCAAGAAGGTGGTCTACCTGCCCATCGGCCAGTTCTCGCCCGTGACCCTGAAAAAGATACGGGTCTTCCACGTCCTGGACGGCCACCTCGTGCGCACCTGGGCCGGCGAGTATATTTACTGATGATCTATCAAATTTATAGGAATTCAACAGGTCGAGCGGCAGGGGATCACTAGTTTCCGAGCGGTTGGTTGGAAGCCATCGCTATCGCAGCCTGATTGTTCACATTCAGTATCTTCAAGGCCAATGACTTCAGCGCCTCGAACACCTCCTCCTCGGAATGGCGCGGGAGAATGTTCCAGCCCCGAAGCGGTATGATGCTGCCCGAAAAAATCAGGATGTTGGCCGCGAGGTCCGGGCTGTCGCATTTGAACATACCCTGGTTTACGCCCCGCTCGATCAATTCGCGGTATTTGGACACGAATTCCGATTCCCGCCGCAGAATCTCCTTTAGGTAAGGCTTCTCCAAAGATTTGGTTTCGGTGTAGATGAACAGCATTTCATCTTTCAGACGGCAGGTCAGGTCGAACAGTCCACGTAATATATGGATCAACTGCTCCACCGGATGGTCATACTGCGCCGCGATGGTTTCCATTCGATCGTAAATCTGATTCAGAACCTCATTGTGGACCAGAAACAGAATATCTTCCTTCTTTTCGATATAATCGTACAGGCTACCCAGACTCATGCGGCAGGCCCTGGCGATTTCACGGATCGACGCGGCGTGAAAGCCCTTTTTCCGAAAGACCTTGATGGACCCCTTGACGATTTGTTGCTGTTTTTTCCGAATTAAATCCGGATCCTTGACCTTGGTTTTTACGATTTGCACTCAACGCGCCTCCGGCCGTAATTGCCCGTTCCCGGTCGTACTCATCGGCTCGGCAACAAGCGATTGGTCATTATAGGAACAAAGTCGACCCCTATCAAGCTTTAGAACCCGTTTCCCAAATGCCTTAGAATCCAGCGTTCAGATCGGCCGGAAAAACTCGATATCCATGATCGTACCTTTTTTTTCAGCGGCCCAGACCGCTTTCACCCGGGCGCCGATAGTCACCTTTTTCTTCACCAGTTCCAAGTCGTTCAAGTCAAACCCACCGATCAAATGAACCATATCGCAATCCGCGCCGTCCAGCCGAATCAAGCCGGTGATAAACGGCGGCTCCGTGGGCATGCCGAAATAACGGTAGTGAGTCATGGACCACCCCGCGACCACGCCTTCGTCCGGAACCTCGACCCATTCCACCCGATCGTCGAAACAACTGGAACAGAAACTTCGGGCCGGCACCAGGACCCGGCCGCAGCGGTCGCAGCGCAGGCCGTATATTTTTTCGCGCCGGATGCCTTCAAAAAACCGGTGCCAGGACGGCCCGGTGGCGAGTTCGTATACCAGGCTGGCTTCAGTGGCCAGTATGGGATTCCCCTTCTTGTTCAACGTGATCATTATCGCCCTCCCGACATCATCCGGCTCACACCGGGACAAAGTATTTGATGTCCGTCATCCAGCCGGACTTTTCGCGGTTCCATAAGGCTTTAACCCGAGTCCCTCGTTTTATCTCGGTCGTATCCGCCTCGCCGATCAAATGCAAAAAATTGCAGTCCGTCCCGTCCAGACGAATCAAGGCCCCGACAAACGGGGCCTCCACGGGAGCGCCGTACACGTTTCGGGACGCCCCAACCCACGACACCACCTCGCCCTCCTGGGACGCTTCCTCCCATTCAGCCATATCCACGTAGCATTCCGGGCAGAACGTCCGGGCTGGAACCAACACCTTGTGGCATTGCGGGCACCGGTTGGCCCAGATTCTCTCTTCCTTCATTCCTTCCAGAAACCGGCTGAACACCGGCCCCAACGAAAACTGGTAGGGCAACCAGACCAGGGACTGAATAGTTCCAAAATGTTTGCTCATCGCCTTCCCCCTAAAGCTCGGCCCCAAGGATCATGACCCCATTAAACTGATTGCACCCCCCCAGGCCGGCGGCCAAGGCGGTTTTGGCGCCTTCCACCTGGAGGGGCCCCGCCCGGCCGCTCACCTGCATCGCCGCCTCGGCCACGCGAATCAAAGCCGTGGCCCCGATGGGATTGCTGCACAACACACCGCCCGATGGGCACACGGGCAACCGGCCTCCCATTTCGAATGTTCCCTCCAGAGTCATATCGCTGGCCCGACCCGGTTCGCAGAATCCGAAGGCCTCAAAGTGCATCAGCTCGATAAAGGTGAACGGGTTGTAAACTTCGGCCACGTCCAGTTCCTCCAGCGGGTCGGTGATACCGGCCGCCTCGTACGCCGCCCGGGCCGCGCCGATGGAGCATTCCGACCAGACCCGGTCCATGTTGTCGCCCACGAAGTATTCGTCGCCCCGAAAGCCCACGCCCTTGATCCAGGCCGGTTTGACCTTCATCCGCTTGACCCATTTCTCGGACGCGAATATCACGGCGCAAGCCCCGTCCGACGCCGGGCACACATCCAGGAAGCGGATGGGATACACCACCACCGGAGCCTCCTTCACCATGTCCATGGTGTATTCCCGCCGCACGTGGGCGTACGGATTCAGGCAGGCGTCCCGATGATGGTCCACGGACAACTTGGCCGCCGCTTCCCGGCATTTGTCCTCGGGAATGTGGTAACGGTGCATCCATTGCTGGGACAGGATGGAATAATACCCCGGCGCGCCCGAAATGAACGGGCGATGGTAAAACGGCTCGGCCACCGTGGTCATGGTCGCCTGGGCGTCCCCCTCCAGCATCTTTTCCGAACCCACCACCAACACCAAATCCGAGTACCCGGACGCCACCCAATAGTATCCGGTAAACGCCAGGGATATGCCCGTGGTGCCGCAGGTTTCGGTCCTCATAAACGGTTTGTTTCTGGCGCCCAAGGCGTCGGCGAAGTAAAAATGATTCTGGGCCACACCCTCCATCATGGAGGGCATGCTGCCGTAGATCACCCCTTCAATATCCTTGGGACTCAAGCCCGTGTCCGCAAATACGGCGTTCACCGCCTCCCGGATCAAATCCGGGTAGGAAATTTCCGACCGGTTGCCGTGTCTGGTCTGGCCCACGCCGATAATCGCCACTGGTCTGGACATGATATGCACCTCCTAGATCCCGACCACGGCCACGGCGTGGAACTGCCCGGCCAAACCGTTGCATCCATGGGCCAGCCCGGTTTTCAACGGTCGATCCAATTGATGTTCGCCCGCCTGACCTTTTAGCTGCAGAACCACTTCGGCCAAACGATACAACCCCCGACTGACATAAGGATTGTGGGCCAACACGCCGCCGGACGGATTCACGGGCAGGTCTCCGGTGCGTTCCGAACGGCCGCCGTCGATCAGTTCACCGCCCTTGCCCCAGTCACAAAATCCCAGGCGCTCACACCACATGAGCTCCTGAAAGGCATACGGCTCGCTGATTTCGGCCACATCCACCTCTTTTCGAGGGTCAATGATCCCCGCCATTTGGTACGCCTGTTTCGCCGCCAGGGGAAGCGGCCCGTTCAGCAGATCGCGGTCTCCCAGATAAAACGTATCCAGGGCCGACCCGAATCCCTTGAACCAGACCGGCTTGTCGGTCAGGCTTTTGGCCTTTTCCGCGCTGGCCAGAAGCAGGGCCACGAAGCCTTCCGACTTGGGGCCGATTTCCATGGCCTTGAGTGGGTCCATCACCCGCTCGGACCGCATTACCTCGTCCACCGTGAACCGGCCCTTGACCTGGGCATAAGGATTACCCAGCGCATTGCCCAGATTCTTTACCACCACCCGGGCACATTGCCCCTCGGTGACCCCGGTCCGATTCAGGTACTCCCGCATCTGCAAGCCGGCGGCGAACGTCTCGTTCAACCCCATAGGGCGCTGATAAAACGGATCGGTAAAATAATGGGTGCAAAGATCGTGGTCCGGGTTTTCCGACCCTTTGCACACGCCCAGCACCAGAGCCGTATCGTAATGTCCCGAGGCGATCCGCATGGCCCCGTACAGGAACGCGGTCAACGACTCACCATCGTTCCGGGAACCGTTTTTCAACAAAGCCGCGCCCGCGTCCCAGTAATAAGCATTGGCGCAGGATACGCCGCCGTGGAAAATATCGGAAGCCGCGCTGACCACCGTGCCCAATTCATCACGGGTGACGCCGGCTTTATCCAAAACTTCCCGACAAACACGAAACACCTGGTCCAGGTAGAAGTCGCCCGATTCCGCGCCCGGAGTCATGGCGACGTCGACAATGGCCACCTTGCGCAACATGGTTGCCTCCATCCAGAAAGACTATTTTCCCTTGAATTCGGGTTTCCGCTTCTCCACGAACGCCCGAGGCCCCTCCCGGGCATCCTCGCTCAGAAAAACGCCCTGAGCCAGGAACGCCTCCAGATAGTAGGCCTGGGCGGTGGGCGCGTCATAGGCCCGCAAGACCGCCTCCTTGATGGCCTGGACGGCCAGCGGGCCGTTGCGGGCCAGTTTTTCGGCATAGACCATGGCCGTCTCCATCAGTTTTTCTCGCGGGACCACCCGGTTTATCAGACCGATGCTCAAGGCCTGGTCGGCGGTGATCGGATCGCCCGTCAGAAGGATTTCCATGGCCCAGGCAAAGGGAATTTGACGGGTCAGACGGACCGTGGACCCGGCCGTGGGAAAAAGCCCCCACTTCACCTCGGCCAGACCGAACGTGGCCTCTTCCACGGCCACGCGGATATCGGTGGCCTGAAGGATTTCCATTCCTCCGGCCAGGCAGGCGCCGTTGACGGCCGCGATAATCGGCTTGAAACAATCCACGTTTTTAAGGAATCCGGGCATGGTCTGAGGAACGCGAATCTCCCCGGAGGAAAGCCGCGGGATAAGCTCCTTCAGGTCGGCCCCGGTGCTGAACGCCCGATCCCCGGCCCCGGTCAGAACGGCCACCCGCAATTCTTCATCCCCGATGAAGTCCAGCCAGACCCGGCCGAGTTCCTCCAGATCGCTTAAATTCAAGCAGTTCAAGGCTTCAGGTCGGTTGATGGTTACCAGGCCGATTCGATCCCGCTTTACATAATCAATGGGCATATTCTCCTTATCCCTCCGCGTATAGGGATTGGTATTGTTTCTTCAGGACGTTTTTTTGGAGCTTGCCGGTGCTGGTTTTGGGCAGTCGATCCACTAGCACCACTTTCTTGGGCACCTCAAAACCACCCAGTTCCCGCTTGCAATATTGGACGATCTCCTCTTCGCCCAAATCCGAACCTGGCTTCAAAACCACAAACGCGGTAATGGCCTCGCTCCAGCGTTCGTGGGGCAACCCCACCACCGCCACTTCACTTATTTTCGGATGCCCCAGAATCACCTGTTCCACCTTGAGGGACGGCACATTTTCTCCCCCGGTCTTGATCATGTCCTTCTTGCGGTCCACGAAAGCCAGTTGCCAGTCTTCGTCGAAATAGCCGATATCCTCGGAATGCGCCCAGCCCCACTTCAGTTTTTCATTGGTGGCTTCGGGGTTCTTCAAGTACTCGGTCAACGTGCCGCCCCCCCGGCGGACGATCTCCCCCACCTCCCCTCGAGGCAGTATCCGACCGTAGTCATCCATGATGACCGTCTCGACGCATATGGCCGGTTCACCCCAGTAATTGCCCGTTTTCCTGAGCTGCCATTCCGGTTTGAAATTTTCGGTAGACGGAATAAACTCGGTCTGACCCGTGGCCAGAAAAAAGTTCGGCGTGATTTCCTCGATCAGCCGGGTCAAGGTGGGTTTGTCCAAGGGGGCCATGGCGTAGATGCCGAAATCCAGGCTGGAAAGGTCGTAATCCTTACGTTGCGGGGCCTCCAGCAGGACTTTCCACAACATGGGCAGCAACAGCATGAAGGTGATCTTTTCGGTCTGAACGGTTTCCAGAACCTCAACCGCATTAAAAGCGCGCGAAATGACCAGCTTGCCTTCCATGAGCATGACGACCAAGTTGATTCCGTTCTGCGCCGCGTGAAAGGCCGGCAGGGCCATGATGCTGGACGTGCCCCTTTTCAAACCGAACTCGATGGCGTTGCACAGGGTCATGATATACAGAGTCAGATGGGACAGGACCGTGCCCTTGGGTCGAGACGTCGTCCCGCTGGTATAGTAAATGCCGAAGGTGTCCCGCTCCCAGATGATGGTTTCGATTTCCGCCTCGGACTGATCCTTGATAAATTCATCAAAAGCCAGGAAGTATTCCGGGGCCCGCCCTCCGAACAGAGGGATGGAGATAAAATGCTTTAAGCCAGGGCATTGGCTTTTGATGCCGTCGATCATGGGGGTGAAAATATCGTCCGCCACGATGCAGGTGGATTCCGACTGGTTGATCATGTATACAAGGTCATCCGGGCTCATGGCCGGGTTCAGCGGCACGACAATGGTTCCACCCTTGGCGCAGCCGAAAAGGGAAACAATGAATTCCCAGGTGTTCAGGCAGATAAACGCCACCCGGTCGCCTGGGCCGTATCCTTGCGCGGTCAGGGCGTTGGCGAAACGGTTCATCCGGGTGTTTAATTCCCGGTAATTCAGCCGGATTTCCCTATCGCCCCGCTTGTCCACCAGGGCTGTTTTATCCGGAGCATGCCTGGCGTGCCGACGAAAAATGTCCCCCACGGTCACCCGCTGAGCCAGATTTTTTTCCAATTCCGAAATCATGGCCTCTCTCCTTTGGACGTATAAGTAATTTCAAAATAAATATTCCGACCGATCGCCCGTTCCTTCAGGTCGGATCACAATCCAATCAGCTTGCCGATGATCTCCTTCTGAATCTCGGACGTGCCCCCGCCGATAGGCATCACCCGCGGGTCCCGCCAGACTCGGAACAACTCATCCGGAAACTCGCCGGCGGCTTCCCATTCTTCGGCATAAGGGGCCAATTCCGCTTCCACCCATTTCCGAACCGTCCGCCGAAACATCCGATGGTCTTCATCAAACAACCATTCTTTTTCCATGGATTCCCTCCCCGGGGATCATGTTCGAACGATCGATCGTTCTTATTCCGGAAAAACCTATCGGTGATCGTGCGACCTCGACTGGGAATCACCTCGCCCACCTCAAAGTCCTCAAAATATCTCATGGCGACACCTCTCCGCATAAAGCCGTCTCAGATACCTTCCAACCGGGCGATAATTTCGCACATCACCTCGTCCGTCCCGCCGCCGATGGACGCCAAACGCGCATCCCGGTAGTACCGGGTGATCAGGTTTTCGTTCATGAAGCCCATGCCGCCGAACATCTGAACGCAGCCGTCGGACACGATTCGGGCCAGCCGCCCGGCCTTCAGCTTGCCCATGGACACTTCCCGGGTCACGTCCAGGCCCGCCTCTCTCAGGCGCACGATGTGATAGGCCAACTGCTTCAGACATTCCACCTCGGTCAACCATTCCGCGATCCGGTGCCGCAGCACCTGCTTGGTGGACAGAGGCTTGCCGAAAACGATCCGCTGCTTGATGTAGGCCAGGGTCAGGTCGATCATGTCCCGACAGGTAACATACGACATGGGCAGAACGGAAAACCGTTCATGCTGGAATTGCTGCATCTGATAGATGAACCCCTCGCCTTCCTCACCGATCCGGTTATTCACCGGCACCCGCAGGTCGTCGAAAAACAGTTCGGCCGTGTCGCTGCAACGCATGCCCAGCTTGTCCAGTTTCTTGCTCACCACAAATCCAGGCGCGTTCGTGGGGACCACGATAAGGCTGAAACAATGATAGCCGGGGTCGTCCGAAGTGCGGACCAGCACGACCACGTAATCCGCCTGGCACCCATTGGTGATAAACGTCTTGGACCCGTTGATCACGTATTCGTCGCCGTCCCGCACGGCCCGGGTCCGCAGCGCGGCCACGTCCGATCCGGCGTCCGGTTCGGTCACGGCCAACGCCGCCACCATATCCCCGGCAATGGCCGGAGTCAGATAGGTCTCCTTTAAATATTCGCTGCCCCGATCGTGCAAAGCCGGGGTGGCCATATGGGTCTGCACGGCCATGGCCATGGGCAAGCCCATACCCTGGATGTGGCTTATCTCCTCCAGATAGACCAGGTCAAACCACCCATCCAACCCCTGGCCGCCGTATTTCGGGTCATACCGGATGCCCAGAAGACCCAGGTCGCCCATCTTCTTGAAAATCTCATGCAGCGGCGCGTCCCGCCGCTCCCAGGAATCCATGTTCGGATTGATCTCATTGTCCACGAATTTCTTGATCATGGCCCTCAGCGCCTGGTGGTCTTCATTAAAGTACATCTACTCCTCTCCTTATCAGCGCACGTTCCCCATAAGTAAGACCAAACAACCTGGTCATCGCGCCCGCCGGCTTTCATCCACCGAACGAGGGGGCAGCTCCGCCTTCAGAATCAGGCCGATATGGTTGGCCGGGATCGAATCGACAAACTCGACCTATCGCGGTTGTTTGTCTCCAGCCCGGCGGTCTTTAGTCCAGACCGCCTGTCGTAAAATTCCAGGCCTCGGGCCTGGGCACGCTCCTCAGCCTTCTGGATTATTCAAATTCGCATCCTTCCGGATACTGGATAAACTCAAACAGAATGCCTAAAATGGATTCGGGCCGCGAGAAATTGACCAGGCCCACCCCGGATATTTCCTTCCCGGCCATATCCTGGCCGTGACTGGAAATCGGCAGGGGTTGATCGGATACGAATTTTACTCCCTTTTCCTTCAACACGCGCATGCCGTCTTCTATATCCTCCACGGCAAAAGCCACGTGGTGAAGTCCCGCGCCGCGTTTGGCGATATAATCCGCTATCATCCCCTGCCCGTTGATAGGTTCCATGAGTTCGAAGTCCACCCCTCCAACACGGCACAGGCGATAACGCATCTGATACAGATCCATGGAGATCGCCGCGCCGGCCTCCGCGCCCAGCAGGTCCACCATCAATCGCGTGGCCTTATCGAGGTCTCTCACCGCCACCCCGATCTCCGTAATCCGCTTGATTTTCATTGGGGCAATCTCCCGGTTCCCGTCCGGAGCTAATGGTAATATCTCATGATTTCATTGAATCGCCGCCCGGCCCGCGATCATAAACCCTGACCCCCCGCTTTAATTTTTCCGCCCGGCTTGGTTCGCCTTCAGGCCGCGGACCGACCAGGGCCAAGGCTTCCCCAGGTAAAAAGGCGAACGAACGTTCGATCGTTACAGGATGAATATCAACCCGACTCGACCTTGTCAAGACCTTTTTCCGAGACACTTGAACACGGAAGCCGCGCCAGGCGTAGTTCTTCCACCAAGGCACCACCCCGCGGCAAGCCACGTTGTATCATCAGCGGGTAGCGGGTTTGGTAGGTTCAGGGTCCAGGAATAAGGCGAGCGAAGGGGCGGGACTATAATCCTGGTTTGGATTTAATGCTCAAACCCCGAAAGGTTGTCAAATTCGGTTCTTCTCCATACGAGTTAATGCTTTCAGGATCAAAGGCCTGGCTGAACTTGAGGGTGAAGTGACGGTTATCAGGAAATCCATAAGCCTTTCGCTTGATAACCTTGATCTTATTATTGACGCCTTCCCGCCGGCTGGTAGGGATGGGGTTATCGCGCTGTTTGAGGCGCGGAAGCTCGGCCAGAAGTTCCTTTTCCTCGTCCGGGTCAACCCCGGGCCTTGGCCCGGGCCTGGACCAAGGCCCGGACCGACCGGGCGACGTCCGCCCGGGTGGTCATAAAGGAACAGACGCTGATCCTGATGGCCGGATCGTCCTGCCACACCGTGCCGCCGCACCAGCATTCCCCGGACTTCTGGACGTTTTCCAGCGTCGCCCTGGTGATTTCCGGGGTTTCGGCGGAAACGAGCACCTGGTTGAAACAGACCTCATTGAGAATGGTGAAGCCCTCTTGGGCCAGACTTTCCGCGAAAAAGACCGCCTGGTCGCCCAGGTCGTCCACCAGGCCGGCCACGCCCCGGCGGCCCAGGGTCTTGAGCGCGGCCCAGAGTTCCACGGACCTGGCCCGGCGGGACATTTCCGGCGTATAGAGCATTCCGTCCCGCTTTTGACTGTAGACAATGTACGAACCGGTCATATGCAGGGCCCGGGTCAGGGCGTCCCGGTCCCGGCAGAAGACGATGCCGTTGTCGTAAGGCGCGTTCAAGGTCTTATGGGCGTCGGCCGACCAGGAGTCGGCTAAATGGACGCCGGCCGTGAGATGTTTCCGCTTCTCCGACGCGGCGGCCCACAGGCCGAAGGCCCCGTCCACGTGCACCCAGGACCCGGCGGACCGGGCTTGGGCGCAGATCGGCTCGAAGGGATCGAAGCCGCCGGTGCTCACGTTGCCGGCCTGGAGAATCACCAAGGTCCGGTGGTCCAGTTCCGGTAGCCGCTCCGGTATCATCCGGCCCTGGTCATCCACCGGAACAACGACGGCCCGGTCCTTACCGAATCCCAGAAGGGACAAGGCTTTGTAGACGCTGGCGTGGGCCTGGGCGCCCAATATCACCCGGATTTCGGGCGCCCCGAAGAGACCCCGGGCGCTTACGTCCCAGCCCGACCGCCGGAGCAGGTCGTCGCGGCCCGCGGCCAGGCCGCAGAGGGTGGCCGTGGACGTCCCGCTGACCAGACCCGCCGCCGCACCTTCCGGAAGCCCCAGCAGGTCAACCAGCCATTGCTCGCAGACGCCCTCCAGAACCGCAGCCACCGGCGAAATCACGTACAGGGCCGCGTTCTGGTCCCAGACGTCGGCCAGCCATTTGGCCGCCAGGGCCGCCGGGATGATACCCCCGTTCACGAAACCGAAGTACCGGCCGCCGGTCTGGGCCACCGTGGCCGGAGACCCGGCCCGGTGCAGCAGGTCGAGTATCTCCCCAGGATCAGCCGGGTCCTCCGGCAGGTTTTCCTGGAAGACTTCGAGGCCGGTCAAAGCTTCTTCAGAGGGATAAACGTTTCTTTCGCCGATGGTCCGCCTGTATTCCAGCGCATATTCCATGGTCTGCTCGAATAGACCACGGTCCCGGGCCTGTTGACGCAGCCGTTCGCTCACCAAACTGATTTCAGCCATTTTCAGCACCACACTGCCAGACGACGGCGGCAGAGCGCCCAGTTAAGGTAGATTCTCCAAATCATTCAAGTCCTTGTGTCGTCCGCTCGCCTTCTTGTTTATCTTCAGATGCTTCAAGTTGATAAGGTTGACTTCCACGCCTTCAATGGTATCCATGGTTCTCTCGCGGAAACACTCTTCAAAGCTCACTCCTGAAATCGTAGTCGCGATTTCAATTCTCAGCGGCGGAACACCCAAACGGACTATTTGATTCTCTTTCAGAAAAAGGTCCGCCGTCAGTTCGGGCAGATCAAAACCAAAATCCTTAAGCGCCGCCATTATCCGCTCGGCATTCTCAGGGTTCATGGCCACCCATATATCCAAATCGGCGGTGGCCCGGGGGTAGCCGTGCCAGCCGACCGCGTAACCGCCGATAAGCAGATACTCAACGCGATGGGCGTTGAGCAACTGAAAAAATTCTTTGAAGTCTGTCGGTAGCGGGATGGTAGCCATAGATAATTTGTCGCATTATTTCAATAGCTTCTAGGCGAGTAGCGGGGCTCTGGGCCAGCCAGTATTCCTTATCGGGCGATGGATCCGACAAAGCCGCGACCGAGAAGGCTTTCTTGTCCATCCTGGGAAAATCTAGCGGCTTCATGAAACCAATATACCTTAATAATTCCTTACGGTAAACATTTATAGCCGGGCCGGGGTCTGAAAACAAGGAGTTGAAATTGCCGGTGGCCAGTTCCCGAAACCGCCGGGCCAACCGCGGCCAAGGTTCCAACTGGGCCTGTTCAAGATTGAAACGATTTCCAACCTCTGGCGAGGCCCGCTTCCCGCCTTTAACCCCGCTCCCGGCCGTCCCAGGGCCGGGATTTTCGGGTTGAAATTTTTTCTTGACAATCCGTTTTTACTTCGCTACATATATATATATTTAAATAAATATATAATCAGGGAGAAGTGAGGAACGGCCCATGCCCAGGAGAAATCAGACCCTGCCAGAGCCGGTCCTACCCCTTCAACTCCTCCAACTGGATTTCCACAGCGTCATCCCCTTGTACCACCAGATCAAGGAAGCCCTCAAAGAGCAAATAACGGCCGGACTCTGGAAAAGGGGGGAAATGATCCCCTCGGAAAACCAACTGGCCGCGGCGGCCGGCGTGTCGGTGGGCACGGTCAAGAAGGCCCTGGCCGAACTGGTCCATGAAGGAATCCTTATCAGGCAGCAGGGGGTCGGGAGCATTGTGGCCCAGCCTGACTTCAAGCGCAGCTTCTTCCGCTTCTTTCGTTACGGCCGGGGCCAGGGCCGGGAAGGCGTCATTCCGGTTTCGAAAGTCCTTTCGGCCCAGACCGCCTCCCCGCCGGACAAGGTCAAAGAAGTCCTCCGGCTGGCCGAGGAAGATCGGGTGATCACGATCAAACGACTGCGGGCCTTTGAAGACCTGCCCCTGGTGCTGGAAGAACTGTATCTGCCCGAAAATATATTCGCCGGCTTCGAAAGAATGGACATCTCCCGGGAACTGCTCTACCCCATCTACGACGCCCATTTCAAAACCCCCATCGTCTGGGCCGAAGAGTTCCTCGAACCGCGGCTGCCCACGCCTGAAGTGGCCGAGGCCTTGGGTATCGGCCTCGAGGGACCGACCATATTCATCGAGAGGATCGCCTATACTTTCCAGGACCGGCCGGTCGAGTTCCGGGCCAGTTACGGCCGGGGAGACCGGTTTCGTTATCATATCGAGCTTCGCTGAGGAGTCTTGTTCATGCCTCTGGTTGATCTGTCCGGCGCCTTTGACCTGCACGTGCATTCCAGCCCCGAGATGTTTCCCAGGTTGGGTGACGACCTGGACCTGGCCCGACACGCCGCGGTCTCGGGGCTGGGCGGGATTCTTCTCAAGAACCACTTCGAATCCACCGTCGGCCGGGCCCATCTGGCTCAAAGGGGAATCACCGAAGGTTCGGCCGCCAAAGTATTCGGCGGCCTGGTCTTGAACCACGGCATCGGCGGTCTGAACCCCCTGGCCGTGGAAACATCGCTTCATTTAGGGGCCAGGCAGGTCTGGATGCCCACCGTGGACGCGGCGGCGCATGGCCAGGCCCATGGGCGCCTGGGCGGTTATGGTTATCAGGAATCGAATCTGAAGGCGCCTCGCCCGGGCTTGACCGTACTGGATGAATCAGGCCGGCTCAAGGCCGAAGTTGAAACCATCGTGACCCTGATCCGCGAGGCCGGCGCCATACTCGGCACCGCTCATCTGGACCGGGCCGAGATTTTCGCCCTGGCCGAATTTGCGCGGAAGATCGGTTTTTCCAAATTGTTGATCACCCATCCCGAATTCAACCCGCCTCGACTGAGCCTGACCGACCAGAAAATCCTGGTGGAACTAGGGGCCACCCTCGAACTCTGCGGCGGCAACCTTTACCCCATCCCCGGCCTGGGCCGTTTGGACGATTTTCGCCGCATCGTCGCCGACGCCGGCGCCGAACACGTGATTCTGACCAGCGACGCCGGCCAGCCGCGCAAGTCCTGGCCGGCCGAGGTCCTGCGCGTTTTCGCCCAAAACCTCATGGAGAAAGGCGTGACCCAGGCGGAAATAGATTTGATGACCAAGGTGAACCCGGCCCGATTGCTCGGGCTTTGACCCCAAAATCGAGGAGGAAGATCATGAAAAAAATCCTTTTGGCCTGGCTGGTGTTGTTGCTGGGGCTGAGCCCCGCCTGGGCGGCCTACCCGGAAAAACCCATCGAGATCATCGTGCCTTCACCTCCGGGTGGAGGCACCGACATCGCCATCCGTCTGTTGGCCGAGCTGAGCGAGCCTTTTCTGAAACAGAAAATGGTGGTGGTCAACAAGCCGGGCGGAGGCGGGACCGTGGGCGTCAGCCTTCTGACCCAGGCCAAGCCCGACGGCTACACCCTGGGCGGCGTCTGGAACAGCCCGCTCACGGCCAGCCCGCACACCCTCCAGGTCGGTTACACCTACGATGATTACCAGCCCGTCATTCAGATCTCTTCGGCCGCCTATGTGCTCTGCGCGGCGTCGGACTTTCCGGCCAACAACGGCCGTGAACTTATCGCCGAACTGAAAAAGAACCCGGGCAAATACACCTATGGCAACGACGGCGTGGGCGGCACCATGCAATTGGCCGGCGAACGGATATTCAAGGCCCTGGGGGTGAAAGTGCGGCCCGTTCCCTTCGGCGGCGCCGGGGAAACCGCCAAGAATTTCCTGGGCGGCCACGTCACCTTCTATGGCGGCTCGATCCCGCCGATCATGCCCCATATCAAGGCCGGAAAGGCCAAGGCCCTGCTGCTGACGTCAGCCGGCAACAACGCGGCCCTGCCCACGGCCAGCGGCTTGAAAGACCTGGGCATTCCCCAGGAAGAAACGGTTCTCTGGCGGGCCGTCATCGGGCCCAAGGGCCTGCCGCCGGAGATCGTGAAGGCGCTCGAATCCGCCTTGCGCCAAGGCGCCGGGCAGCCGCGGTACAAAAAGTTCCTCGAGGAGCAGGGCGAGGAGGCGGTCATCGCCGGGCCGGCCGAGGTGGCTAAGCTCATCCGGGCGGAATTCACGGCCCTGGGCCAAGTAGCCAAGGAACTGGGATTGAAAAAATAGAAATGACGGACCGATAAAAAGGTCGCCTTTCGGCTTTTTTCGAGGTAGGCGCATATGTTGGCGACGACCCAAAAGCGTGGCGAAATAGGCGTGGCCCTGGCCCTGCTGGGCGTGGCCGCGTTTCTGATTCTCAGTTCGGTGAAAATGCCGCTGGGCGATATTTCATTGCCCGGCCCCGGCTTCATGCCCTTGGCCCTGGGAATCTTGATCGCCGGCACCGCCTTCGGACTTTTGTTCACCTCTTTGAAACCGCGGAAAGGCGACCCCGTCATCGTCCGGTTGGGCAGCCGTCAAATCATGGTGGCGCTGGCGGGCCTGATTTGGGTGGCTCTTCTTTTCGAACGCCTGGGCTTCTTCATCTGCCAGGGGGTGTTTTTACTGGTTCTGAGCCGGGAATTCAGCCGAAGAAACTGGATCGCGCCCTTACTCTTCGCGGTCCTGGGAGTGCTGGCCGCCTGGTGGTTTTTCGTCCGGACGCTCGGCGTAACCCTGCCGCGCGGTCCCTTATAAGGCGGCGGCGCCATGCAAAGCCTACAGTTTCTGTGGGAAGGATTCCTCGTCGCCACCCAGCCCGTCAACCTGCTCTATTGTTTCATCGGCGTTCTCTGGGGCACGGTGGTGGGTATCCTGCCGGGCTTGGGACCCATGGCCGGAATGACCCTGCTTCTGCCCCTCACCTTCAAGCTGGCGCCGGCCACGGCCATCATCATGCTGGCGGGCATCTTTTACGGGGCCATGTACGGCGGTTCCCTGACTTCGATCCTGGTGCGCATTCCCGGCGAGGCCGCCTCGGTGATCACCTGTCTGGACGGGTACGAGATGGCCCGCCGCGGTCGAGCCGGACCAGCACTGGCCATCGCCGCCATCGGCAGTTGGATCGGCGGGGTGGCCAGCGTGATCGGCCTCATGCTCTTCGCGCCACCCCTGGCCGAGGCCATGCTCAAAGTCGGGCCTCCGGCCGAATTCGTGCTCATGCTTCTGGCCCTGGTGGTCATGAGTTTCGTGAGCTCGACCCCTCCCTTGAAGACCCTGGCCATGATTCTCTCAGGCCTGGCCGTGGCCACGGTCGGCATGGACCCCATCACCGGCTTCGGCCGTTTCACTTACGGCAACCTCGGCCTGGCGGAGGGCTTGAGTTTCGTGGCCATAGCCCTAGGGCTGTTCGGCGTCAGCGAAATACTGCTCAACCTGGAAGACGTCGCCGAGATGAAGCCTATCAAGCCTTCTTTTCGCAGCCTTTTTCCGTCCTGGGCGGACTGCAAGGCCTCGGCGCCGGCCATCGGCCGGGGCACGATCATCGGGTTCATCTTCGGTTTGGTTCCGGGGGTCTCCCATATCATCTCCACCTTCGTTTCCTACGTGGTCGAGCGCCGGGTTTCCAAGCATCCCGAACAGTTCGGACAGGGCGCCATAGCAGGCGTGGCCGGACCGGAAACGGCTAACAACGCCACCACCGGCAGCGCCATGATTCCCTTGCTGGTCCTGGGTATTCCCGCCATCCCGGCCACGGCGGTGCTGTTGTCGGCCCTGCTCATCCACGGCGTCCAGCCCGGGCCCCAACTATTACTCGATCACCCGGCGGTTTTCTGGGGACTGATCGCCAGCATGGTCATAGGCAACGTCATTCTGGTGATACTCAACCTGCCGCTGGTGAGTGTCTTCGTCAATATTCTGCGGGTGCCCTACCCCTATCTGGCGCCGTCCATCCTGCTGGTCAGCATCGTCGGCGTTTACAGCGTCAACGCCAGCCCGCTGGACCTCTGGCTCCTGACCATCAGCGGGCTGGCCGGCTATCTCCTGCGCAAGTTCGACTTCGACGTGGCGCCCTTGCTGCTGGCTATAGTCCTGGGCGACCGGATCGAGATGGCTTTCCGGCGGTCCCTGACCATCTCGGACGGCCGGTACGGGATTTTCCTGGAGGGACCGGCGGTGAAAATACTTCTGGGCGGCGCGGTCTTTTTCGGGCTGCTGCTGGGCGTGGCCCGCCTGTTGGGCTATCGCCGCCACGCGGATCAGCCGGAGGACATGGTCAAGACCTGAACGATCACGATCTTGGAAGGCATCGCGGCGGCGGCAACTCATCGGTCAACTCATGAAGCCTAGACACATCAACAAGTTCCTTGAAGATGTATTTCATCTTAGGCTCCCACTTTCTAGATCAGCCATTGGCCGGCCGAGATGACCTTCTCGCCGTCCAAATACACCTCCGGTCGGTCCAGGACATAGTCCTGATGATAATCGGCCGTCACCCGGCCGCCCAGGTGGGCGTTGTCGCCCAAAGCCAGGTGGATGGTGCCTTTGATCTTTTCGGCCTCGATGGTGATATCCGTCCGCCGCGCCTGGGGATTGGCGCCCAGGCCGAATTCAGCCAGGTTACAGCGGGCGATTCTGGGCTTTTGGCGGCCGTCCAGACCCAACAGCTTGATCAGGCGGCGCCCGATTTCTCCGCCGCCCCTGACTTCCCTGGCCAGGCCGTCTTTAATCACGATCTCCAGTTTTTCGGCCAGACCGGCGTGCCAGCCGGGATTAACCGCCACCAGACCCTGACCGGTGCCTTCCAGGGGAGCGATAAAAGCCTCTCCCGCGGGGAGGTTGCCCCACTGGCCCGGCCGCAGATACAAGCCTGTGTCCACTCCACCTTCACGGTTCTCGATGGAAAAGACCAGGTCTGTTCCGGCCGGCGAGGCCACCCTGACTTGCCCGGCCCTGGTCAGGCGTTCGGCCCAGCGTTTGGTGTCGGCTTCAATCTGAAGGTAATCCGCGGCGATGGAACCGTCAGGGAAGAACATTTCCGGGATCACCCCCCGCATGGTGGCGACCCGGGCCCCGGCCCGGCAGGCCAAGGCCCGGGCTTCGGTATGGCTGAGGGAAAAGGAATTGATGGCCAAAAGCACCCGAGCCCGGGCCATCCGCGCGGCCAACCCCGGCCGGGGCTCGAGCCCGGAACGCCCCAGGCTGAAATAAGGCACGAATTCCACGGGACAATCAGGATAGCCTTCCTTGACCAGATCGGCCACGGCCCGGCCGAGGAAAGCTTCGGCCAGCATCTTATTCAAATGAGGGGCGGGCTTGCGGCGCCAGTCGGTGAAGGTGGGGAGATCGGAAACAACCACCACTCTCTCCTCCGGCCGCAGGCCGAAATTGACCTCAAACATTTTTAAGACCGCGGCTTTGATCCGGCTGGTATCAATCATTTATCGAGCGCCGTCAGGTCCGCCAGGGCTCTTTTCAAGCGTTCCAGTTCGATCTTGAGCAGGTCGCAGGCGGCCGGGGCCGAGGCCAGGTCCTCCCGGCTGCCCATGTCCTCGAGTCTTTTCAAGGTCCGGACCGAGGCCTTGGCGGCGAAGGTTGCCGCCGAGGCCTTGAGTTGCCTGGCCGCCAGGCTCAGGGCCCTGGGGTCGGCCGATTTCACCGCGGCTTCGATTTCGCCCAGCCTCAAGGGCAGCTCTTTCAGAAACAGGCCCGCCAGTTCTCGGAGCAAGACCTCGTCGCCGCCCACCAGATTCAAGACCTCTTTCTTTTCCATGACCGGCAGGATAGGCTCTGGAGAATCCGGTTCGGCGCGATAAACCATCCGGGCCTCAGGCAGCACCGAGGTGATGGCCCGGTAGAGTTCCCCGGCTTCGATGGGTTTGGCCAGATATCCGTCCATGCCCGCGGCCAGGCAGGTTTCCCGGTCGCCTTTCATGGCCTCGGCCGTCATGGCCAGGATGGGCACGTGTCCGACCCCGACCCGCTCCTTTTCCCGGATCAGCTTCGTGGCGGTCAGGCCGTCCATTTCCGGCATCCGGGCATTCATCAGGATCAGATCGAAATTTTCCCGGGCCAGCGCTTCCAGGACCTGCCGGCCGTTTTCCACCGCCACCACCCGGTGGCCCCTTCTTTCCAGCAGACTTCGGGCCGCCTGCTGGTTGATGCCCTCGTCTTCGGCCAGGAGGACTTTTAACGGCGTGATGGAAGCCATCCCGGTCGGCTCGTCCAAGG
Organism: Thermodesulfobacteriota bacterium; assembly: GCA_040755515.1. Taxonomy (GTDB): domain Bacteria; phylum Desulfobacterota; class Desulfarculia; order Adiutricales; family JAGVGV01; genus JBFMAW01. The sequence goes on along the minus strand of JBFMAW010000003.1, from coordinate 249,316 downwards.
GCAATGGCTCGAGCCGGTGGAGAAACGGGGGAAGAAGATCGAGAGCCGCCAGGCAGGCCTCCCGCAGTTCGACCGGTCCGACCGGTTTGTTCAGGACCTGGTCGGCGCCGAACGCGTGGGCCCGGCCGTCGCCAGGTTGCTCCGCGGTCAGAAGTAGAATGGTTTTGAGTCCACCCAGGGCCGACCTCAGCTTTATCCCTTCCAGCAAGGCCCGGCCGTCCAGGTCCGGCATCCGGTCGTCCACCAGGGCCAGCCGAAAAGGGTCTCCGTTTGAGGCCGCTTTTTCCAGCAAGGCCAGAGCTTCCCGTCCACCGGCCGCGGAGACGATCTTCATCCCCAACCCGGCCAGTTCTTCACCCAGAATCCTTCGGGCGGTGGGGTTATCGTCCACCAGGAGAGCCTTGACGCCGACCAGGGCCTCGGCCTCGGTCGGACCGGGCCGAGGGGCGACTTCGCCCAGTATGAAGGAGGCGGTGAAGTGAAAGGTGCTGCCCCGGCCAACTTCGCTCTCCAACCAGATGCGGCCGCCCATCATGTCCACGAGCTGGCTGGTGATGGAAAGACCCAACCCTATACCGCCATACTCCCTGGTCAGGGAGCCGTCGGCCTGGGTGAAAGGGGAAAAAATCTGGCGATATTTTTCCGCGGGTATGCCTATGCCGGTATCGGCCACGGTAAAAAGAACAATCGCCCGGCCGGCCGAAATCGAATGAAGCGCGGCCTCGACCGTCACCTCGCCGGCGGGCGTGAACTTGATCGCGTTACCGGCCAGGTTGAGCAGGATTTGGCGCAGCCTGGCCGAATCGCCGATCAAGGCGTCGGGCACGGCGGGTTTGACCTGATAGACCAGTTCCAGGTTTTTTTCGTGGGCCCGGGGAGCCAGGACCCTCAAAGCCCCGGTAAGGGTCTGGCGGAAGCTGAAAAGCGCCGCCTCGAGGTCAAACCGTCCGGATTCGATCCGGGACAGGTCCAGCACGTCGCTGAGCAGGCCGAGCAGGGCTCGGGCCGATTTCTGGATAAAGACCAGATATTCGCGTTGCCGCGGAGTGGGATCGGCCTCGATCAGAAGATCGGTCAGGCCGATGATGCCGTTCATGGGCGTGCGGATTTCATGGCTCATGTTGGCCAGGAACTCGCCCTTGGCCCGGTTGGCCGCCTCGGCGGCCTCGATGGCCTTTCTCAGTTCGATTTCGGCCCGCTTGCGCTCGGTGATGTCCTCCTTGACCGCCAGGAAATGGGTGATCCGCCCCTCCTCGTCCTTGATCGGTGACATGGAAGCGAATTCCCAGTACAGTTCGCCGTCCTTGCGCTTGTTCTGCAACTCCCCCCGCCATTCGCCGCCGGAGGCTATGGTCCTCCAGAGCCGCTCATACAGTTCAGGCGGCTGCTTCCCTGACTTGAGCAGGCTCGGTTTCTGGCCCAGGGCCTCGGCGGCCGTGTACCCGGTTGTTTCGGTGAATTTAGGATTGGTGTAGGTGATGCGGCCCTCCGTATCGGTTATGACCACCGTGGCCGGACTCTGTTCCACGGCCTGGCTGAGCTTGCGCAGTTCGCGCATGGCTTGCCGGCGGGTGACTTCATAGCGGAACAGGAAGATGGTCCCGGCCGCCAGCAGGGCCAGGACCAGGACGTTTAAGAGAGACAGCCTTAAAAGGTCGCGGTTGGATTCGGCGTTCAGGGCCTGCTTTTCCAGAAAGGCGGCTATCGTCCACGAATAGGCTTTAAGACTCCGGCCGTCCGACCGGGTCGCCAGCCGGTATCCGCGGCCCACGCTCAGGCGCCGCGCCTCCAGCAACGGGTACACGGCACTGAAGGTGTACAGTCCTTCCCGGTCTTGAAACTGGCCTTCGTCGACCCCGTTCATCGCGGCCCAGACACCGGGTTTGAGTCGGGCCAGGTTCAGGTCCCGACGACCCTCGAGTCTGAAACCCCATTCGTCCTGGGGACGCAAGCCCAGCAACCAATAGGCCTCCGCGTTAAGCAGCATCACCCGTCCAGCGGCCTCGGCCGCGACCCGCCGAATCCGGTTCAACAGATTTTCGCCCAGATAGTTCACCAGCAGCAGGCCTTTCTTCGCGCCCTGACGATCAAAGACGGGTTTGCCCATCCGGATTATGGGCTGGTAGGGAAGCTCGATCCGACCCTTTTTCTCGACGAGGTCCAGGGGCGAAAGGTATATCTCGCCCGTATCGAGATGAAAGGCTTCTCGGAAACCGTCGTCGTCCTGGAACCAGGGTCCCTCCCACTCACCGATCTCGGGTCGGTACTTATCCCAGTTGACGTCCGCCGCCAGGCGGCCGTTTACGTCCAGTAGGCAGATGCGGTCATAAACGCCGGCGCTCCGGAAAAAGGCCAGATACTCCCGGGACAGCATATTCAAGCCTTCGATCCGGGCCATCCCCTCGACCTCGAGCACTCCGCTCAATTCGGTTTTTTCGGCCAGATACAATAGATCGGCGAAGGCGGACCTCAGGTCCTCGACCACGTCCTGCCGCAGCATGGCCACCAGGTGTTTTTCCCGCTGTTGGCGATATGACCGTTCGGTGTCCCTGGCCGTGAGATACAGCATCACGTCCAGCCCGGCGATCAAGACCAAAAGGACGATCACGATGGTCAGGTATCTTTTCCAGGTCGCGGCCGTCTCGATGGGTCTGGCCATGTCTTCGGCCACGCCGAGACGGTCGAGGACCAAGCCCGATCGGCGCACTTTTTTTTCCGGGTTGGGGCTTCTTTCAGATTGTTCTGGCGGCATGGGCGCGCGTTTGTTCCGTGACGTTTCGGGTCAAGTGTCCGCGGCTTCGCCATCGGATCGAAGCAGGCCGGCCTCCGACAGGACCTTTCTCAGGTCCTGGATATCGTCTTCAAGGCGGGCGATATCTTTCGCGGCTTGGTCGAGATTGGACTGCCGGCCCGAGAGTTCCAAATCCCTGGCGCGGTGATAAAGGGCCTTGGCCGAAAGGTTGCCGGCGGCGCCCTTGAGGCCGTGGGCCGCGGTGGCGAGGGCTTGGCCGTCGTTCCTGGCGAGTTCGGTTTTCATGGTGCTTATCATCCTGGGCAGTTCGCGGAAGAAGATGACCGCCAGCTCCGACAGAAGGTCCAGGTCGTCACCCACCCTGGCCAGGGCCTCCCGCCTATCCCAAATATCGTCCCGGGGCCGCGGAGGGTCGCCGGACGAGGCGACCCGGGTCTGTCCGGCCAGGCCGGCAATGATCCGGTACAGCTCCTCGGCCTCGATGGGTTTGGACAGATAAGCGTCCATGCCGGCCTCGAGGAAACGCTCCCGGTCGCCTTTCATGGCGTGGGCGGTCATGGCGATGATGGGCAGCCGCCGGCCCCGGCTTTTCTCCGCGGACCGTATGGCCGCCGTGGTCTCGAGACCGTCCATGTCCGGCATCTGCACGTCCATGAGCACCAGATCGAACTCCTCTCGAGCCAGGGCCGCCAGAACTTCCCGGCCGTCGGCGGCCACCCTGACCCGATGCCCTCTTTTTTCCAGCATCCTGACCGCCAGCTTCTGGTTAACCGGATGGTCCTCGGCCAGAAGAATCAGGAGATTAGTCGGTTCGAACGCCCTTAAAACCGGCTCGAGGCCTACGGCCGGCTCCATTCGTTTTTCAGCCGTTCGGACCAAGTCTCTTACCGCGGCGGCCAGGTCAGAGGTCTTGACCGGCTTGGTCACCACGGCGGCCCGGCCCAGGACTTCAACTCTGGCCCGCGTCTCCCCGCGGCCCAGGGGCGTAAGCATGACCAGGGGCGTACGGGCGCATTCAGGCCTCTGCCTGATAGCCCCGGCCGGTTCCAACCCCGGCCGGCCAGGCAGCCAGGCGTCCAGCAGAATCAGATCGAAGAGCCGGCCGGTTCCGACCGCCCGGTCCATTTCAGCCCTGGCGGCCGGGTAGTCCGAGGCCAGGCTGGTTTCATAACCCCAATGCGTGAACAGCCTGTCCAAGGCGGTCAGAGTGGCCGGATGATCATCCACGATCAGAACCGAGCCGGAGGCGCGACCCGACCAACCTGAAAGGTCCCGCTCGGGCCCGGCCTGGGCCGGTTCCCGGGCTTGATCGAAACCCATCTGGAAATGGAAGGCGCTGCCCCGACCCGGCTCGCTCTCCACCCAGATTCGGCCACCCAACAAGCGAACCAATTGGGCGGTGATGGTCAGGCCCAGACCCGTCCCACCGTATTTACGGGTGGTGGAGGCGTCGGCCTGGGCAAAGGCCTGGAAAATTTTTTCTTGAATTTCCGGAGCGATGCCGATACCGGTGTCCGAAACGAGGAAGTGCAGGCCCAACCGGCCGGCGGCTTCCGGATAAGGTTCCACCCGCAAGACCACTTCACCGGCCGGGGTGAATTTGACCGCGTTGCCGGCCAGGTTGATCACTATCTGCTGGAGGCGGACCGGATCTCCGACCACCAGGTCGGGTATGGTCGGGTCCACGTCCACCACCATCTCCACCGGCTTGTCGCCCACGTGCAAAGCCACGGTGTTCATGGCGTCGCCCAGGCTTTCACGCAAATCGAAGGGCACGGAATCCAGGTCCAACTTGCCCGCCTCGATTTTGGAAAAGTCCAGTATGTCATTGAGCAAGGCCAGCAGGGTCTGGGCCGAAGACTGGGCCAGAAGCAGGAATTCCCTCTGCTCGGGCTTCAGGTCGGTCTCCAGGGCCAGTCCGATCATGCCGATGACGCCGTTCATGGGCGTTCGAATTTCATGGCTCATGTTGGCCAGAAACTCGCTTTTGGCCCGGCTGGCCTCATCGGCCGCGGCCCTGGCCCGGATAAGTTCCGCCTCGGTCTCCTTGCGGCTGGTGATGTCCCTGGCCACGGACAGAACCGTGGGCAGACCGTTCAATTCAAAAAGGTTTGAATTGAACTCCATGACGATATCCGTTCCGTCCTGCTTCCGCAGGGGAATCTCGAAGATGGCCCGGCCTTCTTTCCTGAGCCTGGCCCTGGCTTCGGCCGCGGCGGCCCGGCCTTCCCGACCCAACAGCGGGGTGGAGGCCATCAACAGTTCTTCCTTGGAATAACCCAGCACCCGGCAGGCCACGTCGTTGACCTCGAGGGGTTCGCCCAGGAAGTCTTCGTGGACCAGCCAGTGGACGAAAACCAGGTCATTGCTGTTGTTGAAAAGCAAGCGATAGCGTTCTTCCGCGGCCTGGAGGGCCTCCTCGATACGGCCGCGGAGGGCGATTTCCCGCCTTAATTCCTCGTTGGCCGCCTCGAGGTCGGCCCGACCGACATCGGCGGGCTTGGTCGAGCCGGACGCGCCGCCGTCCTCGCCGCGGCGACCCGGACCCACCGCCAAGATCAGAAAACTCCGGCCGTCCGGCGCGGCGATCGGCTTGATCCGGGCCGCGACGGATATATCCCTCCCGCCCTTGCCCTCGAGCCGCAGTTCAGCGACGGTCGTTTCGATCTCGGGTAGGAAGCCGGCCCGGCCGGTGTGCCTTTCCAACCAGGAAGCGGAGAACAGGAACCGGCCCGCTAGTTCTTCCGGCTCATAGCCTAGAAGTTCGGCCAAGGCCCGGTTGGCCCCGAGCACTCTTCCCCGGTCGTCGGTCAGGCCCAGGGCCTCCCCGGCCATGTCTAATAAGGCTTGCGTGAGCGTCTCCCCGGCGGGGACGATCCCCCCGCCTTTATCTTCCTGGTTCATGCCCTCTCGGAGAACGAATCGTCAAAGCTTGTCCTGCCGGGCCGACCGCCGGCGAAGCGATTTGGACGACCGGCGGCCAGGTCCCTTTTTTCGCGTGGACCGCTGGAGCGCCCCATCCTCGTCTTCTTCCGCCGGACCCTTGGTCTCCAAGTCCAGGGCCGCCCGCAGGCGCCTTTCGAATTCCGGCGAGCCCACGGCCACGGCCCCGGCCGCTTCCACGGTCCTGGCCAGAGCCCGGTCCGAAGTCACCACCAGCGAACCCGGGCCCAGCCGGCGGGCCATGGCCGCGATCACTTGGTCGGCCGTGACCCCGGCCGGGGAATACACCACCTTGACGCCGCCGGCCTGTTCGGTCTTCTCCGATAGATGGGGGCCGCCCGCGGCGTCAAAGACCACGGTGACGGGCCAGCCCTTCAATCTCTTATAAACCATCAATCGGCGCAGAAGGGCCCGGCGTTCCTCTTCCAGACCCGCCCCCCGCTCCCGGCCTGAGGGCGAGCCCAGCATCATCAGATTGTAGCCGTCAATGATCAGGTGCGGGCCCATCCGGCCTTACTCCTTATGGCCCGGCGGCCAATCAGTAAAACGAAACGGAAAATAGTGAAGGGCCAGGGCGATCACGCCCGCGTCGTGATTTCGACGGGGCCGCGGGCGTGACTCGCCGTGATGGTTTCCGTGTATGGCCGCCACTGGTAACTTAATGATTACATCGCCTTTTATATATTCGAAAATGACAACGGGGCCTAAACCACAAATCTTCGATAGGGTAACGGCGGCCTCATTGACCGGCCGTTAATTCAGGCTTGATCTTTCACCCGTCCCTTCAAACCGGTCCCACTCCCAATATCCTTAGAAGCCTTTCCAGTTCTTCGGGGGAGGAGTAGGCTATCACCATCCGCCCTTTCCGGCCCCGGGGTATCAGGCGCACCTTGGCGCCCAGGGACCGGGTCATGGCCTCGGCCAGAGCCTGAAAATAGGCCTGATCGGTCCGGTTGGCGCTCTGGCCGGCCGGCGACCGGACCGACCGCCTGACCAAGGCTTCGGTCTGCCTGACCGAAAATCCTCGGCCGAGGACCACTTCCCGCGCGGCCAGAATGCGATCCTGTTCGCTCAGGGCCAGCAAGGCCCGGGCGTGTCCGGCCGACAACCGTCCCTGACGGACGTCCTCCTGGACCGCCTCCGGTAGACCCAACAACCGGATCAGATTGGCCACCGTGGAACGATCCTGGCCGGTCAGGCGGGCTATTTCCTCCTGGCTTTTCCCAAACTCTTCGGACAGCCGGCGGTATGACTCGGCCTGCTCGATCGGGTTCAGGTCCTCCCGGTGCAAGTTCTCGATCAGGGCCAGTTCCAGCATTTCGGCCCGATCGGCCTCGCGGACCACCACCGGCACCCGGGTCAGGCCGGCGGCTTTGGCCGCGCGCAGGCGTCGTTCTCCGGCTATGAGTTCGTAACGATCCGGTCCGGAACGACGCACTACCAGCGGCGAAAGCAGGCCGTGGTCGCGGACGGAATCGGTCAGGGCCTGCAACTCCTTGTCTTTAATGTTTTTTCTGGGTTGGAGCGGGTTCAGGTCTATGGCTTCGACCCTTACTTCCAACGGTCCGATTTCTTCGACCGCGCCCGCGCTGACATCACCGATCAAGGCCTCCAGACCGCGGCCTAATGCTCTTTTCTTTGACATATCAATAACTTCCGTTAAGTATCTCCCTGGTGAAGGCCAGATAGGCTTCGGCGCCGCTGGAACGGATGTCATAAACGATGATGGGTTGACCATGACTGGGGCATTCGGACAGGCGGACGTTGCGGGGGATGACCGTGCGGAAAACCTTGGCCGGAAAATGCCGGCGGACCTCTTCCGCCACCTGGTGGGCCAGGCGGTTACGGCCGTCGAACATGGTCAGGAGAATGCCTAGGAGTTCAAGGCCGGGATTGTAGCTGCGCCGGATAAGCCGGACGGTCTTGAGCAGATGGGTCAGGCCTTCCAGGGCGTAGTATTCGGCTTGAAGCGGGATCAGGAGGCCGTTGGCCGCGGTCAGGGCATTGACGGTCATGACGCCCAGGCTGGGCGGGCAGTCAATGATCAGGTAATCGAACCAACCGGCCATGGGTTTGAGCTTATCGCCGAGCATTTTTTCCCGTTCGGGCAGGTTGATCAGCTCGATCTCGGCGCCGATGAGGTCCTGGTTGGCCGGCAGGAGAGATAGACCGGGCAAGGCGGTTGATTGCACTACTTCGGCCAGGGGCAAATCCTGGAGCAGGAATTCGTACAAGGTATTTTTCAGGGCGGTGCGGTCCACTCCCAGCCCACTGGTGGCGTTACCCTGGGGATCGGCATCCACCAGCAGGACCTTTTTCTCGGCCGCGGCCAAGCCGGCAGCCAGGTTTACGGCGGTAGTGGTCTTACCCACCCCACCTTTTTGATTGGCGATGGTGATTATCTGGCCCATGGTTTCAGATTCCGGCCCGGGCGTATAGCGGACTCGGATGGTCTAAGTCAAAAATCATTGCCTTATCCCGAGATAGGAACAGTCGGTATGATAACACAAAAGCCTTCGGCCAGAAAGGAAAAATCTGTGTTTAACCTTTCAGATTCGGCTGGAGGCGGTGCTTTTTCGACCTCCCTGATCTTTTCCGCCCCAGTTCAAAGAGCAGGGGCGCCCGCTCGGGCGCAATTACCTTGGCCGCGTAAGCCTGGGGGTTCTTCGTAGGGGCGCACGGACGTGAGCCCTGTTTCACGTGAAACAAGCGCTTTCAGAGGGAGGCAAAGAGCAGGAGGACGCGCTGATGACCGAGGAAAGGCAGACGGAACTTGTCTTCGCCGGCCAGGAGAAGACCCCAGTCCGTCAGACGGGGTCCGGCTTCCAGCAGTTCCTTTTGCGCGGCCGGTCCTTTATAGGCCAGGATCCGGCCGGTGGGCGAGAGCAAGGATCGGGCCAAGGGCAGGGATTCGCTCAAAGTCCCCAGGGCTCGAAAGACGACCAAATCGAAAGCCGGCCGTCCGGCCGGCCGGGCGTCGGCGCCGATTCGTTCCGGCAGAACCGTGGCGCCGGACAGGGAGATGCGCCGGATGCTCTGCTTTATGAAGGCGGCCTTTTTTTTTCTGGCTTCGGCCAGAAACATGGACCAACCCGGTCTGACCATTTTAAGGATCAGTCCGGGCAGGCCGCCGCCTGAACCCAGGTCCAGAACATCGAGGCGGTCTTCGGTCACCATCCTCAGTCCGCTCAGGCTGTCCAGAAGGTGCAGGACCACCTGTTCCGAGGCCGGCGCCGGGCCGATGAGCTTGATCCGGGTGTTCCATTGCCGGAGCAGATGAAGGTAGGTCAGGAGCAGGCCGATCTGCCCATCGGTCACGGCCAGACCCAGTTCGGCCGCTCCCCGTTCCAGAATCAAGGCCTCGGGCCAAGTCCGCCAGTCCTTGGTTTCACGTGAAACGGTCACTCACTTCCCCAGGCAGAACCGGCTGAAGATTTCATCCAATACGTCTTCGGTCACGTTCCGGCCGGTGACGGCGCCCAGTCCATCCAGGGCCTGCCTCAACTCCAGGGCCAGAAGCTCCGGCGCCAACCCCTGCTCGACACCCCGCAGGGCCCGGGCCAAAGGGACCTTGGCCGTTTCCAAGGCCTTTTTATGCCGTAAATTGGGCACGATCTCCGGAATCGCGCCGCTTCGGCCGGCGCCTTGTCTTATCCGGCCGGCGATCAATCGGACCAATTCCGTCAGACCCTGGCCGGTCAAGGCTGAAATTCTGGCAACGGGAGCCTGGCCCAGCCAGGCCAGGGCTTCGCCTTCCGTAAAACAAGCCTTCAGATCATTCTTGTTCAATACCATTACCGTCCGATCGGCCGGAACAGCCTGGAAGATGCGGCGGTCTTCTTCGTCCAAGGGCCGGCTCAGGTCTAAAATCAGCAGGACCAGGTCGGATCGACTCAGCCTGGCCTCGGCCCGCCGCTGGCCTATCTCCTCGGCCTCATCCCGCGGCCGGCGGCCCAGGCCGGCCGTGTCCACCAGGGTCAAGGGCAGCCCCTCCAGCATGATTTCGGCCTCGATCACGTCTCTGGTGGTGCCGGGCTGGTCGGTGACAATGGCTTTCTCCGCCCTGGCCAGCGCGTTGAGCAGGCTGGACTTACCCACGTTGGGCCGGCCGACCAGGGCCGCCTGGAGGCTTTCCCGATAGACCCGGCCGTCCTCATACGCGGCCAGGAGAGCTTCCAGGTCCAACCGGGCCTGATCCAGCCGGGCGAAAGAGTCCGGGCCGATGATCTCGATTTCTTCATCCGGAAAATCAAGGGCCGCTTCCAGTCTGGCCAGGACCTGGATCAAAGACCGTCCGATCTTCTCGATCCGGTCCTTGAGTCCGCCCAGAAGTTGGTTCGCGGCCAGTTCAGCCTCGACGCGGCCGCGGGCGCCGATCAGTTCGGCCACGGCTTCAGCCTGGCTCAAGTCCATCCGTCCCGCCAGGAAAGCCCGGCGGGTGAACTCTCCGGGCCGGGCCAACTCGGCGCCGCAGTCGAGAACCAGATTCAACACTAATCCGGCCATGACCGGTCCGCCGTGGCAGTGAAACTCGGTCACGTCCTGCCGGGTGTAGGTCCAGGGCGCCTTCATGTAGCAACATAAGGCCTCGTCCACGTTCCGGCCGGTAACGGGGTCAAGGATGCGGCCGTAATACATCCGGTGGGATTGAAGTGGAAATTCTCCCCGGGCCGGTCGGAACAGGCGCCCGGCCACTAGCTCGGCCTTTGGACCCGAGACGCGGACAATGGCGATACCGCCCGGGCCGGCCGGCGTGGCGATGGCGGCGATGGTATTCTTTTCGTCCATGAAGAGGGTCGAGGCCGGGAAAAACCGCTCCCGTCTAACCCCGTCCCGGCGGCCAGAGCGCGGTCCGTGGCGGGGTCCCGCGGCCCGGGCCGAACCGGCATTGCGGTTCGGTCCCAGGTCGTGGCTTGTTTTCAATCAAACCGTGTTTTCAGGACTCGTCCGTGGAAACCCCGCCGCCGGCCGGTCCCGTGGTGGCCTGGGCCAGGGTTTCTCCCGCCCCTGCTTCCAAGTCCGGCGTTTCCGGTTCATCGTTGTGTTCCTGACCTCGTCCAGGGCCGGGAATGATGATCACGTTCTTCAGCGGCCCCTCCCCCCGGCTCCTCGTCCGTAAATCCGGCTTCTCCTGCAAGGCCAGATGAACGATGCGGCGATCGTGGGCCGAAAGCTGGCTGATGGTCACCGGTCTCCTGTTCCGTCTGGCCTTGTCGGCCATGCGGTTGGCCAGGTCTATAAGGGACTGATGCCGACGCTGGCGATAGTTCTCGGCGTCAACAATCACCCTGAGCTTGGCGGTCCGCTCCCGGTTGACGATTTTGTTCATCAGGAACTGTAGGGCGTCCAGGGTGGCCCCTTTCTTGCCTATGAGCAATCCGGTGTTGTCGCCGGTCACCTTTAAAATGATCCGGTCACTAATGACCGAGACGCCTACTTCGGCTTCCAGGCCCATGTGCTGGAGCAACTCGGTCAGGGTCCGACGGCTGAAGACCATGACCTCATCCTCGGGCCCTTCAAACAGGCTCTCGCCGGGCGCCACCACGGTGGGCGGAAGAGGCCAGGTGGTTAGAGGGCCCTCTTCCTCATCAACATCCGGTTCAATCCTGGCGATCCTGGCCTTGTCCTTGATGGCCGACTCGCGACGGGCGGCTTCACGATAATGCTGGTCCCGGGGCCGGTCTTCGCGGCGGTGTTCATCCCTGGGCCGATAGTCCCGCGGGCGGTCGCCTCGAGGTTGGGGCTCGCGCGGCTGTCCTTCCCGGGCAGACGTTTCCCGCTGACGATTTTCCGGACGGCGGGCGTCGGTTCTGAATCCATCCGGCCTCGGTCCTTCCCGGCGGCCGGATGGACGGGGGCTGTAATCCCTCCTGGCCCTCGGTTCGCTTCTTTCCTCGCGCGGTCGAGATTCCGCCGGCGCCTCCAATTTCCGAGGGGATATCTTTTCCTCGACCATGACCCTGATGCGGGCCTTTTTTCCGCCTATGCCGAAAATACCGCTCGAGCCCGTGGTGATTATCTCAAACTTCAATTCATCCTTGGCCAGATGTAGTTGATTGGAGGCATTTTCCAGTGCTTCTTCCGTGGTTTTTCCTTCGAATTCAATGGTTGGCATTTCCTCTTCTCCCGGTATCAGGTCGGTCTCTTGTTGATAAGGATCTGTTGGCCTATGGACAGGATGTTGTTGACCAGCCAGTAGAGCACCAACCCGGATGGAAAATTAATAAAAATGACGGTGAAAAAAATCGGCAGCATCATCATTATCTTGGCCTGGGTGGGGTCGCCGGGGCTCGGGCTGAGCTTCTGCTGGATCAGCATGCTGACGCCCATGAACAAAGTCAGAACCGGAATGCCGGCCGGATCGTCCATGAAGGGAACATGGAAGCCGAAGTGCCAGAGTCGGTCCGGGGCGGACAGGTCTTTTATCCAGAGCCAGAACGGCGCGTGCCGCAATTCCAGGGAATAATCCAGCAGTCGGTACAGGGCGATGAAGACCGGTATCTGAATGGCCATGGGCAGACAGCCGCCCAACGGGTTGACCTTGTAGGTCTTGTAGAGCTGCATCATTTCCCGGTTCATGGCTTCCCGATCGTCTTTATACTTCTCCCTGAGCTTGACTATCTTGGGCTGTAGTTTCTGCATCCCTTTCATTGACTTATAGCTCTTGGCCGTGAGCGGCCAGAAAAGTATCTTTATCAGGACGGTGACGATGAGAATCACCAGACCGTAGTTTCCCACGTAACGGTAAAGCCAGGTCATCAGGATGAGCAACGGTTTGGATAGAATGTCCACCCAACCGAAATAAATGGAGCGCTCTAGTCCGTTTTCCAATGATTTCAGTATATTATAATCTTTAGGCCCATAGTAGACCTCAAACTGGTACGATTTTTCCGTCCGCGGGTTCATCACCAACGGCGGGCAGATGAAGCCCAGCTTGACGCCCCGGTCGCCGTATTTTTCGGCCTTGAGTCTGGTCTTTTCCTTTTCCGCCGGCAGGACGGCCGCCAGAAAATACTGGTCTTCGTAAGCGGCCCAGGTGAGTTTATAGGTTTTGGTCTTGAGCGCTTCGAGTTTCTCCTCCAGTTCACTGGGTTTGTATTCCAACAATTCGTCATCCAGCCAGGCCCCGAAACCGGCGTAGGTCTCCTTGGCGGTCAAGGGATTGCTGGCCAGGCTCAGGATCAGGTTGTCATCGATTTCGTTCGGGGACAGGTTGCGCAAGTTTATCTTCAAGCCGAGCAGGTAGCTGTTGTCGTCAAAGCTGTACACGCGTTCCACGGTCAGCCCGCCCGGGTCATGATAAGTCAGGGTCAGGGCGGCTTTTCCGCCCTCGGCCTTGACGTTTATCGCGGTCCGGTCCGCCCGGAAGGGCGCTTGAGTCAGATTGGGTGCGTGACCGGACTGGAAATGGAGCCCCAGGGGGAGATCGGCCTTGGAAGACACCAGGACCAGGTCCTTGGGCGGGGAGTCAGGCTCGGCCGTTTCCTGATATTTATGGAGTTGCATGTGCTTCAGCCGGCCGCCGGATTCGGTGAAGACGGCGGTGTAGAGGTCGGTGGTGACCACCACCTCCCTGGCCTTATCCGCGGTAAGGGTTTCTCCGGGCCCGGTTTTGGCGGGGGCGGCGTCAGGAGCGGTCTGGGACTTGGCCGGTGTCTCGGCCTCGATCGCGACCTGGCCCTTGTCCTGGACCTTGGCGGTCTCCAAGGGCTTTTTTTCCGCCTGACGCTCGGTTTTAGGCGGAGATGAAGAAAAAAAATACGACCAGGCGATAAAAACTATCATGGAAAGGACAAAAGCTAAGACGGCTCTTTTCTCCATTAGCTGCTCCGTGGACTGGGCTTCGGCCGCCGCTCGATCCAGCCGCCGGTTACCAGCCCCTCAAGGGACGGGGTCATATCCGCCGGGATGAAAGGGGTGGCACTTCATCAACCTGATCAGAGCCAGATATAGCCCTTTAACTGGCCCATGCTTTTCCAGGGCCTGGCAGGCGTACCGCGAGCAGGTCGGATGAAAACGGCAAGCGGGCGGCAATAAAGGGGACAAAAAGTATTGATAGGTCCTGATCGACAGGATCAGAGCCAGCGAACATACTCTTTTCAACATAGTTCAGGGTTGGGGGTCGCTGATAAGGACGCTCAATCGGGCCTGGATGTACTGACTGCTTAAATCGACCGCCCCCTGCCGCGCGATAACGACCATATCCTGGCCCGGCGGCAATAGTTGCCGGTTAAGCCTGAAGAATTCCCTCACCTGTCTTTTGAGCCGGTTGCGCACGACAGCCTTTCCTATCTTCCTGGTTACGGTTATCCCGAGTCTGGACTCGGATCGGCCGTTGGGTCGGATTATCAGCAGGAAACATCCGCTCCTTAGACGCCTGACCGCTTCTCCGGCCGCCAGAATGTAGTCGCCTCTTTTTCTTAACCTGTTCGCCTTGGGCAAGCCGTGCTTTTTCATGTCGTCCCCGGGTCTGGTCCCCGGCTGGCCACCGCGTTCGGATATCCTGCCCGTCTGGCCGGTTTAAGGCGCGTCTCAAACCGAGAGATTTTTCCGGCCCTTGGCGCGCCGGCGTTTAATGACTTGGGCGCCGGCTCTGGTTCTCATCCTCACCAGGAAACCGTGAGTGCGTTTTCTTCTGAGATTGCTTGGCTGTAATGTCCTCTTCATAGTCCGCTATCCCCATATAAATTCAAATTAGTAACTATAAGGCAAGGTAAAGGGACCTGTCAAGGATCAATTGCAACTTAAGGACATACTTATTAATCCGCCGTGGATCGCCGAGGCCCGGCTTTATTCGGGCTCGAAACCGGGCCGGCCGGACCCTGGTTCAACCGACCGGGATCGGATCGGGCCCCCGTCCCTCCAAGTCTCTCCGGGAATCCGATCAGGCCGGAGTTCAAGGGGCTCGAGGCAGGAACGGGCTTATCGTTCCGGAACTTCCGTTCGTCAATTATTGCCTGTACTTATTAGTTCTTTCTTCTTGACCGTCCCAGGTAAAAGGTCTATCATGAGCTTGTGTGCTTGTGGAAGGAAAAGGGTGAAGAAGAGCATGGAGTTGGCCAAATTCGAAGAGTTAGGCAAGAAAGTAGAGGCCCTTCTGGCCCGTTTGCGCGAACTGGCCCAAGCCAAGGAAGAACTGGGCCGCCGTCTGGAAGAAAAAGAGAAGGAAACAGCGACCCTGCGCCAGAAGATAGATGAGTTTGAACAGGAGAGAGCCCAGGTCAGGAATAAAGTGGACGAACTCCTGGGGCGAATCAGCCAGTATGAGGCCGGCAAGACTTGAGCGACCCAAAACAATCACGCTTGGTCAAGGTCCATCTTCTGGATAGGGAATACAACATCAGAAGCGACGACGAGGATAAAATCCGACGCATCGCCCTCTATTTGAACGAGGAGTACAGCCACCTCAAACAGGTTTCACCCGCGCCCATCCGGGCGGACGCTTCGATCATGGTCGCCTTCAAGGCCGCCAGTGACCTGTTGGCCGTCCGAGAGGAGCTGGACTGTCTCCGCCGGGAGATAGAAACGACTGCCTCGGTTCTGGCCGCCAGGATAGACCGCGACCTGGCCGGACCAATTCGGCCGGAGGGTGGAACGTAATCGGCGACCCGCTTTCAAGGGTCTCTACATATAGACTGATGATCAGGTAACTCCAGCCGAGGACAACCGGCCTTGATATAAACGGCCCGTCAATCGTTGCCCCACGGCAAGCGAGGCTAAGATGGTAAGGTGAGCGGTAGTTGAACAGTCGGCCCGGCCGCGCCGCCCGAGGCGCCACTTACCCTGCCTTTCTCAGCCTTATCCCCCTGCTGATCCCGGGGGACTTTAATCCTCGCCTGACATCGGTTCCGGCCCAAGGACAATTCTGCCTAGTCCGGCCGGAAAGAACCCGACCCTAGCGCCGGCCGCCGCTTATCCCTGGCTGAAGAGCCGGGTCATGACCCGGCTGATTATATATAACCATGGAGGTAATCAGGCCATGCCCCCCATCGTCTTTACTGTAATGGCCGCGGTCTTAAGCCTTCTTCTTGGCGTAACCATAGGCATTTTCTGGCGCAAGCACGTGGTGGAAGCCAAGATCGAATCCATTGAAGAACTGTCCCAGCGCATGATCGAGGAAGCCCAGCGCGAAGCGGCCAATATCAAGAAAGAGGCCCACCTGCAAGCCAAGGACACGCTCTACCAGATGACGCTGGCTTATGAAAAAGAGATACAGGAAAGGAGAGCCGAACAAAAAAGACTGGAACAACGCCTCAACCAGAAAGAGGAAAACCTGGACCGGAAGGCGGATTTGATAGCTCAACGGGAAGTGGAAGTGTCCAAGCACGAAACGGCCTTGGCCCGGCAGGAAAAACTGGTGGAATCCAAGAACAGGGAACTGGATGAACTCATCGAGTCCCACCAGCGGAAACTCGAGGAAATCGCCGAAATGACCTCCCAGCAGGCCAAGGAAACCTTGCTCAAGAGCATGGAGGATGCCGCCCGGCACGAGGCGGCCAAGATGATCAAGCGGGTCGAGACCGAGACCAAGGAAATCTCCGACAAGAAGGCCGGGGAAATCATCTCCCTGGCCATCAAGAGATACGCCGGCGATTACGTGGCCGAACGGACCATCTCGGTGGTCAACCTGCCCAACGAGGAGATGAAGGGTCGAATCATCGGCCGGGAAGGCCGCAACATCCGGGCCATCGAGGCCGCCACCGGCGTGGACCTGATCGTGGACGACACCCCCGAGGCCGTCATTCTTTCCTGTTTCAGCCCGGTGCGCCGGGAAATAGCCCGACTGTCCCTGGAACGTCTGATCTCGGACGGGCGCATCCATCCGGCCCGCATCGAGGAAATAGTGGCCAAGGTCACGGAGGAGATGGAGGTCTCTCTGCGCGAGGCCGGCGAACAGGCCACCTTCGACGTGGGCGTCCACGGCATCCACCCGGAACTGATCAAGCTCATCGGCCGGCTCAAATACCGCACCAGCTACGCCCAGAACGTCCTGCAGCATTCCCTCGAGGTGGCCTTCCTCTGCGGCATCATGGCCTCGGAACTGGGCTTGAACGTGAAGCAGGCCAAACGGGCCGGCCTGCTGCACGACGTGGGCAAGGCCGTGGACCATGAAGTCGAAGGCCCCCACGCCCTGATCGGCGCGGACCTGGCCAAACGCCACGGCGAATCGTCCAAGGTCGTCCACGCCATCATGGCCCATCACGAGGACGCGCCGCCCGAGTCGGTGCTGGACGTGCTGGTCCAGGCCGCCGACACCCTGTCCGGCGCCCGGCCGGGCGCCCGCAGGGAAATGCTGGAAACCTACGTCAAACGCTTGGAAGAACTCGAACGCATCTCCAACTCCTTCCAGGGCATATCCAAATCCTACGCCATCCAGGCCGGCCGCGAGGTCAGGATCATCGTCAACAGCGAACAGATCACCGACGATGAGTCGGTTCTGCTAGTGCATGATATCTGCCGCAAGATCGAAAAGGAGTTGTCCTATCCCGGCCAGATAAAAGTCACGGTCATTCGCGAAACCCGGGCCGTGGACTTCGCCCGCTGACCCCAGAAAGGGGGGGCGTTCATCGCTCCCCCCTGCTCGACCTACCGGACTTGTCACCGGTCACTCTGATCATGCCTAAAGAAATTCATTAAAATCATAGCCTTGCCGTTATGTTCCCCGCGGTCGTTTTAAGGAATATCGTCGCCGGTTAAAACTCACTACTTGTAAAAAGCGGCCAAACCGTTATATTGATTTTAAGGGCAAAGCTCGGAATCCCGGATCATTGACCCTGTTGAAGCGGAATCTTCCGGGATGACTTCCCTAGGCTGAGCTGGGACCTTATCAGCATTCATATACCGGGCCTACTCAAGCCGGCGCCAAGGGGAAAAGGGGGCGTCCATATGCCGGGTGATTCCAACCGCCTTACCTTCCCCGCTTTCCCGGGGGGCCTGCGCTCGCGCCTGATCCTCCTGGTGCTCTCCTCTATTTTACCGGCCTTCGGACTGATCGTCCAGGCCAGCCTCGAGCTGCGGCGCCACGCGGCCGAGGAGGTGCAACACGACTTCCGGCTGCGGGTCAGATTGGTGGCCAATGAACGCAAAAGCGTGATCCAGGCCGGGAAACAGATCCTGACCACTCTGAGCCAAATACCGGCCGTGCGGCATGGCCACCTGGCCGAAACCGAAGCCATCTTTGCCAACCTGCTGGCCCAGTACCCCCAGTACACCAGCTTCTCCCTGATCAGTCGCGAGGGTGAGGTCCTGGCCAGCCCAGCGCTTCAGGACCGTCAATTCAACGTTGCGCATAAGCCCTATTTCATCAGGGTCATGACCGAGCGGAGCCTGGTGGTCGGCTCGTATCAGATCGGCCTCCTGACCGGCCAGCCTTCCATCCCGCTGGTCAACCCCATCCTGGACGGCGACGGCCGGGTCAGCCATTTGCTGTACTGCGCCCTCGGTCTGCGCTGGTTCAACGAGCTTCTATCCGAGAGTTCCCGCCGGGGCCACGACACCATAACCATGATAGACGATCGGGGCTTCGTCATCGCCCGCCATCCCGATCCGGAACGCTGGGTGGGCCGGGCCGAACCGGAGGCTGAAATAATCAGGATTGTTCTATCCCGGGGGGAAGGCACGGCCGTGGTCAGAGGCATGGATAGGGTCCGGCGGTTCTATGCCTTCACCCGTCTGGACGACGCGTCGGGCAGCGGGTACGTTTACAGCGGTATTTCCCTGGACAACGTCTACGCCGAGGCCGACCGAGTCCTGGTCCGCAACCTGTGCTGGCTGGGGATCGCCGCGGCCCTGGCCCTGGCCGGGGCCTGGGGCCTGGGTCACCTGTTCGTCCTGCGCGGAGTGAACGTCCTGGTCCGGACCGCGGAGAAAATAACGACCGGGGACCTGTCCGTCCGGACCAGCTGGACCGGCGGCGGCGAGATCGGTAGTCTGGCCCGGACCTTCGACCAGATGGCCGCCAGCCTGGAGCGCCGCGAGGCCGAGCGCCTGGCCACGGAAGAAGTGCTGCGACGCAACGCCGCCCGCGGCCAACTCCTGGCCGAAGTGACCGAAGCCTTCCTGGCCGCCGGCCCGGCCTATTTGGCCGCCCTGGACACCGTGGCCCGGCGGGCCACGGAACTGATCGGCGATCTCTGCGTCATCCGGCTCAAGTCCGATGACGGCCGGTGGATCGAGCCGGCCGTGGTCTATCATGACGATCCGCGGCAATTGGAATTCCTGCGGCGTCTGCTGTCTTCCATCCCCCAGGGGGCCGTCGAGGAAATGGTCGGCGCCGTGGCCCGGACCGGGGAGCCGCTTTTTATGCCCGAAGCCTCGACCATGGACCTGATCAGTCTGATGCCGCCCGAGTATCAGCCCCTTCTGGATCAATTCGGCCTGCGCAGCCTGGTGGTAGTGGCTTTGCGGGCCGAACGCCGGGTGCTGGGCACCCTGACCATGTGGCGGGATCGCGCCGGCGATCCCTATACCTCCGAAGACCTGGCCCTGCTCCAGCACATCGCGGACCGGGCGGCCCTGGCCATCGCCTACGCCCGTCTTTACGAGGACCTGCGCAAGCTGAACGCGGAGCTCGAACGCCGGGTTCTCCAGCGGACGGCCCAACTGGAAGCGGCCAACAAGGAAATGGAGGCCTTTGCCTATTCGGTCTCCCATGACCTGCGAGCCCCGCTCCGGGCCATAGACGGCTTCAGCCGGATCGTGGCCCAGAGGTACGGGCCTCTCCTGGACGAAAAGGGGAAAGACTATCTCGACCGCGTGGTTTCGGAAGGCCGGCGCATGGCCCAGTTGATTGACGACCTGCTCAAGCTCTCCCGCCTGAGCCGGACCGAAATGACGATGACGCGGGTGGATTTGAGCGGGCTGGCCTGGGAAGCGGCGACAAGGCTGCGCCGGTCCGAACCTGACCGCCGGGTGACCTTTCAAATATCCGACGCCCTGGCGGCCGAGGGCGATGAAGCCCTGCTGCGGGTGGCCCTGGAAAACCTCTTCGGCAATGCCTGGAAGTTCACCCGGAACAACCCCCAGGCCCGGATCGAGTTCAGCGCCGCCGAAGAGGACGATCTCCGGTCTTTTTGCGTGCGGGACAACGGCGCCGGCTTCGACATGGCCTACGCGGATAAACTCTTCGGCGCCTTCCAGCGTCTGCACAACAGCTCTGAATTTCCGGGCAGCGGCATCGGCCTGGCCATCGTGCAGCGGGTGATTCACCGCCACGGCGGCCGGATTTGGGCTCGAGGCGCGGTCGGACAAGGCGCGGCCTTTTACTTCACCCTCGACAGCGGAGGCGGACCATGAGGGAAGGAACCATTCTGTTGGTCGAAGACAACCCCAACGACGAGGAGCTGACCTTGTTGGCCTTGAACGAGAACCACATCACCAATCCGGTGATAGTGGTCCGGGACGGCGCGGCGGCCCTGGACTGGCTTTTCGCCAGGGGAGCCCACGTCGGGCGGGACGCCCGCGACATACCGCTGTTGATTCTCCTGGACTTGAAACTGCCCAAAGTGGACGGCCTCGAGGTCCTGCGCCTGCTGCGGGCCGACGACAGGACCAGGCTGACGCCGGTGGTGATCATGACCTCGTCCCAGGAGGAAGAGGATCGTCTCAAGAGCTACTCCCTGGGCGCCAACTCCTATATCCGCAAGCCGGTGGACTTCACTCATTTCGTGGAGACGGTGCGCAACCTGGGTATGTACTGGCTGGTTCTGAACGAACCGCCGCCTAGGTTTCGCGGCCCGGTCTGAGACCGGGGCCGGAGTCAGGAAGTACAACCTGCCTTCGACCCATCGAAGGGTTTATCGTGCGCCGGCAAAAAGAAAAAGGGCTTTTACTTTGCCCAACCGCCGAAGGCGGCGAGACCGAGGAGGTGGCGCGTGAACACGCCGTTGAGTGTGCTGCTGATCGAGGATTCGGAAAATGACGCCCTGCTGCTGCTGAACGAGTTCGAGCAGGCCGGCTTCGAAACGTCCTCCCGCCGAGTTCAATCGGCGCCGGAACTCAGGGCCGCCCTGGACGAACGGTCCTGGGACGTGGTGATCTCCGATCACTCCCTGCCCCGGTTCAACAGCTTCGCCGCGCTTGAAATAATCAGGGCGCGCGGTCTGGAGCTTCCCTTCCTCATCGTCTCCGGAACGATCGGCGATGAGGACGCGGTGCGGGCCATGAAGGCCGGCGCCCAGGACTACATCCTGAAGGACAATTTGAAACGCCTGGTTCCGGCCGTCCGTCGGGAACTGAAGGAAGCCCGGATTCGCCTAGAGAAGAATCAGGTCCAGATGGAACTCGACCGCCTGATCAGCCGGCAGAAACTACTGGCCACGGCCGTGGAACAGGCCGCCGAAGCCATCTCGATCGCCGGCAGCGACGGCAATTTGCAATACACCAATCCGGCTTTCGTGAACATGTCGGGCTACACCGTGGAAGAGGTCCTGGGCCGCAAACTTTGTTTCCCCTGGGGGGAAGAAAACATCTCTCTTTTTGAAAACGAGGTCTGGCCCGCCCTTGTCCGGGGAGAAGCCTGGACCGGGCATATCAAGAAAAGAAAAAAGGACGGTTCGCTCTATCATTCCAACACCACCATTTCCCCGGTCCAGGACGACGCAGGCCGGATAGTCAACTATGTGTCCGTCTGCCGGGACATCACCCGGGAATTGGACCTGCGTAATCAACTCTCCCAGGCCCAGAAGATGGAGGCCATCGGCGCCCTGGCCGGCGGGGTGGCCCACGATTTCAACAACCTTCTGACCATAGTTCTGGGTTACGCCGAACTGCTGCTCATGAACAAGGACCTCGGAGAAGAGGTCCGGTCCGACCTGGAAAAGATAGCCCAGGCGGCCCAGAACGGCGGAGAACTGGTCCAGCGGCTGATGATGTTCAGCCGCAAGGCCGAGATCAAGGCCCGGCCGATCAACCTCAATCAGCAAATCGAGAAACTGCAGAAGCTGTTGTCGCGCACCATCCCCAAGATGATCGAGATCAGGCTGCATCTGGCCGAGGACCTGGCCGTGGTCAACGCCGATCCGACCCAGATGGAACAGGTCCTGATGAACCTGGCCGTCAACTCAAAACACGCCATGCCGGACGGCGGCCGGTTGGCTATCGAAACCAGAAACATCCTGCTCGACGAAGAATACTGCCGTCTGCACGTCGAGGCCCGCCCGGGCGAGTACGTGCTTCTGGCCGTTTCCGACACCGGCCACGGCATGGACGATAAAACAATGCAGCGCATCTTCGAGCCGTTTTTCACCACCAAGGGTCCGGGCGAGGGGACGGGCCTGGGGCTGGCCATGGTTTACGCCATCATCAAGCAGCACCAGGGTCACATAAGGTGCTACAGCACGCCCGGTCAGGGCACGACTTTTAAAATCTACCTGCCGGTGTTCCAGGGCCAGGGCCGGGAGGTCAAGGCTTCGAGGAAAAAGAGCCTGCCCCGGGGTGGCCGGGAAACCATCCTCCTGGTGGATGACGAACCGGCGATTCTGGACATGGGCGTGAGGATTCTTGGTTCGGCCGGCTATAAGGTCATATTGGCCTCGACCGGAGAAGAGGCTCTGGAGGCTTTCCAAAAGGCCAGGGGCGAAGTGGCCCTGATCGTTCTGGACCTGATCATGCCCGGCATGGGCGGCCGGCGCTGCCTG
The DNA here is from genome assembly GCA_040755515.1 of Thermodesulfobacteriota bacterium. GTDB lineage: Bacteria > Desulfobacterota > Desulfarculia > Adiutricales > JAGVGV01 > JBFMAW01. The sequence goes on along the minus strand of JBFMAW010000003.1, from coordinate 226,984 downwards.
AAGAAGATCCGCCGCCTGGACGATCGGGTCAAGATCGTGATTTCCAGCGGCCATACGGAATTCGGCCTGGAGCGGAACACCCTCCCCGAGGGCGCCGACGGGTTCATCAGCAAACCCTTCACCATGTCAGAACTGCTCCGGCCGGTCCGGGAGGTCCTGGATAGAAAAAGAGATTAGCCCGCCGCCGGAGTCAGTCGTTCGAGGATTCGCCCCCGGCCATCGAGAATATATACGTCGGAACGGCTCCTGGCCGCGGCTTCGGCCAAGTGGGTCAGCCGAATGGCCTGGACTTGGTACTCGGCCTCCGGTCTTTTGGCCATCAGCCGGCCGCAGGCCTCAGCCTCATCCTGGTTTTCAAAGGCGGGAATGAACTTGAGATTCTTACCCGTTTCTTCGGTCAGGGCGTAGTAAGTCTCTTGTCCGGCCAGATTCTCGACGATAACCCAAACCCATTTGTCCTCGAGGTTGTTTCCAGACACCCCACCCTCGATTAACGGCTGTAATAGTCGAGGCGGCGAGACAGGGCCTGCTCGATTTCAGCCATTCTTTGGTCCAGCCAGACGATCACTTTAGGGAACTCGGCCGCGAGTTGTTTCAGCGCCAGGCCCCGGTGACTGATCTCGTTCTTTTCCGCGGTTGTCAGTTCGGCGAAGGTTCGACCCCGGGCCGGATAATAGAAAATGGGGTCATAACCGAACCCGTTGGCGCCCCGGGGCGCGGTGGTTATCTCGCCCTCGCACCGGCCCACCCAGGTCAGGGCCGGTCCGCTGGGCACGGCCAGAACCAGGGCGCAGACAAAGGCGGCGCGCCGGTCGGTCCGGCCGGCCATCTCGGCCAGTATTCCGGCCGCCCTTTCGGCGTCCGTGGCCTTTTCGCCGGCGTACCGGGCGGACATAATCCCGGGCCGTCCGTCCAGGGCTTCCACCACCAGGCCCGAATCATCGGCCAGGGCCGGCAGTCCCAGAATTCGAGCATAGAACCAGGCTTTTTGATAAGCGTTTTCTCCAAAGGAGTCCGTGTCTTCGACGGGCGTGGGCGTGGGTCCGAAATGCCCCAGGTCCACGACCTCCACGGGCTGCCCGGCCAGGAGGTCCTTCAATTCCGCGGTCTTGCCCCTGTTTTTCGTGGCCAGGACCATCAATCGGTTCATGCCGCCCTCAGCCTTCCGGTTGCTGCCCGGCCCTTGATTACATCTTCTTCTTTTCCAGGTACCGCCTCATGCGTTCCTGGATGTCTTCCAGGGTCTCCTTCGGCTTCTCTTCTTCTTCTTCGGTCTTGGGCTCTTCGGACCTTCCCCGGCCGACCTGACCCTTCTTGAAGACGAAGCCGGTCAACAATTCACCCAGTTCGCCGTTTTCGTTCACCGCCTGGGTCCCCCGGACCACGCCAGGCGGGACCTTGAAGTCCAGAACCGGTTTGTCCTTCATGAATTCCTTCATGAAGGCCAGGAAGATGGGCGCGGCCGTACGGCCGCCCTGTTCGCCCATGCCCAGGGACTTGCGCTGGTCCCGGCCCACCCAAACCCCGGTCACGTAGTCCGGCGTGAATCCCACGAACCAGGCGTCCGTCTGATCGTTGGTCGTCCCGGTCTTGCCTCCCGCGGGCCGGCCCAGGGCCGCCACCGTCGCGCCCGTGCCCCGCAGGACTACCCCCCGAAGCATGTCCAGCATGATATAGGAAGTCTCCGGGCTGAGGCCGGGTATACGCTTGGGCTTGAATTCCATGATCGTCTTCCCGTCCCGGTCTTCTATCCGGTAGATGAACATGGGTTCGGCGTGTTCGCCCAAATTGGGAAAAGTGGAAAAAGCCGAAACCATCTCCAGCAGGGTGACTTCGGACGCGCCCAGGGCCAGCGATAGATACGGCGCCAGTTCCGATTTGATACCCATCTTATGGGCGTAATCAACCGCTTTTTGCGGTCCTACCATCTCGATCAGCTTGACCGCCACCACGTTCACGGACCTGACCAGGGCGTCGTACAAAGTCATGGGCCCGGCGTGGGTTCGGCCGTAGTTCTTGGGCGACCAGGTTCCGCTCTGGTCCTTGTACTCCACCGGCTCGTCGTAAACGATCGAGGCTTGAGTGAAGCCGCTGTCCATGGCCGCGGCATAGATGAAAGGCTTGAAAGACGACCCCGGCTGGCGGTGGGCTTGAATGGCCCGGTTGAACTGGCTGAGGTTGAAGTCGCGACCGCCGACCGCGGCTTTGACTTCGCCCGTGTCCGCCTTCATGCAGACCAGGGCCCCTTCCGTATCCGGGTCCGGCTCGAGGGTCATCTTCCAGATTCCGGTCTCCGGCTCCTTTGTCTTGGCCCGGACCAGAACCACGTCGCCGGGCCCGAAAACCTGTTGTATCGTCCGCCACCGCAAGGCCCAGCTCAGGTCCTTCTGTTCTATCCGGCCCTGCCGGGAACCGAACCTGACCTCGAGTTGATTGCGGCCAGGCACGACCTTGGCCACCACGGCCTGGGTCTCCATGCCTTCCAGGATCGGGTCATCGGCCTCGGCCTTGGCCTGCACCGCCAGAAAGACGGCCTGCTGCTTTTCGTTCAGTCTTTCGCGAGGCCCCAGGTAACCCTGGCGCTTGGTCAACTCGATCACCCCCTGCTGGATCATTTTCTGGGCCAGTTGTTGCGCCTCGATGTTGACCGTGGTGTAAATCTTCAAGCCATCGTTGTATAAGGACTCCGGTCCGACCAGGGTTTCCACCACCCGCCGGACGTACTCGGTGAACTGGGGCGTGAGTTCCAAATTCACGTTGGGCCGGCGGCTGAAAACCAACTTCTCTTCTATCGCGGCCCGGCCTTCATCCCAGGACAAGAATCCGGCCTCGATCATGCGGTTGATAACGTATATCTGCCGGCTCCGGGCCAGTTCCGGGGTGCGGAAGGGCGAATAGCGGCCCGGCGCCTTGACCAGGCCGGCCAGGAGCGCGGCTTCGGCCGCCGTGAGGTCGGCGGCGTGTTTATCAAAATAGATACGAGCCGCGGATTCGACGCCGTACGCGCCCCGACCCAAGTAAATCTGGTTGAGATACAGTTCGAGAATCTGTTCCTTGGACAGGTTCTTTTCGATGCGGAAAGCCAGGAGCGCTTCGCGGATCTTGCGATCAAAAGTCTTTTCGTTGGTGAGCAGAAAGGACTTGGTGACCTGCTGGGTGATGGTGCTCCCGCCTTGGACTATCCTGCCCACCCGGTAATTGGTGATGGCGGCCCGGACGATGCCTATCACGTCCAACCCGGGATGGTTGAAGAAGTTGGCGTCCTCGGCCGCCAGAAAAGCGGCCACCACATGCCTGGGCACCTGCTTGAGCGGAACCACCAGGCGGTGCTCATGATAGAACTCTCCGACCACCCGGCCGTCGTCCGACAAGGCAAAACTCACCGTCCTGGGCCGGTAATTGGTCAAGGCCTCGATGGAAGGCAGCTCCTGGGAGAAATAGACATAGCCCACCACCAGAATAAGGATGGGCACCAGGGACATGGAAAAAACAAAAGACAAAAGGTTCAGCCGCCAGCCCAAGCGCCAGGGCCGGGGTCGGACCTGGGCTGGTCCGGAAGCTTTGACTCCGGACGGAAACATTGTCCGTTGAGGAGTTCGAGGGCCTCTCGGCCGGGGGGTATTTCCCGGCGCCGCGGTTTTCAGGGCCGGCTTCCGGCTGGGTTTATCTTCACCGATAACCTGGGAATCAGGGCTAATATATTTTTCCGGCCGCATGTCCCGCCGCTGTCCACGAACTCAAGGCACAACGTTTAACCATACTAAAATCTCGGACACAAAACCACTACTAAAATTATAATACCCGGCCAAGGCGTCGTCCTCAAGGGAACCGGAGTCGGTTGGCGGTTCAACGGTTTTTTTATTTGGAAAAAGGCCCGGATCAGCCGCCGATCAGGTTCATGGTCCGGCCGGGTATCAGGCCGGTCTCGTGGGTCAGGGGGTGGGACGATGGTTTCAGTTTGACGGCTTCGCGGATCATGACTTCCAGTTCTTCCTGATTAACGCCCCGGCGAAGCCTGGTCCTGAGGTCGACTTCCAGCTCCGACAAGAGGCATAGCCTAAGTTTTCCATCTGCGGTCAGGCGAAGGCGGTTGCAGGTGTCACAAAAAAGATGGCTTATGGGGCTGATAAAACCTATTCGACCTCGAGCCCCGGCCAGCCTGTAGACCACGGCCGGACCTTCGTTTTCTTCCCTGATTTCCGAGATCAGAGCCCCCAATTTGTTTACGCGGGTCATTATCTCATCGCTGGTGACCAACTTGTCCGGGGACCACCACTCCCGTCTGCCCAGCGGCATGAATTCAATGAACCTGACGTCCAGGGGCAGCTCGCGGGTCAGGTTGACGAAGCTCTCGATCTCCTGGTCATTGAAACCGCGAATGGGCACGCAGTTGATCTTGATTCGGTCAAAGCCCAAGGAGAGGGCGGCTTCAATGCCCCGCCAGACGCGGTTCAGTTCGTCCCGGCCGGTGATGACTTCGAAAGTCCGGCGATCGAGGGTATCCAGACTGACGTTGATCCTTTGAAGGCCGGCCCGAACCAAGTCTTCGGCCAGGTCGGCCAGAAGAACCCCGTTGGTGGTCAAACGCAGGTCAAGCTTTTCCGGAAGCCTCGACAGTTCGGCAATGAAATCCACCAGGCCTTTCCTGACCAAAGGCTCGCCGCCGGTCAGGCGAACCTTGGTGATTCCCTGGCTGGAGGCGGCCCGGACTATCTTCAGGATTTCCTCGTAAGTCAGGATTTCCTTATGATCCAGCTTGACCACGCCCTGTTCAGGCATGCAGTACCGGCAACGCAGATTACAGCGGTCGGTGATCGAAATTCTCAAGTAGTTGATGCTCCGATTATGGCGGTCCCGCAACATGGCCGGCCCCTGGTGTATATCAGTATTGGCATAGTACTCATCGCCTCGAGCGATGTCAATGCTCCAGCCGAATAAATGCCTGACTGGACCGGATTATATTTTTGTTGCCAAGATTCAGGTTTTCTGCTAAAATTCGATAATTTAATGTATTGATATTACTGTTACTTTTTTCGAGGTCTACGGTGGAGGAACTGTTCAATCGGTTGATGGCGGCGCTGGAGAAGGAACTTCCGGCCGATGATTACCAGCGCTGGTTCCTGCCCCTGAAACCGAAAAGCCTGGCGACCCGCCAGTTTATCATTCAAGTGCCCAATATCTTTTTTAAAACCTGGATCAACGACCACTATGGACTCCGCATCAGGAAGTTGATTGACGAAATCGCCGACCAAAACATGGATCTCGAATTCGATTGCGCCCGGCCCGAAAATTCCGATCCAACCGCTTTTCCCAGTCCGGCCCCGGAATCAACCTCCGAACCCGCCGCGTCCAGGTACGACTATTATGAAACTGGTCTGACGTCCAAGTACACCTTCAGTAATTTCGTAGTGGGCAGCTCCAACCAACTAGCCCACGCCGCTTCCCTGGCCGTGGCCAACCGCAGCGCCGCGTACAATCCGTTATTCCTTTACGGCGGCAGTGGTCTGGGCAAGACCCATCTCCTGAACGCCATAGGCAACCATCTGGTCGGTCAGAATCATAACCTGAGGGTGGTCTATCGGAGTTCCGAAGCCTTCACCAATGAACTGATCGAGGCCCTCCGGACGGAGGGTATGAGCGATTTCAGGAAAAAATATCGTCGCATAGACGCCCTGTTGATCGACGATATCCACTTCATCGGCGGAAAAGAGAGAACTCAGGAAGAATTCTTCTACACTTTCAATGCCTTGTATGAAGCCGAGAAGCAGATCATACTGTCCAGCGATAAGATGCCCAAGGACATCTCTGACCTGGAAGACCGGCTCAGGTCGAGATTCGAGGGCGGTCTGTTCGCGGATATCAGCCCGCCGGACCGCGAGACCAAGGTGGCCATATTGACCAGGAAGGCCATGGAGGAAGGCATTGAACTCGGCACCGACGTCGGCTTTTACCTGGCTTCCCAAAATGAAACCAACATCAGGGTGCTGGAAGGATATCTGGCCCGTTTGTGCACCTACGCTTCCCTGACGCGCAAGCCTATTGATCTGGATACGGCGCAACGACTCCTGGGTCTGTTCATCGAGGCCGACCGCAAGCAGATCACCTTGGATTTGATAATAAAGGTGACCGCTGATTTTTTTCAGCTCAAAACCAGCGACTTCAGGTCCAGCAAGAAACACAAGAACCTGGCCCTGCCCCGTCAGGCGGCCATGTACCTGGCCCGCCAATTCACTTCCCTGTCCACCATCGAGATAGGCCAGCGCTTCGGCGGAAGGGATCACTCGACGGTTATTCATGCGGTCAAGAAGATTGAAAGAGTGATGGAAAACGACAAGAGCCTGGCCCGAACCATCTCCGAACTGGAAAAGACCATTAAAACCAGCGCCACGGCCAGGGAGGGATGACTTGTCCACAACCGGCTCGTCGAAAACTTTATCAAAGCATATCAAAACCGGACTCCTGCGTGATTTCGGCCCCGTCCGGCCGTCGAGCCGGATGAAACCTTGCAGGGGTTTATGAGTAATTGTTCAGGACAGCCGTATAAAATTAATGGGATATCCGCCGATGTCCCCAAATTCACCGTGTCTATTATATAGATTATTATTTATTTAACCATTAAGGAGGGTTCTGATCATGCTGGAGTTGAAACTCAAGAAAGAGGAACTGCTGAAGGGGGTCTCTCAAACCCAATCCATAGCGGAAAAAAGAAGCTCCATGCCGATCCTCTCCAATGTCTTGCTCGAAGCCCAGGAAGGCTGTCTGTTCATTACGGCCACGGACCTGGAGATAACTTTCCGCGGCGCCTATGAGGCTGAATTGGTCAGCGAGGGCAGATTGACCGTACCAGCCCGTAAGTTCTACGAAATAGTCCGGGCCATGAGCGACGAGGAGATCAGCCTGAAGGAAACCGAAAACCGGAGTCTGATCATCGCCGGAGACCGGTCGACTTATCAACTCAATGGTCTGTCCCCGGAGGATTTTCCACCCATGCCGGCCTACGATCAGGTAAGCTTCATCCCGGTCGAAGTCGAGGTTCTCTCCGACGCCATTGAAAAGACGATCTATTCCATAGCCGTGGAGGAGACGCGCTATAACCTGGGCGGTGTGTTCTTCGAAAAGGTCGAAGCCGGCGGCCGGGGTTTGATCAGACTGGTTTCCACCGATGGACACCGTTTGAGCCTGGTGGAGAAAGAGGTGGGCGACACCACGGCCCTGAACCTGCTCAAAGGCGTGATCATATCCCGCAAGGGCGTGGCCGAGCTGAGAAAGATGACGGAAGAAGGCGGCGTCCTCAAGCTGGGCGTCACGGCCAACAGCGCGGTGGCCGTGGGGGAGAGCACGGTTCTGATAATCAGGCTGCTCGAGGGTCGCTTTCCCGATTATAACATCGTTATTCCCAAGAAGAACGACAAGATCATGAACGCGGGCCGGAAGGATTTGCTGGAGATGCTGCGCCGGGTTTCGGTCATGAGCAGCGAAGATTATAAAGGCGTCAAATTCACCGTGTCCACCAAGAACCTGGATCTTACCGCCGTCAATCCCGAATTAGGCGAAGCCCGGGAAACCCTGCCGGTCGAGTATGAAGGTCCGGAAATAGAAATCGGCTTCAACCCTCGATATTTCATCGAAGCCTTGTCCGCGCTCAACAGCAACCTGGTGACCGTAGCCTTTCTGGACAACAACAACCCCTGCAAGTTGACGGCGCCGGACGACTCCGGATACATCGGCGTGATCATGCCCATGAAGATTTGATTAAAAAACGCGGCTGGTCGCGTCTTTACTAAAGAGAGAAAAATGATTTCCATGGAAGAGATAAAACAGAACAACAACGAGATCGAGGAATACGGCGCGGACAAGATTAGCGTTCTCGAGGGACTGACCGCCGTCCGCAAGCGTCCGGCCATGTACATCGGCAGCCAGGGTCCGACCGGCTTGCATCACCTGGTTTATGAAGTGGTGGACAACTCGGTGGACGAGGCCATGGTCGGTTTCTGCGACCGGATAGACGTGATCATCGGCGCGGCCGGAACGGTCTCGGTGGAAGACAACGGCCGGGGCATTCCGGTGGATATCCACAAGACTGAAGGTCGTCCGGCCGTGGAAGTGGTCATGACCAAGCTGCACGCCGGCGGCAAATTCGACAAGCGCAGTTACAAGGTCTCGGGCGGTCTTCACGGCGTGGGCGTGTCCGTGGTCAACGCCCTTTCCGAATGGCTCGAGGTCGAGATCAGGCGGGAGGGCCTGGTCTATCAGCAGACCTATAACCGGGGCGAACCTATCGCCGACCTGAAGATAATCGGCAAGACCAAGCGCCGGGGCACCAAGGTGGTCTTCAAGCCCGACGCCGATATCTTCGAGAGCACCGAGTTCAGCTACGAGATACTGGCCAAACGGATGCGCGAACTGGCCTTTCTCAACCGCGGACTCCGCATCACCATCAAGGACGAGCGGGACGATCAGAACAAGGAGTTTTACTATAAAGGCGGCATCGTCGAGTTCGTCGAGTATTTGAACCGTCAGAAGAACCCGATTCATCCCAAGCCCATCTACCTGGAAGGCGAAAAAGACAGCGTGCAGGCTGAGATCGCCTTTCAGTACAACGAGTCCTATAACGAGCAGATCATCTCCTTCGCCAACAACATCGCCACGACCGAGGGCGGGACCCACTTGTCCGGCTTCAAGGCCGCCGTGACCCGGGCCGTGAACAACTACATCCCTTCGGCCGGACTGCCCAAGAATCTCAAGATCGGCAACCTCGAGGGCGAGGACGTGCGCGAAGGCCTGGCCGGGGTGGTTTCGGTGCGCATTCCCGAGCCGCAGTTCGAGGGACAGACCAAGACCAAGTTAGGCAATTCCGAGGTCAAGGGCTTGGTGGACACGCTGGTGTACGAGAAGCTCACCAGTTATTTTGAAGAGAATCCCGCCACGGCCAAAAAGATTATCAACAAGGTCGTGGACGCGGCCCGGGCCAGGGAGGCGGCCCGCAAGGCCAAGGAGATGGCCCGTAAGAAAGGGGCCTTGAGCGGTTATTCCTTGTCCGGCAAGCTGGCCGACTGCCAGGAAAAGGACCCGCGTTTTTCCGAGGTCTTCCTGGTCGAGGGCGACAGCGCCGGCGGTTCGGCCAAACAGGGCCGGGACCGCAGATTTCAGGCCATCCTGCCCCTGCGGGGCAAGATTCTCAACGTGGAGAAGGCCAGGTTTGACAAGCTCATTTCCAGTCAGGAGATAAGGAACATAATCACGACCTTGGGCACGGGTCTCGGCCAGGACGAAGAATACAATCCCGCCCAACTCCGCTATCACAAGGTCATTATCATGACCGACGCGGACGTGGACGGGGCTCACATCCGCACGCTGCTTTTGACCTTCTTCTACCGGCGGATGCAAGGCCTGATAGAGAACGGTCACCTCTTCATAGCCCAGCCGCCGCTTTACCGGGTCGCCGCGGGCAAGAAGGAGACCTACGTCAAGGACGAGTCCGAGTTTCAATCTTTCATCCTGGACCGCTTTATTCAGGAACGGGAGCTGATCACCATCACCGGTTCGCTGAAGGGCGAAAAGCTGCTGGCCTTGATAAAGAACCTGACCTCCTTTCGCAACCAGATAGACCGGTTCAGCCGGCGCGGCTTTCCCGAAAGTCTCTGGGAGATCGTCCTGCCGCGTCTGGCCGGCGACGGCCCCGGTTTCAAGGAACGGGCCTGGACCGAAGCCCTGGCCGGCCTCCTGATAGAGCGGCGCTATAATGTGGACGGTCCGACGTACGACGAGGAGCATGACGCCTATTATCTTACCCTGCCGGCGACCCATAACGGACAGCGCCGGCTGACCTTCGGTCAGGAGCTAATGAAGAGCGACGATATGATCCGGTTGATTAAGCTGTTCAAAGCAGTTGAAATCCTTGGTCCACCCCCGTACAAGCTCATCCACAAGGAGAAGACCCTGGAAATAGCCTCCCGGGACGAGCTGTTGGCCGAAGCCCTGGCCGCCGGCCAGAAAGGGTTGTCAATCCAGCGCTACAAAGGTCTGGGTGAGATGAACCCCGAGCAGTTATGGGAAACGACCATGAATCCGGAGAAGAGAACCCTGCTGCAGGTCAAGATCGAGGACGATGTCGAGGCCGGCGATATTTTCACCATCCTGATGGGTGACAAGGTTGAACCCAGGCGGGATTTCATCCAGGAAAACGCGCTCAAGGTGCGCGAGCTGGATATTTAGACGTTCGGTGACTGGATGAAGCCGGCCGGGGCGTTTTAATCGGATATCTACGTCCGCTGTTTCGCCCTGGAAAGAGCGGCCTTTTTTTCCTGGAACCGATCAAGGAAGCGTTATGTCTCAACTGATGAACATGTTGGAAAAAATCGAGCCGATCCGCATCGAGGACGAGATCAAGGTTTCCTTTCTGGATTACGCCATGAGCGTGATCATAAGCCGGGCCTTGCCCGACGCGCGGGACGGTCTCAAGCCGGTCCATCGCCGCATTCTTTTCGCCATGCGGGAACTGGGCAACGACTATAACAAGGCCTATAAAAAGTCGGCCCGGGTGGTCGGCGACGTCATAGGTAAATATCACCCCCACGGCGATCAGGCCGTTTACGATGCCCTGGTCCGGATGGCCCAGGACTTTTCCCTGCGCTACCCTATCGTGGACGGCCAGGGCAACTTCGGCTCGATAGACGGCGACCCGCCCGCGGCCATGCGTTATACCGAGGTGCGCATGGCCAAGCTGGCCCACGAATTCCTGGCCGACATCGACAAGGACACGGTGGACTTCGGGTCCAACTATGACGGTTCCCTGGAAGAGCCTCTGGTCCTGCCCACCCGGGCCCCCAGCCTGCTGATCAACGGCTCCTCCGGCATAGCCGTGGGCATGGCCACCAACATTCCGCCGCACAACCTGTCCGAGGTGGTGGACGGACTGGTCGCCTTGATCCACCGGCCGGAAGTGACCATAGCGGAACTCATGAACCACATCCCGGGACCGGACTTTCCTTCCGCGGGTTTTATTTCCAACCGGGAAGGCATTATCGAGGCCTATCATACGGGCCGGGGCCTGATAAAAATACGCGGCCGGGTGACGATCGAGACCAAGGCCAAGGACGGCCGGAAATCCATCGTCGTCACCGAACTGCCTTATCAGGTCAACAAAGCCCGCCTGCTGGAGAACATCGCCGAACTGGCGGCCGAGAAGAAGATCGACGGTTTGACCGAAATCAGGGACGAGTCCGACCGGGACGGCTTGAGGGTGGTGCTCGAAGTAAGGCGCGACTTCCCGCCCGAGATCATAATCAATCATCTCTATCACCACACTCAACTGGAAGCCAGCTTCGGCCTGAACATGCTGGCCATCGTCAATCAAACCCCCCGAACACTGAACCTCAAGGAACTGCTCGAACAGTTCCTTCTTCACCGCCGGGAGGTTATCACCCGCCGGACCAGGTTCGAGCTTAGGAAGGCCGAGGAACGGGCTCATATTTTGGAGGGCCTCAAGAAGGCCCTGGACCAACTGGACCTGGTCATCGAGCTGATCAGGGCCAGCTCCTCTCCAGCCACGGCCAGGACCAGGCTTATGGAAAGACTGGACCTGACCGAGGTCCAGGCCCAGGCCATTCTGGACCTGCGTCTGCAGAAGCTCACCGCCCTCGAGCGCAAGGCCATTGACGACGAATATCTCGGCCTGATCAAGGACATCGCCCGGTATCGCGACCTGTTGGCCAACGAACGCCTGGTTTATCAGGTCATCGAGGAGGAGCTGCTCGCCTTGAAGGAGGAGTTCGGCGACCAGCGCCGGACCGAAATCCTGGCCGCCCAGGACCCGGAACTAAAACCGGAAGACCTGATCGTCGAGGAAGACATGGTGGTCACCATCTCCCACGGCGGATACATCAAGCGCAGCCCCATCAGCCTGTACCGGGCCCAGCGCCGCGGGGGCAAGGGCGTCACCGGCGTATTGACCAAGGACGAGGATTTCGTCGAGCGGCTGTACGTGGCCTCCACCCACGACTACCTTCTTTTTCTGACCTCGAAGGGACGCCTGCACTGGCTCAAGGTCCACGAGATTCCCCAGGCCGGCCGGATGTCCCGGGGCAAGGCCGTGGTCAACACGCTCAACCTCGAACCCAGCGAACGCGTGGCCACGGTTCTGCCGGTCAAGGACCTCAACCAGGCCGACCGGTTCGTGGTCATGGCCACCCGGAACGGGGTGATCAAGCGGACCGACCTGATCTCCTTCAGCAATCCCCGGAAGATAGGCATCATCGCCCTGACCATCAACGAGGACGATGAACTGGTCTCGGCGGCCTTGACCGACGACACCAACGTCATCTTCCTGGCCACCCGGACAGGCAAAGCCATCAGTTTCACCGAAGGAGAAGTCCGGGCCATGGGCCGGACCGCGGCCGGCGTCAGGGGCATCCGTCTGTCGAAAGAGGATGCCGTGGTGGGCATGGAGGTTTTGAGCGAATCTCGCCAGGAAAACATCCTGACCGTGACCGCCAACGGTTTCGGCAAGCGGACTCCGGCCGTCGAATACAGGCTCCAGTCCCGCGGCGGCCTGGGTCTGATCACCATCAAGACCACGGCCCGCAACGGCCCGGTGGTCGGCGTCTTCAAGGTCACGGACGAGGATCAGCTCATGCTCATCACCGACACAGGCCGCATCATCAGGACCCGGATCAAGGAGATACCCGTCCAGCATCGCAACGTCCAGGGCGTTAAGCTGATCGAGGTCGAACCGGGCGAACGGGTGGTGGGCGTGGCCCGCGTGGAAGAGAGGGATGAGGAGTAAACGACGACCGGAGGCGGGCGGCGAATAGCCAGTCGCCAGACCAATGAGTCCTGTAGCCGTGAAAAACTCGGGGGCGGGGATGAACCCCGCCCGAAAGCTGTGTTTCTTGTTAATTCCAGCGGCCGTCCTGGCCTGCTGCCTCCTGGCGGCCTGCGGCCCCAACAGTGAAGAAGAATACTTTTACCTGGCCGACAGCTTCTACGATAAGGGCCGTTTTCAAGAAGCGGTCCAGGCCTATCAGCAGTATCTGATAGACTTCCCCGAGGGCCGGCTGCGGGACCGGGCTCTTTTTCGCTCCGGCGAAATTCTTTATTACACGCTCGAAAACAGGGCCGCGGGCGTAAAGAACTTCAGCCTGCTGGTTGACCAGTACCCCACCACCGAACTGGCCTTCAAGGCCCGAGAGATACTGGCGGCAGCCTTCCGGGACGAGACCAAGAACTATAGAAGGGCCGTCTTGGAATACAAATGGCTTTTGGAACAGCGACCGGACGGTCCCAGGGCCCCGGAATACCAGTTCCAGGCGGCCCGCTGCTACCTTCTGGCCGAGGACCCGGAGCAGGCCGTGCTCGAGTTCGGCCGGTTGTTGGAAAGATATCCCGATTCGTCGCTTACCGAGCAAGTCTTCGACGATCTGGGCGGGGCTTGGCTGACCCTGGGCCAGCCGGATCAGGCCTTGTACGTCTTGCGGGCCTTTGTCCGGAAATACCCGCGCAGCCGGCTCCTGCCCTCGGTCGAGTTCAAAGCCGGCCAGGCCCTGGAAGAGATGTACCTGTTTGACGACGCCCTCAAGGTGTACGCCGGACTGCTGGATAGGTACGACAATCGGGAGGCGGTGGAAATAAGGATCAAGGGGGCCAGGGAAAGGCAGAAGAAAAGGAACACCGAATTCAAGGACGTGGATTACCTGTACGTGCCCGACCCCCAGACGTTGAAAGAGTCGGAAGCCAGGGACAAGAAGACCGTCGCGCCCGAGGCCGCCCCCCAAACACCCCGGATTCAAGGTCTTCAGGTGCGGCCGCGCGAAAGGAAGAAATAGAGACAGTGAGCGCCGCCAAGTTGAAGCCGCCGCGGGAAGTGGCCGTGGTCGGAGCCGGCTCCTGGGGCACGGCCCTGGCCTTTCACCTGGCCAACAAGGGGCTGGACGTTTCCTTGTGGGCCTATGAATCCGAAGTCGCCGCCCAGATTCAGGACCGGCGGGAGAATCAGACCTACCTGCCCGGCGTCATGCTTCCGGAGCGCGTCCGGGCTTCGTCCGATCTGGCCGAGGTGGTCGGCGGCCGTCCGGTGGTCCTGCTGGTGGTTCCGTCCCACGTCCTGCGCCTGGTGGTGACTTCCCTGGCGCCCTGGCTTTCGCCCGGCGTGGTCCTGACCAGCGCGGCCAAGGGCGTCGAGAACGAGACCCTCATGACCATGTGCCAGGTCATAGAAGACGTTTTGCCTCCAGACCTGGCCGTTCATCGGGTCTGCCTGTCCGGTCCGACCTTTGCCCGGGAAGTCGGCCAGGGCCTGCCCACGGCCCTGACCGTGGCCTCGCCCGACCGGGAGGCCGCGGCCCTGATGCAGCAGCTTCTGGCCTCGCCGCTCATGCGCGTCTATACCAGCCAGGACCTGATCGGCGTCGAGTTGGGCGGATCGCTGAAGAACATCTTCGCCCTGGCCGCCGGCATATCCGATGGCTTGAACCTGGGGGCCAACGCCCGGGCCGCCCTCATCACCCGGGGCCTAGCCGAAATGAGCCGCCTGGGGGTCAAGATGGGCGCCAACCCCCTGACCTTCATGGGCCTGACCGGTTTGGGCGACCTGGTGCTGACCTGCACCAGCGACCTGTCCCGCAACCGCACGGTTGGCCTTAAGATCGGCCGGGGACTAAAGCTGGACGATATCCTGAAAGAGATGAAGATGGTGGCCGAAGGGGTCAAGACCACCAAAAGCGCCTACGACCTGGCCCGGCGGGAAGGGGTGGACATGCCGATGACCGAACAGGTTTACTACGTGCTGTACAACGGCAAGGACCCCAAACAGGGCCTGATAGAACTCATGACCCGCCGGCTCAAGGAAGAGATTGACCACGGGCTGCTGGGCTAGGCCCGGCCCCGGATAATTGTCAACGCTCCGCCGGCCTCGGCCGGCTCCCGCCACCTGAACCCTAAACCCCTGCTCCCGACCGGGAATTCCGACCGGTATCGAGGCGGCCGAGGCGGACGGTCTGCTTCCGCCCCGCTTATTCTTTGTATCCTGGTAAGAACCAGGAGGGTGGGACCGGCATTGAGCCCCTGGATATTGTTCTTGACAACAATTTATCGTTATAATATGGTCGGTTCAAGCAGAATAAATTTCCTGTGGTTCAATTTTATGTGATTTTTCGCGGCGAGTGCCCTAGTGTAATATTCCCGCGGCGATCACTTGAATTCCCATTAATGACCATATGGTTATGGATCAGGTCATCCAGATCAAGGACCTCAAGGTTCATTTCCAGACGCCCCGCGGCCCGGCCAAGGCCGTGGACGGGGTCAGCCTGCGACTGGCCGCGGGGCAGGTCATGGGATTGGTGGGCGAATCGGGCTGCGGCAAGAGCGCTCTGGCCCTGTCCCTTCTGCGTCTTTTACCCACGCCCCCGGCCCTATTCGCCGGGGGCGAGGTCTGGTTTCAGGGTCGGGACCTGCTCCGGCTTTCCCTCGAGGGCATGAGGAAGATCAGGGGCAACCGGATCAGCATGATCTTTCAGGAACCCATGAGCGCGCTCAATCCGGTTTTCACCGTGGGCAATCAATTGACCGAAGTCTTCAGAACCCATCAGCGCCTGTCCCGCTCGGAAGCCAAGGACCGGGCCGTCGAGATGATCAGAACCGTGGGCGTCCCGGCCCCGGAAAGAAGGATTAAGGAATACCCCCATCAGCTTTCCGGAGGCATGCGTCAGCGGGTCATGATCGCCATGGCCTTGGCCTGTCGCCCGGCCCTGCTCCTGGCCGACGAACCCACCACGGCCCTGGACGTGACCATCCAGGCCCAGATTCTGGACCTGATGCTGGAACTGAAGCGGGACTTGAACACGACCATCCTGCTCATCACCCATGACCTGGGGGTGGTGGCCGAAACCGCCGAAAGAGTGGCGGTGATGTATACGGGACGGATCGTGGAAGAGGCCGGCACCGAGTCCCTATACCACGACCCGCTGCACCCCTACACCCAGGGGCTGATGGAGGCCATCCCCAGCCCGGACGCGGACCTCAAGACCACGGAACTGAAAGAGATCAAGGGAGTGGTGCCCAATCTCCTGCGACTACCGCCCGGCTGCAGCTTTGAACCCCGCTGCTCCCAGGCCGAAGAAATCTGCCGCCGCCGGGTCCCGCCTTTGATCGAGGCCGGACCCGATCATAAGGTGGCCTGCTGGCTGATGAAGGCGGAGCCGCTTAAAGTTCCGGAGAGACGGGAACCCTCAGCCTGATGAAAGAGCCAACCGCCGCTATTTTAAATGACCCCGGCCCGGCCGCGTCCCGGCCGCCGGGAGCGCATCGCCTGCTCGAGGTCAAGGGGCTGGTCAAGCATTTCGCCGTCAGGAAAAGTCTTCTCCTCCGGTCGCGGGGCCGGGTCCACGCCGTGGATGGTCTTTCCTTCACCTTGGAGGAAAACGAAACCTTGGGGCTGGTGGGCGAATCCGGATGCGGCAAATCCACGGCCGGTTTTTCCATCCTGCGGATCATCGAGCCCACGGCCGGTGAGGTCTGGTTCGAGGGTCGCGACCTCCTGGCCCTGGACCGGGAGCAGATGCGCCAGGTTCGGCGCCGGATGCAGGTGGTCTTTCAGGACCCCTACGGCTCGCTCAACCCCAGATTGACCGTGGCCAGGATCGTGGAAGAACCGCTGTCCAATTATGAAGCCGTTCCGCCCGCCCAACGGAGTGAACGGGTGATCGAGACCTTGAGGCTGGTGGGCTTGCGGCCCGAGCAGGCCCAAAGATTCCCCCATGAATTCTCCGGCGGACAACGACAGCGCATCTGCATCGCCCGGGCCTTGATCCTGGGTCCGAAGCTGATCGTCTGCGACGAGCCGGTCTCGGCCCTGGACGTTTCGGTCCGGGCCCAGGTTTTGAACCTCATGGTCAGGCTCCAGAACCAGCTCAGCCTCTCCTATCTTTTCATTTCCCATGACCTGTCCGTGGTTCGGTACATCAGCCATCGGGTGGCGGTCATGTACCTGGGTCAGATCGTGGAACTATCGCCGGTCCGGGACTTGTACGCCGAGCCGCTCCATCCCTATACCCGGGCCCTGCTTTCGGCCGTGCCCGCGCCTGACCCTCGCCGCCGCCGGCAAAGGATTATCCTCGAGGGGGACGTGCCTTCCCCCTTGAATCCACCGTCCGGCTGCCGGTTTCATCCCCGGTGTCCCGAGAGAAAGCCGGTCTGCCTGGAGAGCGAACCCGAGGCCAGGAGAGTCAACGATAAGCGCCTGGTCAAATGTCATTTATACGATGGTCATCCGGCCTGGCGGCCGGATCATCTCCCTGAAGAAAACAACCCAAAAGGAGGCGAAAAATGAAAAGGTTTGCGTTTCTTTGGCTGGTCTTGATCCTGGCCTGGCCCCTCGGACCGGCCCTGGCCAAGGACAAAGACACCCTGGTGGTGGCCCAGGAGGCCGAACCACTGGGACTGGACCTGATGGCCAGTTCCGTGCAGACGACCATGAGCGTGGCTTATAACCTTCACGACACCCTCTTCGAGTCCCGGGAGGACGCCACCATCAAGCCCAGGCTGGCGGTCAAATGGGAAAAAGTGGACGACCTGACCTGGAAGATAACCCTGGTTAAAGGGGCCACTTTTCATAACGGCGACCCGGTCAACGCGGAAGCGGTCAAGTTCTCCCTCGAGAGGGCCTTGTCCGACCAGCTCAAGAGTCCCCACAAGGGCAAACTGGTCAGCTTCAAGGAGGTCAAGGTCATTGACGAGTTGAATTTCACCATTTCCACCCGCGGCCCCTTTGCGCCGGGCCTGTACATGCTGGGCTTGTACCTGCCCATCGTTCCGCCGGCCTACGTCAAGCAGGTGGGCGACGCCGAATACAACCTCAAACCGATCGGCTCCGGGCCGTACAAGCTGGAAAAATGGGTCAAGGGCCAGGAAGTCATCCTGACCGCGTACGACAAATACCATGGCCCTAAACCCGCCTATAAAAAGGTCATCTTCCGGGGCGTTCCGGAAGAGGCCTCGCGGATAGCCTCCCTGCTGACGGGCGAGGCGGACGTGGCCAGCGGCGTTCCGGTCCACCAGAGGAAGAAGATACTTGAATCCGGCAAGGCCTATCTGACCGACCAGATGGGCTCGATGAACTACCTGGGCCTGAACACCTATGACAAGCCCTTCAGCGACGTCAAGGTCCGCCGGGCCGTGAACCAAGCCGTCAACCGGCCCCTCATCAACAAGGCCCTCTTCAACGACAAGGCCATACTCTGCGCCGGCCCGATCAGCCCCAGGACTTTCGGCGCCGATCTGAATCTGAAGCCGTATGCCTATGATCCGGAAAAGGCCAAGAAGCTGCTGGCCGAGGCGGGTTATCCCAACGGATTCGAAGCCAGGCTGGCCTATGGGACCTACATGCCCCAGATTCAGGAGCAGGCCGAGGCCATCGCCGCCGACTTGGCCAAGGTGGGGATCAAGGTCAAGCTCGAGCCCTACGAAAGGGCGGTCATGTGGGACAAGTACAAGAACAAACAGCACCAGATGTTCATCTATTTCTGGGACGACGCCCCCGAGCCGGACCGTTACATGTACTCCCTGTTCCATTCCAAGAGCCGGGACTACTATTACAAAAACGAAAAGATTGACGCCCTTCTGGAAAAAGGCCGGGCCACCATGGACCCGGCGGCCAGGGCCAAGGTCTATAACGAAATAGACCGCGCTCTTTATGAAGACGTGCCGTGGGTTTATTTATACGTCATTCCCGAGGTCTTTGCCGTGGGCAACGGAGTGCAATACCAGGGCAGCCGCGACGGCTTCCTGGACATGCGCACCGCCAAACCAAAGGCCAAGTAAACGGGTCCAGGTCCGGGCCGGGCGGAAATCCCGGCCCGTTTGACGGGTTTCCATGGGTCGCTACGTCCTCAAACGTCTCTGGCACACCGTGTACGTGCTGGTGGGGATTTCCATCATCGCCTTTTTCTTCATCCACCTTTCCGGCGACCCGGTGATGCTGATGCTGCCCGGCGACGCCTCGAAGCAGGAAATCGAGGAACTGCGCCAGAAACTGGGTTTCAACGATCCCCTGTACGTCCAATACTGGCGCTTCGCCTCCCGGGCCGCGCGGGGCGATTTCGGCGAATCCCTCCAGCACCGCATGCCGGCCGTGACCCTGATCGCCGAAAGGCTGCCGGCCAGTCTCGAGCTGGCCCTGGCCGCTTTGGTGGTGGCCCTGATAGTGGCCGTGCCCCTGGGCGTCGTTTCCGCGGTCAAGCGCGGGTCCCTGATCGATCTCTGTTCCATGCTGGCCGCCCTGTTCGGCCTGTCCATGCCCCATTTCTGGCTGGGCATCATGCTCATGCTGCTCTTTTCGGTCACCTTGGGCTGGCTGCCCACCTCGGGCCGGGGCGGCTGGGAACACCTGATCATGCCGGCCCTGGCCCTGGGCCTCAGCCTCATGGCCATGTTCGCCCGCCTGACCCGTTCGGTGATGCTGGAAGTCCTGAGCCAGGATTACGTCCGGACCGCCCGGGCCAAAGGGCTGAAGGAGCGGTTAGTCATAGGCAAACACGCGCTGAAGAACGCCTTGATCCCCCTGGTCACGGTGGCCGGCATGCAGTTCGGCTTTCTCATCGGCGGCACGGTCATCATCGAAACCGTCTTTGCCTGGCCGGGGGTGGGCCGCCTGGTGGTGCAGGCCATCTTCGCCCGGGACTACCCCCTGGTCCAGGCCACGGTCTTGGTGCTGGCCGTGATCTTCGTTCTTCTCAACCTGGCCGTGGACTTGATCTACGTGTACCTCGATCCCCAGATCAGCTACCTGGAGGAAAAATGACGGACTGGTCAAGGTCCGTATGGCAGGCTTCACCCCGGCTGCGCCTGTGGGCCGAAACCCTGCGCGAATTGGTCAAATCCAGAAGCGCGGCGGCGGGCGGAATCATGATCGCGGCCGTGGTCTTGATCAGCCTGTCCTTCCCTCTTTTCTACCCGGTGGACCCTCTCCACCAGGAGTTGCTTTCCCGCTTCACCCCGCCTTTTTGGCAGGCGGGCGGAAGCCTGGCCCACCCCCTGGGCACCGACAACCTGGGCCGGGACGTTCTGGCCAGGATACTGCACGGCAGCCGCTTGAGCCTGCTGGTGGGTTTCACCGCCGTGCTGGTGGCGGAGTTCGCCGGCATTGTCCTGGGGCTCATCTCGGGTTTCTATGGCGGCCGGCTGGACAGCCTCATCATGAGGGTGGCCGACGTCTTCATGGCCTACCCCTTCATGCTCCTGACCATCTCCATCATCGCCGTGCTGGGTAACTCGATCTTCAATCTTATCCTGGTCCTGGGGCTTTCCGACTGGGTGACCTACGGCCGGACCATCCGCGGCAGCGTTTTGTCCTTGAAGGAGAAGGAGTTCGTCAAGGCGGCCCGGGCCGTGGGCACCCGGAACCTGACCATCATGGGCCGCCACATCCTGCCCAACGTCCTGTCGCCCCTGCTGGTCCTGGGAACGGTGCGGGTGGCCAACATCATCATCTGGGAGAGCGGCCTTTCCTTTCTTGGCTTGGGCGTCCCGCCCCCCTGGCCCACCTGGGGCCGGATGCTGGCCGAGGGACGGGTTTACATCATAGACAGTTGGTGGCTGGTGACCCTGCCGGGCCTGGCGATCATGCTGACGATTCTGTCCATCAACCTGCTGGGCGACGGGCTGCGGGACGCCCTCGACCCCAGGCTGAGGAATATACCCTGACGCGGGCAAGGAGTCTGATGAATGAAAACACTGGTTTTAGGCGCGGGGCTTCAGGGTCGGGCCGTGATCCACGACCTGGCCCGGAGTCCTCTGATCAGCCGGATAACCGCGGTGGACCTGAACGTGGCCGGCGCGCGGGAATTCATAGCCCAAAGAAACTTGACCCAGGTGCGCTTGATCGAAGCCGACGCCCTCGATCCCCAGGTCCTGGCCGGCCTGATCCAGGAATCCGAAGCCGACGTGGTCGTCTGCATGCTGCCGGCCCACTTCAGCCGCCGGATAGCCTTGGGGTGTCTCGAGGCCGGCCGGTCCTTCGTCAACACCAGCTATGGTCATTGGGTGGCTGACCTGGACGCCGAGGCCAGGGCCAGGGGGGTTATCATCCTGCCGGAGATGGGCTTCGATCCCGGCATTGATTTGATGGTGGGCCGCCTGGCCGTTTCCGAACTGGACGAGGTGGAGGGCATGTTCAGCTATGGGGCCGGGATGCCGGAAGCGGCCGCGGCAAACAACGCCCTTAAATACAAGATCACCTGGACCTTTGACGGCGTGCTCCAGGCCTATAAGCGGCCGGCGGTGCTGCTGAAGGAGGGCCGGCGGGTGGATGTTCCGGGCCTGGAGATTTTCAAGGACGAGAACGTTCACCTTATTGACGTGCCCGGCGTGGGGATGCTGGAAGCTTACCCCAACGGAGACGCCGTTAAATTCATGGAAATCTTCGGTCTGGGGCCGTCCTTGAAGGAGATGGGCCGCTTCGCCGCCCGGTGGCCGGGCCACAGCGCCTTCTGGCGGGTCATGGCCGAAATGGGTTTTTTGTCCGAGGAGCCCATGACGCTCGAGAAGGGGGTCCAGTTGAACCCGCACCAGTTCCTGGTCCGGCACTTGACGCCCAGGCTGCAGTTCGCCGATGATGAACGGGACCTGGCCGTGCTCCGGGTTCAGACCTGGGGCCGTAAAAACGGGCGGGGCCTCAAGGTCACCTATGACCTGGTGGACCGGCGCGATCTGACGACCGGGCTTTTCGCCATGAACCGAACCGTGGGTTACACGGCCTCGATCGGGGCCCAGCTTATCCTCGAGGGTGCAGTGACCAAGACCGGCGTCCTATCGCCGGTTCGGGACGTGCCCATTCCCAAGATTCTGGCCGAACTCGAGCAGCGGGGCATCGTCATCACCCGCCGGGTGGAGAAGCTCTGAACCATGATGTTCGTCGAAGACGAAAAGACCATCAACCAGCGGGTGGGGCGTAAGCTCAAGGACCTGCGCCGGGCTTATGGCCTGAAAGCCAAAGACTTGGCGGCCCGGTCCGGGATTTCCCAGAGCCTTCTTTCCAAGATCGAACATGGCCAGGCCGCCATTTCCATCGCCGTGCTCAGCCGGCTGGGGGGAGTCCTGGGCCGGCCGATTTCCTATTTCTTCCAACTGGACGAGGAAATCCCCAAGGTCCTGGGGACAATGACCACCGTCCCCGGCCCCGAGAACCGGGGCTTGGAGTTTTTCGCCCGGGAGGTGGAACGCCGCTCCGAGGGCCGAATATGGCTCATTCCGCTGAAAGCCACTCAACTGGACTCGTCCGTCAATAACGTGCGCCTGCTGGAACAGGGGCTCATCGATCTCTTCATCGAGGAAATGACTTTCTTTCATCACCTGGCGCCGGCGGTCAACATCATGGCCCTGCCCTATTCCTTCCAAAGCGAGGCCCATCTCGAGGCCTTTCTGACCGGCGACTTTTTTGAAGCTCAGATCAAACAGAGGATCAAGGCGGCGGGCTTAAGGTTCATCAACAGGCGCTGGAACTGGCGGCGGGGCCTCGAGCGGGTCCTTCTCTCCAGCCGGCCCATCACCCGTCCGGAACAGGTCAAGGGTTTGAAGGTCAGGGTTCCGGCCGTCCCGGTCTTGATTTCTTTCTGGCGGGCGATGGGGGCCGAGCCGGTGGTCATCCCCTGGCCCCAGGTCAAGGCCGCCTGGCTGAAGGCGGAAATAGACCTGCTGCCCACCCACAAGGCGCACCTTTTTCCCCTGGGCTTCTGCCAGCGGGGACGCTACGTCTCCTGTCTGGGCGACCTGCCGCCGGCCCTGCCCGTGGTCGTGAATGAAACCAAGTACAAGGCCTTGCCGCCGACCGTGCAGAAGGCGCTCGAGGAGGCCTGCGACGCGGCGGGCGACTACTTCAGCGCCGAAATCGTCCGGTCCGAGGCGGACAACGAAGCGGCCAATATGGCCCGTTACAAGGTCGCTTACCTCAAGGTTGATCTGGCGCCCTGGAAAAACGAGGCGGAACGGGTGCGGCGCCTATTGATTTCTTCCGGCGAACTGGATGGCCAGGCTTGGGCCGAAGTCGAGCGTCTGTCCGCGACCGGCGGGGTGGCCCTTTGACCTGGACTACGCGGGTCCTGGCCGATTTTATATTGAGCGCGGGTCAAGCTTCCTGGACGGCCCACCAGCAGGCCAAGCGTTGCCTCTTGGACCTCCTGGCCTCGGCCTGGGCCGGCGGCCGGACGGATTCAGCCCGTATCCTGGCCGAAACGGCGCTCGAGGTCTTCTCTTCCGGACCGTCTTCCCTCTGGTTCACCGGCCGGCGGACGGCGGCGGCGGGCGCGGTCTTGGCCAACGCCGCCGCGGCCTCGGCCCTGGACCTGGATGACGGCCATCGGGCCGCGGCCGGCCACCCCGGCGCGGTGATCATACCCGCGGTTCTGGCCGCGGCCGAAGAAACAGATTCCTCCAGCCGGGAAATCCTTTCGGCCGTCGTCCTGGGGTACGAGGTCGGCTGTCGGGTGGCGGCGGCCAGGGACCTGGAACAACTGGTCACCTTGTCCACGGGCCGGTGGGGCGGGTTCGGCTCGGCCGCGGCCGTAGGCTGTTTGAGAAGACTGAAAGCCGACCAACTGGCCCAGGCTTTGGCCATCGCCGGCGTCCTGTCGCCGGATTTGGCGGCCGCCGGCTATTCCCGGGTCATGGGCAACATGGTCAAGGAAGGCATACCCTGGGCCGCCCAGACCGGTCTCCTGGCCGTCCGCTTGGCCGAGACCGGTTTCACCGGCCCGTTGGATATCCTGGACCACCCCGCCCATTACCGGCGGGAAAGAATCCTGGCCGGCCTGGGTGAAAGCTGGGCGGTCAACGAAGTATATTTCAAGCCGTACGCCTGCTGCCGTTGGATTCACGCGGCCCTGGACGGGTTCCTGGGCCTGGTGGAAGAGAACGACCTCCCGGCCGCCGAAATCGAGGAAGTCGAAGTTAATACCTTCGAGCGGGCCTTGCGGCTCAACCATTATCCGGACCCGGACTCCCTGGAGGCGGCCCAGTACAGTCTTCCTTTCTGTCTGGCCGTGGCGGCCCTGGCCGGACCCGACGCCTTGCTGCCCCTGGATGAAAAACTCCTGCGGCGGCCGGATTTGATCGCCTGGGCGCGAAAGGTCAAACTGGCCGTCGATCCCCGGCTCGACCGTCTCTTTCCGTCTCGATCCCCGGCCCGGGTGGTTCTCCAAGTCAAGTCCAAGAAATATGCCCGTGAGATTCTCGATCCTCGAGGAGACCAGGCCAATCCCTTGTCCCCACCGGAACTCGAGGCCAAGTTCCGGAAATTATCCCGGGCGGGCCTCTCCCCGGAACGGCAAGACGAAGTCATCGCCCTGGCGGCCGGTTTCGAGAATCATGATCCGCGAAGACTGCTGGCTGTTTTGCGGGATGGGTGACGGTCGCTGGACTAGAACACCGCGGGACTCCGAGGCGGCTTTATTCCTGTCCGTCGTTCAGCGGCTTGGGCAGGCAGATCAGAACGCTGCGCTCGTCCCTTTCAAAAACGCATTCCCTGTCCAGGATGGCTTTCAGCGACTTCCGGGCCCGGTGCAGCCTGACCTTCACGTTGCCTATTTCCAGGTTTAGAACCTCGGCGATCTCCTGAAGGCTGAACTCCATGACTTCGGCCAGGACCAGGATTTCCCGGTGGGCCTCGGTCAACAGTTCCATTTTGTCCTGGACGCAGCGGCTCATCTGGCCTTGCTCGAGGCCTAGCTGGGCCATCGGTATTATGGCCAAAGGTTCCGCCGCCGGCCGGTCCGGCTCGGCCTCGGCTTCGGTCCGCCGCGCCTTTTTCTGACGAAAATAGTCCAGGCACTGGCGGCGGGCGATGCTGAAAAGCCAGGGTTTTAATTTAGCCTGGTCCTTGAGTTGATCGAGCTTCAAGTTGGCCTTGAGGAAAGTCTCCTGGACTAGGTCGTCCGCGGCCCAATCATCCCTGACCAGGCTCAGAATGAACTTCCTGACCGGTTTGTACCAGGCGTCATATACGGTCCAGAATTCCATGTAACTCTCCCCGTTCTACCCGCAACAGGGGGTGGACCCGCTCCGGTGGTCCGCCTTCTCTTTACCCGCTCCTTTTATAACCTGGCTGACCAGGCTGGCCAGGGCGATGGAGGCTCCGCGCTTGACCTGATCGGCCAGTTCGATGGTCTCGCGGATATCCTCCGGACATAGGCCGGACTCGAGGGCTCGGGCGTGATAATGCTGAAAACAGGGAATACAATTGGACGCGACCGAGGCGCTCAAACACACCAAAAGACGGCTCTTCTCCTCCATGGCTGACCTCCCCGCTTATTATACAATGACGCCGGGCCCGTTCGTAAGGTTACATCGAGTCGGACCGGTCCGCCGACGTAACCTTTTTCAATCCTGCTTCGTCTCCTGTTTGAAGACTACGGGCGCCGGTGATTCAGGGGCCGACCCACTAATCCGGCGGTCCGCGGAATCGCTTATAAGTCAAAGGAGATTGAAAATGGACCAGCCGGACGTCAAGAAGAACATTGTGGCTTATTTCCAATCCGGGCTGCACTGCGCCGAAGCCGTGGTCAAGGCCGTGCTCGAGTCGTTTTCCCGCGCGGAGGAGGCGGCGATCGTCAGCCGGGCCGCCTCGGGTTTCGGCGGCGGCATCGCCGGCTCGCAGGAGGAACTCTGCGGCGCCTTCACCGGCGGGGTCATGGCTTTGAGCGCCTTGTTGGGCCGGAGTCAGGGGGGCCAGGACCTGAGGGAATGCGCCAAGCGGACCGCGGCCTTCAAGGAGGAGTTCCAGGAGCGCTTCGAGTCGCTTAACTGCGGGCAGTTGATGGAAGGGTTCAGCCAAAGCCGGGAGGCCTATGCCTGCGTCAGGCTGACGGCCGAGGCCGGCCGGATGGTGGTGGCCGCGCTGAGACAGGCGGAAAAGGATTCAGGATTCGAGTTCAAGCCGGGCCAGGACCTGCCTCGGGAAAAGGTGGCCCTGGGGACTTGTCCCTTTTCCTGCGGGACGTGTTCCAATTGAGCGGTAGACCCGGCCGGTCTTGCCCTGATAGGCCAAGGTTGCTATTATGACCTCTCGTAGCGGAGAGATTCATGCCGGAAGGATGGTGCCCTGATTGGCCGGACTGGTTGAAAATCCGTCATCAGGCCCCGTTAACGGCAGGATCAACATGTAGGGGCGCACAGTCCCGCGTCCCGCGGGACGCCCCAAGAAACTGAGTGGTTACGGCGGCGAGGCCATTATGATTGACCTTACCAAAATTGATTACTCGGAACTGGAC
Source organism: Thermodesulfobacteriota bacterium (assembly GCA_040755515.1). Lineage (GTDB taxonomy): Bacteria > Desulfobacterota > Desulfarculia > Adiutricales > JAGVGV01 > JBFMAW01. The sequence goes on along the minus strand of JBFMAW010000003.1, from coordinate 200,732 downwards.
GTCCCGGCGGTCCTGTCGCTGATCTTCTATCCCCGGCCGGATTTCGGCCCGCCGGGCGATACGGGCCTGGACCTGCTCATCCCGGTCGAGGCCGGGATCAAGGTCGGCGCCCGTTTTCATCCGGCCGGCCGGGAATCGCCCTGTATTCTCTTCTTTCACGGCAACGGCGAAATCGCCGCCGACTACGACGACTTGGCGCCGCTGTTCAACCGACTGGAGGCCGGGTTCCTGCCCGTGGATTACCGGGGCTACGGCCGGTCGGGTGGCCGGCCCACGGTCACCGGCATGATCCGGGACGCCCACGTCATCCTGCCCTGGGTCCGGGACTGGCTTAACCATGAAGGTTATCCAGGCCCCCTGGTGGTCATGGGCCGGTCCCTGGGCAGCGCCTCGGCCCTGGAACTGGCCCATCATTATCCTGACCTGGTGGCGGGACTGATAGTGGAAAGCGGCTTCGGCCGGGTCGAACCGCTGCTGGCCCTGCTGGGCGTCGATCCGGGAATTATCGGGAAAAAGAGTCGGCTGGAAAATACGGCCAAGATCAGCGCCTACACCGGGCCGACCTTGATCATCCACGCCGAATATGACCACCTGCTCCCCTTGGCCCACGGACAGGCCCTTTTCGAAGCCGCCGGCGCCGCGGACAAGACCCTGCTCAAGATACCCGGCGCGGACCACAACGATATCTTCCTGAAGGGGATGGACGAGTATCTGCGGGCCGTTTCCGCCCTGCTGGTCAAGGTGAAGACCCGGGCCGGATAAGCCTGATCCGGCTTCATTCCACCTGGCCGGACGGCTTCTGTCTTAAAAGCGGACGGTCGTGGCTTTTCATTTCAGGGACAGGGCGCCGGTGGGACACGTTTCCGCGCAAGCCCGGCAGTCCCGGCAGTCCTGGCCACTCTGCTCCCCGGCGCCGAAAAAGCTGATGTAGGTTTCGAAACCACGGTTGGCCAAGGTCAGATAGGGCTGATTGCGCCGGCTTTGGCAGACCTGGAGGCAGCGGCCGCAGAGCACGCAGCGGCTGTAATCGTAATTCAGACAGGGGTGCTCTTCCTCGATGGCCCTGGCCGCGGGCCGGCGCGGGAAAGGCCTGGGTTTGAGCGGCAGGCCTAGAAACCTGGCCAGGCGCTGCAGTTCGCATTTCTTGTTGGCCGGACAGTTTTTGCAGTCCAGGTTGTGGACCGATAGGAGCAGGTTCAAGGCCGAACGCTGGAGCCGCCGCGCTTCCGGGGCGTCGGTCGTCACCTTCATCCCGTCCTTGACCTTGACCGAGCAGGCCGGAATCGGTCCGGCTTGGCCCTCGATCTCCACGAAGCAGAGTCGGCAGGACGCGGGCGGAGGTTCCAGGCCAGGCCAATGGCAGAGATGGGGGACATAAACGCCGTTGGCCAGGCAGACCTCCAGCAGATTGGAGCCCCGCTCTACTTCATATTCCTTCTGGTTTATTGTCAGTCTGGCCATGACCTGGGCCGGCTTCTCCGTCTTCGGGCAAAAATCCTTATAACGGCTCTTCCTGGGGCCTTTCGATGATGGGCGCCAGGGAAGGCGGCGAGACCTTTCTGACGGCGTCGTATTCCGGCGGGCAGCGGACCAGGCATTCGCCGCACTTGACGCAGAGGCTCTGGTCCACGCCTTTCTTCCGATTAGAAGTGGTGAAGATGGCGTTCACCGGGCAACTGCCCACGCAGGCGTCGCAGCCGCGGGCGCACTTTTCCAAATCTATGTAAAAGGCCGTCAGCGGGCGGCACGATCCGGCCGGGCAGCGCTTTTCCTCGACGTGGGTCCGATATTCCTCCAGGAAATACTTGAGCGAGGTGATGACCGGGTTGGGCGCGGTCCGGCCCAGGCCGCAGAGGGAGCCGGCCTTCACGTCCCGGCTAAGTTCCTCGAGGACGCGCAGGTCTTCCGGGACGCCTTCACCCCTGGTGATCCGGTTGAGCGTTTGCAGCAAGTGATAGGTGCCGATCCGGCAGAAGGTGCACTTGCCGCAGGATTCCTTCTGCGTGAAATCCAGGAAGTAACGGGCGATATCCACGAGACAGGTATCTTCATCCATGACCACCAGCCCGCCCGAGCCCATCATGGCCCCGGCCCGGGTCAGGGAGTCGAAGTCAATGGGCGTATCCAGGAACTCTTCGGGCAGACAGCCGCCCGAAGGTCCGCCGATCTGGACGGCCTTGAATTTCTTCTTGTTGGGAATCCCGCCGCAGACGTCGAAGATCAGGGTGCGCAGCGACACGCCCATGGGCACTTCCACCAGGCCGGGATGAACCACGTCGCCCACCACCGAAAAAATGGCCGTGCCCGGGCTGGCGGTCGTGCCGGTCCGGCGGTGCCAGGCCGCGCCGTGTTCGATGATGGGCGGCACCGAGGCCAGGGTCTTGACGTTGTCTATGACCGTGGGCCGGCCGTATAGTCCTTTTTCCACCGGGAAGGGCGGCCGGTGCACGGGCATGCCCCGGCGGCCCTCGATGGACTGTATGAGAGCCGTCTCCTCGCCGCAGACGAAAGCGCCCGAGCCCTGAAAGAGGCTCACCTCCAGGCTGAAGTGGGTCCCCAACACGGACGGACCGATCAGGCCCAGCTCATAAGCCTGGTCGATGGCCCGGGTCATGATCTTGACCGCCAGCGGGTATTCGGCCCGGACATAGACCAGGGCCCGCTGGGCCCCCACGGCGTAGGCGCAGATGGCCAGGCCCTCGAGGATCAGGTGCGGGTTGCTTTCGAGGATGGTCCGGTCCATGTACGCGCCGGGGTCTCCTTCGTCGGCGTTGCAGATGACGATCTTGCCGCGCCCTTCGGCTTCCCGGGCCAGGAGCCATTTCAAGCCGGTGGAAAAGCCGGCCCCGCCCCGGCCCCTCAGGCCCGAGTTGGCGATCTCCTGGATGACCTGCTCCGAGGGCGATTCCAGGGCCTTGACCAGCGCGGCGTAACCGCCTTCGGCCAGGTAATCATAAACGTCTTCCGGATCGATGGCGCCGCACTTATCGAGGACCACCCTTTTCTCCAGGTGGAAGCGCGGAAACTCCATGACCGTGGGGATCAGGTCGTTTTCCTCGAGGGCGCCGAGCACGTGCTCGAAGGCCGGATCGCCCTCGACCAGAAAGAAGCGGACCAGCATCCTGGCCACGCCGGGATTGACGTGGTGGTAAAGCAAGGGTGGAAAGCCCGGATTCTCGATGATGACTATCGGCTCGGCGTAGCAGTGGCCCAGGCAGCCCACCGTGCGCAGGTCGGCCTCGAGGTTATGCTCGGCCAGGGCTTCGGCGAAGGCCTGCCTGGTCTCGAGGGCGCCGGCGGCGATGCCGCAAGTGGCCGTGCAAACCTTGATCCTGGGCCGGGGGTCCCGGCGAATGGCTTCCCAGCGCGCGATCGCCGCCTGACGTAATTTTTCGAAAGCCGGGCGAGGGCTGGGATCAGCCTGATTCATGGGACTTGTTTTCTTTTTCCTTCTCGATCTGGAACTGGAGCAGGAGCCCTTCGACCTTGCTGGGAGCCATATGGCCCTGGACCTGTTCGCCCACCAGGGCCACCGGCGCCAGGGCGCAGCAGCCCACGCAGGCCACCCTTTCCAGGCTGAACTCCCGGTCGGGACTGGTCTGGCCGTCCTTGATCTCCAGCTTGCGCTCGAAGTTCTCCAAAATTATCTCCCCACCCTTGACGTGACAGGCCGTGCCCAGGCAGACCTTGATCGGGCGGCGGCCCGGCGGATGAAAGCGGAACTGGTTGTAAAATGTGGCCACGCCGTAAACCTCGCTGGGCGACAGGTCCAGATGGGCGGCCACCAGCTTCAGCGCCGCGGGCGGCAGATACTGATGCCGCTCCTGAATCATTTGCAGGATGGGGATGAGCCGGCCGCGGTCCCGGCCGAAGGATTCGATCCCTTGGGCCACGTCCTGGATGATTTTTTCTTCTTCCGGGTCCAGCTTGCCGTCCATGCCGACTCCGCCGATGGAAAGGCCGGTCCCTGGCCGGACCGGCATGTTCCAGTTAGTACAATTCGGTATACTGGTTCAAGCATCCACTTTTTTCAAGTGCTATTTGCGGCCCGGATTCACCATCGCCGCCGTCATCACCCGAATTCCGGGAGCGGTCGAGGAACCGTTGATCTTTCCCTATTCCTCGGATTTTTTGGCCGGATGCTTCATTTTGCGCCACTTCCGTTTAGGCCGCCGGGCTGGCGCTTATTGCGGCAGTGGTGTTCCATAATAGGTCTTTGGCCGTAACCATTTATCATTTCTATTGATTTGCTTCGAAATCTTACTGGATTTCCGCAAAAGCCGACAATTACCGGCGAAAGGCTTGCCGCGGGCCCTGGAACCAAGCTGGACCTATCAGCATATATCAAATAATATCATCATATTAGCGCGTTACTGCTTCCGCCCTTTTGGCCTGTTTGTTGCCTAGATGAAGCAGTAATATCGGACCCGGTTCCGAGGAGGAGGTGCCTTATGAAGCCGGAAGCAAGCAAATCGCCCAAACCCGGGCAGGCCCTGGTCTACGACATGACCAGCAATCTTTGCGTTTGGAGCAAAGCGGGAGTCCTTCAGCCTACGTTTTGTATCAACGCCTTCGACTGCCTGGACTGTCCCATGGACCGAAAGATGAAGCGGGACATCGCCCAGGGGAGACTTCGGGACGGCCGGGTCCTGGCCGGACGAAAGCAGTTCAGCGAACTGCCGCGGCGGAAGTATGAAGAACAGAAATGCCGGCATATGCTTTCCGGGAGGGTCTCCGTCAAGTACTGCCTCAACGACTATGAGTGTGTCCGCTGCGAATACCATCAATTGATCCTGGAAGAGAATCTCGTTGAACCGTTGACCCGGTCTCGGCAGGTGATAGTCAACGGTTTCGCTCTGGCCCATCATTACTACTACCACAACGGGCACACCTGGGCCCGGGTGGAATACGGTGGACGCGTCCGGGTGGGCCTGGACGATTTCGCCTCCCGCTTGTTCGGACCCGAAGAGTTCGAACTGCCGAAGATGGGCCAGGTCGTGCGACAGGGCCAGACCGAATTCCGTTTGCGGCGGGGCAACCAGGAAGCGGACTGCCTTTCTCCCCTGGAAGGGATTGTCGTGGCCGTCAATCCCGCGGCTCGAGGCGAAGGTGAGTCCAGGGTCGCCGATCCGTATGATCAAGGCTGGCTGTTCGTTCTTGAGCCCTCGAAACTCCGGGATGGGCTGCGCAACCTGCTGTTCGACGAGGAGAGCCGGGGCTGGCTGGAGGCGGATTCAAGCCGCTTGATGAGCCTGCTGGCCGAAGAAACGGGTCATCAGTTGGCGGCTACCGGCGGCCGGGCCGTTCCCGATATCTACGGACAAGCGTCCGAACTGGGTTGGGACCGTCTGCGTAAGGAATTCCTGCGCTCGGGAGGAGTGGCGCGATAAGGCAGCGTCAGGACCGGTCAGGGATGAGGGCCGAAAACCCGGCGGCGAATGAATCGCTCACAACTCGGGCAGAACCGGAGCGACAAAGAATCAATCTGCTCCAGCCCCAGAGAAAAAGCCATCAGGCACCAAGGCACCTGGCAGTGCCGGAGCCCCAGGACGTGGGATATTTCGTGGACGGCCACTTTGGCCAAGCGCTCGAACATCAGGTCCGCGGCGGCCGGTTTGCCCTCCTGTTTCCACCGGAGTCTGAACAGGGAAACCACGGCGCAAACGCCATTCACGTGGGCCTCGCCGAAGACATAGCTTAGGATGGGCAGACAGAGGTCTTCCGTGATCACCCCCAACCTCAGGACCCTGTCTTGAATGTCCGCGGCCAAGGCCTTGAGAATCGGCAGGGCGTTATACTGCCTTCTGGCCGGCAGCAGGGCGTAGTCGGGCTTGGGCCAGGGTGCGGTCACGTCGGCCAACAGGCCGGTGAACATCTGCAGGTTGGCGGCGATTACGGATAGGGCCACCTGGTCCACCCGGCCCAAGGGGACGACCTCGACGTGTCGCGGCGCCGAGCCGGCCGCCGGGCCCATGATCGCCTGGTCCGCCGGGGTGGGTGTCCCGTTGTCGACAGGAGAGGCCATCGGGTGGTCAGTTCGGCTTGGTCAATCCGTATTTCTTGATTTTTCGAGCCAAGGTGCCGCGATGGACGCCCAGCCTGTCAGCGGCCCACGACAAGTTCCCGTGGCATTCCTCCAAGATACTCCTGATATGTTGTTTCTCGACCTCTTCGAGGGAGGCGTTCTTGGGCCACGTCTCCGCCTCGGACCGAATAAAGGTCAGGCCGTCGGCGTCAATCATCCCGCCGCCGCTGAGCACCACGGCCCGTTCGATGACGTTGCGGAGTTCCCGCACGTTGCCGGGCCAATCATAGCGTTCCAGGACCCGGTAGGCCGCCAGCGTCAGGCCCTCGATGGTTTTACCCAGTTCTTTCGAATATTTATTGACAAAATGATTGGCCAGCAAGGCGATGTCCTCGTTACGGGCCCTCAAGGGGGGCACCTGGATGGAAATCACGTTGATCCGGTAATAAAAATCACTCCGAACCCGGCCTCCCTCCATCAGCGTCGTGAGGTCTCGATGGGTGGCGCAAATCAGCCGGAAGTTGCTTTCCACCTCCCGGCTGCCTCCCAGGCGGAGGAATCGCTTCTCTTCCAAGGCCCGCAACAGGTTCACTTGCATCTGAGTCGAAATCTCTCCGACCTCGTCCAGGAACAGAGTGCCCTGGTCGGCCATTTCCAAACGGCCCAGGCGCGTTTTCACCGCCCCGGTAAAGGCGCCCCGTTCATGTCCGAAAAGTTCGCTTTCCAAAAGGTGTTCGGGCATGGCCCCGCAATTGATGGCGATGAACGGGCCGTAGTTCCGCCGGCTCCGGCTATGAATGGCCCGGGCCACCAGTTCCTTGCCGGTGCCGGTTTCTCCGGTGATCAAGACCGGGGTCTCGGTCTGAGCCACTTCTTCTATCAAGCCGAATACGTCCAGCATGGCCGGAGACCGCCCGATAAGGTCCTCGAAGCCCGCGGCTTCCATTTCGGACAGGCGGGACTTGACGATATGGTATTCGTCCATCATCTCTTTTTGCCGGGCCATTTTCTGGATCAGGAGCATCAGGTGTTCGGGGTCGAAAGGTTTAAGGAGGTAATCATTGGCCCCTTCTTTCATGGCCAAGACCGCGGACTCGATGGAGCCGTAGGCCGTTATCATGACGATCATGATCAGGGGGTTGTTTTCGCGGATGCGGCGCAACAGTTCATGGCCGTCCATTCCGGGCATTTTGATGTCCAGAAGAACCAGGTCGTGTTCCCGGAGCGACAGTATCTCCAAGGCCTCGGCTCCACGCGTGGCCTGGGTCACTTCATAACCGCCTTTGTTCAACCAGGCGGCCAGGGATTCCCTGATGGCCTCTTCGTCATCAACAATCATGATTCTCAAGGCATTCATCATGATCACCCCTCCGGGAACCGGCCCGCGCTGGTCGGCAGCATGACGGTGAAGGTGGTTCCCTTTCCCTCCTGGCTCTTAACGGTCACCTCGCCCCGGTGTTCGCGGATGATGCCGTAAACCATGGATAACCCCAAGCCCACGCCGTGGCCTTGGTCCTTGGTCGTAAAAAACGGTTCGAAAATATAAGGCATATTCTCGGGACTGATACCCACGCCGGTATCGGAAACATCTATTTGGGCCCTGCCGCCGTCTTCGACCAGCCGGAGGCGAATCTCCAACCGACCGCCGCCGGGCATGGCTTCCATGGCATTGAAGATCAAGTTGATGAAAGATTGTTGGAGTTGGGTGAAATCGCCCCAGACCTCTAACGGTTGTTGCTCGTATTTACGATAAAGTTCGATATTCGAAAGCTCCATCCGGTGGTTAGTCAGGGTGATGATCTGTTCCATGATCTCACACAGATCCACGGCTTTCAGGTCGACGGGCTGTTGGCGCGAAAATGACAGAAGGCTGTTGACGATCTTGCCACAGCGCTGGGCTTCGCGCAGGGTCAAGTCGAGGTACCGATCGAAGGTCGAGAGTTGCTCGGGCGTCGGCGCGGCTTCCTTCAAGGATTCCTTGATAAACTTGGAGAAATTGATGATCGAGGCGATCGGGTTGTTGATCTCGTGGGCCACGGAGGCCACCATCTTGCCCAGGGCCACCAGCTTGTCTTCCTGAACCAGGCGGGCCAAGTTCTCTTTCATATGCTGGGTGCGTTTTTCCAGTTTCTCATTGAGGTCCGTCGTGATGTCGCGGATCACCTCCACCACCTCCACCACCTTTCCGGCCCGGTTGAACAGGGGAAAGGTCGAGACGTCGCAGTAAGTGGTCTGACCGCTGGGTAGCTTGTGCTCATGGATACAGTGGGCGGAAAGACGTTTGTCCAGCGTTTCCTTCATCGGACAAGGTGTGTCCGGGGCCGAGCAGGGGCTGATCTGTTGGTGCGAAACCTGGAAGCAATAGCGCCCGATCGCCTCTTCGCGGCTCAAGCCCGTGGCTTTCAGTCCGGCTTCATTGATCCACACGATGCGGTAACTCGGGTCGAGCACCAACACCCCGGCGATGGTCACCTGGGACATGGCCTTGGCGAATGATTGCGCCCGAGAAATTTCGTCGGCCTGGGCGTCCATCCGGCGGCTGGCCGAGAGCACTTCCTGCACAATTTCCTGAAAGAGACGCGAAGCCGGTTCTGGAAATATCGCGATATGGGCCGGCGCGGCTTCATGGAGTTCCCGGCCCAGGTCTTGGCTGCCGGTGAGGTTGATGATCATTTCCAGACCATCCATCTTTAACAGCTCATGAAAATCTTGGGTGGTGAATATTCCTGCTTCCTGGGCGTACACCAGGCCCATCGCCCCGGGGTTGATATCGGCCACGCCCACTATTCTAGCCTTAACCTTACGAAGAGCTTGCGATTTAAGCACTTGCAAGAGAGAGAGACAGCGGCGGCCGCCGCCGACAACGGCTATGTGCATGATCTTTGAAGCCTCGGGGTCGATACGGTCCATGACCTTGTTCATGGCCCCTCCCTCCGTTTGGCCTGATCGGATGCAGAAGATGGTCTGTAATTAATTATACTATTTAATATTTTAAAACCAATGGGAAGGAGGGGGAAAAGTCTTACGAAAATGACCGCGGTATCGAGGAAACGGTTGAATTGGTCCTGGAGGCCAACGGAATATTGGCCGAGGCAGCCGCCGTCAGTCACCCCCGGACCAATTCCATCCGTAATTGATTTCGAAAGACCTGATGCGTCTGGGTATCAGGTTATTCCACTTCAAGTCCCACCCAAGTCGTCACTTTTTAGGATCGTAAGCCCGATCCTCCCAGTGCATGTAGCCCACAATGGCCTTGATGGTCATGTTCCGTAGCGGTTCCGGCGGCCAGGGGATGGTGGTCCGGTTCACGAAAAAGACGTCGGACAGGTCTGTTTTACGTTCGAGAATCAGATCGCGGATGGTCTGGCCGTTCAGATGGGTCAGACTGACGCCGTGCCCGACGCAGCCCAGGCTGTACACGACCCTCTTGTCGCCCAGATAACCCAAGGCCGGCGCCATATCCAGGGGCACTGAGACCGGCCCGCCCCAGGCATGAGTGAACTTGATGTCCTTCAAGGGCGGGAATAACTCGCGGACGTCGTTCCTCAACCCTTCGAAGACCGCTTCGTTGAGGTCCTTGTCCATGTCAAAACCCCGGCTCACGGAAACGTCCCGGCCGCCCATGACGATCCTGTTGTCCCGGGTGAGGCGGTAATAATGAACCAGGTTGCGCGCGTCCTCGATGCCCTGCCGGTTTTGCCAGCCGATGGCCTGGTACAAATCATCGGACAAAGGTTCGGTCAGGACGATATGGGTCCAGACCGGAATCTGTTTCCTTTTGAGCTGGGGGAAGAAATGGGACCAGGCGTTGGCCGCCACGACCACCTTCTTCGCCCTCACCGTGCCTTGGGGGGTCTTCAGGGTTATTTTGTCCGGGCCCCGGGAAATCTCGTTTACCGGGGTCTTTTCGTAAACCTCCACGCCCAGGGGCCTTATCTTTTCCGCCCAGCTCCAGGACAGCTTGGCCGGGTTGAGAATCCCGCAGCGCGGCTCCCACCAGGCCCCCAGGTACATGGGGCTCCTCACCTGGGCCTGGGTCTGGTCCCGGTCCAGCCACTCGATCCCTTCCAGGCCCAGTTTGTGGGCCAGTTCGATTTCATGGAGAATGCGTTTCTTGTATTTTTCCGAAGTGGCCACCCGCAGGAAGCCCGGATGCTCGTAGTCGCAGTCCAGTTGCAATTGGGCCACCAGGTCCCGCAGCAGGTCCACGGCCCGCTCCATGTAATGCTGGGCCTCCACGGCCTTGGCCTTGCCGAAACGTATCGCGGTAATGCTCAAGGTGAGGCCGAAGAGGGTCATGTTGAAGCCGCCGTTGCGGCCGCTGGCCCCGAACCCGATCATTTCACTCTCCAGGATAGCTATTCGCAGGCCCGGTTCGGCTTGTTTCAAGTGATAGGCCGTGGACAGTCCGGTGAAACCGCCGCCGATTATGGCCACGTCTACGTCAATCCCGCCCCGGAGCGGATCGCCGGGCGCGTAGTCCCGGGTGGTCATCCAATAACTCTTGGCCTCGAAACCGCTTGGCGTCATAACCCACCTCCTGGAAAAGCGTTATTATGAAAAGGGCGCCGGCCCATTTTCAGGCTTTACTTATGCCGGCGGCAAGCCCGGCCTTAAGGCCGATAGGATCGTCTCCTGACCTGCCCGCCGTCGAAGCCGGGCGGAAGTTCACTCAAGTCAGGCCGGTCTTGACCGCCGGTTTTCAGACTCGATAAGACGATGTTCATTATCTCCGGCAAGGCTTGGCGCAGGGAGAACTCCGCCTCGTTCTCCAGCCACTCGACCTCGATGCCTTCGGCGACGGCCAGCAGGATGAAGGCCATTTGCCTCGAGTCCACCGGCCGCAGTTCTCCGCTTTGCCTCCCCTGCTCGAGAAGCCTCTCCAAGGCCTGCCTCATGCGGACATAGTAGCTGGTCACCTGCTTGGTATAGTTCGGGCTGAAGATATATTTCCGGTCGGCCCTGAACTTCCAGAGCAGGCGGAGGTGATCGGTATTCAGGTAAAAGACTTCGGCCACGGCCTTGATCAGGCGTTCGAAGCGCTCGAGGACCGGTCCTTCCTCGTCCCTGGCGCGTTCGAGCAATTGCACGAAGTCGTCGAGCATGTCTGAGACCAGGGAGAAGGCGATCTCCTCCTTGCTCTTCCAGTACCAGTAAAGCGTGCCCTTGGAGACGCCGGCGGCGTGGGTGATGTCCCGGGTGCTGGTGAAATAGAAGCCTTTTTCCGAGAAGAGCTTGAGGGCGGCCTGCTTGATTAATGTCTTGGCCTCCGCCTGTTCCGGCGGCTGGTTTTTATTCCGCGGCATGGTTTTATCGCTGCTGGTTTGTTACTAGACCGGGCGCCCAGTTTAGAAACAGGATAAAGGATTACCTTTCATTGTCAAGAAGAAAATATCACCCGGCCAAAACGCGCGGCGACCAGTCCCGATCCGGGGACCGGATTACTTCATCATTTGCGGCAGCCACAAGGCCAGTCGAGGGAAGACCATGATCAGGATCAGGCCGATAAACTGCAAGGCGATGAAAGGCAGCACCGACCGGTAGATATGCCCCATGTTCACGTCCTTGGGGACGATGGATTTCATGTAGAACAGGTTGAAGCCGTACGGCGGCGTTAAATAGGCCATCTGCATGTTGACCATGAACAACATGGCGAACCAGAGACTGTTGAACCCCAGGGCCTTGATGATGGGCACGTAGATCGGCACGCAGAGCATGACGATGGCGAAGTCATCCATGAGCATGCCCAGGATAAAGAGAGAGAGTTGCATCATGATCAGGACGGTCCAGGGATGCACTCCCATGTCGCCGACCAAATCCATGACCAGGGTTTGGGCGCCCACGGCGCGATACAGGTTGTTGAAGGTGGCGGCCCCCAGCAGAATCCACATGACCATGCCGGTCAGCATGAAGGTGTAACGGGAGGCCTTTTTTACCACGTTCCAGGTCAGCCGTCCGTAGATGGCCGCGCAGATGAAGGCGCCCACCGCGCCGATGGCCGCGGCTTCGGTCGGCGTGGCCACGCCGGTGTAAATGGAACCCAGGACCACCAGGATCATCAGGATGGGCAGGACGACCGCCTTCAGGGAAACCAGTTTCTGCCGCCAGGAAGCCCGCTCTTCCCTTGGCATGGCCGGCGCGAGTTCCGGTTGAAGATAGGACCTCACCGCGATGTAGGTGATATACAGTCCGGCCAGGATCAGACCTGGGACCACGCCGCCGGCGAACATCTGGCCCACGGACTCCCGGGCGATCATGGCGTAGATGATCATGATCACGCTGGGGGGAATGAGGATGCCCAGGACCCCGCCGGCGGCAATGGCGCCGATGACCAGTTCCTTATTGTAACCCCTTTTGAACATGGAAGGCAGGGCGATCAGACCCATGGTGATGGTGGAAGCGCCGCTGATGCCCATGATGGCGGCAAAGATAGTGCAGATGATGATGGTGCCGATGGCCAGCCCGCCTCGCAGGCCGCCCATCCAGCGATAGAACATCTCGTACACGTCGTCGGCGATGCCCGATTCCTGCAGGATCGTGCCCATGAACAGAAAAAGAGGCGCGGCCAGCAGGATACTGGTGCTCCAGGTGTCGAAGGCCGAATAAGCGATGGTGGCCAGGGCCTTGGGCCCCCAGAGAAAATAAGTGAAGATCAGTCCCACCCCACCCAGGGCGAAGCCCACCGGCAAGCCCGTGGCCAGGACCAGGAACATGGCGCCGAAGACGATGAGGGTGATGGTGGAGATGTCCATGTTTCACCCCTCGCCCCGGCCGGTCAGGGTCTCGATATCCCTGACCAGTTTGGCCAGGCCTTGGAGAAAGAGCAGGACCCCGCCCAGGGGAATGATGGTTTTGATCGGCCAGAGAGGCGAAGCGAACTGGGAGATCATCCGCTGATGGACGGTATAGGCCCGCAGGGCCTCCTTGGCCCCGAACCAAATCAGGGCCCCCACGAAGAGGAAAAACAGCGGGCAGGTAATGATATCCATAAGGGCTTGGGCCCGGGGCGACAGCCGGCTGTAAAGGATATCCATGGAAACGTGAGCTTTATGGAGCAGGGCGTAGCCGCCGGCCAGGGCCCCCATCAGGCACATCAGTTGCGAGTTGATCTCCCAGGCCCAAGTGGTCGGACTGTTCAGAACATAGCGGCAGACGACTTCATAAGAGGCCAGTCCGGTGATTAAAAGAATCACGAGGCTGAAAACCTGGCCCGTCCATTCGTTCAGGCGGTCAATGAAGCGGATGATTCCCACGGTCGCTCTCCTAGGGCTAAGGCGGCCGGGAGGCCGGCGTGATTCTGGTTTCGATCCAGGACGGCCGTCCGTCCCGGATCGGCGGTGTCCTTAGCGGCGGTTATTTAACGCCGTGGTAGGCCTTGATGGCCTCGATGGCCTTGGCGCAGTCCGGGCTCTTCTTGGCGTAGGCCGGCCAGATTTTTTCGATGGCCGTCTGCCGGATTTTGGCCACGTCCCCATCCGGGAGGGTAAGGACTTCATACCCCAGTTCCTTGGCCTTTTCGACCACCAGCTTGACCTCTTTGGTATAAACCTCCTCGTTGGCCCGGCCGAAATTGACCATGGCCTCCTGGACGATCTTTTTCAAATCGTCGGGCAGTTTGTTCCAGGCCTCCTTGTTGATGACCACGTCGCCGAAGTACCAGTCGCACCAGTAGGGCAGGATGTAGTACTTGATGACCTCGTGCCACTTGAACCCCCGGATGGCGTCCACCGAATAGGTAGCCGCGTCAAAGGTGCCTAATTTGAGGGCCATGTAGATTTCACCGCCCGGCACGTACCCCGGCGCGGCCCCTAGCAGCTTCAGCAGTTCGGCCACCTCGAGCAGGGCCCTGATCTTAAGGCCCTTGAAGTCGTCCAGCTTGCGGATGGGCTTGTTGGAAGCTATGGCCGGATAAGGGCCGTAGGTGTGCACGCCCAGCAGATGGCAGTTCTGGCGGGCGTACGCCTCGGCCCATAATTTGTACAGGCCGGTTTTTTCCACCAGTTTATTGACCTCGTCCAAGGTTCCCTTGAACCCGAAGGGCAGCCCGAACTCGAGCCCCAGGATCGGTTCGACGCCGGACCAGAACACGCCGCAGGCCTGGCTCATTTCGATGATCCCCTGGCCGGTGGCTTTCATGGTGTCGTCCTGGGGCACCAGGTCGCCGGCGTAATGGGTGGTGATCATCAGCCGCCCTTGGCTTTTTTCCGCCACCTCCTTGGCGAAGCTGGGCAGGAGGTCGGCCGAAAAATCACCCCGGGCAAAGGCGCTCTGGGCCCGCCACTTGATGACCTCGGCCGCCTGGCCGGCCTGGACGTTGACCAGCAGCGCCAATCCCAAAATCAAGAAAACCGGGAATAACCGTTTGCCCATGATCAAACCTCCTTTCGATATTTGTTATTCTGTCCTGACCGGGGCGAACCCGCCCCGACCAGGGGTCCCCTCTCCCACCGCCCCTCAAGCCCAGATCACCTCTTCGGCCTTCAGGCGTTCGATCTGGCCGTCGCTCAAGCCCAGGAAGCGTTTCAGCGTTTCGGCCGTATGTTCACCGAGTCCTGGATCGGCCGGGTTCTCTCCCGGCCGCACCCCGACCCGGGCCTCGAAGAATTTGATCGGCAGATTGAAGGTCTTGACCGAACCCAATTGGGGGTGATTGACGTCCACCACCATGCCCCGGTGATTCAGTTGGGGATCGTCCAGTAATTCCGGGACCTGTTTGACCACGCCGGCCGGAATATTCATCTTCTGCATGGTCTCCATCAGCTCGGCCGCGGTTTGGGTCCCGGCCCATCGGGCAAAGGCCTGGTTCAATTCGGCCAGACGGCTGGACCGCTTTTCCATGGCCGCCTCGTCGGCGCCGTTGAACTCTTCGGCCAGGTCCCGGCGGCCGATCATGACGTAGACCTCGTAAAAGCGTTTGGGGTCCAGGTTGCAGATCATGACCCAGTGGCCGTCCCTGGTCTGGAAGGCGTCCCAGGGCGCGCCCAAGGGGTCGGTGTTGCCCCGGGCCGGCAAGGCGTCGCCGGTCAGGCTGGCCCGGATGACCGACTCCTCGAGTACGGAAAAAACGCTGTCCATCATGGCCACTTCCAGCCGCTGCCCCTGCCCGGTCTGATCGCGGAGCCTGAGGGCCGCGACAATGCCCAGGGCCAGGTACAGGCCCGAGACCGAGTCGGCGATGGCCGGGCCGGTCTTGAGCGGCGGCTGGCCCGGATACCCGGTCAGGCTCATCAAGCCGCCCATGGCCTGGGCCACCGGGTCCACGCAGAGCAGGTGGGCATAGGGGCCGCTGCCGCCGAAACCGTTGATCGAGGCGTAGATGATGGCCGGATTGACCGTCCGGGCCCGGTCGTAGCCCAGGCCCAGCCTGTCCAGGCTGCCGGCCCGGAAGTTTTCCGTGACCACGTCGAATCGTTTTATCAATTCCAGAAACAACCGCTTGCCCTCGGCGCTTTTCAGGTTGATGGCCGCCGACTTCTTGCCGCGGTTAAGCATGTAGAAGTAACCGCTGGCGCCGTTGCGGAGCGGCGGCACGATGCGCGTATAATCGCCGAAGGGCGGGCCTTCGATCTTGACGACCTCGGCCCCCAGGTCGCTCAACAACAACGTGGCGAACGGGCCGGCGTAGACCCAGGACAGGTCCAAGACCTTGACCCCGGCCAAGGGTTTGTTTTCCATGCCCTCTTCTCCTCATCTTGTTCGGCCGGCCTGATGAAATCCTCCGGCCGCAGCCGGATCAATCCTCCAGGACAAACTCCCACTCGCACATGACGTCGGGCCGGGGCGGGTCGGGATGGGCGTGCCGGCAGGTGGTCCGTATCTTTTCGTTGATGATCTTGCCCAGGCCTATGTACAAAGGCGGAGACAGGTTCTTGCAGGGGAGCAACTCCAGGTTCAAGCCTTTACGATAGGTGCCCATAGGGCATTGACGGATGATCATGACCAGCCGCCGGTCGCTCACTTCGCTGAACTCCCAATCGAAGCCGGCGCCGACCCACTGGGGGGCGGTGAATTTGAGCAGGGTGGCCAGGGCCTGCAGGTCCTGGCCCAGATCGAGCAGCTTCTTGAGGCGGTGGGCCTGGGCCGGGGCCAGCTTGGTCCAGACCAGTTCATCCATCTTGGCCGCGTTTTCGAAACCGAACTTTTCCTCGGTATAGACCATCCAGTAATTCTGCAGGGTCCAATAGGTCTTGAGCCAGAGATTGACCATCTCGGCCAGGGTCTCTTTGGGCAGGGTCATCAATTCCGCTCTTAGTCCGTCCCAGGTGACCGGCCCGGGGCGCGTGCGCCAGATGGAAGCTTCGTTCATTTTCCGCGGTCTCCTTTCCTGATGTTCAGGTCCGTCCGCCGGCCTGACTCCGGCCTTCGGTCTTCAGGCTAGATTCGGCTTCGCGCAGGCCGGCCTCGACTTTTTCGGCAAAGGGGCCGGAGACTTGAAAGGCCAGGGCCTGGCGAAAGGCTTCCGCCGCCGGTTGAAATCGGCCCAGCTTCAGGTCGGCCAGACCCAGCAGGCTCAGCAGATTGGGCCAGAGCCATTTCGGGAAAAAGGGCATCCGCTGGGCATAGTACTGGTCCAGGGCCTGGCGCCGGGCCAGGACTTCGTTCAAGGCCTGGACGCCTGGTTCCAGATCGCCCAGAAATGGCAGGAGGTAAGTAGTGATCAAGCCTCGAGAATAGCGCACCAGGGCCCATTCGTGCAAGTCCCCGGCCGGCAGCTTTTCGGCTCGAGCCAATTCCGCCAGGCTCGAGTTGATCAGATGCTGGGAGTCCTGGTGGTGGTTGGATTCGAGGGCGTCGCCGGCCAGCCAGACGGCCAGAAAAATATGGCCCATGATCGATTCCGGATAAAGGCGCAGCAACTCGATCAGTTCGTCCCGCCACTTGAGCGGCCCTTCCCGGCGGCTGGAGAAACGGCGGTACCAGCAGAAGCGAACCCGGGCCGCCACGTTGTCCTGGTCCCGCCGCAAGACCCGCCGGAGCAGGGCCAGAGATCGGTCCAACTCGCCCGTACAACTGTAACCCGTGGCCAGGTCTATCAGCAGGCGATGGTCGGCCGGCCTTATTTTGAGTTGTCCTTCCATGGCTTTCAGGTCGTCGGCGATGGCCGCCCCGGGCAGGCCGTAACCTTCATCGCCGATAGCCATGGCCGCGTTGTCCAGGCTGCGGCGGTGGCGGCGCAGGGCCGCGGCCAGGCGCCGGCGGCGCACTTGGTCCATGAATTCCTGGACGACCCTCCGTTCGAGCGAGGACAGGTCTTGGTCATGGGCCGTTTTGCCGCCCCAGGCCTGAAATTCGGTCCCGACTACCTCTTCGATCAGGGCCTGAATGGTCTCGAAGACCTGGCGGAACTTTTCCTGGGACAGGCCGAGGTCCAGGCAGCGAAGGAAAAAACCGAGAAAGCGCCGGTCCGCCTCGGTCCAGTCGGCCGGCCGGTCCGAACCGAGCCAGCCTCTTTTTTTAAATTCCATCAAGGCCCCGCCGGAGATGTGTTCCAGCAGAATGGGCTGTGGTGGCGGCGTCGGCGCTTCCCGGTCCGGGGCCCGGGTGGCCAGGGTCGAATAATCATAGCCGTTTTCCCGGAGAATCCGGCCGATGACCACCAGGGGCAGGAACCTTTCGGTCTGGGCCTTTTTAATGGCGCGGATTTTATTTACGCAGGCCGGGTCATAGTAGGCCATGTTGCGGCCGGTCTTCTCCGGCGGCGGCAGCAGTCCTTCCTGGATATAGAAATGGATGGTGCGGGGCGAGACGCCGGCCTGGTCGGCCAGTTCGCTGATTTTAAGAAACTTCCTGGTCTTGGCCTTGGGTCGGACCATCAATTAAAGGAACCTCGATTCATTTATAGTATTACCAGCTACGTAATACTTCTTATCGGAACCTGAGTCAAGAGGAATTTGATCATCCAGCAACCATTCGGTTATCAGGGGCGGAAGATAGTGAAGGGGCAGAGCGGGTCACGATCAAGTGGTGACGAAGCCATCGCTATAAAAGCCGGAGTTCAAGGGTTTTGGGCGGTTATGACCAGGTTGGCCGCGCCCTATTGATTTGACAAAGTCCGGCTATCGGCCTAATATTTAATAAATTTGACGGGATATGTTTTGGGTTGACCAGAGCGATCCCCAGGCCTAGGAGAAGTTATAAGGCCGTGGTTTTACGGCTCATTGATAGGGGTATGGACTGATCTCGTCCCTAGCCGCGGGAAGGAGACGTCAATGTCCGTGCCAGTCAAACGAAAGGCCGTCTACGACGACCTATACACGTTGCCGGAGAACATGACCGGCGAGATCATCGAGGGCGAACTGCACGCCTTCCCCCGGCCGCATGCCCGGCATGGTCGGATGGCGACCAGATTAGGCATTAGAATTGGGGCGCCATATGATTTTGGAGATAGTGGCGGTCCGGGCGGATGGATTATCCTGGTTGAGACGGAAGTGATGCTGGGCGAAAACCTGCTGGTGCCGGACCTGGCCGGCTGGAGGCAGGAACGGCTGCCGGAGCCGCCCAAGGAGAACTGGATTTCCATCGTGCCCGACTGGGTCTGCGAAATCCTTTCTCCGGGCACGTTTCGAATCGATCGTGTTCGCAAAATGCCCATCTACGCTGCGTCCGGGGTTCCCTATCTCTGGCTTATCGACCCCATCGCCAAACTTCTGGAGACCTTCAAGTTAAAGGATGGCGCCTGGACGGTCATGGGCAACTACGCGGAAAAGGACAAGGCCCGGGTCGAGCCCTTCCCCGAAGTGGAAATTGACCTGGCCAACCTCTGGTGGGGGGATTAGCCGCTCATCCCGGGGGAACATTCACGGCTATCCCTCTTTTTCTGAAGCACTCGCGGCCGTAAGGCGGCTTGTGGTATTGGTCTGCTGTAAATGAGTCTTATCTTATCCGAATTAGTAGAGCATCCCGAGTTCCATTCATCCGGTTAACCTGAATGGAGGAGGTTTCCGCGCAACCTCTTCATCCTCATTATCTTCCAAGTCTTCCTCATATCTTGCCACGCTATTCAATGAGCATTTTTCACTCCACTTTACTACCAGACATCCGTCCCAACCGATCATTTGAGAACGCGTAGCCCGGATTTTGGCGGCGCGCCGAGACTTGTCCGCCGTAGGTGGAATGGGCGCCTAATAAGCTCGATACGCCACGGTAGCAATCGGGGCTTTAAAATTCACCCGAACCGTTCGCCTGCCCAGTGGGGCGGCGTTTCGCTGCGGCGCTCTGGTTAGGTCCAACCAATGGTTTTCGATATGCCAACTGAGTCTTGGTGTATGCGTAGCCAAGCGCTGAATAAAATGCATGACTCTCTTCGCGAGTTGCCTTGCTCCGCACAACAATGGCCTCCGCGGATATACTCTTGGCCCATCGCTCCGCCTTGGTGACCAAAGAGCGACCAACGCCGCGCCGTCGAGTCGTGGTAGAAACGATAAGACCCAGAATCTCAACCCGGAAGCCTGACTCGACCACCTGTGCCGCATGTGCCTGCAGCCACCCGATGACGCCGGCAGATGAGTCCACGGCCACAATCAGAAAATCGGCGGAAGAAGCGAGAATGGCTCGAATGCGCCTCCGCATAGTCTTGGCCGTAGCGGTGTAGCCTAACTCACGCGCCAGCTTCGCAATGGAGCGGGCGTCATTCTCGGTCGCGCCTCGGATGGTCATGCGAGTGTTCATGTGCCTTACAATAATCAGAATATTCATCTAAATCGGTGAATTTTCCCTTACGGTTTATAGTAATCTCCTGAATCCCGCCTGGTCAAGCCGATTTAGCCAAGTCCCTCCTGATACGGTGCTGATATGTGGACTACTCAATCCGTGATCAAGCTCCTGGCCGAAACTTGGAAGGCCCTGAACGAACGCCTCGAATCTAAAAAAGCCTTGACAACCGCGCAGTCCTTATGGATACTGGATACAGGATAATGTCATTTGGATACTGGTTTGAGGCTGGCAGACAGGGCCGGGCCGGATAAGTCGGCCACCTGACGGTCCGTCCGGCCGGGTCAGGCAGCCGGCTGCTCCAGACCGCTGGCCGATCCAGACCGCGACCGCTTCCTGAGCCAGCACTACTAGACTCCCGACTCGGGCTACCGGCAAACACGGCAACCAGGCCGGCGGGAACAGACAAGGTAAACGCCCTTGGAAAAGATAACCCATCGCACCCTCAGGGATCAGGTGGCCGCCACCCTGCGCCAGGCCATCCTGAAAAAAGAACTGAAACCCGGCCAGCCCCTGATCCAGGAAGAATTAGCCAAGGAATTGAACATCAGCCGCATGCCGGTCCGGGAAGCCCTGATGCTCCTGCAAAACGAAGGGTTGATCGTCAATTCTCCGCACAAAGGCGCGGTGGTGGCCAGGTTCACCCGGGAGGACATCCGGGAAATCTACCAAATCCGCCGCCTCCTGGAAGGATACGCCACGACCCTGGCCGCCCGGAACATGACCCCGGCCGACCTGGCCGAACTGGATCAGCTCATGGACGAGATGGGCCGCTGCCTGGAATCTACTGACCACCAAGGCTACGCCGGCTTCGATCAACGCTTTCACCAGGTCATCTTCAGATGCTCCGGGAACAAACGGCTGGTCAAAATGATCACCGGCCTGTGGAACAGTTTCCCCATGTACCTGGCCTATTCCATCCAAGGCCGGATAGCCAGGTCCCATAAGGAACAGACCCTGATCGTGGAGGCCCTGCGGCGGGGCGACGCCGACCGGGCGGCCGAATTCTGCCGCCGGCAGATCGAAACCGTGTACCAGGAGATGGAGCCCCATTTTCTGGAAGAAGGGGAAACACCCGGCGACCTGAAAAACGGCTGAGAGCGGGAGAGACTGGTTTTCCCGAAAAATCAACTTCAGGAGAGGGAGGAGAAAATGCGCGGTCTTAAATTGTTTGGTTGTTTGTTTCTGGCCCTGGCCGTCCTGACCGTCGGCGCCCCCACCGGCGCCTCGGCCGCGGCCAACGAGTTGACCATCGCCATTTTCGGCGGGTCCTTCGCGGACATGACCAAGAAATGCCACGTCGAGCCGTTCGAGAAGAAGCACCAGGCCAAGGTGAACATCGTCCAGGGCATCTCCACCGAAAACCTGGCCAAACTGCGGGCCCAGAAAAGCAATCCCCAGATTGACGTGGCCTACATGGACATCAGCCTGGCCCCCCTGGCCCGCAACGAAGGCCTGACCGATAAGATGGACCCGGCCAAGATCACGAACCTGAACCAGCTCTACGATAAGGCCCGGACCCCGGATAATTACTTCGTCGCCCAGCTCTTCGCCGGCTGCGGCCTGGCCTACAACAAGAAGGAAGTCAAGGACCCGCCCAAGTCCTGGGCCGATCTCTGGCACCCCCGCTTCAAAGGCAAGATCGCCCTGTGCGACATCACCGGCACGGCCGGCTGGATGACCCTGCTCATGGCCGCCAAGATCAACGGCGGCAGCATCACCAACCTCGATCCGGGCTTTGCGGCCATCAAGAAACTCAAGGGCGACGTGGTCACCTTCTACACCCACGCCGATCAATTGGTTTCCCTGCTCGAACGGGGCGAAGTCTGGGTGGCGCCCTGGTATCATGACCGGGCCGCTTTCTCCGAAAAGAAAGGCCTGCCCATAGGTTTTTCCTTTCCCAAGGAAGGGGCGGTGGCCATCCTGCCCGGCTTGGTCCTGGTCAAGAACGGTCCCAACAAGGACCTGGCCGAAAAGTACATCAACGAAGTCCTGAGCGAGAGCGGTCAGGCCTGCTTCGCCGAGAACATGTTCGAGGGTCCGGTCAATAAAAACGTCAAACTGCCGCCGGAACTGGCCGCCAAGCTGCCTTACGGTCAGGAACAGATCGAGGCCATGGTCGTGCCGGACTACGAGTACGTCGGCAAGAACCAGGCCCAGTGGACCGAGCGGTGGAACAAGGAGATAACCCGCTAGGGCCAAGACCCGCGCGGTCGTAACAGCCTCGACGCCGCCGGAGGAGCGGACATGGCCGTAATCGAGGTCCTGAACCTGGTCAAACGCTACGGCGCCTTCGCCGCCGTGGACGACGTGTCCCTGAAGGCCCCCAGCGGGGAGTTTCTGTCCCTGCTGGGGCCCAGCGGCTGCGGCAAGACCACCACCCTGCGCATGATCGCCGGGTTGATCGAGCCTGACCGGGGCGACGTGTACATCGGGGGGGAAAGGGTCAACGACAAACCCATCCACAAGCGCAACCTGGGCATGGTCTTTCAATCCTACGCCCTTTTCCCCCACCTGACCGTCGGCCAGAACGTCGGCTTCGGCCTGAAAATGCGCGGCCTGTCCAAGGCGGATATCGCCGCCAAGGTGGACTGGGCCCTGGCCCTGGTGCGCCTGCCGGACGTGGCCGGACGCTATCCGCATCAACTCAGCGGCGGCCAGCAGCAGCGCATCGCCCTGGCCCGGGCCGTGGCCGTTCAACCGGCCGTCCTGCTCCTGGACGAGCCGCTTTCCAACCTGGACGCCAAACTGCGCGACCAGATGCGCGTGGAAATAAAACAGCTTCAAGAGAAATTAGGCATCACCACCATCTACGTCACCCATGACCAGGCCGAAGCCCTGACCATGTCCGACCAGGTGGTGATCCTCCACCGCGGCCGGATCGAACAGGCGGGCCGCCCCCGCCAGGTTTACGAATCCCCGGGCACGCCATTTGTGGCCGATTTCCTGGGGCGTTCCAATTTCTTCGTCGGCCGCGTGGCGGCCCTGGGCGACGGCCAAGCCGAAGTGGTCACGGCCAAGGGGCTGAAGCTGATCGTGGAAACAACTCCGGCCCTGGTCCAGGGCGCCGAAGTCTGCCTGGCCGTGCGTCCGGAAAGAATCCGGCTGCTCGAACCGTCCGAGACCGGAAGCGACCCCAACCGGGCCGCCGGCGAGATCGAGTTCATCGCCTACCTGGGCGCCTTGACCCAGTACCAGGTCCGACTCGAGACCGGAGAGCGGCTCATCGTCGAGCGGCAGAACGTGCACGGGTCGCCGGTTCTGAATAAAGGCGCCGGGGTTTTTCTGGAATGGTCCGCCGCGGACTGCCTCCTGACCCAGATCAAGAATGAAGCCGCGCCGGGTTCGGAAGGCGGGCCAAGACCAATCGGACTCGAAGCGGAGGCCAGGTGAAAGCGTCTTTCCGCCCAGGCGGAACCAGGCGCCAGCACGCCTGGATTTATCTGATCCTGCCCACGCTGGCCCTGTTGGTGATCTTTTTCGTCGCGCCCCTGTTTTCCCTGTTCTGGAGCAGCATCCACGTCTATGTTCCGGGCGAAGGGCTCAAGGACGTCTTCACTATCGCCCATTACGCCAAGTTCGTCGGCGATTCCTTTTATCTGAGCGTGATGTTCGAAACCCTGGCCCTGGGCGTGGGGGTCACCCTGGCCACCCTGATCCTAGGCTACCCGCTGGCCTACTTCGTGGCCCGGACCGAATCGCGCCGCCGGGGTCTCTATCTCGGGCTGATCATCTTCCCCCTGTTCCTGAACATCGTGGTTCGCTCCTTTGCCTGGATCGTTCTGCTGGCCAACCGGGGACTGATCAACGACAGCCTGATCCAGCTCGGCCTGGTGGAAAGGCCGCTTCGGCTGCTCTACAATTACTTCGGCGTGGTGGTGGGCATGACCCACGTCTTTCTGCCCTTCATGGTCCTGGCCGTGGCCACGACCATTCAGAACATCAACCGCGACCTGGAAGACGCGGCCCGCTCCCTGGGGGCCAACCGTTTTCAGACCTTCCTGCGCGTCACCCTGCCCCTGAGCCTGCCGGGCGTGGTCGCCGGCTCGCTCCTGGTCTTTCTGCAAGGCATCACCGCCTTTGTCACCCCCAGGCTGTTGGGCGGCGTCACGGTCAAGGTCATCTCCAACCTGATTTACCAGGAATTCATGGTCACGGCCAACTGGTCCTTCGGCGCGGCCATGGGCTTCATTCTGCTCTTCGCCACCCTGATCCTCATCGTCGGTTATTTCCGGGTCTTCAAGATGAGCGCGGCCCGGGCCTGATCCAGGAGCGGCGGAGTGGGCAAGAAGAAAAGAGATTGGTCCTCCCTGATTTTCCACTTGAGCGTGGCCGGCATCTACACCTTCCTGCTCCTGCCTATCGTCATCGTATTGCTGGCCTCGGTCAGCCCCACTTCCTATCTGACTTTTCCGCCCAAGGGCTTCACCCTGGCCTGGTACGCCAAGGCCATGACCCAATCCCAATACGTGGACGGTTTCAAGTTCAGCCTGGTCCTGGCCGCGGCCACGGTGGTCATTTCCTCGGCCATCGGCGTCATGGCCTCCCTGGCCTTGATGCGCTTCAACTTTCCGGGCAAAGAGCTGATCAACGCCTTCGTCATGTCGCCGCTGATTTTTCCCATGGTCATCATCGGCATCGCCCTGCTCCAGTTCTTCAGCCTGCTCCGCCTGTCGGGCAGCTTCGCCGGTCTGCTGGTCGGCCACGTGATCATCACCTTTCCCTATATGATTAGGACCATTTCGGCCAGCCTGCACCGTTTCGACGTGAGCCTGGAGGAAGCGGCCTGGACCCTGGGCGCCAACCGGTGGCGGGCCTTCCTGCACGTGACCTTTCCCCTGATCCGGCCGGGGATAGTGGCCGGGGCGGTTTTCGCCTTCATCGTCAGTTTCGACAACGTGCCGGTGTCCATCTTCCTCCAGGGTGTTACCCAGAGCACGCTGCCGGTGGTGATTTTTTCCTACATCGAGTACGGGGTGGACCCCACCATCGCGGCCATCTCCACCATGCTCATCGGCTTGACCGGCGCGGCCATGTACTTCATCGAGCGTTGGGTGGGGATCAGCCGGATCGTCTGAAAGGACCAGCTTCATGACCAATTACGTGATTCCAGTCATCGCCGGGGACGGCATCGGCCCGGAGATCGTGGCCGAAGGAAAAAAAGTCATGGCCGCCGCGGGCCAACGCTTCGGCTTCTGCCTCGAGTGGCTGGACCTGCCCTACGGCGCCGAGCATTATCTGCGGACCGGCGAACTGCTGCCCGATCAGGCCCTGGCCGAGCTGGCCCGCCACCGGGCCATGTACCTGGGCGCCGTGGGCGACCCCCGGGTCGAGCCGGGGTTACTGGAAATGGGCATAGTCCTGGCCATCAGGTTCCATTTCGACCAGTACGTCAACCTGAGACCCGTGGTCCTGTTCGAAGGCATCCGGAGCCCCCTGGCCGCCGGCTTGGATAAGCCGGTGGACATCGCCCTGATTCGGGAAAACACCGAAGATTTCTATATCGGCCAGGGCGGCCGCGTTAACCAAGGGTCGAGCCGCCGGAAGCTGAGCCTGGAACGGTCGTCCTTTCGGCTGGACATGGACCTGGAAATCCGGCTCAGCCAGGGCGAAGTCGCCTATAACCTGGGTTTGATCAGCCGGGCCGGCGCCGAACGGGTCATCCGTTACGGCTTCGAACTGGCCAGAAACACCGGCCGTCAAAAGGTCACCCTCATTGACAAGGCCAACGTGCTGCCCCAGATGTACGGCTTGTGGCGGGAAGCGGCCGCGGCCGTGGCCTCCGACTACCCGGAATTGACCCTCGAGCACGTCTTCGCCGACGCGGCCACCATGTGGCTGGTCAAGAACCCGGAGCGCTTCCAGGTGGTGGTGGCGCCCAATCTCTTCGGCGACGTCCTGAGCGACCTGGGCGCGGCCGTCTGCGGCGGCCTGGGGTTGTTTCCCGGCGGCAATATCAACCCGGACGGGGTATCCATGTTCGAGCCCATGCACGGTTCGGCGCCCAAGTACCGCGGCCTGAACGCGGCCAATCCCCTGGCCACGGTCTGGGCCGGGGCCATGCTCCTGGATTTTCTGGGGGAAAAGGAAGCGGCCCGGGCCATCCTGGCGGCCATGTCCGGCTTGATCAAGGAAGGTCTGACCTTGACCCCTGACCTGGGCGGCAAGGCCACCACCAGCCAGGTGGGCGACGCCCTGGCCCGGAGGATTCTCGATGGCCGCTGAAACCGTGCTCATCACCGGCGGCTGCGGCTTCCTGGGCCAACACCTGGCCAATGAATTGGCCGGCCACGGGTTCCGGCCGGTTCTTTTCGGCAACCGCGAGCGCCGCCACCTGCTTCATCCGGACCTGTCTCCGGAGAACTGCCCCTTTGCCCGGGGCGACGTGCTCAATCTGCCCGAACTCGAGGCCGCCCTGGCGGAACACGGCGCGGCCGGCGTCATTCACGCGGCGGCGGTTGTCCCGCCGGACTCGGAAGCGAGGCCCTATCACTCGATCAGGGTCAACCTCCTCGGCACCCTGAACGTCCTCGAGGCGGTCCGCCGGCTCGGCTTGGGCCGTCTGACCATGATCAGCTCGGGGGCGGTCTACGCCGCGGCCCCGGCCGACGCCGTCGAGGAGGCGTTCTTCCCGCCCGACCTGCCCTACGGCTTTTACGGCGCGGCCAAGGCCTCGGCCGAGATGATCGGCCTGAAATACGCCGGCCGGTACGGGCTGGACTTTGTCTCCACCCGCCACGGGGCCCTCTACGGCCCGGGCGGCGAAGGTTCGCCGCACTATCTCTATCGCCTGCTCCTGGCCGCCCAGGCCGGCCGGCCGGTCAGGCTCGAGTCCGGGGCCGATCACCGTTTCGAGTTCGTTCACGTCGCCGACGCGGCCCGGGGCGTCAGGCTGGTGCACACCGCCCCGAAGCTCGGGCACCGCATCTACAATATCGGCGCCGGCCGGGACTACCGGCTGGCCGAGGTGGCCGAACTGATCAAGCTCTATTTCCCGCAAGCCGAACTCGAACTCGGCCCCGGTCCGGTGTCTGACCTGCCCCAACGCCGGCCCTTCGATATCTCCCGGGCCCGGGAGGTCGGGTACGAACCGCGCTGGAGTCTCGAGACGGGCCTGGCCGATTACCTGGCCTCGATGGAGAAATCTCGCCCGGGAGAGAAGCCTTGAGCCTTCCGCCGGTGTCCGCCCTTTACCCAGGAGGTCGCTTTGGACAAATCTGACCTGCTCTTTACCCCGGCCGTCGAGTTGGCCCGCCTGATCAACCGCCGGGAAGTATCGCCGGTGGAAGTGGTCAAGGATGTTCTGGCGCGGATCGAGGCCCTCCAGCCGGCGATCAACGCCTTTATCACGGTCCGGGCCGAGGCGGCCCTCGAGGAGGCCCGCCAGGCCGAAGCCAGGGCAATCGAAGGTTGCCCGGCCGGCCCGCTGGACGGCGTGCCCTTTTCGGCCAAGGACCTGCTCTGGACCAAGGACGTCCGGACGACCTTCGGCTCGGTCATCTTCGCCGACTTTATCCCGTCCCAGGACGCGCCGAGCGTGGCCAGGCTGCGGGACGCCGGCGCCATCCTGATCGGCAAGACCACCACCCCGGAGTTCGGCCACAAGGCCGTCACCGACGGCCCTCTTTTCGGCGTCACCCGCAATCCCTGGCGGCTGGACCGCTCGAGCGGCGGCTCGAGCGGCGGCGCCGGCGCGGCCGTGGCCGCCGGCCTGGGACCGATCGCCTTAGGCACCGACGGCGGCGGCTCGATCCGTATCCCGGCCAGTTGCACCGGCGTCGTCGGTTTCAAGCCCACCCTCGGCCGGGTCCCCCATCCCCAGGCGCCGGACGTGTTCGGAAACCTTTCCTATGTCGGACCCATGACCCGAACCGTGGCCGACGCGGCCCTGGCCCTCGAGATCATCTCCGGTCCCCATCCGGAAGACCCTCACTCGATGGTCCGTCCAAAGGAAAAGTTTCTTTCGATTTTAGAAGGGAATCCGGCCGAGGCGGTCAAAGGGCTGAAAGTGGCCTGGACGCCGCGCCTTGGCAATCTCGAGGTGGACGTCGAAACCCTCGGGTTCTGCCGCCGGATGGTGGATAAACTGGCCGGTTTGGGGGCCGAGGTGGAAGTGGTCGCGCCTGATTTCCAACCCCAGGAGGAGGTGTTTTTAGTATTCCTACAGTCCGGCCTGGCGGCCCGCTTGGGGCAGTACCTGGACCAATACCGGGACCGGCTGGACCAATCCCTGGTCATGGCCCTGACTCGAGGGTTCGAACTTACGGCCGTTCGGTTGCAGGAGGCCATTCAAGTCAGAACCCGGCTGTACCAAGCCGTGCAGCGGTTCTTCGGGAAATATGACCTCCTGGTCTCGCCGACCCTAAGCCGTCCGGCCCTGTCGGCGGATCAACGGGCCTGGGACCCGGTCGAGGTCAACGGCCGTTCGGCCGGCAGCCTGCGCTCGGCCTGGTACCCCTACACCCATCCTTTCAACATGTCGGGCCACCCGGCCGTTTCCATCCCCTGCGGCTGGACGGCCGAAGGTCTGCCGGTCGGTTTTCAGATCGTCGGCCGGCTTTGGCAAGACGGAACGGTGCTCGAGACGGCGGCGGCTCTCGAGAGTCTTTGTCCCTGGGCGGATAGAAGACCCGGGATCATGGCCGCCCCGGACGCCTGATCGGGGTTGGTGGACGAGTCAATACCTAGTACCCCTCACCCCGACCCTCTCCCAGGGGGAGAGGGGGTAATCGAACCGAAGCGCGGGTTTGTTTTTACCCTCTCCCTTTGGGAGAGGGCCGGGTGAGGGTAAATAAAAGGGAGTCGTCATGAGTTTTTCCGGCAAGGTCGCCGTCATCACCGGTTCGGCCCAGGGCATCGGCCGGGCCACGGCCCTGGCCCTGGCCAGGGAAGGGGCCAGGGTGGTCATCAACGCCCGGACCGAGGCCAATCTGACCCAGACGGCCCAGGAGATCGCCCAAGCTGGGGCCGAAGTCATCGCCATCCCCGGCGACGCGGCGGAACGGATCGTGGTCGACTCCATGATCAACGGGGCCCTGCAGGCCTGGGGCCGCCTCGACGTCCTGGTCAACAACTCCGGCTCGGGCCGGGCCCCTTCCGGCGAGTACAAGGCTTTCGAGGACCTGACCGACGACGACTGGTCGTACATCATGGCCCAGAACCTCAAGTCGGCCCATCTCTGCTGCCAGATGGCCCTGCCGATCATGGCCCGGCGGAAAAGCGGCAGCATAGTCAATATCTCTTCAGTGGCCGGTCACACCTGCGAACCCGGTCCGAGCGGCGAAAAACTGCTGGCGCCCATCGAGGCCACCTACGTGGCGGCCAAGGCCGGACTGCTCGGCTTCACCCGCCAGCTAGCCAAGGATTGGGCCCCCTGCGGTCTCCGGGTCAACTGCGTGGCCCCGGGGGTCATCCTGAGCAGCCCGAGGTTGGAAAAATTCTGGCTGTCCAAATCGCCGGCCGAACGCGAGAAAGTCCTGCGGACCATACCGATGGGCCGCCCGGGCCGGCCCGAGGAAGTGGCCGAGGCCGTTCTTTTTCTGGCTTCCGACCAGGCGGCCTATATCACCGGCGTCACCCTGGACGTCAACGGCGGCCAGTTCATGGCCCCTTGAGCGATCCGGGCTGGAAGCCGAGCGGCTCGAACCGTCATGACAGGAGCTTGATATGAGCGAGGAAAAATCGTTCCCGGTGTTACTCACTTTCGATCTGGACGCCGAGACTCTCTGGACGGCCCGGGACCCGGAAAACGCCAAGCGGCCCATCGCCCTGTCCCAGGGCCGTTACGGCACTAAAATAGGGGCGGACCGGGTCCTGCGCCTGCTGGCCAAGTACAGGCTGCCGGCCACTTTCTTCATTCCCGGAATGGTCATCGAGGCCCATCCTGACCTGTCGAGAAGAATCCTCGAGGCGGGCCACGAGATCGGCCACCACAGCTATTCCCATCGCTGGCTGGACAATCTCCCGCCCGAGGAGGAGCGGCTGGAGATGGACCGGGCCTGGAACATCATCAAGGACCTGACCGGAGAGCCTCCCCGGGGCTACCGTTCCCCGGCCGGCGAATTCACGCCCCAGACCTTCAGCCTGCTGCTGGAATACGGCTTTGCCTATTCCTCGAACTTTTTCGACGACGAAGCCCCGTACAAGCACGTCCTCGACGGACGGAAGACCGACCTGGTGGAACTGCCCTTTGCCTGGGCCCTGGACGACGCCCCCTTCTTCCTGTACTCGAACCGCCTGGTCGGCCGGGTCATGGCCCCGCCGTCGGCCGTCCTCGAGACCTGGCAACGGGAGTTCGACGTCATGTCCGCCGAAGGCAAGTGCTATGTCCTGGCCATGCACCCCCAGATCATCGGTCGGGGCTCGCGGATAACCATCCTCGAGGAGTTGATCAGGTACATCCTGGGTCACCCCCGGGCCTATTTCAGCCGCTGCGACCGCCTGGTGGAGGAGATCGGCCCCCGGCTCTAGGGAAAGGGAACGAAAACAAAGTTGGCCCTTATGACCTCCAGCCTGCCGCCGGGAATAATTCTACCTGGGCGAGTGGCCGAGCCAACCCCAATGCCCCTCACCCTGCCCTCTCCCGATGAGAGAGGGTGAAAAGACAAGCTGTGTTGCGGTGCCGTTACCCCCCCTCTCCCTCTGGGAGAGGGTTGGGGTGAGGGTACGACCCACGCAACCGGGTCCTTTCTTTAGCGGGTCGAACCTTCTGGAAGGTCAAGGCCTTTTATGTCATAATCGGCTCGGCCGGCTGAAAAGGGACGATTACGGGGTGGCGCCGCGCCATTCCAAGGAAACACACGGGTAGCCATCATGCAGGAGATAAGGTTTCATGGGCGAGGCGGCCAGGGCGCGGTCATCGGGTCCGAGATTCTGGCCCAGGCCGCTTTTCTGGAAGGCCGATACGTGCAGGCCTTTCCGGCCTTCGGGGTCGAGCGCCGCGGAGCGCCGGTCACGGCCTTTTGCCGGTTCGACGACCGGCCCATCTTGTTGCGCAACCAGATTTACAACCCGGATCAGGTCGTGGTCCTGGATTCGTCTCTGCTCAAGAATGTCCCGGTGACCCAGGGGCTGAAGAGAAACGGCCTGGTGCTCCTCAACAGCCGCCGGAAACCGGCCGACTTTTCATCATTAGCCGGAGACGGTTTCAGAATCTTCGTGGTGGACGCCTCGGCCGTCGCCGTCGAGCACGGCCTGGGTTCGGCGGCCAACCCCATCGTCAACACGGCCATCCTGGGCGCCTTTGCCCGGGTCACCGGCCTGGTCAGCCTCGAATCCGTGGAACGGGCCATCGAGGCCTACACTCCGGCCAGGAAAGACGCCAACCGACGGGCGGCCCGGGCGGCCTTCGAGCGGGTGGCCGGCCTGGCAGCGGCCGGCTGAAGAACATGTCCGGATCGAGGCTCCCTTCAACGGCGGGGCGGGTATATCCCCCGCTTCGCCCGAATGACCAAACCTTGCCTATGTTGCTCGGGGTGATTCAAGACCATGCTGAAAAAAAAGCGAAGCCAACAGGCCCGGCCGCATGAATTCAAATCCTGGCGGGACCTGACGCCCTTGAACAGCTCCTTGGGGCCGATGCTCCACAACCTGACCGGAAGCTGGCGCTTTCTCAAGCCCGTCTATGAAGACAAGATGCCGCCTTGCCAGAACGCCTGCCCGGCCGGCAACGACGTCGAGGGCTGGATCAGGCTGTTGCCTCGGGGCGAATACGAGGCCGCGTACTGGCTGCTCAAGCGGGAACAGCCTTTTCCGGCCATCCTGGGCCGCGTCTGCTTTAAATTCTGTGAACAGGCCTGTAATCGGATCGAACTGGACCAAGCGGTCAACATCAACCGGCTCGAGCGTTTTGTCGGCGATCTTAAGCCCTCGTCGGGCCGCCATCCCGATCTGCCCGAATATCACGACCGCCGCCTGGCCATAGTGGGTTCCGGTCCGGCCGGCCTGGCCGCCGCCTATTTCGCCCGGCTCCTGGGCTTTAAAGTGACTGTTTTCGAAGCCCGGCCCGAGCCCGGC
Organism: Thermodesulfobacteriota bacterium; assembly: GCA_040755515.1. GTDB lineage: Bacteria > Desulfobacterota > Desulfarculia > Adiutricales > JAGVGV01 > JBFMAW01. Next base: position 168,982 of record JBFMAW010000003.1, on the reverse strand, counting down.
GGAATGCTGCGCTACGGTATTCCCGAGTACCGGCTGCCCCGGTCGGTCCTGTCCTTGGAGTTTGAAGGACTGACAAAAATGGGAATCGAGCTTAAGTGCGGCCTGGCCCTCGGCCGAGACCTGAGCCTCGAGGCCCTGCGCCGGGAATTCGATTATCTCTTCCTGGCCACCGGGGCCCAGGAAAGCCTCAAACTGGGCTTGCGTGGTGAAGGTGACAGCCCCAGGATCATGAGCGGCCTGGCCCTGCTCCGGCAAGTCGCGGCGGGCGAAAAGATCGCGCTAGGGGCCGAAGTCCTGGTCATCGGCGGCGGAAACACGGCCCTGGACGCGGCCCGGACGGCCTTGAGGCTCGGGTCGCGGGTGACCGTGCTCTATCGCCGTTCGGCCGAGGAGATGCCGGCCCATCCGGACGAAGTCCGGGAGGCCGGGGAAGAAGGGATCGGGTTCCGTTTCCTGGCCGCGCCGGAAGAGTTCATCTTCGACGAAACGGACCGCCTGGTTCGGGTCCGCTGCGTCGAGATGGATCTAGGCGAACCGGATGAGAGCGGCCGCCGCCGGCCCGTGAAGAAGCCGGGCGCCTGGTTCGAACTTAAAGCCGGCACCGTGGTGACGGCCATCGGCGAGCGGGCGGACCTGGCGTATTTGTCCGGCCGGCTCGAGGCCGCCGCGGGCGTCATCCCGGCGGCCGCCGATCTCGAGGTTGACCTCGAGGGTGACGGGGCCGTGGTCCTGGCCGGCGGAGACGTCATCGCCCAGCCGCGCACCGTGGTCCACGCCGTGGCCGCCGGCAAAAAGGCGGCCATTGTCTGCGATTGTCTCCGGCGCGGCCTGAACCCGGCCGAGGAACTCGAGAAGATAACCATCGGCCCGGGACCGGCCTTGAGTTTTTCCCGTTACCGGGGCTGGACCGACTTCGAAACCGGGCCGCGGAACATCAAAAAGGTGGTCGAGGCCGGCGCGCTGGTGCCTGACTATTTTCAAAAGGCCGCGCCGATCGTGCTCGAGCCCGAGCCTCCCGAGCGACGCCGGTCCGGTTTTCAGCCCTACCTCAGAACCTTCGCCGCGGACGAGGCCTTCGAGGAAGCCCGGCGCTGCCTGCATTGCGGCCGCTGCATCGAGTGCGACAACTGCCTGATCTTCTGTCCGGACGTCTCGATCCTGGCCCCGGGTCCCGACGGCTTCGGGTACGAAATCGACTATGACTATTGCAAGGGCTGCGGCATCTGCGCGGCCGAATGCCCCCGCGGGGCCATCACCATGATCGAGGAACAGGCCGGGGCCGAGGAGGTGGCCAGGTGAAGAAAGTTCTGAAAGGCAACCACGCCGTCTCCCACGCGGTCAAGCTCAGTCGGGCTCAGGTCATTTCCGCGTACCCCATCACCCCCCAGACGACCATCGTCGAGGAACTGTCCGAGATGTGCGCCACCGGCGAACTGGACGCCCGGTTCATCAAGGTGGAAAGCGAACATTCGGCCCTGGCCGCCCTGGTGGGCGCCGCCACCGCCGGGGTGCGGACCTTCACCGCCACCAGCGGCAACGGCCTGCTGTACATGCATGAAGTCCTGCACTGGGCCGCCGGGTCCAGGCTGCCCATCGTCATGGCCAACGTCAATCGGGCCGTGACCGGCGGCTGGAACATCTGGGCCGACCAGACCGATTCCCTGGCCCAGCGGGACACCGGCTGGATTCAACTCTATTGCGAGTCCAACCAGGAAGTCCTCGACAGCGTCATCATGGCCTTCAAGCTGGCCGAGAAGGCCCTCCTGCCGGTCATGATCGCCTATGACGCCTTTTTTCTGAGTCACACCTCGGAGGTGGTGGACGTCCCGGATCAGGAGGCGGTGGACGGCTTCCTGCCGCGCTACGCCCCGCCGGTGGCCCTGGACTTCGACCAGCCCCGCATGTTCAACGGCATGATTCCCACCGATCTGTTCATGGAGCAGCGGTACCGGATGCACCACGACCATCTGGCGGCCCTGGACGGCTTTCAGGAAATCTGCCGGGACTTCGAGGCCGCCTTCGGCCGCGCTTACGGCGCGGTGGAAGTTTACGGGCCGCCGGACCCGGAAACGATCATAGTCACCGCCGGCACCACCACTTCCGTCGCCCGCCTGGCGGTGGACGAGTTGCGGAATCGAGGCCGCCGGGTCGGCTTGATGAAGTTGCGGCTGTTTCGGCCGGTCCCGGCCTGGACTTGGCGGGAAGTGCTGGGTCGGGCCGCCCGGGTGATCGTGATTGACCGCAACCTTTCCGTCGGCGCGGGCGGCGTCCTGGCCAATGAAATTCAGGCCGCGCTCTACCCCCTCGGAGCCGGGCCTCTGGTTTTTCCCGTGGTGGCCGGCCTGGGCGGACGCGACGTCACCCCCGACGATATCGTGGCCATCATCGAGCGGGCGTCCGCGGCCCGGGAAGCATTTTCCTCGCCCTTGTTCTGGGGCCTGAAGGAATAGAGGTGACCCATGCAGAAGCTGTTCGATATCCCCCGCGACCTGCTGACGGCCGAGGAACTGGTCCACCCCGGGATGTCCTCCTGCCAGGGCTGCGGCTCGTCCCTGGCCATCAAGCTGGCCCTCAAGGGCCTGGGGCGGCGGACCATGGTGGTCACGCCGGCCTGTTGTTTCTGCGTCTTCGTGGGCGGGTACCCCTATTCGAGTCTCGAGGTCCCGATCATCCAGTGTCCCTTCGAGACCGCGGCCGTGGTGGCCTCGGGCGTGGCCGCGGCCCTCGATGCCCGCGGGGAACGGGACGCCGCGGTCATGGTCTGGGCCGGGGACGGCGGGACGTACGACATCGGCCTGCAGGCCCTGTCCGGAGCGGCCGAACGCAACGAAAACATCCTCTTTGTCTGTTATGACAACGAGGCCTACATGAACACCGGGATTCAGCGCTCTTCGGCCACCCCGCCGGGGGCCTGGACCACCACCACGCCGGAAGGCTCGATCAAGGAAGAGAACAAGAAGGACATCGAACAGATTCTGCTGGCCCACCATATTCCCTACTTGGCCACGGCTTCGCCGGCCTATCCCGACGACCTGATCCGGAAGTTCCGCAAGGCCCGCCATATCGTCGGGACCAGGTTCATCCATATCCTGTCCGCCTGTCCGCCGGGCTGGCGGATCGAGCCCGGCCAGGCTGTCAAGGTCACCCGCTTGGCCACCCAGGCCAAGGTCTTTCCCCTGTACGAGGTTCAGCGCTGGCGCTTTTCCCGGGCCCGGGGCCGCTTCGAGGAACGGTGGGCCTACAACATCAACGTTTTTCCGGAAAAAGAAGTCAGCGTCAAAGAATATGTGGCCAGCCAGGGCCGTTTCCGCTATATGACCGAGGAGATGATCGAGGCGGCCCAGGAAGAGGCCGACCGGAAGTGGGCCTATCTGTTGGAACGGACCCAGAGGACCCAGGAGGTCTTGACCGTTCCCGAAGGCCCGGTGGGTTAACTTGGAGGTTCAGAAGATGATCAGAAAACAAATCTCGTTGTTTCTCAAAAATGTCCCTGGAGAGTTAGGCAAGCTGGCCGCGCTTCTAGGCGGCCGGCAAATCAATATCGAGGCCCTTTCGATTCAGGACGCTTCGGCCTATGTCTCGGAACTGATCAACGCCCGCGGTAAATCCATAAAACGCATCGCCTCGACCCAGAGCTATGATTCGATGCGCCGGGATTCGGAGGAATTCGCCCTGATGCGTTTCTTGGTGGATAAAACCGAGGAAGCGGTGGAGTTCCTGGCCAAGGAGGGCTACTTTTTCGACGTCGCACCGGTCATCGCCCTCAATCTCGAAAACCGGCCCGGCGTCCTGGCGGAGATCGCCTCGAAATTCGGCCAAGAAGGCCTCAACATCAAGTATGTTTACGGTTCGGCCACGGAAATCGGGACCTCGGCCCTCTTCGTCCTCTGCCCCGACGATCTGGACTTGGCGGCCAAGGTCTTCAACCTGTGATAATCGCCCCCGGCCCCGGACCTCGCCCGGTTCGGGGCCGGACCGGCAAGTGTTTGTTAAGAATGAAGACTTGATCCATTTAACTTCATGTCGCGAAATAGCCGATATTCACTGAATTACTGTCTAATAACCAGCAGTAATGCGGCATAAATGAGCAGCGAAGCGGACACCTGTTGGCTTTTAACTGGATATAATTATTTGCATTTACATTTTTTCCCCCTCACCTTCGGCGTACCACCCTTGTAGGAGACCTCAACCTTCTGTTTAGGCCCCTTATTCCTGCAAATGGTACAGTAGCGATTGCTCTGTCCTAAGAAGCCCTTTCCCGGCCTCTGTGTTTGGCTTCGGTCGCTTCGCACGTAAATAAGATCAGAGCCGTCTATCCGACCATACGCATTATTACAGGAATCAGATCCGTGGTGGGGGGCAGTTACGACGGATTCGTCCTTTAGCTTAATGTGATTATTTGTGAAGGACAGGTCAGAATCGGCACAGAATAGAACTTCTGGATAATTTTCGCATGAGAACTTGAAGACTAGGCTTTCAACGTTGATTGTGGTGAGATACAGCTGCTGCAGAAAGACATCAGGTTTGTAAAGTGTGACGGCTGTCTCGATTGAGTTAAGCGTGGACATTCCAAAATCATCGTAGTGCTTATTTGTCATATCCTTTGAGTAATGGAACCAGCGTACATGTGCCCCGGACGATAGCGATGATGAAACTGCTGTCATGGCCGCGTTGAGATTTGTAAGCATTGCCTGAATAGGAAGATCTGAAGGTGACGGCCAATCCAACACGTGATGAATCAAGAAGAGATGCTCGTGGTATCGGTAAAATTGCAGGTAGTCTTTGAGGGTGTCCAGGTTTGCTGTCTTGATTGGTGAATCTTCCGGAATTTTAGGTGGTGTTTCATTTCTTGATATATCCTTTGCCTTTTGAATCAGATTTTCAACATCTTCGGGATTAAGATTTCTGAGCCTCTTTAGGATGTCCATTAAAGTCTCGGAGACGGTATAGGCAAGAGAACCAAGTATTTCAGGAAGCCATATCTCATCGAAGGTGTAGCTTTGAGATTCCAAGATGCCAATAATTCCCTTTATGTGGTCGGCATCGTAATGAGTACATACGAGAAGGTTGAAATGATTCTTGGTTATGCGCTCTTGTTTGAGAAGCTTCAGGATATGCTTTTTGTTTTGGCCAGCATCGACTAGAGTAGTGCCAAACGGTGAGTGCAAGAGGAAGGCATCACCAACGTATACAGGTAGCGCACGAAAGTTCATAACTTTCTGCCTGACCATCTTGTTCTCCTTTCTATGTATGACCTCCGTCCAAACCGATCATTTGAGAACGAATAGCCCGGGCTCTGACGCTACGAAGCTTCATGCCGAAGTTAGGCAACTCCCGTTTAGAGCAATCTGCTCTGCAACCCGTCCGACCGTCGTGGCGCGCCGGACACGGATCGTAGAACCTTCTCCCGCAAGGCCGTTTCGCACGAAGATAAGAGATGCTCCCAATCAGCCGGGGCATTCAAAGTGAGAAAGCGTCTGTCCGGAGTGGCATAGACAACCACCTTCTTATCTTGGCGCAGCAGACGAGCAACATTGGCGAGGGTGCCAGCGCTCTTGCCGTCCCAAATCATGAATCCGATGGAAGCCTCCAGAGCCATCTGCTCGTCCTTGGCGGCGTAATAGTCGAAATTCCTCAGCGTCTGACGGGTGGCAATCGCCCGAACGGGCCATTGGCCCAGGTTGTTGCGGCACTCACCGCCCGAGCAGAACACCTCGACCAAGTCATACCCGCGGCTCTGGAGATATTTCTGAACGGCCTTGTCGGCGCCGTTGGCATCGCCGATGAGCACGGGGAAACCCTGTTCAACGATCCGATCAATTCGTCGCCGAACGTCTTCGTTTAGCCGCGAGACCGATCGAGACCCGCCAATGAAGACCTTGGTCATGCTCGGCTCCGAGTGCGGGTAAGTGCCAGGGCATAAACGTCGACAACACCGCCCTCATCGTAAAGCGCCGCCGTTATAGCGTTCATTGTAGCCCCAGATCGGAAAAGGTCATCGAAAAGCAGGACTCGTTGCCCTGCAACTACATCCGCTACGGCCCTGTGAGCACCCTCGAGGAGGCGAAGCCTATCGTCGTAGGCGTAGACATTCTTGAGTTCTGGTATCTCCTTGACGCGTATGACACCGCTTGGAGCAAAGGGAATACCAATCTTCCTGCCGAGTGCGTCCGCAATCAGATGCACCGGCTGTTGAGGTCGTACTCGGGTCGGAGGAACGGGGATGAGAATGGTTACGCCGGGATTCCAGGATTGAACGAAGCTGGCAGCGGTGTCGACTAGCTCTGCCAATACGGCGGCATCGGAGCGATATTTCAGACGATATAGCAGCTCCCCGACGTCGCTTCGTATCGTGTCGTACATCGGATGCCCGTACTCGTCGTCTCCAAGGTACGTACTCGACAAGGTGTGGTAATCGAGCACGTACCCTTCACGCCAGCGGCCGGGAATTCGCATTGGTCTAACGTTCGCCGTCACTCATTATCTCCACGCTGCCTAACAATGATCACACAATCTGCATAAAACGGCAAACAATTTTGTCAAGCCCCATCCTCGAGTTTAAAGTACTGTACTGAAGTATTCCCGTCCTCTCGATGAATCTTCAATTTGTGACCCATGCGGTACGCTTCATGGTACTTTCCCCTCATTGTCCCTTTCATGCGGGAAAAATCATATTCGGATTTCATATCTTCATTCACCGGTGTTTCTATAGAAACCGTCTTCCTCATAACATGTTCTCTGCCTGGGGCGGTGGAGGGAATGTCGTCGCCCGCACCTGGAACCCGGCCGTGAAGGTCCTGGTGAACCTTTCCAAGAATGCCACAAATAAAGCCATGATCCCTTTACCTTCAACTCAGGTCAACTCAATTCTCAATTTTCTGCCTAAGACAACGGCGGCTCGCTCAAGCGTCAATAGAGAAACCGAAGCATTTTGGGGATCGAGCAAACGATCCAAAGACGACCGGCTTGTTCGCATTCTTTTGGCCATTTCGACCTTGGTGACTTTGGCCCTTTTCATCTCGGCTTCAATTTGATAAGCAATAACTCTCTTGAGCGCAACGGCCTCTGCCTGGGCCAACATACCTTCTTCTTTGAGAAAATCTTCAAAATCACTACCAAGGTGTTGTTTGTTTTGCATGGTAAGCCTCACGGTAACGGTCTCAACTTTTTAATCCGCTTTTTCGCTTGTGCCCAATCCGAAACGGTCACTTTGCCTACCGAGAAGGCTTCTGCTCGATCCCTGAGGACAATCTCATGCCAAGCCGGCGATTCAAGTTTTTTCTCGTCGCGGGTCAAGTCGGCCCAGAGGGTCTCCATCAAGTCCAGCTTCTGGGCCAGAGAAAGCCGGGAAAGAGGTAAATATACTCTTTTCATATCCTTTCCTTTAACCGGCCTATTTTACCAATACCGGTTTTCAGTATAATACAATCTAAGCCTTCGAGTCATTCGCTGGCTGACTAGAGAAATTTCGGCTTGAACGCGGGCGTATCCGAGGATTAGTATGCCCTGAATCGGGGAATGCGAACGATTCCCGGGGAAGTCCTTCGGAAATCCCGGTCGTGGCCGCATAATCACGGTTAACAGGAGGATACAGCATGAACCAGAAGTATGACGCCATCATCATCGGGGCCGGCATCATCGGCGGCTGCATTTCGTACGAATTGGCCAAGGCGGGCTACCAGACCCTGACCGTGGACAAGCTCCCGGCCGCCGGATACGGATCGACCGGCGCGTCCTGCGCCATAGTCCGGGCCCACTATTCGACCCGGGACGGCGTGGCCATGGCCTACGAGGGCTTTTTCTATTGGAAGGAATGGGAAGAGTACCTGGACTGCCAGGACGAAAGCGGCTTCGCCAAGTTCCGCAACACCGGCTCGCTCCTGTTCAAATCCCAGGGCCACGATTGGCGCAAGGTGCTCAAACATTATAAGGACGTGGGGGTGGAGTACGAGGAATGGAGCTTGGACCGGATCAAGAAGCGCGTCCCCATCTACGACACCCGGGAGCACTGGCCGGTCCGTCGCCCCGAGGACGAGGCTTTCTGGACCGAACCCACCCAGGACCTGGAAGGGGCTATCTACTGCCCCGGCGGCGGCTACGTCAGCGATCCCCAGCTCTCCTGCCATAACGCCATGCGGGCCGCCGAGGCCAAGGGCGGCACGTACCTGTTCAACGCCGAAGTGGTGGCCATCCGCCGGACCGCCGAGAAGGTGCTGGGTATCACCCTGAAGGACGGCCGCCAGTTCGACGCCCCCGTCGTGGTCAACGCGGCCGGTCCCCACTCCTACCTGGTCAACCGTATGGCCGGCGTCGAGGAGGGAATGAAGATCAAGACCAGGGCCCTGCGTCACGAGGTCCACCACGTGCCTTCTCCCACCGGCTTCAACTTCGAGAAGGACGGCCTGCACACCTCGGACGGCGATTGCGGCAACTACTTCCGGCCGGAAGTCGGCAACATGATCCTGGTCGGCAGCGAGGATCCGGCCTGCGACCGGCAGGAATGGATCGCCGATCCGGACAACTTCAATCGCCAGATCACCGAAGCCCAGTACAAGGCCCAGGTCTACCGCCTGGCCAAGCGCATTCCCAGCCTGGGCATACCGGATAAAAAACAGGGCGTGGCCGACCTGTACGACTGCTCCGACGACTGGATTCCGATCTATGACCGGTCCGACCTCAAGGGTTACTACATGGCCATCGGCACCAGCGGCAATCAATACAAGAACGCGCCGGTGGTCGGGGCCATGATGGCCGACCTTATCCAGAAGGTCGAGGCCGGTCTTGATCACGACCGGAATCCGATCCAGTACCGGCTGCCCCATATTGGGCTGACCATCAACGTGGGTTTCTTCTCCCGCCTGCGCGAGATCAACCCCGAGAGCAGTTTCTCGGTCAACGGCTGAAGCCTCTGGAAGCCGGCCTTTCCCGGGGCCGGTTTCCCCATGGTTTTTCCGGAGCCCGGCCGGGCCGAGTCGGTCCGGCACGGACGGTTATCATTAGTTTTGCCAGTGTGATCTTCATGAAGAACAGTCTGAGGCCGGTTCTGTGGCGGTTCATTGTCGAGAGGACGCCCCATCAGGTGACGTTCTACACCGGCACCAGGGGTTCAAATCCCCTGGGGGAGGCCGAACAAATTCAGGCAGTGGCGATATAACCGCCCTTGACCATTTCCGTTTCGGGCCTTGTCTCCGGGCCTTTTTCTTCTAAAATGCCGCTGGCCATGCCTTTAATATCCCTACCGATGTTCTGAACATGCCTCTCGGTCGTGTTAACCGATTTATGCCTGAGCATTCTTCTGATCGTGTTGGTCGTCTTCCCCCTATCGGCCGGCCTGGAAGCGAAAGACCGCTTTAGAGCGTGAAATCCAAACGGCTTGACTCCGGCTCGGCTACACAAACTGGCCTGAGCCGGCGCCACGCCGGGTTCGGCTGGCCCAGGAAGCCTCAAAATATCGAGAGGGCCAAGGTGGACTCGACCCCTTTTTCTTGGCTTTGCGGAAAGCATTGTTCGCGGCCAATGGCTCTTTTATAATGACTTTCAATAAGTTATATCCGGGGATGGGCACCAGGAAAAAAATTATCGGTAGGATAAGTAAATATTTGACATATACATATACAGGTGGTAAGATCAGTATATATGTCATACGTCACGAGGGGAATTATGGCTGCTAATCTAAAAGTTACTCCCATAAAAAAGTCCAGGGTCTACGAAGAGGTGGTTGACCAAATGAAAAATGCCATTTTCGAGGGTCAACTAAAGGCCGGGGAAAGCCTTCCTTCAGAAAGACAACTCTGTGAGATGTTTGGCGTTGGCCGCCCCGCGATAAGAGAAGCTTTACGAACCCTTAATGTACTGGGATTGATAGAGGTAGTGGCCGGGCAACCGGCTCGAGTATCCAAGGAGTCAAGTCTAACCTATTTTTTTGACGTAATGCGTGAATCCCTTGCTCTAATGATCAAACTGAACGACGATAAGCTTAACCATATAATGGAAGTTCGTACTTTTGTTGAGCTCGGTATCGCCCATGCGGCGGCGAAAAGAGCTACCGAGGAAGACTTCGCCGAGTTGGAAAACCTCATAAAGGAGATGGAAGCCAACGATGATGATTTCTTTACCTATTTCCCCTTGGCCGCCGAATTCCATGTAAAGCTCGCCCTCGCCACGAAAAACAGCATTTTTTACATACTGGAAAAGCTATTCTACGATATTCTTCATAAAGGATATATGCCAATCATGAACAAGCACATTCCCAAGGGGCCAAAAAAGCTATTGGAACTTAACAAGACCATTTTAAAGGCAATTAAAAGTAAAAATCCCGAGAGAATAAATAAGGCCATGAAGGATCACGCCTCGGCTGAAAGTTACTTTGATTCCATAAGCCCTGAAAACACGGATCATAAGGCGATAATTTCCGATGACCCGACCAGGTAGCATAGCCTGGGAGCGTCAATAAATGGGTATCGCCATCCTAAATTATTTTTAGACGCACATGAATGAGGAGAACGGCCAACTTCTAAAGGTAAAGAATCTCGAGGTGGTCATTCCGACGGCGCGAGGGACGGTCCGAGCGCTCAACCAGGTCGATCTTCATCAGGAATATGGAGAAAATGTGGGCTTGGTGGGAGAGAGCGGCGCCGGCAAGTCCATGCTGGGCCGGGCCATCATGGGGCTGCTGCCATACCCCGCTCGAGTGGCGGGAGGAGAAATTCGCTGGAACGGTGAAAGCCTGTTGAATAAGCCGGCCCGCGAACTGCGAAAACTTCTGAGCCGAGAGATAGCCATGGTCTTTCAAGACCCTATTTCGGCGCTCAATCCTCTGCAAAAGATCGGTAACCAAATCATCGAGGCCATTCTGCTGCACCAGAGGGTGAGCAAATCCAAGGCAGTGGAGCAGACCGTGAAAATGCTCGCCGCGGTGGGTCTGCCCCTGCCGGAGGTGCATTTCCACAACTTTCCGCATCAGTACAGCGGCGGCATGAGGCAACGGGTGATGATCGCCCTGGCTCTGATCAACAACCCGAGGCTGGTGGTGGCCGACGAGCCCACCACGGCACTGGACGTCACCATACAAGCGCAGATTCTCATGCTGCTCAAGAGATTACAGGAGGAGCGGAGGATGTCGGTGCTCTTGATAACTCACGATCTGGGCGTCGTGGCGCAATTCTGCTCGCGGATATATGTGATGTACGCTGGTAGAATGGTCGAAAGCGCGGACACGAAAGATATATTCCACCGGCCGCTGCACCCGTACACGCGCGCCTTGCTGCTTTCGGCGGTGCGCAGGGATGGCCTTAAAGGCCGGTTGACAACCATACCCGGGATAATGCCCGACCTAATTGACATGCCCGCCGGTTGCGCGTTTCACCCGCGTTGCGACCGCCGCGCCGAGCGCTGTGGACGGGAGGCGCCCGTGTGGTGCGAGGTTGATCCTGGGCATTGGGCGGCCTGTTTTAACATCGGGGGATAACGGCCCGGATTATGGATGAATTTCTCGAGGTCAAAAACGTTCGCAAGTATTTTTTCGACCACCAGGGCCTATTGGATATGCTTTGGAGTAACACTCGTCCACCAGTACAGGCGGTCGACGATGTCTCGTTTCATCTCGACCGCGGTGAGTGCCTCGGGCTGGTGGGGGAGAGCGGCTGCGGCAAAACCACCATGGCCTGGCTGATTTTAAGGATTCATGAGCTTACCGAGGGGGAGATCTGGTTTGAGGGTCTAAACATCCGGCAATTATCCAAGGGTGGCCTCAAGCAAATGTATCGGCGTATTCAGCTCATCTTCCAGGACCCCCGCGCCTCCCTCGACCCACGAATGAAGGCGATCTCCATTATCGGGGAACCCCTGGATATCCATGAGGTGGGCGGCAAGCAGGAGCGCAAGGAGCGAGTTCTAGATCTCTTAAACCGGGTCGGCTTGAGCGAGAACCATGCCGACCGCTATCCCCACGAATTTTCCGGCGGCCAGCAACAGCGCCTGGCCATCGCCCGCGCCCTAGCCATCAACCCATCCTTGATCATTTGCGACGAGCCGGTCTCCGCCTTGGATGTCTCCGTGCAGGGGCAGATACTCAACCTGCTCACGGACCTGCAAGAGCAGTTCAAGCTGGCCTTTCTATTTATCACCCACGACCTCTCCGTGGCCCGGCATTTCTGCGATCGGATCGGCGTGATGTACCTGGGCAAGCTCATGGAGATAGGCCCGGCCGAGGTTTTGTTCGAGAATCCCTTGCATCCCTATACACGGGCGCTGCTCTCGGCGGTACCCCACCCGGAGCCTGATCTGGGTTTCGAGAACATCCCGATGAGAGGAGAGCCACCTGACCCCAGGTGTCCACCGCCAGGCTGCCGCTTCAGCACCCGCTGCCCTGAAGCAATACCGGAGTGCTCTCTCGTGATGCCCGAGCTGAAAGAACGGGCCCACGGCCGCGCGGCGGCTTGCATAAAGCTGGATTGAAATATCCGGTGTCCGATCTTTATGGATATAAAGAAGATGAAAATGGTTGACAAGAAGAGATTGGTGTCGGAGCAAGAAGTATAAGTCGGTCTAGAGGATCAAACTAAAGGGGGTGAAAGCACAAGGGGAGTAAGGGACTGATGGCGAGGCTGGAGTAAAAGCCGGGCATCACGCGGTTCGCAAGTCGCCTCGATGAGAACAATTAATAACAAGGGGAGGTGCAAAGTGAAATGGCGTTATCCAATTAATCGGCGTGATTTTTTAAAACTCTCGGGAGCAGCGAGCCTAGCTATGTTTGGTGCGCCTCTGTGGGGTGCGCGCAATCTCGCCGAAGCGGCAACAGGAGATGTATTCGAGGAATTCGGCACCGCATATGGCGAGACGATTGTGACTTTGGACTGGCACGCTACCACGGCTTTTGGAAACTCGATCATGAATCCCTATATGTGGGATTTCCCCAATTTTCGGGACGCTCAGACCAACGAACTGCTGCCCATGGCCACGACCGGGTGGGAGCCAAAAAGCGATACTGTATGGCGATTCCACATTAGGCAGGGCATCAAGTTCTGGAACGGCAACAAGCTGACGGCAAAGTCGTTCGCCTTTACCCAGAACAGGATGAAGGCCCCGGGTTCTTCACATGCGGGCATGTTCAAATCGGTTGAGAAAGTAGTGGTGGTAGACGATTACACCGTTGATGTATTTTGCAAAGAACCCTTTCCGGTCTATCCGGCCTGCATGATATATTTCCCTATTTATGATGAAGAATATTATGGTTCAAACTCTCAGGATTACGTCACCGCCCAACCCATGGGTTCCGGACCTTTTATATTTAAAAAGTGGCACAGGGGAATAGGCGTGGAGATGGAGGTGAATAAGGGTTACTGGATGCCTTCGCCGCCTATAAAAACTCTTAAATACTATGGCATTCAAGAAGCCGAGACCCGAACGGCCTCTTTACTCTCGGGACAAACCAAGATTATTTATGGCGTACCTATCGAGCACTTTGACCGGATCAAAAAGGCCGGCTTCCGGGCCGAGGGAGTAGCGGGACCGCGCATCTTTGTTTTAGGAATGAATCACCGCATCAAGCCTTTCGATGATGTTCGTGTTCGTAAGGCTTGCAACTATGCCGTGGACAACCGAAAGATCATGAATGTCTTTATGAAAGGCATGGGTGAAGTGCAGAACCAGCCCGCATGTTCGGCTATCTTCGGCTACAACCCCAATTTGCCCTACTATGATATCGATCTGAATAAAGCGCGCAGTCTGATGAGCGCGGCTGGCTATCCAAATGGATATCCCCAGACACTCACCTTGGAGACCGTCCCAGGTATTGCGTTGAATGTCATGGAAATCTGCGAGGCGGTCGGCTATGATCTAAAGAACATTGGCCTCAAAATAAAGGTGGAGCCCCGTGAGAACGCCGATTTTCGGGCTCGAAGGCCGGCGAAAACCGGTGATCCCAATTTCGGGCCTTTATGGGCGGGTTCGTGGAGCGCCGCTACTTGCGATTCCGCCATGTACCTCCCCTATCTTCTCGGGTCAGCAGGTGTATATTCGCGCAATTACGATGAAGAAGCCAATAAGCGGATCGATAAATGCAACGCCATCATTGACAACGACGAGCGCCTCAAAGAGTTGCGGGCGTTGATGGCTTACTTCAATGAGCAATGTCCTTTTATCTGGACACATGCGCAGCCCAACACCTATGGGATGAGTAACGATCATAACTTCCAAGCGCGAAAGGATGAAATGATGGACCTCCGAGGTCTGAAGAAGGTGAAGATTGGCTGAAAAATGGGAAGGAAGGAGATAGATAACTTACCTTTCATTATCCAAAGCACCGGGCAGGAGCGTCAATCTTCATAGTTGTCAAAAGAGTATGAGATATGAAGAAATTCTTGATCCGTCGTCTTGTGAGCGGGATACTGGTGATATGGCTGGTCATGACGATCGTGTTCATTCTGGTTCACTCAGTCCCGGGCGATCCGGCTCAGGTGATTGCCGGCGATCTTGCGGATGTCAAGACCGTCGAGATGATACGCGAGAAACTGGGGCTGAATGAACCTTTATGGGTGCAGTATTGCAACCTGCTTAAAGGTATGATCACGGGAGATATTGGAAATTCCTTCAGCTATCGATATTCGGCCTTCAAGGTGGTAATCGATAGAATTCCGGCTACGGTGGAATTGACGCTGGTTGGGGCCTGCCTAGCCATTCCCATTTCAATTTTCTTAGGTATTATCAGTGCCGTAAAACGCAACTCATTATTGGACCATATGGCAAAACTGATCACCCTGTTTGGCATTTCCACTCCAAGTTTTTGGTTGGGCATTATGCTGATACTGATCTTTTCGGTTCAACTCCACTGGTTCCCATCGATGGATAAGGGTCCCTATTATCTCCCCCAGGCGATCTGGGTCGCCGTTAACGGAAACCCCGAAGCGTTGTGGCATTGGGCCAGATATATCATACTACCCGGCATCACTTTGTCAGCCTGGTTCACGGCCTTGGTGGCCCGGATGACCAGGACCGAAACCCTTGACAATCTCAATCGGGCTTTCACCCTGACGGCTCGATCTAAAGGCTTGGGGCCGGTAAGGGTTATCATCGGTCATGTCTTACCCAATAGCCTGATCCCCATAATTACCATAGCCGGGATTCAGATCGGCATTCTCCTTGGCGGCGCACTTGTCACCGAAGCTGTCTTTATGTGGCCTGGAATGGGGCGACTGTTGATGGACTCGATCTTAGCCCGGGATTTCCCGATGATTCAGGCGACGACGATGGTCTATGCCATCATCTGGGTTGGTATTAATCTTTTAGTCGATCTTATTTATGTCGTGATCGATCCGCGCCTCAAGCTAGCTTAAGAGGAACTTGGGCATGGCTTTGTTAATTGAACTCCGAAAAAATTTTATGGCCCAAACCTCCCTCACTTTTCTCATTATCCTTGTCTTTTTTACCCTGACCGCGTCTTGGTTCGGCTTTGCCGAGCGTGCGGATGAAGGTGCTTTGGAGCTAAGGAATCTACCACCGTGTTGGTACGATAAGGGACGATTGAATTATCCCTTAGGCTGTGACCCCCAGGGCCGGGATATTCTATCCCGTATTATTTATGGGGGCAGAATCTCGCTATTTATAGCCGTTGTAGCGGTCTGTATCTCCACGCTTGTCGGCACCTTGGTCGGGTTGCTGGCCGGATATTATGGCGGTATTATTGACAATGTCATCATGCGCCTGGTGGACGCAATCATATCGATTCCGGGTATCCTCTTGGTTTTGATCGCTATTACCTTGTGGACACCGAGTCCTCTTAGCGTGGCCGTTTTCATCGGGTTGACCCATTGGGTTTGGCAGGCGCGAACCGCGCGAAGTAAAATCATATCGCTTCGGGAAGAGCCCTTTATTATCGCGGCCAGAGTGTCCGGCGCCAGTGACTTGAGGATCATTACCAGACATATCCTCCCCAATATTTTAACCACCATCCTGGTGATCATGACTTCTCAAATCGGTTACATGATCATTGTTGAAAGCATGTTGAGCTTTTTTGGAATGACCGGGACAACGATCTCATGGGGTTGGGACATCTCACAGGGAAGAGATTATCTATCCACGGCCTGGTGGATTACCTCGATGCCTGGCCTGGCCATTCTATCTACTGTTATGTCTTTTAACATTCTGGGCGACTGGCTGAGGGATACGATTGATCCGCATCTCCGGGTTTAAAGGGGGGTTGGGCCGAATGACCTTTTTTTCGATTTGGGATGAGACGCCGGCGCTTTGTTTCGATAAACGGACCTGATATACAATTCATCAGGGGAGGCATGGAATTTGAAAATAATTACAGCCAACTTCATGCACGAAACCAATACCTTCTCTAATATGGCCACCACGATGGCCGAATTCAAGAAGCAGGGTCTCGTGGAGGGGGCTTCAATTGAACCGACCTTTCAAGGCACCAGAACTGGTCTAGGTGGCTTTATCGATAAAGCCCGCCAACAGGGAATGGAGTTGATCCAGACCATATCCGCGATGGCTACTCCCGCGGGCTTGGTCAGTGATGACGTGTTTGATTATGTCTTGAAGCATATCAGACGGGAGTTGAACAATCATCCTGACGTTCAGGGTATTTTGCTTGGTCTGCATGGCGCCATGGTGACTAAAACCTATAGCGACAGTGAAGGGGTTTTGTTGGCCGAGCTACGTAACCTGGTGGGACCAAACATGCCTATTATAGCCACTTTGGATCTACATGCTCATTTAACACCCTTGATGGTGAACAAGGCGGATGCCCTGATCGGCTATAAAACCTACCCTCATGTTGACGCCTACGAACGGGCGATGGAAGCGTGTGGCCTGATGTTCCACACGGTTAAAGGGGAGATAAGGCCGGTAATGGCCCTGGTCAAACCACCCATGATTTTGCCTATTCCCAAACAATTCACCGGAATTTCTCCGGCCGGGGATTTTATCGATAAGCTGATCGAATTGGAGAAACAGCCGAGGGTGCTCAGCGCCAGCCTGTTCGGGGGCTTCCCCTTCGCGGACATCGAACATATAGGGATGAGTTTTGTCGTGGTTACCGATGGAGATGAGGACTTGGCCAAAAGAGAAGCGTACGCTCTGGCCCGCGAAATATGGAACAGGAGGCATGAATTTATTCCGGAGTTGCTGGCGCCGGCCGAGGCGGTGAAAAAGGCCTGGCAACTTAGTCAAGGCGGGCGGCCCATCGTCCTGGCCGACATGTCCGATAATCCCGGCGGTGGCGCCACCAGCGACAGCGTGGCCATACTTGAAGAATTTATATCCTCGGGCATCGATAACATGGCGCTGGCGACGATCTGCGATCCCGAGGTGGCGGACCTGGCTCATAAATCGGGCATCGGCGCCACCATAAAGGCAACATTGGGCGCGAAAATAGACGGTTTACATGGTCGGAGCTTGAAAATTGAAGGTCGAGTCAGGTCTTTATCAGATGGACGATTTACCCTGAAGGGGAACATGATGACCGGTCTCAAGCTTAATCTGGGTCGGACCGCCGTATTGGAATTGGCCGGTAATCTGGTTATTGTCGCCAGCGAGCGCCAGCAAGCCTTCGATCCGGAAATCATGTATGGTCAGGGTCTGAATCCGAAAGATTTCAAATTCGTGGTGCTCAAATCGGCCGTTCACTTCAGATGCAATTTCACCGAGCTTGCCCATGACATCATCGAGGTGACCGGTCCGGGAATACACAGCTCGCGGCTTAACGATTTCGAGTATCATCACATTCCGCGGCCCTTGTTTCCCCTGGATACAGATTTCATCTGGTCCGGATAAGAATCGTTATAATTTATTTCACTTCCAACCATGAGGAAAAATCGGGCGGATGAAAACGATCCGGGAACAAGATATTTTGATGATAGGACATTCAACCCCGTTCTGGCCTCATTATACTTTCGAGCCGCACATCACACACATAGGGATTCCTAAGGGTGGAAACAAATGGGCGACATGCAAGCCGGCATTTTCCAGGACGCAATTCAAGTAACCATAGACCTACACTGGATCCAAAGTAATTATTTACAGCTTGCGGCCAGGGGTAAAAGAATAATTCCGGTTATCAAGGCTGACGCTTACGGGCATGGACTTCTTCCCGTAGCGGAAACCTTGGTGAAGGCAGGTGCTGGAGAGCTGGCCGTCGGTTCAGTAGGAGAAGCCGTGCTCCTCCGGGAAACCTTTGACGGACGGATTGTATCTTTGCTTGGTCCGCTGGAAAATCCCGATTTTTCAGCCGTGATTGAATATGGAATCTTGCCGCTTGTTTATAATTTTGATCAACTCCGGAGATTGAATGAATGCGCAAGGAATGACGGGAAAGTTGTATTTGTAGCTCTCAAGTTTGATACTGGCATGAATCGTCTTGGGTTTAGTGGGCAAGAGGTTCCCGCCGTGGTTTCAACCTTAAATGATTTAAATTACATTGAAGCGATTTTGCTCTGCTCCCATCTGGCTACGGCCGAAGAACCCGGCTCAAAAGATTTCACTCTTGAACAGGCCGCGAACTTATGCCGTATCGGTGGCGAACTCAAGCAAGCGGGTCTGAAATTGCAATACAGCCTCGCCAATTCCGCCGCCACGCTGGCATTTCCCGAACTGCATTTCGACGCTCAACGGCCTGGGATAGCGCTTTACGGCGCCAATCCTTTTGCCGAAAATTCCTGGAAGGACAAGGGGACTGGATTGATTCCGAGCATGGAAGTTACCGCGCCCGTTATTGATGTTCATCGTCTTAAGAAAGGTGAATTCATCAGCTACGGACGTAAATTCCATGCTCCGCGGGATATGCGCGTGGCCATAGTGGCCTCCGGCTACGCGGATTTATACAGCCGCGGCCTGAGTAACAAGGGAGAGATGCTTCTTCATGGAAGCCGCGCTCCCGTTATAGGTCAAGTTTGCATGCAGCTTACCGCTATAGATATATCCCATATTCCTCAAGCTGGAGCTGGTGACCGGGCATACCTTTTGGGCGGATCAGAACCGAATAGTATTAAACCGGAAGAGCTGGCTCGATGGTGGGGAACTATACCCAATGAGGTTTTTTGCGCCTTTGGCCGTAATAAAAGAAAATACGTTGACGGCGATATTTCAATCAAAAGCCGCACCCGGTATTATCAATGCCGCGGCCTTGGGAGGCTACCTTTTCGAAAATTGTGTCTAGCCAAATCTTCCATGACTTAAACCGGAAAAAGGGTTTTATCCTTCACTATTTTGGAGTTTTCACAATGTAACTATTCACCTGAATCGAGGAGAAAAATTTAAGCCGCGGAACGTATTTCACGTCTTGTTACAGAAACCGCTACCCCCGCCTGGCACACTCGGACATTGATACAGAGGAGATAAAGGCAGGCCACAGGCTCGATACCGGCCATCAGCTAGCCCGGTCCAGGTGACTTTTCTGAGCTAGGGCGGCAAGGCGGCGGGGAAGAGTATTCGCGGTTATCCGGCTTTCAATCCCCCTTGGAATTCATGGATGACTTCCATCAATCTCGTTAGCAAATGTTCATGCAACCTTTTTCCTTTTTCCGCATCGGCCCGGCTGGGTTGTCCGGAAACTCCTCCCGAAACCCTGGCTATCCGTTTCATCGCCTTGACCGTCGTCGGAAGGTAGCATAAAGTGTCTTTAGATATTCTTGGGTCTACATGATAAAGGTTCATTTGGGGGGAATGGACGTAATCCTTGGCTTTTTTCATCTGAACCAATTGCGGCCGGGCATGCAGCATCTGAGAAGTTTCTATTTCTTCCGCGTGGCCGATTTCACCGAAACCGAGTTGGTCGGCGATCTCTTTTCCCATCCAGGCCGGGTCAAAAATGGCCACTTTGACCCCCAGTTCCCGTTGGGCCCTTTCGGCCGAGATTTGAATCCAGGGGATGTTCACTATTCTATGGCCATTGACGACGATGAATCGGTCAAAACCGTGCGCGGCCAGGGAACTCACGATATCGAAAAGAACTTCCATCAGGACTTCCGCCCGCACGGAAAGGCTGCCCGGCAAAGCCAAGTGATGGGGACTCCAGCCGAACCAAAGGGGAGGCGTCACCAGGGCCTCGGTCCGCCGGGCCGCGTCTTCGGCTATTCGGATGGCGAGCAGGCTGTCCGTTCCCAAAGGCAGGTGGTAGCCATGTTGCTCGACGCTCCCCACCGGGATCAAGATAACGACTTTGCCGCCATCTCGGGACCGCTTCACCTCCGGCCAGGTCATTTCATGAAGCCAGACGGTCCGGACTTCATTTTTCTTGCTTCGAGCCATAAGCCTTCCTCGATCTTTTCATAAATCAAGCTGACGGCGGGATCGAACATTCCACAAAGGCTTCATTTCAATCATAGCCCCAGATAGGCCTTTTTGATCAGGTCGGTTTGGAGAAGATCGGCGGGTTTTCCGGACATGACGATCCGGCCCGTCTGTAAGACATAAGCGTAATGGGCCAACTCCAAGGCCTCCTGGACGTTCTGTTCCACCAACAGGATGGTGATTCCTTCCTCTTGGTTCATCCGCTGGATCATCTCAAAGATTTCCGTGATCAGCTTGGGCATGATGCCCATGGAAGGCTCGTCCAGCATGAGCAGCCTGGGTTGAGACATCAAGCCTCGGGCAATGGCCAGCATTTGCTGCTGCCCGCCGCTGAGCGTCCCGGCCCTCTGGTCCTGCCGCTCGCCCAGGATGGGAAAATGTTCATATATCCGCCGCAAGGTGGCCTCCCGGCCTTCCTGGGATTTCTTCGTATAGGCCCCCAACAGGAGATTCTGTTTCACCGTCAGCCGGGCAAAGAGTCGTCTCCCCTCGGGCACGTGAGCGATGCCCATTTCGACTATCCGGTGGGCGGGAACTTGATCGATGCGCCGGTCTTCGAAGGAGATCGAGCCCTGGTCGAGGCGGAGCAGTCTGGAGACGGCTTTTAAAATGGTGCTCTTACCCGCTCCGTTGGCCCCGATGATGGAAACGATCTGCCCCGGTTCCACCTGGAAGGAAACCGCGTGCAGGGCCGGGACCTCGTCATAGGATACTCGAATGCCATCGACGCGCAGCATGGTATTTTTCTCCCAGGTAAGCCTTGATGACCTCTTCATTGTCGAAGATTTTTTCCGGAGTATCTTCCGCGATCTTCCTGCCGTAATCCAAAACTATCACCCGGTTGGAGATGGGCATGACCACCTCCATGACATGCTCGACCAGAAGGATCGTAATTCCTGAGCGCAGGACTTTCTTCACCAGTTCGATGGCTTCGGCGGTCTCGCTCTGGTTCAATCCGGCCATGGCCTCATCGAGCATGAGCAGGGAAGGCTCGGTGGCCAGGGCTTTGGCGAATTCCAGCCGCCTCTTATCGGCGATGGTCAGGCCCCCGGCCAACATGCTTTTTTTCGGAGCCAGGCCGCAGAAGTCTAAAACCTCCCCGGCTTTCTGTTTGGCCCGGGCCGCCGAGTTCCGGCGGTTGAAGGCGCCGACCATGACGTTGTCCAGGACGGTAAGGTCCTTGAAGACCCGCACGATCTGGAAAGTCCGGGCGATTCCCCGCAGACAGATTTCATTGGCGGGCCGGCCGGTGATATCGTCGCCTTTGAACCGGACCTTCCCGCCCGTGGGAGGGTAGAAACCGGCGATGCAGTTGAAGAGGGTTGTCTTGCCGGCCCCGTTCGGCCCGATCAACCCGACGATTTCTCCCGCCGGCACCTCGAGGTCAATGCGGTCATTGGCAACCAGGCCGCCGAAGTGTTTGCTGAGCCCTTTAACTTCCAGAAGAGGCATTAGGCCGCCTCCTTTTTCTTGAACCGCTGGCCGAGGCCGATGACCCCGAAAGGTTGATAGATGGAGATGACCATGATCAGGAACCCGTAAATAATCAGGTCCGTGCCTTTACCGCCTCCACCGAACTGGATGCGGGTAAACTCGGAAATCGGGATGAGGATGAAGGCGCCGATCACCGGGCCCCAGACCGTGCCCACTCCGCCTAGGGTGGCAACCAGGCAGACAATGATGGAGAGCATCAGGGGAAAGACGCTGTCCGGGTCTATGAAGAGAATGTACTGGGCGTAGAATGAACCGCAGATGGAAGTGAAGACGGCGCTCAAAGCCAGGGCATAGAATTTATACCGGGCCACGTTGATCCCCAGGCTGCGGGCCCCTTCCAGGTCGCCTTTGATGGCCTTGAAATAATAACCGAGCTTCGAGCGGTCAATCCAGTAAGAAGCCAGGATGGTCAGGAGAAAGATGCCGAAAGCGATGTAATAATAAGGCGCCTTGGTGGTGTGAAATTCCAGATTGACCAGGGATTCGGGCAGAATCGGCAGGGTCAGCCCCACGGCCGCGCCGGCCCAGTCCCAGTTGCGCATCCACTGCTGGGCGATCTCGCCGACGGCGATGGTGGCAATGGCAAAGTAATGCCCGGCCAGCTTGAAACAGGGGTAACCGATGACGAAAGCCAGGCCGACGGATAGGACCGCTCCCGCGAGCATGCCGGCCCAGGGACATACCCCCAGCTTCAGGAGCAGGAGGGTGGAGGTGTAAGCCCCGGCCCCGAAATAGACCGCATGACCTAAGGAAATCTGGCCGGCGTAGCCGCCGATCATGTTCCAGGCCAGCCCCAGGGAGGCGTACAGGAAGATCATGATCATCAGATGCCTGGGGAAAGGCAAGGTGAAGATGAAAGGATAAATCAGAGCGATGACGGCCCCAACGGTCAGCCCCATCCATTTTTTGTTCATGCCCTTCAATCCCTTCGACTAGTATCTGCCCCACAAACCCTGGGGTCGGATGAAGACCACCAAAAGATAGATGATAAAGACAAACGTATATTTGAAAGCCGGAGAGATAAAAAGGCCGCCCAAAGACTCGACCAGCCCGATGATGATGCCGGCGATGAAAGAACCAGGGATGGAGCCGAATCCGCCGAGGGCCACGGCCACATAGGCGATCAGGGCAAAGGGGAAGCCCACCTCGGGAAAGATGTAGTAGAAATTGGACATCAGGGCGCCGGCCACGCCCAGGCAGGCGGCGCCGATGCCCCATCCCAGGGCGAACATCTTATCCGTGTTGATCCCCATCAGCGAGGCGCTCTCCCGGTCCTCGCTGGTGGCCAACAGGGCCGTGCCGATCTCGGTTTTGTTTATGAACCAGTAAAGGAAGCCGAAAGAAAGAACGGTGATGAGGCTGGCGACGAGTTCGGGCAGGCCGATGAATACTCCGCCGAACCCGATCCGGCCGGCCAGCCAGGGATCGTTGATCATCCGGAAATCCGGCGTCCACAGGAATTGGGCCAGGTAACGCAGGAAAATCCCCAGCCCGAAGGTCGCCAGAATCTGGGCCAGGAAAGGGGCCTTGAGAATCTTTTTGATGATGATGAAGTAGGTGGCCACGCCGATTAAAAAGAGGACGGCCAGACAAAGAGGCAGGGAAAGCAGCGGGTCCATGTGGTAGAGGGTGAACATCCAGAACGCCGTGAACATGCCGAGCATCAGCATTTCGCCGTGGGCAAAATTGACGATTTCCATGAGACCCCAGATCAGGCAGAGGCCGACGGCGACCAGGGCGTAGATGCAGCCCATGAGCAGTCCGCTGATCACGGTTTGCAGGATGATATCGGCGCTATACATGGAGGTTCCTTTCTCGAGAGGTTAACCCGCCGGCCTGACGAAAAAAGGGGAAGGCTTTTCCCAGACCCCTGTTACCCCTCCTCCCCTTACGGGCGGGGGAGGAGGGTCATCCGTAGGGGCGTCCCGCGCTTCGCGGGACGTACGCCCTGATCACCTCCCCTGGCGGGAAGGGAGGAGGATCATCCGCAGGGGCGTCCCGCGAAACGCGGGACGTGCGCCCTCCGGGTCCGCCCTTCTATTTTCTATCAGCCCACTTGGGAATGGGGTAGATCATCTCTTTGGTGGCCAGGTTGAAAGGCCAAACCGTATAAGGCTTGCCGTCCTGGTACTGGATGACGATGGCATCCACCAGGACGTTCTGCCCCGTTTCGTCGAATTTCACCCCCCGCCAAGGGGTGATCAGTTGATCGGCCGGGATGTCGGTCTTGGTCAGGGCTTCGCGGATGGCCTCGGGCGCCGTGGACCCGGCCCGGTTGATGGCGTCGCACAGGACCAGGAATCCGACAAAACATCGAGCCGAAGTACCGGAAAAATTCCTGCCCGAACGCTTTTTGAAAAGATCGTTGATTTCGGCGAGCATGGGTTTATGTTTCACCAGGTCTAAAGAAAACTCGGTGCGGCTGCAAAGCCCGTCGGTATCTTTCCCCACCGCTTCCAGAAAGGAGGGGTCGGTGTGCCCGGCATTTTGGGCCATGATTATGGGCGCATTGAAGTCGAGTTTTTTAGAGGTCCGGCAGAGAAGGATCGCGTCCGAGGCATAGGAAGTGGGGAATAAGGCGTCCGGGTTGGCGGCTTTTAACTTCAACACTTCGGCATCGAGGGAAGGTGCTCCGGCGCGGTAGCTGATATCCGCCACCACCTTGTAACCCGCCTTTTCAGCTAGTCCTTTTTCGATCCGGCTGCTGTCTTTTCCGTACAGGGTATCTTCGTACATCACGGCGACGGTCTTAAAAAGCTTGGCGTTCTTTTTCTTCTCCAGGTCGCTCAGGCAATTGAACATGCCCTCGGAAAAAGTCTCGTCGTGCGGCGAACTGCGGAAGAACCACTTGAAGCCCCGGCGGGTCAGCCTGGGGGAAGAAGACTCCGCGTTGACAAAGGGGACCTTCATGCGCTCGGCCACCATGCTGGCGGTTTCGGTCACGGCGCTCTGGTAGGACCCGAGCAGGGCCACCACCTTTTCCTGGGTGATCAAACGCTCGGCCTCGCTCAGCCCCAGGTCGGGCTTGCCCTGAGAATCGCTTATTACCACGCTGACCTTGGCCCCGCCCAGCTTGGGCAGGCCTCCCCCGGCTTTAGCCAGGGGTAGGTTTAAATGTTTGTAGTTGCCGGTGTTGATGATGTCCAGGGCCAGTTCGATGGCGTTCTTGTCGTCGAGACCGGCCTGGGCCGCCACCCCGGACATGGGATAGATGATCCCGATCTTCACGTCCGCCGCCTGACACCATCCAGAAAGAGCGATGGAGACAAAAGAAACAATAACTATCCATAAGAAACCTTTTCTTTTCATCTCTTAACCACCCCTTTCGTTGGAAATGGATTAAATAGCCGGCCCTCTTCAAACCCGGTCAGAACTTCACCTCCCTTCATCGTTTTTTCCTTCATTAGACTCTCTTTTAGTGAGTCAGGAAATTCTTGATCTTCGAAATCTTTTCCATGCTTTCAACATAGAGACGATGGGCTGCCTCGAGGTCAATGGCTTTGAACCTGATCCTGTCTCCGGGTTTAGCCTGACCAACCAGGCCGATATCCGTGGAAATAACCGTGGCAATCTTGGTGTACCCGCCCACGGTCTGTTCGATCAAAAGAATGATGGGTTGACCATCGGGAGGCACCTGGATGCCGCCTGGAACGCTGGGCTCGGAGATGATACTCTTTTCGACCCCTTCCTTTTGTAAGATGGCCGGACCTTCCAACCGATAACCCATTCGATCCGCCTTGGATGAAACCTTGAATTCAGAATTTAAAAAAGTTTGAATCCCGTCGGAAAAGTAATCGTCCTGTGGGCCTAGAACGACACGTATGGTCGTCTGGCTGGAGTAGGACGGGATAAATTCTTGAGGAAGACGCTTCCCCGGGGTCCCGTAGGTTTTACCCTTTGGTATAATATCTCCGGCCAGCAAGGACCGCCCCTCGATACCACCGATTTTTCCGGCGACATAGGTGGAGCGACTCCCCATAACCCGAGGAACGTCAATCCCACCCCCCACCGCTACATAGGCCCGGCAGCCCTTTTTCAGCCCCTTGAAGCCGAGCTTGTCTCCCTTCTTGATCGGTATGGATTCCCAGAGGGGCAGGCGAGAATCGTTGAGATGGGGCGAGAGTTCCGCGCCGGTGACGGCCATGACCCCCTCCCCCAGAACGTGGAGAGTCGGTCCCAGAACGGTCACCTCCAAGACAGCCTGGTCAAGATCGTTGCCCACCAGCATATTCGATATCTTATAGGCATAGGTGTCCACGACCCCGCAGGGAGGAATGCCGAACTGGAGAAAGCCGAATCTTCCCTGGTCCTGGATGGTGGTGTAAAGGCCGGGCTGAACTACCTCGAATATATCCATAGACAGCCTTCCTTAGCCGCTCTTAAGGATTTCCTGGTACTGCTCTTCGGTAATCTTTTTGAATTTTAAAATATTCCCTGCCTGGAGCAGGATGGGATTCCGGCGGCTGGGATTGAAGAGTTTAATGGGGGTCCGGCCAATGAGTTGCCATCCACCGGGGCTCTCGATCGGGTAGATGCCCGTTTGATTATTGGCGATACCCACCGATCCGGCTGGAACCAGACTTCTTGGCGTCTTCAGACGTGGAGTAAAAATCCGTTCGGAAAGGCCTCCGAGAAAAGGAAATCCGGGTGTAAAACCTAACATGTAAATGAGGTAATTCCCCGAGGTGTGGATATCGATGACCTCTTCCGGGGTCAGCCC
Source organism: Thermodesulfobacteriota bacterium (assembly GCA_040755515.1). Classification (GTDB taxonomy): domain Bacteria; phylum Desulfobacterota; class Desulfarculia; order Adiutricales; family JAGVGV01; genus JBFMAW01. Next base: position 142,473 of record JBFMAW010000003.1, on the reverse strand, counting down.
GTTATGCCTGGCGACGAACTCCAGGTCAGGGCCGTATTCTCCTCCATAGACAACGGGAAGCTCTATCGTTTCCGGGGCCGGAATCACCACGTCTTTGAGTTTCGTTTCGATAGCGAGGATTTCATTTTGGAGAAGTACGATGGAGATTCTTAAAGGGTCATAAAAAATGAGAATTGAACGATAGGTGGGAACTGTTTCGACAATACCCTCGATGGGAAATTTTTCCAAGGCAATGGTGATCTCCCAAATTCTTTTGTTTATGGCCGGATCAATTTTATCTCCATATTCCACCAGGAGCCCTAGATCGCCCGCGAGCAAGAAACGTGGCCGACTTGTCGAGTTCAAAAGTTCCTCCCTAAAGCATTTTGGCTATTGGGACCAACTCCACCCCTTCGGCCGTAAGATTTTCCCGGATACGGCGGGTGAGGTTCACCGCGCCGGGCGTATCGCCGTGGACGCAAAGGGTATGCACTTCGAGGGGTATCTCCCGGCCATCAATGGCCAAAACTTTTCCTTTGGTCATCAGGAGGGCTCTCTGGGCCACCAACTCCTCGTCCTTGATGACCGCGCCGGGCTGTCGTCGCGAAACCAATGTTCCCTCAGGCGTATAGGCCCTGTCGGGGAAGGCTTCATAAGCCACCCGCAGGCCCACTTTTTTTCCAATCGCCCTCATCATCTCCCCTTTGGCCCCGCCCAGGGCGATGTAGATAAGGTCCTTATCCACGCTGACAATGGCTTCCGCGATCGCGGTGGCGATCTTTTCATCATCCACGGCCATAAGGTAGAGATTGCCGTGAGGCTTTACATGTTCGACCTGCGCGCCCTGGGCTTTGGCGAAGGCCTGGAGGGCTCCGATTTGATACACGACATAGTCCCTGATATCCTCCTGGGTGCAATCTATGTTTCTCCGGCCGAAACCAAGCAGATCGGGGAAACCAGGGTGGGCCCCGATGCCCACGCCGTTCTCCTTGGCTATTTGGATGGTCTTCCGCATCACCGCCGGGTCCCCGGCATGCCAGCCGCAGGCAATATTGGCCGAGGTGATATATTTAATCACTTCTTCATCCATCCCTAATTTATAAGCGCCGAAGCTTTCGCCCATATCGGAATTCATATCTATCTTCATCAAAGGCTCGCCCTCCTTTCCTTACTGGATGATTATAACTTTCATCTTAAAGATCAGGTCGTCAGCCATTGCAGAACATTGGTCATCGTGATTCGAATATGTTCTTCCATTAAATACCCCGCTCCTTTGGCATCTTTTTCCCTGAGTTTCTCGATTATTTTTTCATGCTCCTCTTTCACTTCTTCCATGCGCGCCGGCCGGGTCAAGGCCTTGAAGCCCATCCAGTCAACCAAGTCTCGAATATTTTCCAAAGAGGCAATAAGGAAGGAGGAACCTTAATATTCTTAAGGGCTTGCATCCCAACGATCTCTGTAAAATATAATATTTTTTATCTTACATATCAGATTTATTATTCTGTTTCAAGAAAAAACGGGGCGCCCGGCCCGAAGGTTCGCCGATGGAATTACCGCGGGATCACTGGCGCGAGCAGGTATACGGCCAGACGATTTTCGAACGCCCTCAAAGCGAGAGCACGAGTCGCAGACCGTCTTCCACGACCCCAAGCTGCTCGGGAGTCAACCTGCCGGCCTTCTCGACGAGAAAACCCTTGTCAACGGTCACCAACCGAGAAACGTTCACCACGGAGGCCCGCGGGAGGCCCGCGGTCTTGGCCGGCAGCAGGACGTTGCCCGGCGCATCGGCCAGACGCACATTTGAAGTGATCACCGCCGCGAGAACGGTCTGAAGGCGACTTCGGTTGAACGCGTCGGCCTGGACGATCAGCAATGGCCGCCGATACCCGGGTTCGGAGCCTCTTGGCTCACGTAAACAGCCCCACCAGATTTCGCCTCGACGCACTACCAGGTTTCCCTGGGCACCGATGCGTCCTGGAGGGCCAGAAGGTCAGCCTCGACCCGGGATTCTTCCGGTTTGGCCCCGTAGACGCGGTTGAGGGCCGCGGTAACGCCTTCTTGCCGATAGCGTTCCACGTATTCCGAAACCGCCTTGGCGTACAGCTCGCTGCGCGACACGCCGAGGCGTCGGGCCAGGCGGTCGGCCGCCGTGAAGATCGGGCCGGGAATGGAGATAGCGGTCTTCATGACCCCAGTATAACCTAAGTTATACCATTGTCAAGCCCGCACCCGCGAAACCGAACGACCGCCGGACTTTCATTTCGATATTTCCTCCAGTTCCCGCTGCTTGGTTTCCGGGAAGAAGAGCAGGATCAGCAGGGCGCCGATCAGGGGACAAAGGGCGATGGCCGCCACGGCCTGACCGGTTCCGCCCAGGTACAGGGCCATCTGCCCGACCAGGGCCGGCGCGATTACGCAGCCGGTCCGGCCCACGGTGTTGTTGGTCCAGGCCGCGGCGTTGGCCCGCAGGTGGGTGGGGAAAAGCTCGGTGGTGTAGGTCGAGCAGATGGGCAGGTACGCGGTGATGAAGAAGACACAGAAACCGATGGCCAGGTACATGGGCAGGGTCCGGGTCTCGAGGAAGGTCCAGGCAATGGCCGCCGCTCCCCCCAGGAAGAAGATGAGGCTGGTCGGCCGGCGGCCGAGCCGGTCCATGAGCTTGCCGCAGACCAGGTATCCCGACAGGCCGATGGTATAGGAAATGGTCATGGCCTTGCTGACCGCCGCCAGGGTCCAGCCCCGTTCGTTGATGGCGTGATAGGCCCAGAAAACCTGGACGGCGGTCAAGGCCACCCAGGACATCCACCAGAGCGCCATCAGGGAGACGGTCCGTTTAAGATAGGGTCGGGTGAGGACCGTGAAGAAGCGGGCGCGGGCCCGGTCCGCGGCCATTTCGGCCCGGGCCGTGAGGAAACGCCGGGTCTCCTTCAAATCGCGCCGCAGCCAGGTCATGAGGACCAGCGGGATCAGACCGATCAGATACAGGGACCGCCAGCCGAAGGCCGTGGTCGAAAGCTTGGGGAAGAGGCCGGCGGACAGCACGGCACCGAAGGCGGCGGCGCACTGGACGATGGCGATGCCGAAACCCCTGACCCCGGCCGGCAGTTCCTCGGCCAGGATCACCGCGGCCAGGCCCCATTCCGAGACCAGAAAAACCCGGGCCAGGAACTGGTAAATAGTGAAGTCCGTCAGCCCGCGGGAAAAGGCGGTCAGGGCGGTGAAGCCGGTGTACAGGATGATGGTGAGCAGAAGTATCGGCCGCCGGCCGAAGCGATCCGCCAGGCGGATGACGAAGAAAGCCACGATGGTTCCGATATTGATGATGGCCACCATGTTGCCCAGGGTCTGGGCCGAGGCCCCGGTTTCTTTACCCAGTAGCGGCAGGATGAGGTTGATGACCATGTAGTCGTAGCCTTCGAAGAAGGTGGCTACGCTGAGGATGAAGATCAGGAACTTATGGTACCGGGTCATGGTGCGATCAGGAGCCGGGCCGGTGGATCGGGGCGAGGAGTCGTCGGTCATACAGCTTCTCACTGGAGGATGGCCCGGGACCGGCGGCGGCCCCGGGGTTGGTTTTCCGGTCAAACGCCCTGGCCGAGGGGATGCAGTCTTCTCTCCCGTTTGGTCAGGAGTTCATGACCTTCTTCCGTGATCAGAACGATGTCCTCGTTCATGATCGAGCCGAAGTTATGGGCGTAGTACGGCAGTTCCACGCAGAACACGTTACCCGGGACCATGGGGTTGACCGAGGCCGGCGACAGGAAAGGCGGTTCCTCGATGGTCTGGTCCAGGCCCACCGAATGGCCCACGTGGCCGCGGACGAAATGGGGCAGACCCTTTTCCCGGACCACCTTCATGGCCTGGTTGAAGACGTCCCGCGGGATCACCCCCGGTCCCATCATCCCGACCGCGGCCAGGTGCGCGGCCAGCAAGGCCTCGTTCACCCTGGCCTGGTCGGGGGAAGGCCGGCCGGCGATGAAGGTCCAGGCCGCGTCCGCGCCGTAACCGCGCCGGACCAGGGCCCCGTCGTATTTGACCAGGTCTCCCGGCTTGAGGCTGACCTCGTAGGGCGACAGGCAGGGGGCGAACTGAGTCCCCACGGCCACGAACAGGAAGCGGATCGCGTCTATCTCCGGCGAGGCCAGGAGCCTCGAGCGCAGGGCGGCCAGCAGTTCGGCCTGGGTCTGGCCCAGCCGGGCTTCGGCCATGACGGCGAAGACCGCCTCCTCCTGGGCCGCGGCCGCCCGCCTCAGGCAGTCTATTTCGTAGGCGGTCTTGACCGCCCGGGCTTGATAGTACAGGGCCGCCGCGTCAACCAGGTCAGCCTGGGGCAAGGCCTCCTTCAAGGCCTGCCAGACCGGGGCCTGGACGGCCAGGGTCTCCAGGCCCAGCCGGCCTTTCTCCAACCCGGCCGCGCGCAGGCTTTCCTTCAACACCGCCAGGCTGCTGCCCAGTTCGTAAAACTCGGTCCTGGCTTTCGCTCCGGCCTGCTCGTCCGGGCCGAGGAATTGGTCGTCTATGTAAATCCACATGGGGAAGTCGTACCAGCGGGTCACCATCCCTGGAGAGGCCAGGGCCGGCCGTTCGAAGTCGCAGCACAGGCCGAAGACGTCCCCGGCCCGGGGCACCACGATGAGGGCCAGGCCGGCCATCTGGGACTGGGCCAGGAAGGCCGAGCCCAGTGTGTTCACGTAGGTGAGGTTCTCGTTCTTCACGGTCAGGAGCGCGTCCAGTCCGGCCTGGGCCATCAGGCCGCGCAGCCGTTCGACCACGATTTCGTGGTGCGCTTTTCTAGAGCTTTCCATTCAACTCACCTCCCCCGGTATCGCGGCGGTCGTTTTTCTAGAAAAGCCTTCAGGCCTTCCCGGGCATCCTCGGTTTGAAAAGCGGCCCGGCGCATGGCTTCGCCCATGCGCACGGCGTCGTTGAAGCTCAGGCGCTGGCTCCGCAGGGTCGCCTCCTTGGTGCAGCGCACGGCTATCGGACCCACCCGGCAGAGGCGTTCGGCCCAGGCCCAGGCCCGGTTCTGAAGTTCATCGTCCGGGACGACTTCATTGACCAGGCCGGCGCGTTCGGCCCAGGCCGCGTCCCTTTGTTCGCCCAGGAGAAGAAGTTCGAGGGCGTGGCCGAGTCCCATGATCTGGGTGGCCCGGATGCCGCCGACGATGGTCGGCATGCCCAGGGCCACTTCCGGATAACCGAAGACGGCGCTTTGGGCCGCCAGGCGCAGGTCGGCGGCCAGGGCCAGGGTCAGGCCTTCTCCCAGGCAGTATCCGTTCACGGCGCAGATGACCGGTTTGTACACTTCGAGTCCGGCCTGCAGGTCCACGTGGAAATAGGAGTCCCACAAGTTGGGGATGGACTCCGGATCGGCCAGGACTTGGGCCAGTTCCTTGACGTCCGCGCCCACGCTGAAGGCCTTGTTCCCGGCGCCGGTGACGATGGCCGTCCAGGCCTCGGGGTCTTCGCGGAAGCGCAGGAAGCCGGCGTTCAGTTCCTGGTGCATGGCCCGGTTGAAGGCATTCAGGGCTTCGGGCCGGTCGAGGGTCAGCTTGACGATGTGTCCGGTCTTTTCGTAAAGGACGGCCATGACGACTTCTCCCTAGTCACTTTCCATCTCCCAGGGTCGAGGCCTCATCCCTGTCCGGCTCTGAATGCCCTGGCGATGAGCCGTGAGGTCTCATCCCGGCTGACCCTTTCCAACTCGGGCCTGCCGGCCCTCGAACAAGAAAGGGTCGGCCGCCGGGATTCGCCCGAACAGACGAGGCGCCAGTCGGCATAGTCGCCGGCCAGGAATGGGGCCTCGACCTTGGCTATAAGATCGTTGATCGGGTCGAGGCCTCATCCCTGTCCGGCTCTGAATGCCCTTCATTCTTTTCTTTCGTAGCGCCGGTCGAAAAGTTGGGTCTTGTGATAGGCGCCGGCGAACGTGCCGGGCGGGACCAGTTCCACCCGGGCGGTGAAACGCAGCCGATGGTGAATCTGGTCCTCGATCTCGCGGGCCAGCCCGGGGAGGGCCGCGTCCGGCAAGCCGGCGGCTTGTTCCACGCGCACCGGCACTGGCGGCTCGACCTGGGGCGGCGGAGACTCCAGGATTATGACCATCGCGCCGGTGACGCGGGGATGGAACTTCATCACCACGTCCTTGACCGCGTGGGGATAGACGTTGACCCCGCGCACCAGGAGCATGTCGTCGGCCCGGCCTTTGACAATGAACCTGAAGCCGGGCCGGCCGCAGGCGCAGGGTTCGGTAAAGACCTGGACGATGTCCTTGTCCCGCCAGCGGATGAGCGGGGCGCACTCCTTCTCGAGGCCGGTCAGGACGATCTCCCCTTCCACCCCGTTTTCCAGCGGCAGAGCCTCGAGGGTCTTGGGGTCCACCACCTCGAACAGGCAGTAGTCCTCGGCCAGGAAGTGCATGCCGGCGTGGGCCTGGCAGGAGACCGAGGACATGAAGACCGCGCCGGTCGAGCCGATGGCGTCATAGACCCTGGCCCCGCCGAACCCGGTTTCGATCCGCTCCCGGACGTGGGGAATGCTGGCCCCGGGTTCGCCGGAACAGCAGACGACCTCGAGGCCCAGGTCCTGGGCCCGGACCCCGGCTTTTTGCGGCAGGGTTTTGATCAGGTGTTCGGCGTAGGAGGGCGTCAAGATGACCGCCTTGGGGAAAACCTCCTGGGCGATCTGGGCGAAACGCTCGACCCCGGTCAGGGCCCCGATGGGGACCACGCAGGCCCCGAAGTTCTGGAGCACGTCCACCACCGGACAGCCGGCGATCCACATGCTCAGAACGAAAGCGTGCAGGACTACGTCGCCGGGTCGAGCCCCGGTCCGCCACAGGCAGCGGGCCCCGGTTTCGTTGACCGCCTCGCGGTCTTTCTGGGTGTACCCGGTGAAGGTCGGCCGGCCCGTGGTCCCGGAAGTCGAACTCAGGCGGATGACCCGCCGGGGATCGCATACGACGTGCATGCCCAGAGGATGGCTCTCTTTCAGCCGGGATTCCTCCTGGCTGATTCTTTCCTCTTCCTTGTCGAAGAAGGGGTAGTCGGCGTACTGCTCGAGGGAACGGAACTGGTGTGGGTTCACTCCGGCCCGGTCGAACTTGGCCCGGTAATAAGGGGATTGCTCATAAACGCGGAGGAGTTGTTTTTTCAGTTTTTCGAACTGAAGCCGCTTCAGTTCGACACGATCCATGAGTTCCCTTTGGGGATTCCATAACGGCCGATCCAGGTCCATGTCTTCGGTCCTCCTCGAAGGCGTCCGCGTCCGGAAGCCGGCTTCCACGAGGCGGCTCGGTCCGCGTGTATTTTATTTCCACCCCAGGCGGCGGTTATGGCGCCAATGGTTTGGCCGCGCGATTCCCGATCCCGAACGGATGGCGTTCCGGGCGCTCACAGGAGATATTTCCTGAGGCGATCAAGGGATAACCGCACGTGCTCGAACATAAGCCTGGCCGCGGCTTCGCCGTCTCTTTTTTTCAGGGCCTGGAATATCTCCCGCCCCAGGCTGGCAATCTCTCCCACCGGGAGACGGTTTCTGAATTCGGTCGTCCACAGACGCGAGCAGGTCAGGCGCAGATTATAGATCAGGTCGGCTAGAACAGGGTTGTGGGCCATCTGGCAAATCAGGTCGTGAAAGCGATTATCCAACTCGCTTATCAGACCATGCGCCGGATGGTCACCCATGTTCTCGGCTTCGCCGATCACCAAATCAAGCCTATCGAGTTGTTCCGGGGTGGCTCTCTGGGCCGCCAGTTCCACCGCCAGTTGCTCCAACTTCAACCGGACTTCGTACGCCCACCTGACTTCATCGAGGCTCACTTCGGAGACGTAGGTCCCGAATCTGGGGACGACGTTGACCAGTTTCATCTCTTCCAGTTTACGTATCGCTTCCCGCAACGGGGTCCGGCTGACTTGGAATTCCCGGCACAATTCTTTTTCGGAGAGTCTGGCGCCGGGCGGGTATTGTCGGGCGACGATCCTGTCCCTCAAGGTTTGGAACACCCTGTCGGAGCGGTAGGTCTTCTCGGAATATGTTAATTTCATGGATGTATCCTACATGTTCTACAATATATATTATTAAAGATATTGTCAAGAAAGAACTAAACGGGCTCGGGTCTTCATTCTTGACCGTCGGAGTCTCTCGATAACTCTCGGGTAATAAATGACCGGAGCTTATGGGCTTCAGGTCGGCCGAATCGGGACAGGCGCCGTCGAGGGGGCGCCCGATCCGGGGTGGCCGCGCCGCGGGGGTGTGGAGTAACAGGCGTCAGGGCTCATCCAGCGGTGATCAAAAATTAATGACCTCAGCCCGCCTGGTAAAAGGCCCGGTAGGCCCGGACGGTCATGTACAGGTCGCTCTTGGCCGATATTTCGAAGGGCGAATGCATGGCCAGGAGAGGCGGGCCGCAGTCCACCACCTCGAGTCCGTACCGGGCCAGAAACATGGCCACCGTGCCGCCGCCGCCCTCGTCTATGCGGCCCAGGAGGCTGGACTGCCAGATCACCCCGGCCTTCTTGAACACGCCCCTCAACCAGCCCATGAATTCGGCCGGGGCCTCGGAAGCTCCGTATTTGCCGCCGCCGCCGGTGTACCTGGTCAGGCAGGGGCCGTAGCCCAACCTGGCCGCGTTGTTTTTTTCGTGGACTTCCTGATAGTCCGGGTCCAGGGCCCCCTCGACGTCGGCCGAAATGGCCTTGGTGTTCATCAAGGTTTTCCTCACCGCGGCCGAAGTCGGCGCCTGCCCGCTCTTTTCCAGCAGGTCCGCGGCCAGGGCCTCGAGGTGTCGGGTCCGGGCGCCGGTGGCGCCGTCGCTGCCGATCTCCTCCTTGTCCACGAACACCGCCGCCAAAGTATGGTCCGTCTGGCCCGCCTCGATCAAGGCGGTCAGGCCGGCCCAGGCGCAGAGGCGGTCGTCCTGGCCGTAGCCGCCCATCAGGCCGCCGTCCAGGCCCACGTCCCGGGCTGGTCCGGCCGGCACGGCCTCGAATTCGGCGCTGATGAAGTCCTCCTCGACCAGTCCCCAGCGTTTATGCAGCAGGTCCAGGATCGCCAGCTTGAACCTGTTCTTGACCTCATCGTCGCCCAGGGGGAGCGAGCCCACCAGGAGGTTCAGCTTCTCGCCGGGAAAGGCCTCGTTGACCTTCTTGTCGGATTGCACCTTGCGGGCCAGGTGCGGCAGCAGGTCGGCGATGGTCAGCACCGGCTCGCCGGGGTCTTCGCCTATCACCAGGTCCACGGTCCGGCCGTCGTCCTTGACCACGAAGCCATGCAGGGCCAAGGGCCGGGAAAGCCATTGGTACTTCTTCAGCCCGCCGTAATAATGGGTCTTGAGAAAGACCAGGTCCACGTCCTCGTACAGGGGCTTGGGCTTGAGGTCCAGCCGGGGGGCGTCGATGTGGGCGATGATGAGCCGCAAGCCGTCGGTCACCGGCCGGCGGCCGGAGACGGTCAGGGCCGCGAGCTTGCCCAGGTGGACGGAGTGGCGCTTCGGACTGGCGCCGGCGGCCGACAGGGGCTCGAACCCGGCGGCCTCGGCCCGGCGGATTATCTCCCTGGCCGCCTCCCGTTCGGTCTTGGCCGCGTTCAGGAAGGTCTTGTAGTCTTCGGCCAATTTCCAGGCCGCTTTCCTCCTGGCCGCGTCCAGTTTGTCCCAGACCAGGACCGGCTTGAGGGCCAGGGCTTTTTCCAGTTTCTTGATCTCGGCCTTGGTCGGCGCGGCTGGCTTCTTTTTCATGGGTCACCCTCCCGGTAGCGTTTGACCAGCGGTCATAAAAAACCCCTCGGGGCGAGGGGTCGTTCGAAAAAGTTTATTGGTGGCGGCGCAGGGACTTGAACCCCGGACACTGCGGATATGAGCCGCATGCTCTAACCGACTGAGCTACGCCGCCCCGAGATCAATATTAACATATTTATGAATTTCCGGTGGGTGTCAATGAAAAATTTGGCGGGTCGGGGGGGGGGCCGGCCCCCTCCCCGACCATCTTCGGTTGATCAAGCCTCGCGTTCGATGATGGTGGCCACGCCCTGGCCGCCGCCGACGCAGGCGTTGGCGCAGCCGTACCGGGCCTGGCGCTCGGCCAGGATGCGGGCCAGGGTGCCCACCAGCCTGAGGCCGGTGGAACCCAGGGCATGGCCGATGGCCGTGCCGCCGCCGCGGACGTTGACCTTTTCCGGATCGAGGCCCAGTTCCTTGATGGCGTTCAAAGCCACTATGCAGAAAGCTTCGTTGATCTCCCAGTAATCGATATCCGCGGCCTTGAGGCCGGCCCGGGCCAGGGCCTTCTGGCTGGCCGGGACCGGGCCGACGCCCATGACGGACGGGTCCACGCCGGCGAAGCCGATCGAGACCACCTTGGCCATGGGCTTGAGCCCCTTCTTCTGGGCCGTCTCCTTGGACATCAGGATCATCGAGGTGGCGCCGGCGTTCAGGGGCGAAGAGTTGCCGGGGGTGATGGTGCCGTCCTTCTTGAAGGCCGGCTTCAGTTCGGACAGGCCTTGCAACGTGGTGTCACCGCGCACGGCCTGGTCCTTGTCCACGATCATCTTGCCGCCGTCGGCCTGCTCGGCCTCGACGGGCAGTATTTCATCCTTGAAGTAGCCGTCGGCCTGGGCCTGGGCCGCCAGCCGGTGGGAACGCTCGGCCCACTTGTCCATTTCTTCCCGGGTGAAGCCGGTCTTGGCCCTCAGCTTCTCCGCGGTCAGGCCCATGTTCATCACCGTGGACATGTCCCAGTGGCCGTATTTCGGATCGAGGAACAGGGTCATGTTGGGCGAAATCACACCCCGGTCATAGGTCGAGCCGCCCATGGGCACCCGGGTCATGTGCTCGAGGCCGCCCACGAGCACGACGTCCGCGTTGCCCGTGGCGATCTCGAGGAAACCGATGTGCAGGCCGGCCATGGCCGAACCGCACTGCTGGTCCACGAACTTGGCGGCGATGGTTTCGGGCAGGTTGGCCAGCAGGATGGGCATGCGGCCGCCATAGCACCACTGTTCCGACACGCCCATGGCCGAACCGACCAGGAAGTCGTCTATCTCCTTGGGTTCGATACCGACGCGCTTGATCAGTTCCGGCAGCAGCTTGGCCAGAAGCTCATCGGACCTCACCTTGCAAAACCAGTCCCGGGCCGGATCGGTGGGCCGGCTGCGCGACTGGGCCGTTCTCAGATATCCCGCGATTACCACATCTCTCATGGAAAGACCTCCTTGGTTTTATCGTCACTGATGATTTTCCGGCGGAAAAGGTTTCGCCAAGCGCCATCCGCCTCATCGGCCTGCTTATAATACCGGGTCGGCCATCCCGCCCGGTGTTTACTCTTGCTCGGACCAGGGCCGCCTCAGCCTTCCGCCACGGTGAAATGGGCTTCCTCGAACTCTGGTTTGCCCTGGTATCGGGCCAGGTAAAAGGTGGGCATCTGCTCCGCCTTGAGGAGGATGTCCGGGTTTATTTCCATACCGGCCTCCCGGAGGACCCTGACTATGGCCTTGGGCTGGGGCGGACAACTCTTGACGGCCAGCATTTCTTTTATATCCGGGTGGTCTCTGTTGGCTTCGTACATGCACTTGCCCAGGAGAATGGTCTTTTTCATGCCCGGCGTGGGTTTCATGATCTTGCCGGTCAGGACTTCGACGTCGTCGAAGGGCTGGCCCTTCCAGGCCAGGGCCACGGAGGACAGGACGGCGCCGGTCAAGCTCGAACAGTAGGTGCACATGGTCAAATCGTATTTGCGGTAGGCGACGCCCTTTATGCCTTTCTTGGCCATCTGGAGAGGCAGGGTGCCTTCTTCGTTGTAGGGAAAGGCGTATTCGTGGAAGACGGCCACGTCTTCGATCCTTTCGCCCCGGACCTCGATGGCGGAAAGGTCCAGGGACCAGCCGCGGTTGCGGGCCGCGTTCACCAGGTGCGGCACCTGGGCGGGTTCATGCCCCAGAGCCTTGGCCCCGACCATGTCGCCGGCCAAAATGTCGGCCGAGGCGATCAGGAGGTTGAGGCGCCTCATGCGGCCATCGAAGGCGGGACCGCGTTCATTGCTGTATAGGCCGTCCTGGAGGGTGAAGATGGGCGGCAGCCGGTCGGCCAGGCGGGCGATATGGTAGTTGAGGTCCTTGACCGGGTCCGGGCCGTGGCAGATTTTTCGGGATTCGATGTCAATCAGGCCTTTCAGGTTCTTGATCCCCAGGCTGACCACGGTCTGGGCGTGGGCCTTCATCACCGGCAGATCGACGATGAAGTCCGATTCGACCGCGTCCTGGTTGAAATTCAGGACCACCCCGCCGCCCAGGTCCAGCCTGGTAAAGGGCCGGTTCATGACGTCGACGGTCTTGACGCCGTAACGCTGGCCCAGGCGGCCGTAACCCAGGGATTCGTAAGCGTGGAGCACCGTTTCCTTGTCCTTGGGCTTCAAGGTCACCATGCCTTCGCCGATGGTGATATCGTCAATGCCGCGTTCCTTGAGCAGGACCACCATGTCTTCCACCACCCGGGAGGTGGTGATGACCCCGTACTTGGGGAAAGGAACCTCCCTGGTCCAGAAGACCACGTTGGGTTTGATAAAGACTTTGGCCTTGGCCGGCAGGTGATCCAGGCCGCCGGATAATTCCACGGCCCGCCGGACCGAGGCCAAGGGCTTTTCATAACGGACAAGGGCGACTACGGGGGGCATGTTCCTTCACTCCTGGCTGATAGTTTACTCATATCATTCTCATTTTGAGGCTCCATTACCCGGAGTTCACTTTCTTTTGCCCTCGGGCGGCCGGTCCTTCGTCGGGACCACGGCCCCGGCCGGCAGCGGTCCGTCCACGGTTACGCGCAGGTTGATGGTCCTGGCCGCGTCCTCCCGCCGGATGCCTGAAATAATAAGATCGGCCAGGTGGTCCACGGCCGACAATAGGTCATCGGGCTGGCCCAACAGCAGCCGTCGGATGACCAGGTGCTCGATGGTCCCCAGGATGACCGCCCGGACCAGGTACGGATCGAGATCGTCCCGGAACTCGCCGGCGGCCATCCCTGCCTTGATCACGTCCAGGATCAACCGGAAACCTTCCCGAACGGCCTGGTACGCCTCGGTTTCGATGAACTTGCGGTTGGGCTTCAGAATCAGCATGGCCACCGCGGCGTAGTCCGGGTGGTGCTGGTAGAACCAGAGATAATGATAAACGATGCCGCGCAGCTTGTTGGCCGCGCCGCGCATGTAATTGAGATGGAAGGCCAGGATTTCGTTGCCCCGGCGGGTGGTGTCGCCGGGGATGGAGAACAGGAGTTCCTCTTTCGAGGAGAAGTACTCGTAGATGGTGGCCTCGGAAATCCTGGCCTCCCGGGCCACGTCCGAAATGGTGGCTTCGGCGAAGCCTTTCCGGGCGAAGACCCGTTCGGCCGCGCTCAATATCTGGGCCTTGCGGGTTTCGATTCTGCTGGCGCCGGCCAAGGCTCTCTCCCGTCCGTCGATCGGGTTCAGTCGGCCAGGAAGCCGCTGTCCACGGACAAGACCAGGCCGTCGCTTTCCAGGAGCCGGCCGACCAGGCCTTGGATTTTAGGCAGTTCGTAGTGGAAGAAGAACTTCATGGCCGCCAGCTTGCCCTGGTAGAACCCGGCCTCGGCTTCCGACGGCCGCCCGGCCAGGCCCTGGCGCAGGGCCAGGCCTTGGAGCAGCCACTGCCAGGCCAGGGCGATGATCCCGAAAAATTCCAGGTACAACGTCGAGTCGGCCAGGAAGAGGTCCACTTGGCCCTCGAGGGCCAGCCCTATCAGGCGCCCGGTCACTTCCTTGAGCTTGCCCGAGGCTTCGGACAGGCGCCGGCCGTAGGGCGCCAGCACTTCGTCGGCCGAGGCGGCGGCCGCCGTCTTCTCGAGTTCCTCGAGGTAGAGCGACAGGGCCCGACCCTGCTTCATCACCACCTTGCGGCCCAGGAGATCGAGGCCCTGGATGCCGGTGGTGCCCTCGTGAATGGGATGGATGCGCATGTCCCGGAAGTGCTGCTCGACCGGGAACTCGTCGCAGTATCCGTACCCGCCCAGTATCTGCAGGGCCTGGCTGACCGCAAGGATACCCATCTCGGAAGGATAGGTCTTGGCCACGGGCGTCAGCAGGTCCAGCAGCAGGGCGTATTTTTCCTGGTCCTCGCCTTCGGCCGCCTTGGCCAGATCGGCGTACCGGCTGACCTGGAGGAGCAGGCCGAGGGACCCTTCCACGACGGCCCGCTGGAAGAGGAGCATTCTTTTCACGTCGGCGTGCTCGAGGATGGGTATCTGGGGAGTGGTCGGGTCCTTGCTGGTCAAGCGGCGGCCCTGGAGGCGGGTCCGGGCGTACTCGAGGGAGTCATAGTACGCAGCCGAGGCGATAGCCGCGGCCTGGATGCCCACGCCGATGCGGGCCCCGTTCATCATCTGGAACATGTACGGCAGGCCCCGGTGGGCTTCACCCACCAGCCAGCCCCGGCAGTCGTTGTTTTCGCCCAGGCTGAGCTGGGTGAGGGGACAGCCGCGGTAGCCCAGTTTGTGGTAGATGCCGGCCACGTTGAGGTCGTTGAACTCGAGCCCGCCGGGTCCGGGCCGCAGCTTGGGCGCCACGAACAGGCTGATGCCCTTGACCCCCGGCGGCGCGCCCTTGATTTTGGCCAGGAGCAGGTGGACTATGTTGTCCACGCCGTCGTGGTCGCCGGCCGAGATGAATATCTTCTGGCCGCGCAGCAAGTAATAGCCCTGGTCGGTGGGTTCGGCCAGGGTGGTGATGTCCGACAGGGAACTGCCGGCCTGGGGTTCGGTCAGGGCCATGGTGCCCTGCCATTCGCCCGAATGCATTTTGGGGATAAAGGTGGTTTTGAGTTCCTCCGAACCGAAGGACTCGATGAGTTCGGCCGCGCCGGCGGTGAGGAAGGGATAGACGCTGGCCGAGAAGTTGGCCGCGTTCATGATAAAGGCGCAGGCGGCGTTTATCATGGTGGGCAGTTGCTGGCCGCCCGCCTCGAAGGGCGACTGGGCCGCGATCCAACCCCCGGCCCCGCATTCCTTCATCAGGGGCCGGACCAGGGGGTGAACCTTGACCCGGCCGTTCTCGAAGACCGGCGGCTTCTGGTCCATCTCCCGGTGGGCCGGCTTGAGTACGTCCCGGGCCAGGCGGGCCGCGGTGTCCAGGACCAGATCGAAGGACTCCCGGCTGTGTTCGGCGAAATAGGCGAACCCGGTCAAGTCCTGGGCTTGGTGGACTTCATGGAGCAGGAACTTCAGGTTCCTCTCGCTGAAAAACTTCTCGGCCATGATTTTTCCTCGCCCCTGGCGGTCAGACTCAATCCTGGTAAAAGGTTCGGCCGGAAGCGGCCATGTCCTCGAGCAGTCCGGCCGGACGGAAGCGGGGGCCGTACAGCTTTTCCAGGGCGATCAGCTTCTCGTGCACGTTCTTGACGCCCCATTTGTCCGCGTAACGCAGAATGCCGCCGCGGTAGGGCGGGAAGCCGGTGCCGTAGATCATGGCCAAGTCCATGTCCGCCGGCCGGTCGCAGATGCCTTCCTGGATCATGTACGCCGCCTCGTTGATGCCCAGGGCCAGCATCACGTCGACAATCTCCTGGTTGGTCATGGCCTTGGGCTTGACCTGGTTGTCCTCGAGGTACTTTTTGACCACCGCGGCCACCTTGGGGTTGGGCACGGGCTGGGGGCCGCTGTAATCGAAGTACCCGGCGCCGGTCTTCCGGCCGTAACAGCCGGTCTGGTAGATGAGTTCGGTCAAGGGGTGGACCTTGTACCTTTCACCCAGGGTCCGCTCGAAGGTCCGGTTGACGTGATAGTTGATGTCAATGCCGGTCAGGTCGGAAAGCGTGGCCGGGCCCATGGGCATGCCGAAATCGAGCATGGCCATTTCGATGGCCGCGCCGTCCACGCCGTCGGCGCTGAGGAAGGTCGCGCCGCCCATCAGGCCGCCGAGCTGCCGCGAGACGTAGAAGCCGGGGCCGTCGTTGACCACGATGGGAATCTTCTTGATGGCCCGGCCAAAGGCCACGCTGGTGGCCAGGGTCTGGTTCGAGGTCTTCCGGGCGCAGATGATCTCGAGCAGTTGCATGCGTTCGGCCGGGTTGAAGAAATGCAGGCCGATCATGCGGCCCGGATCGGACAGGATCGAGGCCATCTCGGTGATGGGCAGGGCCGAGGTGTTGGTGGCGAAGATGGTCTCCGGCCGGCAGAGGCCCTCAAGTTTTTTCCAGATGTCCTGCTTGACCTTCATGTCCTCGAGAACGGCCTCGATCACCAGGTCGGCGCCGGCGCAGTCCTCGAGCCTGGTGGTGGTCTTCAATTGGCCGGATATCAGGGCCTCGAGTTCCTCGGTGGTCATCTTCTTTTTCTTGAGATGATAGCCGAAGGTCTTGCGGACCGAAGTCAGCCCTTTCTCGATGGCCGCGTCGTTGACGTCCCAGAGCACGGTTTTGAAGCCGCCGCGCAGGAGCAGGTGGACGATGCCCGAACCCATGACGCCGCCGCCCAGCATGGCCACGGTCTTGATCTTGGCCGGTTCGAGGTCCTTGATCTGGGGCAGCCGGCCGGCCGACCTGGTGTTGAGGAAGATGCCGATCAGGTTCTTGGCCACGTCCGAGACCACGCAGTCGGAGAAGAGGTCCACTTCCCGCTCGATGTCGGCCTCGATGTCGTAGCCCAGACCCTTTTCGATGGCCTCGAGGGCCTTGAAGGGCGCGATGTAGCCCTTGGCCTTCTGGGCGGTCATGACCTTGACGAAGTCCAGGAAGGCCTTTTTTTCGGCCGCGCTGGGCAGGCGTTCGTGCCGGTTGCGGGTCTGGCGGGTCTTGAGGTTCAGGGCCCCGGTCGTGAATTTCCTGGCCGCGGCCAAGGCCGCCGGGAGGAGTTGGTCGGCCTCGACCACCTCGTCCACCAAGCCGCGCTGGAAGGCCTTGTCCGCGTCAATGGGCTGGCCGGTGGTGATCATCTCCACCGAGTTCTGCAGGCCGATGAGGCGGGGCAGGCGCTGGGTGCCGCCGGCGCCGGGAATGACGCCGATCTGGACTTCCGGCTGGCCCAGGCTGGCCGCCTTGACCGCCAGGCGGTAATGGCAGGCCATGGCGATCTCCAGGCCGCCGCCCAGGGCGTTGCCGTTGATGGCGGCGACGATCGGCTTGGGCCCGGCCTCGATATTGTTGAGAAAGCGGGCCATGGCCAGGGCGTGCGGCTGGACGTCCTCCTTTTTCCTGACCGTCTGGAGCACAGTGATGTCGGCGCCGGCGATGAAGTTCCGGCCCGTACCGGTCAGGACCAGGGCCTTGACCCCGGGGTCTTCGAAGGCGCTGGCGATGGCCGCGCCCAGTTCCTGGCTGAAGTCGGGGGAGAGCTGGTTGACCGGCGGGTTGTTCATGGTGATCAGGGCCACGCCGTCATGGAGTTCCACCTGGAGTTTCTTGAAATCGGTCTTCATGGCCTATCCCTCCCGGATATTCTGATTTCGAGTCGATGTAAAGTTGAACGCCTTAACTGATTCACCATATTATAGCTTCTATGATAAAGTCAACTTAATCATATTGGCCCTAAGAAAATTTATCCAATAACGCTGTCTTACTTTAAAAATGATAGATTCTAATATGTTGTGTTCGGCGGGCGGGCGTCGGTTTCGAGATGAACCGGGTCTGGTCGTTGTCCGGGCCGGGCCGGGCCGGGCGGGACCCCGAGGCCCTCCAGGGAATAACTTCCGGAGGCTTAAACGAGATATTACCCCCTGGCTATCTTTTCAAATCATGTCAGACAATACTTTACATATCGGAATAGGTAAAGTATTATTGATTTATCAAAGCAATCAAGCCACCGGGAGGTTCAAATGCCGATATCCACCATATCGTCCAAAGGCCAAATCACCCTGCCGGCCGATATCAGGAGAAAGCTAGGGATGAAGCCCAACGACCGGGTTTTAGTGGAAGCGGATAACGAAGCTATCACCATTCGTCCGGCCAGGGGCTTCTTGGGCTTGAAGGGTTTCGCCGGACCGGCCCAGCCGGCCGATGAGGAAAACAGGAAGATGGCTGAAGCTGTCGCCAAACATCTGGCTGGTCAGGACCTATGACCACCGTCTTCGTGGACGCCAATGTCTTCCTGCGCTTTTTCACCGTTGACCACGCCGGCCAGCACGAAAAAGCCGCCGCCTTGTTCGAGGCCGCCGCCGCCGGCAGGATACGGCTGGTCACCGGTCCGCCGGTCCTGTTTGAAATCGCCTGGACGCTCCGCTCCGCCTACCATCTTAGCCAGGAACAAACCTTGGACGCCCTGGAGGCCATGCTGGCCTTCAAGGGCTTGAAATTGAGCGACGCGGATTTGGTGGAGGAAGCCGTCAGGCTGGCCAGGTCCAGCGATCAGGAGTTCGCCGACGCCTATATTGGCGCCAGCGCCCAGGCCTGGGGCGCCGAGATAGCCACTTTTAACAAAAAACACTTCAGGAAAATGGGGGCCGGATTACACCAATTTTAAGTTCGAATCACCTCTTGGTCCGGCCGGCCAGTGGGCGCCAGCTTTTTTCCAGGGGTTCGATCTCTTTCTTCCACCAGGGCCGGTCCAGGGCCGGCGCCGCGGCCCGGGTCAGGGCTTCCGGCAGCAGGTGTTCGTGCTTCTGCCAGGGACCGATCCGGTACTCGTCCAGGGCGTATTCCCGGCCCAGGTTCTTGTTCCTGGGGCAGGCCGGAACCAGGCCGGCCAGGCAGCGGGCCAGGCAGGTGTTGCAGCGGACGCAGCGGACTATCTCGTTCGGCTTGCCGGCGGCCAGCTTGTTGGGGTATTCAGGGTCGGTGAAGGACTGGCGGCCCAGGGCCTGGATGTCGAACCTGCCGGCGGCCATGTCCTCTTCGGCCTTATAGGGGTCGTGCTGGGAAGAAACGATCACCGGTATTTTCAAGGCCTTCTTGAAGGCGGCCCCGTGCTCGGGCAGATGCTCGGCCCGGTCCTTATCCGTGATCAGGTGGCCGCCCTCTTCGTACCCGGCCCCGTCGGAAAGGCTGATATAGTCCACGCCCCGGGCCTCGAGGTCCAGCGCCACGTCGATCATCTCCGCCTCGGTCAGCCCCCCGGCCATGTGTTCCTCGGCGCTGAGGCGCACGCCCAGGGCCACGCCCGGACAGGCGTAGCGTATCTGCTCGGCCACCTCGTTGAGGAACCTCTTGCGGTTGCGCCATTCCCCGCCGTACATATCCGTGCGTTTGTTGGTGAAGGGCGAGAGGAACTGGTGTTCGAGATAGCCGTGGGGCGCGTGAATCTCGAGGACGTCGAAGCCGGCGATCACGGCGAGCTGGCAACCGGCGGCGAACTCCTTCTGTTCCTGACGTATCTCGGCCAGGGACATCTCCCGGGTCTGCTGGCCGACCAGGAAGGCCCGCGGGGCTTCGGAAATCTTGAAGGCGGCCTCGACGATGCCGCCCGGGGCTTTGTCCAGGGTGCACTCGTAGGGCAGGCCGGCGGTGGGCGCCGGCGCCAGCTTCTCGTGATCGTAGGAATGACCCTGGCGGCCGAAGCCGATGGTCATCTGGGCCGCGGCCCTGGCGCCGAAGTAATGGATGTGGTCGGTGAGCATCCCCAGGCCTTGCAGATGACCCTGGTGGAAGCAGTAGAGGTTGCGGCCCCAGACGAATTCCGAGGCCAGGCGCGTGCCCATGATGGCGCCGGTGGAGACCAGGCCGAAGCCGCCCTTGGCCCGGGCCGCGAAATAGGCGATCATCTGGGCCGTGGCTTCGCCGTTGTGTCCGGACATGGTCTCGTTCATCGGGGCCGTGGCCATGGAGTTCTTGAGTTCGATCGGGCCGATCTTCTGGGGGCTCAAGAGATGCTCGAAAGCGGTCTTGGCCTCGACCTTGACTTCCTTTTTCCTGGGCATGATCTCCTCCCCGGCCCTGCGGCCGATTGATGTTGATGGTTAGCGGGTTTCGGCGACCGGGACCCGGCGGGTCGACACCTTATCCTCGATTCCCAGCAGGCGGGCCAGGTTCAGACCGAAAATCTTGCGCCGGTCCTCTTCGGTGAGGGCCGGGTACCCGTAGTCGCGCCGCAGGTCCTCGGGAATCTGGAAGTCGCGGAAGCCTAGGACCGCGCTGCGAATCTGGGCGCCGAAGCCGGCGTAATCGGTTCCCCAGATGATCTTGTCCGGCCCCACCCAGCGCAGGGCCTCGCCCAGGATTTTGGCGAACTTGCGGGGGGCGCCGAGGGCCCAGGGGATGAGCAGGCTGAGGCAGACGTACACGTTGGGATGGCCCATGGCGATCATGTTCAGGTCGTCGCAGTAGGGATAGCCCATGTGGAAGGCCACGATCTTGAGACCGGGAAAGTCCCGGGCCACGTCGTCCAGGAGTACGGGCAGGGCGTATTTGCTCTTGCCCGGCGGCACCCAGCAGAAGCCCGTGTGGATGTCCAGCACGATGCCCAGTTCCTCGGCCTTGGCATAAAACGGCCACAACTCGGGATCGTTGATGTACGTGTCCTCGGGCGGATAGAACTTGAATATCCTGGCCCCCTTTTCCTTGACCCAGTACTCGAGTTCCCAGACCGTGTTCCTGACGCCCTTGTGCTTGATGGGCGAGACGTTGGGCTGGTACAGGAACCGGTCCGGATGGGACTCGACCACCTTGGCCATTTCGCCGTTGCTGCACCAGCGGCTGGTGTACCCGGTGGTGTCCATCATGGATTCCGGCAACAGGCAGGCCACGTCCACGCCGTACTTGTCCATGGCCCGGAGCAGGCTGGCCGGGTCGGCGGTCTTGATCATTTCCCATTCTTCCATGCCCTCGAAGGCCTGGGGCGGCGTGCCGGTCAGGAGAGGGCGGCGGATGGCCTCGATGGCTTTCCACCACATCCGGACGCCCGGAAAATGGTTGAGCGGCTCCATATTTCCGATCAGGTGCGGTTCTGGGTCTATCTTGAAGAAATCGTCTTGCCGGAAAGCCATGCCTCACCTTCCTTTCAGCCTATGGTCCGGTCCCGGCCGGCCCAAAACTTCTTCTTGACGTCCTTGCGCAGAATCTTGCCCACGGGCGTGGTGGGGATCGATTCCCAGAACTCGACGGCCTTGGGGCATTTGTACCCGGCCAGCTTTTTTTTGCAGTGGGCCATGATCTCCTCGGCCGTGGCGCTCTGGCCCTGTTTCAAGACCACCACGGCCTGGACCCGTTCGCCCCATCTTTCGTCCGGCGCGGAAACCACCGCGGCCATGGCCACGGCCGGATGCTCGTACAGGACGTCTTCCGTTTCCTTGGGGTACACGTTTTCGCCGCCGGTGATGATCATGTCCGCCTTGCGGTCCACCAGGAAGAGGTACCCCTCCTCGTCCAGGTAACCCATGTCGCCGGTGTGGAACCAGCCGTTCCGGAGCGCCTCGGCCGTTAGTTCCGGGTTCTTCCAGTAACCGGCCATGGCGCATTTGCCGCGCAGGGTCACCTCGCCTATCTGGCCGGGCTGGACCGGATGGTCGTTCTCGTCCCGCACCTCGAGGTCCACGGAAAGGGTGGGCCGGCCGGCGCTGGCCAGCAGCCTGGACCTTTCGCCTTCGAGGACGTGATCTTCCGGGGGCAGGTAGGTGCCGCCCACGCATTCGGTCATGGCGTAGACCTGTTCGAACTGGGGCCCGAACTTCTTGAGACACTGCTTGAGCAGTTCGGGCGGAAAGGGACTGCCGGCGTAGGAAATGGACCTCAGGCTGGAAAGGTCGTACGCGTCCACGTCGGCGAACTGGAGCATCCAGCCGTAGATGGTGGGCACGGCGTTGATGTGGGTGCATTTCTCGTCCTGGATGAGCTTGAGGATGCCGTTCAGATCGGGCTTGCGGTTGATGACCACCTTGCCGCCCACCAGGAGCACGGCCAGGGCCGGCCAGAAGGAGACGTGGAAGAGCGGCAGGATGAAGCAGGTGGCGTCCTGCCTGGAAAAATTGAAGCCCAAGACCGCCGAGACTACGCCGGTCATGATGGCCCGGTGGGAGAGCATGACGCCCTTGGGCAGCCCGGTGGTTCCGCCGGTGTATAAGAGCACGGCCAGGTCGTTTTCGTCCACGTCCAGGCCGGGCTCCGCCTCGATCGCGCCGGCCAGAAGGTCTTCGTAGTCGAGGAAGTCCGGCGCCGGTTTGTCCAGGGTTATCCAGTGCCGGACGTGGGGGAGGCGCTCCCGGAGGCCGGCGGCCCGGGCTTCGTATCCGTCCCCGGCCAGGAAGACCGTGGCCTCGCTGTCCGTGACGATGTGGACGATCTCGGGATCGGCCAGCCTGAAGTTCAGCGGGGTGACGCTCACCCCGATCTTGCCGGCGGCGAAATAGACCTCGAGATACTTGGGCGTGTTTTCGGCCAGGACCGTAAGCCGGTCCCGGCGGGCCAGGCCCAGGGCCAGCAGGGCGTTGGCCAGGCGGTTCACGCGTTGGTCGAGTTGGCGGTACGTCAGCCTGGCCCCTTCGAAGACCGTGGCCGTGCGGTCGGGATGGATCCGGGCCGTGCGCCGGGGGATGTCGCCTAGGGTGTACATGTCGGACCTCCTTTCACCAGCTCCGGGGATAACCCAGGAACTGCATGATCATGTTCTTGGCCATCTCGTCCGAGATGGGCGAAAAGACCATTTGCTTGTAATCGCGGAAGTAACGCTGCAGGTCGTACTCCATGGCGTAGCCGTATCCGCCCAGAATCTCCATGCCCCAGATGACCGCCTTTTCCGAGGCCCGGGACGCCGCCACCTTGGCCATGCAGGCCTCGAGGTGCATGGGTTTGCCCTGATCGGCCAGCCAGGCGCACTTGTAGATCAGGTTGCGGGCGCATTCGATCTCGATGGCGATGTCGGCCAGGTAGTGCTGGAGTATCTGGAACCGGGCGATGGGGCCGCCGAAGGCCTGCCTTTCCAGGGCGTATTTGAAGGCGTCGTCAAAGGCGGCCTTGGCCACGCCCAAGCTGAGCATGGCCGTGCCGATCCGCTCCGGGTTCAACACCAGCAGGAGTTCGTACCAGCCGTTATGCGGCGTGCCCAGCAGGTTCTCCTTGGGCACGCGCACGTCGTCGTAATAGACGTAGTTGGCCCCGCAGGCGTGGCAGCCCAGCTTGGGGATGAGCTTGGTCCGCAGGCCTTCGCTCCGGCGCGGCACGATGAAGGTCGAAAGGCCTCTGGAGCGTTTGACCTCGGGGTTGGATATGGCGATGGTCAGGATGTAATCGGCCACGTGGGCCGCGGTGATGAAGACTTTGACGCCGTTGATCAGCCAGTGATCGCCCTTGTCTTCGGCCCTGGTGGTGATGGCGCCCAGGATGTCCGTCCCGCCGCCGGGTTCGGTCAAGGCCATGGCCCACTTCTCTTGCCCGGCCGCTATCCGCGGCAGGTGCTCCTTTTTCTGGGCCTCGGTCCCCAAATGCCGGAGGGGCGCCACGCCGAAACCGATGGTGGCGCCGGCGCCCAGGGCCACGGCCGCGGAGGCGATGGCCAGTTCCTCCATGACTATCATCCCGTCCAGGTGGCCCAGGCCCAGGCCGCCGTATTCCTGGGGAACGCCCATTCCGAACAGACCCAGCTCGGCCAGGCCGTTCCAGATTTCGTCGGTCATGAAGTCTCGATGCTCATCCAGCCAGCGGACCTTTTCCTTGGTCAGCTCCTTCTGGCAGAACTTCCTGACCGTGGCCCGGAGCATCTCCTGTTCTTCGGTGAAGCTGAAGTCCATATAATTACCTCATGTCTTGGCCCTGAATCACGGTTAAGCTGTCAAGGTCGGGGCTTTATCCCCGCCGGCTCTGAATGCCCTGGCGAAGGGCCGGGAGGGCTCGTCTTGGCTGACCCTTTCCAACTCGGGCCTGCCGACCCTCAAACAAGAAAGGGTCGGCCGCCAAGACTCGCAACCAGCCTTCAGGCGCCAGTCGGCATAGTCGCCGGACAGGGATAAAACCCCGACCACTGTTGGCGGAAGGCTGAAGGCCCGGCTCATCCCTTCCCCTCGACTTCGACGTTCTTCTGTTTCTGGGCCTGGGTCAGGCCGCCGCTCCGGGACCGGAACTGGTCCATGACCTGCTGAATGTCCGGGGCGTAGGTCAGCCACTGGATGCCGTTTCTCTCGAGGGCCAGGGCCGTCTCGATGTCGGCGCCGTCCACGGAACGGTTCATGATCTCCTTGCCCATGCGCAGGGCGATGGGCTTCTTGGCCGCGATATTACTGATTATGGCCTCGACCTTGGCCTCGAATTCGCCGTCCGGGAAGACTCGGGTGAGCAGGCCCATGTCGTAGACTTCCCTAGCCGAATAGTCCTTGCGGCCGCTGAAGACCATCTCCCGGGCCCGGAACACGGGCATGCTCCGGGGCAGGCGGGCCGTCCCGCCCCAGCCGGGCAGTATGCCCATGTTGATCTCGGTCAGGCCGAACCGGGCCGACTCCGGGGCGTACAGGAGATCGCAGCAGAGGGCCAGTTCGAGGCCGCCGGCCAGGCAGTGGCCGTGGACCTTGCCGATGACCACCTTTTCGCAGTTGGTAATGGCCCGCTGCACGTCCAGGCCTTCGTGGGCCAGCCAGTCGAGGCTTCTCTGGTGTTCGGCCAGGGAGGGGAAGATATCCAGGTCGCCGCCGGTGCAGAAGGCCTTTTCTCCCGCGCCGGACAGGACCACCACGCCGACCCAGGCCAGGTCCCGGACCCGGCGGAAGGCGTCAATCAACTCCCGGGCCAGGCGCTGGTTGATGGCGTTGTATTTTTCCGGGCGGTCGAGCGTTATCCGGCAGACGGCCTGGTTGGGTCCGGTGAGTTCGAACTTGACGGTCTCGTACGTCTCCGGGCCCAGGCCGGGACCGGGCCGCGGACCGGCGGCCTCATCTTCGCCGGCCGGCTTGGGCTTGCGGAGCCTTTCCTCGACCGGCCGGAACAGGGGCAGGCTGAACTGGGGCGTGATGTCTTCGAAGACCACTTCCACCTCCAGGCCGATCTCCACCTGGTCCGGCTCGATCTCGACGATCCGCGTGGCCAGGAGAACCCCCTCCTCGAGTTCGACCATGGCCAGGACGTAAGGCAGGTCGGGCATGAACTTGGGCTCGACCATGTCCCGCATGACGGCGAAGGTATAAACCTTGGCCCGGCCCCGGGCGTCCTGCCAGGTCAGGTCCGCGGACCAGCACTCGGGACAGTACTTGCGCGGATAGAAGATCAGGCTCCGGCACTGATTACATTTCTGGATGAGCAGCTTATGTTGTTTGGCCGCCTTCCAGAAGGCTTCGGTCCAGGGCTGGGTGAGCGGCAGCGGTTTGGCGTATTCCTGGCTCATGGCTTCTCCCTCCCCCACACCGTGGCGATGTTGTTCATGCCCGAACCGCCGGCGGTGTTCTGAAAGACGAACCGGGCGTCCTTAACCTGCCTCTGGCCGGCCCGGCCCATGAGCTGGCGGGCGGTTTCGACGTACGTGGCCATGCTCACGCCCGAGCCGGTGTGGCCCCGGCCGATGGCGTCGCCGATGCTGGACCAGGGCAGCCGGCCGCCTGGCCAGGTTTCCCCATTATAGAAGGGCCGGCAGCCCTGTTTCGCTTCGCAGAGCCCCAGGGCCTCCATCATGATGGGATGGCCCACCGGATAAGCCAGGTAGATGTTCCAGAGGTCAATGTCGTCCTTGGTCAGGCCGGCTTGGGCCAGGGCTTTTTCGCCGGACTCCTTAAAGCCTTGCTGGACCTGTTCGCCCCGGCGCAAAAGGGGCGAAGCCGAAAAGAAGACCGCGCCCTCGCCCAGCTTATAAACCGGGGTCGGCGTCACTTTAGGGGCCAGTTCGGCCGAAGTGACCACCAGGGCCGCGCCGCCGTCGGCCAGGATGTTGCCTTCCCGGCGGTGGAGCGGATCGGCGATCAGGGGCGAGGACAGTATTTTTTCGATGGTGGGGACTTCCTTGCCGTAAAACATCGAATTCGGGTCCAGGGCGGCCCACCGGCGCAGGGAGACCACGATGGAGGCCATCTCCTCGGGCGTGGCCCCGGATTCGTACATGTAGCGGCGGGTCATCATGGCGATCAGGCCGTTGTAGGTGGTGCCGTAGGGGTACTCCCACTGCAGGTCCATCCCGGCCTGGGCGAAGAAGTTGATGAGTTCCTCCAGGGGGATGGTCGAATGGACGGTGACGTGGGGGATGAGGACGGCCCGGGCCAGGCCGGCGGCGATAAGGTGCTCGGCCAGGCGCAGGCAGTTCGAGGTCGAGGCCCCGCCGGCGTTGCAGGTGCAGACGTCCCGGCAGCCCGTGAGCCCCAGTTCCTCCGGGATTTTACCGAAGGCGATCTCGGCGGCCAAGCGGGGCTGAGCCTGGGGGGCCACGGTGATGACGGCTTCGATGTCTTTTTTGTCGAAGCCGGAACTCCGGACCGCCTCGAGGCAGGTTTCGTAGATAATGTCCCAGCGGGAGCGTTCGGGGTGGATGCCGGTGGGGACTTCCCCGAATCCGACTATGGCCAAATCATGTTGGCCCATGGGCGCCTCCTTTCCCTGACCTGACCGGTCCGGCCGCGGCCGGCCCGGCGGTATAAACTAATCAATAGAACCGACTGATCGGTTTTTATGTATAATATAACCGGAAAGGCTATGTCAATATTTTTTTTCGAGACTCGATGTGTTTAGAGTCTTTGCCTTATTAAGTTGAAATTAAATAAAATATTTATAGCGCCCTAGGGGGTTGACTAAGACGGACCATCGGGCTATTATTTAAACCTGAACCGGATGATAGGTTTTTATGTACAATAATACGGGGCGGTCAGGTCAAAACCAAGGTGCTTTATGGATGAAACAAACCAAGAATCGGGCCCGAGGATGAAGATCGGCCGGCTGGTCAGGGAGTCGGGCGTCAACCGGTCCACCATCCACTACTATCTGAACCTGGGGCTCCTGCCCAAACCCATCCCGGCCGGCCTCAACGTCTTTTTCTATGACCAGTCCCACCTGGCCCGGCTCCTTCAGATCAAGCGCCTGCGCCGGGAAAAAAAACTGTCCCTGCCCCGGATCAGGGAGCTGATCGAAACCGGCGGGCTGCCGGAAGAGGGCCGATCCAGCCTTTTGGATTCGTTATCCAGCTCCCAGGTCGAGGCCTCGCTCGAGGCCGAAACCCAGAGCGAACATCTGGCCAAGAAAAAGATGATCGTCGAGACCGCCACCGAGCTGTTTTCCCAAAAAGGCTTCGAAGCCGTGCGCATCATGGATATCGCCGAGGCCCTGCACATGGGCAAGTCCACGCTCTATGAATATTTCGACAGCAAGGAACATTTGTTCATGGAGTGCATCGAGCGGCTGAGCGTCCTGGTGGTGCCCCGGGCCGGCTGGGACCGGATAAGGGAAGAAAGGGATTATTTCAGGAAGCAAAAACTAAGGCTGCTTTTCTTTCTCCAGGCCTTTCCCAATTACAGCGGCATGCTCAACCTGGCCCGCCTCTTTGCCCTGGGCTCGAACCCGGACCTGGCCGCCAAGTCCAAGGAAGCCCTGGCCCTGCTCACCCGTCCTCTCCGCAAGGACATAGAACGGGCCCAGAACGAGGGCATACTGAAAAAGATGGACCCCGAACTCCTGGCCCATTTCCTGCTCTCCTGGGGCGAAGGCATCGGCTGGAAGCTGGCGGTTGACCGGAATTATACCATCGAGCAAGCCCTGGCCGCCGCGGACGACCTGTTCGAACACGGTCTTCTGCCCCGTCAAACCGGCCGGGCCGGACCGGCGGACGATCGGCCCCGGGCCTGGATCACTGACGTTCGAGGCGTCAGAACCTTCGTCCGCCGGATCAGGTTCGACGGCCGGGATCACCTGCCGATCAGGATGGGCGAGGCTGAAGTCAGGATTCAACCCGAATTGATGGCCTCGTTGGGGCTTCCGGAAGACGCAAGGGCAGGAGGCGTCTTTCTGACCCTGAGAGACGGCCGGCAAGCCGCCGCCGACGTGCCCGCGGATTTGATCCTGAGCGGTGAATCGGACCTGGGCCCTTTTACCATTCCCCTGAACAAGGTCCGCCTCGTCTCGTTCGAAACAACGCCGGCGGACTGAAACCGGCAGGTTCTTCATCAGGCAGATTTTGACCGGATTATCGGTAAGAATTTGCCCGGCGCATCAGACCAACCTGAAGCCCCGCCTCAACCTAATCTGAAATTAGTATTAAATACATATTGTTGCGAGACTGAGCCACTTGGCCCTGGCTTTGCATTTGCCTGGGTCAAACCGTGCTGAGGAGGCCGTGGAAGCATGATCATCAAGAAAGACTGGCTGACTATTGGCGAGGTCTCCGACCTGACCGAGGTGCCCATCCACACACTGCGTTACTGGGAAGGCGAATTCAACGGCTTTTTCCGGCCGGTCCGGACTTCGGGCCGCCAGCGCCGTTACAACGAACACACCGTGGAGCGGGTTCTGGAGATTAAAACGCTGCTCAAGGACGAGAAGTATTCCATCGCCGGGGCCCGGCAGGTCCTGGCCCGGCGAGAGGATCCGGCCCTGACCCTGGAGTCCGGACGCGTCCAACCCGCCTTGATCTCAGCCCGGTCCTAGCCGCCGGGAATGAAGGGACGCCGGTTCCCCCCCGCCCCGCTTGATGGTATAATACAATCGAGGGAGGTTCATGGGGTGGGCAAGGTCATCGATCTGACCGGCCGTCGGAATGCGGGAGAGGGCCAAGACCGGAACCAAAGAAAAGAGGCCCTCCTGGCCTTGATCAGGTGCGCCCGGTGTCCGGCCCGGTGCGCCCGGTGCGGCTTCCAGTCTGATTCGGCCGCGGTGGTCACCCATCCCGAACCCGGCCTCAGTTTCCGCCTCTGCCCGGCCTGCCTGAATGAATACCGGGACCTGCGGGCCTACCTGGAAGGAGAAAGAAAGCCGAACACCCCCTCCTGGCAGAACCGCGAATGGGTCCGCCTCTGGCTGGCCTGGCTCGAGTACAAAGCAGCTTTGGAAAACTTCGTCTCCTCGCCCGAAGTCCTGGCCGTTCTATCCGAAGATTGAAGCAGCCAGGTCTCATTCTTGACCTATAGATAAAACGTTAGGCCCCCTGTTCTTTCAAACTCAGGCCCCTCGCCGTCTCGGCCCAATACCAGTAAATAGCCCTTACGACATGATCGAAACGGTAAACTGGCCGGTCATCAGGACGCAGCCGACCGCGTTATTGGCGTTCTGAGTGGTGAGGCTGCCGAAAAAGACGGCCGCGCTGCCTTCCAGTTTGACCCTGAAACTGCCGGAGGTGAATTTGGCCTCGCCCATGATTTGACCGCAGGCCACTCCGCCGGCGACGCCGGCCTCGTCTCCACTGCTGATGCTTATCCTGGAATTCTTGGTCAAGGCCGGCATGCCGGCGATCAGGACCTTGGTGGTCGTGGACGAAGCAACCGGTGGCATGGCGATATTGGGATAGGGCACGGGCACCGTGCCCAAGGGTTGCGGCGTTTGGCAGGTGTCGGGCGTGGCCATAAGCTGGCCGCCTTCGATGGTCAGCGCATTCATGAATCGCACCTTTCTAGCCCAGGTGAATCTGGTCGGCGTCCACCGTAACCTGTTCGTCGGCCCGGATTAAGGCCTGTCTGGCCTTTAGCGAAAATCTTTCCTTGACCATGCGGCTGATCCGCCCGGCCTTGAGCTGATCTAGATTTTCCACCCAGCGAAAGCAGTTATTGAGGCGCTCGGTGAGCCGGTTCAATAAAAGATGGGCATTCCTGGCCACTATTTCGGCTTTTTCGATCACGGCGCTCATATGGCCGGTATTAAGGGCAAAGGATAGAAAATTCAGGCGACCTCTAAGACCCTCTATCTGGATGTCCGGGGCTTCGATGGCGGTTTTTCGGTCGGCGGCCAGGGTAAATTCTTCGGCCTCGAGGCGCGCTTGCCCCTTGAGGGTGATCCGGGATAAATCGCCTTCCTTCATAAGTACGCTGAGAATGAATCCGCCGGCCCGTCCGCCGTGAGTTATCAGCACCAAGTCGTTGATTTCCGGTTCCAAAAGGCAGCCGTCCGCTTTTTTGACGGCGAGAACCACCCCGGCTTCGGTGAGGACGTGGAACCGGCCGCCTTCCCGGTCCATTACCCGACCGTTGGCCAGCACCACGGCCGGCTGGTCGTTTCTGACAGGCAGGATGCTTAAATTTTTCATTATTCCTCCAGGACGTTCATCATTGCTCGGGCGGCCGCCAGGCTTCGGCTTCGGCCAGGTCAGGGTCGGTTCTCACAATCCCCTCCATATTGCTCCCGGACCAACGGGCTTGATCCAGAATCACTCCATGCATTTTGGTCAAATCGAAATGGGCCCGTGAAAAATCGGTTTGGCTGATTTTGGCGTGGGAAAAGTTGGAATATTGAAGATCGGCGCCGGAAAAGTCGGTCTTGGCGCAGTTGGCCCTGATCAGGACCGACTGAATCAGCCTGGCCTGTTTGAATCTTGCCGACTGGAGGTCCGCCCCGTCGAATAAGGACATATATAAGGACGATCCGCTAAAGTCAGCGCCCTGAGCCTTGGCCCGGCTGAAATTGACGTACCGGCCGGTGGCGCCGCTGAAATGGGATTCCGAGACCTCGGCGCCGGCAAAATTGATCTGGGTCAGATCGAACCCGGCCAGGTTAATCCCGACCAATGAGGCCTCCGTCAAGATGGTCTTGTTCAACAAACAGCCGGGAAACGTTTGTCCGTTCAGGTTCGCCCCTTTTAAAAAGGCCTTGGTCAAATTAGTTCGGTTAAAAATGACCTGAGTCAAATCCGCCCCGGAAGCCATAACCCGGGTCAAATCCGCCCCAGTGAAATTGGTCCCGGCCAAGCGACTCTGGAAAAATTCCGTCCGGAAACATCTGGTTTCAATGAAGCGGGCCCCGCCGAGGTTGCATTCGCTGAATGAGGCCCGGGTCGCTTCCGCGCCGGATAAATCCGCTTCGGTTAAATCCGCTTTTTCGAATTCGTCGTTGGTTAGTCTGGCCCGAGACAGGTCGGCCCCGGTCAATCCGACCCGCAACCAGCGGGACGAGGTCGCCTCCGCTTCCTTAAGGTTGGCTCTGGAAAGATCGGAATCCAGGAACACGGTTTCCGTCAGGTTGGCTCGGGCCAGGTTGGCCCCTTTAAGGTTTACCCGTTCGAAAACCATACCCGACCAGTCAACGCCGGACAAATCCTGGCCGGCCAGATCGCCGTCCGTGAGTCGGCCTTGTTTCCTGATTTTTTCGAGCAGATCATTCATGGCTTCGGTCATGGTTTCAGCTTCAACAGGGTGTTCTTCAGATTGGCCCGCGAGGTTTTGGTGTCCCCCAATTTGGCTTTGTAAAAATCCACGCCATAGAGATTGGCGGCGGACAGGTCGGCCTTGACCAAGTCGGCCATACGCAGGGAACCCTTAAGCAGGTTGATTTTGCTCAGGTCCGCCCCGTTGAATTTGGCTTTGGTAAACTCGGTCTCCCTGGCGCTGGCCCGGGCAAGCCGGGCGGAAGAAAGGTCGGCCCGGCTGAAATCGGCCCGATCCAGGACGGCTTCGATCATGCTGGCGCCGGCCAGACACGCCCCGGCCCAACGCGCGGCCGACAAATCGGCCCGATCGAATAGGGCGCCGCTGAGATTGGTTTTTTCATCCACACGGGAAGCGCTTAAAGCCGCGTCTTTAAAATTCGCTTTTTCGCCGGAAGCGCCGTTTAACCTGAGGCCGCTGGCCTTAATACCGCTTAAGTTCGCGCCGTTGATATTGACGTTTAGTAAAAGGGCGGCGGTCAAGTCGGCCCGGCTAAAATCCGCGCCGGCCATATCGGCGGTTTCAAACAAGGCCCGAGGCGCCGATAGCTCGACCGCCTTTACTCGCTCCATGCCGGCTGATTCGAAAGAAGCCTCGGCGGCCAGGGCTTTGGTCAAATCGGCCTCGGTGAAATCGGCTTTGGCAAAATCGCCGGCCGAAAGGTTCGCTTCACCCAGCCTGGCCGCCGTGAAGGTCGCTTCCGCGGCCGTGACCTCGTTTAAATGGGCCTTCTCTAGGTTCGCCGAGGAAAAATTCGTCTTGAGCAGCACCGCGCCGGTGAAGATCGCGCCCCTGAGATCGGCTTGGGAAAAATTGGTCCCTTCCAGGAGGGCGTGGTTAAAGTCGGCGCCGGAAAAATCCATCCCGGAACAATCGAACCCGGACAGGTCCTGACCGGCCAGGCTCTTTCCGCCACTATGCCAGGCCAGAGCCTCGGCCCCGTCCCTGGGCCCTTTGGGGATTCCAGTATCTTCATGAACCTTTCCGGCCGAAGGTCCTTTGGGGGCGGATTCAATTTCCTCCCTGGCCTTTTCGGCTTCCTGGGCCTGATACACCTTGTCCAGTTCCAAAAGCGCTTCTTCGATCTTGGGGTTGTTCATGCCCGCGGCGCGCATCGTTTCCAGGGCTTGCTTGGGAGTGGGCGGTTTTCTTTCGAGGCCTTCCACCATTTTGGCCATTTCTTCCCTGGTCATTCCCAACTTGGCCAGCATGACCTCGGCGTGCTGCTTCAGCTCGGCCAGTTTCTTTTCCAAATCCAAGGGTCCGAGGGGCGTTTCCTCCTCTTCCACCAGAATCAGCTTTTTCAGGAATTCATCAGGGTCGTGCCCTGCCTTCCGGATATTTTCCAAGGCCTGGGCTTTGTAGTCCTCCAGCTTTTGCAGCAAGGCCTCGTGCTCCAGTTCCTCGGGGGTTTTTTCCTTGGGCGGCGGAGGTTCGGGGGCTGTCTGGGCCTCGGGAGGGGTCTCGGCTACGGGTGGCTCGGGTTCGGGTTTCTTTTCTTCGGGAGGCGGCTTCTGGTCGGGATTCAATAGGATCATGAACTTTTCCCGGTAATGCTCCAGCGATCCGGGAGTATCCGCCGATTTTTCAACCTCGGCCAGGCAATGGCCTATATCCTCGTAATCCTCGTAACGGCAGGTCGTCAGGCCGCGGTACAGGACAATTCCCCGTTCCCGATCCGGGAAAAGGAAGACGGTTTCCAAATGGAGCGAGATTTCCTCGAACCCGCTCCCGTCTTCGATACGATGGATGAACAACCGGGGACGGACGGACGGCAAGACTGACCGGAGCACTGGTTTTTCCGGATGCATGTTGTGGATTTCGATCTTTTCTTCACCCTGAAAAAAGCCGTCCAGCCGCTGATCCTCCGGCGCGGTGTTGAAGTACTCTAGGTCCGTGCCTCGGGGGAAATAGGGCCAGTCCTCGAGGAGATAATCCGCGCTTATTTTGGGCAGGAATCTGGTTCGCTGGGGCCAGGTCAGTTGATAAGCGGTCAGACCCGCCGGGGGCGGTTCGTCATCCGGGGAAGCCACCAGTGACCTGGTATCCTGGATATTAGGCAACGGGCGGCGGCCGTTTTCGTCCCGGACCCGTCCCTTGCCTAGGGGATTTCTTGGAAAATCAGGCCGGCCGTAAGCGTTGGCGAAACAGATTTTCATCTTGGAAAAAGGCGCCGGCTCCGAAGCCGACAGACCGGCGGTCTGCCAAAAGCGATCGCCCGTAACCGTGAGTTCCTTGGTCTTGGGGCCGACCACGATTTTAACCAGAAGAGATTTAACCGGTTTTGAAGCGAAGGCCTGGCCATAGACCAGAAATTCCCCACGCTTCTTAGGCAATCCCAGGTCCAGGACTTCTTCGCCCAGGGCTTCCGCCGCCACGGGCCACATCTCCAGGGCCGGCAACAAGGACGGCCCCTTTTCACCAGTCAAGGCGAAAAAACCCATGACCGAAGCGGATAGCAAACAGCGGCCTTCCTGGACGTAAACCCTGAATAGTAAGTTCAATTCATCGGACTTGAAAATCTTCATGGCGGACTAGTTCCCGATCGACCTTATTCCGGGTCAGCCCAGTATAATCTGGCCGGAGGCCATTACTTTAACCGCCCCGTTTCCAGCATTTAGTGAATTGGTGAAACCAAGATCGATGTCGGTCCCATTTAATTTTATGGACGAGGTGGCGCATTTCATTTCGCAAGAATTACTGCCCAACACGATTTGGTTACCCGTGGTTGGGTTGGACAAAGTGATACCATCGTCGGTGATTTCGATTTTAAATTTGTTAGAAGAATCGAGACTCAGGGAGACTCGGTGATCGAGTTTAAGAGCTGATTTATAGGCATCAGTCTCGGCGGCGATTTTGGCGGCCTGCGAATGGCTGCTATTCAAGTCCACGAAAAACCGGGCAAACGCAGGTTTGGATTCTATCCTGGCCGTAGCGCCATCCATCTTAATAGACGATGTATCGTCTCCGTTTTTGCACGTCATATCGATGGAAGCGTGAGGCGATGTGACACTGGGCGGCTCGACATTGACCTTCATACCCGCATGGTTCAATTCCAGGGTGGCGGTTTTCTTGGTCTTCTTTTCAGCCCACAAAGCGGCAATCAGGGCGATTTCGGCGGCAGCAAGCCCCACGATCGAGGCGATCTCTCCCACAAGGCCCAAGCCTTGTGCACCTGCCATGGCGTCGGAAGGATCCTTCTCCAAGAAGCCGCCTTGGCTGGCGACATTGGCGAGGGCGGACGCACTGAGGGTCACACCCAGCCCACTGGCGGTGGCTAATAGACTGCCCAGGATAGCGGCCACCGTGGTGTAGATGGTGTTCGAGGCCACTTCCTCCGCACCTCCAGCCAGCTTGACGTCCTTGGCGGCGGCTAGGTCTAGGTTTTTACTTATCATCCGGTTCCTGGACGCCGAAAGAGAAACCTTGGCGCCCAAATTGAAGTCCGAGGATTGGACCAGGCTGAATCGGTTGGACACGGCCGCCTCGATCGAGGATTTCAACCCCAAGAACACGTCCGAAGTGACGGCCGCGGTCAATCCGGTTTTAGCGCCTAGGAAGACATCGGTTTTTGCGCCGCCGAAAATGGAATTGGCGGTTCCCCAGGTCTCCTTCCAAGCATTTCCAAAAACATAGGACCAGAAGTTGCCGGTATCGCCACTGCTCGACCCGCCCCCCTGGTCCGTCGAACCTCCGGTTCCGGATGTGGAAGCCGAACCAGTGGAACCCAAGACCATGTAGCTCTTGCCGTCGCCGGTGCCGAGGGAAAGGAACCCCTGCCCCTCCGTGTCGTCCATAACGATCTGATGGCCGCTGGCCGACTGGAGGCCGGCCCGGGAGGAATTGGCCGAGGTCACGATATTGGGATTTTCGGGGTTGGGCACGGTTCCGACGATGACCGGCCGGTTCGGGTCGCCGGACAAAAAGCTCAGCAGAACTTCGGTCCCCGGCCGCAAGGGAAAGTGCAGGCCTTGCTTGCCGCCGCCAGTGGGTTGAACCAGCCGGATCCAAGTGGAAGCCTTCAATCCTTTACGACCGCTGGAATCGAACGGGAGGATCACCTTGTACCGCCCCTGCTCGTCTATTTCCGCGTATTTTCCGTCCTGTGCACCGTCAACGACCGCGCTGATGGCGCCTAAAATTTGAGCAGGCGGGGTCTTCCGCTCCGGACGGAACTGGACCTCGGACGGAAGGGCGATGAACCGGTTTTCGTACACGGGACTCTCTTCCCGGGCCAGAAAAATTCTTTTCAACGTCATGGTCAGGATGTTTATGGGATTACCGCTCAGATCGCCGACCGCCTTTTTCAAGCCGCCGGTCAAATAGTTTTTCTGATTGCCGGTATGACTGATCTGGATGGTCATGTATTTACGGTTGAAATCATCCTGGTAATGCCCGGCGAGGTGAAAGACGTGGCCCGTCCTCAATCTGGCGTTGCGGCTCAAACCGGTGCATATGGTTTCCCGGCAGCGCAGTTCCTCGGCCCTGATGCGGGCCAGAAGCCGGCCCTCTTCCGGTGAGTTATAGTGGACCAGGTCGCCGTGGATGTTGACCTGACCGACCCCGTGGGGCGCCACTCCGGTTTCCACGGTCAGGTCCAGGGAAGGCTTCTGGTAATTGTAATCCTTCATCTGGACCGAACGTTGAACCTTGCGTTGTCTGCGGCGAAAATGGAAAATTACTTCCTGGCTCTGATCGTGCTCCAAACCCGAGGGCGTGGCATAGAGCATTTGGCCTTCGTCCGGGGAAGGATATTGGCGTCTATCCGAGGGTGGGGCGTAGACACCTTTCCGGTCGGAGTCCGGTTCGACCGTAAAGGGCCGGTGGGCCAGGTGCGTGTCGGTCACCACCACTTTTTCCTGACCCCGGCCCTGCTCGAAATAGTAGTACAGGCCCATGTTTTCGGTCCAAAAGGAAAAAAAATCCAGGTGACTCTGGTTATATTGACAGACCATTTCGTGGACCCGATATAAGGATTGATCTCCTTGCAGCCGGAATTCATAGTCCAGGGAAGTGAAGCCGCCGTCTTGGAGCACCGCCGCGAGAACTTCGGGGATGGTCTTGTCCAGGAACACTTGATTGCGGCGGGTCAGTCCCAGCAAGTAAAGCCGCGGCGTCAGGACCGCCTGGTAGAAGGTGTATTCCTTAAACCGGTTGACCTGATCGATGTTGATCACCACGCCGTGATAGGGCAGTTCCTGATCGCCCTGGCTGATGACCAAAGTCGCCGGGTTATCGAGCACCCGATCGAGGTCCACCAACGGCTGGGTCGTAGCCAGATTGATATTGAATTCATAGGGCTGGGACAGGGCTTCTTCGCCCACAAAGGAAACAACCTGGAAGGTGTCCGGGGGAAACCCTTGGGAAATAAACTTAAAGGACGTCGGCGCGGTCATGGCGAGGCTCCCTTTCGTCTGGAGGGGAATTCATGAAAAGTCCGTCATAAGGTAGTTTGACCCCTGATTCACCATCTCCGGGTGGCGAGGCACGTAGCTTCTGGCGGCAAAGCTCGTTTCCCGGTTTTGGCTCCTCGACTTCCGGGTACTACGTCCCGCCTTCGGCGGGATTCCAGCTTAGCGTTTCGCCACTTTTTCCGCGCCACATCCGCGATTAGGTCATGAATTGTTATGGTTGACGTACTTACCTCAACTATAGCACTTCCCTCTTGTCCTGAATAGGAATTTTAGTGAATGAAGTGAATCCTCCCTGTCTACGTCGGGACGGTAGTGATAATGGATATCCACTTTATTTTTCAGCTAGGAACTGATAATCTCGAACGCCATATCCGTAGCTTCATTTAAAGAAGGTTCTTGGAAAAAGCGTCATTGAGCGGCAGGTCTTAACCAGGAGGTGAACCTTATGAAACTCGTGACTTTTGAAGATGCCCAGGGCCGGCCTCGCGCCGGCGCCTTATACCACCACGAAGAACGGATCGCGGACCTGGCCCTCGGCCATGAGTCCCTGACCGGCGAGTCCTCCCCCCACCTGGCCAGCCTCCAAGCCCTGATCGAAGGCGGCGACCAGGCCCTCGAGATCGCGGCCCGGGCCCTGGACCATGTCTCGACCCGGGAACCCCAGGGTGCGTGGGTCGAGAAAAATAAGGTCCGGCTGCTGGCCCCCCTGCCCCGCCCGGTCCAGATGCGGGACTTTCTCTGTTTTAAAGAACATTTGATCAATTCCCGCAACGTGGCCAGGGCCATAGCCGGCCGGACCGCCGAGGACGATCCCGGCGACATCAGCCTGTCCATGCTCCAGACCATGAGCGAGATGCCCATCTATTACAAATGCAACCGCTTCGGCGTCATCGGCCCGGACGAAGACATCGTCTGGCCGGATTACGCCTCCCTCCTGGATTATGAACTCGAATTCGCCGCGGTCATCGGCAAGAAAGCCAAGAACGTGCCCCGGGAGAAAGCCCGGGAATACATCTTCGGGTACACCATCTTCAACGACATGAGCGCCCGGGACTATCAGATGCGGGAGATGAGGGGCATTCTGGGGCCGGGCAAAGGCAAGGACTTCGATACCGGCACCGTGATCGGGCCCTGTATCGTCACCGCCGACGAAATCGCCCCGGACAACCTGACCATGATCGCCCGCGTAAACGGCCAGGAGGTCAGCCGGGGCAACTCGAACACCATGCTTCACAAATTCGAGGACTGCCTCGAATACGTCACCCGGTGCGAAACGCTCCACCCCGGCGAAATCATCGCCTCCGGGACCGTGGGCAACGGCTGCGGCTTCGAACGCTTCTCCTTTCTGGCGCCCCATGACCTGATCGAACTCGAAGTGGAAGGCATCGGCACGCTGAAAAACCGCATCGTCCCGGGCCCGGTTCGGAAAAACCCGAAGCCCGTCATCCAGGTGAAAGGGATAAAGGGCCAATGGAGCGACCTGGCCCTTGAAGCCCGGCCGTTTGAAAAAGGCCTGCACTCCCTGGCCCGGGGGGTGTACGCCTGGCTGCGGCCGGACGGGGCCTGGGGGTTGAGCAACGCCGGCCTGATCGCGGATAGCGGCCAATCCCTGCTCGTTGACACCCTGTACGACCTGAGGCTGACCAGGGAGATGCTCGAGGCCATGAAGCAGGCGGAACCCGAGGCCGCCGCGACCATAGACCTGCTGGTCAACACCCACGGGGACGGGGATCACTGGTTCGGCAATGAACTGGTTAAAGGGGCCGATATTTATGCCTCGCCCGCGGCCCTGCAACATATGAAGACCATGTCGCCCATGATGATGAGCATCATGGTGGCCGTCTTTTCCAAGGCCCCGACCGCCCTGGGCAAAATGTTGAACAAGCACTTCACCCGCTTCCGATTCGCCGGCATCACGCCCGCCTATCCCAACCGGTCGGTGGACGGCCGTCTGACCCTCGAGGTGGGCCACAAGAAGGTGGAACTGATCGTGGTCGGCCCGGCCCACACGCCCGGGGACCTGCTGGTCTACGTGCCCGAAGACCGCGTTCTCTTTGCCGGGGATATCGTCTTCGCCGCCGGAACCCCGGTCGTCCATTCCGGCCCCATTCCCCGGTACATCGCCGTCCTGAAACAGATTCTGGACCTGGACGTGGACGT
Organism: Thermodesulfobacteriota bacterium; assembly: GCA_040755515.1. Taxonomy (GTDB): domain Bacteria; phylum Desulfobacterota; class Desulfarculia; order Adiutricales; family JAGVGV01; genus JBFMAW01. Next base: position 103,757 of record JBFMAW010000003.1, on the reverse strand, counting down.
CATCGTGCCGGGTCACGGTCCCATCACCGACAAACGAGCGGCCGCGGCCATGATCGCCTATCTCGAGTATATCCACGCCGAAGCCAGAAAACGCTACGACGCCGGCCTGGGCTTGCTCAAGGCCGCCCGGGATATCGACCTCCAGGACTTCTCGGGTTGGCAGGAACCCGATCGGCTCATCTTCAACCTGATCGCCGCCTATAAGGAGTTCTCGGGTTCCAAGGAGGAAGTCTCGGGGGTCGAAAAAATGTGGCTCCTGTCCGAGGTCGGGGACTACTAGGCAAATACAAACCAGGCCCGGGCGGAAAAGGAATGGAACGGTCTTCGCGTTGCGTCGCCCTCGGAATTCATGGGAGAAATTGAGGGGCGATCAATTTCCGTTGAGTTCATGTGCTTGGTATTTACTTGATTTTTAAGCTTAAAAGGAGTAATATCGGTCTCCAGTTTAATCAAATGAAGACTTGGCCCCTATTAAGGGAACCCTACTCTATGTTAATCTATGCCCAGGCAGCGACGTTGTATTGGAAAGACGGGGCACAACGGACGAGTCGAGGCAACGGGGCTATTCGCGCGCTTGGCCCACAGTGTCCGGCCGGGAGAGAATGACATGCCACGCTACGATCCACTGACTCCCATGGAACGAAGCGAGCGTATGTCGCGAATACGAAACGCCGACACTAAACCCGAAATGATCGTCCGACGCCTAGTTCACGGAATGGGATATCGTTATCGCTTGCATGCCCGCGATCTACCTGGTAATCCTGATCTTGTCTTTCGCTCCCGGAAAAAGGTAATCTTCGTGCATGGGTGCTTCTGGCACCAGCACGGCTGTCGTCAATATCGTATGCCCCGAACGAAGAAGAGTTTTTGGGAGCCGAAACTCGCCAAAAACAAGGCTCGTGATGCCTTGGTGAGGCGCGAGTTACGTAGTCTCGGCTGGGGCGCGATGGTTGTTTGGGAATGTCAGATCAAGCGCGAGGCGGTATTAAGGAAACGCATCGAGCGGTTTCTGGCGGCCAAATGAAAAAGAAACAAAGGTCAATCGAGCTTTTCTCCGGGGCGGGCGGCCTTGCCCTTGGGCTGGAGAAGGCCGGGTGGCATCACGAGGCATTGATCGAGCGTGACGAACACGCCTGCTCTACCATCCACCTCAACGAATCCCTCGGCCATCCCTTGGCCAAGGACTGGCGATTGTATTCCCAAGACATCCGGGACATAAGTTACCTAGATCTGGCGACCGAAGTTGACATGGTAGCCGGCGGCCCGCCCTGTCAACCCTTCTCGCTCGGCGGGAAACACCGGGCCCATAAGGATGGGCGCGATATGTTTCCGGAAGCGGTCAGGGCCGTACGGGAACTCCGTCCACGGTGCCTCCTCTTTGAAAACGTCAAGGGTCTCCTGCGGCAGAGTTTCGCGAGTTATTTTCACTATATCGTCTTGCAGTTGTCCTACCCGCTACTCACGCGCCATGAAGATGAAGCTTGGGAAGCGCACCTTTCTCGATTGGAGCGCGTCCACACGAGTGGACGGGACATGGACCTGTCCTACCGCGTGGTATACCGGTTGCTGGACTCGGCGGAGTACGGCGTGCCCCAACACCGGCACCGCGTGTTCATCGTTGGTTTCCGTTCTGACCTTGGTAGAGAGTGGTCCTTCCCGGAGCCGACCCATTCCCTGGACCGTCTTATTTGGGAGCAGTGGGTGACTGGTTCATATTGGGATGAACACGCGATCCCGAAGAAGGCCAGGACGTCCGTCCCATCGCGGTTGCGCCGGAGGGTTGAACGCCTCGCGGCCGACTTTTCGTTGTTTCCGCCGCCCGGTCAACGCTGCCGCACCGTGCGAGACGCGTTGGCCGGGCTGCCCGATCCGAAGGATAAACGTCACGCCGTGGCGAATCATGAATTCAGGGACGGAGCGCGTCCCTACCCCGGTCACACCGGAAGCCTCTTGGATGAACCGTCCAAGGTGCTGAAGGCCGGAGATCATGGAGTGCCGGGCGGCGAGAACATGCTCGTCTTTCCAGACGGATCGTGCCGGTACTACACCGTGCGCGAAAGCGCGCGAATTCAGACGTTCCCCGATGACTACGTCTTTAGCGGTTCGTGGACCGAGGCCATGCGGCAGATTGGGAACGCCGTTCCCGTAGCCCTTGCCGTGGCCGTGGGCGACAGCGTGATGAAACAGGTGGCCTGAGGGAAACGAATGTCACCGGAACAACCACGCCGGATTCCACCATTCAACCCCCTGGATAAAACCAATCTGGGTGAAAACGTGGCCAAAGCCGTTCTTCGACAGCCCGTCGGCGCGCTGCCTCCCGACGAGCCATTCATCGGCGCCGGTGTTTACGCCATTTATTACGAGGGAGATTTCCCCTTATACAAGGATGTCTCCGAGCAGAACCGAAACGATCTCTATCGCTGGCCGATTTATGTTGGCAAGGCGGTTCCCGCCGGCGCCCGGAAAGGTGGCTATGGTCTTGGCGCGGACCCGGGGCTGGCCCTTTTCAAGCGACTTATCGAACACGCTGCCTCCATAGAACAAGCCGAGAATCTATGTTTGAAGGACTTCCGCTGTCGCTTTCTGGTTGTCGATGATATCTGGATTCCACTGGCCGAATCCTTATTGATCGAGATGTTCTCGCCGTTGTGGAACCGGAAGATCGAAGGTTTTGGCAATCACGATCCCGGGAAGGGACGCTACAATCAACAACGATCCCTTTGGGACGCCATTCATCCCGGTAGACCGTGGGCCGTCAAACTTCAACCTCCATCCACCGATGAAAGCATGGTCCGGGAGAACGCGGCGGAGTACCTCTCTCGAACTAAGGCCAAAATCCTGGCCCAACAAGAGGACGAACCAGACGATGAATAACGCGTAGTTACAATCCGCGCCATTATAAATAAATATAAGTTCTAAACTACTAAAAACAAGAGCTACTAAAAAAATGAGATTTATTGCGGGGCTGTTCATTATTTTGGGGTATTTATGTGTATGGCATGAATATCAAAATGTTTCCGATTTCTTGAAAATAAACTACATGATAGACACAGGAATTGGATTCTTTTTCTTTCTAATTGGGCTGTATTGTATTGAGATCGAAGAAAAAGAAAATGGTAAACGTGACCGTCCATTCTTTTTCAAATATTCTTTATCTCTTTCAATTGTACTCATTCTAATATGCTTTATCAAATACTGTCCTGAAACTACTATTCTTTATGGCAAATACAATATTGGTGGCATAATTTTAATCATACCTGGATCACTCTTTCCTATAATAATAGGTGGTGTTATTACGAATTGGCTTCACTTTGATGTTTTTGGAAAAATTGTGGACAAAACTAAGAATGAATATGAAGATGAACATTATACCAAAAGGAAACCAGAATGTGGTTTTGTAATGTTGTTAGAAGATGATCCGGTGATGCGGCATGGTTTTCATGGAGCTTTAGTAGGTCACTTTGAACGATTTTTCTTTACTTTGCTTGTCGTTTATGACGTAAATGGTTTAGGGATAGCTATGGTTTCATGGCTATTGGTTAAGGCTGGCTCATATTGGTTTACTGAAAGTAATAAAAACAAATACACTGCTGCTCATCAGTGGAGAGCTTTATTAAGTACGCTAGTGTCTTTATCTTTTAGTCTCATCGGCGGTAAACTGATTTCTTATGCTGGATCACTACTGTCCCAATGTTGCTGGTGAAAAGTTACCAAACCAGTCAATAAATTAGGAATATTTTGAGAAAATGTCTTTAATCGTTTTGAAATCACCTTCTGAAAGCAGACATACTCCTTCCATAAAGGCAGGGTTTGGCTTATGAATTCAGGGAGAACGATTTTCCTCGCTGCTCATTGAAAGTACCCCGTTAATGTTCAGCTCAAACTACCTCACCATTATACGCGGTATCTTATTATGTGCACCATATTGTCACTTTCCCTCGGCACGTTCTTTTCGGCCGCGTTTCCTTTCCGCTTAGCTACTTCCGGCAGTGCTCAAGAAGCAATTTGACGAACCCAACCACGTCAGCCTGAATCTCATCGTCAGGGCCGCCTCGAAGGAACTCGGCCACTCGGCGGGGGCCGAGTCCGTTATGGTCGAGAAAGTCCTTATGCAACACATTGAGCGCCCTTTGAGCTTCCTGATTCCCGGAGAGCGGGCGAAGACAGGCGGCGACGTCCTCGACGCCGGCACCGAAATTGCGGATAAGGTAATAGAGGTCATATGCGTCCTTGTTCTCGCCGCGGCCCTCAAACGCAAGCGCCTTGAGCACGACGAAAGCCCCGGGACCGCACACCCAGACCTCACGGGTCGCCTCCTCACCGAAGATAGTCGTGCCGATGATCTTTACGGGCCTATGGTCCTGGAAAGCGAGTTCGAGACCAGGCGCGATGATGGCGGCAAAATCCTTCTCGATATCCCGGATTTTACCACCCTGATCGGTTTCCCGCGATGGCGGGATGAGGAAGTCCACGGTGACAGAGCCGGACCCAGCGGTTATACGCCAGCGCTGACGCGTAGGCCGCCCCTCCTCGGTTCTATCCTGCGTGAAGCCGGCGTCTCGGAGGCGCTCGGTAAGCGTCCGGTAGCGCCCTTCGTCAAGTAGAGCGAGTGTGAGTCCCACGTCGAGGTCCATGGTGCCGACATGCGCGGAAGTTCCTTCGGGCAGCTTCGCCTGGTCGATTAAGAGTGACGGGACGAGCCCACCGACAATGACGACCTCATCCATCAAATCTCCAAGCTTGGTGGCCACGTAGAGGCAGGTTGACCGCACGAGTTCCATGTGCTCACTCTTGTACTCGGACGCCCGTTTAGGTTTATCAACCATCACGCCTCCGGGTCAGAAACTCGCTGCGCAGCCCTTTGGCCGCCTCGGAGGACCTTTCAGGATGCTCCTTCAAATCGAGGTACACCTGAACTGGATGCACGCACCGGATATTGTCCTTTTCGACGGCGCCGTGGAACACGCCCACGTCGTTAGGAACCACCAGCCAGAGATTCGCGCCACGCGGATCTTCTCGGAAAGAGAGAGCATCGAGGAGCGGTTGCGGCGGATCGTCGGTCAGGTAGACCGTGGTCGTCCTGAAGGCCGTGAAACGCGTGAGCACCCAGGCGGCGGCCAGTCCCGTAGCAGCATATTCGATGTGCCGTGCTTTTAAAGTATCGGCAACAAACCTGAGCAAAGCTTCTCCGGAACGGGCGGCCACGTGCCCCTGGTGAAGGTTGTGCCCGGAGAAGCGATACGCCGCCTGCCAGGCGTCGAGAAGCAGCCCAGGGTCTCGAACGCGCAGGTAGGGCCGCCCCGGGCGCCTGATACCTGCACTACCATCGTCAACACCGACTCGAACGACATACCCTTCCGCCTCCAGGCGGGATACAAGGCGGCTGACAAAGCCCTCGTCCATTTCCGTGGCCCGGGCGATCTCCCGTTGGCTGAACGTGGTGTTCGGGTGAAGTAGAAGCCACCGGACGATCCGTGAGCTTTTAGGAGCGAACAGGTTCGGCGGTCTTCCGACGACGCGGAACCGGTTGGGTTGTCCGTCGATAATGACCCTGATTCCCGGCGCGATGATGCGGGCGTTGCCGCTCAAGTCGAGCCAGCTCACACCTTCTTCCTCGCAGAGTCGGCGGCCGACCTCGCCCATGAACGGAACCGCCAGGAGCGGCACCGCGCCTCCTCGAATTTGCCTGGCCAGTTCCTTCACCCTTTTCGCCGCGGCCGCGATAAGGGCTGCACCGGTGGACATTTTGAATTCAATCACCAAGGTTTGACCGACCGCCGAAATCACGAAGTCGGCCTCCACGGAAATATCCGAACGCACCGCGACCTCGTCCGGGCCGATGCTCAGCAGTTCAGCCAGGGCCGCGGGGGTTTTTCTGGCCAGACGGTCGTGTTTGAATCCGGTGCTCATGCTTGACTAATTAAATTAGTTTGACTGTTTTGTCAAGTTAATTCATTTAGTCAAACTCCCTTAAAGTGCAGAAGCGCTGGACGCCACATTTAACGCGCCATTCGAGCGGCCCGTTCCGCTCGCGGTGGATGAGCCTACGTACGGCGGAAAAGCCTAAGCGGCGGGCGGCTTGACACAGAATATACAAACCTTGTATATTGATAAATGAAAGCGAGGTGAGGACATGGGCAACGTCACGGTGAACATCTCGTTTAATGATTCGCTTCTGGCCGAGATAGACGCCGAGGCCAGGCGGGAGTCGCGGTCCCGCTCCGAACTGCTGCGCGAGGCGGCCCGCCTGTACGTCCGCCGGCAGAAACAGTGGGCCGACGTGTTCGCCTGGGGGGATCGGCAGGCGTCCAGGCTGGGCCTGACCGAGGCGGACGTGAAGAAGGAAATCAGGGCCGCGCGGAAGCGAAAGACCCGATGAGAATCGTCGGCGACACCAACGTTCTGGTGTCCGGCGTTCTCTTTCTTGGATATCCCCGTCAGATTCTGATCAAGATCGCCCAGGGGGAGGTCGTCAACTTCACTTCACCGGCTCTCTTGAGGGAGGCCGAAGACGTGCTCCTCAGACCCAAGTTCGGCCTCGATCCCAATCAGGTTTCCAGCATAATAGCTCTCTTCCGCGACACGTTCGAGCTGGTTCATCCCGCTCGCCGAGTCAACGTCATTACCGACGATCCAAGCGACAACATGGTCCTCGAGACGGCCCAGGAAGCCGCGGCGGATCGGATCGTCTCCGGAGACAAGCACCTCCTTGACCTGAAGGAATGGAAAGGCATTCGCGTGGTGTCCCCCGCGGAATTCATGGGAGAAATTGAGGGTCGTTAAAGCCTTGAAAGTGAAACATGAGGGTCATGCGGCCAAGGCCGGTGTGAGATTCCGGGATATTGTCTTTGAAGATGAAGAGGTTCGCGGACCATCGGAAATGAGGTATACTTACAGAAAGAGGTGAAGCTATGAGGATTAAAATCATACTGGAACCAAGCGAGGAAGGCGGTTACACGGCCTTCGTCCCCTCTTTGCCTGGCTGCATAAGCGAAGGGGATACCAAGGAAGACGCGCTCAAGAATATCAAGGAAGCTATCGAGCTTTACCTGGAACCCGTTGAAGACGACCAGATTGCGGCCGCGAATGCCGAAGTTGTTGAATTGGCCGTATGAGCATAATTCCTAGTTTGCCCTATGAGCAAGTTGTCAGAGCGCTGCAGAGGGACGGATGGGTTGTGGTGAGGCAGAAGGGGAGTCACATCAGACTCCAGAAACATACTGCCGCGGAAACGATCAAGCTGACTGTCCCTGTCCACCGTCCCATCAAAAAGACAACCCTCGCGCACATACTAAAGCAAGCGAAGTTAACCTTCGATGAGTTCGGGAAGTTATTATAGATGAGCCACTAACGCGGTCCAGCGGAGATGTTCCAGCCGCCGGCCAACCAGTCCCTTCATCTCTCATTCCTCCCGGCAGAGGTCCGGGCCGGCCAGGGCGTCCAGCAGGGTCGAGGCCATGGTCCAGACCGCGAATCCCTCCGGATCGTCCTCGGCGTCTTCCGGCCTCGGGAACTTCTTGAGGATGGCTTCCAGATAATATATCGCCGCCTCCTTGCTGGTATTGAACTTCAGGGGTGTGGGCAGTCCCTTGAGGTGGGCCTCGAGGGAAAAAGCCATGCCGGTCATGAAATCCCAGCGATCGGTTCGGGCCGGCGTCTTCTTTTTTTTCATAGGTTCCCATCGGGTTTTAAAGTCAGGATCGGAAAAGTGCTCCCAGGCCATGATAAATCAATCCGGTCCCAGGTCAATATAAGATTGTTTGACCGGGCTCGGCCGGGTGTGTTAGCGGTACTAGCCGGTTCGGTCGACCGACGGCCGGGCCGGCGGGGTGATTATGCACGAAATGTCCATAGCCCAGAGCATCCTGGACATCGTCCGCGAGGAAATGGCCAGGCACCAGGTCCGGAAGCTGGAAGCCATCAACGTGGCCGTGGGCAGGCTTTCGGCCGTGGTGCCGTCGTCGCTCTCCTTCTGCTTCAAGATACTGACCGACGCAACCGACCTGTCCGAGGTCCAGCTCAAAATCCGGGAGGTGCCCCTGGGCTACTCCTGTTTCGAGTGCGGGCACGAGTTCACGGCCGAGGAGATGACCTTTGTCTGCCCCCACTGCGGGGCCGACGGCCCGCGCCTGACGGCCGGCCGGGACATGAATATCGAAAGCATCGAGGTGGCGGAGTAGATTTATGGAACTGACCGTGGGCCGAAACATACTCGAAGCCAACGAACGGCTGGCCGCGGAGAACCGCGAATTGTTCGAAAAAAACCACGTCCTGGTCATGAACCTCATGTCCAGCCCGGGCGCGGGCAAAACCAGCCTGCTCGAAAAGACCATAGACCGCCTCAAGGACCGGGTCAGGCTCGGCGTGATCGAGGGCGACGTGCAGTCCACGCGGGACGCGGAAAGGATCGCCCAGCGGGGCGTGCGGGCCGTCCAGATCCAGACCGACGGGGCCTGCCACCTCGACGCGGACATGGTCCGCCAGGCGGCCGCGGCCTTTGACCTGGCCGACCTGGACCTGCTGGTGGTGGAAAACGTGGGCAACCTGGTCTGCCCGGCCGAGTTCAACCTGGGCGAGGAATTCAAGGCCATGATCCTGTCCGTGGCCGAAGGCGATGACAAGCCGCTCAAGTATCCGCTCATGTTCAGGCTGTCCCAGGTCCTGGTGATCAACAAGATTGACCTGCTGCCCTACCTCGATTGCAGCGTGGACAAGATCAGGGCCGAAGCCAAACTGCTCAACCCGGACCAGACCGTCTTCGAAGTCTCCTGCCGCACCGGCCAGGGCCTGGACCAGTGGTGCGCCTGGCTGGAAGAAAAGGTCAGGAACCGGCCATGATCGGCGCGGAAGGGCCGGGGCGTTTTTTATTCCCCGGCCGCCGGAGGCGGGCCCGGTGACCGGCGACAACCGGCTGCGGATTCGGACCGAAGTGGAGGGCGTGGTCCAGGGCGTGGGCTTCCGGCCCTTTATTTATCAACTGGCCCGGCGCTTCGGCCTGGGCGGCTTTGTCCAGAACACTTCCCATGGGGCCCTGATCGAGATCGAAGGCCGGCCCGAGGCCACCGACGCCTTTTTCCTGGCCTTGAGGGAAAAGCTCCCGCCCCTGGCCCTGGTGACCAAACTGTCCACCCGCCGCCTGCCCCCCCTGGGCCAGACCGAATTCAGCATCCGGCACAGCGGGGTCCAGCCTTCGCGCCAGGCCCTGATCAGCCCAGACGTGGCCGTCTGCGACGACTGCCTGGCCGAGATGTTCGACCCCCTGGACCGCCGCTATCGCTATCCGTTCATCAACTGCACCAACTGCGGCCCACGCTACACCATCATCCTCGACGTGCCCTATGACCGGGCCACCACCACCATGCGCGCCTTCACCATGTGCCGGGCCTGCGCCAACGAATACCATAACCCGGCCGACCGCCGCTTTCACGCCCAGCCCAACGCCTGCCCGGTCTGCGGCCCCCAGGTGACCCTGGTGACCGCGGCCGGGGAAAGAATCGAGGCGGCGGAACCCCTGCGGGCCGCGGCCGACCTTTTGCGCCAGGGTATGATCGTGGCGGTCAAGGGCCTGGGCGGCTTCCATTTGGCCGCGGACGCCACCAACGACCGCGCGGTGCGCCGGCTGAGGAGCCGCAAGCAGCGCGAGGAAAAGCCGCTGGCGGTCATGTCACCGGACCTCGAGGCCATCCGGGCCTACGCTTTTATCCGGCCGGATGAAGAGACCGTGCTTTTTTCCGCCCAGCGGCCCATCGTCCTCTTGACGGCCAAGATGCCCTCCCCCCTGGCCCCGTCGGTGGCGCCGGACAACAAGTACATCGGCGCCATGCTGCCTTACGCGCCGCTGCATCACCTGCTGCTCAAAGGCTTTACGGCCCTGGTCATGACCAGCGGCAACCTGAGCGAGGAACCCATCGCCATTGACAACCAGGAGGCCCTGACCCGCCTGGGCCGGATCGCCGACTACTTCCTCCTGCACGACCGGGATATTCATCTCCGCTCGGACGATTCGGTGGTGCGCCTGTCCGGCGACAAGCTGCGGCAGGTGAGGCGGTCCCGGGGCTTCGCGCCCCTGCCGATCTTCTTGAAGGAGCCCCAGGCCGAGGTCCTGGCCGTGGGCGGCGAACTCAAGAACACGGTCTGCCTGACCAAGAACAACCGGGCCTTCCTGAGCCAGCATATCGGCGACCTGGAAAACGTCCAGACGCTCGAGTTCTTCGAAATGACCATCGAACACCTCGAACGCATCCTGGACATCCGGCCGAAGGCCGTGGCCTATGACCTTCATCCCGAGTACCTGAGCACCAAGTGGGCCCTCGAACAGACCGGCCTCGAATTGATCGGCGTCCAGCATCATCACGCCCACGTAGCCAGCGCCCTGGCCGAACACGGGCTCGACGGGCCGGTCATCGGCCTGGCCTGCGACGGCGCCGGGTACGGCCCGGACGGCGGCATTTGGGGCGGCGAGATACTGGTGGCCGGCCTGGACGGCTTCGAGCGCCGCGGCCATCTCGAATACCTGCCCCTGCCCGGCGGGGCCGCGGCCATCAAGGAACCGTGGCGCATGGCCGTGAGCTACCTGGTTAAGGCCTTCGGCCCGGAAATGCCCCGGCTCGAACTCGATCTGCTCGAACGCCATGACCCGGACCAGTTGGACTTGCTGATCCAGGTGCTGAACAAGAAAGTGGCCTCGCCCCTGACTTCGTCCCTGGGCCGGCTGTTCGACGCGGCGGCGGCCCTGATCGGGCTCAAGGACTCCGCCGCCTTCGAGGGCCAGGCGGCGATGGGGCTCGAGATGTGCTGTCCCGAAGGCGATTTCCCGCCGTATGATTTCGATCTGGCCGAAGAAGACGGCCGGCATATTATCAAGCCCCAGGCCCTGATCCGGGATATTGTCCATGACCTTGGCCTCAAGAGGTCTCGGGAGGAGATCAGCGGCCGCTTTCACGCCGCCGTGGTCCGGGCCTTTTCCGAACTGGCGCTGAAGGTGGCGGACGAAACCGGGATCAGGACGGCCGTACTGTCCGGAGGGTGTTTCCAGAACCAGATACTGGTCCGGGGCCTGACCAGGGCCCTGGTAATCCGCGGCCTGAATGTCTATACTCAAAATACCGTGCCGGTCAACGACGGCGGGCTGGCCCTGGGCCAGGCCGCGGCGGCCGGCTTCAGACTGGCCGGCCAAGGATTGAAGTGAAGCATCAGGACGAATTTCGCGACGGGACCCTAGCCCGGCGCCTGGCCGAGCGGCTCCATCGGTTGGCCGACCGGCCGATCAGGGTCATGGAAATCTGCGGCACCCACACCATGGCCATCTTCCGCCACGGCCTGCGGTCCGTGCTGCCGGCGAACCTCGGCCTGGTCTCGGGCCCGGGCTGTCCGGTCTGCGTCACGGCCACCGAGGAGATTGACCGGGCCGTGCTGCTCTGCCGCCGGCCCAAGGTCCGGGTGGCCACCTTCGGCGACCTGATCCGGGTGCCGGGCAGCCGGTCTTCGCTCAAGGAAGAAATGGCCGCCGGCGCCAAGGTATCGCTGGTCTATTCCACCCTGGACGCGGTCAAACTGGCCCGGGACCATCCCGAGGAAGAAGTGGTCTTCCTGGGCATCGGCTTCGAGACCACGGCGCCGACCGTGGCCGCGGCGGTGAAGACCGCGGCCGCCTCGAGGCTCAAGAACTTCTCCGTGCTTTCGGCCCACAAACTCCTGCCGCCGGCCATGCGGGCTCTGCTTTCCGGCGGCGAGTTGAACCTGGATGGCTTCCTCTGCCCCGGCCACGTCACCACCGTCATCGGCACCTCGGCTTATCGAGACATCGCGGCCCGATACCATACCCCCTGCGTGGTGACCGGTTTCGAGCCCGTGGATATCCTGCAGGGCCTGGTCATGCTGGTCGAACTATGCCGGGCCGGCCGTTTTGAAGTGGCCATCCAGTATAAGCGGGGCGCCGCGGCCGAGGGCAATCCGGCGGCCCGGGCCGTGATGGAGGAAGTCTTTCAACCCGTGGACGCCCCCTGGCGGGGCCTGGGCCTGATTCCCTCGAGCGGTCTGGACCTGGCCGAGAAATACCGGGATTACAACGCCCGCCGGCGCTTCGATCTGAACGTGCCCCCGGCTCGGGAGCCGGCCGGCTGCCTCTGCGGCGAAGTGCTCCGGGGCGCGCGCACGCCGCCGGACTGCCGGCTGTACCGGGCCGCCTGCACGCCGGACACGCCCATCGGGCCGTGCATGGTTTCGTCCGAAGGCGCCTGCGCGGCCTACTACCGTTACGACGACCGGGGTTGAGGTGAAGGCATGAAGGCTGAAGCCGCCGGGCCAATCATCATCGAAACCGTTCTGGTGCACTATCCCGCGGTCCAGGGTATTTACCTTTTCGGTTCTTATGGCACGGAAAACGAATGGCCCGACAGCGACGTTGACCTCGCCCTGTTGTTACCGCCGGAACAGGCCAAGAAAGAAAAAAACCTCGTCCTGAGCGAGTGCCGCTTCGACCTGGAAAAGGCTTTGTCCAAAGAGGTCGATCTGCTGAATGCCCGGCTGGTTTCCACCGTCTGCCAGAAGGAAATCATCGCCGGCGGCGAGCTTATATACTGCTCTGACCGATATGCGGTTGATGAATTTGAAATGCTGGTCATTTCCTATTATCAGAAGTTGAACGAAGAGCGCCGGGAAATCCTTGAATCCTTCCAAAGAACAGGGCGGGCTTATCCGGTATGAACGATATCGTCATCAATAAGATTCAGAGCATCCAGCGTTGCGTCGAGCGCGCCCGGACAGAGTACTGGTCGGACCCCGCGGGTTTTGACGCGAATTACACCCAACAGGATGCGGCCGTTCTCAATGTCTTACGGGCCTGCGAACAGGCCATTGACCTGGCCAATCACCTTATCAAGACGCATAAGATGGGCATCCCGGCCTCGAGCGCGGAAAGTTTCGACCTGTTACGCCGGAAGGGCGTCATTGATATGACCCTGTCGGAGAAACTGAAAAAAATAGTCCATTTCCGCAATACCATCATCCACAATTACCAGCGGATGGATTTGGATATAGTAAAAGCGGTTATAGTCTCCGGCCTCGAGGACTTGATCCATTTCGGCGACCGGATCATGGAGTTTTGTGGTCCGACCGCCTGACTTTGCGCCCGCACCCTCGATCTTGATGTGGTATAATTCGAACATCGCCGGCGCTACCACGGACTAAGCTTCTGATTCAGCGAACCAGCTTCGGCCGCCCGAAGCTGTCGGCCAAGGGTTTAATAACGATAATCACTAATGAGGGAGCAGGAGGTCCGACGGTGAATGATCACAACCGGAGGCAAAGAAGAATAGCCGGGTCCAGGTGGCGGGCTTTTGCCGCCGTCCGGGCCGGCCGATTTCTTGCGGCGATCCTGATCATGGCCGGCGCCCTTATCCTGATAGGCCTGCCTGTTTCTTCCGTCAGGACCGCGGCCGCGGCCTCGAGTTCCCTTTCCGACCTCGGACCGGTCCAGGAAGACAAGGAACGTCTCTGGACCGTGATCGTGTACATGGACGGCGATAACAACCTCGAGCCGTTCGCCCTCAAGGACCTCGACGAAATGGAGCAGGGCCGGCCCCAGAAGGGAGTCGAGATCATTGTCCTGACCGACCGGGCCGAAGGTTTCAGCGACGCGGACGGCAATTGGACCGACGCCCGGGTCTTTCGCGTCCGCCGGGACAATCAGCCGGGCGTCAAGTCCGAAGTGTTATGCGCGCCGGGCGAACTGAACATGGGCGATCCGAAGGTATTGCAAACCTTTCTGACCACGGCCCTCAAGACCTTTCCCGCCCGGCGCCACGCCCTGGTTCTTTGGGATCACGGCGGCGGCTGGGTGGCCCACGTCAGCGACGACAAGGCCCCCGGGGCGGAAAGGGAATTCGACAAGCTGACCCTGCCGGAGCTTCGGACCGCCGTGGCCGGCGCGCTCGAGGCCGCCGGCCTCAAGAAGCTCGATTTGATCGCCTTTGACATGTGCCTGATGGCCCAGCTCGAGGTGGCCTGCGAAATCGAGGGCCTGGCCGAGGTCATGGTCGCCTCCGAAGCCACGGCTCCTGGCGACGGCTGGCCCTACGATAAAATCGTGCCGCTTTTCAGCGACAAGACGCTGACCAACCCGGTCCTGGCCAAACGGATAGTCGCCGCCTTTGATGCCTTCTATCGTCCCAAGCAGGAGCCGATCGCCACCCATTCGGCCTTTGACTTGGCCGCCTTGGGGGAACTGCTCCAAACCCTGGATGCCTTTTTAAACAAGGCCGCGGACAACCTCCCGAAAAGCTGGGCCAACATGACCCGGGCCTTGTACTTTTCGGAAAGCTACAGCGACCTGGACGACGTGCGGCGGGGTAAAGAAGCCCTGCTCAGCATTGACCTGGGCGATGCCTGGCAAAACCTGGTCGGCGTCCAGCCCGAATTGCGGTCGTCGCCCGAATACGCGGCCTTGAAGAAAGCCCTGGGCCGGTTCGTCCTGGACAGTAAAAACAGTCACCGCCACCGCAAGAGCCAGGGCGTGGCCCTGTACGCGCCCTTTCGCCAGGACCTGTTCAACCCGGCCTACCAGGAGACCCGTTTCGCCAAGAATTCACGGTGGGTCGAGACCTTGCGGCGGCTTTACGCCGTCCAGGCCCAAAATTCCACGAGTCCCAAGATCAAGGGCGTCCAGACGGTCAGCCTGTTGAGGGAACAGGTGGTTTCGGAAATCATCCAGCTCGGACAGGACGGTTTCGCCTTTGAATTCGAGGGCCGGAACGTGCTGAGCACCGTGGTTTTTATCGGCTTCCGCGACGAAGCCAACCGCCGCACCCTGGTCTTCGACAAGTCCCTGCTGCGCAAGCCCGAGGATGAAAAGGACGTCAAGGTCAAGAAAAAGACCCGGGAGGAGATGCTCGAGTCGCACGCCTGGTCGGACGGCGAACACTTAGTGGGATTCAGGTACGACGGCTCCCGCCGGCTGGTTTCGAACGGCGAGCAGGCTCTGCCGGCCTTGATAGATCAGTCCGATATCGGCGATTACAACGCCGGCATCGTGGCCGTGCCGGCCATCTATGAACATCCCGGGGTCGGCAAACTGTTCGCCACCATCTATTTCAACTGGCTCTGGCGCGCGGCCGCGGTCAACGTCGAGGTGCCGCAGAAGGACGGCTCTTTCGTGTACGCCCAGATTCAGCCCCAGCCCGACGCGGATATCCATTTGCTGGTCCAGTCCTTTCCGGACCAGGGCGAGCCCAAGTACGTGGTGGCCGGGACCCTCAAGTGGAAGCAGGGGCTGTCCCTGATCATGGACGTGGCGCCGCCGGGCGGTTATGAAGTCATCTTGAAACTGGATTCGCTCTCCGGGCAGGCCGCCGCCGTCCGGCACAAGTTCCCCATCGCGGCCCGGGACGACGATCTCGGCCGGGCCATCAAGGCGGGTTCGGAGGACCTCACCAACGAGAACCTCCTGGGCGAATGGGAACTGATAGACGCGGAAAAGTGGTTCAAGGAAGGACGGATGGTCTCCCTGGGCGCCTTCGCCAAGTATGAACCCCACCCCAGGCATAAGGGCCTGCTGAAGTACTCGTTGTATAAACCGCGCGGCCAAAACCTTTATCCGGGCCTGGACATGGTCGAACTGGTCCAGCGGAGCGGGCTGCCGCTGCTACGCCAATATGTCCTCGATGAAGAGGGCGTGCCCAACGCGGAGTACGGGTACCGGATGAGTCTGCCCATCTTCGACTTCAAGGACGGCCACTATTTTCTGCTGTCCCTCGACTTGGCCGAAGGCGATCTGGGCGTCAAGGTCAAGCGAAGCGGCCCCACCCCCAAGCTGAAGAAGGCCACCTCGGCGGCCCCGGCGCCGGGCGTGCCTCAGCCGCCGGGCGCCAAGGCCGCGCCGGCCCTGGCCGGGGCGTGGCAGTCGGCCGAGGGTGAAGGCGTGGTCTTTTCGGACAAGCAATGGGCCTATTATGAAGACGGAGACCTGGTGGACGGCGGAGTTTATCAGGTCCAGGGTAACCAGATAGTGGCCCGGAGTTCCCGGTCAGGACAGACCCTGGTTTACCGCTTCCAATTGTCCGGCAACCAACTCCTGCTGCAGGACGCCCAAGGGGTGGTTTACCGTTTCTTCCGGGCGAAATAACCCGGCGGTTGTTCTTTGGTCGAGCCCTTTAAGCGACGGATGGTAAAGATTCTTACCTTATCTCGACGACATTAAAGAACTACGTTTCACAAAGATTTTATATCCAAATGACGATAATAATCCTGAAAATAGCATTAAAATCGATCCTGGTAATGGTACAGGTGAAGGCGGTGGTGGAGGGGGAATATATATTGGGTCATAAGGAATTAGATCGTTAAATGAATAGGAGTTAATCGAACCCCGAAGGTTTAGCAAATAAAAGATATCGTCTGATCTGCCGATATCAAAGCCGGTGATATTAATGTAATCATAGTCCGGAAATTTGTATGAAGCTACCAACTCATATTCATGATTATCATTTTGTTTATATTCATCTATGAAAGCAACGTTAGAGTAGTACTGATATAATGTGCTTGCATACGCCACAAAGATACTGTCTCGTTCTTCGGAGTAAGCCATATCGATGGCTAATGGTCTGGCCTGGAAGCTACTCAATTGGACTCCATCTTGTGTAACTTCCACTATTCTTGACATACTATCCCGGATCGTGTTATCGAAATATCCAACAAATAAGTTGTGATTATTGGTATTAAGGGTAAGACCATTATAATATGTCCAGGCTCCCGCACCAAGACTAAAAGATGATATGACGTTTTTACCGTCTTTTGATACTTTTGAAATAGTATATTCCAGAACGTCCGGGTAAGTCTGAAGCAGGCGAAGGTGATTGACATACAGGTAATTATCTTCACTGGCGACGATGGAGTTTATACGTCCATAAATTGAATAGTTTAACGGCATTTTGGATGAAGAAAGATAGGCGCCTTGAGATGAGAACACATAGAAATTGTCAAGTTCCGGATGGAGTACAGCGCTATCCTGGGAGATGTAAAAATTACCGTTATCAGGATCAACCGCCAGGCCAAAAGGGTTATTATGGATATAAGGAGATAAATCTATTGTCTCGGCAAATGAAAGAGAATTGAAAAGCGTAATGCCTATGATTAATAATAAATACAAGAGCTTGAACATACCGCTGGCGCTCCCTTTTCATGTTCTTTATAAGAATTTGAAATATCTGTGCGCTAGATAATCCCTCGGCACCTACCTAATCATATCTATCAGATGTATGTTCCCCTATTATGCGGCTCTCCCACTTAATCAAGTGGGAGAGGCTGAAATGATATTATATTCGGGTGGGCTGATATTGTCAAGCAAATATAATGAAAAAGTGTTGGCGACACTAAAAATTTTTCTGTAATTGCATCGTTCAAATGTGGGTCACGCGGGGAGTGACCGGGTGTAGTATAAAAAGAATAAGGTCATGCTGTCTCCTGGGCGCGCCGGCCATTCCGGGAAAGGGCAGGTGTGTCCAGACCGGGTGTTTCCATCTCGTCGGAGATGAGCCGCCGCGGACGACCGATCGGACTATTTGAACTCCCGAAGAGAGGGCCTTTTCAGGTTGCCTTTAAGGGGCGTGCTGGTGTTGCCTGAACAGACGCTCCTTTTGTCCCTGACCAAATCTTTGCCCACTTGATCATTCGATGGTCAAGAGGGTATACGGACGATAGCAGGTGAGTGGAGTTACTCTTCACCACATGAAAAGGACACAGTCATGCCTAGTCAACGCATCCTTCTCGATCATGGCGCGGGCGGCCGGGCCTCGCACCGGCTGATCCTGGACTTGTTTCTCGAGCACTTCGGCGACGGGGGCGAACCGGTCCTGGAGGACGCGGCCGTCTTCAATTTACCGCCGGGGCGGGTGGCTTTCTCGACCGACTCTTTCGTGGTCACGCCCCTTTTTTTCCCGGGCGGGGACATCGGCGAACTGGCGGTCAACGGCACGGTCAATGATCTGGCCATGCGCGGCGCGACGCCGCTGTATCTTTCGGCCGGGTTCATCCTCGAGGAAGGCCTGGAGATGTCGGTGCTGGAAAGAATCGCGGCTTCCATGGCCCGGGCCGCGCGGACCGCCGGCGTCAAGATAGCGGCCGGCGACACCAAGGTCGTGCCTCGGGGCGCGGCCGACCAGGTCTTCATCAACACGGCCGGCCTCGGGCTGGTGCCCGAAGGGGTGAACGTCTCGGCGGCCCGGGGCCGGCCGGGCGACGCGGTCATAATCAGCGGCTCGCTGGCCGACCACGGTCTGGCCGTGTTGTGCCAGCGGGAAGGACTCAAGCTCAAGACCGAGATCAGGAGCGACACGGCGGCCTTGTCCGGCCTGGTCAGGGAAATGATCAGGGCCGGTGGTGAAGCGGTCCACGTGCTGCGCGATCCCACCCGCGGCGGCGTGGGTACGACCCTCAACGAGATCGCCTTGTCATCCCGAGTTGGCCTGGTGATCGAGGAGGAAGCCCTGCCGATCTCGGCCGCGGTGCGAGGGGCCTGCGACATCCTGGGTCTGGACCCGATCTACGTGGCCAACGAAGGCAAGCTCTTGGCCTTGGTGGCGGCCGAGGCGGCCGACCGGGTCTTGGCGGCCATGCGCTCGAATGAACTGGGCCGCCGGGCCGTACTCCTCGGCCGGGCCGTGGCCGAGCGGCCCGGCCAGGTCATCCTGAAGACCATCGCCGGCGGCGCCCGCGTCGTGGACATGCTCACCGGCGAACAACTGCCGCGGATATGTTGAATGTGAGCCGCGGAAGACTATTTGATGGCCCGCGATCCTGATCGTCTTCATCGCCGCTCCCTCCGCCTGGGCGGATATGATTACGCCCAGCCGGGGGCGTATTTCGTGACTGTTTGCACGCAAGACCGTCACTGTCTGTTCGGGGAGATCGAGGACGGCGAGATGCGGCTAAACAAGGTCGGACAAATTGTTCGCGACGAATGGATTCAAACCGGACGATTGCGTCCTAGTGTGGAATTGGATGTATTTGTCGTAATGCCAAATCATTTCCATGGGATTTTGCTGCTGACGGTTGATGGTAGGGGCACGGCGCGCCGTGCCCCTACGCCGGAACAATTCGGCAAACCTGTGATTGGGTCATTACCAACGATTATTCGTTCATTTAAATCCGCCACTACCAAACGCATAAATGAATGCCGCAATACTCCTGGCCTCTCTGTCTGGCAACGCAACTATTACGAACACGTCATCCGTGAGGAAGACTCGTTGAATCGAATCCGCCAATACATTCAGGATAACCCCGCCCGCTGGATGTATGACCGTGAAAATCCGACGGCCACCGATCCGGAACAGGAAAACGCCTGGCTCGGTCAGTGTCCAAAGCCGGGGCCGACGCTAAGGTCGTTTACACCTTAGCCGCCTTCCGTCTACGGCCCGCCGGTAATTGACTTAGGCTGCGGTATCCCGGCCCGGGAGATCAGACTATCCCGGCCAGGTTCAAGCCTTGTTCGAGGGCCTCGATCTGATCGGGCAGGGCGCCGCTATAACCCACCGAAATCCGGATCAGGCCCGGGGTCAGGCCGGTGGTGGCTTGGTCTTCCGGCGGAATCTCGGATGAAGTGGACGACCCGGAACAGGACATCAGGGTGTCATAGTAGCCCAGGGAGACGGCGATAAGGCCGAAGCGGGTCTGGTTCTGGAGCACGGACAGGAGTTTTTCCGCTTTTTCTCGGGCGCCGCAGTCCAGGCTGACGATGCCGCCACAGCCGTAGCCGGGGTTGGCGATCCGGGTGAAAAGCTCGTGCTGGGGGTGGTCCGGCAGACCGGGGTAACTGACGGGCACCCCCATTTGCCGCAAGTGCTGGGCCAGGGCCAGGGCCCTGGCCCCGTGCTCCCGCATCCTGACGGCCAGGTGAGGCAGGCGCTGGATGACGTCAAAGGCCACTCGAGGGTCCATGGTCGGGCCGAGGAGCATGAGCCGGCCGGTGTGGAGGTCCATGAGTTGATGGATGAATTCCCGGCGGGCGCAGATGGCCCCGGCGATCAGGTCGCTGGCGCCGTTGATGAACTTGGTCAGGGAATGGACCACCACGTCCGCTCCCAGAACGGCCGGCGAGACCACCATAGGGGTGAAGGTGTTGTCCACGACCAGGGCCGCGCCTTTTTCGTGGGCCAGGTCGGCCAGGGCCGGGATGTCAGCCACCCGGAGGGTCGGGTTGGCCAGGGTTTCCACGAAAAAGACCCTGGTCTCCGACCGGGCCGCCAGACCAAAGGCCGCGGTGTTGGCCGGATTGACAAAGGTAGTGGTCACGCCGAACTGGGGCAGGAGGTCGTGAAGCAGGGCATAGGTTCCGCCGTAGATGGTGTGGCCGGCCACGATGTGATCGCCGGCGTGACAGAGTTGGAGGATGGCCCCGGAAATGGCGGCCATGCCGCTGGCGGTGCAGGCGGCGAATTCGGTCCCTTCCATGGCCGCCAGGTACCTGGCCAGCACGTCCACGGTCGGGTTGAAATGGCGGCTGTATAAAAAACAGCCGTTCTTGTCCGGACCGCGCAGGCCGGCGAAGATTTCGGGCATGATCCAAGGTTCCATGACCGTGAAGGTGGAACTGCGCTCGATGGAGGGGCAGACCCCGCCGTGCTCGCCGAACTCGCGTTTGACCCTGGTCAGCGCCCTTTCCGGATCGTAAGGCGTCATGGGGTTCCTCTTTTCCAATAACCTATCTTTTCGATTCACTTCTCCAAGGCCAATTCGATCAAGCGGTCCATGAGCCGGTCGAAGGACAGGCCGGCCGCGGCCGCGGCCTGGGGATAAAGACTGGTCTCGGTCAAGCCGGGAATGGTATTGGTCTCCAGGATATAATAGGAACCGTTCTTGAGGATCATGTCCGTGCGGCTGAAGCCGCGGCAGTATAAGGCCCGGTGGGCCTTGATGCCCAGGTCCTGGCCCCGCCGGGTCAATTCCTCGGACAGCGGCGCCGGACAAATCTCCCTGGAGGCGCCGGGCTTGTACTTGGCCTCGTAATCGAAGAAGTTGTAGTCCTGTCCGGGTATGATCTCTATGAGCGGCAAGGCGGTCAGTTGATCGTTGCCTAAAATCGAGGCGGTGATCTCCCGGCCCTCGAGGAACTCCTCGACCAGGGCCCAACGGCCGCAGGCAAAGGCCTCGTCCAGGGCCGACTCGAGTTCGGCCTGGCTGCGGGGGATGCCCACGCCCAGGGAGGAACCTTCACAGGCGGGCTTGACCACCACCGGCAGGCCCAAGTCCTGGATGATCCGGTCGGGCCTGGTTCGATTTTCCCGGTCCACCACCAGGTCGCGCGGCGTGGGCAGGTCGTTATGCCGATACAGGTCCTTGCTGGCCCGCTTGTCCATGCACAGGGCCGAGGACATGACGCCCGAGCCGATGTAGGGCAGGTTCAACAGGTCCAGGAGACCCTGCAGGGTGCCGTCCTCTCCCCATCGTCCGTGGAGGATGATCAGGGCCACGTCCAGATTGGCGGAGTCCCGGACCAGTCTCTCCAAGTCGGAGCTCGGATCGTAGTGCTTGACCTCATACCTCATCGGGTCCAGGGCTTTGGAGACCATGTTCCCGCTTTTAAGCGAAACCTCGCGCTCGCCCGACTTGCCGCCGGACAGAAGCGCCACTCTAAGCCGACCGGGATTCATGATTTTTGCATTCCTTTTCTACGTCTATGAACATGATCCGGGCTGGTTCCTCGGCCAGGACCTCGAAAATCTCTTGTTCCAGATTAAAAGTATAGGCTGAATATTTGTCAATGATCGAACGACGTTCGGAAGTGATTCCGTAACGCCGCCGGATGTAATCAATACGGTCCGATAGAGTGGTGATCCGGTCCTCGACCACGCGCTTGTCCGCGTAATTAACCACCTCGACTTCGGAAATACGGCCCCGGGGTCTGGACCTCGAGAGGCGGACATGCTGCCGGACAATGGCGGCTACTTCATGATAGCCTAATTTTTTTAGTAGCTTGGCCCCGGTGAGGGCGTGGTCCAGCGGCCGTTTGAAGCTGTGGCTCTTGGTGATGTCATGGAGGAGGGCCGCGGCCCGGATCAGGTCTAAATCCAGGTCATATCCTTTTTTAACCAGCTTGCCGGCCAGATACATGGCCACCCCGCAGACGGTTCGGGAATGCCTGATCACGTGCTCCGGTGTCTTATGACGGGCCAGTAGTTCAAAGCAATCAGACTCATCCGGCGGTCTGATTCGAATTCTGGCAGGCATGTTCTATTTTGCCATTTTGATCGGGAATATTCAAGTTAAAAAGGGGTTAGGAATGGAAGTCCACCTTTTATCCACACTGATTTGACTTTTCACATTTGGGTTAACGCCGCGCCGGTCCTTTATCGCCGGACCGGGCCTGATTCCATTGGGCGGAACAGAGGCTCGCGGGGTTCCAATCAGGCCGAAGCCGGAAAGGCCGTGTTTTGTCATGGTTATGATCCTGAAACGACGGCCGTAAATTTTTTTTCTAAATTAGATTGAGCGAGAAAACAGGAGCAATAACGAGATTGTTTTTGTGGATTATTTTATCCACATATGTTGATAAATTGTGGGTAGAAATGGTTTTTCCCTTAATTACCGGCTTTTATCGACCGGTATATAACTTCTGGTAATTATTGGGCCGTAAAAAAAAGCTCCAATTATTTTCGCTAGCTATACAGTGTGGATGACTCGCGCCGCGACGGCCGGCTCACGGGTCGCCATCGTCTTTGACCCGGCCGTGATTATTTCTTATGTTCGCCCAGTATTCGGACTCGAATTCCAACTGGAGAAGGGGCGGATGAACTAATGGGGGCGGAACTAAGCTCCGAACTCGCCTGGATTTCTACGCGCGGTTACCTGAATGAGGGTCTCTCGGAGGGTAATATCAAAATCTGGATTGACCCCCTTCAGCCCCTCAGACTGGAAAAGCAGACCCTCCATCTCGGTTGCCCCAACCGGTTTTTCCTGGCCTGGGTGCGGGATAACTATTTTCAGCATTTGAAGACCGCCCTGGAACGCGGCCGGCGCGACGGCCTGCCGGTCGAGGCGATCGAACTGGAGGTGGCGCCTCCGGTCAAACCGGCCCCGGCCGAACGGGAGACCTTGCCCAGACAGCAGGAACTGCCCAGGCTGCATGCTTATAAAACAGCGCCCTTGAGATTCAATCCGCGCTACACTTTCGATCGTTTCGTGGTGGGGGCCAATAATCAATACGCCTACAGCGCCACCCAGGCCCTGGCCGCCGGCTCCGGGCTGAACACCGATTCCTTGTATCTCCTTTCCGAACCCGGCCTGGGCAAGAGCCATCTGTCTCAGGCCCTGAGTCACCAAATCCTGACCCAGGACGGCCGCCACCGGGTTTATTACCTGACGGCCGAAGATTTTACCAACGAACTGGTCCACTCGATTAAAACCAACTGCGTGGAAGACTTCAAGGCCAAGTACCGGCGGAGTTGCGACGTGTTGGTTTTAGAGGAGATTCACTTTCTCAGCGGCAAGGAAAAGGTCCAGACCGAGCTTTGTTATACTTTAGACTGCCTGACGGAGAACAACAAACGAATCGTTTTCACCTCCTCCAAGCTGCCCCGGGACATCCCCCGTCTGGGCCGCCAATTCGCTTCACGTCTTTCCCGGAGCCTGATATCCACCATCGAGCCGCCGGATTATGAAACCAGGATGAAGATTCTCGAGCGCAAGGCCCGGGACAACGGCCTCAACGTACCGGAAGCGGTTCTGGACTTCATGGCCCGCCGTCTGACCCGGGACGTGCGCCAGATGGAGAGCAGTCTCAACAGCCTGGGCGCCAAGAGCCGGCTTCTCGACCGGTCCATCGATTTAGCCCTGGCCCAGGAGATACTGGGCGATCTGATGGACAATAAGCCGGTTCCGACCCTGACCTCGATTCAGGAACAGGTCTGCCGCTACTACCTGGTCACGTTCGATGACTTGGTGTCCCACTCCCGGCGCAAGAACCTGGGCCTGCCCCGCAAGGTAGGCCTGTATCTGAGCCGCAAATTGACCGATCTTTCCCTCGAGGCCATCGGCCAGGCCTTCGGCCGGAACCATTCCACGGTTCTTTACGCCGTCAACCTTATCGAGAACCGGTGCCGCCGGGACCACAAACTCCAGGCCCAAATCGAGTTCCTGGCCCAGCAGCTCGATCATGTCCGTCCCTCGATAATGGACCAGACCGATCTTTAATTTCTTTTTTCCATTCTATTTAGACCCGATAACCAGACCCAGGCTGATGGCCGCCTGGGCCAGGGACAGGACCAGCGTCCCGACCAGGATGGCCTTGGAGGTCGGATTATTGAATTCGGGCCGGCCTTTTCTTAAGAAATAGGTGTGCAGGCCGAAGGCGGTCAGCCCGCCGCCGGCCATGACCAGGGAGATGGCCAGACCCCAGATCGAGCGCGCGGCCACCAGCAGGACTCCGGTCAGGATGAGCAAAATCAGGGGCAGGTGCAGCAGCAGAAACCAGGGGCGGCCTCCAGGCAGGCCGAAGAGGTCCCATTCCTTATAGTAGGCCGAATCCATTTCATGGATGATTAGAAGGGTTCCATTGAAGAGATAAAGGATCAATATGGCTTCCCACATGAGGTGACCCCTTGGGCTAGCGGCGCCGCCGTCTCAGGACGGCCGGTTCAACCACTTGAGCAGGTCCTGAATCGTGGCCGCGCCGTTGAGTTCGAGCGAGGTGGCCGCGGCCAGGCGTTCGGCGTCCCTCCTGGGCAGCACGGCCCGTTTGAAGCCCAATTTTTCGGCTTCCTTCAGCCTGATCTCCTGGCGGCTCACGCCCCGGACTTCCCCGGCCAGACCGACTTCGCCGATAAAGACCGTGCCGCCGTCAACCGGTCTGTCCCGGTGGCTGGAAACCAGGGCCGCCACCAGGCCCAGGTCCGCGGCCGGTTCGACCACCTTGACCCCGCCGGTCACGTTGACGAACACGTCCCGGTCGTAGAATTTCAGACCGGCCTTCTTTTCCAGGACCGCGGTCAAGAGGGAGACCCGGGCCGGGTCCAAACCTAAAGCCTGACGGCGGGGCATGGCCAGGGCGCTGCCCGAAACCAGGGCCTGCAACTCCACCAACAAGGGCCGGGTGCCCTCGAGGGTGGGCACCACCACCGAACCCGAGGCTTGGACCGGTCTTTCGGCCAGGAACAGGGCCGAAGGGTTGACCACCTCGCTCAGCCCCTTGTCCTTCATCTCGAAGACGCCGATCTCGTTGATCGAGCCGAAGCGGTTCTTGAAGGCCCGGAGCAGCCTCAGGTTGTGGCTCCTTTCGCCCTCGAAATAAAGCACCGTGTCCACCATGTGCTCGAGGACCTTGGGACCGGCGATGGAACCTTCCTTGGTCACGTGCCCCACCAGCCAGACCGGCCGGGACAACTTCTTGGCCAGGCCGATCAGCCGGCTGGCGGTCTCCCTGATCTGGAGCAGGCTGCCCAGGCCGGTCGGGCCCTCCGGCCGGCCCACGGACTGGACCGAGTCCACGGCCAGAAGGTCCCAACTCTCCTGGGCTTCCTCGACCAGGGCCAGGACGGCCTCGAGGGAGGTTTCGGCCGCCACCAGGAGCCGGGACAGGTCCAGGTCCAATCGTTCGGCCCGCAGCCTGATCTGGGCCGGCGACTCCTCGCCCGATACATAGAGCAGCCGTTGGTTCTTGCGGGCCAGGCCGGCCGCGGCCTGGAGCAGGAGGGTGCTCTTGCCGATGCCCGGTTCTCCGGCCAGTAGCACCACCGAGCCGGGCACCACGCCGCCGCCCAAGACCCGGTCCAACTCGGCCAGGCCGGTGGACAGGCGGCCCACGTCCTTCATGGGCACTTGGTCCAAGGTCAGGAGCCCGCCGCCGGTCCCTGATCGGGCCGGGCCTCGAGGCCCGGCCGGCCTGGCCGTTTCGACCAGCGCATCCCAGGTCTGGCATTCCGGGCACCGGCCCAGCCACCGGCTGGCCACGTACCCGCATTCCGAGCAGGTATATTGAGTTTTGATCCTGGCCATGGTCTGGTCAGCGGTTTTCCCGGCCGCGTAAAGGAGTTGACAGAATTATGGGGACTTGTATATCTTGATTCAATTATTTTCACAAGGAGTACCCTCCATGGCGGGTCAAAACTTGTTGCACGTGACCGACGGTGAATTCGAAAGCCAGGTGTTGAAGTCGGACCTACCGGTTCTGGTGGACTTCTGGGCCGCTTGGTGCGGTCCCTGTCAGGCCATCGGCCCCACGATCGAGGAACTGGCCCGGGAATATGCCGGACGGGTCAAGGTGGCCAAACTGAACGTGGACGAAAACCCGCGGACCCCAGGCAAATACGGCATCAGGGCCATCCCCACCCTGATCGTGTTCAAGGACGGACAGGTGGCCGAACAGATCACCGGCGCCGTGGCCAAGTCCCAGATCGTCAAAGCCATGGATAAGGCGCTCTGATATTGAGTCCCGAGCTAGACCTGATCATCATCGGCGGCGGGCCGGCGGGATTGACCGCGGGCCTGTACGCGGCCCGGGCCAGACTCAAGGCCCGGCTGATCGAAAAACTGTCTCCCGGCGGCCAGATACTCACCACCGACTGGGTGGATAACTATCCCGGCTTTCCCGAGGGCGTGTCCGGGTTCGAACTGGTGGACCGGATGCGCCGGCAGGCCGAGCGGTTCGGCCTCGAGATCGAGGCCAGTGAGGTGGTGGGACTCGAAAGACGGGACCGTCTCATCCGGGTCAAACTGGCCGAAGGTGAACTTCTGACCCGGACCCTCATCGTCGCCGCCGGCTCCCAGCCGATCAAACTGGGTGTGCCGGGCGAACTGGAACTGACCGGCAAGGGCGTATCCTACTGCGCCACCTGCGACGGCCCCTTCTACCGGAACGCCATTGTGGCCGTGGTGGGCGGCGGGGACACGGCCGTGGAAGAAGCCCTGTACCTGACCAGGTTCGCCGACCGGATTCATCTGTTTCACCGCCGGGACCAACTCCGGGCCACGGCCATCCTTCAGGAAAAAATCAAGGCCGAGCCCAAGATCCAAGTCCACTGGTCCACGGTCCTGACCCGTATCCGGGCCGGTGAAAACGGCCTGGTCTCCGGCCTCGATTTCAAGAACGTCAAAACCGGTCTCGAGGCCGAGCTGGCCGTGGAAGGGGTCTTCATGTTCGTGGGCCAGAAGCCCCAGACCGATTTCCTCAAGGGCTTCGTGGATATGACCCCGGCCGGCTTCGTCAGGACCGACGCCGAACTGGCCACTTCCCAGCCCGGGGTCTGGGCCGCCGGCGACGTCCGGGACAAGCTGCTCCGCCAGATCGTCACCGCCGCGGGCGACGGCGCCGCGGCCGCCTTTGCCGCGGAAAAATATATCGAAGAAAAATTCGGAAAGCTGGATCGATAGTTGAATAAACCATCATGGAATAGAATGATCGCCTTGGGCCTGGTCCTGCTGGCCTTGACCGCCCTGCTGACCCTGTCCGGCTGCGCCAGCCTGAAGCAACTGTTTTCTTCGTCCAAGGGTGAAGAGCTCGAGTCTTCTCCGCAAACCATGGCCTACGAGGCCATGGAACAGTTGGAAGCGGAGAACTACAACACCGCGGCCGCAACCTTCCAGAAATTGAAGGACCGCTTTCCCTACAGCCGTTACGCCATCCTGGCCGAGTTGAAACTGGCCGACGCCTTGTACTATAAGGCGGCCTACGGCCAGGCCATCGAGGCTTACGCGGAATTCGAGCGGTTGCACCCCAACAACGAGGCCGTGCCCTACACCATCTATCAGCAGGGCATGGGCTATTACAAATTGATGCGCGGCTTCGAGAGGGACCAGGAGCCGGTGGTCAAGGCCCTTCAGACCTTCAGCCGACTCCTCCAGTCTTATCCCGAGGACAAGCACGCGGCCATGGCCACGGCCAGGATGATGGAACTGCAGAACAGCCTGGCCGGCCACGAATTCGCCATCGGCCAGTTCTATTTCAAGATGAAGGCCTACAAGGCGGCCTTGGGGCGGTTCGTCAGCCTGATCAAGCATTATCCGGACACGGGCTATCACCAGACCGCCCTGGAGATGATCAAGGTCTGCCGGGAAAGGATCGTCCAGCAGGAGAAACGGGCCGCGGCCAAAGCCCAGGCCAGGGAAGAAAAGCTCAAGGCCGAGGCGGCCCAGCCCAAAACCGAGGATAAAACCAACGGCGCCGGCCGGACCGAGGGAGAGGAAAAGACGAATTAACCTCCGGCCTCCCTCCGGAGATCATGAAACCCTTCCCCCCGCCGAACCGGCTTCCGAAATAACCGCCGGAGAAAGCCGACGGCCCTCCGCCCCATCTGAAGTTTAAGAAAATTACCTCAGCGGTATCTCCTGGGATTGAGCCCGTACTTGGTCACCTTGTACCGGATTATGCGTTCGGTGGACTTGAGCATCCGGGCCGCCTGGGCCATGTTGCCCCGGGCGCTCTTCAAGGCGTCGGCGATCAGGTCCTTCTCCACGCCTTCCAGCACGTCGGACAGCGAGGCGGCCGGCGTCGTGGCCGTATGTTCGGCCAGGCGCAAGGTCGGCGGCAGGTGATAGGCGTGGATGGTCGGTTCGGTGGTCAGCAGCACGGCCCGCTCGATGCAGTTCTCCAGTTCCCTGACGTTGCCCGGCCAATGATAGGCCATGAGCGCGTCGATGGCCGAAGTGGACAGGCGGCGCACGTCCTTGCCGTGCTGGCCGGCGTACTTCTCCACGAAATGGTCGGCCAGGAGCAGCACGTCGGTGGGTCTTTCCCGCAGGGGCGGCATGAAGATGGGAAAGACGTTGAGCCGGTAGTACAGGTCCTCGCGGAAGGCGGCCTGGGCCATGGCCGCCTCCAGGTCCCGGTTGGTGGCGGCCAGAACCCTGGCGTCCACCCGGCGGGGCTTCACGTCGCCCAGGCGTTCCAGTTCCCTTTCCTGCAGCACCCTTAAAAGCTTGGCCTGGGCCTCGAGGGTGATCGAGCCGATCTCATCGAGGAATATGGTGCCGCCGTGGGCCAGTTCGAACTTGCCCGGCTTGTCCTTGATCGCGCCGGTGAAGGCGCCCCTGGTGTGGCCGAAAAGTTCGCTCTCGATCAGGGAGGTGGGCAGGGCCGCGCAGTTGACCTTGACGAACGGCGCCTTGGCCCTCGGGCTGTTATAGTGGATGGCCGTGGCCACCAGTTCCTTGCCGGTGCCGGATTCCCCCCGGATCAGGACCGTGGCCGTCGAGGCGGAGACCTGGTTGACCAGGTGGAAGACCTCCTTCATCTTGTTCGAATTGCCCACGATCCGGCTGGTGGAGAACTTGTCGGCCAGGGCCAGCGAGAGCCGCTCGTTCTCCTGGCGGAGCAGTTCCTGGTCTCGTTTGACCGCCTCGAGTTTGACCGCGGTCCGGGCCACCAGGGTGGCGATGATGGTCAGGAGCCGGAGATCGGCCTCGAGGGCGCCTTGATTTCCCCCGGGCCGGTCGGCCGAAAGCGTGCCGATGACCTTGTGGTCGGACTTGATGGGTACGCACAGGAAGGCCGCTTCCTTTTCGCGGCCCTGGCGGCGGGACTTGGTCCGATCCAGGAAAAGCGGGTCGGCGCCGATGTTGGGCACGATCATGGGTTCGCCGGTCTCGAGCACCCGGCCGGTCACGCCCTCGCCCCGCTTGTACCGGCCCCGTCGGACCGCCTCGGAAGAAAGTCCGTGGGCCGCCTCGACCTGGACTTCGTCACCTTCCGGCGCCAGCAAGGTCACGGTGGGCCGGGACATGCCCAGGCGCTTGACCAGTATCTCCAGCACCTCGGCCAGGGCCTGCCTGAGGTCCATGGTCCCGGCCACGGCGCAGGCCACTTCATACAGGGCGGTCAGTTCCTCGCGGCTGGCTTCGGCCGCCGGCGAGACAGGATTGAGGGCCAAAGACGCTACCTCCCGTCGGGGGTCCCGACTTCGTTTACCCAACCATTATAGCATGAAACGACAAAAATGTAGGAGGATTTATTTCGGCCGGCGTGATCGTTTGAGCGGGGCAGGACCCAATAATATAACGGTAGTTTGATCGCCCTGTTCTTACCAGCCGACGATGGAGTTCCTCAAGACTTCTTCAACTTTCTGTATGGGAGTCAGTTTGATCCCTTGAAGGACGTTCTCCGGTAATAAGACAGTTTCCTTGAGGTTGTCGGCCGGCAACAGGACCTCTTTGATCCCGGCCTCATAGGCGGCCCTGATTTTTTCTTGCACGCCGCCGACCGGCAGGACCTGGCCCATGATGGTGATTTCACCGGTCAAGGCCAAGTCATTTCGCACGGGTTTTCCCAGGAGAGCCGAGACGATTCCAGTTTGGAAAAGAGCGGCCTTTGTTTTTGATCATTCTTTTTCGTCATGGACATCTCTTTTGTCATTAATCTGATTCATTAAATAGTCTTTAACCGCGGAAATGAACCGTTCCGCCTTGCTTAAGGTATTTGTCGCCTCATCAATAGATGGATTTGAAATGATTTTGTAATCATGATCCTGTCGAAGTTCGAAAACATTATGCAAATCGGCTGATAATTTTTTAGGCAACAACCCCTTGTGAACGAATTCCTTGTCAAAAGCGCTGATTGCGCCTGAATGCTTTGAGAATGATTTTCCAATTCGAAGCATCAGAGCGAGCGTCGCGTAAAACATGGCATA
Source organism: Thermodesulfobacteriota bacterium (assembly GCA_040755515.1). Classification (GTDB taxonomy): domain Bacteria; phylum Desulfobacterota; class Desulfarculia; order Adiutricales; family JAGVGV01; genus JBFMAW01. Next base: position 73,155 of record JBFMAW010000003.1, on the reverse strand, counting down.
ATAAGATCGGTTGATGATACTTTGTGGACTCCCCTTTCCAGACAGCAGACAATGCGCGTCTTCGATGGCTTTTTCCGCCTGCTCTAGGCGATAATGGATCAGCGTGGCGATGGCCTGATCTTTTTTCATAACGGAATTCCTTCCGATCGTACTGTTTCGGCAAATGGCGAGTAATACTCCGGGCCGTTTTCCCACTCCTCCCGCGAAAAAACCACGGAAGCCACAACTATCCCGGCGTCAAACCCGATCTCCCAGGCGCAACTCGACACGATTTCCCGCTTTTCAGACGTCCGAGGTTCGTCCAAAACCACCAAAACATCCATATCCGATTCCGGATCGGCGTCTCCCCTCGCCCGCGAACCGAAAACGATCGCCTGATGCAGTTTTACCTTTTCCTGTAAGAGTTTTTTAAATCTTCGCGCTGTTTCGTAATCCTTGGCATTCATAGCTTTTCTCCTCAAATTTCGACCTACTGGTTCTTCATTCCCTGATTTCCTTAAATGGTTTTCGGCAATCAGGTTCGTGGGCAGTGTGTAGTCGCCCTCGTCCATTTCATGAAACATGATGATCCGTCCGCGGGACAGGCGAAAAGTATTTTTCGCTCCCCTGGACTGACATGATAAATTATTTGAAGCATTTTCTGGAACTGGATTATATAATTAGAGAATCTGGAAAGCAATAGGTGACTCTCATGGCCAAGACTAAAACCCGTCCCTGGGACGTCGCGGAACATCTGGAAACCGAGGAGGACATGGCCGCTTATCTGGAGGCAGCCCTCGAGGAGGGCGACCCCGGCTTGGTCGCCGCGGCTTTGGGGACATCGCCCGGGCCAAGGGCATGGCTCAGATAGCCCGCGAAACGGGCCTAGGTCGCGAGAGCCTATATAAGGCCCTGTCACACGAAGGCAACCCGGAGTTCGCCACGGTGCTCAAGGTAGTGCGGGCGCTGGGTCCGCGGCTGCGCGCTACCCCAAGTCAGGCCTAGGTTTTTCGCCTTCCTGGAAAAACCGGAGCACTCAATGTCAATTACCGGGGCAAAAGGCAGTGTCGAAAAGCTGGCCAACAAGGAAATCACGGCCAGCGTTGCACCTTGCCGGGTAATAATCGTTTGGCGGCGAGGGGAGGTCTGAAAATGATCAGGATTGAAGGTACATCCAGGTGTTCCCACGGCAAAACGATGATTCGGGTGCTTTGGGTGATGAGCCTGTTTGTTCTTTGTTCAACGGCTTACCCAGGGAAAGTATTGGCGCAGGGTTCCGGTCGAAGTGCCGATATTATTGCCTCGGAAAAGCGGCTGGCCCTGGTCGTCGGCAACGGCGCTTATGACTTTTCCCCCCTGAAAAATCCGGTCAACGACGCCAAGGACATGGCCGTGGTCCTGCGCCGTTTGGGTTTTCAAGTCATCCACAAGGAGAACGCCGACAAGCGCGAATTCGTGAACGCCATTCAGGAGTTCGGCCGTCAGCTCAGGTCCTACGAGGTGGGGCTTTTCTTTTTCGCGGGACACGGAATCCAGGTCGGCGGCCGGAACTACCTTATTCCCGTCGGCGCGAAAGTCGTTACCGAATCGGAAGTGGAGTTCGAAGCGGTGGATGCCGGCCGGGTATTGGGCTTTATGGAGGATGCGGGCAATCGGGTGAACATCGTCATGCTGGACGCCTGCCGGGACAATCCCTTTGTGCGGAATTTCCGGTCCTCGACACGCGGCTTGGCCCGGATGGACGCGCCGGTGGGTTCGTTCGTGGCCTTTGCCACGGCGCCGGGTTCGACGGCCGCGGATGGGCCGGGCAGGAACGGAGTGTTTACGTCCAACCTTTTGAGCCACATGGAAACACCTGGGCTGAAACTGGAAGACGCCATGAAACGAACCCGGGTCGGGGTAATGCGGGACACGGATAAAAGGCAGGTGCCCTGGGAGTCATCCTCGTTGACCGGGGAATTCTATTTCGTTCCACCCGGCGCCGGTGCGGCGGGGGGGTCTTCGGCGACGACTCCCGGGCCAAGCTACCCGCGGCCGACGCCCTCGACGGAAACACCAGCGACTTCCGCGGGCCATCAACCGTATCAGGTGGCCTCTCTGCCTCCGCAGACCATCGAGCCCGGGATTATCTACGATTCCAAGACGGGTTTGGAATGGTACGTAGGGCCGGATCGAAGGACGAGCTGGTGGGACGCCAAATCGTGGGTGAGTCAGTTGACCATCGGCGGCGGCGGCTGGCGAATGCCCACCAAGGAAGAATTGGCCGGACTGTACCGTAAAGGAACAGGTTCGAACAACATGGACCCGGCCTTTAAAACGAGCGGATCGTTTGTGTGGTCAGGGGAAAGAATCTCGCCCACTGAGGCTTGGGGGTTCGATTTCAGAGCGGGTTTCCCGTCTCGGTGGCGCGCCTTCATCTACGCCTTCGACAGCGGCACCATCGCCGAGGAGTGCCGGGGTTTTGCCGTGCGTTCGCGTAAATGATGGGGTGGTTTGGGTTAGCCTTACGAAACATTACCAGCGAAATATTGATTAGTCATTCGCTGATATCCGGCCCTGCTCGAGGCGGTAGACGTGGTTGGTGGTGCGGGCCAGGAAGTCATGGTCGTGGGAGATGACCAGGTAGGGCAGGCCCGAGGAAGATAGTATCGCGGCCAGGCGGCCGGCCGCTTTATCGTCCAGGCCGGCGGTGGGTTCGTCCAGGAGCAGGACCTTAGGGCTCATGGCCAGGACCGTGGCCAGGGAGACCAGCTTCTTTTCGCCCGCGGACAGCTTGTAGGTCAGGCGGCCCTCGAAACCGGCCAAACCCACGGCCTCGAGGGCCCGGTGGGTGGCCTCGTGGGCCTGGGCGTGGGTCAGGCCGAGATTGAGGGGCCCGAAAGCCACGTCTTCGGCCACGGTCGGACAGAAGAGTTGATCGTCCGGGTCCTGAAAGACAAAACCCAGGCCGGCCCGGACCTCCCGGAAATCGGCCTCGGTCCTTCTCTCCTTGCCCATTATGCTCACGCGGCCGGCCGAAGGCCGGATCAGGCCCATGATCAGGTGCAGCAGCGTGGTCTTGCCGGAACCGTTGGGCCCGATCAGCCCGGCCCGTTCTCCGTTCCGTAAGGTAAAGTCCAGGCCTTGCAGCACCGGCCGTCCGGGCTCGTAGGCGAACCAGACGCCGCTTAATGATATCAGCCCATCATCCATGGCCCGGCCATCATTCCAGCAACCAATAAAATCATCAAGCCGAAAAAGACCAGGTCGCGGCGCTTAAGCGCAAAATGGTCCAGCATCCAGAAGCGGCCGTCGAAGCCGCGGCAGAGCATGGCCTGATGCACCCGGGCCGCCCGGTCCAGGCTGCGCACCAGGAGCATGCCCAGGAGAAAGGCCAGGCTGCGGTAGGTGTGCCAATCGGTGCGCGGCCGGAAGCACCTGACCTTCATGGCGGCCCGGAGCCGCAGGTACTCCCGGTGAATGACCTGGAAATACCTGTAGGTGAAAAAGAAGAGGTTGACCAGCTTGTCCGGCACGTACAAATGGCGCAGGGCGTGAACCAGGGCGAATATGGGCGAGGTGGACAAAAGGGTGATGATGGCCAGGACGATGGCGTTGCTCTTGACCGTTATCTCGGCGGCCAGACGGACGCCTTCGACCGAGGCGGTAAGGCCGGCCAGATGAAACCAGGGCCGGCCCGGCTGGCTGAAAGGCAGAAATACCCAGATCAGGACGATGAAGACGTTGACCAGGGCCAACCGGTACGCGACTTTTGCCCAGGGCAGCCTGGCCAGGAACAGGAGCAGGACCGAAGCGGCCAGGCCGGCGGCCAGGACCAACGGCCGGTCGGCCAGGGCCGCGGCCAGCGAGAACAGGAAGGCGGCGACAAGTTTGATCCGGGGGTCCAGCTTGTGAAGCAGGGACGAGCCGCCGGCGAATTCTTCCAGGTGCATCGGCTGAAGCCGGGACCTAGGGCTTGGGCCGCCGGAAATACATGGCCAGGCCCAGGAGGCCGAAGATATAACCCAGGCCGCCGACAATCTCCGTGAACCCCGGCCCCTGGTCTTTCTTGAGTTGGGCGATCGAGGCGGCCAGGGGTTTGATCCTGGCGTCCACGGCCTGTTCCACCACCTTCTTGATCTGTTCCAGATCAACCGGCGCGGATGGGCCGGGAACGGCCGCCGCCAGTGGGCCGGCTGGGACCGGGGCCGCCGGCCGAGCCTGACTCGCCTTGGTTTCGCTCGGGCCGGCCGGGGCCGGAAGTTCTTCGGCCTTCAGGGTGAACTCGCCCTTGTGGCCGCTGCCGGCTTCCACTTCCAGGCGCAGATCGCCTTTTTCTCCCGGCGCCTGGAAGGAAAAGGCGCCCTGCTCGTCGGTCAATCCCTCGAGAATGACCTGGCCGGCCGGGTTGTAGACCTTGATCTTACCTTGCTTGACCTTGCTGGACTTGCTGAAATAGCTGTCCGTATGAACGGTGTCCCCTTCGACCCAGGCAAAGAGGTAGACCTTGTGGGCCTGGGCCGAAGGCGGCCGGATGGCCAGGCCGGCCAGCAGGACCAGGACGGCCGAGGCCAGAACGAATAACTTCCTAGGCCGTGACGGCGACATGGAGCACCTCTGGTTTGACCTTGCGGAGAAAGTGGACGCACGCGGCCGTGAGCAATCCTTCGATCACCATGACCGGCAGATGGGCCGCGACAATGGTCCCGGCCGCGGCCATGAAGGACTCGCCGGTGAAGATCAAGGCCAGGGCCAGCATGAGGCTGGACATAAAGAGGGCGCTGAAGCCCGCCAGAAAAGAGGCGGCCCAGGCCAGCCCGTTGCCGTGGCCTCTGACCCAGGGGCCGAAAATATACCAGCCGGCCACGGCGGGCAGGGCCATATCGAGCACGTTGACGCCCAGGCCGGTCAGACCGCCGAACTGGAAGAGGACGGCCTGAAGGGACAGGGCGACGAGAATGGCTGGAAACGCGGCCCAGCCCAGGACCAGGCCCACCAGTCCGTTGAGGACCAGGTGGACGCTGGTCGGGCCCACGGGCACGTGCACCAGGGAGGCCAGGAAAAAGACGGCGGAAAGCATGGCCACCCGGGGCATCCGGTCATAGTCCATTTTTTTGAGACCCAGGCTGACCCCGGCCGCGGCCAGGCCCGCGCCGGCCAGCAGGACCGGCCCGGACAGGACGCCTTCGGATATGTGCATGTCAATCGCTCCGACTAGTCGCTTACTTCATCTCGTGGAACTTCACCCAGATGACCGCGCCGACCTCGACCTCCCGGTCCTTGCCTTCATGCTTGATCTTCTTCGAGTCGGTCTTGAGGGCGGCAAAGCCCCACCAGCCGGCCTTGGGCGCGGCGTAGGTGAAGACGCCGTTGGCGTCGGCCTTGATGGTCTGGGTGACCATCAAGTCGTTGGGGGCCTGACCCTGGCCCTTTTCGGTGTAGTACTCGATTTCGACCTCGGCCCAGGGCACGGGCTGGCCCTGCCAGAAGACCCGGCCCTGGAACACGTTGCCGGCGTAAAGTCCATACGGTTTCGATATCGGGACGATCTCGGCCTTGAGACCGATGGGTTTGTCCCAGCCTTCATCGTCGCCGAAAGCGGCCACGCAGGCCTTGGTGATATGGACGATGAACTTATCCTCGGCCGGTTCCCAGTAAGGCGTAGGCTCCAGGTAGAACACGTACAGGCCGGGTCTTTCGATCTTGTAGTCGGTTTCCCAGGCCTGGTTCCCTCCGACCTTCTTTTCCTTCAACGTGGCCAGCAGATCGCTTTTCTTGCCGGCCGCCACCACGCCGAAGGCGGCCGGCTTGGCCAGGTCCATACCCTTGTTTTCGAAGGGATGCCAGAAAAGAAGATCAATATGGACCTGCTTCTGACTCTTTTCAGACAGCATCTGCTCGGAAGGAATGACCATGCCGAAGTGGGCCAGGGCGCCGGCGGAGCCCAGGGCCGTCAAGACCACAGCGAATAATAACACGATTACCGGTTTCCGCATAAAACGCTTCCTTTCTTTATTGATCTTTTGGCCCGGCTTCATAAAAAAAAGCCGGGGCGCGTTCTCCGGAAAGCGTCCAGCGGCCTTCGTGACCTTGATTGATTATTTTTCCGTCGTGATGCCGATCGAGGCTTCGTGCCTCTGGTTACAAATATCATTAAATATCCCGTCCGGCCGAAATGTCAAGTCCTTAGTCAGGCCCCTCGGCCGGTCAATAAATTCATCCGGCCGGTAAAACAGGTGACAGTCCGCCTTAAACCGGGTATATTATTAAAGGTGAAATTATTAGTTATTTTAGGATAGCGCACCCGGCCATGCCGCCTTTTTCCGAAACCGCTGTTTCGAGTCTCGAGCCGGTCCAGCCGGAGATCATCGCGGCCCTCGAGTCGGCCCTCGGGCATGTCTTCAAGAACAGGGGACTCCTGACCGCGGCCTTGACCCATCGTTCCTATGTCCATCAGTTCAAGGAAGGCAAATCTTCCGGCCATATGCTGGATGACAACCAGAGGCTCGAATTCCTGGGCGACTCGGTTCTGTCTTTATGCGTCAGCACCATGCTCTACGAACTCTTTCCGGGGTTGAAGGAAGGCGACCTGTCCAAGATGCGGGCCGGGCTGATCAACGAAGCCCGTCTGGCGGACCTGGCCAGACAGATCGGCCTGGATAGGGCCTTGCTGCTAGGCCGGGGCGAGGAGACCAGCGGCGGCCGGACCAAGAGCTCGATCCTGGCCGACGCCCTCGAGGCCATCCTGGCCGCGGTCTATCTTGACGGCGGGCTGGCGGCGGCCAGGCAGGCGGCCGAAACCCTATGGGGCGATCTGGTGGCCCGGTCCGGCCAGGACGATTTCCTGAAGGACTTCAAAACCAGGCTCCAGGAGCAGACCCAGGCGGCCCTGGGTCAGACGCCCGAATACCGACTGGCCGGAACCCATGGCCCGGACCACGCCCGGCTGTTCGAAGTGGACCTGGTCCTGGCCGGCCGATCGGTGTCCACGGGGCGGGGCCGAAGCAAGAAAGAGGCCGAGCAGGAAGCGGCCAGGCTGGCCCTGGAAGCCTGGCGGACAGGGGCCTGGTCGCCTTGACCCCGCCCGCCGTGCCCAGGAACGACCGGCCGTTCGTCATTCCCTTTTTTCTGCCCAACCAGGGCTGCCCGCACCGATGTTTGTACTGCGACCAGCAATTGTCCGGCGGCAGGCGGCCGGAGCCGCTGACGCCGGCGGCCGTGGCCGCGGGCATCGAGAACGGCCTGTCCTCGCCCCGGATCAAGCCCGGCCAAAGGGTCGAAGCGGCCTTCTACGGCGGGACGTTCACCGCCCTGCCGCTGGAAAGGCAGGCCCGGCTGCTGGAAGCCGCGGCCCCTTTCCTGGCCGAGGGCCGTCTGAGCGGCTTGAGGCTTTCCACCCGGCCGGACGCCCTTACCGCCGAGAAAGTCGCGTTTCTCGAGACCAGGGGCGTGACCGCCCTCGAGATCGGGGCCCAGTCCCTGGATGACCAAGTCCTGCTGCGTAGCGGCCGGGGTCATACCTCGAACGCGACCAGTCGGGCCGCGGGACTGGTCAAGTCGGCCCGGCTCAGGCTAGGGCTGCAATTTCTGCTGGGACTGCCCGGCGAAGACCAGGCCAGCCGCGAACTGACCCTGACCCAGGCCCTAGCCCTGGCCCCGGACGAGGCCCGTCTTTATCCGCTGCTGGTGCTCGAGGGCACGGCCCTGGCCGAGCTGTGGCGGCGGGGCGAATATCGGCCCCTCGACCTGGACCAGGCCGTTCGGGCCGCGGCGGCCATGTACGTGGACCTGACCAGGGCCGGAACCAGGGTCCTGCGGATGGGGCTCCAGAGCGACGAACGACTCGAACGGAGCGTGCTGGCCGGACCTCATCATCCCGCCTTCGGCCACCTGGTCAAGGCCGAGGTCTTCCAAACCGCCCTGATCCAAGCCCTGTCCGGCCGGCCGGCCGGCCGGGAAACGCCGGTCCTCCTGGTCTCGCCTCGGGACCTGCCCGAGGCCCTGGGGCCGGGCCGTAGCACCCTGGCCGCGCTGAAGGACCGTTTCCATCTGGAAGACCTGGCCATAAAACCGGACCAATCCGTGACTCGAGGCTTTTTTATCTGGGCCGGACAAACATTTCCGGTGATCGGCGACCGGGACCGGGCCTGTATCGAGGGAATTCGATAATGCCGGCCGGCCATGAAAAAAACACTGCCGGGACGGACCTTTCGTCCCGGGCCGGGTTCGTGGGTCTGATCGGGCCGCCCAACGTGGGCAAATCCACCCTGCTCAACCTGATCCTGGGGCAGAAGATCGCCATCACCTCGGAGAAACCTCAAACCACCCGGCACCGCATTCTGGGGGTCTGGTCGTCGCCGCGGGCCCAAGTGGTCTTTTTGGACACCCCGGGCCTGCACCAGGCCAAAAGCCTCCTGGCCCGGGAACTGGTGGCCCAGGCCCTGGCCGTTCTAGCCGACGTGGACCTGATATTGCTGCTGATCGAGTCGTTCGACCTGGAGGTCGTTCGACCTGGAGGCTCTCGACAGGCTCTCGACAGGCCAGGCCGCCGGGCAGAAGGAACCGAACTGGCCCTCGAGACCGTGAAGAACTCGGGGCGTCCGGTCGTCCTGGCCATCAATAAAATAGACCGGATCAAGAAGCCGGACCTCCTGCCGCTGATGGACGATCTGAGGCGAAGAATACCCGAGGCGGTCCTGGTGCCCATCAGCGCCCGGACCGGCGCAAACGTGCCGGCCCTGCTCGAGGAGATAGTGAAACGGCTGCCCGAGGGGCCGCCTTTTTACCCGCCGGAAACCCTGACCGACCAGCCGGAACGGTTCATCGCCGCCGAGATGGTCCGCGAGCAGGTCTTTCGGCTGACCGGCGCGGAGATTCCCTATTCCACCGCGGTCACGGTCGAGGAATACAAGGAAGGACCGGCCCTGACCAGGATCAGCGCGGTCATACACGTCGAGAGGGAATCGCAGAAGAAGATCGTCATCGGCGCCAAGGGGGCCAAGCTCAAACAGATCGGCAGCGCGGCCCGGATCGAGATCGAACGCCTGACCGGGACCAAGGTGTTTCTCGAGCTTTTCGTCCGGGTGCAGAAGAACTGGACCCGGGACCCGGCCGCCATCAAGCGCTTCGGCTACACGCCCTAGCCTTTTATGCCAACAGGCCGAGGGTGTTCCTCGGAGAACCAGACCAATGCCGGATCGGGGTGACCAGTCATGTCTCGAGAGGATTTTTTCCAACCGCACCAACTGGTGATCGGGGTGGTCGGCGCCGCCTCGCCCACGGAAGACGGTTATGCCCTGGCCCGGGAGGTGGGCCGGCTGCTGGCTCAAGCCGGAGCAGTGGTCCTGTGCGGCGGCTTGGGCGGCATCATGGAAGGGGCCTGCCTGGGCGCCGGAGAGGGCGGCGGGCTATCGGTGGGTTTGCTGCCCGGTTCCTTGAGCGAAGAGGCCAACCCCTACCTGACCATTCCCCTGCCCACGGCCCTGGATCACACCCGCAACGCCATTATCGCCCGGGCGGCTAGAGGCCTGATCGCCGTGGAGGGAGGACTGGGCACCATCTCGGAAATGGCCTTGGCCCTGAAAATGAAGAAACCCGTGGTGGGGCTGGCCACTAAGTATGACCTGCCCGGCCTGGTCAAAGCGGCCACGCCTCGAGAAGCGGTGAATAAAATTCTGACCGCCGTCCGAGGTTAGTCTGAACGTCAGCGATAAAAACTCCTTTATCGAAACCGTCACCCCGGCCAAGGGATCATGGGCGTAATTAAGTATTGTGTCCCCGAAATTGGACGGGCCAACCAAACGCTTTCGCTATTGAGGTCCGGTGATCGGTGAGGTAAATTGGAACGAGGAAATATTGTGATCGATTATGAAACAAGAAAGAAGGACGGAAGTCATGAAGCCTCCCGGCCTGAAAGAAATCCAAGCGATCCTGCGGGAAAGGCGCGGTGAGTTGGCGCGGGACTATGGCGTCGCGGAAATCGGCGTTTTCGGCTCGTGCGTCCGGGAGGAAGCCGCCGAGGCCAGCGATATAGACATCCTGGTCGAGTTCAACCGGCCGATCGGGTTCTTCAAGTTTCTCGAACTGGAGGAACGGTTGGGCGAATGGCTCGGTTCGAGGGTGGACCTGGTAACCAAGGCGGCGCTCAAGCCGCGCATCGGCCGCCGCATCCTCGGCGAGGTGGCGATGTTATGACGCGCGACTTCCGCGATTATCTCGAAGACATTCTAATGTCCATTGACGAAACAGCCGAATTCACAAGGATGAAGGCGACACCGTTGTTTTGCTGTGTGGTGGCGACAAAGGAAGCCAGCACCAGGACATTAGGGCGGCAAAAGCCTATTGGCGGGAGTATTTGAACGATGAGAAGCTATAGAACCTTCGCGGATGTCGAGGAATCCTATTTCCGGGAGCATCCGGAGGAGATTGACGAATACATCTCCATTATCTTTGAGGAATATGCGGGAGATGGGTATACAGGGGCATTGTTGTCTTCGTCGCGCATTCTGAGCCGCGTCAAGGGCGTGACCAAAATCGCGGAAGAAGCGGGCATGAGCCGCAAAGGCGTCCAAAAGGCTCTTTCGGAGGAAGGAAACCCAGGGTTTGCCAGTGTCAATGCCATCATGCATGCCATGGGATACAAATTGACACCGAAAAAACTCGACGCCTTACCTGGTCCATAAGTAACTGTCGGCGATTCAATAGAAATAAACCATGCGTGCGATTTTCTGAGGTGGCCATGTTTTCCATAGACCTCTATTTTGTATTTCGTGGTCCCGGGACCCGGGCCTGGCAATTAATACATATACCGGGACAACCCGGGCGAGTCCTTTTCCTCGCGCGCCGAGGCATAGACTTCGGCCACGGCCATGATCAGGGAACAGAGAGATAAAAGGATCAAGGAAATGACCGCCGCGGCCGGGAAATCCGATCCGGCTTCCGATATCTTGCTGTAGAGCAAAAGGGGCAAAATATTGACCTGAGTGCCCACCAAGGCCAGGGCCGTGCCATAGGCGCCCAGGGCCACGGCGGCCACCAGACAGAAGGCGGCCGCGGCGGTGGGCAAGACCTGGGGAACCAGAACGTCCCAAAGGGCTTTGATTCGTCCGGCTCCCAAGGATTCCGCGGCCGCCAACTGGTTCTGGTCGAAGTTCACCAGGACCGGCAGAAGAAGGAGCACCACCCGGGGAATGAGAAAATAGGTGTAAGCGAAGCCCAGGCCCACCGGACTATAAATGAATCCGGCCAGGGTCGCCGGATCGAAGCCCAGTTCGGCCAGAAGGAGGGTGATGAATCCCGCCCGGCCGAAAGCCAGGATAAAGCCGTAGGCCACGATCAGACCGGAAAAAGTCAGCGGCAGGGAGATCAGGAACAGATAGGCGGTGCGCCGATTCTCGGGCAAGTGGGAAAGATGCAGGGCCACGCAGAAGCCCACCACTAGAGAAAACGCGGCCGAAGTGATACTCAGCAACAGGGTGTTATAAAGACCTTGGAGAAAAACGGGGTCCTTCAGCACCCGGCCCCAGGCCGCGCCGCTTTCGATGAAACCTTCCCGCCCCACCACCAAGAGCGGCGTCAGGAAGAACAGGGCGAGCACCAGGGCGCCCGGTCCGGCGAACGACAATGTTATCCAGCGTCTGTTCATGTGGTCAGGTCCGGGGAAACGCCTTTGGGGCAGGCGTTTCCCCGGTTTTTAAAGTCTGGTTCAGCCCCCGCGCCCGGCGCGGGGCCGTCGGCCTTATTTCTGCAAGACCGCCTGGGCCCAGCCGCTGTCCACTTCGGCCTTGCGTTCGGCCGATTTGACCAGGTCCAAGGGCCGGACTTGAGGCGCTTTGGGCAGCCTGGCCGCGACTTCCGCGGGCAACTGCACGTCAGGCACCGAAGGCCGCACGAAGCCCTCGGCGAAAATGGTCTGACCTCTTTCGGTCATGATGAAATTCAACCAGAGCATGCCCGCGTTGGGGTGGGGCGCGCCCTTGACCAGGCTGATGGCGTAAGGCGCGGCCACGCTGGCTTCGGTGGGGAGGACCACCTCGATGTTATCGCCCATGCCGTCCACGTATTTGGCCTTGAGGCCGTCGTTTTCATAGCCGATCCAGATCGGGATTTCGCCTTTGATGAACTTGGCGTAGGGCGTGGTTCCCTCGGTGCGCAGCACGTTGCCGTTCTGGTGCAGCTTGCCCAGATACTCGAGGCCGGGTTTGACCTTGTCCATGTCGCCGCCGGCGGCGTAGTTGGCCGCGAAGGTAAGCACCTGGCCCTGCCCGGTGGAGCGGGGGTCCAGATACACTATGGCTTTCTTGTAGTCCGGCTTCAGCAGGTCGGCCCAGCTTTTAGGGGTGTTTTTGACCAGTTTCTTATTGACCAGAAAGGCCACGGTCAACTGGTGGATGGTGAACCATTTGCCGTCTTTTTCCCGGAACAGCTCCGGCAGTTTGTCGAAATTCACCGGCTTGAAGGGCGCGACCACGTCCTTCTTGACGGCGTCAATGCCCGAGGCGCCGAAGTAATACGCGGTATCGGCCTGAGGCCTATTGCGGGCCTTGTCCAAGGCGACCACCGTGGCCGCGGAACCGAGGTCGTTGTAGACCAACTCGACTTTGGGGTAACGCTTCTTGAACTCGCTGAACTGTTTGGCCCAATTGGCCCAGGTGGGGCCGGTGTCGAAGGAGATAACCATGCCCTCTTCCGCGGCTTTGTCATAAAGGGCTTTTTCACCGGGATAATATTCCGGGCCTTCGAAGGCCAGGACCGGTGAAGCCAGGACCACCAGCAAAACCATGATCACGCTCCAAGCACGCATGTCAACCTCCTGTTGAATTCTCGTATTTTTATGATACTTCTTCCCCTAGGGAAGAATCTGGATGTTCTCCGGCGGTATCATCAAACCGTTTATCGGGCCGCGCTTGTTGGTTTCGCCCAGAAGCTTGACCCCATTGACCAGGGCGTCGAAGCGTCTGACCGCGCCCAGGAACCGATCCCGGACAATACTGCAAGGAAAATAGTTGAGGCTGGAGGAAACAAACGCTCGATCCTGATCGGATTCCGTCGTCTCCATGCGTTCCGGCCTTATGAGAATCGTAATCTTTCTTCCGGCTGCCAAAGATTGAGGGTTGATGGCCAGCCGTCCGAAAGAGGTCATGATTTCCGCGGCGCTCACGATTTCGGCGTCGAAAAGATTGGCGTGACCGACAAAGGCGGCCACGCTTCTCGACTTGGGGAAGTCGTACAGGTTTTGGGGCGTGTCGATTTGGACTATCCGGCCGGCTTCCATGACGGCCACGCGGTCGGCCATGGACAGGGCCTCTTCCTGGTCATGGGTGATGTGCAGGGTGGAGATGCGCAGTTCCCGCTGGACCCGGCGGATTTCATCCCGGGTCTCCACCCGGAGCGAGGCGTCCAGGGCCGAAAGGGGTTCATCCAGGAGCAGGGCCGCGGGTTCGAACACCAGGGCCCGGGCCAGGGCCACGCGCTGTTGCTGGCCGCCGGACAGGGTTTGGATCGGCCGGTCCACGAATTCGGACAGGCCGAGGCGGCCCAGTATGTCCAAGGCCTGGCGGCGTCGTTCGAGTTTGTTCACGCCGCGCACTTTGAGAGGATAAGCCACGTTTTCCCAGACCTGGAAATGCGGGAAGAGGGCGTAATTCTGAAAAACCACGCCCAGGTTGCGTTCCTTGGGCGGCTGGTGGGTGACTTGGCGGTCCGAGATAACCACCTGGCCTCGATCCGGTCTCAAGAAGCCGGCTATTATTTTTAGCAAGGTGCTTTTGCCGGAACCACTGGCGCCTATGACGGCGATCAATTCGCCGGGTTCGAGCTGGAAATCCACGTCGAACAGACCGAAAGTGGATTGCGGATACTGGAAGTTGATTTGTTCGAGTTTTATGCTCAAGATACGAACCTTCATCCTCCCGCCGGGTTTAAGATCGGGGCCGGCCGTCCTCCGGCGGCGTGACGGGCGGTCGAGCGGGCGGTGATCGAGCCGGCCCAGGCCGCGGTCAGGGCCAGAATCAACAAGGCGACCGTGGCCGCGCAGGCGAAACCCGTGGCGCCGTAAAAAGCCTGCAGCAGGACCACCGGGTAGGTGCGGCTCATGAAACCGGCGATCAGGTTGGAAATTTGAAATTCACCTATGGACAGGGCCGCCACCATGATCAGACCGGAAGCCAGGGAGTGCCGCAACGATGGCAGGACGATATCCAGGAACCTTTGCGCGAAACCCGCGCCCAGGGACTCCGCAGCCAGCTCCAATTGAACCAGGCCCAAGTGCCTCATATCCCCGACCAGGGTTTGGAACAGATAGGGCAGCGTCAAAACCACGTGCCCGGCGATCAACAACCAAAGACTCCCCAACCAGGGAAATACGTCGCTGGAAAAAACCAAGATGAAGCCGAAGCCAAGCACCAGGGGCGGCGCCGCGATGGGGAGCAAAGCCACGAGACGGGCCGCGGAGCGCACCCCTCGATTGGCGCTGGCGAATATGGCGTAGGCCAACGGCACGGCCAGCAAGGCGTCCAGGATACAGGTGGCGACGACCACCTGGAGGCTGGTCACGAAGGCGCGCCGGAAACTTGGATCGATGGCCACGGCATAATACCACTTTAAGGTGAAACCGGACGGAAACAATTGGTTGGTCCAACTTTCGCCGAAAGAACCCAGAAACAGAAGAGATATGGGAATAACCAGATAGAATAAATACAGCCAGGTGATTAAACGCATATGGAGGCCTTAAACAGAAAGAATGGTTACTATGTTCAACATAATGACTCTCCTGTCAAGTTAAAACCCGGCGGCGGTTTCGTGACTTCTATTAACGAAAGAAAGGTTATATCGTCGCCTGACCGGCCCTGACCGCTGGTTTCTTCAGGCTATAACCCGCGGCGACGCGGCGGAGAGTTGGACACTCGCTCCCAAAAACCGGTAGGTTATCCTTCCACCATTATCCCACAGTGCCCCATCGCTGCTCCAGCAGATTTTTAACTATAATGTCAATTGGTTATATATTGAACCAGCTTTTGTTGTTAAAATTTGGAACATAATCCAGGATAATTAATCCCTAGGGTGAGATATCGGGGAAGAGATGAACCCTGACTTCAAGTTTGAGATAGGCGTTCATGCCAAAGCCCACTTTTAGAATTCGACGGCGGATCATCCAAGCCTTTCTGTTCTGCGTCCTGGCCATCCTGTTTTTTGCCGGGTTGAGCTTCCAGGCCCACTGGGAGATGGGCAAGCGTCTCAAGCTGGTGGAGCAGGCCGACGATCTGGTGAATAATATCCTCGAACTCCGCCGGCTGGAGAAGAATTTTTTCCTTTATCGGGAACCGGAGAGTCTCAGGGAGGCGCGCTTATATCTGTATTTGGCCAAGTCAATTTGCTGTGAAGGGGAAGAGAAAGCTCTTTTAATAAAGAAAGAATCCAAAAGCGAGCAGGTTCAACGCATCCTGGAGCAATACCAGGGGGCCTTGACCATATTGGAAAACCTTCTCCAAAAGAAAGGCAGCGGCCTTGAATATTCCGGCCTGGCTTCCTCCGAGGAGAGCCTCCGCGAACTGGGGCACCAATTGCTCAGCCTGTCCAAAGACCGGGCCAAGGAAGAGCGAGCGGCCATTGACCGCCTTTTCCTGAGAGCCTTCTATCTTTTTTTGGTTTCCATTATCCCGTTCCTTTTATTGGGCTTATTGGTGGCCCTCTATATTTCCCGCCTCCTGCTTAATCCCCTGTTCCAGATGGAGCAGTACATGGAGAAAATCGCCGGCGGCGATTTCACTCCCATTCCCGAATCCGAATGCAAATCCAAGGAGTTTTTCTCCCTGTTTCAGGCCTTCAATCGAATGATCAAGGAACTGGAACAGCACCAGGAAAAATTGCTCCAATCCGGCAAGATCGCCGCCATCGGCACCTTGACCGCCGGTATTGCCCATGAGCTGAACAATCCTATCAATAACATTGTCCTCACCGCCGAAACCCTTAAAGAAGACGGTTTTCAGCTCAGCCGGGAAGAGGTCTTGGAAATGATCCAGGACATCCTCAGCCAGTCGGGGCGGGCTTCGGAAATCGTGAAAAACCTCCTGGATTTTTCCCGGGCGGAACAGCCGGAGCGTGAGCCGGTGGATGTCTCCCAGGTCATCCGTTATACATTGAAGCTGGTGCAGAACCAGGCCTCCCTCTTCGGGGTGGAGGTCAAGAAGGACTTCCCCGGTGATCTGCCGGTCATTCACGGCGACCAGAAAGCCTTGCAGCAGGTCTTTTTGAATCTGTTCATCAATGCCATCCAGGCCATGCAGGAGGGCGGCACCCTGGCGGTCCGGGCCCGCTCCGAGGACGGCGGACAATGGTTGAAAGTGGAGGTGACCGACACCGGCACCGGCATTGATCCCGAGGTTATTCCGCACATCTTCGAGCCCTTCTATACCACCAAGGAGGTGGGCCGGGGCACGGGCTTGGGGTTGAGCGTAAGTTACGGCATCGTCCAGAAGCACGGCGGACACATCGAAGTCAGGAGTAAAAAGGGCGAAGGGTCCACCTTTACGGTGGTCCTGCCCGTCGAGAAGGAAGGATGAGACATGCGGCTCGCCGTGGTGGACGACGAACCCATTGTCCAGAAAAGATTGAAGCAGACCCTGACTAAAGAAGGCCATACCGTGGAAGCCTTCAGTTCCGGGGAATTGTTCTGGCGGGAACAGGTGGTATTTCCCTTTGACTTGGTGTTTCTGGACGTGATCCTGCCGGGTATGAACGGCATGGAGACCTTGCGCCGCGTCAAGGAGCAGGCGCCGCAAACGGAAGTCATTTTGATCACCGGGCGGGCTTCCCTCGATGCCGCCATCGACGCCGTGAAGCTGGGCGCCTTCCATTACCTGGCCAAACCCGTGAAACTGGAAGAGGTGCGCCACCTGGCCCGGAAGGCCCTGGAACACCAAAGCCTCAGGGAAGAAAACCGCCGGCTGAAGGAGCGGCATCAACTGCTGGAAAACTTTGGGGAGATGCTAGGCGTGAGCCCGGGCATGCAGGAAGTCTTCACCTTGGTGCGCAAGGTGGCCCCCCTGGACTGCCACGTACTCATCCAGGGGGAGAGCGGCACCGGCAAGGAACTGGTGGCCCGGGCCATCCACCAGGAAAGCCAGAGGCGGGATCAATCCTTCCTGGCTTTCAACTGCGCCGGGTTTACCGAGGAATTGATCGCCAGCGAGCTTTTCGGCTACGAGCGCGGCGCCTTCACCGGCGCGGCGGCCACCAAGATAGGCCTCCTGGAAACCGCCCATCAGGGTACTTTGTTCATGGACGAAATCGGAGACATGCCGCTCTCCATGCAGGCCAAGCTCCTCCGGGCCATTCAGGAAAGGCAGATTTTCCGGGTGGGGGGCACCCGACCCATTCAATTGGACCTGAGGTTCCTGGCCGCCTCGAACAAAGACCTCAAGCGGGAGATTCAGGAGGGGCGGTTTAGAGAGGACCTGTATTTCCGCTTGAACGTGGTGCGGATCACCCTTCCCGGCCTCAGGGAACGCCGGGAAGACATACCCTCTCTCATCCAATATTTCCTGGCCAGGTACAACCGGAAGTTCGCCAAACGGGTGCAAGGGATCGAGGCGCCGGCCCGACAGGCCCTCCTGGCTTACTCCTATCCCGGAAACGTGCGGGAGCTGGAAAACATCATCGAGCGGGCCGTGGCCCTGGCCGAGACCGAGACCCTGACGCTGGCCGATCTCCCGGCAGACCTCCAGGAATACTCGATGACGCCTTACCAGGACTGGCCCAGCCTCGAGGATCGGGAACGCAACTACCTCCGACAGGTGCTGGCCTATACCAACTTCAATATCGGCCGGACGGCCCAGATTCTCGATCTGCCCCGCACCACGCTCTGGCGCAAGATGAAAAAGTACAGACTGGTCAAATCAACCCCCGAGGAAAAATGAATTTCAGGACTAGCCCGGCTTTTTATTTCATATTGAAACGTTGAATCAGATATTTTCACATTATTCAGGCCTTACCTTTTCAATATGAAACAATCCCGCCTCAAGTCCATCGGCTGAAATAATCAACTAATTGTTATTAAAGGCATTTTATTGTTGGCCTAGGGCTTGCTCTCCCCATCAGCGGGTCAGGCCGCGGCAATTAATGATCGCCTTAATCTCTTAGGCCCCCGCTCCCTGGCGACAGGCTGGGCAGAGAACCCGGCGACCCGTTTCACCGGCCGGGGGAGCGGCAGGGGCTCGGGAGGAAATCGTCGGGATGCTGAACCTTTATCTGCCTATTGCCGGAAACAGCCTGAACGTCTTGCTTCTCTTAGGCTTAGGGGGCGGGGTCGGCTTTCTCTCCGGCCTCTTCGGAGTGGGAGGCGGATTTCTCATGACCCCGCTCCTGATCATGGCGGGCATACCCGCCACCGTGGCCGCGGCCTCGGATTCCAACCAGATCGTGGCCGCCTCCACCTCCGGCACCTACGCCCACTACCGGATGGGCAACGTGGACTTCAAAATGGGGTTGCTCCTGCTGGCGGGCGGTGTGGCCGGAGGCACCCTGGGGGTTCATATCATCAAGGTGCTCCGAGTTTTGGGCAACGCCGACTTCGCCATTAAAGTCACCTATGTGGTCATGCTGGGGGTGGTGGGTTTCTATATGCTGGCCGAGAGCCTGCAAAACCTCGGAAAAAAACCGATGAAAGAGGTGAAGCGGGCCGGGCCGGGCCGCCCCTCGTTTTTTGCCCGGGTGTTCCTGTCCCTGCCCTGGCAGATGAAATTTGAAAAATCCGGGGTCTCTTTTTCCGTCCTGTTGCCTTTATTTTTCGGCGTGCTGGTGGGCATCCTGGCCGCCATCATGGGCGTGGGCGGCGGCTTCATCATGGTGCCGGTCATGGTCTATATCCTGCGCATGCCCATGCACGTGGTGGTGGGCACCAGCCTCTTCCAGATTCTTTTCACCTGCATCAACGTAACCATCATGCAGGCCGTCACCAATCACACCGTGGACCTGGTCCTGGCCCTGATTCTTCTGGCCGGCTCGACCCTGGGAGCGCAGGTGGGGGCCAGGTTGAGCCGGCGTCTAAAGGCCGACCAGCTCAAAATTCTCCTCGCTTCCATCGTGCTGATAGTGATGGCGCAGATTTTATTTAGCCTCATCCTGGCCCCCAGTCTGATCTTGGGTTACAAGGGAGGACATTGAAGTGGGAGTATGGGGTCCGAACCTCGGTAAGATTTGCTGGCTGAGCCTCCTGGCGGCCGTCGCTTTGATTGTCTCGGATAGGCCGGCCTTGGCCCTCGATCTCCGCCTGTCTCCCGAGCGGGTGAATATAGGCGCCTTCTTTCAAGGAATCAAGATCGGCCTCGAGGGAGAGATACCCTCCGCGTCCGAAGCCGTAGTGGAAGTCCGGGGGGCCTCAGTGCCCGAAGAATTGATCCGCAAGGGTCGCCGGGGCGGGCTCTGGATGAAGGTGGGCGAAATCACGGTGGAAAACGCCCTCAACCTCTACCTGGTGATGACCAGCTCGATTAATGTTCCCCCAGAGGGCGGGCTTAATCCGACTTGGGGTTTGGCCGCGCTGAGACCACAAGTGAAATTCCGGGGGTCCGTTGAAGAAAAAGAGATAGACCGTTTTTTTCAAGAGTTCTTGGAGTTGAAAAAAAGTGAAGGACTTTATGGTACGCTGCCGGCAGCGTTGCAAATCAGCGCTTCCGGCCCAGGCCGCTCGACGGTCAGAGGGGCTTTCCGTCTCCCGGCCAAAGTCCCGGCCGGCCGTTACCAGGTGCGGCTTTTAGTCCTCAAGGACGGCCGGGTGATAGATCAAAAAGCCGAAGAGCTTAAGGTCAAGATGGTGGGGTTCCCGGCCCTGATAGCCGATATGGCTTATGAACACGGGATGCTTTACGGTATCGTGGCCGTGGTCATTGCCATTGCCACTGGTTTCATTATGGGCTTTCTCTTCAAGGGCAAAGCCGCTCACTGAAAAAACGAGGCGATACCTCAATCGAAGAAGTCACGATTTCACTGGAGGATAGTCAAAAGGCCGGGTCGGTGTTCAAGGGACTGAAAGCTTTATGGGCCGGACTGTTCCGGCCGCCCCGGGAAGTGGCGGCCTTTCCCGAGGTCTTCGAGCGGTTTCAAGAGTTGCTTCAGCACCATCAGAAAGTCATGGATATTATTACCGACCTGGGACAGAAATCCGGCGGGGACTACGTCTTTGACCGGAAGTACTTGAACGATACGGTGAACGACCTGAAGGACTTGCTCCTGCGCCTGGTGAAAGGCTTGAACGTGATCTCGGCCAACCGCTACACGGAATTGTACGAAGTGCTGGATCGAATCCTCCTTCCGCTGGAGGCGGAGTTGCGGGGCCGCCTGAGGCTCGGCGAGGAGCTGCCTTATGTCGTCGGTCTCGGAGCGGCTTCCTTGGACCATCCGGAACTCGTGGGAGGCAAGGCCGGGGCTCTCATTGAAATTACCCGGCGTCTGAACCTCCCGGTGCCGGAAGGCCTGGTCATAACCACCCGGGCCTATCGCCGCTTCATGGAGCATAACCGGTTGGATGACCGCGTCCACGCGCTGCTGGAGGCCTGGATATACGGCAAGATCGAAACCGTCCCGGCGGCCAGGCAAGTCCAATACGCCATCCTGGCTGGGGTGGTTCCCCAGGACGTGGCCCGGGAAATACGGCGCGAGGCCGGTTCCCGACCTTTCTGGGCGGTCAGGAGCAGCGCCTATGGCGAAGACGGCGAGCTGTCCTTCGCCGGCCTCCATGAAAGTTTTCTCCAGGTGCCGGCTCAGGGCATGATTGAAGCCGTGAAAAAGGTCTGGGCCAGCCTGTACTCCCCGGAAGCCCTGAATTACCGCCGCCAAGTGGGTCTGCTCGGCGAAGAGGCGGCCATGGCCGTGCTAGGCCAGGAAGTCATCGTCAGTCGGGCCGGCGGGGTGGTGCACAGTCTGGACCCGGAGACACCGGAGCATGACTGCCTGGTTATTTATGCCCATCCGGGCTTGGGGCGAACGGTTATGCAGGGCGCCGCCGCCCCGGACCGTTTCGTGGTGGAGAGAAACGCGCCGTTCAAGATCAATTCCAAGAAGATCGCGGCTAAAGAAAGCTTTTGGCGGCCGGCCGCCGCCGGCGGCGAAGAAGAGGTGGCCTTGAGCCGGGAGGTTGGCGAGCGATCCACCCTCACGGAGGCGGAGATTCAAACCTTGGCCCGCTTATCTCAAACCCTGGAACGCTACTTCAAATTCCCCCAGGAGATTGAGTGGGCGATTGACGCGGCGGGCCGGCTTTGGGTCCTGCAGTCCCGCCGGCTGACTTACCCGAAACCCGTGGAGCCGCCGGACATCCACCGTTCCTGCGCCTTGTACCCCACTCTCATCCAGGCCCAGGGTTCGGTGGCTTACGCCGGCGTGGGCGCCGGTCCGGTATTTGTGGTGTCATCCGATCGAGACCTGGAGCGGTTCCCCGAGGGCGCCGTTCTGGTAACCCGCTACACCGCCCCCTGGCTGGCCCTGGTGGTGCCCAAGGCCGCGGCCATCGTGGCGGAGAGGGGGTCCGCCGCCGGGCACTTGGCCACCATCGCCCGGGAGTTCCGGGTGCCCACCCTGGTGGGCGTGGAAAAAGCCGTGGCCCTACTGCCCGAGGGCGGGGACGTCACCGTGGATGCCCACAACCGCTTGATTTTCGAGGGCCGGGTGCGGGAACTCATCAATTATGAACTCATCCAGGCCATGGCTTTTGAAGACGCCCCGGAGTTTCGCCTGCTGCGCCGCCTCTTGAAACGCATCGCCGTGCTCAACCTGACCGACCCCCAGAGCCCTGACTTTACCCCGGCGGGCTGCCGTTCCGTTCATGACCTGATCCGTTTCGTCCACGAGAAAGCGGTCCAGGAATTGATGGACCTGCCTCGCTTTCTGAGGCGGTTCAAGGAGGCCCGCCTCTGGACCCTGGCCTCCGAAGTGCCCCTGGGCTTGAAAATCTGGGACCTGGGCGGCGGGATAGCCTCCCAGGCCCGCGGGAACCGGGTCACGGCCGGAGAAATCAGTTCTTTACCCCTCCAGGCCTTATGGGCCGGGCTTTCCCTGCCGGGGGTGTGGAGCACGGAGCCGGTGCCGGTAGACTTCCAAGGGTTCATGTCCAGCTTCACCCGCATCCGGGGGGAAGGCGCCGGCGCCCCGCCGTATTCAGGCTTCAACCTGGCCGTGGTCACGGAGACCTATCTGAATCTGCACCTCAGGCTGGGTTACCACTATAACCTCATTGACGCGCGCATGGATGCCGATCCCCAACACAACCATATTTATTTCCGTTTCGTGGGTGGAATGACGGACCTCACCCGGCGTTCCCGCCGCGCTCGGCTCCTGGCCGATATCCTCTCCCTGTACCATTTCAAGGTGGGGATAAAAGGGGACTTGGTGCTGGCCCGCCTCCTGCACCTGCCCCAGCAGGAAATCCGCCGCCGTCTCATGGTCCTGGGACAGTTGATCGGTTTCACCCGTCAACTGGATATCCAACTCAGGACCGACGAGGATGGAGCATCTTTTTTCCAAGCCTTTTTACGGCAACTCGAATCCGCCGGGGACCCGCCAGCCACCCAAGGAGGAAAAGATGGCCCAGAACAAATTGAAGATACTCGTCCTGGACGATGAACCCATCGTCTGCAAGCGCCTGAAGCCTTCCCTGGAAAGGCAGGGCTACGCGGTGGATACTTTCACCCATAGCCTCGAGGCCTTGCAGGCCGTGACGGACACGAAATACGACCTCATCATCACCGACCTGAAAATGGAGGGCCTGGACGGCATGCGCTTTCTTCAAAAAGCCAAAAGCCTCCATCCCGAGGTCGAGGTCATCGTCATCACCGGGTTCGCCACCATGGAGACGGCCAAGGAGTCTTTCAAGAAAGGCGTGTTCGACTTCATTGCCAAGCCGTTCAGTCTGAGTGAGATTCAGCAGGTGGTGATACGGGCCGAAGCCAAGATTCGGGGCGAAAGAAGATAAGGCCGTGAACCAGGGGGTGCCATGACCCGGCGGAAAACCTTGCGCCGGCCCGGCCCTCCCAGGTCGAAACGCTCCAGATAGTCAGGCTTTACCGAGCCAGGGAAGAAGGGGATCATCATGAGAATATTATTTGCCGCCGACGAGCATCCATACAGCGCCTTTGCCTTGAAAGAACTGATCCGGCTGGCCGGGAACACTTGGGCCGATGTTACTCTCCTGGGAGCGCGGGCGGCCAAAGCCGCTCCCGGACCGGCGGAGTCGCCTCTGAATCTGGCGCTCGACCGCTACCGCGAGACCTTCCTGAACAGTTGGGAGGAGCACGAATCCCCCTATGCCCTGAAGCGTTGGCAATACGAATGGTCCCGGATCGATGACGATCTTTGGGAGGAGCGGCTGGTCTGCCGGAGCGTCAAGAAAGATTTTCACGTCCGTCTCCGCGCCGGTAACCCGGTGACCGCCATCCTGACGGAAGCCGGAGAGGGCGGCAGCGATCTCATCGTCCTGGGCTGCGCCGGCGGCGGGGAGTGCCTGTGGGCCACGGCGTCCGGCGTGCCGCAAAGGGTGACCTCCGAGGCCGACTGCTCCGTACTCCTGGTCAAGGAAGAACAGCCCATGGGCCGCATCCTGGCCTGCCTGGACCAGACATACGTCAGCCAGGAGTCCTTGGAGATTCTCAACCAGATGGTGACGATACATAACGCCGAACTCGAGGTGACCGGGGTCAGTTCCGAGGGGGGAATGAAAAAGGAAGTCTATACCCGTCTGATTGAATTAGGCGACTACTACCAGGACAGAGGGATCAGGATAACCACCCGTCTGACGGAAATTGGTGACTTGGAGTCCCTGATCGCCACTGAGGCGAAGAGGGACCTTCTGGCCCTGTGGATGGGTAAGAAATCCATTCTTTCGAGCTTTTTCCCCAAGGAATGGGTGGGCCGCCTGGTGACCCGGGCACAAACGTCGGTCCTGGTCATGCGTTGATAAAAGACATATTTTAGAATTCAAGCCGGGCAGGAAAGGGGAACATAATGATGAAAATTTTGGTCGGGGTCAATAAGAGCGAGGAATCCCTGCTGGCCTTGCGCTATGCCTGCCACCTGAAGGAGCATTTCCCCGCCGAGGTGGACGCCCTCTACGTCAAGCCGGACGTGGTGGAAATAGCGGGCGACGGCGCCTACGCCCCGTTCACCACCAGGGGCGACATCGAAAAAGAGGTGGAGCGGGAAGCCGCCAAGGTGGTGGAAGAGATTTTCGAGACGTGTCAAATATGCCTGGGCGTCCAGGTCCCCTGCAACCCCATGGTGGCCGTGGGCGACCCGGCCGAGGAAATCCTGCGGGTGGCTCACGAAGACCGCTATGATCTTATATTATTGGGCGGCCCCAGCCGGTCCACCTTCCAGGGGTTGTTGCTGGGGGCCGTCCATAACAAAGTGCTCCTCCACGCCAAGCCGCCCATTCTTATCGTGCGTAATTACCGGGAAATAAAACGCGTCCTGGCCGCCTACCGCGGCTCTTCCTGCGACCAGGGCGCCCTCGAGTTCATCGCCCCGCTCTTGGCCAGGAAGAAGCCGGAGATCACCGTTCTGCACGTCCAGGAAATGGAAAAGGGAGAGAGCCGGGAATTCGCCGAAGCCTGCGTCCTGACCGGCCGGGACACTCTTCAAAGTCACGGGTTTTCCCCCGTCACCAAACTGGCCCAAGGCGGGTTCGAAGAGGAAGTATTGAAGGAGGTGGCCCTGGGGCGGTACGATTTGGTGATTTTGGGCGCTTACGGCCACAAGCGGCCGAAGTATCTCCCGGTCATCAGCGACGAGGCCCTGAACCTGGCCCGCCTGACCACCCGGCCGGTGCTGGTTTACCGCGAGGTGAGGCCGGACTGAAGGCCGGTCATGAATCGGTATTGTCCCAGAGGGAAATGAGGATGTACCCTCGTTAATGCAAAGCCTGGCCTCGGATTCCCTCACCCCTCCTTGGCAAATGTTGACCGTCTCGTATTCGGTTCAGTCCTTCGGGACGAACTGGGTGCCGGCCGTGCCGTTCACCGCCTCTTCGATTTTTTCAATGGACGTGATCACGGCCCGTTTGCGGCAACTGTCGGCGAAATACGCGGCGGCTTCCACCTTGGGCCCCATGGAACCGGCGGCGAACCGCTCTTGTTTAATAAAAACCTCGGCCTCATCCGGGCGGACTGTTTCGAGCAGGCGCTGGTTTTCGGCGCCGAAATCCAGCATGACGCCGTCCACGTCCGTGGCGATCAGGAAGATGTCCACGCCCACTTCCTCGGCCAGGCGGACGCTGGCCAGGTCCTTGTCGATGACCGCGTCCACGCCGTGGAAGGCCCGCTCCTCCCTTATTACCGGAATGCCGCCGCCTCCGCAGCAGATGACGATAAAATCCATATCGATCAGGTGTTTAATCTCCCGTTTTTCCACGATGGTCACGGGTCTGGGGGAGGCCACCACCCGGCGCAGCCCCTTGGCCGTCTTGATGGTCGGATAGGGCAACCGCCGGGCCGCATCGTCGGTAAAGGCGGGGCCGATGGGCTTGGTGGGATTCTTGAAGCCCGGATCGTCTTTGTTCACCACCACGTAGGTGATCAAAGAAACCATGGGCTGGTATTCGACCCCAAGTTCCATCAGTTCCCCATCCAGGGACGATTCGATCATGTACCCGATCTGGCCCTCGGTCTGGGCCACCAGTATCTCCAGCGGCAGCGCCGGCGTCTGCTGGCAGCATTCCTGCTGGAGGAGCAGACTGCCCACCTGGGGGCCGTTGCCGTGGGTGATGATGATCCGGTAATCCCGGGACAACCGGGCGATCTGGCGGATGGGCACCCGCAGGTTCTCGAACTGCTCCTCGATGGTTCCGGTCTGGCCCTTCCGGATCAGGGCGTTTCCGCCCAGGGCGACCAGCAGCACGGGTTTAGAGGAATCGGGCATGGCCAAACTCCGATGTTTATTTAAAACCAATAGTAGGTGAAGCGGGGCCGAGACGCCCGCCCTGCATCCATCACCCTGCCTTCGGCGGCTTGGCGGCCAAGGAGGCCGCCCTGAAAACGGTGCGTTGTCGGTTTTTAGCGCTTAAGGCGGCATTGGAAGAACCGGGCCCGGCCCATCATCCGATTCGTCCCCGATCAATCAATAAGGCCGGTTGCGGCCCTTTTTCCGCCCAGCCGTTCGCGGATGACGGCTTCCAGGGTCCGGTCGTCGTGGTCTTTGTACTCGTACTGGACCCGCAGGACCGGTTGGTCAATGGTCAGAATCCGAGTGATGTCAATGGGCGTGGCCGATACCACCAGGTCGCAGTCGGTCCGGTTGATGGTTTCCTCCAGATCCTTGACTTGGCGGGGGCTGTATCCCATGGCCGGCAATAGGGCGCCGATTTCCGGGTAAGCCTCAAAGGCTTCCCGGAGCGTGCCCACCAGGAAGGGCCGGGGATCCACCAGTTCGGCCGCGCCGTTGCGCCGGGCGGCGATGACCCCGGCCCCGTATTTCATCTCGCCGTGGGTCAAGGTCGGGCCGTCCTCGATGACCAGGACCCGCTTGCCCGCGATTCGGTCGGCGTTTTCCACCAGCAATTCGGAATCGGCCAGGACGATGTCGGCGGCGGCGTTGTGCTTTTTGATGGTTTGGCGCACCTGCTCGACCTGTTCCGGCGTGGCGCTGTCCACCTTGTTTATCACGGCCACGTCGGCCATCAGCATGTTGGTCTCACCGGGGTGGTACGTGGTTTCGTGTCCCGCCCGATGTGGGTCGAAGACCACGATATGCACGTCCGGCTTGTAGAAAGGCGTGTCGTTGTTGCCGCCGTCCCAGACCACCACGTCGGCTTCCTCTTCGGCCCGGGCCAAAATTTTTCCGTAATCGATACCGGCGTAAATGACCACGCCCATGCGGACCACGGGTTCGTACTCCTCCCGCTCCTCGATGGTGCAGTGGTTCTTTTCGAGGTCTTCGTATTGGGCGAACCGCTGGACCACCTGCTTGGTCAGGTCGCCGTAGGGCATGGGATGGCGGACGGCCACGACTTTTTTGCCCATTTTATGCAAAATCCGGATCACCTGGCGGCTGGTCTGGGACTTGCCGCAGCCGGTGCGAACGGCGCAGACGGAAATCACTTTTTTAGAGGATTCGATCATGGTGTAGGACGCGCCGATGATCAGAAAATCGGCTCCGGCGGCGATGACGATGGAGGCCTTGTGCATGACTTCCTCATGACGCACGTCGCTGTAGGAAAAGGCCACCAGGTCCACCTTATGTTCCCGGATCAGTCCGCCGAGTTTTTCGTCGGAATAGATCGGAATACCGCGCGGATATAGTTTTCCGGCCAGTTCGGCCGGGTACTGGCGACCGTCGATATCCGGAATCTGGGTGGCCGTGAACCCGATGACGTTGTAGCGTTCGTTATCCCGGAAGTACACGTTGAAATTATGGAAATCGCGGCCGGCGGCGCCCATGATAATGACTTTTTCGACCATTTTCCCTTCTCCTTGCCATCAAATGATATCCATTGGGTATCCATCCACGGCTGTTGTCAGCCTGAACCTTCTTTATGGAATTTTTTTATGGCGGATCATCCCGGCCAAGTCTTAACTCATCCCGTCCCCTTTTCCGGCCGGAACCTGGATTTCGGCTAAGCCCTTGGCCGTTTTTTTCTCCTTTGGTTATCCGCCGAAGGCGGTGTCGATCCGCTCCAAAGCCCAATCCAACACGTCACGGGTGATAACCAAAGGCGGCGCGAAGCGGATGATGTTATCGTGGGTTTCCTTGCAGAGCAGCCCCAGGTCCTTCAGCTTGACCGCGTAGCGGCGGGCGCCTCCGGCCTCGGGGTTGAATTCCACGCCGATCAGGAGCCCTTTGCCCCGGATTTCCTTGATTAGTGGATTATTTATCTTTTTTAGGCCGGCCATGAAATAGGCGCCCATTTCGCGGGCGTTTTCGATCATTCCCTCTTCCACCAGCACCTTGATGGCCGTGCGGGCGACGGCGCAGGCCAGTGGATTGCCGCCGAACGTGCTGCCGTGTTCACCCGGCTGCAAAACGTCCATCACCTCGGTGTTGGAAAGCACCGCCGATACGGGGTAGAACCCGCCCGAGAGCGCCTTGCCGATCAGGGTCAGGTCGGCTTCGATGCCGTCGTGTTCCTCAGCCAACAGCCTGCCCGTGCGGCCCAGACCGGTCTGAATCTCGTCCAGGATCAGCACCACGTTGTTTTTTTGGCAGATTTCCTTGGCCCTTTTGATGTACCCGGCCGGTGGCACGATCACTCCGGCTTCACCCTGGATGGGTTCCACCAGAAAACCGACGGTGTTGGGCGTGATGGCTTTTTCCAGAGCGTCGGCGTCGCCGAAGGGAATGATCTTGAAGCCGGGGGTAAAGGGACCGAAGCCGGCCCTGGACGACTCATCCGTGCTGAAACCGACGATGGTGATGGTCCGGCCGTGGAAGTTGTTGTTGCAGACGATGATTTCGGCCTGGTATTCCGGGACGCCCTTGACCTGGTACCCCCACTTGCGGACGGTCTTGATGACCGTCTCCACGGCTTCGGCGCCGCTGTTCATGGGCAGAACCTTGTGGGAGTTGGTCAGTTCGCACAATTCCCGATAAAATGGGCCCAGTTGGTCGTTGCGGAAAGCCCGGCTGGTCAGGGTCAGCTTTTTGGCCTGTTCGACCATGGTCGCCATGATTTTGGGGTGGCAGTGGCCCTGGTTGACCGCGGAATAGGCCGACAGGCAGTCCAGGTATTTCCTGCCGTCCACGTCCCAGACCCAGACGCCTTGGCCCTTGGTCAGGACCACGTCCAGAGGGTTGTAATTGTGAGCGCCGTATTTGTTTTCCAGTTCGATATATGACCGTTGCTCCATAATGGCCTCCCTTTCGCCGTGCGGGCGCGGTTTGAATTCGATATTCCGGGCGGGTTGAACAAAACCCTGGCGCCGCCTTTTGTAACGCATCATATCATATAATGATTAGATAAACAGCACCGGCAGGCGTATTTGTCAAGGAAATTCTTGGAAGAAGTGTATCCTCGGCGGCGGTTTGCTCCGACTCACATTCACCGGCCGCCAAAGCCTCCATGAAAACAATGACTTGACAAGGGACGAATAAATTGTATCATACAATCATCAAATGAAATAAAAGGCTCCCAACATGATCGATCAAAAAAATCGGCGCAAACTCTACCAGTACGTGGTGGAAGAATTGGGCCTCCGTATCGCCCGGGGCGAATTAGCGCCCGGCGACACCTTGCCCAACGAAGACGCTCTCTGTCAGGAATTAGACGTCAGCCGGGGCGTCCTCCGGGAAGCTACCAAGGTTCTCAGCGAAAAGGGGCTGATCCGGTCCCGGCCGAAAACCGGCACGCGGATCCAACCCCGCCAGGACTGGAACATGTTCGACCCGGACGTGCTCGCCTGGACCTACAAGACCGGGGATCCGTTCGTTTTTTTGCGGGATATCACCGAGATTCGCCGGGTGGTCGAAGCCGAAGCCGCCCGCATGGCCGCCCTCCGGGCCACTCCCGAAGACATGGTCCCAATATGGGCCGCCTATCGGGAAATGATGGATCTAGTGGACCCTGGATTCCAGTTTTCCGTGGAAGAATTCATCCAACTCGACCTGAAATTTCATACGGCCATCCTGGAGGCCTGCCACAATGAACTCATGGCCCAACTCGGGCAGATCATGCGCCAGGCCCTGCTGACCGGCCGCCATATCGACCGGCCCACCACGGGCGACAAGCAGACGTCGCTCCATTCCCACCAGGCCATCGCCCGGGCCATCGACAATCATGATCCGGACGAGGCGTACCGGGTGGCCCAGGAGCACATCGACGAAGTGTGGTCCGAGATCCGGCAGCGCTGGAATCGGGAGGCAGACTGAAAAAGGAGGCCAAGAGCAATCAGTTGCTCCACAACTGGAGCACATCATGACGCGCTGGTGCTAGGCGGCGGACCCCCCTATTCCCGGGCCGATGCCGGTTAAGGCCAGGACGTAATGAAGGTTGCGATATAACATATTGATTTAACTTAATTAAATCAATAGATCAAAAATATGAAATATCAGTTGACAAATAAAGGGTCTCTAGATAGCATATCTTAGTGCTACGGTGCACCGTAGCACTAAGGCCCAGCCGACCGATCCCTTGATGCGCTCTTGTTGGTTTGATTGACCACGGTAATGACAGTCAAATCAGATGCGCCCCGATCGTCTTCAGGTCAGTCATCTTGTTTGCCCGGAAGGTCCCTTGAATGCCAGACGATGAATTCAAGTTCGAAAAGATTGAAAAAGCCGGTGTCCCTGTCTATTTCCAATTGGCGGCTGCTATTCAAGCGCAGATTGAGAAAGGCGAATTGAACGCCGGGGCGATGGTTCCCTCGGAACGAAAGGTCGCGGCCCAGAACAAAATCAGCATCGCCACGGTTCGCCGGGCTTATGAAGAATTAGTCAAGAGCGGGTTTCTCAAGCGGATTCAGGGCAAGGGTTCTTTCATCACCAGTTCGGCTGATCGCAGGAAACAAATCAGGTATTACCCGATCGCGACCGGATTTGAAGATAACATCTTCATGTTAATGTCCAAATTGATTAGCATTACCACTATTAAAGCCGACGAAAACGTCGGACATCGACTGCGGGTGAAAAACTCCGCGGAATTATTTAAGATTAAACGATTGTTGATTCATAAAGATCAACCGTTAATCTATTGCCTTTCCTACCTCCCTAAAGAGATTTTTCCAGATCTGGATAAGTGGGATAGGCTATATTTCGAAACCTATGTCTTTTATATTTTTCTTGAAGAGGAATTCGGCATTTCCACCATAAATCACACCGAACTGATTGGCGTGAAGTTAGCCGATAAAGAAACATCCGAATTATTGCAAGTAGAAAAAGACTATCCCCTACTCGAAATAGAAAAAATAGTTTATACCCACAAAAACAAACCATATGAATATCGCAAAAGTTATTGCCGGACTGATAAAGGCAGGCTCAGGAGGAATTTTTAAATCGGCCATGGTTGTCGGCGTTATCAAGTCGCTTTGAAACCGGACTCAGGACTATAAATAGTTGCTTCCCGGACACCGATCGACCGGAAGCCGATCGGGGAGGTTGAAAAACAAACGAGACCTCGGCGAAACGAGTAATTTGAGCCGGGATCGCGAAAGGTGAAATTTTAAGCCGCGGGAATATTAGATATATTTCGATGACTTAAAATTGAGCCTGACCAAGAGCTTGGCCAAAGGACGAAGTTTTCAGGGGTCTCCAAACAGCCAAGAATGGAGGTTTGGTATGAAACGGTCCAAGATGTTCACCTGTGGATTTTTAGTGGCCTTGGTTTCGGTCATGGCTTTTGCCTCGATCGGCCTGGCCGGCTCGAGCCTGGACGAAATCAAGGGGCGCGGTGTGTTGGTCATCGGCACTGATGCCACTTATCCACCTTTTGAATACGTGGATAAGAACGATAAAATCGTCGGGGCCGAGGTGGACTTTGGGAACGAGTTGGCGAAACGGATGGGCGTACAGGCCAAATTCGTCAATACGGCCTGGGATGGCATCTTCCCGGCTTTGGACACCAAAAAATTCGACGTGATCATTTCGTCGGTCTCGATTACCCCCAAACGGGCCGAAGCCTATGATTTTTCGACTCCCTACAAAGACAGCGCCCAAATTGTGGTGGTCCGTAAAATCGATAAAGTAGTGAAATCCAAAGATGATCTCAAGGGGAAAAAAGTCGGCGTCCAGATCGGCACCACCAGTGAAAAGGAAGCCCAAGGCATCGCCGGTGTGGGAGAAGTCAAATCCTATTCCACCTTTGTCGAGCCTTTCATGGAACTCTCCTTTGAAAGGATCGACGCCATTATCGTCAACAGCGCGGTGGCCGACACCTTTGTTCAACGCTATCCGGAAAGATTCAAGACCGCTGGTGAAAAATTCCTGTTCAAACAGCAGGGCGTGGTGATTCGCAAAGGCGAAAAACAGCTCAAGGAGGCCATCGACAAGGCCATCCAAAGCATGTTGGACGACGGCTGGATAAAGACGTTGCGGGACAAGTACCTGATCTAACCTTCAGGGCGGCCGACCAGGGAGTGTGCCCGTCCCGTAGGCCGCCTCAATAAATCGGCGCCTTGGGGTAGAGGAACAAAATGGGCTTTGATTTCGCCTATTTTTGGGAGAACCTCCCCAGACTGCTGCGGGGGGCTGTTCTGACGGTGGAATTGTCGGTGTTGGCTATTGCCATCGGCTTTGTTCTGGGTAATATGATCGGGCTGCTCCGGCTTTCTAAATTTGCACTTCTTCGGTACCCGGCCATCGCCTACATCACGATCATTCGGGGCACACCTCTTTTGGTCCAGCTCTTTCTGATTTATTACGGTCTTCCCCAGTTCGGATTGGATCTGGGACCTTTTACCGCGGCCTTGACCGGTATGGCCCTGAATGACGCCGCCTACGTGGCCGAAATCACCCGGGGGGCCATTCAGTCCATCGACAAGGGGCAATGGGAGGCGGCCAAGGCCACGGGACTCAGTCCCTGGCAAGGCCTGCGCCATGTCATCTTTCCCCAGGCCCTCAAAAGGATGATCCCTCCCCTGGGCAATGAATTCATCCTGTTGATCAAGTCGTCTTCGTTGGTTTCGACCATCGCCATGGTCGAGTTGACCAGAACCGCCCAACTCATTGCCAGCGCCACCTTCCGGCCCATGGAAATGCTGGTCGGCGCCGCTTTGATATATTTGGCCATGAATCTGATTTTACAATCCACACTCTCCCGGGTGGAAGCCCGGCTTTAACTGATGGACGTTCACCCCGGCAAAAGAGCCAAGGCAGCGGTCATGAGGAAGAGGCCATGATTGTTTTTCGAGACGTCCATAAGCATTTCGGGAATTTGCACGTGCTCAAAGGGATCAATATTCATGTCAGACCCGGCGAGGTGGTGGTTGTCTGCGGGCCGTCCGGCAGCGGTAAAAGTACCTTTATTCGCTGTATCAATAACCTCGAACCGTTTCAACAGGGCGAGGTTATCGTCGACGGGATAAAACTTCCCGGGACTAAAATGGAAAACCGGGCCCTCCGCGCGGAAATCGGCTTTGTTTTTCAGTCTTTCAACCTCTATCCCCACAAAACGGTTTTGCAGAACATTACGCTGGCCCCCAGACTGGTCCGGAAAATGAAATCGGGTGAGGCCGAGGCCGAAGCCAGAAAACTGCTGGAACGGGTGCGCATCCCGGACAAGGCCTCGGCCAAGCCGGCCGAACTGTCCGGCGGCCAACAACAACGGGCCGCCATCGCCCGGGCCCTGGCCATGCGGCCCAAGATCATGCTTTTTGACGAACCCACCTCGGCCCTGGATCCGGAAATGATCAAAGAGGTCCTGGAAATCATGAAAGAACTGGCCAGGGATGGCATGACCATGGTCGTGGTCACCCATGAAATGGGCTTCGCCCGGGAAGCGGCCCATCGCATCATTTTCATGGACGAAGGTCTTTTTATCGAGGAGGCCCCGCCGGTGTCCTTCTTCACAAATCCCAAAAATGAAAGAACCAAGCGCTTCTTGCGGGAAATACTTTAACCAAGGCTTCGCTTTTTCCCCGCGGCGGGGCGAGTTGTTCTTTTATTCCGAATGGTTGCGGCGTTAATAACTTTAGGTGGGCGGGCCGGTTCAAATGAAAGGAATCGCCGCCGCCCAATGAACGGAAGCAAGGCTGTCCAAGAAAAACCTTGACAACAGCCCGCCTTTTTGTATAAGGTTCTTGTTCGGTAAAGGAAAGGTTGCCAAGATGATCGAATCGTCCACTTTCATCACTGCCTGCCGCCGGCTCTCGCTGAGTGACAAATCCCTGCTCGGCTGGTGGTGGCGAGGTTTGACGGTGGGCGGTCGAGGCGCGGCCATATAACCTGACCCGAAACGTTTTCTCGAAGCCCATCGTTGACCCCAACGGTGGGCTTCTTGTTTTTAGGGTGTAAACCATGGACTTGACGATGAAGACCGGCCTGGCTCGATTCGGAGCGGAAGAGACGCCGGCCGCGGACTTCAGTCCGCACGGTCGTCCGCCGGCCGCGGCCGACCTGGTTTGTCCCGGCCCGGGGCCTGATCGATCGTTCCACGCCGACGCGGCCTGGTGGTGGCGCCGACCCTGGACGGTGGCGCCTCCGGGTTAGTCTTTCCCGGACCGCAAGGATCATCAAAGGCCCGCCGTCCATGAGACGGCGGGCCTTTTTATTTTTATGTTTCAGGAGGGTTCCATGACGCTTCAAACGTTCTGCCGGGAAAAGCTGGCCGACCTCGAAACGCCCGTGTCGGCGTACCGCAAGCTTTGCGGCTCGCTGGCCGATTCATTTTTACTGGAAAGCGTCGAGCCGCACGAGACCGTGGGCCGATTCTCCATCGTGGCCTGGGACCCGCTCCTATCCTTGGAACTGCGGCCCCAGGACGTGACGGTTACGGATAACGGCGGTAGCGAGCTGAGGCCGGCCGATGAGTTCTTTTCCCTGATCCGCCGGACCTTGATCCGGTATCCCTTAGCCCAGCCTTATTCCCTTCCGGCCGTGGGGTCCCTCCTCGGCTTCATCGGGTATGACGCGGTGAGGTTGATCGAGCCGGTGGGGCCGGCGCGGCCGGCCGCGCTGCCCATGGCCCGCTTGGTCCTGCCCTCGCGCTTCGCCGTCTTCGACCGCCGCCGGCGGATGCTGACCCTGGTGGCCCTGGACCAGGATCAAAAGAAATGCCGGGAAAAGATAGCCGAAGCCGAAGCCCGGCTGGCCTCGCCCCTCGAACCGCTTTCCTTTACCGACGGGTTGCGGCTGGTCGAACCCTCGAGCCAGCGGTTCATGGCCGCGGTCAGTCGGGCCAAGGAATACATCCGGGCCGGCGACGCCTTTCAGATAGTCCTGGCCGATTGTTTTGAAGGCGAGACGGCCGGCGACCCATTCCAGGTCTATCGTCTGCTCCGGGTCAGAAGCCCCTCCCCGTACCTGTTCTATCTCAATTTCGGCGGATACAAGCTGGTGGGCGCCTCGCCCGAGACCATGGTCAAGGTCAGAAACAACCGGGTGATCCTGCGGCCCATCGCCGGGACCAGGGGCCGGTCCGACGATCCGGACCGGGACCAGACCCTGGAACAGGAATTGTTGGCCTCGGAAAAGGAGCGGGCCGAGCACGTGATGCTGGTGGACCTGGCCCGCAACGACGCCGGCCGCGTTTCCAGATACGGGACGGTCAAGGTGGCGCCCTATATGAACGTCGAGAGGTACAGCCACGTCATGCACCTGGTCAGCATGGTCCAGGGGGAACTACGGCCCGGCGCCGACCTGGTGGACGCCTTCCAGGCCGGTTTCCCGGCCGGCACGGTTTCGGGAGCGCCCAAGGTGCGGGCCATGCAGATCATTGACGAACTGGAGGCCAGGGTCAGGGGACCGTACGCCGGCGCCGTGGGGTACTTCGGGCCGGGCAACGAGATGGATACCTGCATCGCCATCCGCCTCATCGTGTTCGAGGGGAACAGGTTTACGATACCGGTCGGGGCCGGCATCGTGGCCGATTCGGAACCGGAAATGGAATACCGGGAAATACATCACAAGGCCGGCCAGAGCCTGATGGCCCTGAAGCTGGCCGCGGAAGGAGAA
Organism: Thermodesulfobacteriota bacterium; assembly: GCA_040755515.1. Classification (GTDB taxonomy): domain Bacteria; phylum Desulfobacterota; class Desulfarculia; order Adiutricales; family JAGVGV01; genus JBFMAW01. The sequence continues at coordinate 37,617 of JBFMAW010000003.1, read as the reverse complement.
GGATTATGATTCGGGAAGCTATTGATAAGGCGGTCCGGCGCGAGGACCTGACCGATGAGGAGATGACCCAGGCCATGACCGAGATCGCCGAAGGCCGGGCCACCGCGGCCCAGATCGCGGCCTTGCTGGTGGCCTTGCGCATGAAGGGCGAGACGGTGGTCGAGATCACCGCCGCGGCGCGGTTTATGCGGAACCGGTGTCCGCGGATTCCCCTGGACCCGGTCCGGGCCGCTTGGTGCGGCACCCCGCTCATCGTGGACACCTGCGGCACCGGCGGCGACTCTTCGCACACCTTCAACGTTTCCACCACCGCCGCCTTCGTGGTGGCCGGCACGGGTCTGACCGTGGCCAAGCACGGCAACCGGTCCGTCTCCAGCCGCTGCGGCAGCGCCGATCTGGTCGAGGCCCTGGGGGTCAACCTGGACCTCGATCCCGAGGACGTGGGTGCCTGCCTGGACCGGCTCGGCATCGGGTTCCTTTTCGCCCCCAGGCTCCACGGCGCCATGCGCCACGCCGTGGGACCGAGGCGGGAAATGGGTCTGCGCACCATCTTCAATCTGGTCGGTCCCCTGACCAACCCGGCCGGCGCCACGGTCCAGGTATTAGGCGTGTACCAGGCCGAGCTGACCGAGACCCTGGCTTCCGCCCTTGACCGCCTGGGCTGTCTCAGCGCCCTGGTGGTGCATGGCCAGGGCGGTTACGACGAAATCAGCATCACCGGTCCGACCCGCCTGACCCGGCTTTACCGGGGCAGTATAACCACCTTTACCTTGACCCCGGAGGAGGCCGGCCTGAGACGGGCCGGGGCGGAAGAAGTATTGGGCGGCCCGCCGGCCAGGAACGCGGCCATCACCCGGGCCGTGCTGGAAGGAAAAAAAGGACCTTGTCGCGACATGACGCTGCTCAATGCCGCCGCGGCGTTGGTGGCCGCCGGCCTGGCCAGGGATTTCGGCCAGGGGGTGCGCCTGGCGGCCGAGGCCGTGGATTCGGGAGAAGCCCTGGTCAAACTGGAAAACCTGGCGGCCCTGACCCAGGACCTGGCCCGCCGGCCGCGGGCCGCGGAGGGTTGAGCCATGATCGGTCAAAAAGCCACGGTCCTCGACCGCATCCTGGCCAGGAAGAGAGAAGAGATCGAGGCGCTCAAGTCGCGGCCGGAGGCCGCTGAACTCAGGCGCCGGTGCCTGGAACAACCGCCGCCGCGGGACTTGGCCGCCGCCCTCAAGAACTGCCCCCGGGTGCCCATAATCGCGGAAATCAAAAAGGCTTCGCCTTCGGCCGGAACCTTGAACGGATCGGTCCCGACGGCCAAGCGGGCCCGGGCTTATCAGGCTGGCGGCGCCGCGGCCCTGTCGATCCTGACCGACGGGCCGTTCTTTCACGGGAGTCTGGGCGATCTCGAAGAAGCCCGCCGGGCCGTCACCCTGCCCGTGCTCAGAAAGGACTTCATTCTGGAGCCGGTCCAGCTTTATGAAAGCCGGGCCGCCGGCGCCGACGCGATCCTGCTGATCGCCGCGGCCCTGGAAGAATCCAGGCTCGAGGACCTCTTCTACCAGGCCCTACTTCTGGGTCTGACCCCGCTGGTCGAAGTCCATGACGCCGAAGAACTGGCGGCGGTGCTGCCCCTGAAACCATCCCTGCTGGGGATCAACAACCGTAATCTGGCCACCCTCGAGGTCACCCTGGCCACCACCGAGAACCTCATGCCCTTGGTTCCGGCCGGAACCCTGGTGGTCAGCGAAAGCGGCATTGCCGGAGCCAAGGACGTGACGCGGCTCCAGCAGGCCGGGGTCACGGCCTTTCTGATAGGCACTACCTTGATGAAGTCCGGCGATCCCGAGGCGGAACTGGCCTGTCTCTGCCGGGCCGGCGGTTGATATAAAATGGTGAGGATCAAGGTTTGCGGCCTGACCCGGCTCGAAGACGCCCTGGCCGCGGCCCGCTTGGGCGCGGACGCCCTGGGTTTTGTCTTTGCCCCGAGCCCGCGGCGGATCGAACCGGACCTGGCCGCGGCCATCATCCGGGAACTGCCGCCTTTTGTGCTCACCGTGGGCGTCTTCGTCAACGAAAGCCTGCACCGGATCGAGGCCGTCCGCCGCCGGTGCGGCCTGGACGCGGTTCAACTGCACGGGGACGAAGACGAAGCCGTGGTGGTTGCGGTCCGGCGGCGGACCGGGGTCAGGGTGATCAAGGCCTTGCCCGCCGGTCCCGGAGTTGATATCTCGAAGTCTGTCTTTCCGGGAACGCCCTTGCTCCTGGACGCCGGTTCGGGCCGGGTGCGGGGCGGGACCGGACAGACCTGCGACTGGTCCCTGGCCGCCGCCGTGGCGGCCGGGCGGACGATAATTCTGGCCGGCGGCCTGAATCCGGACAACGTGAGCCGGGCCGTGGCCCTGGTCAAACCCTACGCCGTGGACGTTTCCAGCGGCGTGGAATCGGAGATGGGGAGGAAAGATCATGAGAAACTTGCCGCATTCATACATCGGGCCCGGGCCGTGGTCCGGCCTGCCCGATGAACGAGGGCGTTTCGGCCCGTACGGCGGACGGTTCGTACCCGAGACCTTGATGCCGGCCCTCGAGGAACTGGCCGCGGTTTACGAGGAGGCCCGGAGGGATGAGGCCTTTCAAAAGGAGTTGGACCTGCTGAGACGCGATTACGCCGGCCGGGAGACGCCGCTCTACGAGGCCAGGCAATTGAGCCGCCGTTTAGGCGGGGCCAGGATATTTCTCAAGCGGGAGGACCTGGCCCATACCGGGGCCCATAAGATCAACAACACCCTGGGTCAGGCCCTTCTGGCCCGGCGCATGGGCAAATCCCGCCTGATCGCCGAGACGGGCGCGGGCCAGCACGGTGTGGCCGCGGCCACGGCCGCGGCGCTCTTCGGCCTCGAGTGCGACGTGTACATGGGCGAACTGGACATGGAGCGCCAGGCCTTGAACGTGGCCCGGATGAGGCTTTTGGGGGCCGAGGTCCGGCCGGTCAGGTCCGGCGGGCGGGCCCTCAAGGACGCGGTCAACGAGGCCCTGAGGGACTGGGTGGCCACGGTAAGTAACACCCATTACCTGATCGGCTCGGTGGTGGGACCGCATCCCTTTCCCCGGATCGTGCGGGATTTTCAATCCGTCATCGGCCTGGAGGCCAGGCGGCGGATATTGGAAAAGGAAGGCCGCCTGCCGGATGTGCTCATGGCCTGCGTGGGTTCGGGCAGCAACGCCATCGGCCTCTTCCACGCCTTCCTCGACGATCCGGTGGAAATGATCGGCGTCGAGGCGGCCGGCGAAGGCCTCGACACCGGCCGGCACTCGGCCAGCATCACCGCCGGTGAAGGGGGGGTCCTGCACGGTTCCTTCAGCCGCCTGCTGCAGGATGGGGACGGCCAGATACTCGAGGCCCACTCCATCGCCGCCGGCCTGGATTATCCGGGCGTCGGCCCGGAGCACAGTTACCTGGCCGATCTGGGCCGGGTGAAGTACGAAACGGCCACGGATGACGAGGCCCTCGAGGCCTTCCGGCTCCTGGCCAGGACCGAAGGCATATTGCCGGCCCTGGAAAGCGCCCACGCCTTGGCCTGCGTGGCCCGCCTGGCCCCGAGCCTGTCGTCGGAGGCGATCGTCATCGTCTGCTTATCCGGCCGGGGGGACAAAGACGTTCCCCGCGTGGCCGCCCTGGAGGGCAAGATATGACCTCGAATATAACCCGGGCTTTTGACCGCGCCGCGGCCTCGGGCGGCCGGGCCTTCATTCCCTTCCTAACGGCCGGTTTTCCCGAACCGGAAACCTTCCTCGAGACCTTGACCGCCCTGGACCAGGGCGGCGCGGACTTGATCGAGATCGGCCTGCCCTTCTCCGATCCCCTGGCCGACGGCCCGGTCATCCAGGCCGCCAGCCGCCGGGTCCTCGAACAGGGGATGACCGTGGCCCGCGTCTTCGACCTGATAGGTCGGGCCAGGGCCAGGCTGGCCGCGCCCCTGGTGCTCATGACCTACTTCAATCCGATCCTGAAAAGCGGCTGCCGGGACTTCGCGGCCCGACTCGAGGCCGCCGGCGCGTCCGGCGCCATCGTGCCCGATCTGCCCCTCGAAGAGGCCGCGGAATGGCGGGAAGCCTGCCGGAATCACGGCCTGGACAATATCTTCATGGCCGCGCCCACCACGACCCCGGAACGTCTGAAAAGAATCGCCGCCGCCAGCCAGGGCTTTCTTTACTACGTCTCGATGACCGGCGTCACCGGCTCGGACCTGGCCACCAAAGACGAACTGCTGGACGACATTCGGCGCGTGCGGCGGACTTCTCAGGCGCCCGTAGCCGTGGGTTTCGGCGTCTCGAAGCCGGAACAAGCCGGGATACTGGCCGCGGCCGCCGACGGCGTCATCGTCGGCAGCGCCCTGATCCGGGCCCTCGAGGCCCAAAACGGCTCGGCGCCGGAGGTGGCCCTTGAACTGGCCCGGGCCTTTAAAAAGGCCATGATCTCTACCCCTGACCCGGCCGAAGCCGCCGTCGAGGTCCGCCGGCCGCCTGGCCTCAAGGAGACCCCATGATTCTGCTCCTGGACAACTATGACTCCTTCACCTACAACGTGGCCCACGCCCTGGGCGCGCTGAACCGGCAGGTGCACGTGGTCCGGTCCGACGCGGTTTCGCTCGACCAGATCGAGGACCTGAACCCCGAGGCCATCGTCATTTCACCCGGTCCCGGGCGGCCGGACCAGGCCTGGATAAGTTGTTCGGCCATCGAGCATTTCGCCGGCCGCGTGCCGATCCTGGGCGTCTGCCTGGGTCATCAGTGCCTGGCCGAGGTCCTGGGCGCCAAGGTGGTCCGCAACCACCGGCCGGTCCACGGCAAGACGTCCTCCATCTTTCACGACGGCCGGACCATCTACCGCGGTCTCGACAACCCCTTCCCGGCGGCCCGTTATCATTCGCTGGTGGTGCCGGAAGACACGGTGCCGCCGTCGCTCGAAGTGACCGCGCGCACCGGCGAGGGCGAGGTCATGGGCCTGCGGGCCAAGGAAATGCCGGTGGAAGGGGTTCAGTTCCATCCCGAGTCCGTGGCCACGCCCCTGGGAATGGACATCTTCCGGAACTTCCTCGAACACTACCTGGCGCCTTCGTAATAGCCGGGTCGGGGTCCCCGCGTCCCGCGGGACCGCCTCACAAAGCCTATTGTCCGCCGCCGCCGGCCGTGCTAACGTGCCCTCCGTCCGCCGGGGCTTCAGATCAGGGCGGCGCGGGAACAGGCCATGCAATTCACCTGGAACGTTGATCCGGTCCTCATTCATCTCGGCGGCGGCCTGGGCCTGCGCTACTACGGCCTTATCTTCAGCCTGGTCTTCCTAGGCGGCTTCTTTCTCTTCCGCTGGCAGGTTCTCCGGGCCGGCGGCGGCGAAGACGACGCCTACGGGGTCATCCTGCCCGGGGCCCTGGGCGCCGTCATCGGCGCGCGGTTAGGTCATTGTCTCTTCTACGAGCTGGAACACACCCTGGCCGACCCGCTCTGGGTCCTGAAAATCTGGCAGGGCGGCCTGGCCAGTCACGGCGCGGTCCTAGGTCTTTTCCTGGCCCTGTGGTGGTACGCCCGCCAGCGACGGCAATCCTTGCTGGAATGTCTTGACAGGTTCATGTTCAGTACGGCCCTGGGCGCCACCCTGGTGCGGATCGGCAACTTTTTCAACTCGGAGATAGTGGGACTCAAGACCGGCGGTTCCTGGGGCGTGCGTTTTCCCCGCTGGGACGGCCTGCCGGCCGAACTGGCGCCGCTAAGACACCCGAGCCAGCTTTACGAGGCGGCCCTGGGCCTGATTTCCCTCGGCGTCCTCTTCTGGGCCGACCGCCGTTTCGGCCGCGAGGAGCGGCCCCGCGGCCTGCTCTTCGGCCTGGGCCTGACCGTGTACTTCACCGGCCGGTTCCTGGTCGAATTCGTCAAGGAGCACCAGGTGCTGCCTTCAGATTTTCCACTGGATATGGGTCATTTGCTTTCTATTCCGGCGGCGGCGGCCGGCGTGGCCGTCCTGGTCTGGAGCTGGAAACGCCGGGTCCCGGCCGGATGGAACCCAACCGGCGCCCCGGACGTCCCGACCTCGAGGGCGGCTAAACCCCGGCCCGAGAAGGGGCGGCCGGGGAAAAGCCGAGGCCGTAGAAAAAACAAATAAAATCAATCTATTCCATCCCCCTCTCCCCGCTCTCTTCACCCGACCGCACCTTCCCGACCGACTTGAGGATCACCAACCTCGATTCCACTGAAGCCTGGACAGCCTCGGGCCCTGCCTAATTATTATCCATTTTACTTTTGAAGTGTAAATAATTTATACTGTCCCAAGCCAGGCCCAAAGACAGCCCGAGTTGACCGCCTGAAAATCCGGCCTGATATCTATGTAAATTCGATGTATTTGCCTGAAGATTCGTCTCAAGCCCGGCTTGGCGCGAACCTTGCCTTATAGACAACGTCATATTGATGATGAAGAGGAGGATGAGGCATTGAGAACGATAAAAGCCAAAGCCTGGTCATTGGCCTTGGTGCTTGTCCTGGTTGTTTCTTCCGCCTGGATGGCGGTCCGGGCCGATGAAGGCCAGGGGGACCTGAAGGCGGCGGTCAAGACCGCCGGTCAGGTCAGAATCGAGTTGATGACCGACCCCAGCCCACCCCGGGTAGGCGATAACCGGATCACGGTTCATCTGAAGGACAGCGTTAGCGGCGCAGGCTTGCCCAAGGCTTCGATCCAGCTCGAGACCGCCATGGAGGGGGGCCATGAATCCATGGGCCACGGCGCGTCCCATCAACCGGCCCCAACGATTGACCTGGTCCCTGGAGAAAAAGCCTCTGATTATGTCGCCCAGGTCAAGTTCAGTGACCCCGGAGCCTGGAAGATCATACTGATTTTCGAGGTCAAAGGCGTGAAGGACACGGTGACCTTTGATCTCAAGGTGGTCAAGAGCGGACCGAACTGGCTGGTCATCGGTGGATTCTTCGGCGTTATTTTTTTGATCATCGTGTCGGCCGGGGCGCTCAAGGCGCGCGGTCAAGAGAAGGTGAACAAAGTGCGGCCGGCCGTGACCAGGCAACCCGCCTCTTCCCCGCGGCCGGAAGAACGGCCGGTCGGCCAAGATCGAAGTTCCCTCAACCTGCTGAACAACCGGTTCATCAAGCGGATGCTCCTGAGCCCGCTTTATCCCTGGGTGCTGCAATACATCACCCTGTTGGTCTTTTCGATCATCATTTATGAATTGCTGGTCGGACCGGACAAGGCCCACGACAATTTCGGCACGGCCATGACCTGGGTCCTGTGGTGGCCTCTGATCCCCTTGCTGTTTCTGGCCCTGGGCCGGTTCTGGTGCGCGGTCTGTCCCTTTGCCACTTTGAGCGACCTGATCCAGAAACTGGTGGGCCTGAACCAGGCCGTTCCGAAGTTCCTGAAAAGCTATGGCATCTGGATAATTGACGCCTGCTTCATCCTGATCACCTGGGCCGACCACATCTGGGGGATAGTGGAAAGTCCGCGCGGATCGGGCGTCCTGCTGCTGATGATCATCGTGGGCGTGGTGGCCGCCGGCGCGTTCTTCGAACGCCGGACCTGGTGCCGGTACTTGTGCTTCCTGGGCGGCATGTCCGGCAATTATGCCCGGGCCGGAGCGCTCGAACTCCGGGCCACGCCGGAAAAATGCGCCCAATGCCGGGTTCAGGCCTGTTATCGCGGCGGTGATAAAGCCCCGGGCTGCCCCATGTTCGAGTTTCCCAAGGTCATGGACACCAACGCCCGGTGCAACCTGTGCGCTTATTGTATCAAGAACTGCCCCCACGACTCCATCCGCCTCGCTCCGCGGGTGCCCAGCCGGGAATTGTGGTTCATCCAGCGGCCTAAGTTCGAGGAATCCTTCCTGGCCGTGGTCATCATGGGCATCGTCTTCGTTCAGAACATAACCATGCTCCAGATCGGCAAGGACATGATCTCCTGGCTGGAGATGGTCACCGGGACGACGAGCAATTTCGTAACTTTCACCTTGATCTTCATCCTGGTTATGTCGGTGCCGATCCTGGGCCTGTTCCTGACCGGGTTCATCACCGGGTTGTCCAATGGAAAAAGCGCCGCGGCCAACTTCACCATCTTCGGCTATGCCTTGATACCTCTCGATCTGGCCGGGCACCTGGCGCACAATCTTTTCCACCTGCTGGCCGAAGGGAAAGCCATCCTTATCACCACCTTAGCCCTGTTCGGGATGGAATCCCACGGGTCAGCCGCCATGCTCGACAACGCCACCATTCAGGTCCTGCAATACGTCCTGGTGACGCTGGGCCTGCTGGGCTCCTTGTACACGGCCTGGCATATCGCCGGTCACCACCAGAACCCGAAAGGCACCCGTTGGGGTTCGGTCCTCCCCATGGGCTTTCTGCTCGCCATCTACGGGGTCATCAACTTCATCCTCTTCTCCCTGCCCATGGAAATGAGGATGTAACCCAAGGGCCGGGGCGTTCAAGGGCGGGCCGATGCGGCGGGGGCCGCATTAAGGCTTGCCTTGAATCCCCGGCCTGCTATATCCTAGACGTATTTGGGGCAGCTCGAAAAACATCAGCACAACCTAACCTCGAGGGCTTCCGGGGGATGTCCATGCCGGCCTCAATAAAAAGCCAGACCAAGATACTTGTTGTCGAAAGCGAGGCCATAATCGGCGCGGACCTCAAAGCCCGCCTCGAAAGCCTGGGCTACGATGTCTGCCGACTGGCGGCTTCGGGCGAGGAGGCCGTGGCCATAACGGCGGCCGAACAACCCGATCTCGTGCTGATGGCCATGGTCTTGTCCGGAGAAATGGACGGCCTGCAAGCCGCGGAGATAATCCGTTCCAGGTTCGGCGTCCCGGTGGTCTTCGTCACGGCCTGCGGCGACGGAGACAAGCTGGAAAAGGCCAAGCTCATCCAGCCTTTCGGCTACGTGCTCAAGCCATTTCACGACCGCGATATTAAAGTGACCATCGAGATGGCCTTGTCCGCGGCCCAGGCCGAAGCGGAACGAAAGAAGACCGAAGAAGCCCTGCGGGCGGCTCACGATCAATACAAGGAATTATACGGCATGATGCGCTTGATGGCCGACAATGTGCCTGATTTGATCTGGGCCAAGAACATGTCCGGCCAGTATATCTTTGCCAACAAGGCCATCTGTCGGACGCTTCTCAAGTGTGATTCCCCGGATGAGGTCATAGGCCATACGGACAGGCATTTCGCCCAACGGGTAAAAGAGGCGGGTTTTCAGCACACCTTTGGCGAAGTCTGCGCCGATACGGATGAAATCGTCAAGCGGAGCGGGGAGGCCCGCAGATTCATCGAAGAGGGGTTGGTGAGCGGCGAATATCTCATCCTGGACGTGCACAAGGCGCCCCTGTTGAATGAAAAAGGTGAAATGATCGGCACCGTGGGCGCCGGCCGGGACGTGACCGAAGAAAAAAAGTTCCAGCAGGCCTTGAAGGAAAGCGAGGAAAAATACCGGCTGATAATCGAGAACGTCCGGGAAGGCATCTGCGTCTTTCAAGAAGAGAAGATTCGTTTCATCAATAAGTCTGGGGTTGAATGGAGCGGTTATTCCCTGGCGGAAATGATGGAAAGGCCGTTCGTTGATTTTCTGCACCCGGAAGACCGTCTCTTGGCCCTGGAACGTCATTGGGCCAGGCAGAAAGAAGAAGATTTACCCCAAAACTACCTGTTAAGATTCATGGCTAAGACCGGCGAAATAAAATGGCTGGAAGTATCCGGGGTGAAGGTGGAATGGGAAGGCCGTCCGGCCGTTCTTGTTTTCCTGGCCGACGTAACCGAGCGTCAAAGGGCCGAGGAAAAGCTCAAACGGGCCCTCGAGGAAAAGGAAATCCTGCTCCGGGAAATCCATCATCGGGTCAAGAATAACATGCAGGTGATCTGCAGTCTGCTGAATCTGCAGGCCTCGAAACATCAAGACCAGAGAATCGCCGGGGCCATCAAGGCGGGTCAGAGCCGGATACTGGCCATGTCCTTGGTTCATGAATTTCTGTACAAGTCCGAATCTTTTACCGAAATAGACTTGAGTCACTATTTGAAAGGACTGGCCGGTATTCTGACCCAGACCTGCTTGCCCGGACGCCCCCGGCCCAGCATTGAAGTCTCCTTGCCGCCCAGGGTCATGGTTATGCTCGAGCAGGCCATGCCCTGCGGCCTGGTGTTGAACGAGCTGATCTCGAATTCCCTCCGGCACGCCTTCATTGACCACGACCCGGCGATTGTTACCATTAGGGGCGGCCGGGACGAATCAGGGTGGATCAAGTTGGTCGTCCAGGACAACGGCCTGGGTATGCCCGAAGGCCTGGATTGGAAGAATTCCGGCAGCCTGGGCCTGTCCCTGGTGGTCAGTCTGGTGGAAAGACAGTTGAACGGCCGGGTGACGATGGAGAGGGATTCCGGCACCAGGTTCACCATCGAATTCCCCAGCCTCGGCCGGACCGTTCAATAGCCGTCGCCCACAGCTCACGGTTTCGTCCGGATCATTCCTTCAGACAAAAGCGCCTTCGAACTTGGTGGGCAGCTTCTTCATGACGGCCACGAACTTGTTGGTGGCGCCGGAATACCTCAGGGCCTTGGCCATGCTGCCCTTGAGCTTGGCCTTGCCGGTGGTCATGGCCACCACCGGATTCAGGTCGCCCTTGAATATCCGGTAGTAGACCTCATAGGGCGCGGTCATGGTGTAGTCCACCTGGTCCCGGACGCCCATCCAGGTTTCCGTGGCCATGGGCAACAAAAGGCCGCAGGCCTTGTCTTCGGTCACGCCTTTTTCCGGCGAAGGCGTGGCCACGATCTGGTAGTAGGAGTCGAAGCCCTTGCCCTTCTTCTGGTAATCCTCGTCGTTCCTGAGCATCTCGGCCAAAGCCTCGACCCATTCGCGCGACAGGAAAATCATTTTTCCCCTCCTTGAATATAAGAGCCTTCAGTCGCTTTTATATTTTTGCTCGAGACCGGTGTAATACGGCACCTCCAGCCAGGCGTTGAGTTCGGTGAAGGACTGGCCCCATTCGGAAAAATCGCGCTGGCGGCCGGTTTCCTTTAAACGCGCCGCCTCGGCCCGGCAGGCCGAGATGGCCGCGGCCAGGCAGAGGCCGGGAAAAAGGGCGATGGCGTAGCCCAGGTTCTTCAGTTCGTCAATCGAGAGATTGGGCGTGAGCGGGGCCAGGTTGATCAAGAGGGGCCTTTGGGTCAGCCGCCGGGGCAGGGCCGTCATCTGCTCGACCGTGGTGGGCGCCTCGACGAAAAGGATATCCGCGCCGGCTTCGGCGTACCGGGCCGCCCGCTCGAGGGCCGGCTCGAAGCCTTCCACGGCCAGGGCGTCGGTCCGGGCGATGATCAGGAAATCCGGGTCTTGTCGGGCGTCCACGGCGGCCTTGATCTTGGCGGCCATGTCCTGGGCGGGTATGACCTTCTTTCCGGCCATATGGCCGCAGCGCTTGGGCCATTCCTGGTCCTCGAGATGGACGGCCGCGGCGCCGGACTTTTCGAAGGCCCTTATGGTTCGGACCACGTTCATGGGATTGCCGTACCCGGTGTCGGCGTCGGCGATCAGGGGGATATCCACCGCCCCGGCCAGGCGGGCCGCGTTCTCGGACATTTCGGTCATGGTCAGGAAGCCCAGGTCCGGCAGGCCGAAATGGGCCACGGACGTGCCGAAGCCGGTCATGTACACGGCCGGGAATCCGGCCCAGGCCACGATCTTGGCCGTCAGGGCGTCATAAGCGCCCGGCGCCGGAATGAATTCGCCCCGCTCGAGCGCGGCGCGCAGCTTCTTTCTGACATCCATGATTCGAGCACTCCTTTAGCGAGGTCATCTCGGGCCGGGCCCGCGGAACGGTCGCCAGTATTTTTCCGGGACGTCGAGTTCCGGCTTCCACCAGGGGCGATCCAAGGCCGGCATGGGGGCCACCAGCCAGGACTTGGGTATGATGGATTCGTGGGCCTGATAAGGGCCGATGCGATACTCGTCCAAGCCGTACTCCCGGCCCAGCAGCGGGTTCAGCGGGCAGGCGGCGGTATTACCCGCCAGTCCCTTCATCAGGCAGATGTTACAGCGCACGCATTTGACGATCTGGTCGGCCCGGCCCTCCATCAGTTTCTTCGGATACTCGGGGTCGCAAAGCAATTGCCGGCCCAAGGCCGAAAGGTCGAATTTGCCGGCGGCGATGTCTTGATCGGCCGTGAGCGGGTCGTGCTGGGAAGCGACCATGACCGGGATCGAGACCGTCTTCTTGAAGTCGGCGCCGTGCTCGGGAATATGTGCGGCCCGGTCCGCGTCCGGAATCTGATGGCCCGACTCCTCGAAGCCGCCGCCGTCGGAAAGATGCAGATAGTCCGCCCCCCGGGCCTCGAGGTCCTTGGCCACGTCCATCATCTCCGCCCGGGTCAGACCGCCCTCGAAGTGCTCCTCGGCGCTGAAGCGCACGCCCAGGGCCACGCCCGGACAGGCGTAACGCACCTGTTCGCAGACTTCGTTCAGGAACCGCTTCCGATTCCGCCACTCGCCGCCGTACAGGTCCGATCGCCGGTTGGTGAAGGGTGAGAGGAACTGATGGAGCAGGAAGCCGTGGGTGGCGTGAATCTCGATGGCGTCGAAACCGGCGGCCACGGCCAACTGGCAGCTAAAAGCGAATTCCTTTTGTTCCCGTCGAATCTCCGGGAGGGACATCTCGCGGGTCATGCGACCCACGCCCAGGGTCCGGGCGAATTCGGACGAGCGCCAGGCCGCGGCAATGGCATCGGGCATCTTTTCGTACACGATCTCATAGGGCAGTCCGCCGGTGGCCGCCGGCGGTTCCAGGTCCGGATCCAGGGGCGTGCTCTGGCGGCCCAGGCCGATACTCATCTGGGCGCAGGCGTCGGCGCCAAAGTAATGGATGCGGTCCACCAGAAGGCTCAAACCGTGGGCGTGCCCAGGGTGGAATAAGGCCAGGTCCCGGGTGACCGGAAACTGGGCCGCCAGCCGGGTGCCCAGAATGACCTCGGTTATGATCAGGCCGGCCCCGCCCTTGGCCCGGGCCCCGTAATAGGCCAGAAGCTGTTCCGTTACCTCGCCGTGGAGCCCGGACATACAGGTGTTCATGGGCGCCAGGGCCATCCGGTTCTTCAAGGTCAGGGGTCCGACCTTGATCGGCGACAAAAGATGTTCGAAACCCATGGTGTCTTTTCCCTTCCTGGACCGGCGGCTCGCCGCGGCCCGCTTAATCATAGTACTGGGGACAAAGTTTCAATTCCTTCAATTGGTCCGGGTCATGGGCGAAGAACGTCCGGGTGTGGGGATAGCGTTCGAGAAAGGCTTTGATGTGGCGCAGAGACTGGGAAGCCTGAGGATAGTCGCCTATGGGCGGGACGTCCTCGGTCAGGTTGGCCCGGCGGTGGGCCGCGTCAAAGGTCAGGAGTATTGGTCCGCCGCGGGCGTTGATCAAAGCGGACACGTGACCGGGCGTGTGGCCGGGCGTGGACAGGACCAGGACCGAACCGTCCCGGAAGACGTCCCAGACCCGGTCAAAGGGCGGCAGGCTCAGGTCAAAGGCGATGGGCCGGACGTCCAGCCCGGCCAGGTGGCCCTTGAGGTACCCTTTGAACAGGCCGAAGGCGCCGCGCAGGATATCGAGTTCGGGCTGGCCCGCGAAGACGGTCAAGCCGGCCACGTCGCGGAATTCCGGCAACGAACTGGGGTGGTCCAGGTGCAGGTGGGACAGTATGACCAGGCCCACGTCCTTGGGTTCGAGGCCGATCTTCTTCATCTGGCTGACCACGTCCTGACCGGGTTCGGCCTTGGTCTTGACCATCGAGCCCAGCAGGCGGCCGAAGTTGCCGTGGGACGATCGGGCGAAAGACGGGTGCAGCCCGGTGTCCAGGAGCAGCCGGCCGCGGACCGGGTGCTGGACCAGGAAGGAGAAGACGGGGTTGAAGCGGTTGTCCTTGGGCAGGGTCTTGAACTTCGGGCTCTTTTTGTTGAAATGGATGTTGCCGCTCATATGCACGTACCCGGTGTGCAGGACGTACACCTTCAGCGGCTGGGGATTCTTGAAATACGATTCCCACTCAGTCACGCTTCACCCCCTGGTGTTCCTTGAGCAGTTCCAGGATGCCGCCCTTTTCGAGGATCAGCAGCATCTGTTCGGACAAGGCCTCGCCCCGCAGCTCCCGGCCGGTCTCCCGGTTGGTGACCAGCACCTGGTCCAGCCGGACCGAGGCGGTCTGGCCGTCTTCGAAGGCTTCGTGCACGCCGGGGCAGGCCAGAACCGGCAGGCCCACGGCGATGGCGTTGCGGAAGAAGATGCGGCCGAAGGATTCGGCCAGAACCAGGCCCAGGCCCAGATGCTTGAGCACCGACGCGGCGTGTTCCCGGCTGGAGCCGCACCCGAAATTCGAGCCGGCCACTATCAGGTCGCCCGGCCGGACCCGGGACGGAAACTCGGGCCTCAAACCGGCCAGGGCGTGGGCAGCGACTTCCTGGACCGGGGCGTCCAGGTATTGGCCGGGCACGATGGCGTCGGTGTCCACGTTATGGCCGAACTTCCAGACTTTTCCCGTGATGGCGTGCATAATCAATAGAGTTCCCTGGGATCGGTTATCCGGCCGAATGCGGCCGAAGCGGCCACGGTGGCCGGCGAAGCCAGATAGATTTCGGCCTGGTCGCTGCCCATCCGGCCCTTGAAGTTGCGGTTGGTGCTGGTCAGGCAGACTTCGCCCGGCGCCAGGAGGCCCATGTGTCCGCCGAAGCAAGGCCCGCAGCCGGGGTTGAGGATGATCGCGCCGGCCTCGACCAGCACGGCCAGGGTCTGGTCGGCCAGGGCGGCCCGGTAGACCTCCCGGGACGCGGGCGACACCAGCAGGCGGACGCCGGGAGCCACTTTCCGGCCGCGCAGGATGTCGGCCGCCAGTTTCAGGTCCTCGAGACGGCCGTTGGTGCAGGAGCCCAGGACCGCCTGGTGGATGACGACCCCATTTGCTCGAGAGACCGGGACCACGTTGTCCACCTGATGGGGCCGGGCCACCTGGGGTTCGAGGGAGGTCAAGTCCAGACCGATGGCCCGGTCCGGGGGAGGTTCGGCCGGCCTGTCGAGGTCCTCCGGCCGCTCCAGGCCTCTTGCCTTCAGATAGGTCCAGGTGGTTTCGTCCGGCGGGAAGAAGCCGAACTTGGCGCCGATCTCGACGCTCATGTTGCACATGGTCATCCGGCCGGCCACGCTCATGGCTCGAGCCGCCGGGCCGTGAAACTCGACCGATTTGTACTGGGCGAACTCCGCGCCGTATTCGCCGGCGATCTTGAGGCTGACGTCCTTCGAGGTGAGGGGCGGATCGAGGCGGCCGTCCAGGTGAAAAAAGATGGTTTCCGGCACCCGGAACCAGAGTTCGCCCGTGGCCGCGGCCCAGGCCATTTCCGAAAAACCGATGCCGCAGGCCGCCGCGCCCAGGGCCCCGTAGGTGCAGGTGTGGGAGTCCGTGCCCACGATCAGTTCGCCGGGCCGGACGTGGCCCTTTTCCACCATGACCTGATGGACCACGCCGGCGTTTTCGGCGTAATAATGACGGAGGCCGTACTTCTGGACGCTTTGCCGCACCAATTGTTGAATGGCCGCGGCCCGCTGGGTCGGCGCGGGCACGTAGTGATCCAGGGCCACGATGATCCGGTCCGGGTCCCAGACGCCCTTGACTCCGGCCGCTTCGAGGTTGAGCGCCACCGCGGCCAGGGCTTCGTGACAGACCGCCTGGTCAATCCGGGCCGTAACGTATTCGCCGGGCTTCACCCGGTCCCGGCCCGAGGCCCGGGCCAAAATCTTTTCCGCCAAGGTCATGATGAATCCACGCTCTTCTTCCGCCGGCAGCCGTTTATCTGATGTAATAAACCGACGGGTCCGTGCCTTGCTCCGGCAGCAACTGGAAGGTTTTTTCCTTTTTCAGCCATTGGCTGACTTCGCTCCGCGGATCGTTCAGGTCGCCGAAGACGCGGCAGCTCGTGGGGCAGACCTCGACGCAGGCCGGGACGTCGCCCCGTTCGAGCCGGGCCAGGCAGAAGTTGCACTTCTGGACCACGCCCTTCACCCCCCGGAGTTCATCCACGCCGTACGGGATCGGCGTATCCGGGAAATAAAACCGCTCCTCTTCCACGAAGGTGCGGACCCCGTACGGACAAGCCACCAGGCAGGCGCCGCAGCCCATGCACTGTTCGTAATCCACCAGGACCAGTCCGTCCGGATTGATCCAGGTGGCGCCGGTAGGACAGGCTTTTTCGCAGGCCGCGTCGGCGCAGTGGTTGCACAAAACCGGGATGAAAAGCCGTTTGACCTGGGGATAGCGCCCGTTTTCCTTTTCCAGCACCTTGCACCAGAACACCTCGGGGCCGGTGCCGTGTTCGGCCTTGCAGGCCACGGTGCAGGCGTTGCAGCAGATGCAGACCCGAAGGTCAATAACCATGCCGTATCTGGCCATGACCCACCGCCTTATACCTTGTAGATTTTGACCTTGGCGCAGGTGTCGAGCTGGCCGGTCAGGGTCCCGACCATGTTCCAGTCGTGCGCCACCAGAGAATTGATATGGATGCCCTTGCCCCGGGCGAACATCTTGTCCCGGGCCCACTGCCCCAGGTGCCCGCCCAGGATGCCCACGGTTTCCACGTGGACCGCGCCGGTCACCCGGACCTTGCCCTGGACCTTGCCGGTGCGCGACTCGATCCAGACCATATCCCCGTCGTTAATGCCCTTGCGGGCCGCGGTCTCGGTATTCAGCAGCACGTTGTAGTCCATGCGACTATGCCGGCAGATGTCGTCCACCCAGGGGTTGTCCGCGCTGTTGGACTGGCCGTGCAGAGGCAGGCGACTCGAGACCACGAACAGGTCGTACTCCTTCGAACGATCCTCGTGGGCCGGGCAGGGCCGCCAGTCGGCCAGGGGTTGGTAATGGGAAGTGTCCCACCAGTCCAGGCCGATCTCCCGGGTCACCCGTCGGACCTCTTCGCCCACCTCGAGGAAGTATTCGAAGTAAACCGGCACCCGGGCCTCGGACAAGGCCCCGGGGTAGCATTCGGACAGCTCCTTCTTCGGCCCGGGCAGGATCGGGTTGGCGTCGGTGAACAGGTCGTCCGTCACCTCGACGCCGTTCATGGCGGCAAAGAGCCTGACCGTGCGGTCGTGGATTTCCTCGAGGGAGTAACGGACGTCGGCTTGCAGGGCCAGTTCGTCCCAAAGGGCCAGGCCGGTCATCCGGTTCAGCTCGGCGTTGAGTTCGGACAGGATGCCCAAACGTTCGGCGATCTCCATCATCACGTCAATCCAGTTCCTGACCCCGGGCGGAGGGGCCACCACCGGCCTGACCGTTTGGTAGTACCAGTCGCCCAGACCCGGCTTCTGGAAGCCCGCCGGCTGGTTGGCCGGGAAAAACCAGTATTTCTCGAAATCGTGGGTTTCGGGCAGAACCAGGTCGGCGAACTCGCTGGTCTCGTCCATCTTGACGTTGAAGGAGACCATGAAATCCAGCTTCTTGAGCATCTCGGCCTGGAACTTGGGATCGTTGTTGCTGACCACCATGTTGGACCGGCAGTGGATCATCACCGAGGGCCGGTAAGGCATCTTGAATTTATCCGGGTCGTGGATGGTGAAGGCGCACAGGCTGGGGATGAAGCCCGTGAGCGGCAGGAGCTGCCTCAGGTTGAGCCATTCCGGCGGCGAGACCGGGTTGGGCGGATAGGGCGACATGAAGCAGGCGAAACTGCCGCGGCCGCCGGAAACGCTGGTGAAGATGTTCGAGGTGACCAGGCCGTCCCGGCCGGGGGACATGGTCCAGTACCCGGTCGGGCCGTTGGCGTTGGTGCCGATGAGCCCGCCCACGGCGTCCAGGTTGCCTAAGACTATATTAAGGAGTTGGAGCGAAAAGACGTTGAAGAAGCTGTTCTTGTGATGGGATACGCCGCGCTTGAATTCGAGGGCCGCCGGCCGCAAAGGCAGGGTCTGGCCTTCGATCTCGATGGTGGCGCCGATCCGGGCCGCCTCGGCGAATTCCCGGGCGACACGGCGGATGGTTTCCCGCGGGACCGTGGTTATTTCCTGCACCCGGTCCAGGGGGTAGTTCTTTTTAACGTGTTCCTTGAGCAGGTCGAAGGCCGGCCGGCAGGCCTCGCCGTTGACCTGGAAGACGCCTTCCAGGGCCGGGTCGCTCAGGTCGGGCGAATCGTAAGGCCCGGCCCGGTTCGAGGTCGAATCCCAGAGCAAGGGCTGGCCGGTCTCTTGGTCCCGGACGTATCGTCCGTCGGCCCGGACCAGGTACGGAGCGTTGGTCTTTCGTTTCAAGTACTCCCGGTCGTAGAGGCCCAGGTCGTTGAGCAGGACGTTGACCATGCCCAGGGCCAGGGCCGAATCCGTGCCGGGTCGGATGGGAATCCATTCGTCGGCCTTGGCCGCGGCCTGGCCGCAGATGGGGTCCACCACCACTAACTTAGCCCCCCGGCGCCGGGCGTCGGCCATGTGACGGATGGCTTCGAGGGGGTTGTTGTTGACGCCGTGGCCGAGCTGGGACCCCCAGAGCATGATGTAGTCGCAGTATTCGAGGTCAATCTCCGAATTGATCGTGCCCAGGGTCAGAAAGAAGGTCGTATGCAGGCCGTTGCCGCAGGAGACCGGGTAGAATTCGTAGTTGGGCGTGCCGAAAGCCACGCCGAAGCTCTGGGCGATGTAGAAGTTGCACAGGTCGAAGGTGGACACTACCAGCTTGCGGGGGTCGTCGGCCATCAGGGCCTTGAGTCGGCCCACGATGAGGTCCAGGGCCTCGTCCCAGGAAATCTCCCGCCACTTCGGGTCCACGCCCAGTCCTTTTTCCGGATTGGTGCGCTTCAGGGGTCGGGTGATCCTCTTAGGGTTGTACAGGTCGGCGATGCGGGCCTGGGACTTACCGCAGACCTTGCCCTTGGAACTGGGGACGCGGTGGTCGCCCTTGACGTCCACGATGCGGCCGTCCTGGACCTTGACCCGGATGGCGCAGACGTTGAAGCAGGCGTTGCAGGATGTGGTGAACCAGCCGTCTTTATCGGCCGGACCGACGTTCGGGTTCATGACGCCCTCCCTCGAGAGCCGCGGGCGCGGCCTCAAACCAGGACCGGCTCGTACACGCCGGTCCTCAAGATGGTCCAACGGAAAGAAAAATCCCCGACGATTCTCGCGGCCGCGGCCAGGAGCATGGCCGCGGATGATCCGGCGGACCAGCCGCCGGCGTCGCCGGCGAAGCCGATCAACAGGATAAGGGGCGCGGCGTAGCCCAGGATCACGGCCCCTCCCCAGAACCAGGCCTTGAGTTCCCCGCGCAACAGCCGGTGGACCGATTCCCTGGCCGCGGGTCCGGACCTGGTTATGACGGTCAGGTGTCCCAGGTTCAAAACGGCCGCGCCGATCAGAAAGACGGCGATCAGGGGCGGGAGGGCGGGGGCCGTTTGAACTGGACCGATCAGGCTCACCGAGAAGTAAAGGACGAGCAGGCCCGTGGCCAGGGATTGCAGCAGGAAGAGCGGCGGAACCAGCCAGGAGCGCCAGAAGGGTATCGCTTCCATGGAGGAGACCAGGAAACCGGTGTACAGGGCGGTGAGCAAGGCCAGGGCGGCCAGGATGGCCTTGAGTAGTACGCCCCAGGTATCGCCGGCGGGAAGCGGAACCAGGGTGTAGAGCAGGCCCAGGACCACCAGGCCGGTCAGAAAGAAGGCGCCGCGGCTGATCCAGGACCGGCCGGGCCGGTAAACCGATCGCCAGGACCGGCCCGGACTGCCCAGGTCCAGGAAAAGGGCCAGGGCGCCGAGCAGCGCCATGATCAGGCCCTCGAGCAGGCAGGATCGGCAGCCCAGAAACAAGGCGCCCAGGAACAGGGCCGCGCCCGAACCCTCGAGGGTGAAGTTGGCCGCCACCAGATGGTTGAATCTCTGGTTGACCCGAAAGCCGACTACGAATTCTTCCATGGCCGCGCCTCCTTTTTCTTTTGCGGGCCTCCGAGCCGGTCGGTTTCGGCCGGAGAGATGAACAGGCCGGCCGAAACCAGTTCCCAGAACGTGTCTTTAAGCTCCTGGGGGTTCACGTTGGCGATGTTGAGACGGCTCTGCTTGCGGGTGTGAATGAAGATGCCCTTGTTGACCGCCGACATCAGGTTGACCAGCAGTTCCGGGTCTCCGGCCCGGACCACGCCGGCCTGCTGTCCTTTCTTGATCAGGGCCGCCGCCTGTTCGATCATGCCGCGGTTCCAGATTCTTATGCTCTGGATCAATTCCCGGGGCAGGTCGCCGTCGAATTCGTCCGAATCGAGGGTCCACCACAGGAGCATGAACCTGGCGTTCTCCCAGGTGAACTTGAACTGGACTTCCAGCATCCGGCGCAGGACCTCGGCCACGGGCAGATCGAGGACGGCGGCCTGGGACATCTGGCCGTGCAGGCGCTGCAGGTAGTCGTCGAACATATGGATGTACAGGGAGAGTTTGGACGGGAAATAGCGGTAGAGCGTTTTTTTGGTCACGCCGGCCTGGGCCGCGATTTCGTCCACGGTGATGGCGGAATAGGGTTTCTGGAGGAAGAGTTCTTCGGCGGCCTGGAGGATGGCCAGCATGGTGCGTTTCTTTTTGTATTCCAGCTTGGGGGTCATATTCCTCTTCGTCCCGGCCGAATGGTCTTATTGTATCTGTCGGCGATGATGAAAGTATACTGATAGTTTACTTTTATGTCAAGGAATATTTTTAAATCGATAATATGATTATAACTAAGTGATATATTATCATTTATTAAAATGCTTCAATATACTGTCAGTTTATTTGACCAGGCAGGATGAGACCCGATACAGACTGGGCCGCCTCCCGCCCGGCGCCCCGCTCTAAGCGGACTTTACAAAAAAATCCCCCCTGGTTATGATTGCTAAATTCCGTAAAAAAGGAGGAAAGCGATGAAAGCGGGTAGATTTGTCTTATTTGCGATCCTGGCCGTCACTTTGCTTGTGGGCGGAAACGCCCTGGCCGCGGAAAAGTCCCGTCTGGACGTGATCGCGGAAAAAAAAGTAATTTTAGTGGGTACTACCGGCGACTACAAACCGTTCAGCTTTTTGAACCCGGAAACCAAACAGTACGAAGGTCACGACATAGAGGCCGCCAAGAAACTGGCCGCGGCCCTGGACATCGAGGTGAAATTCGTGGAAACCACCTGGAAGACCCTGGTCCAGGGAATTTTGGAAAACAAGTATGACGTGGCCATGTGCGGCATCACCCGCAACCTGGTCCGACAAAAACAGGTGGCGTTGACCGAGCCTTACATAAAAGTCGGCAAGTCGCCGCTTATCCGCAAGGCCGACCAGGCCCGCTTCAAGACCCTGGCCGACATTGACCAGGCCGGCGTGAAAATCGGCGTCAATCCCGGCGGCACCAACGAACGTTTCGTCCGGGCCAACATCAAGAAGGCCGAAATCGTCGTCATCGAGAAAAACCTGGAAATTCCGGACAAGATCGCCAAAGGCGAAGTGGATGTGATGATCACGGATAATGTCGAAGCCATCTTGATGGCGAAAAACAAACCCGTACTTTTCGCCGTCTCGCCTGACCAGACCTACACCAAGGATGACTTCGGCTATATGATTTCCCGGGACGACCAGCCTTTCCTCAACTGGCTCAACCTCTGGGTTTACCAGATGAAGGAAAAAGGCGAGTTCCAGGCCCTGAAGGAAAAATGGATCGGCCATTAAGGGCGAAAGGGGCGTATCGTCCTGAAGGGCGCACGCAGTGCGCCCCTACAGGAGGCAGCGTTGGGGTTAATCAGGACGCATCTCGTCCCGCGTCTCGCGTCTCGCGGGACGGGAGACGCCAATCCGGGCGCTGGCGACCGAATACCTAGGGCGCATCCCGCCAATGACGGGACGCCTACGGGATGACGTCGAGGAAACCTATAGGACGTACCGCGGATGGTATTTGTAGGGGCGCACAGACGTGCGCCCCGGAAATCGTACGACCTGGGGGCTCGCGACAGGTGCACGACAGGCGGGACGCCCTGGGTACTATCAATAGGGCCACCCGCCGCTATCTCACCGCCAGGTAGTCGACGATTCTCGGCTTTAACTCAGCGGCGGCTTCGGCGATGGTCTTATGGTCGGTGTTGTAGACGATATCCGCCGCGGCCTGATATTTGTCCGCCGACTCGGACCAGATTTTACGCAGGTCTTCTTCCAGACTGACGCCTAGGTTCACCCGGGGGCGGTCGGCCCGGCGGACCCGCCGGGCGAGTTCGTCCAGCGAGGCCGTCAGCAGGATGATGAGCCCGGTGCCCTTGAGCACGTCCATGTTCCACTCGTACCTGACCGTGCCGCCGCCCAGACAGACCATGGACCGGTGCTGACGGGCGAAGCCCTTGCAGATCGAATACTCGAGTTCGCGAAAAGCCACCCAGCCCTTTTCCTTGACTAATTGATGAAAGGAATAGCCCAGAATCCGGTCCATTTCCCGATCGAGGTCATGGAACGGCAGGCCGAGTTCCTCGGCCAGGCGGCCGCCGATGGTGGTCTTGCCCGACCCGATCATGCCGCAGAAATAGATGTTTCCGGAGCCGGGGGTCATGGGCCCGGGAAAATTTTAAGGTGGCAGAAAGGATCGCCCCGGGCGATGCGTTCTTCCAGTTCCATGCGCACGCCGTGGGCCGCGGCCCGGCCCCGGTCGCCTTCCATGGCGATGTCGCAGAAGAGGGCGATCTCCTCGGCCGAGCAGCCCATTTCCTTCCAGGCCTCGACCAGGGCGCAGTACTTCATGCGCTGCACCGCGCCCCGATCGTTGATCTCCACGTCCGAGTCGAAGACTAAGGCGGAACCCTTGGCCACGTGTCTTTCCACCCAGGCGGCCGGGCTGAAATTCGGCGGGTCGTTCTTGGCCTTCAGGCGTCCGAACTCGAAGATGGCTTGCCGGGCCAGGCGCTCGACCTCTTGTTCCGGCAGGGTCTCCTTGAAACCGCGGTAGAGCAGGGCGAACCAGGTGGCCCGGTCCTTGATCGCGGCCCTGATCTTGTTTATCATTTCTTTTTGATCCATGGGTGCCTTCCTTGTTTCTAGTTTCGAACCCGGCCCAGGCGGCGATAGAACCCGGCCGTCGAATGGATAAACTCGTCGAATAGTTCGGCCCTGGCCCGGTACTCCTGGGTGAGGGCGGAATCGGGGCGGTAACGCCGGCCGATCTTTATCCACTGGCGGGACAGTTCGGCCAGGGTCGTGCGTCCATCTAAAGCGGCCCGGCAGAACATGGCCGTTCCCAGGACGGTGGCTTCGGCCACCCGGGGCCGCCGGTGTTCGATTCCCGTCACGTCGGCCCGGATATGGTTCCAGACGTCCAGGTCGGCGAAGCCGCCGGTGACGTTAATTCTGGTCGGGGCAAGCCCGCAACCGGCCAGAAGCTCGACCAGGCGCCGGACGCGATAGGCCGCGGCCTCCATGGCCGCCCGGAAGACATGTTCGGGCCGGTGGCCCAGGGTCAGGCCTATCAGGCCGCCGGTGAAGTCCTTTTGCCAGTACGGCGAGCGCTCGCCGCTGAAGCCCGGAAAGACCAGGAGCCCGTCCGAACCGGGCGGCAGACGCCGGATGCGGGCCCGGCGGGACCGCACCGAAACCGAGAGCAGTTCTTCCAGCCGCCGCAGGGCGCCGCCGGCCAGTCCCATGGCCCCGCCGGCCAGGTACAGGCCGGGCGCCTGCCCGGTGTTGACGGTGAGGGTCAGGGTGGGGTCCTGCACTGGGTAAGGGGAGGCGGTCATGCAGACGTCGGTGGTGCCGGCGACCAGGACCGCCACGTCGCTTTCGAGGACCCCGCCGCCGTACATGGCCGTGGTGCCGTCCGAGCTGCCGGAGATCACCGGCAGCCCGGCCGGGAGCCCCAGTCCGCGGGCCGCCTCGAGGGTCAGCCGCCCGACGACGTCTGTGGCCCGCCGGGGCTCTGGAAACAGAGTCGGATCAATCCCCAGTTCGGTCAACAGGTCGGGATCGAGCCGGCCCTGGTGAATGTTGAACAGCAGGGAATAGTCCAGGTGGGCCACGTCGGTCTGGACCGCGCCGCACAGCCGCCGGACCAGTTCGTCCTTCAGGCCGATGACGAGACGCCGGCACCGGGCCAGACCCGGATGGTGGCGGGAATACCAGAGCAGCTTGGGGGCCAGCAGTTCGGGGCTTATTCTCCGGCCGGTCCTGGCGTAAACCGCCTCTTCGGAAAGCCGGCCCCGGATTTCCTCGGCTTCAGCGGCGGCCCGGTTGTCCATCCAGATCACGGCCGGCCCCAGGGGCCGTTGTTTTCCGTCCAGAAAGACGTAGCCCAGCAGCGCACTGACACCCAGGGCCTGTACGTCGCGCCCGGCCCGGGGCGCTTTACGCAGGGCGGCCCGGGCCGCGTCCTGGGCCGAAGCCCATAACTCATCGGCGTCTATTTCGGCCTGACCCGGGCCGGGCCGGCGCACGGTTATCGGCCGGCGGCTTAAGGCCAGTATCCGCCCGTCCTCGGCGACCACGGCCGCCTTGGAGGCCGAGGTTCCGCAATCGAGGACCAGAAAGCTCATCGGTCCTGGGGTTCCCGGGCCGCCGCCACCACGGCCCTGATCACGGCCGGACTCACCCAGGTGTCAATGCTGCAGCCGTTGGCCAGGAAGAAGCGCCGGCCGCCGCCCAGGGCCATCCCTTCGCGGACATGGGCTTTCAGGAAAGCCGGCGAACGCCGGGTGAACAGGGTCTGGTCCAGGCCGCCCATGACGCAGCCGGCGAAGCGCTGCTTGACGGATTCGAGGCTGGGACCGTTGGGACCGCGATCCCACCAACTGAGGGCGTTGACGGGGAAGTCGAGCACGTCGTCGAAGTACAGGTCGTCGCCGTGGATGTGGGCCGTATTCAGACGGCCCTGACCGGCCACGGCCTGGAAGACCCGCCGGGCGTAAGGCTTGACGAACTCGAGGAACACCTGGCGGCTGACGATCTCCTTGGCCGCCGGCACGGACATGAAGATGCCCGCCGCGCCCAGGCTCAAGGACTTCCGGGCGTAGGCGATCAGGTTCTCCGTTGCCGCGGCCAGGGCTTCATGCAGGGCTTCCGGCTCGTTTTCGGCCAGGTGTTCCATGTTTTCGCCGGCCACGCTCCGCCTGAGGCTCTGCCAGGGGTCGAAGACCGTATCGAGGAAATAGGCCCGGCCCTCGAGTGCCCGGGCGATGATTTCCAGGGCCTTGAACTGCTCGCGCCAGTCGGAGTTCTCCGCCTCGAAAGCGGTGAACCGGCGTAGGTCGGCCTTGGCGCGGACGGTCGAAAGACCCTCGGGCGTGGGGTAGTAGTAGTCGTTCATGACCTTGAGGAAATCGAAGTCGTAGTGCCGGAAATACTCGAGCGTGATCCGGGCGAACTGTTCGCCGCCGGCATGCTGCACGCCGAAGTGGTACCAAAGCGACAGGGGCGGATGGTCCACTTCCTCGCCCCGCAGGACCCGGTCAACCCTTTCCAGTTTGTTCATGTTAGAGTACCTTTCTTGGTAGGGGCACGGCGCGCCGTGCCCCTACTGGTCCCGCGTCCCGCGGGACCGGTCGCCCCGATTGATCCCCTTATTTCAGGCCA
Organism: Thermodesulfobacteriota bacterium; assembly: GCA_040755515.1. Taxonomy (GTDB): domain Bacteria; phylum Desulfobacterota; class Desulfarculia; order Adiutricales; family JAGVGV01; genus JBFMAW01. The sequence goes on along the minus strand of JBFMAW010000003.1, from coordinate 12,042 downwards.
CGCCGAGGTACGCCTTCTGCATGAGCGGATTGCAGCGCAGGTTCTCGGCCGTGTCGTGCAGGACGATTTCGCCGGTCTGGAGTACGTAGCCCCGGGCCGCGATGGAAAGCGCCATGTTGGCGTTTTGTTCCACCAAGAGGATAGCCACCCCCTCGGATTGGTTGATCCGCTGGATGATCTCGAAGACCGTGTCCACGTAACGCGGGGACAGCCCCATGGAAGGCTCGTCCATGATCAGGAGCTTGGGCCGGGCCATCAAGGCCCGGGCCATGGCCACCATCTGCTGTTCCCCGCCGCTCAGGGTCGAAGCCATCTGCCGGCGGCGTTCCGTCACCACCGGAAAAAGCGCGTAAACGCGTTCGAGGTCTTCCCGAATGGCCTTTTTCTCGGACCGGGTGTACGCCCCCATCAGCAGGTTCTCGTATACGGTGAGATAGGGGAACAGGCGTCGGGCCTCGAGGACCGGCGCTATCCCGGCCCGGACGATGGCGGAAGGCGGCCAGCGTTCTATGCGGCGGCCGAGGAACTCGACGGTCCCGCGCCGGGGTCGCACCAGCCCGAGGATGGTCTTCATGGTGGTGGACTTGCCGCAGGCGTTGCCGCCGAGCAGGGAGACTATCTCCCCGTTGGCCACGGACAGGGAGACCTTTTTCAAGGCCTGGATCGGCCCGTAAAAAGTGTCTATTTCATTCAGCCTGAGCACGCTGGCGGCCTCCCATGTACGCCTCGATGACCTCCGGATTCTCCGCGATCTCCCGGGGCGAGCCTTCGGCTATCTTCTCGCCGTGGTCGAGGACGACGATCCGATCGGAAACGGTCATCACCACCTGCATCTTGTGTTCGATGACCAGGACGCTGTGGCCGCGTTCCCGGATCGAGCGGATGAGGTCTATCAAACCCTGGGTTTCATGGGGATTCATGCCGGCCGTGGGCTCGTCCAGCAGCAGGAGCCGGGGGCCGGAGACCAGGGCCCGGGCGATCTCGAGACGCCGGCGGTTGGCGTAGGACAAGGTAGCCGCCGGCTGATTCAAGCGGGGCAGCAGCCTCTCCCCGAACAAGGACAAGGCCTCGAGGCATCTGGCCCGGTTCTCGGCCTCCTCCCGGCCGACCCGCGGCGGCCGCAGGAGGGCGCTGAATATCCCGGTCCGCCCCTTGAAGTCATGCCCGACCATGGCGTTCTCCAGGACGGTCATCTGGCTGAAGAGACGGACGTGCTGGAAGGTGCGGGTTATCCCGCGGCGGGCCACTTCGTGGGGCGGCAGTCCCACGATTTCGTCGTCCTGGAACCGGATCGAGCCGGAGGAAGGAGGCATGGTCCCGGTGATGCAGTTGAACAGGGTGGTCTTACCCGCGCCGTTCGGCCCGATCAGGCTGACGATCTCGCCTTCCTCGAGACCCAGGGAGACGTCCTTTAGGGCCTTGAGACCGCCGAAGTCCTTGGTCACCAACGCTATTTCAAGCAGGGCCATGATCCCGGGCCTGTTCCTCCTCGGGGAGAAACTTGTCACCCCGGGAGTAGACGGTTTTTGGGGTTTCGTCGAACCAGGTCAGGCGCAGGCTGTAGGGCCGGCCGCCCAAGAGACCCTGCCGCCGGACCAGCATCATGACGACCAGGATGCCGCCATAGACGAACATGCGGTATTCCTGCAAGGGCCGGAAGACCTCCGGTATCAGGATGAGGATCGCCGCGCCCACGATCGGACCGATCAGGTTCCCCTGCCCGCCGAAGGCCAGCATGGCCAGCAGGATGAACGACTCGTTGATGGTGAAGCTGTCCGGGCTGATGAACTTCACGAAATGGGCGTAAAAGCTGCCGGCCAGACCGGCATAGAAGGCGGCCAGGACAAAGGCCTGGACCTTGTACCGGGTCGTGTGCACGCCCATGGCCTCGGCGGCGAGTTCATTTTCGCGGATGGCCACCAGGGCCCGGCCGAAGCGGCAGGTCATCAGCCGATGCATGCTCAAGACGGTCAGCAGCGCCAGGGCCAGGACGAGATAGTAGTACTGCAGCCGGGTGGCCACGGTCCGGCCGAAGAGCGAAGGCGGCGGGATGTCCATGATCCCGAGCGGTCCGTTGGTGAAGCTCATCCAGTTCTGCAGCACCAGGAAGAGAATCATGTTGAAGCCCAGGGTGACCAGGGTCAGGTAAATCCCCGAGAGCCGCAGGGTCGGCCGGGCCAGGAGGTAACCGAAAAGACCGGCCGCGACGCCGGACCCGATCAGGGCCGGAAACCAGGGCCAGCCCGCTTCCATGGTCAACTTGGCCGAAGTATAGGCCCCGATGGCGTAGAAGGAGGCATGGCCGATGGACAACAGCCCCACGTACCCGTTGAGCAGGTTGAGGCTGAGGGTCAAAATGACGTAGAGGCCGATGAAGACCAGAACCTGAATGAAGTACTGGTTGCCGAGGAAGGGTGGAACGGCCACCAGGACCGCCAGAATGACCAGGTAGGGTGAATGGGCCAGGATGGATCGGATTGCCTTCATCCTCAGTCTCCCCGGGCCTGGGCCATTTCCTTTCCGCCGAAGAGGCCGCCCGGCCGCAGCAACAGGATGACGATCATGAAAAGGAAGGAGAAGATGTGGCGGAAGTTCGAGGCGCCGAACTCGACGGAAAAGGTCTCGACGATCCCGATCAGAAGACCGGAGACCACGGCGCCGGGCAGGCTGGTGAGCCCGCCCACCACGCTGGCGCTGAAGGCCTTCAGCCCGTAGAACCCGCCCATGGTCGGGTAAAACAGGTTGTAATAGACCCCCACCAGCACGCCGGCCACGCCCCCGAGCATCGAGCCCAGGGCAAAGGCGGTCATGTAAATCAGGTTGACGTTCACGCCCATGGCAAAGGCCGCCTCGTAGTCCTGGGCGGTCGCCCGGATGACCATGCCCAGCTTGGTCCGGTTGATGATGAAGTAAAGCAGCAGCATCAGCAGGATCGTCACCCCCAGCACGGCGATCTGCAGAAAGGAGATATAGACGCCGCCCACCTCGATCTCGAAGTAGCTGACCTGGTCGAGGAGGTTATGAGGAATGGACTGGGTTTCCGGTCCCCAAATCTTCTGGGCCAGGTTGACCAGAAGAATGGAAATGCCGATGGTCACCAAAAGCGAGGTCGAGTGGGGGGCGTTGCGCAGAAAATGAAAGGCCAGTATCTCCACCAGGACCCCCAGCAGGGCCGTGGCGGCCAGGGCCGCCGCCAGGGCCAGCCAAAAGCTGGGGTGCAACAGGCGGATGATCTCGAAGCCGACGTAGGCCCCCATCATGTAGACTTCGCCGTGGGCGAAGGTGACCATGCGCAGGGTGCCGAAGATCAGGGTGAAACCCAGGGCCAATAAAGCGTAGACGCTGCCCTGGGTAAGTCCGTTGAGAATCTGGTCAAACACGATTCGGCCCGCTGATGCTCCCGCCGGCGGCCCGGCGGCGCCGCCGGCGGGGTGATAATGCCCTCAAATCGCGCCTCCCCCCGGAGGTGGGAGGCGGCCTAGGAAATTCCGGCTAGGGTTTGTAGAGCACCCACTTGGCGTCCTTGATGGTTATCCTGACCAGTTGCTTGGCCGGGTCCCGGCCCTCGGCATAGGAGATGGGGCCGGTGGGGCCTTCATAGCCCTTGAGGGCCAACAGACCTTCCCGAACCTTGGCCCGGCTTTCGAGGCCCACGTTTTTCAGGGCGCCCGTCAGCAAGCCCGCCGCGTCATAGGCCAGGGCCGCGAATTGGTTGGGCTCCTTGCCGTAGGCCGCCTGATAGGCCTTGGTGAAGGTCTGGGCCGCGGGCCGCGGGTCGGCGCTGAAGTAGTTGGCCGGAATGATGATGCCCTCGACCGCCTTGCCGCCCAACTCGATGGTCTTCTGGGTGAAAAGCGAGCTGTTGGCCATGACCACCGGGGTGAAGCGCGCGCGTTCGGCCTGGTTCAGTATGGCCGCGGCGTCCGCGTAGAAGGTGGGCAGGTAGATCAGGTCCGGGTTGAGCCTCTTGAGTTTGGAGATGATGGCGTTGAAGTCTTTCTCGCCCGGGACAAAGGCTTCCTCGGCCAGGATTTCCGCGCCGAGTTTCTTGGCTTCCTGGACAAAGTACTTGTTGGCGTCCACGCCCCAGTCGTTGTTGATGTAAACCGTGGCCAGCTTCTTTTTGCCCAGGTCCTTCACCGCCCAACGGGCGTTGTACGGACCTTCGTATCCCTGGGTGGCCACCACCCGGAACATGAACTCGCCCTTCTTGGTCCAGTCCTGATGAGAACAGGTGGGCGAAATCTGCACCATCTTGGCCTGTTCGTAGACCGGCGTGGCGGCCATGGTGCAGGAACTGCTGAAATCGCCGATCTCGGCGATTATCCCGGGGTCGGCCACGAACTTTTCGGCGATCAGCACCGCCTCCTTGGGATCGCCGCGGCTGTCGGACACGACCAGGACGAGTTGCTTGCCGTTGATGCCGCCCTTTTTGTTGGTTTGGTCAAGGACCATGGTGACCGATCTTTTGAAGTCCGCGCCATACTCGGCCCAGTCGCCGGTCAGGGGGGCCGACAGGCCGATTTTCACCTCGTTTCCAGCCGCCAGAACAGATCCGGGGCCGGCCGGGCCGCCGCTCAGTACGATCACTGAAAGGGCGGCCAGAACCGCGATCAAGTAGATTCTTCTAGACATGGCATCCTCCCTTCTCTTTACGGTTGGATTTTCGTCCGGGAAAAACATAAGGCCTTAGAGCAGTCGACTTTTGATTTTCTTGACGAAATACTGGACGTGGTTTTCCATCCGGCGGCGCGCCTCCTGGCCGTCCCTTTGTTTGAGCGCCTGGTACACTCCGGTCATCTGGTCAAGGATGTCCCGGTTGGGCACCACTTCGCTCAAGGCGGCGCTCCAGAGCCGGGCGCAACGGTAATGGAGGTTATCGAGGAACTCTTTCAAAACCGCGTTTTGAGCCGCCTCCCAGATGACCCGGTGAAAGCCTTTCTCGATTTCGATCAACCGGTCATGGCGATCGCTGCTGGCTTCCCTGGCCAGCTTGCCCCCTTCGGCGATGACCCCCTCGAGTTCTTCCAGGAGATCGGGCTGGATGCGTTCGGCCGCCATTTCGCCGGCCAGCCCTTCGAGCCGGGTTTTAACCTCGAAGGCGCAGCGGATTTCATTGATGTCTATGGGGGACACCTGGGTCCCGAACCTGGGGATGACGGTGACCAGCTTCATGTCCTGGAGCTTCAGCCAGGCCTCCCGCAGCGGGGTCCGGCTCACCCCGAATTCCCGGCAGAGTTCTTTTTCCGGAAGGCTCGCCCCAGGGGGATACACGCCGTAGACGATCCGGTCCCGGACGGTCTCGAAGATGTTGGCGGTGAGGGATTTGCCCTTGACGATCATGGCCCGCGGCATTGGTCTTAATATGTTTAAGATATATTTATTAGTATATTTAAAATATATCAACCAGCCTGTCAAGTAAAAACCGCCCGCCAGGCCGAATCGGGAAGGCCGTCAACCGGACGGTAACGGCTGCGTCCCCGGCTCACCTAAAATTGGCTGAGCAAAAATTTCAGGTCATTGGCTGTTTAGGATCAACCAATTAACTGCTATCCTGTCCGGTAAAGAGGCAATCCTTGTAAGGTCGGGCGGGTAATGGGCGTTATCCTGAAAATAGATGAAAATGACCGTCGGCCCGTCTACCGTCAAATCATGGACCAGGTCATCGATCTGGTGGAAGGCGGCGTCCTCAAACCAGGCGACCGTCTGCCCTCCAGCCGGCTCCTGGCGATTCAATTGGGGGTCAACCGGTCCACGGTATATAGAGCCTATCAGGAACTCTGGTCCTTGGGTTATCTGCGCAGCCGGCCGGGTTCTTATTCCACTATTCGGAAACGGGTCGCCCTCGTCTCACCCGGCCGGAAATCCAGCCCCGGACTGATTCCTTGGTCAATACGGGTCAACCCGGAGGCCGAGGTACTTTATCGGTCCTTTGAAGAGGAAGAGGAGTTTACTCGAAAGGCGGCGGCCGGCCGGGTGTTTAATTTCATCCCCCTCGCTCCGGACCCGCGGCTCCTGCCGGTGAAGGCCTTCCGAAAAGCCATGACCAAGGCCCTGGCCGCCGCGGGGGACGAACTCCTGCAATACGGCAGTCCGAGGGGCTACGAACCGTTGAGGGAATTCATCGCCGCCAGGTTGGGTCAACACGGCGTTTCGCTCTCGCCACCGGAAATCATGATCACGACCGGGGCCCAGCAGGCCCTGGACCTCCTGGTGAGAATGCTGGCCGGGCCCGGTTCCCCGGTGGTGGTCGAAGCCCCGACCTATGCCCGGGCTCTTGATCTTTTTCGTTTGAACCGCCTGGAAATAATTGCGGTCCAGATGAAGGCCGACGGTCTGGACCTCGAGGCCCTGGAAGACCGGGTCAGCCGGGCCAGGCCGGTCCTGCTTTACACCATCCCCAATTTTCACAACCCGACCGGCATCACCACCGACCAGGTTCACCGGGAAAGACTCCTCGACCTTTGCCTCCGCCGCCGGATTCCCTTGGTCGAAGATGGTTTTGAAGAGGAGATGAAGTACGGCGGGAAGGCTGTCCGGCCCATTAAATCAATGGACCGGCGGGGAGTGGTCATCTACGTGGGCACCTTCTCCAAAGTCGCCTTTCCGGGGCTGCGACTTGGTTGGATCGCGGCCGATAAAGAGTGTATTGACCGCCTGGTTCCCATCCAAAGGGCTTCGATTCTCTCGGGGAATCTGGTGGATCAGGCGGCGTTCCACCGCTTCTGCCTGTCCGGGGGGTATGATCTGCACCTTAAAAGAATGCACGGTGTTTATCGGAAACGCATGCAGGCGGCCTTGAAGGCCCTGCAGACCTTTATGCCGCCGGATCGGGTCGAGTGGACCCGGCCGATCGGCGGTTACATTATCTGGCTCAGGTTGAACAATCTCGCCCTGGGAGAGGAGGAACTCGTGAATCACCTTCTGGATCACGGCGTGGCCGTTTTGCCGGGAAGCTGTCATTTCCACGGGCCTCCGGGCGGACTGTTTTTCCGCCTCTCGATCGCCTCCCTAGATGAAGCGGCCCTCGAGGCGGGGATAAAGCGCCTGGGTCAGGGCTTGAGCCGGTTATACGGAACGTAAGGTCCCAGTCAGTAACAATGAAAGGAGACAAGTCATGTCCAACCCGTCACGGCTGATGCACCATGATCTGAGAAAGCCCGCCCCCCAGGCGGTCAAGGGTGAAGGCGTCTACATCTGGGACGCCGACGGCCGCCGCTATCTGGATGGCTGCAGCGGGGCCTTGGTGGCCAACTTCGGACACCAGGCGACCGAGATAATCGAGGCCATGACGGCCCAGGCTAAAAGCCTGGCCTATGTTTACCGGGTTCACTTCTCCACCCCGGCGGCCGAAGAGTTGGCCGCCCGGTTTTGCCGCCTGACCGAAAAACCCATGGGGCGGGCCTATTTCAACAATTCCGGCTCCGAAGCGATGGAAACGGCGGTCAAACTGGCCCGGAGCCGCCACCTGGCCGCGGGAGAAAAAGGCAGGTACAAGGTCATCTCCCGCTGGCAGAGTTATCACGGGATCACCATGGGCGCCTTGTCCTGGTCCGGCTTTACCGCTCGAAGGGTCGAATACCAACCCTACCTCAAGGACTTTGTGCATATCCCTCCGGCCTATTGCTATCGTTGTTGGTTCGGCCGGGAACCCCTGACCTGCGGCCTGGACTGCGCCCAGGCCTTGGAAAAGGCCATCCTGACCGAGGGGCCGGAGACGGTGTCCGCTTTTATCGCCGAACCGGTGGTGGGATCGGCCCTGGCCGCGGCCTGTCCACCGGCCGAATATTTCCGCGTGATACGCGACATTTGTGATCGCCACGGGATTCTTTTTATCGCCGACGAGATCATGACCGGCGCCGGCCGGACGGGCGGAAGGTTCTTCGCCAGCGACCACTTTTCCGGCCGGCCGGATATCATCGCCTTTGGCAAAGGCGTCAGCGGTGGTTATTACCCCCTGGCCGGGGCTTTGATAACCTCGGAGATGGCGGAGACCATAGTCGGCGGTTCGGGAGTGTTTGCCGCCGGTCAATCGTTCTCGGGCCATCCCGTGGGCATGGCCGCGGGATCGGCCGCCCTGGATTACATGGAAAAACACGATCTGGCGGCCCGGGCGGCCGAAAAGGGGGAATATCTGGCCCGGGGCCTGAAGGGCCTTTTATCCCATCCTTCGGTGGGTGACGTCCGGGGCCGGGGACTGATGTGGGGCCTGGAATTCGTCCAAGACAAAGCCTCGAAAAAGACCTTTACCCCGAGCCGTCATTTTTATCTAAAGGTCTATGAAGAGGCCAAGAAAAGGGGGCTCGTCGTCCTCCCTTCGGGCGGCTGTGACCGGGGCCAGGCCGGAGACATGGTCTTGATCGGCCCGCCTTTGATCATCAGCCTCGAACAGATCGATGAAATGATCTCGATCCTTGACCAGGCCCTGACCCAGGCGGAACAAGACTAGGGAGGCTGCCTGGTAAAATAGTGTGTGACTAACCAGATTCACTCATGTTTTGAATCTGGCCACTAAATGACTCAAGTCGTTGGCTATGCGGGTCAATTCACCGGCGGCGGTCTGAACCTGCTCGGCTCCCTCGTTCGTGTTCTGGGCCGCTTCGGCTACCTGAATGACCCCCGCGGCCATGGCGCCATTGAGACTCGCCGTCTGATTGCTTAAATTCGACACCTCGGCGGACATGGTGGCGGCTTGGGCCACGTTTTGGGCGATTTCTCCCGTGGCGGCGCTCTGCTCTTCCACCGCCGCGGCGATACTCTGGGAAAGTTCGTTCACCTTTTCCATCACCGTGACGATGCGATTGATGGCCGCCACCACCGTGGCGGAATTGCTTTGAATGCTTTGTATCTTGCCGCGAATGTCCTCCGTGGACTCGGCTGTCTGGCCGGCCAAATCCTTGACCTCGCCGGCCACCACGGCAAAACCCTTGCCGGCTTCGCCGGCCCGGGCCGCTTCAATGCTGGCGTTCAGGGCCAGGAGCTTGGTCTGCTCGGCTATTTCCACGATGACTTCCACCACCCGGCCGATGTCCTGGGCGCTGGTATGGAACTGGTCCAGGGCTTCACCGGTGTCCTGGGCGATTTTCGTGGCGTCCAGGGCCGTCTTGGCCGACAGGCCGGCGTTCTGGGCGATTTCTCCCACCGAGGCGGTCATCTGCTCCGTGGCGGTGGCAATGGTGGCCACTGTCTCGTTGAGCTGCCCGGCCGCCCTGGTGGCGCTCTCCATGTTGACTTGAACTCCCTGGGAACTGGTTTTCAGATGGTCAACCTGGGAAAAAGCGGATTTGGCCGTGGTGGCCATTTGCGCCGATATCTTGGATAAACGTCCGGCCGATTCGGTCAAGGCCCCGACGTTCTCGGCCAGCTTCAGGATGACTTCCCGGATTTTGTCAATAAACATATTGAACCGGTCGGACATCTGGCCCAGCTCGTCCCGACTGGAAACGGCGAGATGGCGCGTCAGGTCGCCTTCGCCTCGGGCTATGTCCTCCAGCATGGCCAAGGTCTGACGAATAGGCCGGGCTATGCCTCGAATGATCAGCCCGGCCACCAGGCCGGCCACCACCAGAATGGCCGTCGCGGCCACCAAGGCCCAGAACATTCGATTGCGGTAGCTGCTGATGCGAATGTTCAGGAGGGTATCCAGTTCCGAGGCCGCCACGTCCCAAAGCTTGTAGCTCTCGTCCCGGGCCGAGAAGCCCAGGCCCTCGAAGTCGGTCGCTTTGATTTCCGTCGTCTCGGCCCGAGCCATTTTATCGAGGGCGGAAATAATGGCTTGGGTCTTGTCTTTGTAAGGTTGGACCGCCCCGGGCAGGCGGCTGGACAGAGAAGGGCTCGGTCCGTAAAAGTTCTTGTCCTCGTTCAGCGCCGTCTCCACGCTGCCTAAAACACGGTCCAAGTCCGCCTGCTTAAGCAAGGCCGCGTACACGGCCAGTTGAATGCGCTGTTCCAGGGTTAATTTCCCCGAGAGCAGAGCCTGGGTCACGGAGGCCGTTATTTCCGACAAACGGTCTTGAGTCTGGGGCAGGGCCAGCAGAGTGACATCCATCAAATAATAGGTATCCAAGTCCGGGTCCAGGATGAGGTTCGAAGTGTCGCCGGCATGGGCGATCATCGTCCGGACCGCCTGAATCAGCTCCGTATAGCGCTGATCGAGATCGGCCGCCTTGGCGTTGCCTGGAGAGGTCTTGAGGGCCTGCCACTTGGCTTTGACCAGATCGGGTCGCGCCTGTTGGCGGCCGCGCTGGGTCAAACCCGCCTCGGTGAATTGCAGGGCGGCCCCCACTTTTTGCTGGACGTCCATAAGCTGGTCAAAGGCTTGATCCACTTCGCCGGCTTTGGCGTTCAAGGCCGCCGCGTCACTCTCCCCGCCTTTTAGGCGCCGTAAAGCCAACCATTGGTGTTCCGACAGGCTCTGTAACAACTTTTCCAGGGGGCGCTGGTACTGGATGCCCCAGGTTTCCCGGGTGGCGAAGGAGATGTTGTCGTTCAATCCGGTCATGAGGAAGTAGAGGGCCAACCCGGCCAGCGGAGCGGCGATGACGATTAGAATCAATACGATTTTATGCGATATTTTTCTTCCAAACATCGTTGACCGACTCCTTTAAGTATTAATGAATGTTAATGTAATAAACTTAGTATCAGTGAAATAAAGTCAGAGGTCAATTCATCGCAGGTTGGGGGGGTTAGTGTCTATTTGATTAATATCAAATGGTTACGACCTCCGCGCCCGGTTACCCGAGTAAAAATTCAGTTTTTAGATATTATTTAGTATAGCAAAATTCTTAGTCATATGCAAGCTAAATCCGGTCATTTTGCCTCTCCTTTTTCACCTGACAAAGGTAAAATAAATTAAAGACCTGCCGCCGTTTCTCCTGAAGAGTCTGTTTTTGTAACGCCGGGGGAAGGGGTTGAGGTCGGTCCAGGACAATCTTATAATTTTATGGACGTCCCGAGGAATGGTGGGCGGTGTCTTCCGTAGGGGCGCATAGCATGCGCCCTTGACCCGGCCGTCAACGCCGAAATGTAGGGGCGGCCCCCTGTGGCCGCCCCAATCCGGCTTGTTTTCTTTTCTCACCTTTCAGTATAATGAAACTATGATCAACAAGATAACCTGGGAGAAGCGAGCATGGCGCTGACCGCACAAGAAGTCTTCCTGGAAACCGTTCGGGTCCTGCCCCCGAGCGAGCGGCTTCGTCTGGCCGCGATGATTTTACAGGAGCTGACCGAATCCGGCCTGGCCGTAATGGATCGGCGTGACACCTGGAGCGAACAAGATCAAATAGACTTAACCGCCTCTTCTTTAAAGTACGCGGCTGAAATCTACCCGGAAGAGAAGGAACTTGTTTAATCCGGGCGACGTGGTGGTGATTGACTTCCCTGGTGTGACCGGCGTCAAACGCCGACCGACGGTTGTAGTCTCCTCCGCGACCTATCATGCTTCGCGTCCTGATGTGATCGTCGGCCTCATTACCAGCCAAAGCACCGTGATTAGTCCTACGGACTACGTATTGCAGGATTGGGCCCAGGCGGGGTTGAAGGTCCCCTCTGTCTGTCGGAGCTTCTTGGCCACGCTGCCCGCCGCCACCCGTCCTATGCTGGTCGGCCATCCGTCAGACCGCGATTGGCAGGGGGTAGGCGAGTGCGTAAGAATTGCTCTGGCCCCCTTGGCTGCCTCATAGAAAGCAGGCGTCAGTCCCGCCGGGACGCGGGATTCATTCGCATTCCTCCCCGCGCCTTCGACAATTCGCGCCTTAGATAAGGCGCCACATCAACGCCGACTGCCCGGCGTTAGTGACCGAACGCCTGAGACGCCTCCCGTCCCCAGGCGACGCGGGAGATCACTACCCGAATGGGGGCGGTACCCGTAGGGGCGTCCCGCGTTTCGCGGGACATGCGCCTAATCCGGCGGTCCGAGGGCGCACGCAGTGCGCCCCTAGTGCGCCTGCGGGCGCACACGAACAGGGAGGTGCAAGTCCTCTCCAGACATTCGCACTCCGGTCTGTATCCGAGGGAAACTGCGTCACCGCGAGGTGGGGTGGG
>JBFMAW010000002.1:44549-354958 GCA_040755515.1 Thermodesulfobacteriota bacterium | reverse complement strand
AGCGGCGCGAGCGGTTTAGTAACTCCAGTCATCCTACGGGCTCCTTCCGTTCCTAAACCGCTTGACCGTATGTAAAACAAGACGGCCAAGTCCGAATTGAATAGAACGGCAGGTAAAAACAAGGCAAAGATCAAGTAGAAGAGAAGGTCCAAATATCCTGAGAATTACAGGTCAAATGGTCAAACTATTGTGAGAAAAAAGGCCTTTTCTTAGATCAGTTAATGCGAGAATCTACAAAGGGGAACAATTCCAAGAAGAATCAAGCCCTGATCGATGCCGCTCCCTTTTCTTACATGGCCGCCCTGACGCCGAGCCATCACCAGGACCTGCTGGCCATTCCGGCGGCCCGATACACCCTGGCCAGGTTTTTATAGCGGACCTGCACCGTTTCCGTATCGGCCGCTTTGGCCGGCAGGTCGGTCTTGATAGCGTAACAGCCGTCCAGTTCGGCGACTTCGGCTAGGTATTCTTCGTCCACCCCGACTTGGATCCGTCGCTTCTCGGCGGTAACGGTGGCAAATTCGTTCAGGCCCAGCCGGCCTTTTTTCCAAGACCTTTTCCCAGGTCTTATGCTGGTCCGATAGACAACCATTTATTCTCTTTTCAGGCCGGCTGACCCCCGATGCCCTTTATGCTTGCCTCCCAGTAGAATGAACCCTATGATGTCCACGAATATTGATAACCTCGTAAAAAGTCGAAAACCGACTTTTTACAAGTCCGTCAATACTGCCCGGAGTGTGAAATGTCCGTGTTTCTGACGGCGGCTGTTCTGGGTTTGTCGGCCGGTTTCTCGCCGGGGCCTTTGATGGCCCTGGTCATTGCCCAGACCATTCGTTTTGGAGTTAAAGAGGGTGTTCTGGCGGCCGCGGCTCCGATTATTACCGATTTTCCCATCATCCTCATCTCTGTCCTCGTTTTTGGACGTTTGACCCAAATGGGACCGATCGTCGGTGTTATTTCTTTAGTTGGCGGGGGATACATCCTGTACCTGGCGTACGAAACCTTCAGTATCAAACCGATCTCGGTAGAGAAAGCGACCGCCAGGCCCCAATCGCTGCTAAAAGGCGTGGCGGTCAACGCGCTGAATCCTCACCCTTACATATTCTGGCTGACCGTGGGGGTTCCCTATTTCCTTACGGCCCAAAAGACCGATCCCATGGCCGCCTTGTGGTTCCTTCTACCGTTTTTCGGGTTGCTGGTCGGATCGAAAATCAGTCTGGCCCTGATCGTCGGCCGGTTTCGGACCTTCCTGGAAGGCAGATTGTATCTGGCGATCATGAAGGTGTTGGCTATGGCCTTGTTCGCTTTCGCTTTGCGGTTGATCTGGGACGCCTTGAGGCGATTCGGGCTGTCGATCTAGACTCAGTTCCGATCGGTCTTCCTGACTGGACCTATTTTTCAAATGATCCAAACCTATTCTCCAAGAGCATAAACTCAGTTTGGACCTGGCCCGACAATCATCCGCGGGAGAACGTAAAATGCAGGTGACGATGCATTACGGGAGAAAAGGCCTGCCCTTGTCGCTCCCCGACGACTGGGACGTCACCATCATCAAGAAAAAGCCCATGCCCATACTGCCGGAACCGCTCAAAGCCTTGGAAGAGGCCTTTGACCGACCGGTCGGCTGCCGTCGCCTCCTGGAGGAAGCCCGGGGCAAGCATAGGGTTTGTATCCTGATCTGCGACATCACCCGGCCGGCGCCCAACGGACTGATTCTGCCGGTCTTGCTTGGAAGGCTTCTGGATTCCGGCCTGGCCAAGGAACAAATCCGTGTTCTGGTGGCCACCGGCCTGCACCGGCCCAACGAGGGCCGCGAGCTAAAGGAAGTAGTGGGCGACGACTGGGTCCTCGATAATTTCACCATTGAAAATCATTTCGCCCGCCATGATCAGGATCACGTTTCCTTGGGTTATACTTCCCTGGGCACCCCGATCAAACTGGATAAACGCTTCGTGGAAGCGGATCTGCGTATCGTCGTGGGTCTGGTCGAACCTCATTTCATGGCCGGATACTCGGGCGGGCGCAAGATCATCATGCCGGGCGTGGCCCATCAGGAAACCATCACCTTCTTGCATAGCGCCACTTTCATGGAGCATCCTCGATCCGTCAACCGCGTGCTCGCAGGCAACCCCTTGCACGAACAGCAATTGGAAATCGTAAATGTCTTAGGTGGAGCCCTGGCCGTTAACGTCGTTCTGGACGAGCACCGGCGGCTTTCTTTCGTCAACTTCGGCGAAATTGTCGTCAGTCACCTGCAGGCCGTGGCCCATATCCGCCCCCACGCCGAGGTCCCGGCGCCGAAACGCTTCCGGACGGTGATCACTTCCAGCGCCGGCTATCCCTTGGACAAGACTTATTACCAAACTGTCAAGGGGATGGTGGGCGCCCAGGAGATACTGGAACCCGGCGGGGATTTGTTTATCGTCAGCGAAATCAGCGAAGGCTTGGGCTCACCGGAGTATCTCGAGGCCCAGAAAAAACTCATCGCTTTGGGACCCGAAGGCTTCCTGGAATACATCAAGCCTAAAAAACACGCGGACATGGACGAATGGCAGACGGAGGAGCAGTTGAAGCCCATGCGTCTGGGGCGTATATTCCTTTTTACCGAAGGCCTGACGCCCGAGGAAAGGTCCCTGACCGGCGTCACGATCGTCAGCGACTTGGAAGCGGCCATTCACGAGAGCGCCAAGGACCATCGCCGGGTGGCGGTGATCCCCGAAGGCCCCTATGTATTGCCGTTCATCGAGAGAGAAGGACCGACCGACGCTTAGTTGACCATTTTCCCCTAAGGAGACAATCATGGAATTGAAATTCAATCGCGATCACATCCACATTCGTTGCCAGGATTTCGACGGGGCCGTGGCCTGGTACGAAAACGTCCTGTGCGCCAAGGTGGTCACGCGGGGAGAAGTTCCGGGTATGCCTATAGTTCGCTTGGATTTGGGCGGTGAAATAATCGCCCTTTCGCCCAAGAGGGAGGGGATGGAAGTGGAACCACTCTCCGGCCGACCGCGCTGGGGATGCTGGCAAATCGCTTTCAACGTGACCGACCTCGAACAGACCTACCTGGAACTCAAAGCGCGAGGCGCTGAATTCGAAATCGCTCCCTTCCAGCAAACCCCGCAGTGGAAAGCGGCTTTTCTTAAGGCCCCCGACGGCGTCCAGGTGGAGCTTATTCAATATACTTGATTTTAATCCTCCAGCCACCAATAGCCGGAGACAAGCAAACACGGGTCTGCCCGCGGTGATTGACGGTCAGCCCGTCAGTTGGGGCTCCCGCGGGCGCGGATGGTCAGGCTCTTTTCACGAAGATTCAAGCCAGCGAGGAGGTTGGGCCATGGAAGAGAAGATCGTTTATTTCGAGAAACCCGGCAAGCAGAATACGGCTGAAGCGCTGACCCTGGTGAAGGAACGAGCCTTGGTCAGGGGAATAAAAAAGGTGGTGCTGGCTTCGACCAGGGGAGGCTCGGCCCAGGCCGCCGCCGAGATACTCGATGGAACTTCCGTCAACCTTGTCGTGGTGCCTTGGCAATACGGCTTTGGAGAACAGCAGCCCTTTCCGTCCGACCTGGCTCGGAAACTCCGGGCGGAAGGACACCAGGTTCATTTCGGGACCATGCTCTTTCACACGGACGATCTGTATGGCAACAACGCGCCCAAGGCCTTGGCCAACATCCTGCGGGTTTTCGGGCAGGGAATAAAGGTCTGCGTCGAAATCATCATGATGGCCGCGGACGGAGGCTGCGTCGAAATAGGTGAAAAGATCATAGCCGCGGCGGGAACAGGCATCGGAACGGATACGGCCGTGGTGGCGGTCGCCTCGTCGAGCAATAAAATAAGCTCGCTGCGCCTCCAGGAAATTATCTGCAAACCTTTTTAAATGGTCGCGGCCGCGGTTTCATCGGCCAGGAAAGCCAACTCCCTCACGACGGGGGTAAATCGGATGGTCTCGGTCAACTACGCCAACATGGCCATCGACCCGGCCCTCCGCGGCGTCTACGGCCGCCTGATCGGCCTCAGCCGGGGCACGGACACCGACCTGCCGCAACACCATCGCCGCCGGCCAGAAACGGGTCGACGTCCGGGAGTTGTACGACATCGAGGAATACCGGCCCGAAGTCAGGCACGTCGGCGGCAAACCGATGTTCCTCTACTGAAACATCGAGAGGCCGGCGGCGGTCCGGGTCTGTCCGGACCGCCGCCGGGCCGCGGCTTATATTGGCGGCATGGCGACCAGGTTCAGGCCGATTTCCGGGATCCGCTCCTTGACGATGCGGTAGTTGACCCCTTCGATGGTCAGGACGAATTCCCGCTGCCACCGGAGGCCGTCGACCAGCCAGGTGAAATCCTCGGGCGCGTTGCGGGTCAGATTCAGGTCGTGGCGGACGTAGGTCAGCTTTTCGACCAGATCCTCCCACAACCGAGCCTTGTAGTTTTCCAGCTTAAACCGGCCGGCCGCGGCTTCGTTCAGCCCGACCAGGGTCCCGTCGTCGTGAATCGCCAGCATGATCTCCGGACTCTGGTAGATCGAATCGGCCAGCATCGGTTCGATGTTGGCGTGAGGCACAAAAGCGCCCTTGAATTGATCGCCGTCGTAGAACGGGTAATGGAAGGAGAAAATCCACTGGCCGTACATATCGATGAAGGGGAACGGCGACCAGGCCCCTTTTCGTTCGGGATCGTTGACCGGATTGACGATGTCGAACCAGTTGAGCCGGACCAGCTTCCAGGTGTGAATCTGGGTCAGGTCGATCTGCGCGATCTTGTGGATGTTGTCGGCGATGTAGGTGTAGTCGACCCAGCCCGAAGCCAGGGTCTCGTTGGTGAAAAACCACATTTCATCGCAATAGGCCAGGTCGTCCAGGGCGTCCTTGAGCCGCGGCCTGGCGTATTCGTACAGCCTGAGCTCCCGCTTGACCCGGTCGTCAACCGGATGGGCCCCGCTGGCGGCGTTGATGTACCGCCGTTCGCCCTCGATCAGCATGTAGGCCGGGCCGATCCATTGATAGCGGTCGTCCATGCCCTCGATGGACGTGTCGTAGTGGTCCCGGTACTTCAGCAAATCCTCGACGAGGATGGCCAGTCGGGCCGTCCGGGTCATGACCTCCCGACAATTGGTCTGAACGGTCCGGGCGTAGGTCTTAAGCGTCTCTCTGATTAGGTCGCTCATGAAGTCTCCTCCCTCTCTTAATTGTGAATTAACGGCCGACGGTTGTAGGCCGGGTTGCAGCGTCCGAGGCCGCCCTCCGGATTGACGACGCGGTTGACGGTCAAGCCCTGGAACAGCCGGCCGAAACAGCCCTAGTCGCGGCGCGGGCATTTTCGGATTTCGCCCGCCCGACCAGTCCGGGTCGGCCAGCAGCGGCCGGGCCAGGGAGACCAGGTCCGTCAATCCGTCGGCCGCGGCCCGTTCGGCCGCGGCCGGGTCGTGGCTCGACGGAGCTAAGATCGGGATCCACGGGTCTTTTTTAAACCCGGCCTGTCATTCCAATTCGAGCCTGGCTCCGTTCCGATCGGGCGGCAGCCAGTTGAGGGCCTCGAAAGTTCCGCCACCCGGATGGAGGTAATCGATCCCGGCTCGGCCAGAATCCCGACGATCTGCTTAATGTCCTCATTGCCGGCGCCGGGCGGCGACCAGGTGATTGAAATTCCGGTTTTTACGAAAGCCTACGACAAACTCTTCCATGCTGACGCCTCCCATTGCTCGGCCACTGAAGACTCGGTCACCGTCGCTTGGTCGGTAAATATAGCGTTGAAGGCCAACCTCAGGAACCCGCCCATCAAATCCGACGGTCGGACGTTGGCGATGCTCCATTTGGCCTGCTTGCTGGTGTGGATCAGGATGCCCTTGTTAACGGCCGAGACGAGGTGAACCATGCGTTCGGCGTCGAGGGCGTCGTTGATGACCCCTTGGGCCTGCCCCCGGCGGACCAGGCGGATGGCCTGTTCGATCAGACCGCGGTTCCAGAGATGGACGCTGTGTATCAACTCGGCCGGAATTTCGCCGTTCATTTCGCTGGGATTCAGGGCCCAGAAAAAGCGCATGAACTTTTCGTTTTCCCAAGTGAACCGGTACAAAACGACGATGCCCCCCATCAGGGCGTGGTCCGGCCGGGGTTCACGTTCGATGGCCTCGACGAACAGCCGGTGGAGTTCCTGGAGGTAATGATCGAACATGCGGATGAACAGCGACAGTTTGGACGGGAAATAGCTGTAAAGGGTATTTTTGGTCACTCCGGCCAGTTGGGCCACTTCATCTACGGTGACTGAGTTATAGGATTTTTTAAAAAATATTTCTTCGGCCGCCTGGACCACGGCCAGGATTTTTTGTTGTTTTTTGTGTTCCGCCTGTAAGGCCATTCGGATGTCGCTCCTCCTATATCGTGTGAAACGAAGTATACTCAGAGTATAATTTGATGTCAATTATTTTTTTAATTGATTATAATTACAAGTATTATTAATTATACTCACGGTCTATTTACCGGAGAGGACGAGAACATGGCCTTGATTGTCCGCCGGTCGTTGCCGGGATTATCGCAGGCGTCAGAAGTGTATTCCGATGGAAATCTACTCGATTGCCTTGAATGGTCTGGCGAGTGTCTTACCCTCCGCGGGGCGGCGGATTTTGGTCGGAAAAAACAGCCCTGGGTTGTGTGCTAAGAGACGACCTGACCGGAGGAGTTGTTTCTTAGAAGTTCGTATAAAGAACCTGGTTTATTTTCCGGCCTGAACTCTTCGCTTTAGTTCATTGGTAGCCAATTCTTTGATACGGCTGATATCAATTTCAACCTGTTCACCCATATAGGCTTCGCGGTAGTCCCAGGCCCCTTGCAGTTGGACCACTTTTTTCAGGGCGACAATCTCTTGGAGATCATCGTCACCGAATTTTTCCGGTTCCGATTTCAAGGCGACCTCGAGTCCCTTCACCGCCGAAGCCGCGATCCACTCGTCGTTCAGCGACTGTATAAGCGTCTTGATTGATCGGGCATCCCCTAGTCTCAGCCAGGACCCGCGCAGGCTGTTTGAGGCGTGGTGCCCCGTTTCCCTGGATAAAGTCTTGATGATGGCCTCGCAGGCCCGGGAGTCGCCGATTTCCGACAAGGCCCAGGCCGCGGCGCAGCGGACTTCATCGGACCAGTCTTCCAGGGCCTGGATAAGCGGTTCCACCGCGCGCGCATCCTTCGATTCCCCCAATTGGTGGGCCGCCTCGGTTCGGGCCTGGGTGGCCCTGGTGCTGATGGTCGAGTACTCGAGTTCTTTCTCGGACAGACGGCGAAGATCAGGCGTTTTCAGAGCGGCGATCAATTCCTCGAATCGGCGTGGTTTTTTCATCAATCCCCCCCTTCCCCGTTTACTTTGACTTAAGTCAAGGCCAGCGTTAATCCCTGACACTTATAATTTACCCATGGTTACTATTCGGTTAAAATCCCTGGGACAAAACCCCTGGGCTGGATTGGCCTTCAGGCACTTTGGTCATTTTCAATTTCGAAGCCTGGCTTGATTTTCTAGACTCGCCGGAGGACGGCAATGAAAACCATGACAACTCGGGTAATTGGCGGGACATTGGTGCTGGCCCTGTTAATATTCGGATATCATTTGCAAGTTTCAGGGCAAAGCGCCAACCCGGTACTGGTGGTGGTTAAGTTAAAAGGCGTTGTCCAGGTTAAATCAGCAGGCGCGGATTCCTGGCGTCCCGCGGAAATAGACTTGAAGCTGTCTCCAGGAGATTTCATTAGAACCGGTCCCGACGGTAAAGCCATGTTCAAATTATTGTTGGAACTGGAGAACGAGTTGTACCTTTACGCCAACACAGAGATGCAGGTATCTGATTTTATAAAGAACACTCAAAACGCCCCCATATCGGCCAATATTCGTCTCCTTAAGGGCGGCGCCTGGGCCAAAATCAATACGATCAAAGATTCAAATCTTAAGTTCAATGTGACTACACCCAATGCCGTGGCGGCCATAAGCGGCACCAGTCTGGCGGTCAGCGTTTGGGACGGGGATCAATCATATTTCTGCGCCTGTCACGGTACTATTGATGTCAAAAATCCCGCCGGGGCGGTGGTGATCAATAAAGCCGAAGGCACCCACGTAGCGGCCGCTGCTCCACCTTCGGTCCCCAAGTCGGAAAAAAACCTTTTAATGACTTTGAAGAATCCAGCCGATCGTAAACTTGGCATGTGCCTGTATTGCCACACCAGCATCGATGGTTGCGCCTATCAAACCGATATAAAATTTTAGACGCCGGCGGCGTAGTATCTCCTGTTTATTTCGAGTCATGGACAAAAACGCCGTTCCATTCTTCCGACGGCGGTTGGGACGCATACCGTGTCGTCCGTTTAATCATCAGGCGGCCAGGGCCGTCCGAGGGATAGGACTTAATGAATTCCCCCCAATGATTCAGGGCCTGCTCCCATTTCCTTTCGAAATACAGATCGAGACCTTGCTGATAACGGTGGATTTTCGTTTCAAACTCAGAAGGCAGTTCGGAAGCCACTCCGACCAATTCGAATATCTCCACCGGTTTGGCGGAACCCTTGACCTGGACCCGATCCAAGAGACGGCAGTAAAATCCTTCACCCAGCAGATCTCGGGTCGCCCCACTAATCATGATCTCGATTCCATAGGTTTTGGTTAAACCTTCCAGCCGCGAAGCCAGGTTGACGTTCTCGCCAATAACGGTATAGTCGAACCTGTCCTGTCCTCCGAAGTTCCCGGCTTTCACTTTTCCGGAATTCAAACCAACACCCATGGCCAGGGGGACCCGTCCCTGGGAGACCCATTTATCATTGAGCCGTTTTAATTCACTGATCATATTCAGAGCCGTTAAAGCAGCCTGTCGGGCATGGTTGGGCTGTTCCAACGGGGCGCCGAAGACGGCCATAACGGCGTCCCCGATAAATTTGTCCAATGTGCCGGCGTGGCTCATAACCTGGCGGCTCATAGCGGTAAAATATTCATTTAAGAGTTCGCCGATGACGTCCGGCGGCAGTACTTCGGACAGACTGGTAAAGCCCCGGATATCGGAAAAGAGAACCGTTACTTCCTTGATCTCGCCGCCCAGTTGGAGGCTGTCCGGATCTTTGACCAGCTTGGCCACGACCTCGGGACTGACATAATGGGCAAAAGCGTGTCTGATCGTCCGCGCTTTCCGTTCAACCACCGTGAAATGAAAAGCACTGACGGCGATATAAATCGTCGTTAAGCCGACCAACGGTTCGGTCAGCCTCACCCACAGGCCCCATCTAAAAAAGGCCAAGAAAGAAACCGCGACCATAGCCGCCGCCAGAGCAAAAAGGGCCAAGCCGCCTTTCATCGGCCGGAGCCAAGTTAACAACAACGCGCCCAAGGCAAGAAGGCTGAAATATATCAACCCGTTGAGCCAGTCCGGCAGAGGACTTATAAAGCGGCGTTGCAGCAGAGAATTAATCACGCTGGCATGCAGCTCAACCCCATAGGCTGAACGACCCAGGGAAGTTTCGATGATGTCCGGTATTCCTGTTATGGTGGACCCGACCAGCACTATCTTGCCCTTAAATTCATTTAGATCCAAAGAGGGCGTCTGACCGGATAGAGTCCGTAAATATGACTGCAGCACTTGGGCGTATGACACCCAACGCCAAGCGCTCGTGGCGGCCGGATAGTTGACCATCAGCCGCCCCCGTGCGTCTAAAGGGGTTGATAGACGGTTACCTGTTATTTTGCTTTCCGAGGCCGACCTGGATTCGGTGTCAAATTTTTGAGATGAACTCTCCAGGTAGCGGCGATAAACTTCCAGCCCAAAAGAGTAATACCCGCCATATTTTAAACGAACCCGTCTGACCACGCCGTCTTCATCCGGCGGTGAATTGGCAAACCCCAAGCCAACGGCCGACCGAACCAGGGAATCCAAAGGTAGAATCTCGCCCCCTCCCTCTTCGCCGGATAAAGCCAGCGCTAAACAGACATTCCCGGTCTTAGCCATCACCTCGCTTAAGTTGGCGTCAGAAAATGGCGTGGATTCGTCCGCCTGGTTAAAGAGAAGATCAAAAGCGATAATAGAGGCTCCATAAGCGCTAAGGACCTCAATCAGATTGGCATGGTAATCCCGGGGCCAAGGCCATCTGCCTAATACGTCTATATCTTTGTCTCCAATTGAAATAAGGATCAGGCGCTGATCTATGGTCAACGGGGCCCGGGCTTGAAACTTCAAATCCAGAAGCTTGAGTTCCGCCAGACGGAAGGGCTTAGTCCCTGTCAGCGGATAACCCCCCACGGCGATTACGAAGCATATAAAAATTGTTGACAGCCAGTTAAGCCTGTCCCGGCCAATCGACCGCCTTAGATTCGAAAAATTCAATGTGTAATCTCCGTAAGACAGGACCTGTGAACAGTATACTCTCGTAAGTTAAATAAAACGATAACAAGCTATAATCAAGACCTCGATCCTCTGCCGTTGCCGGCCAGGCAGGCTCGGCCTGATTCTTTTATTATTTCGGCGCCAGCCGAATCTCGAAGAGCTTGGGCCAGAGCTTGCCGGTGACGAACAACCGGTCGCTCTCGGGATCGTAGGCGATCCCGTTGAGCACGTCCACCGGGCCGGTCAGGTCCTCCGGCTTTAACAGTCCGCTCAGGTCTATCCAGCCGATGACCCGGCCGGTCAGAGGCGATATCCGGACTATCCGGTCCGTGGGCCAGACATTGGCCCAGACCTCCCCTTTTACGTATTCCAGTTCGTTGAGTTTGCCAACCGGGCCGCGGTGATCGCGAACCTCCAGCCGGCCCGTAATACCGCGGGTGTCCGGGTCCAGGAAAGACAAGTTCGAAGTCCCATCGCTCATGATCAAACGCCGGCCGTCATGGGTCAGGCCCCAGCCTTCGGAGTCATAGAAGAATTCCCTCAGCGGCTCGAAGCTGTCCCGATCATAGACGAAACCTACGCGGGATTCCCAGGTCAATTGATATACCCTGTTCCCCAGGACGGTCAGGCCTTCGCCGAAATACCGGGCGGGTAAAGAACGGCTTTTCCTGACCCGGCCGCTGGCCAGGTCCAGACGGGCCAACAGGGACCGGCCATAACCTCCGGTGCTCTCATATAATGACCCGCCGGCCAGGGCCAGGCCTTGAGTAAAATAGGCGGGATTATGGGGAAAGGCTTTGACGATCACGGCCTTGTAGGTGGGCGCCTCTTGAGAGGCCAAGTCTATCACCGCTCTGAACTTGCCCGATGGTTTCAAGCCGGCCACTTCATGGTCGCCCGCGACGGCCAGCAGCGACATGAGCAGGACCGATCCCCAAAGCCAGGGCCGCCGAAATCCGGCTTGCCCCGAACCCTTAACTTTCCAGAAATGACGCGGCCCCATGGGCGCAGACAGGGTCGTTACCCTGTTATTTCTTTAATATTGCTGGTTATATCGGTAGTGGACCAATATATTTTTAAAGGTCAAGCTGATGGATCAATCACCAATTCGTCCATTCCCGACATTTTTAGAAGTGGTCAATGAATGATTTCCAGGCCGCGGGTCCAACGCGGACTGAAAGGGAATTGCTCCCAGGACCAGAGAACCATCCGGGCTTTGCCTCTGATGTTTTCCCGGGGTACAAAATTATCGAAACCGCGGCGGCCCCATAAACGGGAATCATAGGAGTTGTCGCGATTATCTCCCATGACAAAGTATCTTGCTTTCGGGATCAACACGGGGCCGAAATCATCGCCCAGGGCCGGGCCTCCGGAATTTCGTCCCCAAGGATCATTTATAAGACGCCCGTCAATGTAAATCCTCTTTTTCCGCACCTCCAGGGTCTCGCCCGGAAGTCCTATGATTCTTTTGATGAAATCAGAACCATGGCCTTCGGGATTCTTGAAAACGACCACGTCGCCCCGCTGAGGGTCGGACACGGGCACAAGCAGATAATCGGTAAAGGGCACTTTTAGGTCATAAGAAAACTTGCTGGCCAGGAGATGATCCCCCGGAAGAATCGTCGGCTCCATGGAACCCGAAGGCACATAGTAAGCCCCGGCAATCGTGGACCTGAGTATTCCAGCCAGAATCGCGGCATACAGTACGAATTTGATATTTTCAATTAGTTTGTTTGATCCAGGAAGCTTGGTCTTTTCCTTTTTGCTCCTGCCGGTCATATTCAAGAAACCTCCCTGGTCGCCCTTTTGTATTAATAAATTGATCACCACCACAACTGGAAGAGATACCGAAAGTCCGTTGATAAAAGCAAGCCTTTTTACATCTTGTCCCAAATGCTTTCCAAGGCCAAGTGAGCCGACCGACTCGGACGGAAGCCGTAAGAACAGTCCAGGAAGTCCTGTTCATACACCGTCTCCAGAATCATCACCACCGCCCGTTGGAGGGCCTCGTCCTCGAAGGACGGCCGGCCTATCTTTTACCGGTGCCTGACCCGGTGATCCGATCCCGGCAAAGATGTTTACTCCACTTCTCTGTCTAGCATTTTTTCTATACGGCGTTTCCGGACTGCTGTTCGAAATTCTCTGGTTCCGGTTGTCGGGACTGGCTTTCGGGAACAGCCTCTGGACCGGAGCCGTCATGCCGGCCAGTTTCATGGGCGGTCTGGCTTTTGGCCAGGCCCTGGCCGCCCATGAATCACATTTTTGACACCCAATTTCCTAGCTTTTCAAGGTAGGTCGATCAGTTATCGATTCCCATTACGCCTGCCCCCGCTTCTCGCTCTAAGACAGGTCTGGGTCCTACCCGCCATTTTGAAAAAGTACAAGAGAAAAATTCATCTTAAGCGATTTTTTTTTCGCCCGACGGCCACCCTTCACGAAAGGCTTACATATAGCAATTGTTTCCTGTTGACTGGAATGATCGCCTATGTTATTATCAAGTAATGTTGACAGAATGTATACATTATGTATACATTAAATAGAAACGGAATTGTGAAACAAAATGAGCCGCAAACAGCAGGTGTATGAATACTTACTCGAAGCTATTCTTTCGAATAAACTACCTCCGGGCTCACCTATAATTGAGACGGAAATTGCCACGGCCCTGTCCACGAGCCGTACTCCGGTGCGAGAAGCCTTGAAGGAACTTGAGAAGGATGGTTTGGTTACTCAATATTCGCAAAAAGGAACATTTGTTTCCGAGATAACCCCGCACGACGTTGAAGAAATATTTAATCTTAGAATCATGTTCGAAGTTAGCGCGTTGCAGTTGGCGTATGATAAGATAAATGAAGAAGAATTAAATAAAATAGAAAGTATGTTTTCTTTACTTGATGCCGGCAGCTCAAGCGCTGGAGATTTTGCCATCGCCGATAAGAGCCTTCATTCTCTGATTGTGGATAAAGCAGGTAACTACCGTCTCAAGCAATTTCTCAGCATCCTTAATGCTCAGATAGAACGTTTTCGAAGGATCGCCGCGATGGAACCGACACGTTTAACTAATTCGAAGAAAGAACACCTTGAAATAGTCGCTAAATTACGTCAAAAAGATCTGAATGCCTGCGAAACGAGTCTAAGAAATCATTTGAACAACGTAAAAAAAAGCACATTGGAAATAGCAAAATTATTGCTGATGGAAAGAACCTCCGGCAAATTTAACAAATCTCATAAGAATAGATAGTTATATTACTTGGTATAATATTGCCGGCGGGGTATGGAGGATATCATTAAGGCCGATATATATTTGTAGCCTGATAGCCTTTTGAAAAGGCCATCTAATTCATGCTTAATTAATAATAAGTTAGCTTAATTTGATTAAAAACAAGTTAATATTAAGATATTATTATGATTTCAAGATGTTGCCGACATTTTTTCCAAGGCTGAAGCGGGGCATATTTTTTTCTTGACTTAATTGTCGACAGGGTGTATACATTACCAAAGGTACGACCTTTTATTCTTTTTGTATTAATGTCGACTGATTGTATACCTATATGAAGTTGAGTACCCCGAGGAGTGTTAAGAATGGCCAATGTCGGATTACGAATTAACACAAGAATTAACCGCCCGCTAAAAGAACTAATTGAAGGTTTTGCCGGGTTACCGGTGTCCAATATTGCCGACATGATGAATCGAATGTATTGCCTTGACGCCAGAATCCGCCCCCTGAATAGCGCACCTTTATTAGGTCCGGCTTTTACCATTAAGGCTCGCGCCGGAGATAACCTGTTGCTTCACAAAGCGCTTGATATTTCACAGCCAGGCGATGTTCTGGTGGTTGATGCTCAAGGCGACTTGAGTAATTCCGTCTTTGGCCAACTCATGGCTTTATGGGCAAAAAAGAGAGGCATTGGAGGGGTTGTTATTGACGGAGCCATTCGCGACATAGGAGCGTTGAAAAAGATGGATATTCCTATTTATGCGGCCGGAATTACCCCCGCTGGTCCTTACAAGGAAGGCCCGGGGGAAATCAATTGCCCCATTTCCTGTGGCGGCGTAGTAATCAATCCCGGAGACATTTTAGTTGGCGATGAAGATGGCATAGCTGTTATTAAGCAGGAAGATGCACCTGAACTGCTGGAAAAAGCCAAAGCCAAATATCTTGCGGAACAAAAAACAGTGGAAGAAATAAAAGATAAGAAATGGGATCGAACGTGGATTGACATAACTCTTCAAGACCGGGGCTGTGAATACATTGATTGATTGGTTTTGCCGAATAGTGTTGAAAACCATCGTCGTGGCTCGAACATGGCGATCAGGGCCGTTCATCCGATCAGTTGGCTATCGCAGTCTTTCGGACTTCTTTGCCAGAGATCGTTGAAGATTTTTAAATTCTAAAACCATGTAAGAACTCTGATGGTTTTAGAACCCCTTCAAATAAAAAGGAGGAGTAATCATGCGGGTAAAGAACATGGGATTCCTGATCCTGGCCTTGGTATTCTGCCTCGGCGCGACCGTAGCGGAAGCCGTCGAGAAACCAAAGGGTTTCCCGGATCATCCGGTCACCATCATGGTCGGTTTCGGCGCCGGCGGTTCGAGCGACGTGGGCGTTCGCATCTTGGCGGAGGCGTTGAAAAAGGTTATCGGTCAGCCGGTCCTTGTTGAAAACAAAGCGGGAGCGGGCGGCCAGGTGATGTGGACGGATTTTAAAAACAACTCCAAACCCGATGGATACACCCTGGCGCTCATCAACGTACCTAATATCCAAGCCACGATATTCGATCCCGTTCGCAAAGCCGCCTATACCTCGCGGGATTTTCAAATGGTCGCCAACCATGTTGAGGACCCCGGAGCCATTTTCGTGCGGACGGAGAGCCCATATAAGACCTTTGAGGATCTGCTCAAGGAGGCCAAGGCGAAGCCGGGCCAAATCAAGGCGTCCACGACCGGCATCGGAGGCGACGACCACCTTGCCGTTCTCGACCTACAGCGTAAGGCCGGCCTTAACTTCAATATTGTTCACCTCACGGACACACCCACGGCGCTCAAGAATGTCCTGGGTGGACACACTGACATCGACTTCGACAATGTCGGAGCATTTCTGCCTGCCGTGAAATCCGGCCTGGGTCGCATGCTGGTGATCTTGGACGACAAACGCTTCCCGGACGCCGCTGACGTTCCGACGGCGCGAGAGAAAGGGATAACCGTCATCTCGTCGTCTACCCGCGGCTTTGTCTATCCCGCGGGAACTCCCATGGGGATCGTCAAGTACATGGAGGAATCCATCAAGAAGGCCATGCAAGACCCGGAACACGTCAAGCGTATGAAAGAATCCGGGCTGAATCTTAGATTCATGGGCGTCGACGAGTATACAAAGTTCATGGAGGCCCAGAACGAACGGTCCAAGGAACTGATTTCGTTATACCGGAAATAAGAACACCCGCGTCCGTTATAAACGGACGCAGGGACAAAATGGGGCTGAGGAAAGCGCCCGTCTTTTGGAGAATGCTTTGACGACCGTCGATCGCATTGTCTGGAGCACATTGCTCCTGTTCGGCATATTTGTCGTCTGCGAATCACTGCAACTGAGATACCAGGGTGACTTCGGACCGGGTCCCGGTTTTTTCTCACTTTGGTTGGGGGTGTTGGTAATCGGGCTGGCCTTACTGGAGTTGGCCAAAACAGTCCGCCGACGCCGGGAACCGCTGCCGCAAGGATTCCTCCCCGACCGGGCGGGAATCAGGCGAATACTCAGTGTAGTCGGCGCCTTGGTAGGAGCCCTGTTTTTGATGGAGTGGCTTGGTTTCAGTCTTACCATGCTGTTCTTCAGCGTTTTCTTGCTGCGCACCCTAGGCCGTCAACCTTGGTGGCTCACCTTCGTCCTGGCGCTGGCCGGCAGCTTCGGCACGGCTTTTCTCTTCCGTCAACTCCTGGTGATGCTGCCGCGGGGAATCCTGGGAATCTGAGGCAATAACCAAGACCAAGCAGCGCATGGATGGGGAACTCATCGTTCGTCATCGTGTCTTCCTTGCGCCTGGGACAGTAAGCATTCTTGGCCGCGGCTGAGGAACAGCCGAGACGGGGGGTTGCGTGGAAAGTCTTCAACACTTGATAGGCGGATTCATGGTGGCGCTGTCGCCGCAAAACATGCTCTTCGCCGGCATCGGATGCATTCTCGGCACGCTCATCGGTGTTCTGCCCGGTCTGGGACCGGCGGCGGGCACGGCGCTACTCATCCCGATCACATTCCAGTTGAACCCGACCGCGGCAATCATCATGCTGTCCGCGATTTACTACGGCGCCATGTACGGGGGGACCATCACGTCGGTCCTCATCAACGTGCCTGGAGAGGCAGCTTCGGTCGTCACGTGCCTTGACGGCCACGAAATGGCTCGGCAAGGTCGGGCCGGGGCCGCATTGGGTATCGCGGCCATCGGCTCCTTCTTCGGCGGCAGCGTCGCCACGCTCGGCCTGGTCGTCATGGCCTTGCCTCTTTCCCGTTTCGCCTTGAAATTCGGCCCTCCGGAATACTTTTCGCTCCTCTTCGTCGGCCTCTCCCTGGTGATGGCCCTCGCGGGCAAATCGCTCTCCAAAGCGCTCATGATGGGAATCATCGGCTTGATCTTCTCATTTGTGGGCATAGACCCTGTCGAGGGCGCGCCGCGGTTCACCTTCGGGATCACTTCGCTCCTGGATGGAATCCGCTTTGTGCCCGTGGTCATGGGCTTCTTCGGCATCAGTGAGATTCTGATCAATGCCGAAACAACCCTGAAGGGCATGGTCATAAGCGAGGGGAAATTCACCTCCTTCCTGCCCCGTCGCGACGAATGGCGAATATGCGCCGCCTCCATCAATCGGGGGACCTGGCTGGGTTTCTTCCTGGGCTTAATCCCTGGAACCAACTCCGCCGTGGCCTCTTTTATGTCGTACGCCATCGAGAAGAAGGTCTCCAAGCACCCCGAGAAATTCGGGACCGGGGTGATCGAAGGCGTGGCCGCGCCGGAAACCTCGAATAACTCCTATGCGAACGCGGCTCTGATTCCGCTTTTCACCCTCGGACTTCCCGGATCGCCGACTATTGCCATCCTGATGGGGGCCTTGATCATGAACGGATTGACGCCGGGACCGCTTCTCTTTCAGCAGCATGCCACGTTTGTCTGGGCGGTTATCGCCTCCCTTTACATCGGAAACGCGATTCTCCTCATCCTGAACCTGCCTTTGGTCGGCTGGTGGGTGAAGCTGCTAAAAGCTCCTTATCATATCCTCGTGGTATTCATCCTGATCTTCTGCGTCATCGGCGCCTATAGTCTGAACAACAGCGTCTTTGACATCGGCCTGATGATCTTCTGCGGGGTCTTGGGGTATGTCTTTAAAAAACTGGATTTCCCGATGGCCCCGGCCATCCTGACGCTGATCCTGGGGCCCATGATGGAACGAAGCCTGCGGGAATCCCTCTCCCTGTCGCAAGGAGACTACACTATCTTTTTAACGCGTCCGATTTCCCTGGTGCTCTTGATCATCGGGGCCGTCGTCTTGGCCACCTCGGCCTGGCAAGCTCTCCCTGCCTCGGTTCGCGAAGGAAGCAAGGATGCCCAAGTTTGATAACCTCGTAAAAAGTCGAAGACGGACTTTTTACAAGTCCGTCAATTTTGCCAATTCGACATTTTCCGGCATGGGTATCGCAGTTCTTGTTTTCATGGAGGAATTAGATGAAAGTTTTGCTGGTCGAACATATTCATCAGGCGGCAGAGAATATGCTGACGCAAAAGGCAGAGATTGTCTTTCCAGAGCCCCAAAATACATTAGGAATTCTTGCGGCCATCGGTGATTGCGAGGCGCTGATTTGCCGGAACACTAAAATCACACGACAGATAATGGAAGCGGCTCCTAAACTGAGGGCCATTGGGAAGCATGGCGTTGGATACGACACGGTTGATATCAGCTCCGCCAACGATCTCTTAATACCCGTGCTTTACACTCCCGCGGCCAATACGGAGAGCGTGGCGGAATTAGCGGTTGGCTTCATCATTTGTTCGGGTCGCAAGATCGTCGAGGCCAACAGAACGATGCAGTCTGGAAAGCTGATCAGCGAGACGGTAACGATGCCGATTATGGCCAAGCGGCACGGGCTGGTTACCGCCGACATCTGGGGCAAAACCCTGGGAATTATCGGGGTCGGCAGGATCGGGTCTTCCGTGGCCAAAAAAATGATTACCGCGTTCAACATGCGGGTGTTGGGCTATGACCCCTATGTGGACGAAAAAACACTTGCCGGCTACGGAGTGAAAAAAGCAGATACGCTGGAAGATATGCTGCCACAATGCGACTTTGTTTCTCTGAATTGCCCTGGTGGCGCGGAAACGAAGCACATGATCAATGCTCGAACCCTGGCCTTGATGAAACCAAGCGCGTATGTGATCAATACGGCTCGAGGCACCGTCGTAGATGAAACGGCGCTGCTTCAGGCTATTCAAAAAGAACAAATCGCCGGCGCCGCTACAGATGTTTATGACCCGGAACCTCCGGCACCAGGCAGTCCGATTATCCGAACGGATTCCATAATTGTCACGCCACACCTGGGCGCCCAGACCGAGGAGAGCCTTTATAGAATGGGAACCACGATTGTCCAAGGCATACTCGATGTTCTTGAGAGCAAAAGACCAGAGTATTTAGTCAACCCGGCCGTCTGGGAGAAACGAAAGAAATAAGGGTCATCCCGGACATCAACCAATTTGGAGAAGAACCGTAAAAGCAAGCCAGGGCTTTTTGCGAGAAGGACCCTAATTCGACCAGGATGGTCAGCCTGTTTCCGGGCCGCGCCACGCGGAAAAAGGAAAGGCCGGCGGAGCCGGCCTTCCTTCATCAATCAGCGATTACCAGGAATCGTATCGGTTATCTCCAGCCGCCGCCACGATGGCCGGAACCGCCGGACCTGTTGTCGGTGCGAGGCTTGGCCTCGTTGACCTTGATCTGACGATTGTCCACCTCTTTACCATTCAGGCTGGCCACGGCTTTTTCCCCTTCACCGCGGCTGGCCATTTCCACGAACCCGAAACCCTTCGACTGTCCCGAATAGCGATCCATGACGATATTGGCGCTATCGACCTGACCAAAGGGCGTGAACAGGTCTTTCAATTCGGACTCCGTAAGGCTGAAAGAAAGATTTCCCACATACAGTTTCATTGACGACATAATAAAGCACTCCTCTTATAAGGAAATTGAGCAAGAACAAAGACCAGATTCGTGCTGGGGAAATCCTGGCTGGTTAGAGTCGGACGGGCACGGACGGCGCTTTGAACATCTGCCCCCGGGCTCAGAACCACTACAGGTCTGGCCCGATTATTAAAGTGACCTTAGCAAGGCCGATAGTATTTTGCAAGGATTATTTTTGCCCGACGACGACGCCGCAACGAAACCGCTTCGGCATAGGGAAGCCCCCTTGCTTTTTTACAGCACAATTACAGCCCTTTAGCCCTTAAAAGCCCGGTAGCTGATAAGTATTTGTCTTTCTCGACTTTACCCTTCGCTTCGACCATTTTATCGGTGGAGCCCCTTGACACCGATAAAAATTGTTACAAAATGGTGACGTGAGCGAATTTTTGAGCCGACCGCCTTCCGCATAAGATCGAGGAGGACGGAGAATTCAGCCCGGGAGCTGCTGGTCACAACGCCTATGAAGGGCCAATACCTCGGTCATCTTTCTTCCGGCGATCCTTTATATTCATATCTGCGCGACCATATCGCCCCTCAGATGGGTTTCGATTCGCCCCGGCCGGAGTTCCGGGTCCACCAGTTCAATAACTACCGCCACGTGTACCTGTATGAGGATGAGCAAGGGGCCTTCAAGGTCGTCGGCAAATTCCGCCCACCTGACTCGAAAAAAAACCCTCACCAAGCCCGTATGGCCGGAGAGACTGAATTCGGTAACCTCCTTTTTCTCCGCGGCCTGGGTCTGTCCGCCCTGCCCCATTACGTGGTCCGGCCCTTGGGCTTCAACCCGATCCTAAACAACGTGCTGGTAGTCGAATACCTCGAGGGCGAAACGTTGAGCCGGATCATCGCCGGCGCCATCCATCACGGCCGGCGGGATCGACTTTTCCGCAAACTGTCAGCCCTGGCGGAGTTCCTGTCCGGTCTGCACAATCGCACCGCGGGCGATTGGACGGTCAATTTCCAGGAAAGCCTGGAATACCTGGGCCGGTTGATCAGAACCTTGATCGAGAAGAGAGGTTTGGGTAGAGTCCAATCAGACGAAATGTACCACCTGGGCGAAACCTGGCGCGGCCGCGGGTTCATGTGGGAAGACAGGAGCGTGATCGTTCATGGCGACGCGACCCCGCCCAACTTCCTTTTCGGCCGGGACCGGGAAGTAATGGCCATTGACCTGGAGAGGATGAAGTGGGCCGACCGCGTTTTCGACCTGGGTCGGGTGGCCGGGGAATTGAAACATTACTTTTACCAGGCCACCGGTGATCATCTGGCCGCGGAACCGTTCATCGGGCATTTCCTTTGGGAGTACTGCGGGCGCCTGCCGGACCAAGGCGCCGCCTTTCGCTCCCTAACCCGACGGATTCCCTTCTATATGGGCCTGAACCTTTTACGCATCGCCCGGAATTCCTGGATCGACTGGGAGTACCGTCGTCGTCTGATCCGCGAAGCCATACAACTGTTGAGGGTGGGAACATGAAGATCAAAGGCATCATCTTCGATATCAACGGCACGCTCATAGACATCCACACCGACGAGGGCCACGAGGAAATCTACCGGGCCATAAGCCATTTCTTGGCTTACCAGGGAATTCATACCCACCGCGGGGAGGTCAGGGACGAGTATTTCCGGCTCATGGACGAACAGCGCCGGGAGCGCCAGGAAGGACACCCCGAGTTCGACGCGGTGAAACTTTGGCGCGATTTCTTGAAGCGTAAACTGGGACCGGCGCCTGGGGTCCCCAGAACCAAGCTGGAAGCCATGCCTCTTTTTCTGGCCGAGATGTACCGGGGTCTCTCTCTGTACCGCCTGCAGTTGTATCCAGAGGTGAGAACCGTGCTGGACGAACTGGC
Organism: Thermodesulfobacteriota bacterium; assembly: GCA_040755515.1. GTDB lineage: Bacteria > Desulfobacterota > Desulfarculia > Adiutricales > JAGVGV01 > JBFMAW01. The sequence goes on along the minus strand of JBFMAW010000002.1, from coordinate 333,562 downwards.
CCAGCGCTATCAGTTGGCCGTTGTTTCCGACGGACAAAGCGTCTGGGCTCATCCCGAGATGCGCGCGGTGGGGATTGCTTCTTATTTCCGGCCGATAATCATATCCAGCGATTATGGATACAGAAAGCCGGACCGACGGCTTTTCGAAGCCGCCTTGAAAGGTCTGGGGCTGAAACCGGATAAGGTCATCTTTGTCGGCAACGACATGTATCACGACGTCTTGGGCGCCAAACGGGCCGGACTGAAAACCGTTTTTTTCTCTTCCAACCAGGGGAGAAAACACCTGGACGGCGTGGAACCCGATTACATTATCTATCAATTTATCGAAATCAAAAAAGCTCTCGAGTTCTTCGAGAGGCCTTAGACCGCGCTTCAGCCTCACTGGTGGCTTAACCGCCAACGATCTCGATCCGCGCGTCAGCGCTTCAGGTCATTGGCGGTCCGATCCGGAGAGGCTTGGCCATGGAATTCCGCTTCGGTATTCCCGTCATCACCTCAAGCCCTTCTCCGCTCCATTCCTCTGTTTTACCTGGCCAGGCAACCGCGGCCGTCGAGGTCTATTGATTTTTCGAGGCGGACCCTATAAAATTTAATTGAAATCAGAAGCAATTCAGCGCCCGGAAACACCGCGGTTCTTATCCACTTTTGCCTAACTTTCCACCTTTGCAGGCCCAGGGAGACGAAAAGGAATCCAGCATGAGGAAAAGCCCGATACTCTTCACCATCGTCGCGCTCTTTTTCTTCCTCCCGGCCGCTCTGGCGGAGGAAGCCCCGGAGGAGACCTTCAACGCCGTAATCAAGATTCGGGCTCAAATCCCCAAGGATGCGCGGACCGCCAGGACCCTCGGGACGGAACGGGAAGGCAACGGCGTGCTGATAGACTCCCAGGGACATGTCCTCACTATCGGCTACCTGATAGTCGAGGCCGAGACCATCGAGGCCTATGACCGGAACGGCAAATCCATAAGCGTCGCCTTTGTCGGTTACGATTACAACTCCGGCTTCGGACTGTTGCGGCTTAAATCACCCTTGGGCATCACCCCCCTGAAGTTGGGCGATTCGGATGAGATTAAGGAAGGGGATCGCCTGCTAGTGGCCGGTTACGGCGGATCCGAAAACGCCCGGGGGGTGCAGGTCATCGTCCGCAAGGAATTCGCCGGCAACTGGGAGTATCTCATCGACGAAGCCATCTTCACCTTTCCGCCCTATTTGAAGTTCGGCGGAGCGGCCCTTATTGACCAGAATGGCCAGCTCATGGGCATTGGGAGCCTTTTGACGCAACTCGTTATCCCGGATTTTGGGCTGGTCCCCAGCAATATGTTCGTCCCGATCAATCTGATCAAGCCCATCCTCACGGACCTCATTGCCTTCGGCCGTCCGGCCACGCCGCCTCGTCCCTGGCTGGGTCTCTACGTGGATGAAATAGGCGGACACCTGATCGTGACCCGGGTGCTGCCGGAAGGTCCGGCGGAAAAGGCCGGCTTGCAGCCTGGGGATATCATCCTGCAGGTGAACAACCAGGCGGTGGAAGGGCTGGCCGATTTTTACCGCAAGGTTTGGGCCATGGGACCGGCGGGCGTGGAAGTACCCCTGGTCTTGCTGCAGGGGAACCAGATTCGTCAGATTGGGGTGAAATCCTCCGATCGGTATCAGTTTCTCCGCTCTTTTCGCCAGGAAACAAAGTCCGTCAAGTTGAAGCCTACCGACAAATAGTTCCTGATAGTATGAAAGGGCGGCCTGGCTTGGTGAGCGGGAATTAATCCGCCAGTGGCGGATAAATTTCGCCCTGGCCTGTTATCTCCAACGTACCCGACGGTCCCTTGGGGCGGCGTTTACCCCTTCGATGGAAAGCTGCCAATATAAAGCCCTAGGGATTCAGTCAACGGCCTTGGTCCAGGTTCCAGCCTGGCCTGAAGGTTTCTTTTACCCTTGACGCTGGATAAGTCCGTCTTTATTCTTGCCGCTGGAAGGTTTCAGTCTTAAATCACCAAAGTACTCCAAGGCAGGCAGGTATCTGGAATGGAGACCGGCTACCTGGATCGTTTCAACTCCCGCCGGTCGCCGGTGGCGGCGCGCCGGGGCATGGTGGCCGCGACCCAGCCGCTGGCGGCCACGGCCGGCCTGCGCATCCTGCTGTCCGGCGGCAACGCGGCCGACGCGGCCGTAGCCGCCGCCGCCGCGCTCAGCGTGACCGAACCGGCCTCGACCGGACTGGGCGGCGATTGTTTTGCCCTGTTTTATGAAGCCAGGTCCCGGAGGATTACGGCTCTGAACGGTTCGGGTCGGGCTCCCGCCGCCTTGACCCTCGAGGTCCTGGCCGACCGAGGCTTGACCGATGGCTGGCCCCCGCACCACCCTCTCACCATAACCGTCCCGGGCGCCTGCGCGGGCTGGTGCGATCTCTTGACCCGCCACGGCACCATGCCTCTGGGAGACATACTGGCGCCGGCCATTGAAATGGCCGAACAGGGTTTCCCGGTCGGCCCGGTCACCTCCTGGTACTGGCGGGACGGCGTCTCGAGGCTGCAACGGTCTTCGAACGGCTGGCGGGAATTGACCTTGGACGGTCGAGGTCCCCGGCCGGGCGAAGTCATGCGCCTGCCCGCGCTGGCCCGCACCTTGCGAGCCGTGGCCGAAGGGGGTCAGGAGGCCTTCTACCGAGGCGATATCGCCCGCCGCATCGCCGGGGTCGTTCAGGTTCACGGCGGGGTCCTGACCACGGACGATCTAACCGCCCACCAATCCACCTGGGAGGAACCCATCAGCACCGTTTACCGCGGGGTGAAGGTATGGGAGTGCCCGCCCAACGGGCAAGGCCTGGCCGCCCTCCTGGCCCTCAACCTCCTGGAAGGGTTCGACCTCGAAGGACAGGACCCGATCGGCCCGGAGAGGCTCCACCTTATGATCGAGGTTATGCGGATCGCCTTTGCCGACACCCGCTGGCACGTGGCCGATCCGCTGGTGAGTCCGGCGCCGCTCGATGATTTGTTGTCCCAGTCCTATGCCGCCCGGCGCCGAGGATTGATTGACCTTTCCCAGGCCAAGGTTGACACGCGTCCCGGCTCACCGGAAACAGGGTCGGACACGGTTTACCTGACGGTGGTGGACGGCTGGGGCAACGCCTGTTCGTTCATCAACAGCGTGTACATGGCCTTTGGCACGGGCCTCGTGGCCGAAGGCACGGGGCTCAGCCTGCAGAACCGCGGCTGGTGTTTCAGCCTCGAACCCGGACATCCCAACGCCCTGGCGCCGCGCAAGCGGCCGTATCACACCATTATCCCGGCCCTGGCCACCCGGGCACGGGATGGATCGCTCTTCGCTTCCTTCGGGGTGATGGGCGGATACATGCAGCCCCAGGGCCACCTGCAGGTCTTGGTCGGGCTGGTGGACGACGGCCTGGACCCCCAGGCCGCGCTCGACCGCCCGCGTTTTTGTCTGACCGAGGCCGCGCCTTCGAGCCGCGTCGAGTTGGAGGAAGGCGTCGCCGCGGCCACGATGTCCAGGCTGGCCCGCCTGGGTCATGACGTCGTCATGGTCCACGGGTACGCCCGCTCCGTCTTCGGCCGGGGACAAATAATCAGTCGCGACCCGGAAACGGGCGTACTCCTCGGCGGCAGCGATCCCCGGGCCGACGGCCAGGCCGTGGGCTGGTGAGGAATGGTCACGAATCCAAGAAAGTGGGGGTGGTAAAATGAATCTCGAGGAACGACGTACCTTGGGGCGGACCGGCCTGCGGGTGGGTCGGCTGGGTGTGGCCTGCAGTTACGGCGCGCCGACCGCGGCTTTTGAAGAAGCCTTCGAACGGGGAGTGAACTACTTCTATTGGGGTTCGGTCCGCAAGGAAGCCATGGCCCAGGCCATCCGTAACATCGTGGCCCAAGGCCAACGCGATCAATTAGTCATCGTGCTCCAAAGCTATTCCCGATCGGCTTTTATAATGGAGTCCCTCTTCCGTAAAGGACTCCGGACTTTAGGTCTGGACTCCGCCGACGTTCTCCTGCTCGGATGGCATAATAAACCGCCTTCACGCCGGATTATGGAACGGGCCCAGGCCATGCGGGAGAAAGGATTGTTCCGGTTCCTGGCCGTGTCCGGCCATAACCGCCCGCTTTTCCCGGACCTGGCCGGCCGTAAAGAATTCGATCTGTTTCACGTCCGCTACAACGCCGTGCACCGCGGGGCCGAAGACGAGGTTTTTTCCAGAATAACCCAGGCCGACCGGCCCGGCCTGGTGACTTATACCGCCACCCGCTGGGGAAACCTGCTGGAGGCCAAGAAAATGCCGTCCGGCGAAAAGCCGCCCCGGGCCGCGGATTGCTATCGTTTTGTCCTGACCAATCCGGCGGTGGACATCTGTATGACCGGACCTCGAACCAGGGACGAGATGGCCGAGGCCCTGACCGCCTTGGACCTGGGACCGCTGTCCCCGGATGAACTGACCAGGATGAAGCGGATCGGCGACCACATCCATGATAAATACCGTCGCCCCTGGGCAAGCTGACTCCGGGGTAAAATGCGTTTTCCGGATGATCATACCCCGCCGCGCCAATTTGTTCGCCAGCCGCTCTGGCCGGCGGCAATGGCCGAGGCGGGGGAAATAGCGGCGTCAGCCGCCAACGCCGCTTCAGTTCGAGTCGCGATCGGACCAAGGAGAAAGACCTTGACCTGAACGTTGCTGGAATCCCTTATCGCGTCTTTGGCACCTGTCAGCCGCAAGGGCCCGCCGTATTTTTACACCGGCTTGACAGTATTGTCTTCTTTCCGACTGAATTTTGCCGCAATCGCCCCCTAGACTCCTTCTGATATTTCACGATTCGGTCCAGTTGGACCATCACGTTCAAATTCGAGAAACGGAGGCAACAATGGCTTTTATCCGAAGGCTTTCGATCGTAATGTCCGCAATTCTGGTCTGGGGAGGCCTCTGCCTGGCTTTCACCGCCGCCGAGGCGGGGGAAATCCTGGTCTACACGGCCTTGGAAGACGACGAATATCCCGGGTACCTGGAGTCGTTCAAAAAGGAACATAAGGACATAACCGTCAAGATCGTGCGGGACTCGACCGGTATCGTGACCGCCAAGCTGCTGGCGGAAAAATCCAATCCTCAGGCCGATCTGATCTGGGGCGTGGCCGCCACCAGCCTCCTGGTCTGCGACCAGGCCGGCATGATCGAACCTTACACGCCGAAAGGCCTGGCCCGGGTCAATCCCACTTTTCGCGACAAGAGCAATCCGCCGCACTGGGTCGGAATCAAGGCCTGGGAAACCGGTTTCTGTCTTAACACCGTGGAGTTGGAAGCCAAGAAACTCCCCCGGCCGGAATCCATGGCCGACCTGATCAAACCGATCTACAAAGGCCTGATCGTCATGCCCAACCCGGCTTCCTCGGGCACGGGCTTTCTGACCGTATCCGCCGTTCTCCAGACCATGGGGGAAGAGAAAGGCTGGGCCTATCTGGATAAACTGCATGAAAACATCGCCCAATACACCCACTCCGGTTCCAAACCATGCAAGCAGGCCGGCGCCGGCGAATTCCCCATCGGCATCTCTTTCGGCTATCGCGGCCTGATTCAAAAGAAGAAAGGCGAGCCGGTGCACACGGTCTTTCCCAAGGAAGGATCGGGTTGGGACCTGGAAGCCAACGCCTTGGTAAAGAAGGCTAATATCAAGCCCGAAGCCAAAGTCTTCCTGGACTGGGCCATCGGCGACGCGATTATGAAGGAGTACGCCAAGGTCTATCCCGTTACGTCGGTGGCCACCGGTCAACCCATCCCGGAAGGGTATCCCAAGGAACCTTTGAAACAACTGATCAAGAACGATTTCGACTGGGCGGCCAAGAACCGGGACCGGATATTGGCCCAATGGTCCAAACGTTACGACGTCAAGAGCGAACCCAAGAAATAACGACGACGAGGTAACTTCGTTCCCTCGCCCGGGCTGAGAGCGCCGCTTGACCAAGCGGCGCCTCCCGCCCTTCGACTGCTCTCTTGCCCGAGCCTGGAAGGAACCCGTGGACCTCTACCTGGAAGCGGAAAATATCACTAAAACCTTCGGCCGTTTCCCGGCCCTCAAGGATGTCTCCTTTCAGGCGGGCCGGGGCGAATTCATCTGCCTGCTGGGCCCCAGCGGCTGCGGCAAGACCACCATGCTGCGCATCGTGGCCGGGTTGGAAAAACAGGACGGCGGGCGCATAATTATCGAACATAAGGATATATCTCACCTGCCCTCCTCCAAACGGAACGTGGGACTGGTTTTCCAGTCTTACGCCCTTTTCCCCAACTTGACCGTGATGGAAAACGTGGCTTACGGGCTGAAACGCTGGGGCCACGACCGGGCGATGGTCAGGCATCGGGTCAATGAACTGCTGGACCTGATGGAGCTGAAGGCTCATGGCGGCAAATATCCGGCGCAATTGTCCGGCGGCCAGCAACAGCGGGTCGCCCTGGCCAGGGCACTGGCCCTCTCTCCCCGGCTGCTGTTACTGGATGAACCTCTTTCCGCCCTGGACGCTCAAGTCCGGGTCATGCTCCGGACCGAACTGAAGCAGATTCAGCGGCGTCTGAACGTCACCACGGTCATGGTGACGCACGACCAGGAAGAGGCCTTGACCATGGCCGACCGTATCCTGGTCATGGACCAGGGCGTTTTGATTCAGAGCGGCACGCCGCTGGAAGTATACGAGCGGCCGGCCACCCCCTTTGTGGCTTCCTTTATCGGCGCCATGAATTTCCTGCCCCGCTCCTGGAAGTCCGACGGACGGGTCTTTCGTCTGGGGGCGGCCAGTCTGCGCGTGGACAACGGCATTGAACGTCAGCCGGACGGCCGACAGGCCGTCCTGGCCATACGCCCGGAAGATATCGAGTTCGAGTTCTCCCCCGGCGAAGAGGTCAATGTCTTCCAGGCTGGAATAAAGGCCCTGGAATATCGCGGCTCCTATTACCGTCTTGATCTGAGCCTTTATTTTGACCGGGAAGAGAGCGCCGGTCGGTTATCCGCGGACCTGCCGGCGGACAAGGTCGGCCGGCTTGACTTGCGCCCCGGAGCGGCCCGGACTATCAGACTGCCGTCCGACCGTTTGAAAGTCTTTCCGGTCTGACATGATGCCGGCGGTCTCCTCGGTTCCAGGCCGATATCTCCAGGTTGGTTTCCCGGCCAGCGTCAACATCGATAGTCTGATACGGCGCGGGATGCTCTTTCTGATCTGCCTGTGGCTGGCCGTGGCCGTGGTTCTTCCCCTGACGGCCCTCCTCTCCCAGAGCTTATTTGATCGAGCGGGCGATTTCGTCGGTCTGAAGAACTTCCTCCGCTATTTCCAGACGCCTGCCTTGGCCGGTTCCCTGGTTCACAGCCTTTACGTATCCAGCGTCACCACGGTCTTCTCGGTCGTCCTTGGCTTCGTTTTCGCCTATGGCCTGACCAGGACCGACATTCCCGGAAAAACCGTGCTGCAAGGCCTGGTCATGGTTCCCCTCTTCGCGCCGACTTTGCTGAACGGACTGGCCCTGGTTTATCTCTTCGGCAAGAAAGGGCTCATAACCACCGGCTTCTTCGGCCTGATCGAAAACAGCCTGGGGCTGAACCTGGCCTGGGACATAGACCTTTACGGGCCGGCCGGCATAATCATGTCCGAAATCATCTACACTTTCCCCCAGGCCGTTCTGATAATCTCGATGGCCCTGAGACTGACCGACGCCCGGTTGTACGAAGCGTCCGAATCCCTGGGCGCCTCGAAGGCCCGCACTTTTTTCCGCGTGACCCTGCCCGGCGCCAAGTACGGCTTGATCAGCGCGGCCCTGGTTTGTTTCATTCTTTCGTTCACCGATTTCGGCGGACCCAAGGTGGTGGGCGGCAATTACAACGTCCTGGCCACGGACGTTTACAAACAGGTGATAGGCCAGCAGAACTTCGCCATGGGCGCCACCGTCTCCGTGGTCCTCTTGACCCCGACGGTCCTGGCCTTCATCCTGGACCGGTTGACGCAGCGTCGTCAGGCGGCCTTGATCGCGGCCAAATCCGTGCCCTTGGTTCCCAGGCCTGACTCCCGGCGGGACCGATTCTTCTTTCTCTTTTGCGCCTTGATCGTCGGGTTGATTATCGTTTTCTATGCCACGGCCGCCTACGCCTCGCTGGTCAAGGTCTGGCCTTATCAGTTGCGCCTGACCCTGGCCCATTATGATTTCTCGAGGGTCGGCGGAGGGGGCTATGCCTCATTTTGGAACAGCCTGCGGATGTCACTTTATTCCGCCCTGGCCGGAACGATCTTGACTTTCCTCGGCGCCTATCTGATCGAAAAAACCCGCGGGGCCGCTGTAATCCGTCAGGCTTCCTATTTTCTGTCCATGCTTCCCTTGGCGCTGCCCGGGTTGGTCATCGGTCTGTCTTACATCTTTTTCTTCAACGCGCCGGGCTGGCGGCTGCCTTGGTTCGACTGGATGATACCGAACCCTTTCCAGCGGTTTTACGCCAGCATGTCCATCCTGGTGCTGGCCAACGTGGTCCATTTCTATACCGTCGGATTCCTGACCGTGACCACGGCCCTGAAGCAGCTCGACCAGGAATTCGAAACCGTGTCGGAATCCCTGGCCATCCCTTTTTATACCACCATGTTCCGGGTGACCATACCGGTCTGCCTGCCGGCCATCCTGGAAACAGGTCTTTACTTTTTCGTCAACTCGATGGCCACGGTTTCGGCCGTGATCTTCCTGTACTCCGCCGACCTGCCGCTGGCTTCGGTGGCCATCGCCAACATGGACGACGCCGGCGACCTGGCCCCGGCCGCGGCCATGGGCCTCCTGATCGTCCTGGCCAATCTGACGATAAGATTCGCCGCCATTCCCTTGATCGGAAGCGTTAGAAAAAGGACCCAGGGCTGGATTGAAGCTGGAAAGGTCAAGCCCTAGCCTTGACGGCGGTATCAAGGCTGCCCTAAACCCGTTATTCGTCGCTCACTCGAGGACCTCTCCGGCCCGTTTTCTCTTTCTTTTCGGCTGGGCCGATTTTGCCGGAAAAGAACTGACCCACTCGTGAGCTTTTTCCAGCCAGCGCCGGAATTCAGCGTCATCCGCGGTAACTTCCGGCGGTAGAACAACGAACTTCTTCATGACCCGCCCCGGAAAAGGTTCGAAGAGCCGGGCGCGCGGATGGGCGGCCATTAACTGAGCCCGCTGTTCGGGCGGCAGTTTGACCAGAATGTTGTCTTCGTGGACGCCGGCGAACCAATTGCCGTGGACGAAATAGGCCGGACAACCGAACATCGGCTTCTTTTCGTGGGCCAACCCCGCGAGTCCTTCCTCCAGTCGGGCGGTCTTTTCCGTCGATACTTTTTTCCAGGCCATGAACCTCCTCCTGACCGGCCTCGGCGGGAAAGATCACGTCTGGCCAGGATAGCCGGCCGAGCTGACCAGGAAACCTTATTTCGACCGTTTGTTAAGGGTGGCTTTCGGTCCAAATGGACTCAAATCATCTGATCATCCCCAGGCAGCCCAGGACGCCGACGAACCTGATCCGGCTCTGTTGGAACAAGGAAGCCCGGCCGAGTTTTTGGTATTCTTCGAGACCGTAAAAAGGTTCCTCGAGGGCGTGCAGCCACAACATCCTGGACCTCAAGCGGCCGAACATACGGACGCCTTCCTGCTTGACCTCGGCGGGCGTGTCGCTGACGATATCGTATATCAGGGCCTGGCCGCCGGGTTTCAGAACGCGGTATATTTCGTTCAGGCCTTCGATCGGCTGCTTCCAGTGGTGAATGGCGCCGGTGCTCACCACCGCTTCAAAAGTCGAGTCGCCGCGGGGTATCTTGCCGGCCTCGCCGGTGATTATCTCTATTTCCTTGGACAATCCGGCCTGACTGACGTTCTTTCTGGCCCTGTTCACCATGGCCGGAGAAACGTCCAGGCCCGTCAGGCGCAGTTCCGGCCCCAAGCCATGCAGTTTCAACAGGAGCCAGCCCGGCCCGGTCCCAACGTCCAGTAGTCGGCCCTTGGAGCAATGGGCCAGGATGTCCCGGGCCAGGAGATCGTAATGCTCCTGAAAGACGTTGGTCCGGCTGAGCCAATTATAGAGCAGCGACCCCGGCCAGGGAATGCCTTCGGGATGAATAAATTTCAAAGTCCGGCGAAAGAAAGAATCCACACGGCTGCTCCCGGCGATTAAACTCGGCCGCTTTTACGGCCCTTTCCATTCTCTCCAGGACGATAATTCGGCCAATTATTACTCGGAGCGAAATCTAAGTTGCAGTACCCTATAAAAGGCTCCGCTTGGCGTCGCCCCCGCGAAAGCGGGGGTCCAGGTTTTCTTGTGTCCTGGATTCCTGCTTTCGCAGGAATGACATTTGAACCAGGCAACTTACTTTATGCTCCCCTTAATATAGCGCATATCCCAGAGGCGAGTAAACAATCCTTTCCCGCGGAAACATCAAGGATTGACGGAACAGTGTAGACACGTTCAGCCTGTTTTGCGCCACACCCAGGCCAGACCGGAGTAGGTCTCGAGGGCCGGAGGTGCGGCAGGCAGTCCTTCCTTCAGGCCGATGATCAAGAAGCCTCCCGACGCGAGGCTCTCCACCGCGGCCCGCAGGGCTTTTTCCTGGAGACCGCGCCGATAGTAAGTGAAGACATTGTTCCGCATGAAGATGAGATCGAAGACTCCCGGAGGCGGATCATGGATTAGATCGTGTTCCAGCCAGGTCAATCCTTCCTTCAATCTATCGTCCACCCGATACAGCCCGCCTCGGCGCTCTTTTCGGAAGTACATGGATCGCGGTGACTCGGGCACTTCTTTCAAACCGCCGGCCGTGTACAAGCCGGCTCTGGCCCGATCCAGACAGGCCGGATTAAGGTCCGTGGCGATTATTTGAAGATCGGGGACCCGAGAATGGCGGCCTTTCAGCAAGTCATATACCATTTTCAAGCTGTAGACCTCTTCCCCGCCGGCGCACCCGGCCGACCAGGCCCGGATATCATCCCGGATGAATAATTCAGGCAGTATTTCATCTTCCAGCAACCGCCACAGGACGGCGTCGCGATAAAGCCGACTGATCGAAACAGTGATCGATCGGCGCGCTTCGGTTCGTATTCGGGGGTCCGAGTCAACCAGGTTCAGGTACTCGGTCCACGAGGTCAGTCCCAGTTCCTTCAGCCGGCGGAACAGCCTTTTCTTGACCCCTTTCCTGACCCGTCGATACCCTTCCCAAGTCAGGTCCAGGCGGTCAAGAAGCAACTTCAAATCCACGTCACTCAGCATGTTTCCTCTTGTAATTCCACGTTTCCGGCATTAGGTTGTTTACGCATGGATATTACAACAGGCCGAGCCGGTGCGGCTTTTCTCGTCTTTATCCAATAATTCTTTCACCGGCTGCCGTCCTGAACCGTGGAGCCGAGGCTTCAGCCGCGGTGGAGAAACAGCCCTTCTTGTTCGGAAAAATCAGGTTCAAGCCTAACGAAGTACCTTACTACATAACCAGTCAGGAAAAATACAAGTAGCCACCGGACCCCGGCGATATCGGCCAGCGATCAATGGACGTGAACGAAAAAAACAAGTCCGAACAGTGTCCTGATGACCGCGAGAACCATTTCAGGAGCGCCTTCGAGCACGCCGCTTCCGGGATGGCCTTGATGGACCTCTCGGGTCGATTCATCAAGGTCAACCGGTCCCTGAAACGGAGGCTGGGTTATTCCGAGCAGGAATTACTGGGTTTGACCTTCAAGGAAATAACCCATCCCGAAGACATGGAACCCGAACTTGACCTGTTTAACAAACTGATTTCCGGCGAAATCAAACAGGCCAGGTTTGAGAAGCGCTACCTGCGACGTAACGGTCAGGTGATCTGGGCCAACGTGAGCGCCTCGCCGGTGTTGGATTCCCAGGGCCGACTTTTATACCTGGTGGTGGATATCCAGGACGTTACCAAGCGCCGCCTGGCTGAAAGCGCTCTCCAAACGCTGGTCAAGAGTACGGTGAATGTCTGGGGACAGGCCTTTTTCGACCAACTGGTCATCGGTTTGTGCGATTGGCTGGGGTGTGAAGCGGCCTTGGTGGGTGAACTGATCGATGAACACACGGTATCGGTTCTGGCTTTCCGACAGGGCGACCAGATCATATGCGATTACCGCTACTCCCTGGACGGCAGCCCCTGTCAAGACATCATCCAAGAGGGGTTCTGTCATTACCCCGAAAAGGTGACGGAACTGTTCCCCCGGGATGAAGACCTCAAAAAGCTCGGCGCCTTCGGTTACTTTGGACAACCCATCCGCAGCCAGGACGGCCGGACCATGGGGCTGCTGGCCGCGATATCCCGCTCCAAGCTGGTCCTGCCCGAGCGCGCGGAAGAGCTGACGTCCATCATGGCCGCCAGAGCCGCGGCGGAGATCGAGCGCAAAAGGGCCAACTGGAGCCTGGAACAGAGTGAACACCTCAATCGGGCAGTGCTCAATTCCATCACCGCCCATCTGGCGGTTCTGGACAACAACGGCCTCATTATCGCCGTCAATGAGGCCTGGCGGCGTTTCGCCCGGGAAAACGCGGACACCCTGGTCAATCTCGGGACCGGTATGAATTACCTGGACGTCTGCCGCAAGGCCGCCGGCGCTCCCGACGGCGATGGACAGCGGGCTTTGCTCGGCCTGGAATCCGTTCTGGAGGGACGCCTGCCCCAGTTCACCATGGAATATTTCTGCCCCACGCGGAAACAGGTCCGCTGGTTCATGATGACGGTGACCCCCTTGGGCGGCCATAAGGGCGGAGTTGTGGTGGCCCACACGGACATAACCGAGCGCAAGGAGACGGAAAAAGCCCTGGCCGAGGCCAAGGAACAAGCCGAAAAGGCCAATCGGGCCAAGAGTGAGTTTCTAGCCTCGATCAGCCACGAACTCAGAACCCCGCTCAATCCGATAATCGGTTTGGCCGAATTGCTACTGGAAACCGAATCGAGCCGGGAAAACAGAAGTTATTTGCTGGACATCCGCGAGTCGGCGGTCAAGCTTCTGCGCATGATCGAGGACCTGATTGAAATAAGCCGCCTCGAGGCTTTCGGTTTGGAAGCCGACGATCAAGCCTTCAACCCCGCCACCGCCGTCGAGGCCATCGGTCTCAAACACCTGCCGGCCGTAAAAGCCAAAGGTCTGTCCTGGTCAAGCCGGGTCGAGTCCGACGTGCCCGGCGCGGTGATTGGCGATCTCCATCTCCTGGACAAAATACTGGCCAAATTGTTGGAAAACGCGGTCAAGTTCACTGAACGCGGAGCCATCGGACTATCGGTCGCCAAGGAGTCCGAAACAAGACGGTCCGTGACCCTACGCTTTTCCGTGAGCGACACCGGGATAGGCGTACCGGCCGGCCGGTTGGAGAGTTTGTTCGTAGATTTCACCCAGGCCGACGGCTCTTTGAGCCGGCGCTTCAGCGGCTTGGGCTTGGGCCTGACCATGGCCCGGAAACTGGTGGCCCACCTGGACGGGCGTATTTGGATGGAAAGCCGGGAAGGCCAGGGCAGCACCGTTCACGTTGCGCTGCCGTTCAGGAAGCAGCAAGAAGAGTGAGGCCGGGAGTAACAATAGATCGCCCTACCGGCTTTTCCAGGCCCCGCTGGGATCAACCGGTTTGGCCTCCTGAGCCCAGCAGCAAGGCGCCAGCAGCGAGGCCCACCATCAGAAAAAGAGTCAGCCAGTCTGATCGTCCTATTTTTAGTCTCGAGGAAAACATCACCTTTGCTCCTTCAAAAAAAGCCGGGTTTTGAATCGGTGCGCCCGAACTCAAAACCCGGCCCCAAACAGCTCGGCGGCCTGACCGCCGACTAGTTTCCGGCGGCCCGCAGCCTTTCTTCCAGGCGTTTGAGTTCCTGGTTGAGCTGGTCAGGGAGCCGATCGCCGAAATGATCGAAATGCTCCCTGATCAGGGTAACTTCTTTCAGCCATTCCCCCACGTCAACTTTAAGCAGTTCCTGGAGGGTTGATGGGGCCAGATTGAGTCCGTTCAAGTCCAGGGCGCCCGGCGCCGGCAGGCGGCCGATGGGTGTGTCCACGGCCTGGGCTTGGCCCGCGACCCGCTGGCAAATCCATTTCAGCACGCGGCTGTTTTCGCCGAATCCGGGCCAGAGGAACCTGCCCTTGGCATCCCGGCGGAACCAGTTTACATAGAAAATCCTGGGCATTTTCTCCGGGGAAGTCTTCCGGCCGATCTTCAGCCAATGGGCGAAATAATCGCCCATGTGGTACCCGCAGAAAGGCAGCATGGCCATGGGGTCGCGGCGCAATTGGCCCATTTTGCCTTCGGCGGCGGCCGTGGTTTCGCTGCTGGCCGTGGCGCCCAGGAAAGTGCCGTGGCTCCAATCAAAGGCCTCGATGACCAGGGGCACCACCGAAGTCCGGCGGCCGCCGAAAAGAATGGCGTCGATGGGCACGCCCCTCGGGTCTTCCCATTCCGGCGCGATCACCGGGCACTGCCTGGCCGGAGCGGTGAAGCGGGCGTTGGGGTGGGACGAGAAACGCCCGCAGCCGGTTTTCCAGGGCCGCCTTAACCAGTCCAGCAGCTCCGGCGGCTCGGTGTCGGTCATCATCTCCCACCAGACGTCGCCTTCCGGAGTGAGGGCGCAGTTGGTGAAGATCGAGTTCCTGGTCAGGGTGAGCATGGCGTTGGCGTTGGATTTCATGCTCGTGCCGGGAGCGACTCCGAAGAAGCCAGCTTCCGGGTTGATGGCGTACAACCGGCCGTCCGCCCCGAATTTCATCCAGGCGATGTCGTCGCCGATGGTCTCGACTTTCCAACCGGGCACGGTTGGAATAAGCATGGCTAGGTTGGTCTTGCCGCAGGCCGAGGGGAAAGCGCCGGTAATGTACCGGACCCGGCCATCGGGATCGGTGATCTTCAAAATCAGCATATGTTCGGCCAGCCAGCCTTCGTCCCGGGCCTGGACCGAGGCGATGCGCAGGGAATGGCATTTTTTGCCCAATAGGGCGTTGCCGCCGTATCCCGAGCCATAGGACCAGATTTCCCTGGTCTCGGGGAAGTGGGTTATGTACTTGTGCTGGGGGTTACACGGCCAGGGCGAATCAGGGCTGTTGCCGGTCAGCGGCGTCCCGACCGAATGCAGACCCTTCACGAATTCTTCGTCCGGTCCCAGGACGTCCAGGACTTTGGACCCGGCCCGGGTCATGATGTGCATGTTGGCCACGACGTAAGGCGAGTCCGTGATCTCCACGCCTATCTTGGCGATAGGCGATCCGACCGGCCCCATGCTGTACGGAATCACGAACAGGGTCCGGCCGCGCATCGAACCGTCGTACAACTTGGCCAAGGTGGCCTTCATTTCTTTCGGGTCGGCCCAGTTGTTGGTCGGGCCGGCCTCATCGCGGGTACCGGCGCAGATAAAGGTTCGGTCTTCCACCCTGGCTACGTCGGCCGGGTCGGACCTGACGAAAACGCTGTTGGGCTTCAGGGCCGGGTTCAGCGGAATGGCGGTGCCGGCCTGGATCATCAGGCGCAGCATCAATTGATACTCGGCCTCCGAACCGTCACACCAGTGAACCTGGTCAGGCTGGCACATCCTGGCCGCTTCTTCCACATACGCTTCGAGCTTTCCGTGCTTCATGACCACCTCTTTCCGGAGCCAGGTCTGTCTCGATGGCCGCCGGCTTATCAGCCAGCCGTCCCGGCCGGCTCCTGCATTGTCCTTCTTGATTCCATCTGACGAGCCAAATAGGTTCGCCGGCCTATCTCGAAAGATTAATAATTGGCACTTTTCGGCGGCATAGTCAAGGTTAGTAAGGCCAGGTTGAACAGGTTCAGTCCAGCCGCCAACCCCAGGGTCGAGGTCAGGCCCAAGACCGGCAGCAAGACCAGGCCGGCGGCCACGGCGCCCAGCGCTGACCCGGCCAGGTCCATTCCATAGACCAGGCCGGCCGTCCGGCCCGTTTCCAGGCCGGCGGTCAAATAGAGGCTGGTGGCCAACAGAAAGTGCCCGCCGCCGATATATCCGGCCAGGAAGGAAAGAACGCCGAAGAGTGACTCGATGAAAACCGGCGCTTGCGATGAGTCCATCCCGCCTTTCAGGACAAGGATGACGCCTGACACCAGGATCGGATAAAGAACCAGACTGCCTTGTACGACCAGCAGCCCAGGCCAGGGTCTATTACCCCGGGCCAATCCGTTGGCGGCCCGACGGCAGCCGGCCGCCAACCCGGCCATGTAAGCGCTGACCAGTATCACGATCTGGTAATAGGCGTAGCCGCAAAGGATTTGAAAAGCCAGGATGAGCACCAGACTCAAGACCAGACCCGAACATCCGGCCGAAAAACAAGCGAACAGCAAAGCCGGGCGAAAAGACGCCGCGCCGCGCTTGAACCGGGTAAAGAGCCGGATAACCAGAGCGATCAGGCCGATCACCAGCAGCACGTGTGCCGTTTTAATACCGCCCAGCCAGAGAAAGGCCTCCTTGAATACGGGCGAATACTGAGCGCTCCAATGGATAAGGTCGTAGTAATAACAGATGGGTTCGAGGTCTTGGTTCAGCCCGGTCCCGCCGCCGGCCTCGATCATCCGCTGAAAGTAAGCCAGCCGTTCCGGGGATAAATTGAACAACAGATAATAATCCCGAACGTATTCGAGCCGCAGGTTCCTGGCCCTGATTCTATCCACCAGGAGCGCGGGGTCGGAGACGAGAAGACCAGGGCTCAGGGCGCCGAAGTACCTGGCCGTGGCCCCCGGCAGGACCAGGACTTCCGGAAAAGTCCCGGCCAGGGTTTGACGCATCGAACTCAACAGGCGGGCCAGGGTGGGACCGATCACGTTCTCGGAAGAAGTCAAGCCGAAGGATAACACCCCCGCCGGGGCTAGTATCCGCTTGACCTCCAGAAAGAAATCCGTCGTGTAAAAACGGTTGAGCTGGGCGGTTCTAGGGTCCGGCAGATTGATTATCACTACGTCGTACCCTGGTTCGGCCGTCTTGATGAATCCGCGGCCGTCGCCGTGGACAAGATTGACGCGCGGGTCGTCGAGGGCGGTCGTGGCCGGAAAAGGCAGAACCCGCCTGGCCAGGGCCACGAGTTCCGGGTCCAGTTCCACGTAGTCCACCCGCCGGACCGGGGGATGCTTCAGCACCTCGGCCAGGGCGCCGGAAAGGCCGCCGCCGACCAGCATGATTGTGGCGGGGGCGGGATGCTGGAGCAAGGCGAAGTGGACCGATTCCTCGGCCTGGAGGGGATCAGGGCTGGTGAACAGGCGTAAACCGTTTTCATGGAAACTCGTCTGACCCTGGGCCTCGAGCGCCGCCAAATGGCCGTAGGGCGTTTCCACCGTTTCCAGAAGACGATAGCCCGGCCAGGACCAAGCCCGACTTTTTCTTTCCCATCGATCGGATTGAATGACCAGACCGACCGCCAGAACCGTCATGACCAGGCCGCCGACCAAGTAAAGCAGTTTTTTCCCCGGGACCGCGGCGGCGTCGACGAGAAGAAAAAAGGAGACGGACAGAAGCAGACCGGAAACGAGCATCAAGACCTGGAGGTGGTTGAGATGAAGGGTCAACAGCGCGGCCAGAACCAGACCGCCCAAGGCTGAACCAAGAGCTTCCCAGAGGTAGACCAGGCTTATGGAACCGGTCGCTCCGCTCCCGGCTTCCACTCGCAGGCTGCAACCCAGGGCGAACAGAAAACCGGTGAGAAGTCCCGGCAAGGCCAGGGTGGAAAGAGAAATCAAGATCATAATCGACGGCGCGGCCGCTTCGCCGACCGGTATCTTCCAGACGACCTTGACCAGCCGAATAAAAACAACGGTCAGGGGCAGGATCACGGCCAGGGCGGCCAGGGTCAAAGACAGAGCCCGCCTCTTGTTCTCGAGGCCGCCGGTCAGCCGGCCCAGAAACAGGCTGCCCCCCGAGGTGAAAACGAGCCAGACGGCCAGAACCACGGCCGCGGACAATTCATTGCCGTAAAAGACGACCAGGAGTTCCCGGATAAAGACCAGTTGGCCCGCCAGAGCGGCCAGGCCGGCCAGAAAAAAGGAGAAGACTATTGATTTCATGGTTCGAGTGCTTCAAAATTTAAATATACGTACTATCAACCTTCAAGCCAACTGGGGCCGAGACATGCTGACGCGCCGTGAATTTATTAAAGGCGTGCTCCTCCTGGGCGGCTCGCTCTGCCTGTACCCCCGGACTACCCTGGCCGAAAAGACCGGCCCGGACTGGTTTCCGGCCTATGGTCTTTTGGAGGAGGCCGGCCGATTGGCCCAGCGGGTCGAACAAGCCTACGCCATTTTCGAAAGTTGCGAACTCTGCCCGCGGCGGTGTGGAGCCAACCGAGCCGGAGGCGAGAAAGGCTTCTGCCGGGCGCCGGTCAAGCCGGTGGTTTTCAGCGCCCATCCGCATTTCGGCGAAGAGATTTCCCTGGTCGGCCAGCGTGGGTCCGGCACGATTTTTTTCTCCAACTGCAACCTGCGCTGCCTGTTCTGCCAGAACTGGCCCATCTCCCTGGAAGGCCGCGGCGAGGAGATCGAGGATGAGGACCTGGCCGAGGTGATGCTGCGCCTCCAACAGATCGGCTGCCACAATATAAACCTGGTGACCCCCACCCACGTCATGCCCAATATACTCAAAGCCACCCGGATGGCTTTCCATAAAGGGCTGCGTATTCCCCTGGTCTATAACACCAGCGGGTATGAACGGCTCGAGATACTTAAAATCCTGGACGGCGTCGTGGACATCTACATGCCGGACTTGAAATACATGGACGGCCACCAGGCGGCCAAGTATTCGGCCGGCGCCTCGGACTATCCCGAAGCGACCCAGAAAGCCATAATCGAGATGCACCGGCAGGTGGGCGAATTGTCCATCAACGATAAGGAAATCGCCTGGCGCGGCCTGATCATCCGGCATCTGGTCATGCCCAACCGGGTGGCCGGGACGGAAAAGTTCGTGAACTGGGTGGCCGAAAACCTGCCCAAGTCAACCTACGTGAATATTATGCCACAGTACCGGGTCGAGTATAAAGCATACGAACACCCGGAAATCGCCCGGGGCATTACTATCGAAGAATTTCTGGAAGCCATGAACTGGGCCAAGGAACAAGGCTTGACCAACCTGGACCCCAAATCCTTGGCTGTTAGAGACTTTTTCCGCCAACTAATCTCCAAGTAGATTCGACCGGCCGGTCCCTTCAACCCCAAAGTCCGGGAATCCGATGTCCGCAGAAGCGACATCGGCCTTCGGCCAAATGGTTTTCCGCGATCATGAACCCCAGCCGGCGGACGATCATCTTCCGGCAGCCGGGGCAGTAAGTGTTCGCGGCCTCATGCCCGGGCACGCCGCCCAGGTAGACGTATTTCAGGCCGGCGGACACGGCCTCGGCCCGAGCTTTTTCCAGGGTCGCGACCGGGGTCGGCGGCAGGCCTTTCAATTTATACAGAGGGTAGAAACGGGCGAAATGAAGAGGCGTGTCGGGACTCAACTCTCTTTTTATCCAACGGCACATCTCGCCGATGAGGGCCGGATCGTCGTTCTTCCCCGGCACGACCAGGTTGGTGATCTCCAGATGCAGATTCTCTTTCTTCAGGATTATCAAGGTATCCAGGACCGGCTTCAATTCACCGCCGCACAATTCCTGGTAGTACTCCTGGGAAAATCCCTTGAGATCGATGTTGGCTCCGTCCAGGACCGGAACCAGTTGAAGAAGCGGCGCCGGGTTGATGAAGCCGTTGGAATGGATGAGGCTCAGCAGACCTGCTTTTTTCGCCTCGGCGCCGACGTCGGCCATGTACTCGTAGAAGATCACCGGTTCGACGAAGGTGTAGGCCATCGAGCGGGCGCCCATACTGGCGGCCCGGTCCACGGCTTTATCCGGCGGCAGATCAAAGCCGAACACATCCTCGGGCGAGGCCTGGGATATTTCCCAGCTCTGGCAGAACTTGCATTGAAAATTGCAGCCGGCCGTGGCCAGAGAAAGCGAACTGGTTCCCGGCAGAACGTGGAAGAAAGGATTCTTTTCGATGGGGTCCAGGTGAAAGGCGCAGGGGTTGCCATAAACCAGGCTCATCAGCCTGCCCCCCCGGTTTTCCCGGACCCGGCAGAAACCTCTCTCCCCTTCCGGCAGGCGACAATGTCGGGGACAGAGTTCGCACCGCACCGCGCCTTTTTCCAAGGGGGTGTAAAAGTAGGACGGCCTGGCGATGATCAGGCCTTTCCGAGGGATTTGAGCCTCGGCCCGGCCCGAAGGGCCGAACAGCCGGCCCAAGGAAAAGCCGGCCAAGCCGCTTCCGGCCAGCTTGAGGAAGCAGCGTCGGGTAAGGTTTGGATCAAGCGCCGGCTTTAGGTCGGCCATGGCCCGGACTCCGTGACAACGGAGTTCTCATTGATGGATATTCGGCTGAAGATATGAAGAGGCTCGGGCCTCGGGTGCCGGTATGGATTTGACGCCGGACCCGGTCGGTGTGAGCGGCCGTGCCCCTGACCCTAGCCCGGCCCCAGGAAAAGGGTAAACAGCCGTTATTGGCCCGGTTTCTCCGTTTATGGACAGTGGTGCCGGATGACCCTATATTTTGAATTGGTTGACTAAACCCTGAAGAATGCCTGCCTGGTTCGAAAGTTCCTTGGCCGAGTTTTTTACCCGGTTGGCGCCTTGAGTCGTCTCCTGGGCGTCATTCGAAATCATCCCCATGGTCTTGGTCATATTTCCAAAAATGGACGCGGTGGTGACCGTCCTTTTGGATACGTCTCCCGCGGCCGCGGCCGCCTGAGCGATGTTCTGGGCGATTTCATTGGTGGTGGCGTTTTGTTGCTCGACGGCGGCGGCGATGGCATGGGCCATCTCATTGACTTGCCGAACCACTTGAACGATCTGATTGATGGCTTCGACAGCCGAATTGGTATTGTTCTGGATTTCGCCGATTCTCGTACGGATGTCTCCAGTGGATTGGCCGGTCTGGCCGGCGAGCGTTTTTACTTCGCTGGCCACGACCGCGAATCCCTTTCCGGCTTCGCCGGCGCGAGCCGCCTCGATCGTGGCGTTCAGGGCGAGAAGCTTGATTTGATCTGAAATATCTACAATGACTTCCACGACTCGGCCGATTTCTTGGGCGCTCTCCTTGAGCCGCTGCACGATCAGGCCGGTGTTTTCGGCGACCTCGGCGGCATGAGTGGCCGTGTTCGCGGATTGGCCGGCGTTTTGAGCCACCTCGCCCACGGAAGCGGTCATCTGCTCCACGGCCCCAGCCATCGTGCTGACACTGGCGCTTAACTCCTCGATGGTCGCGGCTACGCTCTCCATGTTGGATTGAACATGCCCCGCGCCTTCATTCATCTGGTGGGTTTCGGCGGACATTTTTTCCAGGCTCGAAGCCATCTGGTCGGCGACCGCGGTCATCTCCAGCGCGGCCTTGCTCAAGCTCTGGACCGACTCGGCGACCTTGATGATGATATGATGCAGTTTTTCAACGAAGATATTAAACCAGTTGGCCAACTCCCCTATTTCGTCCCGGCTTTCGGCGTGAAGCCGCCGAGTGAGATCGCCTTCACCCTCGGCTATATCCCTCAGAATGTTCACCGTGTCCGCGATCGGACTGAGAATCCTGGAGGTCAAGAACGCGCCTAAGAGCATCCCGACCACTACGCAGATCAGGGCGATAACTAACCCATATATGAAGGTGTGACTTAATGAACTCTCCAGTCTTTCTCTGATGATCTCCTTGGTCTGAGTGATTCCGGACTCGAATTCCTTGATGCTTTCCCCCGTTGTTTTTTCGACTTTTTCGGAAACCTTGCTGATGGTGTCTTCAACGGTCTTTTTAGCGCCGTCACTCTGCGTTTTGAAATCAACGGCGCTTTTTTCGGAAATCTTTCTAAGCTGTAGTGGCAGATCAGTGCGTAATTTGTCAAGGGCCTTATTCAATTCCTTGTTTGATTTTTCTATACCGCTGTTAACACCTTCCTGCTTGACCAACAACTGGCCGATTATGGCATCCACCTTTTCCGACTGAACAACGCCGGCGTTGGCCATTTCGTTGTTTATGGCGAAGGAGACTTTATCCGCCATCAGTCTCAGTTCTTCAGTAATGACTTTAACCTGGAGACCGAATTCATCAGTCAGTTGAGCGCTGACCTCGCTTTGGCCTTTGTCATCTTTTTCTTTCAGGTCTTCGATGGCCTTATTGACGAAATCAATCAAGTGCTCTTGTTTCAACGAACGGTCTTCCACGTGTTGAAGAAGATCGGCAAAGAAAGTGTCCAAATTAGCGACCCGGCGATCTTGTAATTCCTTAAGCTTATTTTTATGTGACTCGATTAAAAGACCAAAACGTCTCAAGTTGTCCAAGTTCGCCGTTTTTATGGTCATCACGCTGAAGACGGCCACGTTGGACAATAATTTGGCGGACTCGTTATCCGAGGTGATTGTTTCGCTTACGGCGTTCGTTGATCCGGACAGCATCTCATCGAGGCCGCCGGAAACGGCCTTGGCCTGGGTGTTCGATATTCTGACAACGTCGTCATTGACGGTTTTGACTTCCTTTTGGGTGGTTTCGGATAGCGTTCTTTCGTTTTCTCGCGAAGTGGAAATGATCTTTTCAATGGTCGTCAGGGCACTGGCCTGGTTTATTCCTTCCGCGGTCAAGAGGGAAAGCCCTTTAAACTGATTCATACTGTTCTGTTTAAGCGATTCCAGCTTTTCAGTGACTCCCACTAGAACCGCGTTTTTTCCAGACGTAGATTGACGGACGGTGGCCAGGAGAAGGGCGGCGCTGACCATGAGGACTAGGAAAAAGATCAGCACGATGATCTTATGCTTGATTTTCAAGTTGATGCTTTTCATCGTTGGACCTTCATTTCTTCTTATCGAGTCGTCATTGGGTTGCCTTCAGCAGGGATTCGGCGGGGAAGATATCCTTGTAGTTGACGGATTTTGACAACAACTTCATCTTCGTGGCTTTGTTTTCAGCCTTTTTGAACTCTTCGGCGCTGATTTTAAAATAACCGAATTTAAGTTCTCCCCTGCGTTCCGAAAGGATGACCGAGATGTTTTTTTGGAGGAATCCAAAATAGTTTTGTTGGATTATGGCCGTTTGTCGTCCGGAGGTGGCCGTTAAATCTTTTTCGATGGAGCGACCGGCCCTGACCACGCTTTCAAGCCATTCCTTCACGTCATCTTTTCGTTTTTCAAATACTTCACCGCGAACGATTAAAGCCGTTCCCAAGGTTCCCGTCAATCTACCCCTTTGCCCCTCGACCGGAACGCCCAGGCCCGATGTTTCGGCCAAACTTCCATAAGGCTCGGGAAGAAAAAAGGCATCTACTTTATCGGCCTTCAAATCGTTTATCGCGGTATCGAAAGAGACGCTGATGGTTTTAAAATCTATTCCCATCCGCAAGCCTTCGCGTTCCAATTCCTGGGCCAGGACAAAATTCTCGTTGGAATCGAGACCAGGCACGCCGATCAGTTTTCCCCGAAGTGTTTTCAATTCGGTCTTTTGCCGGGCGACAAGGCGCGAGCCTCCCAGATGGCATGCTCCCAGTGCCTTGAACTGGAGGCCGCTTTCGGCCATGGTTAAAATAATGGGCAGGGGCAGCGCCGCCGCGTCGAGGGCCCCGACTCGAAACGCGGCCTCCGCGGAGGTGAATGAGTTCCATTTAACGAGTTCGAGTTGGAATTTCTTGAGGGCATACCGGTCGTTTTCATAACTCACTACCAAAGGCAGTTGGGGTAGGAGCGGTAGATAGCCAACTCGAAATACGGGCTTCTTTTCCACTCCCGCCGCCAAAGCAGGCTCGACTATCAGGAGAAAAACCACGACCGCGGCCGCCAATGTCCTTCCAACTCGAACCATGTCCACCTCGTGCTTATTCCAAAGGTTCGAGGTTCACGGGATTCTCTTCCTTGGTCCGGACCAGTTCCTCGCCGGGGACCTCGGCTATAATATTGAACAAATCCCACTCGCCCTTGCTTTCCGCCGGGGTTTTGCCCACGACCACCAGGTTCGGACGAACGGCCTGGTGATCCCAATCACGCCAGTATTCCTCCACGTTGAAAAGAAGCTTGAACTTATGTCCTTCCAGAGCCTTGATGACCTTGACATGGTCCGTTGAACCCGCTCTGGTTACGGCGTCCGCGTACTGCTGGATGTTCACCCAAGCCGTCGCCGCGCTGTTGCAGGGTTTTTTCGCGTATTCCTTTTCGAAAGCCGCCACGAACGCCTTGGAGCCTTCGTATTTTTCTGAAAGGGAATGATACCAAGGCATGGTGGCCACGATCCCTTGCATGATCTCCGGCCCGAGCGGATGGGCCATGTGGTTTTCCATCAAAGGAATGACGATGTCCATTTTTTCCCGGAGTTTCAATTGGGTGGCTTGTTTCAACGCATTGACCGCGTCATTCCCGAAATGGACCAGGACCAGTACGTTCGGTTCGGTTTTTTTGGCCTCCAGCAAAACCGATACATAGCTTTTCTCGCCAAGCTTGGTCGGTTTATTGAATACTGTGCTGGCGCCGGCTTTTTCCAGGATTTCCTGCATCGATTTTTGAATGGTCTGACCCCAGGTGTAATCCGCGTATATGTAGGCGTATTTCGCGGCCTTACCGAATTTTTGCGGCAGGACTTTCACCAGGGCCTTGGCCGACTGATGACCGTTGGTATACCAACGAAAGGTGTGTCGGTGCGCGTCCTTGCCCGTGGTATCGTTGGAATGGGTAAGAGCGGCCATGAAAACCACCTTGGCCTTTTGGCATTCCTCGGCCTGGGCGATGGCCTCGGCCGAACTTGAGCCACCCGTCAACATGATGGCTCCCTCCCCGATCAAAGCTTTGGCGTTTTCCCTGGCTTTGTCGGCATTCGTTTCGGAATCCTTGACGGAGAAGACAACTTTTTTCCCCAGAAGGCCGCCTTTTTCGTTCAACATGTTAATGGCCAGCTTATAAGCCTTCAGTTGGTCTTCGCCTTGTGGGGAATAAGCGCCGCTAAGAGGTACATTCAAACCGACCAGAACCGTTTCCTCGGCCGTGACCAAGCCTGGGTACACCGCGCTAAGAATCACGAAAATCGCCGCAATCATAACTGCTTTCGACAAATTGCGCATGGTCATCCTCCTTCCGATTGGGGAAATAGTACTAGACCTGTACCCAGCCTCATAGGGACGGTAGCAAAGACAAAGTTTCAAATTGTTTATAGCTAGAGTACCAGAAAAACGCCCTTTTTGTCAAGGGGTGCCGCTCGCAAGTCCGTCGCCAAGGGCTCTTACTCAACCTCGGTCAATTGATGTGTTGCCCGCAGCGGTCAAGTTAATTGGTCATTGCCGATCCGAGGCCGCTTTCTCCGCCGCCCTTTTGCGGCCGGCCTCGGGCACGGTCCTCCAGCCCGGGCGGCCACCGCCAGGTCTCAGGTCCGGCCGGACCGAACCCGGGCCCAGGCGGTCGCAGGGCAACAGAGCCGCCAGGCGGTGGGTTGGACCTGGGCCAACCCACCCCATGATGATGTGGCTTGACAAAAGTTAATTTTTTATTTAATCATAAAATAAACGTTACAAGATTCAGGCCCGGCGCGGCCTGCCCGCGTCGGGCGAGGACTTCGAGCATGGATTCAAGAATCAAGTCGCCTCGCCGGTCGAATTCTTTCGTTGTTCTTGTTCGGCCAGATCCTGGAGAGAGGAAGCGGACCGGCTTATGAAAAGGAAAGGCGAAGCCGTGGAACGGGTCTATTTGGAAATAAAGAATATGATCCATTATAACCTTCTGGCCCCGGGACAAAAGATCATCTACCAGGATCTGGCTGAAAGATTACAGGTCAGCGTTACTCCCATTGTCCAGGCCTTGAAACGCCTGGAGCGATCCAATCTCGTAATTTATAAGGCCAACAAGGGCTATTTTGTCGGAGAACTGACCGAACAGATCATCGAGGAATTGTACCAGGTCAGAGAAGGGCTGGAAACTTATATCGTGCCCCTTGTTCTCAATAATCTAGGCGTCGAGGCCTTGAGGTCTATCCGGGCCGCGTTCAAGGAGTATGACGGCGCCGCCAAATCCTTTCCGGAAGGCCGCCGCCTGATGCTCAGTGACGCCCAGTTTCACTTGAAAATCATTGAACATTCGGGGAACAGGGCCGTCTATGACATCCTCAAGGATGTCTTCGAGCAGATTTACCTGAGATACAAACCCGAATACCTGCTTAAAGAAAGAGTAAAGGAAGCCTATAAAGAGCATCGAGCGATTTTGAAATCATTGGAGCAGTCCGATGTGGAAGCCGTAAAAGCTTTGATCAGCTACCATATTCAGAATGGCAAGAAGCATATTTTACATATGATCAGGATGCAGAATATCATGTTTATTCAGAAGAGACACTCTGATGAGCTTGTGGGATCGAGTGCCCTCGCCGTAAGCTCGGACGGAAAAACACCGCCGGAAACCTCCCGTCAATGACCCAAGAAAGATTGATATGAGGCTGAAATTTATGGATGACCATCTGAATGAACTGAATATCGGCATATGCGGCGTCGGCGGCCAGGGTAACATTCTCCTGGAAAAGATAATAGGCCTGAGCGCCATAAGAGAAGGATATTTCGTCGCCGCCGCGGACACGTTCGGCGCCGCTCAAAGAGGCGGATCGGTGTTGAGTCATATCAGGATCGGGACGGACATAGCGTCCAGCCTGATTCCAGAGAGAAAGTGTCAGGTCCTTATCGGTTTGGAACCGGGCGAAACCTTGCGGACGGCCGGCGTCTATCTGGACGATAATGGCTTAATCATCGTCAACACCGAACCCGTACTGCCGGCCAAAGTCAAAACCGGCGAATGGACTTACCCCTCGATCAAAGATATTCTAGTTCTATTAAAACAAATCACCCCGAAGATAGTCGAAGTGAATGGCGCCACCCTGGCCGTCAAAGCCGCGGGAAGTGAAAAAGCTTTAAACATGGTCATGGCCGGAGTATTCGCCGGTTTGGGCGTCGGACCCTTCCGAACGGAAACGATTGAAGAAGCGATAAGGGACACGTCAGGTAAAAACGTCGAAAAGAATATAAAGGCTTTTCGATCAGGTTTTCGAATAGGCCAATCCCGGGCCGCAGGCGAGCATGGTGTTTCTGGAGCCGCCGTCCTCGAGGCCGCCGGTCTTTCAATCGGAAACCCGGTTTCACCTTCCAGCCCGGGCAAGCCAAGACCGTCATCCTTCAACCACGATACCGGGGATCAAGCGGACTTTCTTCTCGGCAATGAAGCCATGGCCAGGGGAGCCCTCGAGGCCGGCGTCAGGTTCGTGGCCGGATACCCAGGCACGCCCTCTTCGGAAATACTGGAAACTCTGGCCCAAGACGCTGACAAACACGGTCTGTACGTGGAGTGGTCCACCAACGAGATGGTGGCCTTTGAAAACGCGCTCGGCGCCTCGCTGGCCGGACTGAGGGCCCTGATCACCATGAAGCACGCCGGCTTGAACTGGGTGGTGGACCCTCTGTCCGTGGCCGTGCTCAGCGGCATCGTCGGCGGTTTGGTCATTTTGACCGCCGATGATCCTAATTGCCATAGTTCGGCCAACGAACAGGACAACCGGTTCTACGGGTTGTTTCTCAAGGTCTTGACCTTGGAACCGTCGGACGCTCAAACCGCCAAAGAGATGATGAAGCAAGCCTTTTATTTGAGCGAAAGAACGGAACTGCCCGTGATCCTGCGGAGCGTCACCCGGGTGGCCCACAGCCGGACCGGGGTCAGCCTGGGCCGCCTTCCGGAAGAGAAAAGCGAGGCCAGCGGCGGACGTAACCCGGAAAGGTTCTTCATCACCGGGGCCAGAGCCCTGAAAGGTCATGTCTGGCAATTGAAGCAGCAGACTATTCTTGAACAAGCGGCCGAGGAATCGCCGTTCAACGAACTTCAGGAAAAAGGCGACGAAGAGCTTTGCATCATCGCCGCGGGAGTTGCTTATACCTATGTGAAGGATGCCCTGCGCCTTTGGCGGGACGTGGGAGCATCCCTGCTGAAGATAGGCTGCGTGCACCCAGTTCCCAGATCGCTGATCGGTTCCGCGCTGTCGGGAAAGAAAGCGGTGCTGGTCGTGGAAGAAGGGGGGCCCTTTGTCGAGCTTCAGGTCAGGGCTCTGTTGCCCGACCTGTCCTCGAATATCAAAGTCCTGGGCAAGATGTCGGGAGATGTTCCGGAAGCGGGGGAATTGAATGTGGATGTGGTCACCGGAAGCATCGCCCGGTTCTTGGGCCGGATCGAGCCCCGGCCCGGTTCCAGAAAAGAAATCCTAAAGCGCACCCGGGAAATCCTTCCTCCCCGGACCATGGTCTTTTGCGCCGGCTGCCCTCACAGCGGCACGATGTATGCCCTGAAAAAGACCATCCGTAAGGCGAAAGTGAAACCATTCGTCGCCGGCGACATAGGCTGCTATACCCTCATGTGTTATCCGCCCCATGAATTGGGAGACGCCAAATTCAGCATGGGGTCCTCCATCAGCGTGGCGGCCGGTCATTCCAAGGGAACAGGCGAAAAGGCCGTGGCGGTGATTGGAGATTCCACCTTTCTGCACGCCGGAATCCCGGGTCTGATCAATTGCGTTTATAACCAAAGCAATGTCCTGGTCGTCATCTGTGATAATGGAACCACGGGCATGACCGGCGGACAACCACATGCCGGCACTGGCATCACCGTTACGGGCAGAAAGACCAAGAAGGTCGTGTTGGAAAACCTCATCAGGGGATGCGGAGTTGACTTTATCGAAGTCACCGATCCTTATGAAGTCAAGGCCACCAGGAAAGTCCTGGAAAAAGCTTTTCGACGCCAAGGTCTCAGTGTGGTTATTGCCCGAAGGGAATGCGCCTTGCTGGCCGCGAGAAAAGCTTCAAGGTCCGATAATAAGACCACTGCCCGCCGGGTTGACCTTGAGAAGTGCGTGGGCTGCTGGGAATGCGTGAAGGGTCTCGCCTGCCCCGCGATGATTCGCGAAAAAGACGGAGTCGTGATCGAGAGTTCAGGGTGCACCGGCTGCGGGCTTTGCGCTCAAGTCTGTCCCAAAGGCGCCATCAACTGATGGCCCGCGAATCGGCCGGGATCGGTTTTTCCTTCACCGGACTCGGATAATCGTCCTTCCGACGACTTAGCAGGAGGTGCGATGTGTTTGGCTGGAAGGGTAAAGTTCTCCGGGTGGATTTATCAAGAGGACGGATCACCACCGAGGAGCTAACCGACGAGATGGTCACGAAATACCTGGGCGGCCGGGGACTGGGCATTTATTATCTCGGCCGGGAAATGAACCCTCGCGGCGATCCTCTTTCGCCGGAGAACATTTTGGTCATGGCCACCGGTCCCCTGACCGGCACCAACGCGGCCGCTGGCTCCCGCTACATGATTACGACCAAGTCGCCTTTGACCGGCGCGCTCACGGCTTCCAATTCAGGAGGCTCCTTGCCTACCGAATTGAAGAGGGCCGGCTTTGACGCCGTGATCTTCACCGGCCGGTCGCCGGAACCGGTCTATCTCTGGATAAACGACGGCCGGTCGGAGTTGCGTCCGGCCACCCATCTTTGGGGCAAGACCGTGCCGAAGACTAACGATCGGTTGCTCTCGGAGACCGATCCGAACGCCAAGATAGCCTGCATCGGCCCTGGTGGTGAAAGGCTTGTTCTATTCGCTTCGGTCATGAACGAAAAGCACCGGGCCGCGGGAAGATCCGGCGTGGGCGCGGTGATGGGCTCTAAAAACCTGAAGGCGCTGGCCGTTCGGGGAACCGAAGAAATCCGCCTGCACGACGATAAACGATTCATGGCTTTCCATACGTCTCTTCTCCGGCAATTCAAGGCCGCCGCGAAGCAGAATCCTCCGGCTTTGAGGGAGTATGGCACGGCTTACGGCGTGGCGGTAATGAACAGCTTCGGCATATTTCCCACCAAGAACTTCCAACAAGGAACGTTCGACCGCTGGGAAAGCATTAACGGCGAGGTACTGAAGAAAAACTACCTCGTCGGCCGCAAAGCCTGTTTTGCTTGTCCCATCGGCTGCGGCCGTCAGACCAAGGTCGACGTCCCCGGTTTTCAAGGAGAAGGGGAAGGCCCCGAATACGAGACCATCTATGCCTTGGGGGGCGGCTGCATGGTGGACAACCTGGCCGCGATAACCAAAAGCAATTACCTGTGCAACGAGTTGGGTATCGACACTATCACCATGGGTCAGACCATCGCTTGCGCCATGGAACTGGTCGACCGGGGCTATCTTTCGGAAAAAGAGGTCGGCCGGCCGTTGAAATGGGGTGACGGACAGGCCCAGGTGGCCTTGGTCGAAATGACCGGTTATCGAAAAGATTTTGGCGACGTTCTGGCCGGCGGGAGCTATCGTCTGGCCGAGCGCTACGGTCACCCTGAACTGGCCATGGTGGCCAAGAAGCAGGAGTTCGCCGGGTATGACCCGCGAGGAGAGCAAGGCATGGGCCTGGCCTACGCCACTTCACCCATCGGCGGATCCCACATGAGGGGGGACCCCGCTTATTTCGAAATTTTCGGCACACACACCAAGATCGATCCCCTGGAATGGCGAGGCAAGGCCGCTTTGGTGAAAAAGGCCCAGGACCTGTCCTGCGTCATTGACTCGGCCGGTCTGTGCATTTTCTTCGCGGCCCGCTTTTTGGTCGAGCCGAACCTGGAAATGAAGCCGGAAGGGATCAAAGAGTATTTGAACGCCGCCACGGGAGCCGACTTCACCGTGGACGAGTTGAACAGAATCGGCGAGCGGATTTTCAACGCGGAAAGAATGTTTCTGGTTCGGGCCGGCTTCTCCAGAAAAGAAGACGTATTGCCGCCCCGGATGACCCGGGAGCCGCTGCCGGATGGACCAGCTAAAGGTTATGTCTGCCATCTGGAGGAAATGCTGGAAGAGTATTATCCCTCTCGAGGCTGGACCCCGGAGGGGATACCCGCTCGAGAGACGCTGAAAGCCCTGGAATTGGACTGAGGGGAGGGAAGAAGGAGTAGTATGGAAACTGAAGGATTAACCGACGGTTATGAAAAATACTTGACACAGGCCCGAAACCATGGTTAGTAGTCGCCAACCAGGTGGCAGCAAAATCCATTATCAACCGCCAGGGTTGGACCGGAAGGCCATAGCCTCAAGAAACGCCCGGAAATCGGAAATCTCGACCTGTCGGACCGGCGTTCTCGAGGAAAAGGTCCATCTCATCCTTCTCGAGGCCGGACCCCGGAGAGGATACCTGCTCGAGAGGCGCTGAAAACCCTGGAACTGGATTGATGGGAGAGGAGAAGGCGCGTGCGGGTCAACGTGCGCCTGACCGCACACCTGAAACGTTATGCTCCGGCCGGGAGCGATGATTTCTGGATGGAACTCGATGACGGGACGACGCTGGGGGAACTGGTCGATCGTCTTGGTATTCCTGCCGGGGTGGAACGGGTGATCGTCGTCAACGGCCGCCCCCTCGAAAACGAGACGCGGCTTAAGGAAGGCGATGTGGTCACCTTTCTGGCCGTGATGACGGGAGGATGAAAAGGGCGATGAAGGATATCCCGAGCTGATGACCTTTTTGGAGTCCGCCGGGGACATGAACGAACAACGGTTGGGCATTATTCAGTCAAGGTTGACGGACTTGTAAAAAGTCCGTCATCAGGCCGAGGGCGAATAAGCCCCGGCCTGGGGTGAGGGTGGAACCACTTGAATTTACTTCAAGTGGCGGGAGAGGGACAGCCCTCTCCCGCCGAGTAAAAAGTCGGTTTTCGACTTTTTACGAGGTTATCAAGGTTATGAACGGATGAGCGGGAAGAACGGGCTGACGGACGTAATCATAATCGGTGGTGGAGTGATCGGCACGGCCATAGCCTTTTATCTCACCCGAAATGGGGCCAAGGTCATCCTGCTGGAGAAGGAGCATCTGGCCTCCGGCAGTTCGGGCGCCTGTGATGGCACGATCTTCCTGCAAACCAAGAAACCCGGCCTGCATCTACAGTTGGCCCTGGAAAGCAGCAAGCGCTTTCCCCGGCTCAAGGAAGAACTGCCCGTGGACATCGAATACAGGCAGGCGGGCGGCCTGGTCATCATCGAGACCGAAGCGGAATATCGAGCCATGCAAAGCTATACCGAGGAGCAAAGAAAGATCGGCCTCGATGTTTCTCTGTTGGCGGGCCGGGAGCTTCGAGAGCTGGAACCGCGGCTGGCCGAAAACATCCTGGGGGTGGCCTATTCTCCTTGGGACGGACAGGTCAATCCCATGGCTTTGACCCTGGGCTATGGTCTGGCGGCCAGGAAAATGGGAGCGGACATCCGTCCGGGTACCGGAGTGACCGGACTGGAGGTGAAAGGGAATCGTATTCAGGCGGTCAATACCAGCCAAGGAAGATTCGAGGCGGATTTCGTGGTGAACGCCGCCGGGGTTCACGCTCCGGAAATAGCCAAAATGGTGGATATTAACGTCCCCATCACACCCAGACGGGGCCAGCTCCTCGTGACCGAAGCAGCCGCGGTATCTTTTCCGCGCGTCCTGTTATCGGCTAAATACGTGGCGGTCAAGTTCAACCCGGACCTGGCCAAGACCGCAGGGGAAGGCCTGACCATAGAACAGACCGCCAACGGCAATTTTCTCCTGGGTTCGACCCGCGAATTCGTCGGTTTCGATAAAAGGACGACCATGGAAAAATTGCACTTGATAGCCAAGAATACCTCCCGGGTGCTGCCCTGCTTGAGAGAACTGAACGCGATCAGGGCCTTTGCCGGACTCCGCCCCTATACGCCCGACGGCTATCCGATTCTCGGTCCCGTGGCGGGCCTCGAGAATTTTATCATGGCGGCCGGGCATGAAGGGGATGGCATCGCCCTTTCGCCCATCACCGGTGAATTGATCGCCCAGTACATCACCAACGGCCGGACGGAAATACCCTTGAGTGACTTCCGACTCGAAAGATTTGACCGGCCCCCGGCCGATTCGGGCAAAAACAATGGCTGATCTGCGTCTAGGTTCGATCAACGGAAGAGAGGCCATAACCGTCCGGATAAACGGGCAGGAAACCGTGGCCTATCGCGGAGAAATGGTCCACGCCGTGTTGCTCGCGGCCGGGCATCGGATTCTACGAAAAACCAAGAGTTCCGAGGGTCGAGGATTTTTTTGCGGCATGGGGGTCTGCTACGACTGTTTAGTGACCATTGACGGCGTTCCCGGCCGGCGGGCCTGCATGACCGAAGTCCGGGATCAAATGGAGATCACCGTCAATGCCCCATGAACGCCGCCAGGTGATTATCGTCGGTAGTGGCTGTGCCGGGCTGGCGGCGGCCAATGAACTTCTGGAGCACCAGGTCGAGGTGCTGGTGATAGACGAGAATCCATACTGGGGCGGACAATTGCTGCGCCGGGTTCCCGAAAGACTGGGGACGGGCCAGGCCGTCAACAGCCTTGGGGCAAAAAGGACGGGTTTCCAACTCATGGCCCGCCTGCGTAAAAGAAACCTCAAGATCATGAACCGGATTTCGGTCCTCGGAATTTCACCCGATCGAGAATTATATGTCCAGAATGGAAACGACCGCCTCTACTCCTTGAAGTCTGATTTTATCATCCTGGCGACTGGAGCCAGGGAGAGATTTCAACCCTTCCCGGGTTGGACTCTGCCCGGCGTCTTCTCGACCGGAGCGGTCCAGGTCCTGCTGAAGACCTCGGGGGTCTTGCCGGGACATCAGGTCTTGATCGGCGGCGCCGGCTTTCTGCCATATGCCGTGGCCGGTGAAGTCCTGATAAACCGGGGACGGCTTCTGGCGGTTTTGGATCAGACCTCGCTGCCGGGTAAAATGAAGCTTCTGGGGCAGTGGTATCATCAGTGGCCCAGGCTCCTGGAGGGCGCCTCTTATCTAGCCCGGCTTCTGATGGCCGGCGTGCCGGTGAAACAGAAGACCAGGATCATCGAGGCCAAGGGACGGCGCGAATTGGAAGCCGTAGTGGCCGCCAGAGTGGACGATCGCGGCCGGATTGTGCCTGGCTCCGAAAAGACCTATCGCCCTGACGCCCTGGCCATAGGCTACGGCTTGATCCCCAACGTCGAACTGCCGCAGCAAGCCGGCTGTTCCATTGAATACCAGGCCGGCCGAGGCGGTTGGGTGGTCAAGGTGGATGATCGGCTGGAAACTTCGGTCAAGAATATTTATGCCGCCGGTGAAACTAACGGTGTGGCCGGTGGGGTGAAATCCCTAGTGGAAGGCCGCATGGCGGCGTTGTCTATCTTGCGCGAGTTGGGCCGGGTACAGGAAAAAGAGTATCAACGCCGGATGGCCCTCTATCGCCGACATCGGAACAGGGAGCTGAAATTCGGTGAATTCTTGAATTCCCTGGGCCAGGTTTCCCGGAACACTTATGAGACGCTTCCCGACGAGACCGTGGTTTGCCGTTGCGAAGAAGTGACCATGGGCGAAATCCGGAAATGGATGTCTCAAGGCTTTTCCACTCCGGTCGCTTTAAAGAACGCGACCAGGATGGGCATGGGCAACTGCCAGGGCAGAATATGCGGTCCGGTGCTTTATGACCTGCTGGCCGCCGGCGCTCCTGACCTGTCTGAAAGGATGAAGCCCCTTTCCGCGCGACTGCCCGTCAAAATGATGAGGCTTGAAGCCCTGGCCGAGGCCGATCTCGAGGGGAAACCAGAATAAGGCGGAAGACGCAAGACACGGTGGTCGATACCCTTGAGATCAAGAGGAGCCATAAAAAGGAACAAGAAATGAACGGCGCTCGAGTTTTGGTGCGGATGTTGATGAAATACGGAGTGGAAGTCATATTCGGAGTCCCGGGCGATTCGAACCTTCCTCTCTATGAAGCCTTGTGCGAGGCCGACCCCCAAATCCGTCACGTCATGGCCAGGGATGAGCGCTCCGCTTCGGTCATGGCCGACGCCTATGCCCGCTTTTCCTACCGGCCCGGCGTCTGTGAATGTCCGAGCGGAGCCGGGGCGATCTTTTCCCTGCCGGGAGTGGCGGAAGCCTTTGACGCCACCAGAGCCTATATCCTCATCACCTCGGATACGTCCCTGGCCGGCGAAGGACGGAA
Source organism: Thermodesulfobacteriota bacterium (assembly GCA_040755515.1). Lineage (GTDB taxonomy): Bacteria > Desulfobacterota > Desulfarculia > Adiutricales > JAGVGV01 > JBFMAW01. Next base: position 298,592 of record JBFMAW010000002.1, on the reverse strand, counting down.
TATCATCACCGAACTGGACTGCAAGAGGCTATTCGAACCCGTGACCAAAGGCTCCTTTCTCTTAAAGCAGGTCAACAAGGTTCCGGAAACGTTGAGGCGCGCCTTCCGCATCGCCACCTCCGGCACGCCCGGGGCGGTTCAACTGGCCGTGCCCGAAGAGGTCATGTCCGGAGAATACACCGGCGATGAAAACATGATTTATGGTGAACCGGAATGCACGGTCTATCCTTCCTATCGCCTGCGACCGAGCAACAAAACTTTAGAGCATGCGGCGGAACTTCTGCTGGCGGCCCGGAGGCCGGTGATTGTTTCCGGCGGCGGAGCCGTTCAATCCCAGGCCGGCCGCGGCATTCTGGCCGTGGCGGAATGGCTGGGCTGCCCGGTGGTGACCACCATGTCAGGCCGGGGGATAATCCCGGACGACCATCCCTTGAGCCTGGGAGTCATCGGGGATAACGGTTATCATCCCCCGGCGTTGAGGGCGGTGGAAGAAGGCGATGCCTTGCTCTACGTCGGCTGCAAGATGGGGTCGGTCTCGACCTTGCGTTGGACCTTTCCCTCGGTCAGGCCGGACAGAAAAATGATCCAGATTGACCTGGACCCCGGCAAGCTGGCCAATGTTTATCGCAATACGCTCAATGTGGCTGGTGACGCCGCTTTAGTTCTGGATGACCTACTCGATCATCTCCAGGATGGAAACGCGGCCCGCCCGCCCTCGGCCTGGGTCGAGGAACTCCAGCGGGATCGAGATCAATTCTGGAAGGATTCCGAAAAACTCTTGTCTTCCGGCGCCGTTCCCCTCAAGGGCGCCAGGGTGGTGGCCTCGCTCAACCGGAGAATAGACTCGGAGGCGGTGGTCATCGCCGACGCGGGCACCCCCACTCCTTACGTCACCCGCTTCCTGGTGTTGAAGAAGACAGGCTCGGAAGTCCATATTCCCAGGTCCTACGGAGGATTGGGCTACGCCATACCGGCCCTGGTCGGAGCTTATTTCGCGCGACCAGAGGCCCGGCTGATCGGCCTTTTCGGCGACGGCAGCCTGGGCATGTCCGCCGGGGACCTGGAGACCTTGGCCCGCTATCGCGTGCCGGCCATACTTATCCATTTCAATAACGCCTCGTTCGGCTGGATCAAGGCCCTGCAAAATATTCGTTGCCGGGGAAAGCACCTGTCCGTGGATTTCACTCCCGGCGATCCAGCCTCGGTCGCGGAAGGATTCGGTTTAAAGGCTTACAGGGTCAAGACTCCCGAGGAACTCGAGCAAGCCTTGGACTTGGCCTTCGAGAACGGCGGGCCTTCTTTCCTGGATGTCCAAACAGAACCGCCTCTCACCGATGTGCCTCCCGTCCTTTCCTGGCTGAAAGCCTTGGGAAAGAAACCGGACTGACGACGCGGACCGATCGTCATTTCTCGAGTTGATAGGAGAAAGCCGGACCGTGACTCGAGTGGTAAACGGAAGTGAAACAAGATCAGGGAGGCCTGTAACGTGACCTTTGCCCCAGAGAGAAGAAGGACCTTGTATGGTCAGGCCATCGGTATTATCATGCTGGACACGGCCTTTCCCAGAATCCCCGGCGACGTTGGCAACGCCACCACCTTTCCCTTCCCGGTGCGCTATAAAATCGTACCCGGCGCGTCGCCTCAAAGAGTGGTCATGGAAGCGGACCCCGCTTTACTGGAACCGTTCGTGCGCGCCGCCGAAGAACTCGAGGGAGAAGGCGTAAGGGCCATCGCCACCAGTTGCGGTTTCCTGGCCATGTTTCATCAGGAATTGATCGAGGCGGTCAATATTCCCGTGTTCACCTCGAGTCTGTTGCAGGTCCATCTGGCCCATCGGATCATAAATAAAACCCAGAAGGTGGGAATCATAACCGCGCGGGCTCAATCCCTGACCGAGAAACATTTTAGGGGCGTAGGCCTTCAAAACATACCCCTGGTTGTGATAGGAATGGATGAATCCCATGAATTCACGGCCGTCTTTCTCGAAGGCAAGGCCACTATGGATGTTGACCAATGCGGAAAGGAAATAGTGGAAGTGTCTAAGGAGTTGGTGAGAGACAATCCCGAGGTCGGCGCCATCGTTCTGGAATGCACCAATATGCCGCCCTTTTCCCGGGCCGTTCAACAGGCGGTCAACCTGCCCGTTTTCGATGTGGTAACCCTGATCAAATACGCTTATTCGGCCGTGGTTCAGGAGGAATTCAAAGGATACATGTGAAGTTTCCCCTGGCCTTGGCGGCCGGGGAGGCGATTAGGAACAAGGCCTCGTGGTATGAGCGCCTTATTTTATCCAAGCAAGGCAACTGGGAAAGGAGGAGGAGAGATGATCAGGAGACTGCTTATTTTAACCACTCTTATCGGCGTGATTCTGTTACCGGCTTGGGGGATCACGGCTGAGGTCAATCTGGTCTGGTCGGCCGGCAGCGCCGGCGGCGGCTGGTATCAGATGGCGGGCGGCATCGCCGCCATAATCTCGGCCGCGGATCCGGGCATCACCATCAAGGTCGTGCCGGGAGGCGGTGTGCAGAATACCTCCGCGGTGGAAACCAAGACCGTGGAGATGGCCTGGGGACTGCCTTTCATGAACGCGGCCGCGGTGAAAGGAATGCAGCCTTTCGACAAAAAACATGAAAATCTGCGACTCATCGCCGCGGGCATGAGCTTCAGCCACCTTCATTTTTACGTGGATGCCGAATCGCCTTTGAAATCCATGGACGAAATCCTGGGCGAAAAGAAGAAACTTCGCCTGGCCATCACCCAGCCGGGGAGTTCCGACGTCTGGCTCTTCGAGAAGGTCCTGGAGGCCTACAAGACCAGCCTGGACGACCTGCAGAAGGCGGGGTTCGTTTTTGCGCGGGGGAATTACGCCTTTCAAGCCAACCAGTTCAAGGACAAGAACGTGGACGGCGTCTTCACCTTCCTGGCCGCTCCTGGCGCGGCCGTAATAGAAGCCTCCGTCGGCCGCTCGCTGAAGCTGATCCCCTTTTCGGAAAAAGCGACCAAATACCTGGGACAATTCGGCGTTGTTCCCTGCGAAATTCCCGCGGGCGTCTATCCCAAGGCGTCCAACAACGATAAACCCGTTAAAACCTGCTGTTCGGGTTCGGTCATCATGGTGCACAAAGACATGTCGGCCGACGTAGCCTACCGGCTGGCCAAGGCCTTTAATGACAACTTCGAAAAAGTCAGAAAAGTCCACGCCAGCTTGGATGATTATAGGCCCCAAAACGGCCCGAGCGACAAGACCATCCCGCTGCATCCCGGCGCGGAGAAGTACTACAAAGAAAAAGGGCTTCTGAAATAGAACCCGCTTTCAACGGGGCGCCCAATTCGAAGGTCGCCCACCCAAGCCGAACCCGCGCCCGCTCCCGGGCGGGCGCGGGTAATTTCATCCCACCCAGCCAAGACTTAACCTGGGGAAGCAATTGACATGAGATCGCTGACGGGTTTCTGGAACATACTGATAATCGTTGACGCCGTGGCCGCGGGCCTCTTTCACTATTATACCTCCGGCTTCGGTTCACCTGAACCTCGAGTCTTCCGCGGCCTGCACGTGCTGATGCTATTACCTATAATTTTTATACTTTTCCCCGCTACCCAAAAGTCCCCCCAAAAAAGGCCGAGCGTGTTCGACCTCTTGTGGGTAGCGATCTGCGTTATCGCCTCGGGATACACGATTGTCCAGGCCGACAGACTCAATCAGCATTTTATCGGCCTGCATAAGGTTCGCTTCGAGGAAGTCGTATTAGGCGGGCTGCTGGCCCTTCTTTCCCTCGAGGCCGTGCGGCGGTCCTTAAGCAAGTATTACGCCTTAACCGTCAGCATCATTCTGGTCTATTTATTCACCTGCCACCTGTTGAGCGGCGTGTTCTATTTCAGTGCTTTTTCCCTGGATCGAGCCGTGGAAATTCTTTACCTGCCCAACGACGACGGAGTCTTCGGTTGGCTCATCGGGATTTCAGCGGAACTGCTGTTTATTTACATCCTCTTTGCCAGCGTGATGACCACTTCGGGGACCGGGGAATATCTCATCCAGTTTTCCACCTGGCTGGCCGGCTGGGCCAAGGGCGGCCCGGCCAAAGTGGCGGTCATAGCCTCGGCCCTGTACGGCACGGTCTCCGGATCCACGGTGGCCAACGTTTTCGCCACCGGCTCCTTCACCATTCCGTTGATGAAACGTTTCGGCTACCGGCCCAAGGAGGCCGCGGCCATAGAAGCCGTCTCGGGAGTGGGCGGCCAGATCATGCCGCCGATCATGGGCGCGGGCGCCTTCATCATGTCCGAAGTGACGGGCATACCTTACTTCACCATCATCAAAGTGGCCGCGATTCCGGCGGTTCTTTACTACCTGGGCATCATGTTCATGGTTCATTTCATTGCCTTGAAAAGAGGAGCCAAGGCCGTACCGCCTGAAGAACGCCCGTCTACGCGCCTGATACTAAAACGGAGCTATTTTTTCCTGCCGTTTGCCTCGATTATTGGTTTCCTGGCCTACGGCTATTCACCCACCAAGGCCGCCTTTCACAGCATCTGGATCACCCTTCTTCTGACCTTTCTGGATCGACGTACCTGGCTTAATGCGCGGAAGATATTGGAAATGCTGGTCTCGACCCTAAGGAGCGCCGCCCTGATCGCCGCGGTCCTGGCCTGCGCCGGCATGGCCCTGTCCGTTCTGACCAGAACCGGTCTGGCTTTGGCTTTCAACCAGATTCTCTTCTCGGCTTCCCAGGGCATACTGCTGGTGGCCCTGCTCTTGGTATTCGCCGTGGTCAGCATCGTCGGCACGGGAATACCAACCACGGCCGCCTATATCATCTGCGTAACCGTGAGCGCCCTGGTTCTTAGTAATTTCGGCGTCCCCGCCCTGGCCGCCCATCTTTTTGTTTTTTACTATGCCGTGCTGGCCGACCTGACCCCGCCGGACGCCGTTACCGCCTTTGCCGCGGCGAACATAGCCGGCTCTGAACCAATGGCCACCGGTTTTGAAGGATTCAAGCTGGGCATAGCCGGTTTCTTGGTGCCTTTCGCCTTTGTCTTCAATCCGGAACTGCTCTTAAATGGAACCATTGTTCAAATAATTATCACCTTTATCATGACCAGTATCGCCGTCATGTGCCTCGCCGCCGGTATCATCGGCCACTTGTTTACGCCATTATCTTTTTTGCAGCGACTGCTGCTCTTCATAGCCGCTTGCTGCGCCATATATCCCAGCCGGCTGTTTGACTTGGTTGGACTAGGCTTGGCCCTCCTGGTTTTTATGTGGTCTTATACGACCAGGGACCGTGAACCGGTTGAAGCGCCGATTCAAAATTGATGTTTTAAAAAAAATCATTGCGGCCTTCTCGGTAATGAAGCATTGTATCCTTTGACGGAAATATTCATGCGTTTATCGAGCTCCATTATCTTCACGAATATAAGCATCTTTGAACCCTTATGAAACGAATCAAGTTCGAAGAAATACCCGATATCATCGGCCCCAAGGCGAAAGTGGGAATCGGCAATGGCTGCGCCGAGCCTCAGACTCTGGTCGAGGCCCTGATTGAATTCAGGGAACGCTTCCGGCATTTGGATATATACGGCATGATCCTGTTTTCAAGCAAACACCTGCTTGAACCCCACCCTGGGGTTACCTTCAAGCTTAACTCTTTCATGATAGACAGATTCACGGTTGAAGGAATAAAGAAAGGATACGTCGAGTATATACCCTGCCGTTATTCGCAAATACCCTCCCTATTCCTGGATGGAATACTGCCGCTTGACGTGGCCCTCATTTCCGTTTCCAAACCCAATACCAGGGGAATTTGCAGCTTTGGCGTATCTTCGGATTTCACCATGGCCATGGCCAGAAGCGCCAAGACGGTAATCGCCGAGATCAACGACCGGATGCCCTGGGTTTTCGGAAAAGGTTTTATAAAGATCAGCGAGATTGATTATTACCTCGAAACCGATCGCCCGCTGCCTCAATGGCCGGCGGAAGAACAGAAAGATATTGATCTCAAGATAGGCGAAAACGTGGCCGGGCTTATAGACGATGGAGCAACCATTCAGATCGGCATCGGCCGGCTGAGCGAAGGCGTGCTGTCGTTTCTTCACCATAAGAAAAATTTAGGCATCCATTCAGGACTTATAACGGACGGAATCGTTGACTTATTGCAAAAAGGCGCCGCGGACAACAGCCGCAAGGGGCTGAAAAATGGAAGGACCATCGGGACCACCCTTATCGGCACCGATAAGCTTTTTCAATTCGTTCACGGAAATAAAACCGTTGAAACCTACCCTTCTGATTATACTCACAATCAAGTGGTTCTGGCGAAATTGAACCGGCTGCATTCCATCAACGGCGCCCTCGAGGTGGACTTGATGGGGCAGGTCAACGCCGAGACCATCGACGGCCTGCAAGTCAGCGGCGTGGGAGGTCAAACCGACTTCATCTGTGGGGCCGCCCTTTCCAAGGGAGGGAAGGCCATTATCGTCATTCAGTCCACTTCCAACAAGGAAGACAGGTCCAAAATAGTTCCTGGCCTGGAAAAAGGAGCAGCGGTCACCAGTCTGAGGCACGACATTGATTACGTGGTGACTGAATATGGAATCGCCTGTCTGAGGGGCAAAACGCTGAGAGAAAGGGCCCAGGCCCTTGTGGCCATAGCTCACCCGAAATTCCGGGATTGGTTGGAGTCGCAAGGCCGGCGCTTGTTGCACTGAGAGCGGAGGATCGAAATGGATTTCAGGTTGAACGAAAGTCAGAGTCTGATGGCTGACACGGCCGAAAGGTTTGCCCGGCAAGAGGTCATTCCTTGGATGAAAAACAAAGGGCCTGTTCGGGAGATGATCGCCCGGATGGGCGAGGTGGGGCTGTTTGGCTGCGCCTTTCCTTTTCGGTACGGCGGGAGTCAAGCCGGTTTCCTGGCCCACTCGGTGGTCTGCGAAAAGATTGCCACCGTTGATTCCGGACTGCGGGCCCCTTTCAACCTTCAGGCCATGACCGTTCCTTATACCATCATGGAGTGGGGGACCGAGCCGGCTATAGAGAAGTTCGTGGCCGAACTTGTATCCGGCCGGAAGCTGGGCTGCACTTGTTTCTCGGAACCGAATGCCGGTTCCGACCTGGCTTCCATGGAGACCAAGATCGAGGATAAAGGAGATCATTTCCTGATTAACGGCTCTAAAACCTGGATATCGAACGGCAGCATCGCCGATTACGCGATAGTATACGGCACCCATGATCGCGGGCTGAAATACAAGGGAATATGCGCCCTGGTGGTCGAAACCCGGCAAAAGGGTTGGCAGGCGTCGGAGATAGACAAATTGGGCGACAAGAGTTCTCCCATCGCCCAGGTGTTCCTGGAAGACGTCATCGCCCCCAAGGAAAATCTCCTGGGGGAATGGGGTGAGGGCTTCAAGGTGGCCATGACGGCTTTGGACCGGGGCCGCATCAGCGTCGGCAGCGGCGCGGTCGGAGTGGCGCAGGCCAGTCTTGACGCCTCGGTGCGTTACGCCAACGAAAGGGTCCAGTTCGGTCAAACCATCGGCCATTTTCAAATGGTCAAGGCCCTGATAGCGGAAATGGTGACCCTGGTCGAGGCCGCCCGCCTCTTGGTCCGCCGGGCCGCCTGGCAAAACGATCAGGGGCTGCCCTTCACCAGAGAGGCGGCCCTGGCCAAGTATTTTGCCGGAGAAGCGGCGGTCAAATGCGCGGGGTACGCCATGGAAATACACGGCGGCATGGGGTATTCCCTGGAATTACCCGTGGAGAAGTATTTCCGTGATTCCAAACTTTACCAGATAGGAGAAGGCACGGCCAACATCATGCGCCTGCTGATCGCGGACGACGCCCTGGGTTATAAGAAAGCCAATCGCCCGCGCCTTAAACTCCCCAGCCAGTTCATGGACCTGGAATGAGGCTCCCCTGACCGAGATCGGTTGCGCCGGCTGACCTGTGGAACCCGCCGGGTCAGGGTTCATCCGCTGTATCAAAGGAAAAGAGCGACGCAACATAATCCGGCGCCGCTGGTTACGTCTTGGCGCCGGGGTGGCGGTAAAATCCAAGTGGTTGACCGGGCCGGTGGTCTATTCGATCATTAAGAAGGCGTAGCGGTTCATGGTCTGGTGGTAATCCGTCAAGACCTGGACCGGCAGACCGTATTTCCAGACCGTGGCGTAAACGTCCATGGCCAGAGCCTCGGGCGTAGGCCGGATCAGCTTCGAGTTGCGGCAGTCCACCCTCGTCCCGGCGCATTCCCCGCAAAAGGCGCAACCACCCGGAAAAAGGAGAAAGGCCTTGCGGTGACCGGCCAGGAAAACCTCCCTTTCCACCTTAAGCAGTTCGATGTTCAAACCTTGACACCATTCCTTCCGATCCTCGGGATTGGCGAAGGCCTGGGCGAAATGGAAGACCACGGCGTGGGTGTATTCCGAAAAGAAAGTCCGACATTCCTCCACCCCGGGCACATTGGGCGGACAGGCGCTGTGCTTGGCGTATCCGCCGCAACCATACGTACATTTCATCCGCACCCACTGGGCCACCACTATTTCCCGCGGCTCGATCCATTTGAAATCTTCAAAACCCTGCTTCCGGAACAGACTTTCGATTGAATTCCGGTCAATGGTCATGTCTCCCTCCCGGTCTTGATTGATTCCGGTTCTTGTCGGTTCCGGCCATTATATCTCCCGGTCCGGTCCGGCGGGTCAATGAAAAAAAGCCGCCGGCCGAGTCTCCAAGATTGATAACCTCGTAAAAAGTCGTAAAACGACTTTTCCGACTTTTCACTCGGCGGGAGAGAGCTTCCCCTCTCCCGTCACTTGAAGTAAATTCAAGTGGTTCCACCCTCACCCCAGTCCCGCCTCTGGCGGGATTATTCGCCCTCGGCCTGATGACGGACTTTTTACAAGTCCGTCAAGATTGAAGCGCCTCAGACGGCGATCGGTCTCCGTCGCCGCCCCTACTCGGTCCACGTCGAGAATCTGCGCCACCCAGGGAGTAATTAGTTGTCCAGCGGTTGTGTCTTGAGATAAAATCCATCGCCGTGCCTGAGTTGGCGGGCCGCCTTCCTTGAATCTTGAAACAGCCCCGGCGCCTGAACCGTCCCGAACGCGGCCGGGTCCGTGCCGGCATGGGCCCACGGGCTGGCCAAGGAGTTTTAAACGATGAAAATGGATGAGGCCCTCAGACTCCTGAACGAGCGCCGTCGGGAAGCTCAGCGGATGGGCGCGCCGGAAAAGGTCCAGCGCCAGATCGCGCAGGGCAAGATGACGGTCCGGGAACGCATCAATTTCCTGTTCGATCCAGCCAGTTTCGAGGAGTACGGCCTGCTGGCCAGTCATTACGGCCACCGGCCCGAAGACAAGCTCACTCCGGCCGACGGCGTGGTCACCGGCTTCGGCCGTTTGGACGGCAGGATGGTCGGCGTGATCGCCGACGATTTCACCGTTTATGGAGGCTCCACGGGGGTAATCAACATGTACAAGCGCCTCCGGATGTTGGACGTGGCCACCCGCGAGCGGGTGCCGCTCATCTACCTCCATGACGGCGCCGGCGCCCGGGCCCAGATGCTGGGCGATATGCCGGAAGGTCTGCCCCTGGTGCTGCCGTTCATTAAAATGGCCCGGATGACCGGCGTGGCGCCCCTGGTGGGGGCCATCCTGGGACCCTGCGCCGGCCAGTCGGCCCTGGAAGCCAGCATGCTCGAATTCACGGTCATGGTCAGAGGCACGGGCATGCTGGCCGCCGGCGGTCCACCCGTGGTCCTGGCCTCGCTGGGTCATGAGGTCACCAAGGAAGACCTGGGCGGAGTCGAGGTCCACTGCCGCGTCTCCGGCGGCGCGGACAACCCGGCGGAAAACGACCGCGAGGCCCTGCTGGCCCTGAAACGCTACCTGTCCTACTTCCCCGGCAACGCCTGGGAATACCCGCCGTACACGGCGCCGGACGACGATCCCGACCGCCGGGACGAGGAACTCCTGACCATATTGCCGGACAGTGACAGAACCCCGTACGACATGAAGCGGATCATCGCCGGAATAGTGGACCGAGGCAGCTTCTTCGAGATCAAGCCGCTCTTCGCGCCCATGATGATCACCGGACTGGCCCGGCTCAACGGCCACCCGGTGGGCCTCGTGGCCAACCAGCCCCTGGTTCAAGCCGGGGCCATCACGGCCAAGGCGGCCATGAAGCACCGGCACTTCATTGACCTCTGTGCGGCCTATCACCTGCCCTTGATCTTTCTGGTGGACGTGCCGGGAGTGATGACCGGTCCCCAGTCCGAGCGCCAGGCGGCCATGAGATTCGGCCTGGCTTCGGCCTACGCCTTGGCCTGGGCCGACGTGCCCAAGGTCACCGTGGTCATCCGCAAGGCCTTCGGTTACGGTGGATCGGCCATGTGCGGCTATCTGGGCGGCCAGGCCTTGACCCTGGCCTGGCCCACCGTGGACTTCGCCTCCCTGCCCGTGGACAGCGCCATCCAGGCGGCCCACGGCGCGGAACTGGCGGCGGCCGAGGACCCCGAAGCCTTGCGACGGCGACTGGAAGAGGAATACCGAAAATTTTCCGGGGCTTTTCCGGCCGCGGCCGCCTTCAACATCGACGACGTCATCGATCCACGCGAGACCAGGCCGCGCCTTGTCCGCGCCTTGGAACTGGCCTTGAACAGGAGAACCGCGCCGGCCGGCCCGGTCATGAGGCACGGAGTGATGCCCTAGGTGGAGGTTGGCGGTTTTCCCCGCGAGGGACAACAAGAAGCGGGCCGGGAGCAAATCCGGCGACCGGTAAGACCGGCTTTCACTCGGCGCGCCACCGGGAGCCGGCGGACTCCCGGCCGTTAAACCACAAGGGCGGCTTTTCGCCGCCCTTGGATTCGAGTCAGGCCGCCGGGGCGGCCGGAAACAGTATTACAGGTCCTTGAACGGATTGGGGCCGACCTTGTCCATGGTGGCCATGAACTCGCCGATGATCTTGGGGATGCGCTCCCAGTCGGCGATGCTGATCTCCTCGACCCGGATACGCTCCGGTTCGAGTTGCAAGCGGGTCAGGGTCTCGGTGATCTTGCTCATCCGGGTATTGGCCAGTTCGCTGCCTTTGACGAAGTGACACTGGTAGTCGTCGCCGTGGCGGCAGCCGAACAGCATCACGCCGTCGTAGCCCTTCGAGAGAGCGTCGGCCACCCAGACCAGGTTCAGGGAACCCAGGCAGCGCAAGGGCACCACCCGCACAAAGGGGCTGTAGGGCATCTTCTTCAGGCCCACCATGTCCAGGGCCGGATAGGCGTCGTTTTCGCAGACCAGGATCAGCACCCGGGGCTTCTCCTCGTCGCTCTCCGGCACCTCGACTTCCTTGATCATCGAGCCGATCATGTCCACCGAGTAGTTCTTGAAGGAGATGACCCGTTCCGGGCAGGCGCCCATGCAGACGCCGCAGCGGCGGCACCGGGTGGGCTGGGGCAGCGGGTTGCTCTTTTCGTCCTCGTTCAGCGCGCCGAAGGGGCACTCGTCCGTGCAGCGGCGGCACTGGGTGCAGCGGGAGAGGTTGATTTCGGGATAGGACAGATCGCCGGACCGGGGATGAACGGCCTTGCCCACGGCCACCGCTTCCAGGCACTGGATGGCCTTCATGACCGCTCCGGCCGCGTCTTCCCTGGCGCTGCTCATGGTCATGGGCCGCCGCACGCAGCCGGCGGCGTAAATGCCGGTCCGCCGGGTTTCGTACGGGAAGCAGATGAAGTGCGAGTCCGGGAATTCATACTTAAGATTGGGCAGGTCCGGACCCTGGCGATAGTCGAGTTTGAGAATGCTGCCGGACACCTTGGGCGGGGCCGGCGCCGCCTCCTGGCCTTCCTTCTTGTCCGCGGCTTCGGTTTGAGCCGGGGTATCGCTGACCAACCAGTGGGCGGTGTTGGGCACCAGGCCCGTGGCCAGGACGACGAGGTCCAACTGGTCGATCTTGACCAGATCGTTCTTGACGCGGTCCTGGGCTGAGATGGTCAGCCGGCCTCCTTCGGCCGCGACTTTTTCCACGTCGCCGCGGATGAAGATCACGCCCGCGGCCTGGGCCTGGCGGTAGAGTTCCTCGTCCTGGCCCGGACTGCGCACGTCCTTGTAGACTATATAAACGGCGATGTCCTTGTTCTGGCCCTTGAGGTACAGGGCCTGCTTGAGCGAAGCCCGGCAGCAGACCGCGGAGCAGTACGGCAGCCGTTCCTGGTCCCGCGATCCGGCGCACTGGATGAAAGCCGCGACGGCCGGTTCGGCGCCGTTCGAAGGCCTGGTTATCCGTCCGGCCTTGGCCATCTCTTCCAGCTTGACGTTGGTCACCACGTCCGGCGACAGACCGTAGCCCAGGTGGCCGAGATTGGCCGGGTCATAAGGATGCCAGCCCGTGGCCTGGATGATGGCGCCGAAGCGGTGGGTTACCGCCTGGCCATTGGACCTGAACTCCGCGTCGAAGAGACCCGGGCCGCCGGCGATCTTTTCGATCTCGACCGAGGTATAGACCTTGACCCGGTCGTTGTTTTGCACCGCGGCGATCAGGTCGGCCACGCCCGTGTCTTCCAGTTCGGTGTAGGGCGGTTTTGTGGGCGTGTTGAGTTTCCATTTGGCGCCGTAGCCGCCGAGTTCGGCTTCTTTTTCCAGCAGGGATACCGCGTATCCGGCCTGGGCCGCCTCGAGGGCCGCGTTCAAACCAGCCACGCCGCCGCCCACGACGAGGATGTCCTTGGAGAACCTGGTGGCTTCGCCGTCCGGTCCGGGATAAGGCGTGGGCGGTTCGGTCTTGTTCACCCGGGCCAGGCCCATGCGCAGGTAGTCTTCGGCCAGCATCTGGGTATCTTCTTCGCCGGCCGGCTGAACCCAGGCCACGTGTTCGCGCAGGTTCACCCGTTCCAGGATGGCCGCCCCCAGGTCAAAGACGTCATGGTTGACCCGGGGGGAACAAGCGGCGATGACCAGGGTGTTGATTCCTTGTTCGGTCAGGTCCTTCCTGATCAGGTCCACGCCTTCCGGGCCGCAGAGCTGAGCGTGGTTCTTGCACAAGGCGGCCTTGTACTTGGCCGGGATTTTGGCCAGTCCGGCCACGTCCACGGCGTCGCCTATGCCGCAGCCGGTGCAGATATAGACAGCGGTTTTCTTTTCCATGGTTTACCTCCTCGCCACGGCCTGGATGGCCTTGAGGGCCGCGGCCGTGCCGCTCTGGGTGCAGGATGACACGTCGTTGGGCCGCTTGGCCGTGCCGGCGGCCACCAGGCCGGCCAGACCGGAATCGCCGGTGATGAAGCCGTACGGATCGTAGTTCACCTTTATCGGCACCGGATCGGTTTTGGTGTTGGGCACCATACCCGTGGCCAGCACGGCCAGGTCCGCCGTGACCGTAATCGTCTTGCCGCCGGGCACGTCTTCGCCTTCCAGGGTCACCTGGCCGGTGGACTCGTCCTGGGTGATCTTGTGGATCTTGGCCTTGACGAAGGCGACGTTCGCGTCGCCCTGCACCTTGACGTAGAAGTCTTCCAGGCGCTCCATGGCCCGAATGTCCACGAAGCAGACCGTTATCTTGACATCCTTGAATTGCTCGCGCAGGTACGTGGTCTGCTTGAGGGAGGCCAGGCAGCAGATGCTGTTGCAGTAGGGCAGGTGATCCACGTCGCGCGAACCGGCGCACTGGACAAAGGCCACGTGCCGGGGCGGACGGCCGTCGGACGGACGCAGGATTTTACCGCCGGTAGGTCCGGAGAAGGCGGCCAGGCGTTCCATCATGACGTTGGTGATGACGTTGCTGTTCCGGCTGAAATTGAAACCCGGAACCTGGTTGGGATCAAAGGGGGTGAAGCCGGCGGCCCAGACGATGGCGCCCACCTTAAGGGTGAAGGTCTTGGGCTGCATGTCCAGGTCAATGGCCCCGTACGGACACGCGTCTTTGACTTTCTGGGCCTCGGCGCTCCGGACCAGGGCCTGGTCCAGGACGAAGCGCAGGGGGAAGGCCAGGTCATGGGGCAGGTACGCAGCCTTCATCTTGTTCATTCCGAAATTGAAGGGGTTGTCCAAGGTCATTGCGCAGGCTTCGGCGCAGGCGCCGCAGGCCGTGCATTTTTCGTTGACGTACCTGGGCGAGACGGTGATGGTCACGTCGAAGTCGCCGGCCTGGCCGGAAATCGATTCCACTTGAGCCAGCGTGAAGAAACGGACGTTGGCATTCTGCCGCATCCGTTTGAAGTTGATTTCCAGTCCGCAATAGGGCGGACAGAGTTTGGGAAAGTACTGGTTGAGCTGGGCCACTCGACCGCCCAGGTAGGGATTCTTTTCCACCAGCACGACGCCGTAGCCGGCTTCGGCGGCTTCGATGGCCGCGGTCAGACCGGTGATCCCTCCCCCGACGACGAGGATGGTTTGAGACTTCTCCTCTGCCATGATGGTACCTCCGGGGTAATTATTTATTGATGAACTGACTTTGCTGGCGGCTGGAACACGAGGCTGGGGTTTCGGGGACAAGCCGAGCCAAATTTGTGAATTTATTAACAAATAATGGCGCCGCTGGAAAAAACGCCTTCTTTGTTCAATCCCATCAACCTCTTATCCGGCCGAACGGCTCTGCCTTTCTATCATAGTTTAGCTGTTTTGCAAGGTTTTTATGGCTATCGAGAAAATGAACGGGCCCGAAGCCCGCCCGCACTCCCGCTCCCCAATGAATGGCCACCCGCGGGGACGGGATGAATCTCCGTCCTAAAAAAGGGCGCCCCTGACGGGGCGCCCTTGGTCCTGGATTCCAGGGATCAGGTCAAGCTTACGGGAGAAGGGGCTTGACCGGGACCTTTCTGGTGGTCCACTGGCCGCTCTTGGCATCGTACTTGATGTTGGCGAAGACCAGCCAGTTCTCGTTGTCCATCTTGGGTTTGTCGGCGCGGAAGTAGTAGCCCGGCCACCTGGTCTCTTCGCGGAACAGGATGGAGCGGACGTGGGCTTCGGCCTGGCACATGCGGTGGACGTTTTCCCAGCAGCGTTCGAGTTCGTACACGTTGGCCGCGCCGAGTTTCTCGGAGTCTTCCTTCAGCAGGGCCAGGAGTTCCAGACCGCGTTCGCACAAGGACTTGCTGGTCTTGAAGGCCGAGGTCACGCCGCCGGCGTACTCGTCCATCAACTTCTGCAGCCGGAACATGAACATGAACGGCTTGATGTAGTTGGGGTTGTAATCGTCGTCCGTGGAATAGCCCTTGAACTGGTCGAAAGTGGCCAGGGGTTTCAAGGCTTTTTCCTTCAGACCGGCGGTGTCGACCGCGGGCAGGCTGTTGTTGGCCAGTATCCACTTGACCGCCTGCTTGCCGGCGTAACGGCCTTCGGCGTAGGAGCCGGAGGAGAACTTGTGGCTGGAGGCGCCCGAGGCGTCGCCGGCCGCGAACAGGCCGTTGACCGTGGTCATGTTGCCCACACCGCCCCAGAAGTACTCTTCCAGGAGTTGGCCCTTGCCCTTCAGGTCCGGCGGACCGGAAACCCAGGCGCCGGAAGCGCCGGAGTGGGAGCCGATGAAGTAGGGTTCGCAGGCGGCGATTTCCGAGTGCTTCTCTTCGGGCGCGATGTTATGGGCGGCCCAGAGAATGGCCTGGCTGATGGTCATGTCCAGGAAGTCTTCCCAGGCTTCGGACTCGAGTTCCTTCATCTTCTTCTTGAAGGCCTTCGGATCGCCTTCGTACTGCTTGGCCAGATTGGCTATGGCCTCGTCGGTTTCCATATAGAGCGGGCCCCAGCCGTTTTCGACGTCCAGCATGCCCAGGTAGTTGCGCAGGTTGGCCGGGATGGGTTTGGCCAGGCCGTAGGGGGCCCAGTTGTTGAGTTCAGCCTTGCGCTCGGCCATATAGTCGCCGCCGACGACGGAGATGGCCCGGGACTTGAACAGGAGGAACCAGGCGCCGACCGGGCCGTAGGCGTCCTTGAACCGGACCGGGATGAACCGGACTTCCTGGCAGGTCATCTCGGCGCCGGCGGTGATGGTGAAGTAGGCGGAGGAGCCGCTGTTGAAGGGCGGATACCAGGAACGGCCCAGGCCTTCACCCGTGGACCGCGGGCGGAACACGTGGACCGCGCCGCCCATGGCGCAGACGACCGCCTTGGCCTTGAAGATGTAGAACTTGTTCTCGCGGGTGGAGAAGCCGTAGGCCCCGGCTACGCGGGAGCCGTCCTGGCTCATGATCGGGCCGACGATGAAGACGCGCTCGTAGACCTCGCTGCCGGCTTCCTTCATGGCGTTCAAGGCCGCTTCGGACACGATGACCTTGTAGGATTCGCCGTTGATCATGAGCTGCCAGCGGCCTTCGTTCACGTAGTTGCCGTTCTCGTCCGTCCAGATCGGCAGGCCCCATTTCTCGAACAGGTGAACGGTGCCGTCCACGTGGCGGGCGATGTTGTAAACCAAGTCTTCACGGCTGACGCCCATCAGGTCCTGGCGGACGTAATGGACGTAGTCCTCGACCGAGTTGACGCCCTTGCCGTAATTGACGTACTGGTTGATGGCCGAAAGGCCCATGGCCACAGCGCCGCTGCGCGTGGGGACGGCCTTGTCCACCAGGGCAACCTTGAGGCCGTTCTTCTTGGCCCAATAGGAGGCTTCCAGGGCTACGCCGCAGGCCGCCATGCCGCCACCGACTATGAGTAGATCAGTCGTTACTTCTACAGTTTGAAAATCCGTCATTTTACACCTCCTGCCTTACATCTGGGGAAGGTCTTTGGCGCCTAAGCAGGCCGGTTCGCACATCAAATAGACGCTGTTGACGTCGCCGCCGCCCTCGTTAAAACCGCCCTTGGGTTCAGCCGAACCTTCGGGAGTGGTCCGGATGGGGAACTTGAAGCGTTTAACGCTGCCATTGCGGAACTTGACCGTCCACATGATATCTTCGGAACCGCGCAACGGCACCACGCTCGCGCCCATGGGCACGAAGTCCGCGTAACCACGGACGTCCACGGCCTGCTGGGGGCAGATTTTCACGCAGTTGTAACATTCCCAGCACATCCAGGGGTCGCGGTTGTAGGCCTTCATCGTTTCCATGTTCAACATCATCAGGTCATTGGGGCAGATGTGCATGCAGGCGGTCTTGTCAGAATCCTTGCAACCGTCGCATTTCTCTTTGATCACAAAGCTCGGCATCTATCACTCCTCCTGTTTTTGTGATTGTTTACACAAATCGTTAAAGAACTAAAATCTCAACGCAATAGTCTTTTGGGCCACCTCCTTGTCTATTACTTGCCACTATTGTTAGGACCGCGGCTTGGCACTCAGCCTCCGGCCGCGCCTCGCAGATTTAGAAGTTTTGCCGGCTGGCTGTTTTTTCAGCCGATGGGAACGGAAACCCAGGCCCGGCCTGATCAGGCCCCCGCCGCGGTCAAAGAAAATCTATATTTCGACTTTTATTTTAATCACTTAAACGGGGCGTCCGCTTACGCTCGTCCCTTGTGCAATTTTGGACAACCTAACCTAACCTAGGCTGTCTGTCAAGAAAAAATTGGCGCCGCTTCATCTCGATCAACTATTAAATAAAGTTAAACTTTAATGTCTTGGAACCGGACATCGGATCGAGGGCGGCCAAGAATCGTCTTCAATCCTCCAGGGCCGGGAAATCGTCCAGAACCCCTTTTACTTCCGGAATTTTCTTCAATTCTTCACCACCCAGACTGATCCCCAGCAAATGGTATTGTTGAAAATAAGAACAAGGAAGCCTCAGGGGGGCGAGTCCGGTCTTGAATCCCACTTTAGCCAGGAACGGTCCGGCCCGGAGAACTCCGACCACGCCGCCCAAGGCTCCGGGCCGCCTCTCGATCAGGTAGGGCGGGCTTTTTTCGCCTCTCAGCAGCTTCACCCCCAGAGCCCGGTCTTTTTCGTTGAACCATAATTTAGCGCCGGGGGTTTCCAGGATGCATCGCTCCATGATCTCCTCGGGGAATATGATCAACCCGTCGGCTTCCAGCGTCACTTGGCCGACCGGCGTCCTGGCGGAAAGCATCTCCCTGGCTCCAAGCAAATAATGCCGGTTACATATCATAGCGTTCGACGGAAGGCCAGCACTTACCGTCAGGCCTGGTATGATTGACTTGCGGCTTTATTTCTGCGATTATGGCCCCAGGCTCGATCGAGCCGTGAACTTGGCTTAGGCGGCCCGGCACGCAGGCCTTTCTCCCCCGGAACTCGCCCAGGCCTTAAATCCACCTGATTACCGAGCTGGTCGCCTTGGCGAAGCCGAGCTCGAGGGGGAAGCATGAGCCAGAGAAACGACAGAAAACATCCACGGTTGGAGATCAAGGCTCCAGCCCGGATCAAGGTCAGCGGCAACGGACCTGACGGTGGACCGGAGCTTACCCTGATGACCAGGGACCTTTGCGCCGGCGGCGCCTTTTTCCACACCGATTCTCCCTTGCCCCAAGGCACCAAGGTCTTGATCGATCTGGTGCTCTCGGCCGAAGATATCGATAAGATAGAAAGCGATCAGGCCTTTATCAAGTTGGACGGCCACGTCCATCGCACCGAGGACGGCGGCATGGCCATAGTCTTCGCCAAGGAATACGACATTCTTTCCTTCAAGCCGTCCTGAAGATGCGGCCGACTTCGCTTCGCCCGTGACCGCAGTCATCTCTCGGGATGGCTTGACCTTCCCTTAATCATAAGCGCGGCGCTTCTTGCTTTTCCGCCTCAAAGGGCTTATAATCGAATTACCTGTGGGGGCGAAACGGCTTCGACGGGGGCAGTTGAACCTGCGGCTGCATGCCGAGCTTCTCGTCTGCTCGTAAAACCGGCGGGAACTAAACAGAAAAGCAGACTCTTACGAGTACGCTCTGGCCGCTTAAGGCCAGCGCTCCCAAGTCCCGGGCCCGCGGGGAGTTGAGGGGCGAGGAACAGTGGGCTAGCCTGAAGGGCGTGTCGAAGGCCCGGACTGGCGAAAACGCACTTCGGCTGGTCTGGTAACGGGTCCTGTCCGCGGGAACCGGCCGGGCGAGACACTGAACACGGAATAAGCATGTAGAGGTCTCAGGGGAAGGTTCTCGGACGCGGGTTCGACTCCCGCCGCCTCCACCAATTTAACCTAATTCAATCAATAAGTTATAATTCTGGAAGGGTATAAAAGCCCTTGCCGGAATCTTGCCGGGGAAAGCCTAGGTTAAGAGAGGAGAGATTGAATGGCTTTCGATCGCATCACGTTTGATTCCGCTCGCATGAATGGCCAGCCTTGTATCCGCGGAATGCGTCTGACCGTCAAGAGAGTTGTCCAACTAGCGGCCCTGTATCCTGACCGAAAAGAGCTGCAACGGGAATACCCCGAACTTGAAGACGAAGACATAACCCAGGCCCTTCTTTCTCCCGATCCTCGTCCTTCTTCCCAGAAGTCTTAGCATACACCGCTTTAACCTTCCTCAAATCATCCCGGAAGTAGCGCTGGAACGCTGAATTGGTCCCGTGCATAGTGGCCTCTTTTATCTCTTTGGGAGAAAAATATTCCTGGAGAGTAGTAGCGGATGAATGCCGGGTGCCACCGAACAGGTCCAGATCATCGATGCCCAGATTTGAGCAGGTCTTCTTCCCCCACTTCCAGAAATACTTGTCTCCAAAAGGCTTCCCGGCTCTGGTTCCTTTTTATCCCTCCCGGTGCCTGAAGAACGGCACACGGGGCAGAGCCTTGGGAAAGGCTCAAATCGCTTCGATATCTTCGTCCAGCAGGACCACCGGTTTGGGCTTCTTTTCCTTGGGGTGAGGGATCAGGATGATTCACTGGTCCAGCAGGAAACCCCCTTCCTTGGCCTGGACTAGTTTTCCTGGACGCACGTTGACGTAAGTGCAGAGCCATTTGATACCTAGCCAAATCTTGGGATTGAAGTCGTAAGTGAGGTTCTTGATTTCGTCCAGTATCTTGGCCTGAGTTTCCTTGTCGATGGTTCCGGAGGTCGAATGAAAAATGAGTGTCCTCTAATTCGCGAAACAGCGAAGAACCAAATATATGAAACGAATTCCGGTAGTCTGAACAGGAAAACCGGCGCCCCGGCCATCCATGGCTCAAACGGGATTCAGGCGCCTTCTTCGGGATTTTCATCCGGAAGCGGTTCCGATCCGATCAGACTGCGGACGTCCAATAATTGGACCATGCCTTTATTCGAAAGCCGTTTGGCGATACCAAAGATGCACTCATTGGCCGATGTGGACGCCAGTCCGGGCAGGTCGACGATTTCGTCCACTTTGAGTTTTTCCACGGTTTCCACCGAATCCACGGCCCCGGCAATGACGTTGTCTTTCCATTCCAGCACCAGGGCGATTTCGCGGTTGGATTCCTGGATAAGAAGGCGGACCTCGGCAAATAAATTTACCATTTCGGCCAGTTCATTTTCCCTGGTCTGCTGGATAATGTTGATGGCCGAATCAAAGTCGCCACTGCTTTCGAACTCTTTTATTTTGACGGCGATTCCATGTATTTTTTTATGCGGCGCATCGAACTTTTTCAGGGAAATGGCCAAGGTGCGGTTGTCGGTCGAATAATTGTCATACCATCGGCCAAAAGCGCATTGGTGGGGATCGGTGGTGAGCTTGAACTCTCTGTGGTCCCGAACTGATGCTTCCAGTTCCGTAAGCCAGTTTATATGGTCCTGTTCACGCTGATTCAGCAGTAAGATGAGGTCCTCGACCTCGGTCATGAGCGACCGCATCCCCATCCGCCGGCGCAAATCCAAAACGGGAATCACTTTTCCACGCAGATTGATCACCCCCCGCACGTAGTCGGGGACCCCCGGCATTTCCACGACGTGCGGCATCGCGACCATTTCCCTGATATGATCGGCTGACACGGCGAATTGTTCATTCAGCAGACGAAAGATTACCCAGGGCATTTTTGCTGAAAACTGTTCCATGGCGTCACCTCTGGTTATTTATTCTGGAATTAGGCGTTAAAGGCCGCGATGGGGGTGTTTCAAGTCAGTTGACGCCGTTTTTTGGCCTCTTAAACGGGCATTGATCAGTAGCGGAGGGCCTGTGATCCATCCTCAATCGACGATTTCTCGCCGATTTCTTTTTATCAGGGCAGCGGCGTCTCGCCAGGGAATGCTTTCGCGGTGTGTCGCAAATAAATGGACATCCCTTCCGCATCCAGCCAGGGCAAAACAAGGGAAAAGATTCGGCCACCGAAAGGATTAACCGCGGTAACCGCATACACGTATTCTCGCACGACTTGCTGTCCCACCTGGGGCCGAAGCGGCCAAGGCGACCAGCAGCGCCTGCGATCACTGATCCGTCCAAAACGCCCTTCGTCTTGAAAAAATATCCTCGCCGGCCGTCGAGAAGAGATTCCCTCTAACGCTTTCTGGATGAGTTCGGGGAGTTTTTTTTAAAATTCATTTGAGCCGCTTGATCCGATTTCACGTGGCGGGGACGAGGGCCCAATTTACGCCAACCATGGCGATGCAACAGCTTATAAACATAGGCCAAAGAGATTTCTTGACCAACGGCCTGGGATAGGGCCGGCCAAATGGCCTTCGCGGTCACGATCTCTCCTTTGGCCGCCCGCTCACGGAAAGGGTGTAGTACTTCTTCCTCCTCCACCCACGACAGCAGTGACCAACGCCTACCACCTCGACCAGATCGGTTCAACCCGGACGGACCATATTTGTTGTACTGACCAATCCATAACCAGACCGCCTGCTTGGAGACCCCCAACATCTCGGCTACTTGATGGGCATGATATGGACCCATATAGGTCAACCAGACGGCCAGGCGCTTCTGATAGAACGCCCGGTCGGGTGATTCTCTAAGCCAGGCCAGCAATTCCTCACTACTCAGCCAGGGTTCTAACGGGGCGGGCTTGCGCATATCTTGCCTCCACCCCCAATATTATCATTTCTCTATGTTTGATGTCAAATTAGTATCAGACGCACTTTTTGAGGAGTTTGCTCCAGTCGGCGTCAACGGTATCCTGAAAGGTCCGCCGCGCCCGGGGTGACATGTTCCGGAAGCGGCCCTGGCATTGCAGGTAATCGGTGATATTCACTTTGTCCGGCATCGCGTTCAGTTGCCACCGTTCCCCATCGAACACCTCGTACAAGGGGAAGACCCTGGAGGCTACGGCCTTGGCGGCAACCTCGATGGACAGGTCCGGCTCGTGACGCCAACCAGTCGGGCAGGAGGTGAAGAGATGGAGGAACTTGGTACCCCGGATCGATTTGGCCTTGACCAACTTGGCCATGAAGTCCTCGGGAAAGGCAATGGAGGCGGTGGCGGCGTAGGGCACGCCGTGGGCGGCCATGATGGCCACGATGTCCTTTTTCTTCTGTGGTTTGGGTGCCGAGATCGGGGTGGTCGTGGTCACCGTGCCGGCCGGAGTGGCCGATGAGCGCTGGATGCCGGTGTTCATGTAGGCTTCATTGTCGTAGCAGACAAAGATGATGTCCTCGTTCCGTTCACTAGCCCCGGAGAGCGCCTGGATGCCGATGTCGAAGGTGCCGCCGTCGCCGGCCCAGGCCAGGACCGTTTCGTCTTCGCGTCCCAGGGCTTCCAGGCCGGCTCTGATCCCCGAGGCCGTGGCGGCGGTGGTGGCGAAGGCGACGGACATGACCGGCACGCTAAGGCAGGAGTAAGGATAGACGCCGATGAAGGTGGACCAGCAGCCGGCCGGCACCACGACGATGGTCTTGGGCCCGAGCGCTTCCAGCGTGTAACGCATGGCCAAGGCCGCGCCGCAGCCGGCGCAGGCCAGGTGGCCGGGTCCCATGGTTTCCTGTTGGAGCAAGGTTCTGATCATGACAGTAGTCCCGTCCATATGGACCGATCGCTCAGCGGCGATGGTGGATTGACCCCCCTGAGAATCCCTTCCACTACTCCGGCCAGTTCTTCCGGGACGATATCCTTGCCGCCCAGGCCGGAGAAAACGCTGATGATCTCGATGTCGTTCCGACGGTCGAACAAGCCGGCTTTCAGCTCCTGGCTGATGATGCCTCCCAGCCCGCTGGAGACAGCCCTTTCCACGACCACCACGCGGCGGGCCGCGCCCAGGGCTTCCTCGATCAACCGTGCGGGAAAGGGCCGGACCAGCGTGGGGTGGATCGCTCCGACGGCATGTCCCCCCTGCCGGAGTTGGTCGACTGTCAGGTTCAAGGCGCCGGCCGCCGACCCGATCACCATCAGCACGGTCTCCGCCTCATCTGTGCGGTAGCTCCCGACCAGCGGGCGGGCGCGCCCGAAGGCGGCAAAATAGGCATCCGCGGCCATCTGCCAGGCCGCCAGGGCGTTCAGGGTGTCCCGATGACGGGCGAACCTGATCGATGTGTACAGCTCCGGGTCGCAGACGTTGCCGAAAGTGACCGGGTTTTGCGAGTCCAGCACGGGTTTCAGCCGTTTGGGAATGAAGGCGTCGATCGCCTCCTGGTCCGGCAGGTCGACGGGTTCAGAGGTATGGGTCAGATAAAAAGCGTCCAGGTTGATCATCACCGGCAAGGAGACCTCCTCGGCCACCCGGTAGGCGATGAGAATGGCATCCAGGACGTCCTGGCAGTCGGTGCAATAGTACTGGATCCAGCCGGTATCCCGTTGAGAGAGGGAATCCGACTGGTCGCAGTAAAGGTTCCAGGGAGGAGCCAGGGCCCGGTTGGCATTGACCATGACCACCGGCATCCGACCGTTGGCCGCGTAATGAAGCACCTCGTGCATCAGGGCCAGGCCTTGGGACGAGGTGGCCGTGAAGCTTCTAGCCCCCACCGCGGCCGCCCCGATACAACTGGCCATGGCCGAATGCTCCGATTCCACGTTGATGTACCGGGCCTTCAACTCGCCCCGGCCGATCATCTCGGCCAGGGTTTCCACGATTACCGTCTGGGGAGTGATGGGATAGGCCGGAACGACCTCCACCCGGGCCAGACAAGCCGCCGCGGCGGCGGCTTCGGTTCCGGTTAGCACTTTTTTCACGATACACGCTCCATGACGATGACCCGGCGGGGACACTCCCGGGCGCAGATTCCGCACCCCTTGCAATGCTCCAGGTCCACAATCGGTCTTTGACGTTCTTCATCCGCCCGGATGGAGACATCGGGACAGAAAAGAAGGCACCGGCCGCACAGATTGCATCGGCCGCAGGAAAAGCACAGTTCCGCCTCCTCCCTGGCCTGCGCCGGGGAGGAAACCTCGTTGCGGGCACCGGTGTCCCTACCGGCCTGGGCCGCCAATACGTCGTAACGCAGTTCCTCCCGGGAGACCGGCCCCGCACTCGGGCCGGATGCGCCGATCGGGACTTCGTCCTCGAGGCCCAGGGCCCGGAGCGCCCTGGCGGCCAGCTCGCGCCCGGCGGCCACGGCCAGGGCCACCTGGCTGGCCTTGTAGCCTTGGGCCGGGGAAAGGTCTTCCGTGTCCAGGACCGTGTGGGACCGGGAGAGCCGTTCGGCCATCCCGGCCAGGAGGGCTGCTTCCTTGCCGCCGGCGGGGTGAGCCGTCCGGTCGTACAGGATCAGATCCCAGGCCACGTCCGGTTCCGCGTCCCCGAACGTCCCAGGATCGGCATTCAACCGCATCTCCAGACCGGCCAGCCAGGCCAGCCGGGCCGTCTCCCTGGCCAGGACCCCGGTCGGCAGTTGCTTTTCCTCCAGCCCTATCAGGAAGCCGCCGGGCCGGTCTAGGGGGTCGAAAACGGTGACGCGCAAGCCGGCCCGGGCGAGGAAATACGCGGCGGTCAGGCCGAGCGGGCCCGCGCCCAGCAGGGCTCCCCTTCCTTTCGTTCCGTCCCGTTCGCGATCCCCGACCGGCGCCGGGGTCGTGTCGGCCACGTATTGTTCCAGCAGTTGAATGCGGACCGGCCGGTCAAGACTGCGCCGGAGGCAGTCGGTCTGACAGGGATGGTAACAAAGCCGGCCGGTCACCCCGGGCAGGGGATTGACCTCCAGGATGCGGGCCAGGGCCTGAACGACGTCCGCGGCGATCAGGTCATTGATGAAGGCCGGGGTAGGCATGCCTAACGGGCAGGCCCGCCGGCAGGGAGCCGATTGGTCCCGCACCACGGGCGTCAGGAACCGCCAGAGCCCGGTCCGGTTGAAGCGCATGTCCCCGATGGTGATAGGGATGACGGGGAGTTCCTCCATCCGTGCAATTTCCGGTTTTCGCATTACCGCATCACCCACCCTCGCTCGACGGCGTCAAAGGCCTGCCGCGCCGCCGCCATATTCGCTTCTACCTTGACAGGCATGTTCTGCCCGATGGCCGCTAGGACATTGTCCAGGTTCAGGTCGTCACGGAGTCGGGCCAAGGCGCCTAGGAGCACGGTGTTGACCATGGGCGATGAGCTCGAGCCCAGGCCATGGGCCAGAGCCAGTTTGGTGGCGTCCACCGTGGCCAACTGGAAATCGCCTTTCAGGTCGATCTCCCCCGGGTGACGAGTATGGTTTAAAAGCAGGAGGCCCTTCGGCGTCAGGCCTTCGGTCACGTCGATTATCAGGAGCAAAGCCGGATCCAGCACAATGACCACATCGGACTTTTCGATCCGGCCGCGCCGGAGGATCGGACGTTCATCGACCCGGACAAAAGCCGACACCGGCGCGCCCCGCCTTTCCATACCGAAGGAGGGAAAGGACTGCACGGAAAAACCTTGCAGGTAGTAAGCCTGGGCGAGTATTTTGGACGCCGATACAGCGCCCTGGCCGCCCCGGCCGTCCAGGCGGATACCGAGCATCACGTGTCCCTCCCGGGCAAGACACCTTCCGATGTCCGACAGTTGCGTGCAGGGCGGGCAGCTTTCCGCTTTCGTATTTTGGGCATATTGGTCAATTCGAACTCCCAGAGGGGGCGGGAAGAGGCCCCCTTAACTCAGGCATATTTTCCGTGTGACAGTCCTCCCCCAGGTTGGCTTGATAACCCGCCCTCGAGCCATTGTCAGTTTTCACCGCCGGGAACCGCGGGCACAATGGTGTCTCTCCGGAGCATCGCGGTCAAACGGCTTCACGTGGTAATCGACACTAGTCGGTTCCGGCCGGAGTGAGCCGGGAAACCCAACTGCCGACCATACGCGCCCCGGCGTCCTTGTACCGGTTTTCCGGCACCACGCCACCGGGAAGGAAGGCCGGCGTTACTGGTTCCGGCCTTCAATGGCCCGGATCGCCTGCTCGGCCTTGATCCTCAACGGCACGTAATAAATCAACGACGGTTCTCCGGGGGAGCCTTTCTCCGGACCGGTGCTCTGGCCTCGCCACTGCTCGACTTTTCCCCGAAGGTACGGCACGATCGCCGGGGTTCCGCCAGCGGCCAGAGCCTCCAGAGCGCCGATCATCAATTGATGGTCCTCCTCCTTTCCCAAAACCACTTTCATCCGTTCGTCCAGTAACGGATCTTTCAGGGCGTTCAGGATGTAAGGGATTTCGGCCTTGCGGTTCCGATCCAGCCGTTCGTATCTCTCCCACATTTGATCGGCCGTGTCCGTGGGGGCGAGTTGGGGCAGGGCATGGGCGATGGCCAAACGGGATTGGAATTCGTTGGTGCCCGGGCCGAAGGTCGTGAAGGCGACCCTCTTGATTATTTCCAGCAGAATGCTCCTAAGCGTGTTTATCGAACTTTTGTCATCCAGGGTGACCAAGTACCCGGCGGCCCGTTTGATCACCAAAGGGTCCGTGCTCGTCTTCAGGGCCTCTCGGATGTAGGGCAGAGCCTGGGCGCCTTTTTGTTCGTAAATGATCCGTAAATCGGCGAGAGGCTTGTTGTATCGCTCGTCACCGGGACCATAGCCGCTCCAACAAGCCGGACACCCCTCGCCGACCTGAGCCCCAAGAAAGACCAGCAGCAGGGCGGCAGCGGAAAAAACCGAAATCCTGAGGCGTAATCGGTCCATCTCATTCCCTGGGCTTGACGTTCTCGCAGGCCGTCCCCTCCATCCGGTAGATGAAGCCGTCTTCCGGTTCGGGATCGACTTTGAACAGGCCGGCACAAGTCACCGGTGAGAGTCGGCGGAACAGCGTGGGGCTGTTCATTTCCACAAAAACGTACTGGTTGAACTGGGGCCGAGGTCCGTAACAGCAGGTCTGGGTGGTGCGCAGCAGACAAAAATACCGGATCTCCTTCCCTTCCTGGAGCGGATACATGAAGCCGGTGATCTGAACCTTGCGGCCATCCCATTCACGGATTTCCGGCGGGGGCGCCGATGGGGCATTAGGATTGAAGACCCAGGCCGACAGGATCGAGAAGGTCAGAAGACCCAACTTATGCTTTTTGGTATCAATGGATTTTTCCTCGATGCCGATCGTTTCATGCCCCGCTGGACCTTCTTCTTTTTTGATGACCACGCCGTTGCCTTCGGTCTTCCGGGCCGGTTCGCCCTGGGCAAACGCACGGACAGGCCAAAGCCCCCCCCCACCCGCGGTAAAAGCGATCATCAGCAAAAGCGCCCCGGCCGATGCTCTGTACCGACGCCCCGGCCGGATAAACAATCCTCGTATCGTCGCCCACATGACCTCGTTTATCCTCAAGTTCCCCGCTTTTCCGACCACTGGGACTTTTTTCCCCGGCCCCATTGCATCGGCGATCACAGATTCTTCAATACACCTAGCCGATACGCCTGCAAACCCGGAACAAGTCCGGCCAATAAGCCCAAAATCAAAGCGCCCGGCATAATCAGCCAGTCCATCCGGCTGATGTAACCGGTGGTAAAGCCGACGCCGGTCATTACCTTGATGTAATGGGCGCCGACGCCTATCGTTAAATGCCCCAGAACAAGGCCCACTATTCCGCTGATCAGGCTGATGGACAGGGACACGGCGATGATGAGGCCCATAACGATCCTCCGGGTGGCCCCCAAGGCGCGGAACAAAGCCAGGTCCCTCTTCATCTCGTGCAGTGTCTGCAGCAACGAGATAAAAAGGAACAGGGAGGCCAGGATGGTCAAGAGGATGGCGATGGCGATGAGTACCGTGTCCACCCAACCGATGATGTTGTACAACCTGGGCATGACCTCAGCCGGGACCACGAGCTGGTCGCGCTCTGACTGGTTGATGGTGTATTTGAGATCCTGCAGCCCCGGATGCAAGGCGCCTTGGCGGATGCGTTTTATTCTCAGGTAGGCGCCGCTGATCTCTCGGAGTTCCTCATGCGTGGCCATGGCCGCCGTCTCATGGGAGTGGCCCCCCAGACCATAGAACGTCTCCAGCGGGATATAGATGGCCCGATCGTGGGGAGTGCCCGTGGGAGATAGAATTCCCACGATGGTCATCTCTTCTTCGTGGACCGGCGCCCCTTCCTCCACACCGCAAACGGGATTGAACCGATAACCCAGATGGAGTTTCAGCTCCCTGGCCGCCTCCCACCCGGTCACTGCCTCGTGGGGCGTCGCAAAAAGCCGGCCCCGGCCGCCGGCCTCCTCGCTGACCGTGAATTTCTTATTAGGCATATATTCAAAATCGGACAGAAACCGGGGGTCCACCGCGTTGACCCGCACGCCGCCATAGGAGTGTCCGACCACGAAAGGAATCGCCCGCTCCACGATGCTGTTCTTCTCCACCTCCTTGTAGTCGCTCCATTTGATTTTTCCCGGCATGTCCTCCAAATGGTAAATGGCGTTGAGGACGATCTGGAGCGGAGAGCCTTTTGGCCCCAGGATCGCATCCACCCCCAGGCCGGTTTGCGTAAATACCTGATGGGTCTGCTCCCTGAAAGAGTACACCGCCACTAACAAGGCGATCCCGAAGGCGATGCTGACCGCCGCTAAAAAATTGGCGAAGCGGTGGTATTTCAGAGTCTTCAGAAGGATTTTCCAAAAACCCATGGCCAGCCCTTCCCGGAGCTATCACCAAGCTTTATTAATCTCGGCGAACTCCACCTTCGCATCGAATAGGGAAAGGACTCCTCCCTCATGGGTGACCAGGACCAGCGTGCAGCCGTACCTGTCGCACATATCCAAGAGGAGCCGCAATACGTCCTCCTTGTTGACCGGATGCAACGACGCCGTCGGTTCGTCGGCCAGAAGAATCCGCGGGCGGTTGGCCAGAGCCCTGGCCACGGCCACGCGCTGTTGTTCGCCCGAGGAGAGCTGGCTCGGATGATGTTTCAAACGGTGGGAAAGACCCACTTCGTCCAAGAGCTGGGCCGCCTCCTCGGGGTTTGCTTTTCGCCGGGAAAAGGTCATCCCGACCAGAACGTTCTCCAAGATGTTGAAACCCGGCAACAGGTTGAAGTTTTGGAATATGTACCCAATATAGCGGGCCCGGAACCGATCCCGCTGAACTTCCGAGAAATCCGCCAGTCTCTCCCCACAGACCTGGACCATGCCTTTGGAGGGGACGAGCAGTCCGCCCAGCAGGTGCAGAAAAGTGGATTTCCCCGAGCCTGACGGTCCGAAAATCGCCACCCGCGCCCCCTCCTCGACCTGCCAATGGGGGATTTTCAAGACCGGCAACAGGTCCCGTCCGGCGCCAAAGATCATCTCGACCGCATCTATTTCTATGATCATGGCCCTACCTGCGACCGGCGCCCGGCCGGACCCGGTCATTGTCTTCGGTCGCCGGGTCCTCCAGGATGTGGCACCTGGAGAGCCCGGCATCCCCCGGTGGGAGGATTTCAATATCCTCCCCGCGGACAACTAGCGAATGGCGATGGCATCCCCCGGTGATCCCGTGGCCCCGGCAAAGGGAACCGGCACGAAGACCCACAGGAATTCATAGGCGCCGTCCTTGACCAGCTCCTTCAATGCTGCATCGCTCAGGTTTTCCAGATACCAGATACCGTTTACCGTCTGCATGAGCTGGTGGATCTCGAAGACGAGGTCCTTAGTCTCGCCGGGCACGACGTCCACGGCCCATGAATCGGCGGCCACCATGGCAATATTCTTCTTGATGAGGTATTTGGCCACCTCGATGCCGATCCCGGGTTCGCCGGCGTTAAACTTGGCGGGATCTTTCCAATAGGAGGTCCAGCCCGTGTGGAAAATGACGGCGTCGCCTTCGCCGATGGGCTCGATGCCCGCCTTCTTGATGCAGGCTTCGACATCGGCCACGGTAATGACTTCACCCTTCTCCATGGCTTTGACGCCCTTGAGTCCGGCCACATCGATCAGCACGCCCCGGGTGATGCAGGGGCCGACCTTCTCCACGCCGTCTTGCAGCAACCCGTGAGCGTTTCTGTAGTCCTGGCCCAGGGCACGGCCGTTATACCATCGGTCCACGCCGTCCGGACCTCTGATGCCGATGTGGCCCGGGCCATCAAACTGCGTGCCGACCTGCCCCAGTTCGCCGGCCATAAACTCGTCGTTCCAGACGCACCCGTTCTTGCCGAAGGGGCCGCCGACGGGCAGGCCGGGGATGACCAGGCTGTAACTGCGTCCCCAGGGCAGGGGTATGTCCTTGGTGTAAGGGATGCCCAGCCGGTACATCTTCCCGGTCTTCACCAGCTTCATGGCGGACAACACCTTCCCCGGGGTCATTGTGTTGAAAGCGCCTTTTTCGTCATCCTGGCCCCACTTGGAGGGCCACCATTTTTCGGGCCAGGGAATAGGCGTCTGCGCGCTCACCACCGCTGGGGAGAGCGTGCCGAAAACAAAGATGGCCATAAAAATGGAAACAATCCCTAATCGTTTCATCACCGTCTCCTCCTTACCATGCGTTGGCTTTCCGTCTAACCGGGCCGGCTCTTTCAGCCGAGGCCCTGATGGCATAACAACCCCTCCACACTTGTTGGCTCTGTCCAGTGAACAACCTCTTCCAACCCTTCCTCGCACCTCATTCAAGAAGGCAGGGTTCTGCCCATCTTGCTGGTCCAGTCGGTCACTTCGCCGCCGTGCTGCCTGGCGCCTTCGGCCACCGGCTTGGCGGCGAACTGGATGTCTTTGATCGGTGTGCCGACCACATCGATATCCTTCATGGTGCCCAATCCGGTTTTATGGGCTTTACGGATGTATCCGATGGCCCCAGCGTCAAACCCCATCACGGTGGTGCCCACCGCATCCAAGGCGACATAGTCCCTGCCGACGAGGATGGTATTGAGCGGCACCGCTTCCGGGGTCAGCGGTCCGACTCCCTCACCGGCATAGACGGCGGTGATGATCCCCACATTGGTCCTTACCCGATTCAGCACGAGCGCCGTCAAGTCGGTGATAATGTCGGCGATCACGTTGTGAGGCAGTCCTGCCTTGTAGTTGCCATACACATTACCGGCAGGCAAGCCGATGAAGTTCTTCATGGTCATGGTGGTGCCGGCCCACATGTGGGTTTTCATGGGGGCGATATTGATCAGCACGTCGGTCTTTTCCAGGAGTTCCGGCACGGCGTATTCGGCCAGGGCCAACGGTTTGGGCGGTTTCATATATTTGAAGGGAGCATTCCAAAAATCCAGCGTGCTGATTGCCGGATCGTTCATTGCGGCCACGGCCGAGGCGTAACCGGTCTCCCGCCAGGCATCCGCGACCCGGCTGGCGTTTTCTTCCCCGATGATGACCTTCTTGGCGCCCATCTGCCGGGCCATCTTGGCCACGGCAATAGCCGCCCGGACATCGGAGATCATGCACTGGGCCCGGTTGAAGCCGAACCCGCCGATGTGAAACATCGGCATGTGCGGCGGCTGAACGAGATTGGGCTTGATCAGAACGGTATCCCCGCTTTTCACCGGCAGGCCGCCTATCATGGAAAAGGCCTCTTTGAGCATCCTTTCGATCTCGGCCATGCTTTCCGGACTCCAGGAGACCTCAGGCACCCTGAGCTTCTCGCGCGCCTGCTCGAGCGTGGTATCCATGAAGCAAGGGAAGAGACTGTGGCTCATGGCCGCGCCCAAATCCATTTTGCTTTTCACCACCGCGACGGTTGCTGTTGATTTGGCCCTGACAATGCCCGGCATGCCGCTCAAGGCGACGGTCCCGGCAATGACACCCGTTGTTTTTATGAAATCCCTCCTACTCATTTTCTCCATGCCCGACCCTCCTTCGTGGTTGGGTGGTGGCCGTTCGTCAGCCACCCTAACACCGCTTGCGGCATTTGTTCATGTTGGCGACCGCTACTCCTTTCCTGTCCTCCTGTCCAATCCCTTAGGTTGTTATCCCGTCCCGCCAGATACCCATCTCGAAGAATTTATTGACTTCGTTGTTGGTTCTTGCCTCGCCGTTGGCCACCCGGAGCACTAGTTCGAGGAACTCCTCCGCCAGCTTTTCCATGCTCGTTCCTGTGAGGAGGACGCCGGCATCGAAGTCATTCCAGTGCCTTTTTCTTTTAAAAATGTCGCTGTTGGTCGTCACGCGGAGAACGGGGGCCGCAAACCCGC
Source organism: Thermodesulfobacteriota bacterium (assembly GCA_040755515.1). Taxonomy (GTDB): domain Bacteria; phylum Desulfobacterota; class Desulfarculia; order Adiutricales; family JAGVGV01; genus JBFMAW01. Next base: position 266,395 of record JBFMAW010000002.1, on the reverse strand, counting down.
CCGGTGTGCCGCGACCGGTGGTAAAGACGATGAGCGTGCATCCGGCGGCGACCTGTCCGGTGATGCTCACCAGGTCGTGGCCGGGGGCTTCGTACAGGTTCAGTCCAGGAGTGGTGACCCGTTCGCCGAAGCGGATGACTCCGGTCACCTTCGATTTGCCGCCTTTCTCGATGCAGCCCAAAGACTTTTCTTCCAGGGTCGAGAGACCGCCCAAGAAGTTGCCGGTAGTCGGATTCTTGCTGACCTCAATGCCGTATTTCCGGTAATACTTCTTGGTGTCACGGATCAGGTTGACGATATCGTTGAAGATCCCTTCATCGGCAGCCCGGTCCATCAAAATCTGTTCGGCGCCGAACATCTCTGGTACCTCGGTCATCACCGACGTCCCGCCCTGGGCGGTGAGGATATCGGTAATCTCCCCCACCAGGGGATTGGCAGTCAGGCCGGAGAAGCCGTCCGAGCCGGCGCAATTGCTGCCGATGATCAGTTTCGAAAGGGGGGCGGCTTCTCTTTTGTACGTCAGGGCCTGGGCCTGGAGTTCCCGCAACAGCTTCATCGACTCCTCGACCTCATCCGCCACATCCTGGTAGGCGATGAACTTGACCCGCCGCGGGTCATAATCGCCGAGGCTGGGCTTGAATGAGGCGATATCGTTGATCTCGCAGCCCAGACCGACAAAGAGCACACCGGCCGCGTTGGGATTTTTCGCCATGCCGGCCAGAATCGAACGGGTGTAGTCGAGGTTGCGGCCGGTCTCGGCGCAGCCGCATTCATGGGTGAACGGTATGAAGCCGTCGAAATTCTCCCGGACCGGCATCTCCCGGTCGGCCAGATCGGCCAGTTTTTCGATCGGCTTGTCGACACAGAAAACGGTGGGAATGATGAAAATATAATTCCGTATGCCCACGCGGCCGTCCGGGCGGTGATACCCGTTGAAATTGAGTTTTCGGGTGACCAGGGGATGGACGGAGGGGGCGCGTTCCGGGTGGTACTCGTAGTCCAGCGACTCCGTCAAGGTCGAGGCTAGGTTGTGGACATGGACCCATTCCCCCTTTTCAATGGCCTTGACGGCCCGGCCGATGGGATATCCATATTTCCGGATGATCTCGTCCTTCTCTATTCTTTTAACGGCGAGCTTGTGGGGGACAGGGATATTCTCCCTGACCGCAATTTTCCCCCCGCCGATCTGGATCATTTCGCCTTTTTCAATGGGCCGTATGGCCACGGCCACGGAATCATCGTCATTGATAAAAATGACATCCTTGGTCAATTGCATTTTCGCCCCCAACCGACCGGGCATGACCGGTGTTCAGTCTGGTTTCGGATTCGTGATGAAGCCGCCCTCGGTGCAAGATTCATCGCGGCTCACCTGATGTTTCCCGGGCGTTTTCCACCACCGTCCGTCTCCTTAAACAGTTTATTACCCCCACACACGAAACGACCTGTCCGGCCGTGGTTTACATTAAAACCCTTGGTAGCCACAGGATGATCTGGGGAAAAATCATGCACATGGCCAGGCCGAACACCTGAAGGGCCACGAAGGGCACAACGCCGGTATATATGTGTTTCATGGTGACGTAATCGGGCGCGATACCCTTGAGGTAGAACATGGAATAGGCGAACGGTGGACTGAGGAAAGATATCTGCAGGTTTACGCACACCAGGGTGGCGAACCACAACGGATCAAAGCCAAGCTGGGCCGCGATGGGGGTGAATATGGGAATGGCGATGAATAGAATCCCCATCCAATCGATAAACATGCCGAGAAAGATGAGGGCCAGTTGCATCACCGCCAGAATGCCCCATTTCCCCAATGGAAGTTCGAGCACGATCTCGCCGATGAACTTTCCTCCATTCAGGGCCATGAAAACGCCGCTGAACATGAAGGCGCCGATGGTGATGAACATGATCATGCTGGTGATTCTCATGGTCTGAACCGCCGCGTCATAGAGGGTGCCTAGGTTGAACTTGCGATAGGCCACAGCCACGACTACCGACCCCAAGGCGCCCACCGAGGCTGCCTCGGTTGGGGAAGCGACGCCGAGGAGAATCGTGCCCAGGACGGAAAAAATGAGAAACAACGGTGGGATCATGTAGAAGGCCACATCGGCGAGCACTTTGCTCATCGGCACTTCCTGCCGTTCTTCCTTGCTCAGGGGAGGGCCGTACTCTGGTCGAATCCAGCAGATGCACAGAACGTAGATGATATACAACCCGGACAAGAGGAGTCCGGGCAAGAGAGCGGCGATGAACATTTTGGCCACCGACAACCCAGCCATAGGGCCATAGACAAGGATCATGACGCTTGGCGGGATGAGGATGCCCAGCGTTCCTCCCGCGCAGATTGTCCCGGAGGCCAACGATATGTTGTATTTTCGGTCGAGCATCGCCGGCAAGGCCATCAGCCCAACCGCGGTCTCCGTCGCCCCGACCACGCCGGCGGTGGCGGCGAAGATGGTGCAGATGATCAGGGTGCAAACGGCCAAACCTCCCCTGATCGCCCCAAGAACCCGATACAGGGAGTTAAACAGTTTTTCCGCCGCGCCCGATTGGGTCATCACGGCCCCCATGAAGATGAACAAGGGTACGGCCGGCAGAACTTCGTTGGACATCACGCCATAAATCCGGCTGATAAACTGATTGAAGACCATCGGGACCCAGTGGCCGAGAATGCCGAAGAGCAGGCCCAGGCCCCCCAGGCACAAGTACAAAGGCACGCCCAACAGCACCAGGATGAAAACGCCGGAAAACATCAGGACCGCCAAATATTCGGGGTTCATATCTCTTCTCCGAATATGGCGAAAGCCGCGTTTTTGAGAAACTCGGAAACGCCCTGGAGAAACATCAGGATAAAGGCCACTACCATCACCGTTTTGATGGGGTACACCGGCGGTTGCCAATAGCTGAGGTAGGAATGTTCCCCGATACTCCAGGCGTAAATCATGTATTTGGTGCTGTAAATGATCAAGATGGTATAAACAGGGAAAAATATGATCAGGTACATGAGCGCATCGAACCACGCCTGCGCCCGTTTGGAGTATATGCTGTAAAGGACATCCACCCGGACATGGAGCCGGTACCGGAGGGTATAGGCTCCGCCCAGCATGAATAGGGCCCCGTATTCCATCCAGGTCAATTCATAGGCCCATTTGGTCGGTGCTTTAAAAAAATACCGCATCAGCACGTCATAGGATGTTCCAACCACCAGAGGCACAATGAGCCAGCAGGCGATTGTCCCCGACCAGTGGCTGATCCGATCCAGAAAACGGACGATCTTCTTCAGGACAGTCATCGCGTGCCTTTCGTGATTCAGTAAGACCGCCCGCCACCCGGGGAGTTGGACGGTCTTACTTGCTCGTTCATCGATAGAAGATAGAAGCTCACGCGCCCTCACTTGATTTCGACATCGGCTTCCACGGTCTGCAGTTTCATGTACGGGTTGTACAGCTTTATAAACGCTTTCTGGGAGGCCCAGACCTTCTGGAACATCGGGTCCGGGTAATTGTCGTATTTCTTCAGGAAGCGCTCCATGATCTCCTGCTGCATCTCCTTGGGAAATTTCATAATTCCGGTGCCCTTTTCCCGGAAGGTCTGCACGGCCTTGCAGTCGTCGATCAGAAACTGGGGCAGGGCCCGGGAGAGACTGGCATCGCAAGCACGCCTGACGATCGCTTTGAGATCGTCGGGAAGGGCCTCCCACTTTTTAGGATTGATCAGGAGTTCTTCGTAGCAGGCGATCTGGTGCAACCCAGGGTAGTAATTGTACTTGGCGACCTCATAGAATCCGAGGGGCAGATCGATGGCCGGCGTGCTGAATTCGGCCGCATCGATGGTTTTTCTCTGCAGGGAAGGGACAATGTCGCCGCCGGGCAGGGTGACCACCGAGGCGCCCAATTCCGAAAGAATCTGTCCCCAGATCAGTACGGTTCTATACTTGAGCCCCTTGAAATCGTTGAGACTTTCGATTTTCTTGTTGGACCAGCCGCCGGTTTCGGCAAAGGTCACCGCCGCCGGGTACACTACCACCGAATCCCCGTATATTTCCTGCCACAACTCCTTGCCCCCCCCGGCCTGCATCCAGGCGATATATCCCAACAGGTCCATAAACGCGGGAGTGGCGGCCATCATGGTCAAGGCCGGAAACTTGCCGATGTTGTAACCAGCCCAGGTGTGGCCGGCGTCCAAAGTGCCCGTGCGGACGGCGTTGAAGATCTCGAATGGAGGTACGAGCTCGTCAGCGCAATACAACTGGATCTTCATCCGGCCTCCGCTCATTTCCTCGATGTCCTTGCCCCAGATTTGCGCGTCCTTATGGAGCCAGGTCGCCAGAGGCCATGGAGTTTCCACTTTCCAGACGATCGGGTTCTCCTTGGTCGGCGGTGCAGCCAAAGAACCGGTGGTGATCGTCAGCACTGCCATTAAAACAGTGGCCGAAATGATCCACATGTTTCTTAGCCTGGTCCTGTCCATCAATCTCCCTCCTTCTCTTAGATGTTACGGTTTTGGTGATGAGGACAAATTCGATTGATCCCGGGAGTGCCGCATTCTCTCCGGAGTGCGTCCACATCGATGCTCTGGCACGGAGCAGTCTGCAAACACCTTGTTGGAACACCCCCATGTGCGGGCGATTCTCTCAAGGCGGCTTGGCCGCCGCCAAGTCCTTCGGGTTCTGTCCCTTGCCGGGATTGCCAGCGCCAGCCCACTTTGGTTTGGATGCCGAACGTCTTCGCAGAGCGCCCTGGCCCCCTCCGGGATTTGCCGGATGTCGGGGGTTATGGCACCTGTAAATAATCTTTCAGGGATCGTGTTCTTTTTTGGTGAATCCCAGTGATTTCCAGAGCGACGTTTCGTTGGGCAACCCGCTCTGAAATCCCTCCCGCCAAGCCTCCGTTTTCCGCCTGCTGGCGGTGGCTAATGCTTTAAGGGGCTATTGGTTGGTTGGGCCCTTTTCTTTGCACCGTGATGCACTAGTGATGTTCGGTATTTCGGACTGTATCCACGATTTCGAACATAAACTACCAAAGGATTTTAGGCGTGTCAAGATATTTTTGAGACCCCTGCGCGGTAAATTGCTTGTAACGAGTTGAATACTGTACTAAAATGTGGGAAATTCAACGATCGGGGCGCATCATGAACGATGGAATTTCCACAACCGAGGGTTTTATCGACTACTGCATCGACCAGCGGGCCAACAAGAAGTCCTTTCTGTTGGATGTCGATTGCCTTATAGACTGGAAACCGATCGAGAGACTACTCACGAATCAATACAAGAAAAGGCAGGCCGCCGACGGACGCCCTGCATACCCGCCCCTGACCTTGTTTAAAATGCTCCTCATCCAGCGCTGGTATAACCTGTCCGACCCGGGGTTGGAGGAGGCGGTCAACGACCGGCTGTCCTTTCCGCGTTTCACCGGTTTCTCGTTTGAAAGCAGCATTCCCGACGAGACGACCATCTACCGTTTCCGCAACGAGTTGACCCAGAAAGGTCTCTACAAAAAGCTGCTGGGCCGGATAAACGCCCAGTTGGAGGCGCATAACATCCTGGTATCGAAGACCCGCAACCGCCTGATCAGCCGGCTTCGTTACACGGTGGAACAAGGCTTCGGGACCTTGAAGCGACGATACCGGTTCGACCGGGCCCGGTATCTGGGCATCCTCAAGATCGAGATGGAATTCTATCTCAACGCGATGGCCTTCAACCTCCGGAAGGCCGCGGCCATGCTCGCCTAAAGGTCGAGTAAGGCCCCAATCGGGTCCTCCGGGGCTCGGGAAGGGCGCAATGTGTTAGAATTGGCTTATTATTCGACTCGAATTCGGCTCGATTGGAATGAATATTGGTCAATGATTTGACTTTGAATGTCTAATATGCCGCCCGCGCGACTTTTGCAGCGGCCTCTTTTCAGTTATTTTCCAGAGATCAGGAATATTAAGGATTCGGAAATGATGTTCGATATTTAAGCTGTTGTTCGAAATACCGGTAGAAAACGCCTTTACAGCCGGAACTCCGCGGGATATATTTACCTCGCGGTTGGAAAACCGATCGCACGTACACCTAAGGACCATCACGAGGTGAATATGATCCGACCGCCCGTTCAGCCGGACTTCAGCACCGCCAAAGTGATAAACACCAGGGGCTCACTCTTCCCGGCCTCTTCCGCCACACCATATAACAACCGAATTCTGAACCAGGATGCCGGCTAGCAGTTACCGCCTGGCCATATGAATATGATAACTTGGTAAATATGATCACGGTTCCCGCATCGTCCCCCTTTCCGGCGGCCACCGCTCGGCTCATATACGGCTGTGAGCGAACGGAACGGCCATTACGCTGCGGGACCGGCTTCACCCGCCCTCATGAGCCCACCTGCCGGGCAGGTGGCTCCCCTTTTGAAAGAGAAAGACATGCCTCGCGAAATACCAGCTATTAAACGCGCTGTTGAAGTGTTGGAGCTTTTCTTGAAGGAACCGCGGGCGATGACCGTTCCGGAGATCGTGACCAAGTTGAACCTCCCTAGAACAACGGCCCATGAAATCGTCAACACCATGGTGAAACTCGGTTGTCTCCGCCGGGATGACGTGCACACCAACAAAGTGTTCCTGGGATTCCGGCTTTTTGAACTGGGCAGCGCTTACGCAGCCAATTTTGACCTGATTACCGAAGGCCGGAAGGTGGCGGCGGAGATCGTCGCGCTCTGTGACGAGACCGTGCAGATGGCCATCCGGGAAGGGACCGAGGCCATATTCATCGCCAAGGTGGAATGCTCCAAGGCCGTCCGGCTTGTCTCGACCGTCGGCTCACGGCTGCCCGCTCACTGCACCGCGGTCGGCAAGATGCTCCTCTCCAGCCTGTCGAAAACCGAGATCACCAACCTGTACAACAGCCGGGATCAGTTGCAGAAGATGACCGCCAACAGCATCACTTCGGTTGCCCGGCTGCTTGAGGAACTGGAGACGGTCCGCCGGCGGGGCTTCTCCTACGATGACTGCGAATCGAACGTGGATGTCCGCTGCGTAGCCGCGCCGATCTACAACCACCGGGGCGAAATGGTCGCGGCCATGAGTATTTCGGTACCGGTCACCCGCATGACCATGAGTAAACGGGGCGAACTGGCGGACCTGATCCGCAAAGGGGCCGAGGGCTTGTCCCGGCGTCTCGGTCACGGGCTCTGATTTATTCCGCGGGAGCGAGGGGCGTCGGAGGTGCACCCCTCACAGAGAACAGGTCTTGGGCGACCGCCCCTGCCGGGTAGCGCCCTTCGCCCGAGCCTGATACTTCGAAGACCCGGCACGAAACACCATGTCTCCCCCCATCCGTGATACCCATCGTGCCGGAGGTTTCTCTCATCATCGTCCGCTTTGACCTCTCCCAAGCCTGTCTCGCAGGCCGAAAGAACCACCAGGTCCGTACCCCGGAATTTCAGACCCAGAACCTTCTCCGCGGTGAAGAGGCCAACGCTGTCTTCGGCGCGGGCCGATTTGCTCCTTGATCTTGACAAAGACCAAGTCGTGGAGCTGGTGGGCCGCCGGACCGACATTCATCTCCGAGAGGTCTTCAGCGTCGGTGATGGCTTTTTTCAGGTCGGCCACGGCCTGGTCCACCGGCGCGGTCTCCCCCAGGTCCACCAAACCGACCTGATCGCCCGAACCGGCCCGGAGCACGAAGACCAGATAATGGGCCGGCAACCATATGGACTCCCGACCTTTGGCCTGGAAGTTGATTTTGTTCAGACGCACGAATTCAAGGAGCATGGAGTTGGCGGGTAAAGAGGCGGCGACTTTGGTTCGATCCGCCCGGGCCACCTTCTTTTTCAAGGCAAAGGCTTGACTGATGGCGGCCAGTTTGGCTTCGAGGCGGTTCTTGGCTTCCTCCAACTCGGCCATGTTTTTCCGATAAACCTCAGGGTCGCCCTTACCAGGCCCGCTGAAGGTCATTTGGGTGAGCTTGGCCCGCATCTGGCCAAATCCTGCGGCGCGTTAACCGCCGCCGCGCTAGTCTTGGGAATGGCCAAGGACCATCAGGACGAAGGAGAAGCAAGGAAAGCCTCGTATTCCTGCGCTAAGGACCTCTTCCAGCGCTTCGTGGCCCTCCACGGAACAACGGAATGCAAACAATTACTCGGGACCGACATTAGCACGGAGGAGGGATGGAGAAAGATCCGGGAGGAAAAATTGGTCAGGAAGGTGTGTCCCCCGTTTGTAAGGGACGCGGCGAGCATACTCGAAAAACTGTTGACCACCTGATCCACGAAGACGGAGAGGGGCCGAGAGAGAACCCTGGGGCGACTAGACCCGCGGGATACTGGCCATCGCGTATTTTATCACTTCGATCTCGGGGACAATAAGGCAGGAACACAAAGGATGTTCAAAGATGACTCAACCGCCGGTCAGGGGCAACATGATGACTATCCGGTCATCGGGGGCGATATGATCCCGGTCGGAAAGAACATGGTCATCTCGAATCAACAGGAACCGATGAAAGGTTTCTTCGGGCGTTGGTTTGATGAGTGCTTCGAGCCTCAAATAACGTTGTTTGAGAATCGCCAACAGCTCCGGCACACTCGCCGGGGAAGGCAAATCTATTTCATCCCATGTCCGTCCGTCTCCAAAGGATGCGTGCAGCCTGACCCACATCGTAATGACGCCGTGTCTAGGGAATGTCCAGCCGTTCGAGCGTCCTTGGTTCAATGCGCCCGTCCGAAGTCCACCCTCGAGCCTGATAGTATTCGTCGAGCATCAGGATGATGGCGCCCCGAGGTTATGGATCGCGTTCCGCGGGAAGGATCGGTCATGAAGATGAGGGGGTTTTCCGGGTCGGTCGGAAGAGTGGCCGGAGTTATGCGGTCATGGAGATAGCGCGTCGCCAGGCCAGTGCCGCCGACGTATTTTCGGGCGTATTCAGGGTTCAGGGGCTCTATTCTTACTTGGCCGGCCGTCAAGTCGACCGAGAGGACCTGCCCGACATAACCGCCGTAAAACATATAACCCTCCATGCGGATTCAGCGCAGCAGATAGGGTATCTCCACCCAGAGGGCCTGATGAGGACATTCGACTTCACAGGGCAGACAGAACCAACAGGTCCTGTACTTGCCGAAGGGCGCGCCGCAAGACAGGCAGCGCTCCGCTTCCCGGCGGGCGGCGGCCTCGTCGAAGGTCGGTTCGGTTTCGTGGAAATCACCAGGTCCGGCCAAGGGGCGCTTGGGAACCGTCTGCCTGGGAGTCGGCTTGGCCCGGGAAACGTCTATTTCGAAATCCGTTTCATAGGGGCCCGCGTATTCCCGATTGAAACGCAAGTGACGGCCGGCCAGGAAGCGGTTGACGGATTCAGCGGCCCGTTTTCCCGAGGCCATGGCTTCGACCGCCGAGGACGGTCCGGCCACGAGATCGCCGGCGTGGAAAACCTTGGGATTAGCGCCTTGCAGCGTCAGGGGGTCGAATACGATTGATTCTTGCCTATCCTTCCAGCCGTCCGGCATTGGTCCGATTTCGTTCCGTTGACCCACGGCCACGATGACGCGGTCCGCCGACAGGGTTCTGACCTGGGCATCGTCGAATTCGGGGCGGAAAAGGCCGCCTTCGTCTAGCACGCTCAGGCAGCGGCGCATCCTAAGGTCGATTTGACCCCTGGCGCCGGGAACAAAGCTCACCGGCCCCCAGGAGCATTCGGTCGCCACGCCTTCGGCCCGCGCCTCCGCCAGGGCCGAGGGGGAGGCCGGCAATTCCCGCTCGGATTCCAAGCTGACCATGGTTACGGATTCCGCCCCTAACCGGAGGGCGGTTTGAGCCGCATCCACGGCCACGTTACCCCCGCCGATAACGATGACCCGACCATGAATATCCGGGACCCGGCCCGACCTGACCTCCTGGAGAAACGGTAGTCCGGAGTGGACGCCCGGCAGGTCTTCCCCTTCGATATTCAGACGGGCCGGTCGGGGACAACCCAGGGCGGTGACCAGGGCGTCATGATCCGCTTGTATCTTTTCCCAAGCCGGGTCATCTCCCACGCGGGTCCGACCTTGGAATACCACCCCCAGGCGCCACAGCGATTCCAGGTCGGCCTCGAGAACGGATCGGGGAAGACGAAACTCGGGGACGGCCCAACGCAGCATGCCCCCCGGTTCGGATTCCGCGTCGAAAAGGGTCACCCCGTGTCCCTGAAGGCGGAGGTAATAGGCCGCGGCCAGACCGGTCGGACCGGCGCCCACCACGGCGACTTTTTTCCCCGTCTCCGCGGGTATCACGGGCGTGGGGATCGAGCCTCCGGCGGCTTCAACCAGGTATCTTTTCAGGGCGCGTATGGCCACGGGTTGTCCGTCCACTTCCCGGCGATGGCAGCGGTCTTCGCAGGGTTGCGAACATATCCGCCCCAGAATGCCCGGAAAGGGCAGCGTCTCGAGCAGCATTTCCATGGCTTCCCGGTCCCGACCTCGGGCCGCCAATTGGACGTAGCCCTGGCAGTTGACGCCCAAGGGACAGGCTTGGCGGCAGGGCGCCAGTTTCATTCTTAGATTATCCAAGATACAGGTCTCGACGCAGACCCCGCAGGAAGTGCACTTATCCTTGTCGATGACGATATTGTCCGAGAGGCTTTCCAGCAGATTATTCCTCATGTTTTCAGGCCCCCGCCATTCTGACGATATCGCGGTGGGAAACAACCACGTCTGAAGGATTCTCACCCTGACGCAGGACGATGTGTTTCAACCATCGGTCGTCCGAAGCCGGGAAATCGGAGCGGTAGTGCCAGAGGCCCCACCGGCTCTCCCGGCGTTCCAGCGAGGCGACGGCGCTGAGTTGGGCGCACTGGATGATATTTTCGATCTCATAGGCCTTGAACAGGTCGTGATTATCCTGTATGCGCACCAGGTCCGCCAACTCCCGCCTGAACCGGTCCATCCACCAGAGGGCTCTTTTCAATTTATATTCATTTTTCGGAGGGGCGATGTAATCGGTGATGATGCGCCGCACTTTGTATTCGAACTCCTCGATGGCAATGGCCCGATGGCTTTGGGACAGTTTGGCGGCCTTGTCCCGGATAACGTCTTCGACCTGGGCCAGGTCCGGTCCGACGGCCCCGCGTCGTCCGACGTATTCGGCCGCGGATTCGGCCGCGATCTCCCCATAGACAAAGGCCCCGCTCAAGTGCCCCCGGGCCACCAGGGACGTATCGCCGGCGGCATATAAGCCGGGGACGGCGGTTTCGGCCTTTTCGTTGACCACCACGCCGGTCAGACCATGACCGCCGCAGAGATAACATTCCGTGGGCCACAACTCGATTTCGCCCGAACGAAAATCCACGCCGCGTCCCTGGTAAAATCGTTTCTGCGCGGGCCGCTCCGTGGTGAAGAGGATGTCCTCGATCTCCTGAATCTTTTTTTCCGGCAAATGGCTCAGGACGATGCGCATCGGGCCCTTGTCCTGGTGGTGTTCGATCAACATGGATTTGATCGAAGGGTGCTCCTTTTCCCGATGTTCGCCGAAGGCATTGAGCAGGTGCGCGCCCCGGGTCAGGGTGATATAGAGCAGCGGGGCGTTGATATCCTTGATGATGTAATAAATGAGCGTGTACTCGAAACCCGAAAGATCGGCGCCGGCGCGATAGGCCAGGCAGTATCCGTCGCCGGTGTTGCCCGGAAAGTCGTAAACGCCGTACAGGTAACCGTTGTTGGGCAGCCCGAACCTGGCCGTACCACCGGCCGACAGAATGACCGCCTTGGCCCGACAGACAATCAGTTCTCCGGTCCGGACGTTGAGCCCCACGGCCCCGGCCACGCGGTCCCCTTCCTTCAAAAGGCGGACGGCCATGGTCCGGTTGATCACTTCCACCCCGTGTCCGATCACCCGCCGGGCCAGGATGGTTTTCAACTCCGGTTCCTTCATCGCCACGCAGAATCGCCCCTTGGGATGAACCTGCAAGACCTCGTATTGGCCTTGGTCGTCCACCGGAAAGCAGACGCCCCAGGACTCGAGCTTCTTCAACAAATCCCAACTGCGCTTGGCCATCAGATAATTGACCGGTTCATCCATGATGCCGTCGCAGGCCATCCGATTCGATTCGACATACAGTTCCGGCGTGGTCAACCCCGGAATGGCCACAATATTCAGGGCGTCCATGCCCCTGGTGATACAGCCCGAGTATTTGATATCCCCTTTTTCGAAGACGACCACCTTCAGCCCGGGGTTCACCTCCTTGGCCCTGACGGCCGACATCACGCCAGCGCTGCCTCCGCCGACGATGAGGATATCGGCGTCAATGACTGGATAATCCGGTTTCATGTTCAATTCCCTGCCTGCTTTTCTTTCGGACCCGTGAAACGGAAAGACCGATCGGCCTGAACCTTGCCCTCTCAAAGAAGCAAGGCGGTTTCCTGCGTTATAAGGTGTCGGAGTTCAAGAAAGACTTTATCCGTATGTTCCCGGGGGCGAGGCAGGTCCACTGGGTAGGTCGATTTCTTGCGGCCCGGCAGCTTGCCTTCCAGGGTGACGATCCGGTCGCCCAGATATATGGCTTCATCTATATTATTGGTGACGAAAACCAACGTCTTTCTGTCCATGGACCAGATACGGACGGTTTCCTGTTCCATGAGGTACCTGGTTTGAGCGTCGAGCTGCCCGAAGGGTTCATCCATGAGCAGAACTTTAGGGTTGTTGGCATAAACCCTGGCGATCCCCACCCTTTGTTTCATGCCGCCGCTGAGTTGGTGCGGATAGGCCTTCTCGAAACCCTCCAGACCGACGAGATTTATATAATGATGGGCTATTCCCCTGCGCTCGCCCTTGGACATACCCCTCAGCTTGAGCCCCATTTCCACGTTGCCCATCACGGTCTTCCAGGGGAATAGCGTATATTTCTGAAAAACGAGCCCGCGATCGGGTCCAGGTCCCGTTGTTTCGTGGCCATCGAGTAGAATCCTTCCCGAAGTGGGCGTTTCCAGCCCGCCCATGATCCTGAGCAGCGTGGTTTTACCGCACTGGCCCGGCCCGACGATGACCAGGAATTCGTTTTCCTCGACGGTCAGATTGATATTGTCCAAGACTGGAATCTGGACCTTCCCCCCGCGTTGCTTGAACGTTTTGCCGATGTTCCGGCACTCGATCTTGGGCGTGGGGAGACTTATCGCGGCAGTTCCACTTTCCATGGACACGCCACCCTTTCGAGTTTATTTAAGATGAAGGTCAGGAGAAAGGCGGTCACGGCGATAACGATCATCCCGCCGACGATCATGGACGGATTCGAGGTATTCATGCCCAAAATAATGATAAAACCCGCGCCTGATCGGGCGCCGACCAATTCGGCCGCCAACACGCACCCCCAGGCCGTGCTCAGGGCGATCTGGAGTCCGGCGAACAAGGCCGGGAATCCGGCCGGAAAGGTCACGGCCAGCAATTCCTGACGCCGGTTGCCGCCCAACATCCGGATGGCGTCGTACAAGGCCGGGTCCACCAGGCGAATGCCGTTGTAGGAATTGATCAACGCGGGCACGAAGGCTCCGATGACAATGATGAAAATCTTGGACTCCTCGCCGATGCCGAACCACAAAATGGAAAGGGAAATCCAGGAAATGGGCGGCATGGGTTTGACCAAGTCGAAGACCGGTTTCACGATGGCGTTGACATAACGATTGAGGGCCATGAAAAAGCCCAGAGGCACCCCGATCAATATGGCGATCCCAAAGCCGATCAAGACCCGGTACAGGCTGGCCCAAAGGTGCCCCCACAAAGATTTGCCGGCCAGTCTTTCCCCTGAGATACGGATCAACTCGTTGAGAACCTGCAGGGGCGTGGGCATGTACTGGGCCAGGCTGGTCTCGACCGCCACCCAATGCCAAAGCATCAGGAAACCGATCATGGACACCAGGTAATAAAAATACCGGTTATGGATATAAGAAGTCAGCCTGGGCCGGTCTGCCGTGGTAACCGGTTTCCTCCGGACGTCCAGGGCCAATGCTTCGGACCTCGACATCAACTTGCCACCCCTCCTCTTTCCAAGCCGGCGGTCAATTTGCGTTCAATGGCGTCGATCAGCATGCCGATCACCCAACCGGTCAGACCGACCATGAGCATCCCTAGCACGATCATATCCGGCCTGAGGAGGCGGCGGCCCATGGTGATCAGAAATCCCAGGCCGGCGTCGGCCGCGATCAGTTCCGCGGCCACCAAGGTCGTCCAGGCCAGGGCCAGTGCGATCTGGAGTCCGCCGAAAACCATGGGCAGGGCCGAAGGAACGCAGACCCGATAAAACACCTGCCAATTGGAAGCGCCATAGGTTCGGGCCATCTGAATCAAAGTGGGATTGGTCATGCGCACGCCGGTGTAGGCATTGATTACACACGGCACCACGCCGCAGGCCCAAATAATGAAAACCTTTCCGGGAAGACCGATGCCGAACCAGAAAATGGCCAGGGGTATCCAGGCCACGGGCGGTATGGGCCGGATCATCTCAAAGATGGGCCGGGCCAAACCCTCGGCCACCACGAACCAACCCATCAACAGGCCCAGCGGAATGCCCAGCACCAGGGCCAGCAGGTATCCCAACAAGGCCTCGGTCAGGCTGATCGTGGTGTGCTTCAGCAGAACCTGCCCATCCGGATTCGGATTGGTCAGTTTATCCATGAACAGGCGTCCGACTTCGCCCGGTGAAGCCAGCAGCGAGCGCGGAATGACACCGGTATCGAGCAGCAACTGCCAGACCACGAAAAAGGCGATCAGGCTCAGGTAGGGTAAAATTTTCAGGATAACGGGGTCTTTCAATCGGACGTCGGACGGCATGCCGTTTCCTCCGCCGGGGCGACGGAATCTCCGTCGCCCCGTCACCGGGACAATTTACTTCGCGGCGGCCTGCTTCAGAAACTTGTCGGTAATGAAAGGCGTCTTCATTACTTTGCCGCGCTCTTCTTCGGTGAACCGCTTGTTGTCGGTGAAGAAGGTGGAAAGGCTGTCCATCCATTTGTAGGCCTGAGAGGGCCCGCCCGAGGCGTCGAACACCTTGAGATTGCGTTCCAGGGTGTACATGGGATGGAGGTCGATATCCATGGAGATCATCTGGTCATTGAGTTCAATCCCGGCCCATTCCTTGAGGAAGCGTTGGTATTCCTTGGCCTGGGACTGTTTTTCCTTGATCTGCCGGTCCACTTGGGCAAAGTACATCTTCAAATACTTGGCGACCCGGTCGGGATACTTGTCGCCGTATTCCTTGCTGGTGATGATGACCAGAGGAACGGTGGCGCCGCAGTCCTCGCCGTTGGCCACCTTTTTCCAGCCCTTGCTCAGGCCGGACATGGTAAACGGAGCCCACAAGGCCACTATGTCTCCCTTGCCGGATTCGAAGGCCGCCACGGCCTGGCCCTGTTCCATGTTCATGATTTTGACGTCGCTGTCTTTGAGGCCCAGGCGTTTGAGCCAGGTGCTCAAAACATAATGGCCCGCCGAAACCGTGGTGGCCAGAATAGTCTTCCCGCGCACGCTTTCAGCGGTGCCGTACATGTTGGGATAATCGCGGTTGGCGCCTTTGACCTTGAGCACGTCGCTGTTCGGACGGGCCATGATAAAGACGTTAAAGGCGTCATCGTGGGTCATGCCGATCATGTAGGAACCGTAACGCAGGGCCGCCATGACCATAGGCACCGCCCCCAGGGCGCCGACATCCCACTGCTTGGCCGGCAGGGCTTCCACTTGGAGCATGCCTGAGTCAAAATAGACCATCTCCATGTCCAGATTGTATTTTTTCCCCGTGCCGTCCTTGATGGCCTGCCAAGTCAAGAACGATTCGAATTCCGGTTGATGACTGACCTTAAGTTTGATGGCGTCTTCAGCCGCCGCGCCCGTTCCAAAGACCAGGACAATCGCCCAGGCCAATAACAATTTGCCCCACGGCCGGAAAACGGTTTTCATATCCTCGCTCCTTTCCGCAGACTTGATAAGAATCATCCCCACAACTTTTAAGCCAAACTCGACCAAGCAAGCCAACCGACATCAAAGAGCGTTGTACATCTTCATCCGCGGCGACATGCCTGTCAGCGGGCATGTTTCACCACCATCGGATCAGTTCCGTGACCTCCTTTCTGAGTTTGATGAAATCTTCATCGAGATAGTTACGGGGCCGAGGCAAATCCACGTTGATTTCCGCCTTGATTGTTGTAGGTTTGTTGCTCAGTACCAGAATCCGTTCGGCCATGTAGACCGCTTCCTCGATATTATGGGTGACAAACAGGACCGTGCTTTGCAGTTCCTGCCATATCCGCACCAGCTCATCCTCCAGGTAATAACGCAACTTGACGTCCAACTGGCCGTAAGGCTCATCCATCAGCAGCAGGTCCGGGTTGGTGGCAAAGGCGCGGGACACGGCCACTCGTTGCTCCATGCTGGCCGATATCTGGTTGGGAAAGAGGTCGGCGCATTCGACCAGGCCGACCAGGGACAGAATTTTCTCTAAGCGCCGCTTGCGTTCACCGGCCGGGAGACCCTTTATGATCATGCCGAACTCGACGTTGGCCCGCACCGTAAGCCAGGGCATCGAGGATGGTTCCTGAAAAACAAAGGCCAGGTTATGTCTTTTCGGGTCCGCCTCCCGGCCGTTGATCAGAATTTGCCCCTCCGAAGCCGGAATGAGTTTGGACAGGACATTTAAAAAGGTGGTCTTCCCACACCCGGTGGGTCCGACTATGGCTAAAAATTCTCCCTCGGCCACGGTGAAGTTGATATCGTCCAGAACGTGCAAGTCACCGAAATACTTGGTCAGGCCCTGGACCTCCACCTTCGTTGGTCTGTTCTTCTTCCCGGTCAAGACGCCATCCTCCAGGCCTTTGGTGAGCGGAAGGAGGCCCGACTCTTCCAGCCTCCAACCGCTGGCAATGCGGGTGTTCAGTCCAGGTATTCGGCGTCGGAAATCGCCAGGGCCCGATCTATCACCTCCATGCCGTGGTCTATCTGGTCCTTGGTGACGATCAAGGGCGGCGTGAGCATCAGGACGCTGGCCGCGCCGGCCATGATATAGACGCCTTCCTCCATCGTTTTGGCCAGAATTCTGTTTTTAGCCGTGGCCGGTCGAGGTGGTTCCATCAGGGCTTCGTGAACCGGTTCTTTGGTTTTTCTGCTCTTGACCAGTTCCATCCCGCGGAACAGGCCCTGGCCGCGCACGTCGCCGACCGATAAATGTTTGTCCTGTAACTCCAGCATCTTCGACCTGAGGTATTCGCCCATTTCCGCGGCGTGGGCGATCAGATTATCCGCCCGGTAAGCCTCGATCGACGCCACCGCCGCGGCCATGGCCAAGGCGTGACCCGAATAGGTGTGGCCATGCAAATATGGAAATTCCTCGAATTTATCGGCAACCCATTTCCTCAGGATGGTGGCTCCCAGGGGCACGTAACCCGAAGTGATGCCCTTGGCCATGGTCATCATATCCGGAACCACGTCCCAATGTTCCACGCCGAACCATTTACCGGTTCGGCCGAATCCGGTCATGACTTCATCGGCGATAAGAACCATTTCATACCGGTCGCATATTTCGCGCAGACGCCGCCAATACCCGTCGGGAGGCACGATGATGCCGCCCGGACCCATTATCGGTTCGGCGACGAGAGCCGCCATCCGTCTGGCCCCGCCTTCGCGAAGCACGATGTCTTCGACATGCTCGGCGCATAAAAGGTCGCATTGGGGATATTCGGCCCGGAACGGACAGCGGTAACAATATGGTTCCAGGCAATGAACCACGCCCGGAACGGCGGGTTCGTAATGCCAGTTTCTAAATTCGGCCGATAGAGACATGGAACCGTAGGTCGACCCGTGGTACGACCGATAACGGGTAATGATTTTGTTTTTACCCGTGACGGCTCGCGCGATTTTCATCGCGCCCTCGTTGGCCTCGGTTCCACCGGTGGAAAAAAAGGATTTGGTCAGATCGCCCGGCGTGATTTCGGACAACAATCTGGCCAGACGGGCTTTCGGTTCCGTGGCAAACTGTGAATTCACGGCCGGAAGCATGGCCGCTTGGTTGGATATGGCCGCGACCACGCGCTCATCGGCGTGACCGAGGTTGCTGAAGACGAATTGGGAGGAAAAGTCCAGGTACTCCTTGCCCTGGGCGTCATAGAAATAGGCGCCCTTTCCCCGCTGGGCGACTAAAGGTTCCAACCCTTTCTGTGGCACCCAAGGGTAGAGGACATGGTCTTTTTCATATTTACGAATAGTCTCGGCATCCAGTCTCGGAGATAATGCTGGCCCCGTCACGGTGGTCCTCCTTTCGGGTTACCGATGAATATTAACCCAATATTATCAATATTATATCTTGCGATATATCCTTCGTTCATCGGTCAGGCAATAAGATTTTCTGAATTCGTACGGCGTCTCTTTGTAGGTCAGGGAAAGCATCTCGATGTAAAGGACGATACTCCCGACTTCAGCTTCCAAGGCAGCGGCCGCTTCTTGTTCCAAAGGGATGGTGCCGAACAGTTCATGGTTGGAGAGGGTTGGTAAGCCGTAACTTTCTTCCAGAGCCAGATAGAGCGTGATTTTCTCGAACCGGCTGACGGGGAACTCTTCCAGATGCGGGAAAAGGCCGCCAGGCAAGTATGAGACCGAATACAAGCAGGGCCGGTGTTCGAGATAGAATACTCTTTTTATCTCGTATAACGCCGCGCCTTTTTCAACCTTGAGGTGCACGTTGAGAGGTTCGGTAGCGGGAACCTGGTTCAATCCAAGGAATTTAATGGTCATTTCCGCTTCCTTGTCTCCAAAATGGCTCAGGTAGCGGTAATAGCGCAGACTTTCCTTTTTCAAGGCCGTGCCGGCCACGAACGTGCCCTTGCCTTGAATCCGATACAAGTAGCCTTCGTTGACCAGATTCATGACGGCTCGCTTCACCGTTCCCGTGCTCAAATCATAGGTTTCCGCTAGTACCCGTTCAGAGGGAATCGGGTCTCCGGGATGGAAATTGCCATTTTCAATATCCTGCTTGATGAGGTTTTGCAGTTTGTAATAAACCGGGGTCGGTTCCCCGCCCCTGAGGATCAGGCTGCTCTCCGTCGGCATGTGGTTGTTTTTCATCAATATCCTTTTCCTGGTGGGATTGAGGGCTAAGACCTCGTCGTGGTTGGGTTTTTGTTTATACCCCGGCGCACCAGGTTTTGATAACCTAAAATCCAGTTTGGCCTGATCGGGTTGCCGTTTTAAATAAGTTAAATTATATAAAGTCATATAGATGACTATAAGTGATAATATTTAGTTGTCCCAGGATTGTCAATACAAAAAATAGGGGGCCCCGAAACATTGTCGGGAAATTCAATTAACACGATGTAATAACATCGAATTTTACATGGCCGGCACAAGGCGCCTGTGGACGGGGAGGTAAATGCCGGCGGAATAGCCCGCCTTAATACAGTTTTTCTAATTCACACTAATAATGGATTCAAGAACTTGGAAGAATATGGGGGCCAGACCGCGGCCCCAAGGGCACTGGTTCACCCTTCTCGGCGAATACGGGCTGCCAAGATCGGCACTTTTATCGGGAAAGCGACAGCAAAGAACGCTGATGAGTACAGCTCATGATTGGAAGCATAGAGCAAGTTGCCTGTTATTAAACGGTATCTCGTTGGTCCAGGACATCGCTTAACCTAAAACCAATGGAGAAATATGACTTATTTTTACTCTGATTAATAACGACCATGACCGCGACAGCCTTGGCGAGCGCCCTGCCTGCGCCGGATACGACGCAGACAGGGCCAAGCCCCGCCGAGGGCGGGGCCAGAGGCGTGACTCGCTAGGACTAGGCCTAATCAGTTCGTTCGCTTCGGATCATCGGCCCTAAAATAGTTCTCAACCGGCCAGTTTCCTCCTCAAACCGATCAAGCCGATCAAGCCCGAACCCAGCAGCCAGACCGCCCCGGGAAGGGGAACTATAGTGGCCTCATGGCTGAACCAGTACTCGCCGGCGGGCAGAGTGATGGATTGCCCTAAACAAAAGGATAGATACCAGATATCATCGGTTTTATAACCATAATCTTCCCCAAAAACTCTGTCCCAGCCTGAATCACCCCAGGTAAAGGAGCCGCTGACGTAATCAGAAGATAATACGCTGCCGGTAAAGCTGGCCACGTCCGGGTATTTCCATATCGCTCCGTTGACATCCACGTCGACATTCGCCCATATGTTCATCCTGTATTTGATATTGGAGGCATCAGGATTGAATCCCTCGGTTGGGTCAAAATAACCCATTATGGTGTCAATGGTGGTTGCTTCATCCAATTTGAAATATCCCGCATAAATCCAGTCATAATTATTGGACATCGAGTAGCCGCGGTACAATCCGGGGGTGGAGGCGCTCGTCTGTCCCGGTGGAGTCTGATAAAACGTGCCGGCGTCATTGTTGAAGTTGTCGTAAACAATTCCCCCTTGATGTTTCATGGTTAAAGCCAAGCCGGCCGTTTGTTCGAACCAACCGTCCTTATGCCAGGTATCCAGGGCATAGTTGTATCCCCAGCTTTGCCAAGCCGGATCATCCAGGATAAAGGCCATGGAGCCGCCCGAAGATTTCTTGCCGTTCACCGTTTGACCGTTAGGAAATTTACCGCCGGTTATGACATAATAATAACCGAGAGAATCTATCTGGTGATCGCCTTGCTGGTTGAAAGGCGAGGCCAAAACCTGGCCGGGAGTTATCATAAGAAGAATGATCACGAGCGACAATAATGCTTTCTTCATTTCCCTCCTCCTCCAAATGCCCCCTCGCTATTTCGAGCGGGTGAATATCAGATGCAATAAAAAACCATTTAATCAGCCTCTAAACTTCCGCCTGAGGCCAACAAGCCCGAGCAAACCGGAGCCCAGCAGCCAGATGGCGCCGGGAATGGGGACGGCGGAGCCGACTTCAAAATCATCCCAGAGAGTATAAGGCTTGTAGCAACCCCAGTCGCTCAAAGGGGGCTGAAACATGGTATACAGACCTATGGCCGTACCCAAATTAGTGTAGTCGTCTCTGTATGAAGAACCAACTTCAACGCCGTCTAAATAAAAGTGAATCCGCCCGTCCGAGTCCAAAAGCTGGAACTTCAGGTTGTGCCAACCAATGCTGCGTCCAACGCCGGTATTCTGCCAGCCGGGCGAATTTTCACCGGCGGCGACATAGTAATAATTATCCGTAACATTAAATCTGCCCCCAAACTGGACGTCAGTCCAATCCTCGCTTCCATCAATATATGGATTAACCCAATCCGGAACGGCATAAACTTGACCGGCTCGGCCAGTCGCCGTTTCATCATAGTACCAAACGCTGACATAAGGATTATACTGCTTATCTAAAGCATTATGCGGCAGGTTTTCAACCTCCACCGCGGCCCACCACATCCAGCTTTGCGGCGTTGAATCAGCATAGAGTTTTAAACCCCAAGTCCCGGTGTGGCTGGTATGATTTTGTTCCATCATTTTTCCAACCGGAGCTTCGCCGTGCCGATAGGCCGCGTTCACCCAACCCGGGGCGTAGTCTCCCGACCAGGGGTTTTCGAACCCGTCCGAGAATAAAACCATGGCCGTAGCTTCATTCGCGGTAAACATTGATAAGGCCAAGACCATAACCACGGAAATAACGATACTCGCCCTCATAATCCTTCCTCCTTCTGAAATTGGCGTTGATTCACGCCTTGATTCTCGCAAACCAAACGATCTTTTATATATCAATCGCTCCGTACCAGGGCCTGGGACGGCGCTGATAGCAAAATTGAAATCACTGTATAAAACTTATTCCATTTGTGTGCATTTATGGCCGTAAACGTATGTAGCCACATCCTCCTTGAGACTGGTAAATATCAGTCGGGAATTATGGACTTCAGCCGCACTATGAAAAGAATAATGATTTAAACGGTGCTAATCCCCCCCTTATTAGCACATAGTGTTAATTAGTACATGGAAATATAGATTAATCATATCTTTTACTTTGATCGGATTAGAAAGTCAATACGAAAAAAGTATGGTTTTTGTCTAATACTTGCTGCAATGTCATTGACTTAAGCTTTTTCGTCGGCATGTGCTTGCTGATATTTTGTTGAGGCTTTCCACACTATGCAGTATAATATCACGTAATATCCTGACGTTAGGATAATTCACAATGCCACAAGACCCGCGATTTATGTGCCAGGTTGATCAATCTCCTCCAACAAACAATGGCCGATCATGACTTTATCCAGCGTCATCGTATCGGCACGCAAAGTTTTACCCGCAAGAGGCTGTTGCCTTTCCAGACGGTCATGCTTTTTCTGATGAACCTGATCAAAGGCTCGCTCCAAGATGAGCTGGACCATTTTTTCAAGGCCGCCCAGCAAGGGACAGCCTGGGTCCGGATCGTGACCAAAAGCGCCTTTTGCCGGGCCAGAAAGAAGTTGAGCTATTTGGCTTTTACCGAACTGAATCAAACCTTGATCAGGTCCTTTTATCTCGAATTTCCAGTTAAAACCTGGTTTGGTTTCAACTTGATGGCTTTCGACGGTTCCACCGCTCAAGTGCCGGCCACCCCGGACAACCTGGCCCACTTTGGCGACTTTTCCACCACGGCCGACAAATCCTGCCCGCTGGCCCGCGTCTCACAGATGTTTGACGTCTTGAACAAGATCACCGTGGACGCCTCGATCAGCCCGTTATCCGTCGGCGAGCGGGACCTGGCCGTTAATCACCTCTTCTATCTGCGTCCCACCGATCTGGTCCTGATGGACCGGGGATACCCAGCTTTCTGGCTCTTTAAATTGATCCTAACCCTGGGCGGCCAGTTCTGTGCCCGAATTTCCCCTCGACTCTGGAGTGAAGTCAAAAACTTCCATCGTTCCGGAGCCAAGGATAAAGTTATCAAGTTGTCGCCAACCTATCCGGCCAAACTCAAATGCCGGGAGTTAGGGTTGGACGAAAATCCCCTGGAACTCCGCCTCCTCCGGATCGAACGCCTGGAGCAGCCAGGAGAGGTCTTGATTACTTCACTAGTAGAGGCCACAGCTTATCCGTCCGATGTCTTTGACAACCTTTACCGAAAGCGCTGGCCCATCGAGCAGGACTACAACCTGATGAAAAACAGGCTCGAAATCGAAAAATGGTCCGACCAAAGCCCCGCTTCAGTTTACCAGGATTTCCACGCCAAGGTTCTCACCAAAAACCTGGCCGCCGCTATGGTCCAGCCTGTCCAAGAGACCATCAACCTGGAAATGACCGGACGTAAGTACAAGTATCAAATCAACTTTACCCAGGTACTTTCAAAATTCAAGGACACAATCGTCTCTCTATTTCAGACAGATCTCTTGACCGAACTAATCGAGGCCTTGATCTTGATCTTTAGTAAAACCATAGAACCGATAAGGCCCGGCCGAAAATGCCTAAGACTGAAAAAAATGCTCCCGTCTAACTTTAACCCTTGTTACAAACCATTACGTTAAGTCAATGACATTGATGCTCCCATTAATATAAGGGACTGAAGATAGTAGCAGTCATTGCGAGCGAAGCGAAGTCCCGCCAGGGCGGGACTATAAAAAGTGGGAATTATTCATTTAATAGAGATTGCTTCATCCCGCGTTTCGCGGGATTCGCAATGACACCAATGTTTCTTTCGCTTAAAACCCGCCGCGTCGCGGAGGGTCATGCACTCGCAATGACGATTACTGTACATTACCGCCACCCGAAACTGAAGGCTTACTTTCTTATGCGGATAACTCTTGTATCTGAGGCGAAAATGAGCTAAGATAACATACTTAAACTTTCAAGTTACGGGGCTTCGACCCCACCTTGCTGTTTATCTACCGATAATTCAGCAAATTACTACCAAGGGTGGATTTTGTACAAAATCAAACCGCTCAGACTGGAATATAGTCAATCCTGACGGAGGGACCATCAGCGATCGGATCGAGGCCACCCTGCGCCCCACCTGCGTCGGAACGCATCAACGTCGCGATTTCGCCTTCGATGGTCGGCGACTGACTTGTCGAGCCCCCTGCTCATTGGTTGAGTTCAGGGTGTGGTCAACTTGGCCTGAGAACAACCGCCCTAAAGGCGGGAATGGAAATCCAGCCAAGTATAATTCAATTGGGAAACGGTGTTGAAATGTACAAAAGAACACTGGCGATCACGATTGTCTTCCTGATGGCCGCGGCCCTGATCAACGTCCGAATCAGCGCCTCCCCTGCCGCGGATCAGCAAAAGTTTCCGGAAGCGAAATCGGTCCAAGGTCTGGAGAAGCAGGAAGCCTTCGACGCCCACGCCCCCACCATTCGCTACCACTTCAAGGACGGGGACATGGATTGGACCTTCGGTTTCCTCCTAGGGACCGTCAGCAACCTTGGCTGGGAGATCGGCGAGGCCTACTACACCGCCAGTCAGATCAAGGAGGGCGACGCGACCAGTTGGCAGGCCGAATGGATCAAGACGGCCGACCGCCTGGCGGCGAGGGCGGAAAAGACCTTGGCCGCCGGTCATAGGATCAGCGCCCGCCGGCAATTCCATCGGGCCTCCTACTACTACCGGTCCAGCCTCGTTTCGATGATGCCCGATGACGCCCGTGTCAAGGACATGGCCAAGCGCAGCCGCGATTGCTTCCGGACGGCCGGCCGGTTGATGGATCCGCCCCTGGAATATTTCGAAGTGCCCTTCGAGGGCACGGTCCTCCCAGGCTACTTCCGCAAAGCGGATAACAGCGGGGCGCCGCGTCCCACCCTCTTCATGATCGGGGGTGGGGAGACTTTCGCCGAGGACCTCTGGTTTCACATAGGGCCCCAAGCCTCGGAGCGCGGTTATAACTTCATCTGCGTGGACCTGCCGGGCCAGGGTCTGCTACCCTGGGAAGGGAAGTTTTTCCGCCCGGCTATGAACGTGCCCATTTCGGCCGTGATTGACTACGCCCTCCAGCGGCCGGAAACGGACCCCAAACGTTTTGTCGCGTACGGCATCAGCGGTGGCGGTGGTTTCGCCCCCCAGACCGCCATGAAAGACCCCCGGATCAAGGCCGTGGCCGTCACGGCCGCGGTAGTGGACGCGGAGGCTCTCTTCGCCTCGATGCCCGTGGCCACTACGACCTCCCAAATGCTGGAGAGCTTCACCTCCTTCCATCGCAACGTGGTCAAGCTGGTGGCTTTCCGCTGGGGGGTGAAGATGGACGATATTCCCGGGTTGGTCGCGGCCAACAAGGGCTTCTCCTTCGATCCGGCCAAGGTCACCTGTCCCATGCTGCTTTTGGTGGGGGCCGGTGAGTACGCCGACAAGGAAGTCCAGCGCCAGCAAAAGGAATGTCTGGACAAGCTGCCCAACCCCAAGTCGAAGCTGGTGGTTACGGGCTTTGAAGACGGCGCCTCCAGCCATTGCCTCGGCGAAAACCGCAGCCTCATGGGGGAAATCCTCTTCGACTGGCTGGACAAGATCTTGAAGTAGCGCGATATTGGATTGAACATCGAGCGCATCCCTGGTCGGAGCCGGTGGATATGGAAAAACCAGGGATATTTCGATCCGGCGACTCCGAAAACAAGGCTGGGGGCCGGTGTATGACTTGATTGGAGGATATCCCCTGACGATGAATTGCCAATATCAGGCTGGTCTTTACCTTCGGAGGTATTGACAGGCCTGATTCGTTGCTCCAACTCACGATCCCAATCCAATAGAAAGGCGCTGAGTATGGCCTCGCGAAGAAACGATTCCGTTGATGTGTTGAGGGCCCTGGCCCTTATCGGCATGGTGATATGCCATTATCCAATATTCCTATCGAGAGGGGAAGGAAAAGACGCCGCGTTATATTTTTTCGCCAACCACCTGTTGGGCGGCGATTGCGGAGCTTCCTGGTTCGTTTTCTTAGTCGGGCTCTGCCAGGTGTTATCCATGAAAAAAAGGGGAACGGCCCAGGATAGCAATCTGAGAGTCGTCATCCGCGGCACGGCAATTTTTATTATCGGGCTGTTGTTTCTGCTCGTCGTGCAAGGTTATGACGAGCTTTGGGACTGGGACATTCTGACCTTCATCGGCGCGACGACCATACTTTTGCTCCCTTGTCGCCGAGCCTCGTCCCGGATGTTGCTTTTGGTTTGCGCGGTGGTGATGCTCATAACGCCGTGGCTCAGGTCATTTGTTGATTTCGCTTCTTTATACGGAGGGAAGTTCGAAAACGTAAAATGGGTCTCAGACCTTATTCCAAACTTACTCTTCGATCCGGCGAGGGATTATCAAGGCGCGGAGACCGCGCTGGGCAACGTCCTCGGCTTTTTTCTCAGCGGACAATTCCCTCTCTTGCCCTGGATAATCTTTCCGCTGATCGGATTTGTCGTCGGCAGGAGAATGACGGAAAATCATCTGGCGGCCGATTCGCCGTTTATTCTCATTATCGGGTTGCTGTTCGTTTTCCTGGGACTTTTCACCGCCCATTCCGGCTCGATAAGGCCGGGGATTTCCGTGGCGAACAATTATGTGGTCCCGCTGTCGTTTTATCCCATATCCTTCAGCATGCTCGTCTTTCTGATTGGGGCCGTCCTGATACTGTTCATCATTCTGTGGCGCATTTACGATGCCAATCAGGATAGTCTGAAAAAACCGGGGATGTTTCTGACCTATTGCCGGCAGATCAGCAAATACTCGCTGACCATATACATAAGTCATTTTGCGTTGTTTTTCATCCCGCTGCGCCTCGTCAACTTAGCTACCGGAACCTACTATTTGAGGGATATGGTGAACACACCCACCGCTTTCACCCTGGCCGTCATCTTGCTGATTCTCTATTACCCTTTACTGAAAATCTGGGACAAGGCCGAGGGGAAATACAGTTTCGAATGGTTACTCGCCAGACTGTTGTCCAGGTCTTAACCGAAGTTACTGGCGGGCAAATAAATAATTGCGTCATCCGGTAAATGACCAGGTATCACATAAAAAGAAAAGGGTCATAGTTTCACCTGGGCGCGTCGATGGTTCGGCGGCGGACGGATGCCGATACGGAAACCAAAGCCCAAAAGGAAAGAGGGCCCGGAAATCGCCCTTCCGAACCCTCATGATTGGAATCTCTTGGTAGCGGGGTCAGGATTTGAACCTGAGACCTTCGGGTTATGAGCCCGAAGACGGCCATTTTACCGCCTATTACTCGGTTGTCCTAACACCTACTTAAAAGCCTTGATTACAAACATAATCTCGAAATAGCTTCATCCTTGACATTCCCGCCTTTTACCGGTAAGATTATCGTGGAGGTTGGAAATACGGTTGGAAAAGCAGACCTTCGGGTTACAAATAAAGCTCTTCGGGTCAGGTGGGAAAGGCAGGTTGGAAAACCCATGAGGCGAAAAAAAACGACCTATCCCGGCGTCTATTACCGCGAGGCCGAACGCATCGGCGGCAAGGGTCTGGAACGGGTTTACTACATCGTTTTTAAGCAGCACGGCCGGACCCATGAGGAAAAAGTCGGCCGGCAATACGCCGATGATATGACCCCGGCCCGGGCGGCCAGGATACGGGCCGAGAGAATCGAGGGGAAGCGGCCTTCCCGGAAAGAAGTCCGACTTCGGCAGGCGGCCGAAAAAGAAGCCGAGGCCGGGCGATGGACCTTCAACCACATCTGGACGGTCTATCTCGAATCCCGGCCCGATCTTAAAGGCCGGGTGACAGACCAGAACAGGTATGATCTTCATGTCCGGCCCGTCTTTGGCGAAAAACAACCTTCCGAGTTGATACCCCTGGACCTGGACCGGCTGAGAATTTCGCTCATGAAAAAGAAGACGCCCGGTACGGTCAAGAACGTCCTGGAGCTTTTGCGGCGGCTGATCAACTTCGCCGTGAAGCGGCAATTATGCCCCGGTCCGTCCTTCAAGATCGAACTGCCCCGCGTGGATAATGAACGAACCGAAGACTTGAACCCCGAACAATTAAACGCCCTGCTGCAAGCGATTGATGAAGATAATACCATGGTGGCCGCGATGCTCAAGCTGGCCCTGTTGACCGGTTTGCGGCGGGGCGAGATATTCAGGCTGAAATGGCAGGATATTGACCCGGAACGGGGCTTCATACGTATCAACGCCCCGAAGGGCGGAAAGAGTGTTTCAATACCGATAGGCGAACCGGTCAAGGAGCTTTTATCCCGCCTACCCCGCGATGATCGTTCACCTTACGTCTTCCCTGGCCGGGCCGGCCAACAACGGGTTGACGCCAAGAAGGCCGCGAACAAGATAAAAAAACGGGCTGGTTTGCCGAAGAGCTTCAGGATTTTCCATGGCTTACGTCATGTTTTCGCCTCAACGCTTGCTTCAAGTGGGCAGGTTGATCTTTATGTCCTGCAACGCCTCTTAACGCACAAGAGCCCGTCAATGACAGCCCGTTATAGTCACCTTCGTGATGAAGCCCTGCGCCGAGCCTCGAACCTGGCCGGGGAATTGATCGAGCAGACCGCCCGGCCGAGCGAGGCCGCTGCCGTGGTCAACCTGTCAGACCGCCGGTAAAGGAGAAAACCATGCCCGCTTATGTCTATGATGAAGACGGCCGTCAGACCGCCGTGATTGTCCCGGCCGAACTTTGGAACTCGATCTTGAAGAAGCTGGGTAAAGAAATCGAGGCCGAGCTGGCCGGAGACGAGACCGCCTATCTCTTGAGCAGTCCGGCCATGAAGGCCAGGCTATTGGAAGCCATGACCAGTAATGACGTTCTGCCTTGGGAAGAAGTCAAAAATGAGCTTGGTCTTTTAGCGGCGGGCTTTTGAAGACCTAGCCTTGTGGATAAACTAGGACCCCAAGACGGCCAAAAGGATTGCCTCGCTCATTCATGAAATCGAGCGGACGCCCTTTACCGTCCTGGGTAAGCCAGAGCCGTTGAAACACGAACTGGCCGGCTGTTGGTCCCGGCGGATAGATGAAAAGCATCGCCTGGTCTACCAGGTTAAGGAAGGCGAAATCAAAATCCTTGCCTGCCGATTTCATTACGACTAGGCCGGACACAACTTCGGCGGATAGGCCCCGATTGATCACCGGGGCCGACAAGCCGGGTCTTCCCTGCCCGGCTTCCGCCGATACCCCAGGGACCGGAAAGGGAACCGACCATGAAAAAAAATACTCCTCAAGTTTATATTAAAAAGGCTGCCCTTGAAGCGGCAAGAAAATATCAAGAGTATTGCGAGCGAATTGAAGAAATTGCAAAAGATTTGATCTTGCGAGAGTTTTTACAGAAAAGCGGTCATCAGGTTGTTGACACTCGGGACTTATTCACCCCGAAAGAAATAAAAGACGCTCATTTTCTGTTAAGAGTGGCAGAGAAAATGGCGGAGCTTTCGGTTGAACATTTTCATCGTTTACGTGGTAACAGCGTAGAATATCTTTATCCCGAGTTAAAAAATCACGAAAACGTCTGGTGCAAAAGCGGAGAAACATGGTTGATAAAGTTTCAAGGCGACCATTTATTTCAAATGAAAAATCACAAGGGCCTTGGATTTGTCGCCCGGCTGTTGCAGAAACCCAATAAACCTTTTCATGTACTCCGGGATTTTTACCCCGAAAAATTACCAGGAAAAGACGAGCGAGAAGAGTTGTATAATCGGATGAGCGATGATCGCCTTGTCCAAGAGGAAAGGCTTTCAAAAATAGGTGCCTTTCGAGAAAGCAAAGAGAAAGCCCGAACAAACCTAACGAAACAAATAAAAGCTGCTATTAAGAAATTGAAGCCTTTTAATCCAACACTATTCAAGCATTTAGATGCTTATGTTAAGACGGGAACCGAAATGAGCTATCGGCCTAACCCGCCCGTTACTTGGTTAGTGAAAATATAACTCGCCCTTAACGTCTCCTGCTTGTTCTTCCCTGGTAGGGAACGCTCTGTTCCCCTACTGCCCTACATAATTTTTTCAGAAAAAAATTACTTGTGAACTGAAAATTCACGGTTGTGAATCAAAAATTCACACCTTCCTGTATAGAGGCGTGAGGCCGACGGAAAGGGAGGTAAAAATGGAGACGAGGTTTCTGACTGATGTCGAAGTGGCCAAGCTGACCGGATGGTCTGTTCAAACCTTACGAAATTGGCGGTTTTTCCACGTCGGACCACCGTATGTTAGATTCCGCCGTTCTGTTCGATACGACCTTTCGGAGGTGCTTGCCTTCATGGACCGGCACAAGGTCGGTACCCGCAGCGATGCCGAAGGAACTGACCATGCAGCCGCCGGTTGATATCTTGGCTCAGCAGGAAATGGCCAAGGCCCTGGCCGGCGAAGCCCAGGCCTTCCAGCACGAACGGGAGAAGGCCCCGCCGGGCGCGGCCGGGAAGCCAGGAAATACGCGGGCCGACAAACGGAACGGAATCCCGGACGGCTTTCGACTCACGCCGGCCGGCGTCTACGCCTCGGAAGAGGATCAGGACGGCAAACTTGACTGGACATGGTTCTGCGGCCCGCTTGAGGTCCGAGCATTGACCCGAAGCCAGGAAAGCCAAGACTGGGGCCGGCTGCTGGTTTTCAGGGACCCGGACGGCGCTGAGCACTCATGGTCCATGCCCGCCGAACTCCTGGCCGGGGACGG
Source organism: Thermodesulfobacteriota bacterium (assembly GCA_040755515.1). Lineage (GTDB taxonomy): Bacteria > Desulfobacterota > Desulfarculia > Adiutricales > JAGVGV01 > JBFMAW01. The sequence goes on along the minus strand of JBFMAW010000002.1, from coordinate 235,925 downwards.
TCTCGAGTACCGGAAGGAACTTCACGCCCTGGGACTGGACATCGCCCCGGGCCGGAAGGCCCGGAACGCGCTTCACTGCTACATTTCCGGGTGCCGACCGGAAACAAGGGTTAGGTGCGTTAACCGTCTAGGCTGGCACGGCCAGAACTTCATTCTACCTGATGGAGCCATCGGTCCGGCCGGCGATGAGGCCGTCATTTTTCAAGGGACCACCGTCCCGACTCGCTTTAGCCAGGCCGGGACCTTGACCGACTGGCAAGTAAACATTGGCCGCTTGTGCTACGGTAATTCTCGCCTGGTCTTCGCCGTCTCTGCCGCTTTAGCCGCGCCGTTGCTGCGCTTGGCCGGCCTGGAAGGCGGCGGCTTCCATTTCCGGGGCGCAAGCTCCATCGGCAAGTCAACGGCCCTGGCCGTGGCCGCAAGCGCCTGGAGCGGACCGGATTTTCTCCGGTCCTGGCGCACCACGGCGAACGGACTGGAGGGGATTGCCGCTGGTCACAATGACTGCCTCTTGTGCCTGGACGAGTTGTCCCAAGTATCCGGCCGCGACGCCGGGGAAGTCGCCTACATGCTGGCCAACGGGGCGGGCAAGTCCAGAATGCGCCGTGATTCCTCGCTTCGTAAGCCGATGACCTGGAGGGTTTTGTTTCTGTCAACGGGAGAAATGTCCCTGGCGGACAAGCTCACCGAGGCTGGCTTGCGAACGCGGGCCGGCCAGGAAGTAAGGGTGTTGGACCTGCCGGCGGACGCGGACCAGAATCTCGGGATATTCGAGCATCTGCACGGCTTCCGGGCCGCGAGCGAATTCGCCGATCAACTGCGCGAGGCGGCCGGGATGTATCATGGAACCCTTGCCCGCGCTTTCCTGGAACGCATCACGGCGGATCAAGCCGGCTTGCCCGAGGCCCTGGGTCAGGCACGGCGCGAGTTTCACGAACAGCACGTTCCTTCTGGAGCATCTGGCCAAGTGGCGAGGGCGGCGGACCGCTTTGGCTTAACGGCAGCGGCCGGGAGCTTGGCGACGGCGATGGGGCTTCTCCCCTGGCCGGAAAGCGAAGCCATGGAAGCGGCCGGGCGTTTATTCCGGGACTGGCTGGCCGAACGCGGCGGAACGGCGCCGCAGGAGATAACCGCCGGTCTGGAGCAGGTAAGGCGATTTTTCCAGGCACACGGCGAATCCCGTTTCTCCCCCTGGGCAGGCGACGGGGACCGGCCGACCATCAACCGGGCTGGCTATCGGAGAGAGGGCGAGTTTTTGATTTTCCCCGAAGTCTTCAAGTGTGAAATTTGCGCCGGGTTCGACCTGAAACAGATCGTTCGAGCTCTTATTGACCGTCATCTTTTAACGCCGGGCCAAGACGGGAAGAGCACAAGTGTTTTTTTCCGTGACGGCAAATCGCAGAGGTTCTACCGAATCATGGTCAACATTACCGGAGGGGCCGAAGTTGTTTGACGCGCTCAAGCGATGGGCTGAGAAGCAGAACATTACACCTATTACACCTGCCTTACACCAAGGTGTAATGGAAAATAACAAGCAATATCAAGCACCTTACACACCTTACACGTCTTACACCACAAAAACAGTAACGTCGCAAAAAAACGAGTCCGACTCCCCTGAATCAGAAAAAAGTCAAAATAACTCAAAAACTGGTGTAATGGGTGTAATGGGTGTAAGTCCATTGATATCACAAGAGAAATTACATTACACCTTAGAAAAACCAAGGTGTAATGGGTGTAATGAACAGATGCCGGCCTCAAATTCTGACCTGACCGGCCATGAGGCCGACCTGCCCCCCGAGGTCCAAGAGGCCGTCAACCTGGTTCGTGAAGTTTTCCCGGACGCCGAGGTTGTTTCGTGGACCCCGGAGACCTGGGGCCGGTCGGAAAAACTCGAAGCCCTCAAGGTTTGCGTTCAAGTCCTGACCCGCAACCCGAACCTGGACGGCCTGGGAGCTTTCAAGGCAACGCCCCAGGGTAAGGTCTGGTGGTCCCGGGCCAAGGAGTTGATGAGCGAGGTTGACCGAGCGGCCGTTGACGACGGCGTGGACTTCGACTCGTTCATGCTGGTCCTGATCGGCCTGGGCAATCACCTGAACAAGCGGACCCTGCATTGACCCTGGTGGTTCGATAATGCTGAACAACCTGGAAGAGCTTCTACGTTCCGATGGCTTCACCCTGCGACGTGAGACGGCGCGGGAGCTTTCCGGTTCCTGCCCCTGGTGCGGCGGCCGGGACCGCTTCCGGGTGTTCTTGGACGGGGACCGTGAACAATTCTGGTGCCGTCAATGCAACCGAAGCGGCGACGCGATTACTTACCTTAGAGATAGACGCGGCCTCACTTTCCAGGAAGCTGCCCGCCTGGCCGGCCTCGAACCAGGCAACCCGGCCCTAATGCCCCGGCCCCAGACGGCCCCGGTCTGGACCCCGAGGCCGGCGACAATTCCCCCGGCAGCATGGAAGGTCCAAGCTGCCCGGGTACTCGAGGCGGCTGAAAGACGGCTCTGGTCCCGGCCCGGCCGGGAGGTCCTAGACTGGTTACGCCAGGAGCGAGGCCTCAAGGACCATACGATCAAGACGGCGAGGCTGGGTTTCATGCCCCTGGCCCTTTACCTTGACCGTGAGAATTGGGGCTTGCCGGCGGAAACGAAAGAAGACGGCCGGCCCCGGAAACTCTGGATACCGAGAGGCCTTTTGATTCCTTTCCTGGCAGGCGATGAAATCCATCGTCTTCGTATCCGGCGCATGGTGGTAGATGACGGCCCGCGCTACGTCCTGGTGTCCGGGTCTTCAACCCGGCCGATGACCCTGGGGACCGGACCCATGTTCAGCATTGTCGAGAGCGAGCTTGACGGATTCTTACTCTGGCAGGAAGCCGGCGACCTGACCGGCGTCGTAGCCCTGGGAAGCGCCAGTATCCGGCCGGACGCCGAAACGGCCGAAAGACTCAAGGCGGCCTCGATTATCCTGGTGGCCCTTGACGCCGACCAGGCCGGAATAAAAGAGGCCTGGGACTGGTGGCCCCGGCACTTCCCGAACAGCCGGCGCTTACCCCTGCCCAAGGGGTTCGGCAAGGACCCCAGCGAGGCCTGGAAACGCGGCCTCAATCTCCGGGACTGGATAAAAGCCGGCCTGACCCTGCATGGCCTGCCGGTAGATAACCTGCCGGTTCTTGGTAAGCCGGCTATTGGTCAACCGGCTAATGGTATTACCAGATGAACGTTGACGGCCTGGCCAAGCTCGAACCCCGTTTGTCGGCATTGTTGGAACAGGCAACCGCCCTGGGCAGGAGCGGCGAGTTTTCAGAGGTTGAAGTCTGGGCGACATTGAAACCGGCCCTCGCAAGGTTGATCGGCTGGTTCCGGGCGAATGACGGGGACCCCGCCCTGTTCACACCCTTCGCCTATGAACTCGCGGCAAGGGAGGTCCTGTCAAGGCTGAACCCCGCCGCAACAGAGGAAGAGCTTGAACCCTGGGAGACCGATTCGCCTTGGGCATGACCCCGACCATCGTCATTGACACCCGCGAGCAGGACCCCTTGACCTTCACCCTGCCGATGGAGCGTGGAACCCTGGTCACGGGGGATTACAGCGTCAAGGGGCTGGAGTCCTTCCTTGCCGTGGAACGGAAGAGCGTTGACGACCTGGTAGGCTGTCTCAAGAATGGGCAACGGGAACGCTTCGAGCGGGAACTGTCACGCGGCAGGGGTTTGGATTACTTCGCTCTTGTACTCGAGGCCGATCTGAAGACCTTCGCGGACGGCCATTACCGGTCAGAAATGAACCCGAAGGCGGTGGTCCAAAGCCTGTTGGCCTTCAGCGTACGCTACAACCTGCCCGTGTTCTTCTGCCCAGGCCGGGACTATGCGGCCCGCGTGGTGGAGTCCTTGTTGCTGAAATACGTGGCCGAACTGGAGAAGCGATTGAAGGCCGTGGCCTGACCTGCCGGTCGGTTACCTTCCGGTAGATGAACAACCGGCCGATGGTACTACCAAGAGGTTGTGAAATGAGGAAGAAACGCACCCCGGTCAAGGAAAGAAAGTCCATCCCCCTGCTGGGCTGGTGCCTGCGCCCGGTTGGACACGGGTATGTTTGCGCATACAGGAAAGCCGGCGGCAAGGTTCATTCTGTCTTCCTGGGCAAGCTGGACCAGGCTTTGAATTATGACCAGACCGTCGTCAAGATCAGGCAATATGAAGAGGCCCACGGAATCCCGCAGAAGCCGGAAGATTAACCGCCTGCCAGGTATAGAAATTGCCCTTATTGTTATTGAGTCTCTTTATACATACGGTGGCGGGGGGCCGGCAACGGGTAAAAAAGTGACAAAAGACAACCGCCTTTTTTTTCGCTCAACCGGTCAGGGTGACAACTACGAAAAGTTGACGGAAACCTTATTACTGAACGGCCGGAAGTGCCTTCCAAGGCAGCGTAGAGGATCAACAGAGAGGGGTTAGTAAAAATGAGCATAGCCGAACAAGCGAAATACCTGGTCGAGAATCGGGCCAGGGTTCTTGGTTGCTATCAAGGCGCAGGGGAGGAAGACCCGGCAAGGACCTGGGACTTCCTTCTTCTTTACCTGCCGGAGCTTCCCCAAGTGATGACCCCGGAGGAATTTGCCTACACCGTCCCCTTGATGGCGGCCCTGGATGAAGAGTTGACGCGGGAGCGCAAACCGGACGGCCCCCGGAGAGTTGAGGGCTGGACCGTTTACCGGAGCAAGTCCGACCAGAAATACCGCCTATATAAGAAAATCCAAGGCAGGCTTTACACTCTTTACCTGGGTGCCTTCTACGACCGCGAGCGAGCCTTGAACCGAATCGAAAGGTGGCGACACCGTGGCCTGTCATAAGGTGAGGCTTCGGGCTTCCATGCAGAGGATAGAAAAGGTCTGCAAAAAAGCGTCCAGAGCGTCCAAGCGTCAAATGCCAGGGCATGAATTCCTGGAAAGGCCAGGGGGTGGAACGAAAAACGGATTCCTTGGGCAAGCCTGAGCCCGCGTCGCCGCTTCTCCCCCTACCTGGTCAGAGGCCCATGTGACCTTCTTTCATATCCTGCCCAGCCGTCCGGGTTGACTGCCAGACCTGACCCGCCGGATTCACTCCCGCCTTTCTGAGCTTTCCCTAAATCTCAGGCCTTAGATTGCATGATATCCGCAAATCAGATAGGTCTTTCTTGCGGTAAGCGTCAATTTATTGACGGTGCCTGCGAGGTGTCGGAAAGCGCGTACCTGGCAGGAGTAAAAACCGGATTCCCCTTGCCCAGCCGGAGATCGCCCGTCCTACGCAATCCTATGCGGCCGGTCCCGACAGGAAAGCAAGGCCGGTGTGACCATTTAAGCCAACGTCCACGCCCTTGTTCACACTTTTTCTAATACTCCTGGCAGGATTATTTTAGGGCTTGACAGAAATTCGTGACGCTTCTATTCTAGAATCGAGCGGTGAGTCCTATGCTGGTCCCCGAAGCATGGTCCTTCCATCGGTCGGACAAACCTCGGGACCGTGGCCAGCAAGGCACGCTCGTTTTTATTTCGGATCAGGAAAATAAACAGTATCATATAGTACCTTCCCCTTGAATATATTAAACCAAGTATCATCCGACTTCTCATACTTCCGAAAAAATCCATAGCAGAACATATCCACTGCTTGAAGTCCAAGGTTGGCCGCTGAGTCTTCGTGAGTGATCCGAAAAATCACGTTGGGATGAAGACGGTCTGCAAAGGCCTTGGTTAGGTAGTGGTTAAAATCCAAAATCTCAGGCCTGCTTTTTCGCTTATCGAGGATTAAGTTGACACCTTCGCTAGCGGATTCTAAAGGAATACAGTCCATAATCAAGCGAGCCAGGTAATTATAGGTTATCTCCTTTTTCTTCTGTAATTCAGGGTAGAGACGACTTTTGTTAAGAGTTAAGGCATAGATACCAAAACGAACTCCGGATAACTGCCGGAAGAAATATCTCTTTACTTCAAGAGAAGTCCTGCTTCCCTTTAATTCTGGAACTAGGCGATTCCTCTTGCCAGGAGGATTTAGCTTATGTTTTATGGTCTTGCGAATGGCCGAAGTAATAATCTTATTTCTTTCGCGAGAGCTTACAGCCAGAACACAAACAGTAAAAAAGCGAGACTTGCCCTCCTTATCAGGGTTGTAGCCCAAGTCTCCACTCTCATCAAGATACAGATACCAGGTGCCGGTCATGTCATTTCCATCAATCACGCCAGGAAAGCGGGCATGAAAGGTGAAAGTCCCAAAAAATTATCAGCCGATGAATAGACAAAGTCAAGTTGAAATGGGCTTATAAAAGGTGCGAGATGGAAAACCAACTTGTCCGCCGGGAGAAAGCGTCAAGGTGAGCCTGGCGATATAAAAAAAGAGCCAGGTTAACATTCGTGTCCTTTTCTTCATGACCGGTGAACCACTGGTTACAATTGGGACAAAACCTTTCCTTTTCCTTGAACCTGCCCAGGACTGTTTTGACGCCCGCGTCTTCTAAAGCGGCGATAAAATCTCCATGCCGGCGCGTGCTGGCCGGTTTCCACCAGGCCAGGGCAGTAAAGTAGAAGACCGCCTGAAGGCTTTGCCGCGAGGTGACATAGCAGGAAGCCAGGGCATGGTAATTAAGCCATAAATAATGGGGATAGTTTCGCTTGAGGGAATGGTAAACATTGAATCCATCCACGAAGAACATGATTCTTGCCATTTTGCCCCCAGGCCCCAAAAGAAAACCCCCGTCCACCGGGGCGGGGGGTCCAAGGGTCCGCAGACCCAAGGAGAAGAATTAATAAAATTATGATTCAGGAATTGCGGCCTGTCAAAATGAAATCGCTATAAGACGTTCCGCACCGGCTCAAAGGGGCGATTTTAGGTCTGGAGGTTGGAAATACGGTTGGAATTTGATTTCCGAGAGCAATAAAAAAGGCCCCGAAGCAGGACCTAAGTTACTGATTTTATTTTGGTAGCGGGGTCAGGATTTGAACCTGAGACCTTCGGGTTATGAGCCCGACGAGCTACCGGACTGCTCCACCCCGCATCAACAAAAGGACCATATATACCCCCGTTCCCTCATTGTCAACAGAAAATACCTTTACTCGCCGCGGGGGATCGTTTAGAAACAAAATTCATCGGGCCGCCGGCGGCCGAAAACCAGACCGGCCGCCGAGATCCAGAAAACAAACGTCGCCCCCTTCGGGCTCAGCGCCATGAAAGGACCGCCATGAACGAAGCCAATTTCAACAACGATGCCAGCGTGCCCTACTCCGGCATCACGGCCCAGGGCTGGAAAGGCATCATCCTGGCCGGCGGACACGGCACCAGGCTCCATCCCGTAACCCTGTCCGTCAGCAAGCAACTCCTGCCCGTATACGACAAGCCCATGATCTATTATCCCCTGTCCGTGCTGATGATCGCCGGCATCCGGGACATACTCATAATCAGCACGCCCGAGGACCTGCCCAGGTACCAGGCCCTCCTCCGCGACGGACGCCAATGGGGGGTGAACTTCAAGTATGAACCGCAGCCGAAGCCGGAAGGTCTGGCCCAGGCCTTTATCATCGGCCGGGAGTTCCTAGGCCGCGACCGGGTCTGCCTCATCCTGGGCGACAATATCTTCTTCGGTCACGGGTTGTCGGACGTATTGCGCCGGGCCGTGGCCCTGCCGGGCGGCGGCCTTATCTTCGGCTATTGGGTCAACGATCCGGAACGGTACGGCGTGGTCGAATTCGACGCCACGGGGCGGCCGACAGACATAGTCGAGAAGCCGGCCCGGCCCAAGTCAAACTACGCCGTCACCGGACTCTACTTTTACGACAACGATGTGATCCGGATAGCCTCCGAACTCAAGCCCTCGGCCCGGGGCGAACTCGAGATCACCGACGTCAACCGGCGGTACCTGGAACGGGGTGACCTGCACGTCGAGTTGCTGGGTCGTGGCTACGCCTGGCTGGACACGGGCACGCACGAATCCCTGCTGGAAGCCAGTTCCTTCATCAAAACCATAGAAAAACGGCAGGGCCTGAAAGTGGCCTGCCTCGAGGAAATAGCGTACCGCATGGGTTTTATTGACGGGGATCAGCTTCGCCGCCTGGCCGAGGACCTGAAGAACAGCACCTACGGTCAGTTCCTCCGGCAACTGACCGCCTCGCTGTCTCACCCGTAACGAATCCGAGCCCCGACGTTGATAAGCCCGCCTCTCCGGCCGGCGGCGGCCCCGTCCTAATGAAACCGCCCCTGACCGATCTCCCGGCCGGGGTCCAGGGCCAGTTGAAAGCCGGAGGCTACTTTTCGATTCTGGGGCTCACCCGGTAGGACATGCTGATGTGGGTCTCCGTGCAATAATAAGTGTTCGGCACCAGCATGATCTGGTTCTCTCTAAGATTCACCTGACGGAGCAGGGCGTCCTTAACCCTGTTGACCGTTTCGGCCCAGGTAGTCCCCCTCTCAACTTTAACGGCCACCGTTGAAGACATAACTCCCGCCCACCTCCTGATTTCCGTTCTTCCATCCCTGTTTCTTGCAAACCGGTCAAGAACTTCCGCGCGAGGATAGCGACCTGCGCCATGTTTCGGGCAGGCTCAAAGTATCACGACGGCGGCCCCTGTCAAGCCCAATGTCTCGATTCCAGCCTCAGGTTGTCCATTGACCCGGCGTAGAAAAGCTCGGCCGGCGCCTTGGACCTGGATCATCAGCCATTCCTCACGCGGCCGATAATCAGACCCGCTCGATGAATTCCGTGCCCAGGAGACCTTCCGGCCGGAAGAGCAAGACCACGATGATGATCAGAAAAGCCAGGGTGTTCTTGAAAGCCACCGAGATAAACCCGCCGGCCAGGGACTCGGCCACGCCCAGGATCAACCCGCCCGCTATGGCCCCGGGCAGGCTGTTGAGGCCGCCCAGGATGGCCGCGGCAAAGCCTTTCAGAAAAGGCTCGATCATGAAAAAGGGGTCCAGAAACAGGGCCGCGGCCAGAAACACCCCGGCCAGGACGCCCAGCAAGGCGGCCAGTCCCCAGGACAGGGCCAAGACCCGCCGGGTGGGTATGCCCAGGGTCTGGGCCGCCGGCAGGTTTTCCGAAGTGGCCCGCATGGCCAGGCCCAGCCTGGTCTTCTGCACCAGGACATAGCAGAGCAGGCTGCCGATCAAGCCCACGATCAGGGCGCCCAGACCCAGTTGGCTAATGACCACGCCGCCCAGTTGATAAACCTTGTTGTCCGACAATGGAAAAGGAAACGTCTGGGGCTCGGTGGTCCCGAAACGGAGGATCAGGCCCTGGAGGACCAAGCCCAGGCCCAGGGTCAGGATGATCTGTCCCAGGTGGGTGGCGTCCCGGCGCTGGGCCGGGATAAGAACCGCGAAATAGAAGGCCATGGAGACGGCCGCGCCGAAAACCAGGGCCACCGCGAAGGCCAGCCAGAAAGGCGCTTTCATTCCCAGCATGAAGAAGGCGGCGAAGGCCCCGGCCGTGGTCACGTCGCCATGGGCGAAGTTCAGGACCCGGTTCGAGCGATAGATTAGGACCACACCCAGGGCCACCAGGGCGTAGAGCCCCCCCTGGGAAAGCCCCGAGACGGCGTATTGAAGAAATCTCTCCAGCATGACCTGCCCTCCCCCCGGTTCAGCGGAACGGCCAGTTGGCGAAGTAGAGCCTCATCTTCCGCCAGCGCCCGGCCAGGCCGCCGGGCTCGAAGATCAGGATGACGATGATGGCCAGGCCGTAGATCACCGGGACCATCTCTTTATACGCGCTCAGGAAATGGGGCGCCAGAATGACGAAAGCCGCGCCCATGATCGAACCTTCCACCGAGGCCAAACCGCCCACGATGACCGCCACCAGGAAGGTTATGGTCTCCATGAAGGTGAACATGTTCGGTTCGAGGTAGCCCAGGAACAGGGTGGACAGCCCGCCCTGGACGCCGATGAAAAAAGAACTGACGGCAAAGGCCAGCAGTTTGTACACGGTCAGGTTCACGCCCAGGACCTCGGCCGCGATGTCGTTGTCCCGGATGGCGATGAAGGCCCGGCCCAGGTACGAGGACACGAGGTTGTACGCGGCCAGGGTGAAAAGCAGGGCCAGGCTCAGGTTGAAGTAGAAATTGAAGTTGATCTTGGACAGGCCGAACAGGGGCGTCAGTTTTTGTATGGTCAAGCCCATGCGGCCGCCCGAGAGCAGGGGCGAATTGACGAAGACCTGGTACACGGCCACGCCGAAACCCATGGTGGCGATGGCCAGATATGGACCTTTCAGCCTCAGGGAAGGAAAGCCCACCAGCAGCCCGAACAGGCCCGAGACCACGCCGGCGGCCAGCAGGGTGACCGGCCAGGGCAGACCCAGGCGGGCCAGATGGCCGAAGGTGAAAGCGCCGATGGCCAGGAAGCCGGCCTGGCCGAAGTTGATCTGGCCGGTGTAGCCGATGAGCAGGTTCTGGCCGATGACGCCGATGGAATAGATGGCGATGAGCGTGGCCAGGTAGACTATATGCTCCGGCACGTAGAGCGGCAGCAGGAAGACGGCGACCACCAGGGCCAGGACCCAGACCTTGGTCCAGGTCTTGCGGATCAGTCTGAGTTCCTCGGCGTAGCTTTCGATCAGGTCCATATAAAGGTTCAACCTCGATACAGGGATTCGATCACGTCGGCATAGCGTTTCTCGAGCGCCCGCCTCTTCACCTTCTTGGTCGGAGTCACGTCGCCGTCCTCCTCGTAGAAGCGGCGGGGGAGAAGGGCGAACTTCTTGATGGCCTCCACCCGGGACACGGTCTGGTTGACCTTGGCCACCTCCCTTTCAATGAGCTTCTTGATCTCCGGGTTCTGGGTCAAATCGGCGAAGGTGGTGAAGGGTATGCGGTGGTCCTGGGCGTACTTGGTGACGTTGTCTTCGTCAATCAGGATCAGGGCCGCCAGGTACTTGCGACCTTCGCCCACCACCACCGCGTCCTGGATGTAGGTGCTGAATTTGAGCTTGTTCTCGATGAAGGCCGGCGTGATGTTCTTGCCTCCGGCGGTGATGAGGATATCCTTTTTCCGGTCCATGATCTTGAGCCAGCCGTCTTCCAGAGCCCCCACGTCGCCGGTGTACAGCCAGCCCTCCTGGACGGTCTGGGCGGTCAGTTCCGGGTCCTTGAAGTAACCCTTGAACACCCCCGGCCCGCGGCAGATGATCTCGCCGTCTTCGGCTATCCTGACTTCGACCCCGGGCGTCGGTTCGCCCACGTACCCCCATCTGGGCCGATCCGGCCTCTGCAAGGCGATGATGCCCGTGGACTCGGTCTGGCCGTAGCCTTCGCGCAGAGGCACGCCCAGGGCGTTGTAGAACTCGAAGAGTTCGGGCGAGGCCGGGGCCGCGCCGCAGACGGCCAGGCGGACCCGTTCGAACCCGAGCTGTCTCTTGAGGTGATAGAGAACGCCGCAGTACAAAGGCCAGTAGACCAGGGACCACCAGAACCTGGGGCCGGACCCCGGCGCCGTCCGCACCCATTTCAGGCCCGTCTTCACCGCCAGGCGGTAAACGGCCCTTTTCAGCAGGGTCGAGTCCGCCATCTTTATTTCGATCATCGAGGCGAATTTTTCCCAGATTCTGGGCACGCTGGCGAAGACCGTGGGCGAAACCTCGCGCAGGTTATAGGCCAGGGTGTCCAGGCTTTCCACGAAATTGACCGTGCCTCCGGCCCAGATGGCCTGGAAGACCGAGATCAGGTTTTCAAAGATGTGGGCCAGCGGGAGATAGGACAGCATCTCGTCCCGCTCGTCGAAACCCATGACCGAGGTAAAGGATTCGGTGATGGCCAGAATGTTCCGGTGACTGATCATGGCGCCCTTGGGCCGGCCGGTGGTGCCCGAGGTATAAATGATTATGGCCGTGTCTTCGGGGTCCACGGCCGCCAGCCGTTCGGTCAGGCTTTCGGGATGATCTTGCGGATAAGCCCGGCCCTGGGCCATGAACTGATCGAAGAAAACGATGCGGGGGTGAGAGAAGCCCCAGAGGCCTTCCGGGTCCCAGACCACCACCTGCCTGACCTCGAGGTCGTCGATGATCTTGAGGACCTTGTCCACCTGCTCCTCGTTTTCGACGAAAAGCACCTTGGCTTCGGAATGGCCGACCACGTAAGCGATCTGGTCCGGGGCCGAGGTGGGATAGATGCCGCAGGTCACGCCGCCGGCGGTCATGGCCCCGAGATGGCAGACCAGCCATTCCGGGCGGTTGTCGCCCAGCACGGCCACCCGGTCGCCGCGCTCGAGGCCCAGGGCCATCAGGCCCGCGGCCGCTTCCCGGACCAGCCGTCCGTATTCCCGCCAGGTGATCCGCCGCCAGATGCCGCGGTCCTTGCGGCGCAAGGCCACCCGGTCACCCAGGCGCTCGACCTGGCGGAAAAAAAGATCGGGGAAACGGCGCACGGGCTCGGAAGTCACCAGGTCCTCCGCTTTTTGTACAAACGCCAGCCCTTGGGTGAGGCGGCTTCTCCGCCCAGTCCCAGATAGAGTTCGCGCACGTCCTCATTCTCCTGTAAATCGGCCGAAGAGCCTTCGAGCACAATCCGACCGGCTTCCATGATGTAGGCGTATCCGGCGATGCCCAGGGCCAGCCTGGCGTTCTGTTCCACCAGGAGGATGGTCGTCCCGGCCTGGCTGATCTTGAGCAAGGCTTCGTAAACGTGGCGGGCCACCAGCGGGGCCAGACCCAGGGATGGTTCGTCCAGCATCAGGAGCCTGGGCCGCCGGAGCATGGCCCGGGCCACGGCCAGCATCTGCTGCTGGCCGCCGGACAGGGTTTCGGCCTGCTGGCCGCCCCGCTCCCCAAGAATGGGAAAGAGGTCATGGACGAAATCGAGGTCCTGTTTGACCTCGGCGCCACGGCGGCCCCAGCAGCCCAGTTCCAGATTCTCCCGGACCGTCAATTCCCGGAAAAGACCCCGGTCTTCCGGCACGTACACTATGCCCAGGGACGAAACCCGTTCCGGCGGCTGGCGCTGGATGCGCCGGCCCTGGAACTCGATGATCCCCTTCTTGGGTTGGTCCTTGATCAGGCCGGCGATGGTCTTCAACAGCGTGCTCTTGCCCGCGCCGTTGGGTCCCAGAACCGCGAATATCTGGCCGGCGCGCACCTCGAGGCTCAGGCCGCGCAAGGCATAGACGCGGTCGAAATAGAGGGTTTCGACGTTGGTCATCTTCAGCAGCGGCGGCCCGGCGGTCGCATATTCTTGGCGGCTGTCGTCGGTCACGCTTTTTCCTTTGGTTGGCCTAAGGCTGCTCTTCGCCCAGATAGGCCCGGATGACGTCGGGATGGCTCTGGACCTCCCGAGGCGAACCCTGGGCGATCTTGAGGCCCGAGTCAAAGGCCGCCATGCGGTCGGCCAGGCGGGAGGCCACGCGCAGGTCGTGCTCGACCAGGAGGATGGCCGTCTTGAATCGTCCCCTTATTTCGGTGACGAAATAGGCTGTTTCCTGTTTCTCTTCGGCCGTCAGCCCGGAAATGGGTTCATCCAGCATCAGCAGTTCAGGCTCGAGGGCCAGTGCCCGACCCAGTTCGGCCCTTTTCTGGACGCCGTACGGACAGTCGGAAATCCTCGCCTGGCGGTAGGCTTCGAGCTGCAGGAAATCGATCAGGCCCTCGACCATCTCCCGGTGGCGCAATTCTTCCCGGCGGAGACGAAACAAGGCGTGCAGAGGGTTCTTCTTGAACTTGATGTGACGGCCCAGGAGCAGATTGTCCAGCACGGTCATGTGCAGGAAGAGCCGCAGGTTTTGAAAGGTGCGGGCCACCCCGCGGCGGGCCACGGCGTCCGGGGAGAGCCCGGTCAGGCTCTCCCCGTTCAAGAGTATGCGGCCGTCTTGAGGCTTGTACACTCCGGAGATGCAGTTGAAAAGAGTGGTCTTGCCCGATCCGTTGGGACCGATGATGGCCAGTATCTCTTCCCGCTCGATCGCCAGATCGATATTGGCCAGGGCTTGAATGCCGCCAAAGCTGATGCCGAGTTTTTTGACCTCCAGCAGGGCCATGCTTAGAATCTGGATTTATAAACAACGAAGTCGGCGATGGGTTTATTGCTGCCGTCGGCCTGGGCCTGACTCATGCGTGACGAGTTCAAACCATGGTGCCGGTCCGGACCATAGGTCACCGGAGCGCCCAGGCCCATGGGCTTCCAGTCCTTGATACTTTCCATGCCCTTGATCAGGCCTTCGCGGGTCAAACCCTTGCCCGCGTTCTTGAGGCCTTCGGCCAGGTGCATCATCGAGACCGCGCCGAACACGGCCAGGTATTCCTTGCCTTTGAAATCCGGGTTGTACTTCAACAGTATTTCGACCACCTTGTCGGCTTCCTTGTCCACGCCCGGCATGCCGATGTTGCCGGCCAGGGTGATGAAGGCTCCTACCCAGGCTTCGCCGGCCAGTTTGGCCATGATCGGATCGCCCACCGTGAAGTTGGTCAATACCTTGGGCTTGTAAGCCACTTTGACTTGTTCCTTGAGGATAAGGGCCGAATGGCTGGGCGAGGCGTAAATAATGACCGTATCCGCGCCCGATTCCTTCAAAGCCAGGGCGTGGGTGCCCAGGGCCCGCTCGGTCACTTCGTACGGCACGGCCTTGACCAACTCGGCCTTGCCCGTCAAGCCGCCCACGGCCTTCTTCACGCCGACCATGGCCATCTGGCCGAAATCATCGTTCTGATAGAACATGGCGATCTTCTTGACCCCCAGCTTGTCCACGCCGTACTTGGTCAGGTATTCGGCTTCGTCTTCATAGTCGGGATAGGACATGAAGACCCAGCGCTGCTTGTCCTTGGGCAGGTCGGCGTAGATGCGCACGTTGGCGTAGGGGGTGATCAAAGGAATCTTGTGTTCGGCCCAGAAGTCCTTGGAGGCCCCGCACGGCGCCGAACCAAGGAGAGGCCCGACGCAGAAGACCTGGTCCTTCATTTCCTGCAGGTTGGCCATGCTGCGGGCGGGATTGTATCCGTCGTCCTTGATTATGACCTTGATTTTCCGGCCGTGAAGGCCGCCCTGGTCGTTCAGATAGTCGGCCCAGGCCTTGAAGCCCTGGGCGGTCACACCCCACAGGGCCGCCGGCCCGGTCAGCGGCGTGCTGACGCCCACGGTCAGTTCGGTGTCCGTGATCCCCGGTTCGGCGGCCGGACCGGCCGCGGGCAGGCCGAGGAGCAGGATCAATCCCAACAAAAAAGTCTTCCTGATGGTCATAGTCTCACCCTCCTTGGATAAGCATCTAAGGTTAATAACCAAGCGCGACCACCATCCGGCCGGGGAACAATCCGGCCCCAAGACACTTAACGCTCTCCACTTGTTTTAAGGAATGAAGTATACGAATAGGACTGGCAAAGGTCAATATGGAAATGAAATGAGGACAGGGAAGGCTTTGCGGCAAAATATATTGTTTTTCTCTCGAATAAGGTCTATTAGGGTCTGTTTAACTTGGACCAAGACCTTCCCGACATGAGGTCAAAAGTGATCGACAAGCCTCACCTGCAAGTCGCCGCGGCCCTGGTTCTAGACGGTGGCCTGGTGTTGATCGCCCGGCGCGGACCGGACTCGCGACACCCGGGCCGCTGGGAGTTTCCCGGAGGCAAACAAGAGGAGGGCGAGAGCCTCCGCGAGTGTTTGACCAGGGAGATAATGGAAGAACTAAATCTGGACGTGGAACCGGAAGGAGCCGTCGCTTCCGTGGATCATGATTACGGCGACTTGTCTTTGACCCTGCACGCCTATCTCTGCCGCCTCAAGGGCGGCTCGACCCGGCCTGGTTCAGGGAATCTGGCTTGGGTCCGGCCCGAAGAGCTCGAGGGCTACGATCTATTGCCGCCGGATCGGGAAATAGTCAAGGTCTGGCTGAGCCGGAAACATGGAGCAGCCCGATGAAGAACAAAAAAGCCTGGCTCGGCTTGCTTATCAGCATCGTCTTTCTATACCTGGCCTTCCGGCACAGCGACTGGAGACAAATATGGAACGCGGCCAGTCGCGCCAATTTCCTTTACTTCCTGGCGGCCCTGCCGGTCATGGCCCTGGCTTTCTGGCTCAAGGCCGTCAGGTGGCGTTACCTGCTGCTTCCTTCGGGCCGGCCGGGACTGCACTCTCTGTTCGGCGGAGTGATGATCGGGTACATGGCCCTCAACCTGCTGCCCCTGAGGCTGGGCGAATTCATTCGGGCCTATGTTCTGGGCCGGCGGGAGAAAATTTCCGCCAGCGCCGTTTTCGCCACCGTGGTGGTGGAACGCATCTTCGACGGCTTCACCCTGTTGGCCATGCTGCTCCTGCCGCTATTCTTCCTGCCTCTGCCCCTTGGGCCGGAGACCATGGCCTGGGTCAGGACTTTTGCCTATCTGGGTCTGGCTATATACGCTCTGGCGGCCTTGTTCGTGGTCCTGGTCAAGGTCAAGACGGATTTAATTATTCTGTTGATCGAAAAAACACTGGGGTGGTTTCCCCCGGCTAAAGACCTGGCCCGACGTCTGACCCTTTCTTTCGCCTCTGGCCTGGCCTCGGTGAGCGATTGGCGGCTTTTCCTAATAATCACTCTTTATTCCATATTGATCTGGCTTGCCTACACCGCGGTGTACTGGCTGACCATGTACGCCTTCAGGATGCCCGGAGAGTCCAGCATCGGCGGCCAACTGGGTTATCTCGGAAGCATTTTCGTCAACGTCACCATCGCTCTGGGTATAATGATTCCCTCCAGTCCGGGTTTCGTGGGCGTGTTCGAACTGGCTTGCATAATGTCCCTTACGGCTTTGGGGGTGAACCGATCCCTGGCCGAAAGCTACGCCCTGACCGTGCATGCCTATCAATTCATCCCCATCACCCTCACCGGCATCATCTACCTTTACGCCCAGAACTTTACCTTTCGCGAGATTCAAACCGCCGGCCAGGAGACCCGGACCGAGCTCAAGCCCAGCGGTTGAAAACCTTTTTTCGGTCAATAACATCATTTATATCTAATTTTAATTCAATTATTAAAAATACTATATATCGTTTCGTAGGCCAATCAGGCGTCAATATGTGGCCTTATTAGCTCATCCGTGGAGGTTCTTAAACCAAGTTACATGGCGTTCAATCTGAAATTATCTTGACATTACTTGGCATTATAAATTATACTTAACCGAAATCGTTTCGGGACACGGGTTGAAAACCCCAGGAGGATCGATAATGAAGCCCGGACGCTTCGTGATTATGATTTTGATTGTCTGCGCCCTGCTCTTCGGTTCCGTTTTAACGGCTCTGGGAGCGGAGCGGCAGACTTACACGGTCAAGCCCGGCGACACGCTGTGGGGCCTGGCCCAGAGGTTTTACGGCAATCAATATCTCTGGCCCAAATTATGGGAAATGAATAGGGATAAACTTGCCAACCCCAACCGGCTTTCCGTGGGTGACGTCCTGGTTATCTTCCCGCTGGACTTGCTTATGACCGCCCAGGCCCCGCCGGCGCCACCGCCGGTCAATAGGAGCCTGTATGAGGCCGGACGGCCGCTTGAAATAGAATTCCCCAAATATTTCACTTATGTGTCCGATCCCAAAGGCCTAGGCGGTTCCGGCGCCACCAGGATCAAGGTCAAAAAGATTGATCCTCTGACCGGTAAGACCATCATAACTTATGATGAAGTCCGGGAGGTGGGGGAAGTGATTGCCTCCATGGAGACCGGATATATACCAGAGGATATTACCAAAATATCTGAAGACGACATACATGGCAAACTGCTACTGGCCTACTACGACGACGTGGTGGTTCGTTTCACCGAAGACGTGGCCAAAATATTGGACTCGGCCACCCATGAGGACCCTGACCCCTATTTCCGGGAGTTTCCGATTTACGGCCGGGGCATGATGATTCGCGAACCGGACCAGAACCGGCATGATTTCGACGCTGCTCTTGGGCAACTAAACGAGTTTAAAGGTAAAGTTACAATTTTTTCCCGAGTGGAGACACTGGCGCCCCTGACCAAGAAGCAGGAAGAACTACTGGCCGGTAAAAAAGGCCTGAACCGCGACAGCGAGCCGGTTTCCTATGTAGGCAAGATAACTTATTCGAGCAAGCCCATCAGCGTGGGTGATAGGATATTCCTGTTCAAGAGCCTGTATCCCGGACCAGACCGGCAGACGGACTCGCGCAAGCTTCATCAACCCGGGCAATATAAAGACCATGGTTTTTGAACCAGGAGATGACGGAACTCAGCCGTTTTTCAGCACCAGGAAAAAATGCGGTTTGAACGGTCGCGCCGCCTTAGACCGGCGGCCAAGCGGGCCGGCCGCCGGACGGCGAAAGGTTATGGAGCGACTACCCACGGTAGTGGAGGTTTGATATGAGGAAGACCGGCCTGTTGATCGGGCTCATCATCTTTTCCCTGGCTTTAGCCGCTTGTATCTTCGAACCAAAGCCCGCGCCCATCAGGGAGATACCGCGTTGCGAAAACAGACAGGTCTTCGCCGAATCCGGCGAAATCACTTACAAGTATCAACCCCTAGCCCAGAATACCTGCGTCGCTTTCCTGACGCCTTTCGATCAGGCGGGCTGGTTCGAAAGTCGTCTCAATTCCCGGCGACTTAGGGGTGAGACCAGCTTCAAACTGGGTTGCACCCACTGTCCGGGCGGCAACAAAGACTGTAACTCGCCTTCAAACTGCGGCGGCTGCGCCTCGTTATCCCTAAATTTCGATCTGACCAGGCTGCCCGAAGACGCCGAGATAGTGACGGCCAAGCTGGCGGTATATGCCCTGGACAATCAGGACAATTTGAGCCAGGCCGTGGTCCAGGGCCGGGTGAATGTGGGCGCGGATTATGCGGTTATTTCTCAAAACCCGGAAAAGTCGGGATCATGGACCTTGTACGACGTTACACCTTTTGCCTGCCGCGGGGTGGTGGAACGCCGGAACTCGGTGAACATAGACCTCAGCCTGCCCTGCGGGTCCCAGCCCAGGACGACCTTGGCCACGCTGGCCCTCAACACCGGGCAAGGTCCGACCTTGATCCTGGAATACCGTTGAGCCCGAGCCGAGTTCCGTCCGGGTGTGTCGAAAACGATTCGAGGAAAAATATTCCGAGGCCATGCGGCCCGGACCGCGTTGGTTTAAGGAGCAGGACATGCAGCGGAAGATGGCAGTTTGGGCGCTTGTTCTCGGTCTGATGCTGATACCCGCCGCGGGTTTGGCGTCGGACGAGCTGAAGCCTCCCGTCTCGCATACTCAATCGCTTTTCCAGGCCATGGTCAGACTCGACCTTGATTCTCTGGCCGGGGCCAGGGACAAAGGCGCGGACATCAACGCCACCTTGGGCAAGGCCGGTTTAAAGGCGGCCGACCTATTCGGCGCCAGGATAAGCGATCTGACCAAGACCAACGCCGACCTGGGCGGCTGGCCGGCCTTGACCTGGGCCGTCTTCCTGGGTTGGGAGGACGGCGCGCGGGTGTTGATCAAATCAGGAGCCATAGTCAACGCCGTTGACCGGAACCGCACCACGGCCCTGCACTGGGCCGCCTGGGCCGGGAACTATCCCCTGGCCAAGACGCTCCTGAAAAACGGGGCCAATCCCAACATCACCGACAACCTGGGGCTGTCGCCGCGGGACTGGGCCATTCGCACCGGCCAGGTTGATGTTGTCAGACTTCTGCCCGAACCCAAGCGCCTGCCGGACGCGGATGGAGACGGCGTGCCGGACCATCTGGACAAATGCCCGGATACGCCTCGCGGCGCCGCCGTGGATGAACGCGGTTGTTGGATGGGCGCGTACTCCGACTTCTTCGATTTCAACCAGGCCGTGGTAAAAACCAAGTATCACCCCTATGTCAAACAAGCGGCCGAAGTGATCAAAGCCCATCCCAACCTGGGAGTCGAACTCGTAGGTCACACCGACGGCATCGGCGGCGAAGAATACAACCTGAGCCTGGGTTTGAAGCGGGCCGAGGCCGTCAGGTCCCTCCTCATTAAATTCGGCGTGCCGGCCAACCGGCTTTCGGTCAAGTCCCAGGGCAAGACTCAGCCCATAGCCGACAACGCCACGGAAAGAGGCCGAGCCAAGAACCGCCGGGTCGAGATTCGGGTCTGGCAGCCCGGTATGACCGCGGCCCAGTGAAAACAGGGTAGTTCAGACCTTTAACATCCGGGAAGGCGTTAGTCCTTTTCCGGCCCGCGGCGGCGGCTTCCGAGCCGCCGCTCGCTTTTTCGGCCGCCAACGATCCTGCCTGGAAGCCTCGGCCGACCGGAAACAAATCCCCGCCAAGAACATTACCTTTTCTATTGACAAGGGGAGCACAGATAAGTAAGGTAGCTTTTGCTTTTGCCGGGGCTGTAGCTCAGTTGGGAGAGCGCATGAATGGCATTCATGAGGTCAGGGGTTCGACCCCCCTCAGCTCCACCAAGAAAATCAACGGCTTAGGTCAGATAGACTTAAGCCTTTTTTTAGTTAAACACTACCGGAGCGCTGGGCTAAAGACAAGTCTCCTGTTTCCAGGTCAACAAGCCCCTCAGTCCCATCTCCCCTTTTAAACGGCCAAGAAATGCTGAATTTACCCTCACCCTCTGATCCGTTCTTGGCGCAAGCAAACGAATTTCAATTTTTTTTGCTTTCTTTATTTGTTATCCAGCGTTTCCCGCACCTTGGCCGCCAAGTCTTGGACTGAAAATGGTTTTTGAATGTGATTGATACCCTCTTCGAGCACTCCCCGGTGAGCCAAGACCTCGCCCGTATAACCGGACATGAACAAACACCCGAGCCCCGGGCGAATAGAAATCAGTATCTTCGCCAGGTCCTGGCCGTTCATTTCGGGCATGACCACGTCGGTAATGACCAGTCGGATCTCGCCGGCGTGCTCAGCCATCACCCGAATGGCCTCGCCGGGCGTTGAGGCGGCCAGGACCCGATATCCAAGTCCCTCCAGTGTGAGTCTAGTCATGTCCAGCATCGCGGCCTCGTCTTCCACCAGCAGGATAGTTTCGTGCCCCCGCGCGATTGGAGCCGCCGGGCTTTCCACCTGCATCGGCTCGGTCTTGTCCGCGGACCGAGGCAAATAAATCTTGAAAGTCGTGCCGCATCCCAGTTCGCTGTAGACGTTGATGAATCCCTCGTTCTGCTTGACGATGCCATAGATGGTGGCCAGTCCGAGACCGGTTCCTTTGCCCATCTCCTTGGTGGTGAAAAACGGTTCGAACAGCTTATCCAAGATGTCCTTGCTCATTCCGCAGCCGTCGTCGGTCACGGCCAGCAGCACGTATTCACCGGGGACAAATCCCGGATGGTTGGCGCAATAGTCCTCGTCAAAGACCCGGTTTCCCGTCTCGATGGTTACTTTGCCCACTCCAGCGATGGCATCGCGGGCATTGACGCACAGGTTGGCCAGGATCTGATCAATCTGGGATGGGTCCATCTTGACCGGCCACGCCTTTTCGCTCGGCAGCCAGGCCAGATCAATGTCCTCGCCTATCAAACGTCGCAGCATCTTGAGCATCCCTTCCACGGTCTCGTTCAGGTCAAGCACTCTCTGGGTGACGGTCTGCTTGCGGGCAAAGGCCAGCAGTTGCCTAGTCAGGTCGGCGGAGCGCTTGGTGGCTTTCCGGATTTCCTGCAGGTGGGCGAAGAGTGGCTGGGACGAGTCCAATTGGCCCAGGGCCAGATCAGTGTGGCCGAGGATAACCCCCAGCATGTTGTTGAAATCATGGGCCACGCCGCCGGCCAGTCGGCCTATTGCTTCCATCTTCTGGGACTGCCGTAACTGGGACTCCAGGGAGAGGTGCTCGGTGATGTCCTCGACCATCAAAATCGCCGCCGTAACCTCGCCCAACGCGTTGAGTACAGGAGATGAAACGATGCGGTAATTACGCACGACCTCTAGCCGGGACCTTTGCGTCATGGCTTCGTGGATCATTCCATCCCGCAGGGTCTTGTAGGTAGGACAGTAGTCGCATACCGCTTCGAGCGGCGGGTCGTTGAACACGCGGTAACAGAGGGGATGCCGGGCCGGAGCGACATCAGGGTGCCATTCGCGCATCCGGTGGTTTAGTTCGAGAATTTCCATCTTGGGACTGATGAGGGCCACGCCTATTCCAATGTTGTCCAAAATGCCGCGCGTCTTGGCCTCGCTCTCTTGCCAGGCCCTCTCCGCCCGTTTTTCATCCTCAAGAATACTCAGCAAAGCGCGGCGCGATTGTTCCGATTTGGCCAGCAGGGCGGTGATCTGCTTTTGATTCTCTTCCAGTTGCTCGTTGGCCATTCGCAAATCGGCGGTGCGCACGACGATTTTTTCTTCCAAGGCTTCTTTGGCCGAATGAAGTTCTTTTTCCGTGCGTTGGCGGACCTTCACCTCCTTAACCAGGGCATCGTACGCTTCTTGCAATCGGCTGTTCCTCAGGATTTCGTTCTTGAGAACGAGCGCGACATAGCCAAAGAATGTTGGCAGTTGCCGAGCCAACTCGCGCATCTGAAGGTGCAGGCTTTCCATTTTGAACACGCCGATCAAATCGTTTCCGACTAGAAGAGGGACGATCCAGGTGTAGGCTTTGGAAAACTCTGGTGTCGCCATCCTGGTGTCGCTGAATTCGTGTTGGTACTCGATGGGCTCACGCGTGGCGATAACTTTTTTCACGAGACCGTCTTCAATGGAAGGGAGTTGTTTACGGACACCACAGATATCGGCATAATAAACGTCATCTTCTATCATATAGTACAAGATTAGATTGACGCCGCCGATGATCTCGCCCACGACGCTCAGCATGTTCTCGATGGTGTGATCAAGACCCGCCACCGCGCTCATTCGATTCATCATTTGAATGATCAACTGGAGATTGGATTTGTCCTGGGCGAGTTTTTTGAGGCGCATCTTCAATTTGACCGATTCTGCCTTAGATATTGTCGTCATCGGGGACACCGCCGTTCTCCTTCGCCTCCAGATCAATCCCCGTACCTTCCGAAATCATATGCGGCCTCCAGCATGGTCCGGATATTCTCTTCAGGTATGCAATAAGGCATGACGCCCGTTCCAAAGAGAAATCGTCCGCCCGGCTTGCCGGCGGCTATAATCTTCTTGACCTCACGCCTGATTTCTTCTTCCGACCAATCGATGAGTTTGATGTCATTGATGATGCCGCAGGTTAAACCACGACCGGCGACAGCCTTTTTACCTTGCTCGATATCGTCCATGGGACTGAGGTAGTAAACGCCGATTCCGGTTCGTTCCAGTACTAAGTTGATAACCGGATTGAAGCGGGCCAGGCCGCAGTAATAGACGAGACCCTGTGTCCCAACCGCCTGGATGTCTTTTTCAATCCAGGGAAGCGATTGCTCCTTGAAGAATTTCATCGGGACGATATCGGTCGAGCCAAACGGATTGGAATAGACGAACACATCCACCCCGGCCTTTCGATAGGCCAGGATTTCCTTGACAAATAGTTTATGGCATTTGTCTAGAATTTCGTTGCGTTCGGCGACCGGGCCCAGGAAAAGGAGTTCCATCCATTGCTCCATTCCCATTAACAGGGCGGGTAAGGCCATGGAGGCCGTAATGTACGCGATGATCGGATATTTACCGCCGACTGCTTGCCGAAGGAGACGAAGGCATTTAATTGCTTCCTCGAACGCGGGATGGGTGGCTACATCGTCCGGTACTTGCAGCGTATGAATATCATCGAGCGACTGGATGACAAACTGCTCTACGTTGGGTGGGCCATCCGGGGCGAAAATGATTTTCTTACAGCCCATTAGTTCCGCTTCTTTTCCGACGTAGAACAAGCTCCAGACATTGTCATAGCCGTATTTCTCGCGCATTCTGATTTGCGCCTCGGCCACGTATTCTCCGTTAGAGTAATACTCTTGGAGAGAAATACCCAGCTCCTTCGCGCCCTGGTCAATCAAATTGCAGAAGACGGGGACGCGATCCGACGTGCCTCCATTGATCGCGGCGGTGAGGCGTTCCATGCCGGTAATCATGGCCGCGCCTCCTTGATGAGATCGGCGATAACTTTTGCCGCCGTGATGCCGTCCTCCGCCCACGCATCGGCTTGTACCCTCTCGTAGAGTTGAGGGTCAAACCGAAAAGGCGCTCCGCCAACGACGATCTTGATGTTGTCTTCCAGCTTCCTTTCCTTCAGAATCTGACGTACCCGGAGGCAGCCGTTCTCCCCCCGAGCCGTATGTATCATCATCGCCGAAATTCCGATGACCGACGCCTCGCGCGCAACCGCCTCTTCAACGAACAACTCCGGAGGCACGCTGACTCCAAGATCGGTGAAATCGATCATCCGCGCTTTAAGGCAACCAGTGACGATTCGCTTTCCCAGGGAGTGCAAGTCGCCCTGCGCGGTGCCTATGACGATATGGCCGATAACTTGCGGTGGTTTTCTGAACTTGGCTATCATCTCGTCGGTCACTTCCATCGCGATTTGGGCGATCATAAAGTGTTGCGCGAGGCTCAATGCCTTATTCTGGCTGATGGAAGCGATGGTTCGCTCGAGGCTGGGAACGACCACCTGGAATACGATCTCTTCGGGTAAAACGCCGTCTTTAACCGCGTCATGAATGAGCGCCAGGGCCTTGTTCCGATCGGTATCAAACACGGCGTCGTTATAAGCCGAAACCAGTTGCTCGATCTTTATAGTGATTTCTCCCGCTTGGCAAATCCTGTTTGCCTAGGTCGAGAAAATAGCCCCGAGAAAAATCGCTCTTCCAACACCATCTTATCCCGCTCCACGCCTCCAAATGTCTCTTCCGACCGAACTTCGTCGGACGAGTATCAGAGTGTGGCGGTCATCCTTCCACGCTAGGATAACGACTCGCTTCGCCAAGTCGAGCGCACATTTGGTTGACCTCGCGCTTGAGATCTTGAACTCGATCTTCACGATCCAGCGTTATTTCGTGCCAGCGCATAAGTTCATCTAGCTGTTGTTTGATTTTCTCTTCGGCTTGTTTGCGTTCGGTCAGGTTCTGGGCAATGACGGCCACGCCGATGACCTCGTCTCCGGTCTTGATGGGACTGTGGGATACTTGGAAATACTGGCGTGACCCGGCCTCTTCTCCTGAATAGGCTTCTTCCACCAGTCTCTCTCCGGAAAGAGTGTGATCGAGGTTGCGTTTGGCTGTTTCTCTATCTTCCGTCACCGTCATATAACCCAACAGGCTGCGCCCCATTTCGATTTCCGCTCCGTAGAGTGCTTTCATGACGGCTGCGTGCGCCTCGTTGAAACTGGTGTATCGATATTGTCGGTCTAATGAAAAAATGGGTGCATTCACACTATCAATAATGTTCCGTAGAGTTGTGTATTGTTTATTCAAGGCATCTTCCGCGCGCTTGCGTTCGGCTCGAGTACGCAGGGAGATGATCCCATAGGCCAAATCGCCTGATAATTGCTCCATGAGTCTGATTTCGTCCGGGGTGATAACGTTGGTCTCCTCGTGATAAACCAGAAGAACGCCGAATACTCTGGCCTCTTCGTCCTTGAGCGGCAGGGCGAGGCCGGAACGATAGCCGCGCCGCAGGGCGCTCTCGCGCCAGGGGGCCATTCGCGGATCAGCGGAAATATCCTGAACACAGATCGTTTCACCGCTTCGAATGGCTATTCCGGCTGGACCACGTCCGCGTTCATTATCGTCGGCCCAAGAAATTTGGGCGTTGGCGATATACTCACTCTCGAAACCGGACCAAGCCACCGGGCGCACGGTCTTGGCGGAATCATTCTCGGCATATCCGACCCAAGCCAAACGGTAACCGGCCTCATCGCGAATGATGCGGCAAATTTCGTTGAGTAAGGTCTGCTCGTCCACGGCTCGCAATAGAGTCTGGTTACAACTGTTGAGGGCTCGAAGTTCGCGATTTAATTTGTCCAACGCTTCATCTTTCCGTTTGTGCTCGGTGATATCCACCAGGACGGCGACGTTGCCGACGATCCGACCCCGGGCGTCATGCAAGGGCGAGGCATAAATGCTGTAGTCAATGGGGTCGCCGTCGCGCTTCCGCCGTCGCACCTCCACGCCGTCCAGGGTCAATCCCTGCCGTATCTTCTCTCGAAAGCCCTGGAACTCCTCCTGTTTCTCCTCCGGCACGCTGGGAAGAGGGTGGCCTAAGACTTCCCGGGCGCTCCAACCCAGCATCTTTTCCGCCGCTGGATTCCAAACCGTTTTCACGTTTCCGTCCAGGTCCAGATCCATGATGGCTACCGGCGTAGCCTCGATGATGGCCCGTAGTAGTTCGTTGGATCGCCGCACTTCATTCTCGGCTCTCCTGGTCTCGGTGATATCAAGGATCGTCCCGATCAGTCCGATGACGGCTCCTTGCTCGTCAGTGAAAACCGCCTTGTTGACTAGGACTTCGCGCAGTTCGCCACGCATGTTCTTTATCCGAGTCTCGTATTGTAGGTTGCCTCCCCTCTCGAAAAGCTCGGTATCCGTGGCGTGATAGATTTCCGCAAGCTCCGGCGGATGGAGTTCGAAGACTGTCTTACCGATCAGCCGTTCTCCAGTTGCCTCGAAGAGCGTCCCGAAAGCCCTGTTAAAGCCTATAAGTCTTCCCTGTTTGTCCCTGGAGAAAACCGGAACCGGGATCGCGTCAAGCAGCAAGTTCAGAAAAGCCTCTCTCTCCCGCGACACCTCCTCGGCGCCTTTGCGGTCGGAGATATCATTGGCCTTTGAATAGGTCATTACCTAAATTCTCCTATAATTATGGGGAGTATAAAGCAAGTTGCCTTTTCCAAATGGCTTCACTGCGCCAGCGGGAATCCAACACGCAGGAAAACCTGGAGCCTCGCTTTCATGGGAGCGACACCCGGGGGAGATTTTTGCACTGGGCCACAACTTGCCTTTAGCGCCCTGTAATATTTGTATATTAAGCTTTCGAACGACTCACGAGTTAACGTGCTGCCTAGGCGGCCTAACGCTCCGGTTCAGCAACGGAGCATTAGTGCTTTCATCCTTAAGAGGTTCTTAAACGGGGACTCGTCAAGCTAAACGCCCTTGGTCACGGTGGTGGTGATGGAGGTGATTCATCGATCCTTGCGGAATCGAGTCCGGGTAATCGTTCATAGTGTGGACCTAGTTCACCGAAAGCCTCGGGCAAGAGGGCTTCCGCTTTTCAGGAATTGTTCCCGGTCCAGGTCATTCTTTTATTCTTAACATTTTATTCAATTATTAGTATACATTTTTCTCCCACCTCGTCAACCTGATAATGCATCCGTTGCCGTCCGCGGCTATTTCAGGCGACAACCAACCGGACTTTTACGTTAACGGCTTGTTTTATAAGGAAGTCAGCTTTAGATTCCGCGGGATTTAAAGCCTAGTGGGGAAAGCGATGGAAGGGCATTCATGAGGTCAAAGGGGCGGTCCCCCCTCGGGTTCACCAAGGAAATCAAGGGGTCAGGCTGACCGAGCCCGACCCTTTTTATGGTCATTCCGCTATTCTTTCCTGGACCGGCTTTAAATTGTATGTTCTCCAGAAGAAGAGATCGGCTTCATGCTGATCCGCGGCGTAGTTGCGGACCCGCCAGATTTTGCCATCCTTGAATTCGTAGAACAACACCCAGACCTGATCCAAGGCGTTCGGGCCATACCTGCCCCAACCCCGGTGAACATCCACGACGTATTTATCGCTGGCCTCCAGGAAATATACCTCAGCCTTGAAATCGGCTTTCTGGAGAAGCTTGAAGAAGGCCATCAGTTCCGTGATGCCCTTCTTGGTTCCCGCCAGAGGATGATGGCCGGGAATGTGCCACTCCACGTCTTCGGCCATGACCGAACGGATTCCGGCCAAATCGCCTTTGGCATAGTATTCGAAGTATTTCTGGATGGTCTGGATATTAGGATGGGGTTTCTTGTTCGTTGATTCTTCCTGGGAATTCACGATCGGCGCGGCGCCCAGCAGAAAAACCAACACCAACAAGGACACAATGGTAAAATTTCTCATCTGCTCCCTTCCTCCTCTCCAATTAACGTTTAGAAACCCTGGCCTGTTGTCGCGGCCCGTCCCGGCCCCAACGACATAATCGCCGCCTGTTACCTCGATCCTTATTTCATGGTTTGGCGGAAATGGTCGGCCGCCAACCGGGCCGCCTGGCGCATGTACCGGGGATGGTCGTAGTAGTCGAAATGCGATCCATCCAGCCACTGGATGGTCTTAGGTCCCCCCAAGGCCTGGAAAAACTTTCTGGCGCCTTGAGGCAAGGCCGCGTTTTCGGAATGGATGATCAAGACCGGCGCCTTGATCCGTGAAGCCGTCTCGAGGGGATTGAATTTCAGCCACTCGGGCCAGGCCATCACGGCGAAGCGGTTGCTCCAAGCCTTGATCGCGCCGCGCTTGGGATTGAGATAATAATCGAACTCACCGAACATGGCCGCTTGCCGGTCGCTGACGCTGATGGCCGGGACATAATCCACCTGACCCGTCTTATCGAATTTCTCCCGGGCCTTTTCGCCAACCTGGATTTTGTCCCGGACGCCCTCTTCCCCTCCGTAAATCAGCTTGACCGTCGTCGGGTCGTGCAGCCAGGCCGCCACGGTAACCAAGGACTTCAGGCCGGATTCGAGGGCGGCGGAGACAGCCAGATATCCCGCCCCGGCGCAAACCCCCAAAGCCCCGACCCGTTCTCCGTCAACTTCCGGGCGGGTTTGCAGGCACTTCACGGCTTGGTTGAAGTCCTGAATTTTCTTTAGAGGCGATTCATAATCCCTGGGCAGACCTTCGCTTTGACCATAACCCCGGTGATCGAAGGCCAGCGCGGCCAAGCCCAGCCGCGCCATCTCCCGGGCATAGCCTCCCGCCATCTGCTCCTTGACCGTGGTCCACGACCCTCCGACGATCGCGGCGGGCAGCTTTTTCCCGTCTTTATAATCGCCGGGAAGATACAATGTTCCCACTAGCCGGCTGCCTTCGCTTTCAAACTTCACCTCGCGCTGGAGCGGTTCGGCCCTCTTCATGGCCAGCCCGGGCAGGGCTTGATTCCCGTCCAGGCGCGTCTTTAGGAACTTCATTCTGTCCACTTTCCAGCCGCCGGGAGTCCGAATCAGGTGATGATAGTAATGCCCGTTCACCGTCCAGGTTTCCCCGTTCAACGCTCCGGGAATGACATGCAGCGCTTCGACGTACGAAAAACACCAGCCCTCGTTTTCCTTGACCCTCACCTCATGATTGGTAATGACGTGCCAGGTGAGTTCGAAGCCCGCCAGAATCTTTCGCCAGTTCTCGACGATCCGGTCCGGCTCGAGGCTGGCCGGTTCGCCTCCGGCCATCGAGGTGTAGTCCAACTCGACTTTTTCGGCGAAGCAGTCCCTGACTCCCGGCCAGTCATTCATGTCCGCGGCCACGCCGATCGAGTTGACCCGGTTTATTATGGCCTCTCGATCAGATGAAACAAGTTCACCTGACGCCGCCTCTCCCAGGCTGGGTTCGGATATCAGGGTAATGGCTGTCAAGACCAAGACCAATAACGTCAGCACCGGCGCCTTGCCCATCGTCAAGCCTCCTTATGACTAAAGAGTTTTAACGATAGTCTAAGGCCGGCCCAGGCCCAGGTCTTGAATATTCCTGGAACTGTTTTTGAAGAATTTAGACGTATGATCGGCGATAGCCGGCCGGAGTTTGACCGTATTTTCTTTTAAACAATCTGGTCAGATGACTCTGGTCTGAAAAACCGGCGGCCAGGGCGATATCAACAATGGGCAGGTCTCCAAATGCAAGCAGGCGGCGGGCGCGATCGAGGCGGCGGGACATGACGTATTGGTAGGGCGAGACGCCGGCCGTTCCGCGGAACAACTTTATGAAACCGCTGACCTCCAGGTCCATCAAGGCCGCCAGTTGACTTATGCTGATATCGGTCAGGTTGTCTTCTATATAATCCGTTATCTGTTTCATTTTAGCCGGGTCCAGTCTCCGGTTTTTCCTGCCGGTGTCCGCCTCGCCTTGGCCCCAATAGTGTCGGGCGATATGAATCAGGATGGCGGCGATCACGGCTTCGCGGAAAAGCCGGCCGCCTGGCCCTCCCCGCCGGACCTCCACGGTCAGCACTTGCAAAAGGCGGTGCAACTGGTCATCCATAAAATTCAGGACCGGGTCCGCCCGGTCGAGCCTTTGGGCCAGTAACTCCAAGGCTGATTCGGGCGAGACCATCAGGGCCAGATACTCGCAGCCATGCGGGACCCGATGGCTGAACGGGGCCCCGGCCGGATTCAGCCACATGCCGGCCGGCGGCATGACTATCCGCCGGTAACGCCCGTTTTCCTTTCTTTCGAAGGGCAAATCCGTGGACCCCATATTGAGGCCAACGTAATGGCTGGGGATAACCAGGTCTCGGGTTTCCCACTCGTCATTGCCGCCGATCTCGAAATGCACGTCTTTCCAGCCCAGGCTTTCACTGGAAACGACCACCCGGGCTTTAAAGAGGTCTCTGGTGTCCATACCTCAGACCCTGAGCCAGAAGTAAAAGTATCGGCCAATCAACCGCCAGGCCCTGATTCCGAAGCCTAACGAAAACTCAGAGTGACGCCTATTGGGCCTGAGTGTTGTATTTGGGTCAACCATAACCGGGACATGGATAGAACCCGCCCACACATACGGGCGCCATTTTCACACTAATTCATCAAAATGCTGGTGGAGGCGCGTTCCGGGGATCATGGTCCCCGCCTGTATCCGATTTCACCCGATCTTTGTTAGTCTCTGCAAGAAGCCCGAGCTTTCTCAGCCTTTGGCTCTCCAGATGATCACTCACCGGCAGCGAGCCGTACCATAAAAGCAATCCCAGCACGAATAGGATTACCGTGGGGATCACTCCAGCGCCGCGAACTATAAAAGGCAGAGCGACGGCCACGGCGCACAGGAGCATTCCGAATCCCCTGATTGCGGTGCAGACTCTTTGGGCCGGCGTCTCACCGTCGGAATCCCGCAAAGCGATCCAAATGTTAGCGGCGCCGGGGAAAACAAAGACCAGCCCGATGCCGGCCAGGATCACGCTCCGGGAGAACTCAAACTGAAAAGGACGTCCCACCAGCCACAGGACCAGCCCGCCGATCAGTGTCGCCAGCGCCCCTATCACCAGAAAAATCAGAAATTCAAGTATGCCTCTCATCCGTTATCTCCGACTAACCGATGAAGTCGAGTGTCGGCCTTACTTATCCTGAAGGCGAAGTCGGCCGCGGCCGCGGCCCGGTTGACGGTGGGGTTGTGGATTGACTGGTGACGCGCTGGTGGAGTAGTATGCCCCCATTGGAAAAATACGGCCGATTGCCTCTGGAGGGTGCACGCTGTGCCCCCCTACAAAACATGTCGTCCGGGCGCTTGGAGTTGACTGTTTCGAAACAGACTCCAGACAGTAACCCCATGATAACGGCAACAGGCGGCTAAAACAAGTGGGCGAGCGGCCGCGGCCGCGCCATCAAACTCGGAGGGAGAGGATCATGGCCACGCAGGATAAATGCTGCACCATCGTGCCTTACTTCAAAGTCCAGAGCGGCAAGCTGGCGGATTTCAAGGCCCTGTGCGAACAGTTCGTCCAGAAAAGCGGTAACGAGCCCAAATGCCTCTACTATGGGTTCAGCTTTGCCGGGGACCAGGTCCATTGCCGGGAAGGCTATGCCGACGCGGCCGGACTCCTGGCCCACCTGGAGAACGTCGGGGCCTTGCTGCAGGAAGCCCTGAAGATCGCCGAGATCACCAGGCTGGAGGTTCATGGCCCCGAGGCCGAACTGGCCCAACTCCGGGAACCCCTGGCTGGCTTGAAGCCGCAGTTCTTCACCCTGGAGTACGGCTTCCGCCGCTAGCCGGCCTTGAAGCTGAATCAAAGGCAGGGGCGAATGATCCCGCGGAACCCGGGGCGCCCCTAGCCCAGGGCTTTGTCCTTGGCCAGGCGGCGGCGCTCCTCGTCCCGAATCTCCCGGCGCAGGAGCTTGCCCACCTTGGACTTGGGCAGCATGTCCCGGAATTCGATATAGCTGGGCGCTTTGTAGGCGGCCAGACGATCGTGGCACCATTTGATCAATTCCGTGCCGCCCACCCCCCGGGCGTCTTCCTTCAAGACCACGATGGCCTTGATTCTTTCACCCACCTTCGGGTCAGGCACTCCGATGACGCAGGCCCCGATGACCGTGGGATGGTCCTGGAGCACGGCCTCGACTTCCGAAGCCGAAACGCGATAGCCTTTATGCTTGATTATATCCGCCGACCTTTCCATGAAGGCTAATTCGCCGGATTCATCCACCGCGATGAAATCGCCCATGCGGTAATAGGTCTTGCCCTGAATTTCCACGAAAGCCGCGGCGGTTTCGTCGGGCTTGTTCCAATACCGTTTCAGGGTATAGGGCGAGGAGACCAGCAGTTCACCGGTCTGCCCCGGTCCCAGCGGCGCCAGCGTCTCCGCGTCCACGACCAGGCACTCCCGGCTTTTCAAGGGCCGCCCGATGACGGTGGGTTTGGGCTCCCGGTCCAGGCGGCTGTAGGCCACGTGTCCGGCTTCGGTCGAGCCGTAAACCTGGTAAATGGGGACGCCGAACTTCTCCCGCCAGCGGTTGAATATCTCGAGGGGCAGCACGTCGCCGCCGCAATAGCAGTATTTGATGGAACCGAGGTCGTACTGTTCGAGACGATCGTTCTCCAAGATCATGCGGTACAAGGCGGGGACGCCCAGGAGCCAGCGGGCCTTATAACGGCTGATGGTCTCCAGGATGGCGTCCACCTGGGGCATGGGCATGAGCAGGGTGGCGTTGCCCTTGTTCAGCCCCAGGGACATGAACAGACCCAGAGCCATGATGTGGAAGAGCGGGTTGACGGCGATGTAGACGTCCCGGCCCTCGAGGAGAAAATCCCCGGCCACGTCTTCGGTCACGTCGTTGACGTACGAGGTCATGCCTATATGGTTGCCGGGAACGCCTTTGGGAAAGCCGGTGGTGCCGCCGGTGTAGAGGATGTAGGCCAGGTCTTGCCAGGGATCGATCTCGACCGGCTCTTCCAGGGGCGGGTGCCGCAACAGAGACCGGAAGGGATGGACCTGACGGTCGTACTGGACCTGGCCGTGAGGAATGACGTCGAAGAGCACCCCTATCCACTTCCTGGCCCAGGGCAGCAGGTCCACCAGGTTGGTCACGATGACGCGCTTCAGCCTGGTCCGGGACTCGACTTCCTTGACGTAGCAGAAATTGGTGTCCAGGCAGATGACCGTTTCGGCCCCGGAATCGTTGAGCATGTATTCTATTTCATAAGACGTATAAATCGGCGACACCGGGACGATGACCGCGCCCAGGCGTTGGATGGCCAGCCAGGCGATGACCCACTGGACGCAGTTGGACAGATAGATCATGACCTTGTCGCCCTTGGCCACGCCCAGGTCCTTCATGGCCCCGGCCAGGCGCAGACTCAGGTCGCGAAGCTCGGCGTAGGAGAAACGCCGGCCCAGGTAGATCACCGCGGTTCGATCCGGATACTTACCGGCCATCCGGTCAAAGCGGGTAAAGGTTGTTTCCTGTTCCCAATCGGTCTCGGCTTTAACCATAATTATTGTCCGGGGGCCTAAACTCCGAAATAAGCCGAACGCACGTCCGGGTTGTTCATGAGTTCCTGCCGGGGGCCTTCGAGAACCGCGGCCCCGTTTTCCAGGATATAGGCGTAATCCACGATGGGCAAGACCGGCCGGGCGTATTGTTCGGTGATGACGATGGCGATCTTTTTTTCCTCGCGGATGGCCCGGGTGGCGCGCATGAGCAAGGCCTGCATCAGGGGGCTCAGCCCCAGCAGAGGTTCATCCAGGAGCAGCAGTTTGGGTTGGGCCATCAAGGCCCGGCCTATGGCCAGCATCTGCTGTTCGCCTCCGCTCAGGAACCCGCCCAGCCGGTGCTTCAAGTCCTTGAGCGGCGGAAATATCTCGAAAACATAATCCAGCGTCTTCCTGACCTGGGACGAAGCGGCCAGGTATCCGCCGATCATCAGGTTCTCCAGGACGTTGCATTCCTTGAAGATGCGGCGTCTTTCCGGGCAAAGAATCAGGCCCATCTTGGCCCGGCGGCTGGGCTTGAGGCCGCTGATGTCCTGGTTCAGGTACTTGATCCGGCCCAGGATGGTGATTCTTTCCCCGCCGGCCATCTGTTCCTTTTTCCTGATGTCCTCCATGATGCCGGACAGGGTGTACATCAGCGTGGACTTGCCCGCGCTGTTGGCCCCGAAAACGCCTATGATCCTGTCCCGGCCGCACTCGAGGCCGACGTTGTTGAGGGCCAGCATGTTCTCGTAGAAAACCATCAGGCCCGCGGCTTCAAGCATGGTCCAGGACCTCCGCCACCTGCTCGGAACCGAAGTAGGCCTCCTTGACCCGCTCGTCGGCCAGCACGACCTCGGGCGGGCCTTCCACCAGCTTTTCTCCGAAATTCATGCACATGACCCGATGGGCGACCTTGAACAGTTCCCGCAGGCGGTGTTCGATCATTATCAGCGTTATGCCTTCCATCTGCAGGCGTTCGATCAAAGGCAGCAGGCCCGCGATCTCGCTCAGGCTCAAGCCGGAAAAGACTTCGTCGCAGATGATGATCTCGGGCCGCAGGGCCAGGCAGCGGGCCAGTTCCAGGCGTTTGAGGTACCCGGTGGGCAGGGTCGAGGCCGTCTTGTAGGGCACGGCGGAGTCGCGCTCGAAACCGATCTCTTCCAGGATGTCCAGGCCCACGGTATTGCGGTCGCCGAGCCGCCCCCCGCCGCGCCAGCCGCCGGTGCGCTTGGCCCGGGGGGAGTAGAGCGTGATGACCAGGTTCTTGTACGCCGGCAGGCTGAAAAAAGGCCTCATGATCTGGAAGGTGCGGGTGACCCCCAGGTCGGCGATCTTGTGGGCCGGCAGGTTGGTGATGTCCCGGTCCCGGAAAAATATCTTCCCCGAACCGAGGTGGACGAAACCGGTGATGCAGTTGACCAGGGTCGTCTTGCCCGCGCCGTTGGGGCCTATTATGCCCAGTATCTCCCCCTCCTGAACCTCGAAGCTCACCCGGGACAGGGCCAGCATGCCGCCGAAGCTCTTGGTGGCTTCCAGGACCCGCAGTATCGGCGGCCGGCTCATACGTCCACCCATCTTTCGAACTGATAGTATTTTCGGCGGCCCCAGACCAGAAGGCCTTCGCTTCTGAAGACGATGAAAGCCACCAGGATCAAGGCGTAGAAGACGATGCGCAGGGTGCCGAAGGCCCGGAGCAGTTCGGAAATCGGCACCAGGATCAGGCACCCGATGACCGGTCCGGCCAAGGTGCCGCTGCCGCCGATGACCGTGGCCGCGATGGGCAGAATGGAAAAATCCAGGGCGAAAAGAGAGATGCCGGCCCACATGTAAATGTGGATCAAGGAGGCGCCGGCCAGGCAGCCGACAAAGGCGGCGATGAACACGGCCTGGGCTTTGTACCAGGTGATGCTCATGCCCGAGGCCCGGACCGCCTGATCGTTATCCTTGACCGCGCGGAAAACCAGGCCCACGTCCAACTCGACCAGCCGCCGCAGCCCGAAGAGGACCAGCAGGAGCATCACCAGGATAAAGTACTGCTCGACCCAGCGGTTGGGGAAGCTGTCCACGCCCATAATGCCGTCCGTGCCGCCGAATATATTCAAGGCTTCGATGATCCGGGCCAGAACCAGCGGGTACATCAAGGTGACGATGGCGAAATACACCCCGCGCAAAGGCAGACAGGGCCAGATGACCAGGGTGCAGAAGCCGGCGCCGACCAGGGCGGCCAGAGGAATGGTCAGGTACAAAGGCAGATGAAAGGACGTGTTCAGAAGGGCGGCCAGGTACCCGCCCGTGCCGATGAAGAAAGCGCCGCCTAAGGAGACCAGGCCGACGAAATGGGCCAGGAAGTCGAAGCTGATGGCCAACAGGCTGTAGATGCAGACGATGGAGATCACTCTCTGCCAGTATTGGTTGGTCAGGATCAAGGGCAAGAGCAGCAGACCCAGGATCAGGATCAGACGCGGCGCGGCCAGATAAGCGATCTCCCGCCAGGACATCAGGGCGTACAGGCCGCCGGAACGGACCTTTATGCCCCGATCCAGTCTTTCCCGGCGGCGCTGAGGACGGCTCATGAACTCAGACCCTTTCTTCCAGTTCCTTCTGGTGTCCGAACAAACCCGATGGTCTGACGATCAAGGTCAAAATAATGGCCATGATCGCCACCACCATCTGGTAGTGAGGACCCAGGTAGGCCACGGTCAGAATCTGGGCAAAGCCAATGAGAAAAGCCGCTAAAATGGCCCCGCCCCAACTGCCCAGGCCGCCGACGACGCAAACCGAAATGGCCAGGATCAGGACATTGTACCCGGCTTCGACCACGATATTGCCCAAAGGCAAAAGCAGAATGGCGGACAAGCCGGCCAGGGCCGACCCGATGGCCATGGCCACCACGGCCATGAGGTCTGAATCTATGCCCAGCATCATGGCCGCCCGTTCATCCTGGGCCATGCCGCGCAAGGCCAGACCGATCCTGGTATGACGGGTGAAAAACCATAAAGCCGCCACCACGGCCGCTCCCACCGACACCACCAGCAGCCGATGATAATCCACCGGCGTGTCCAGGATGATGACGCTGCCGCGGGCAAAGACCGGCAAGGTATAGGTCATGCCCCGGAAGCCGCCCCAGCGCAGGCCCTCGAGTATGGCCAGCCCGATGGCGTACGAGGCCATGATTTCGGAAATGGCCATCCCGCGCACCCGTATCAGGATGAGGATATAGATCAAAGCGCCTAGGAGACCGGTCAGGATCAAGGCCAGCAAAATACTTAACGGATAATTCAGGCCCAGGGGTTTGATCAGGCTCCAGGTGATGAAACCACAGACCACGTACAAGGCCCCGTGCGCGAAATTGGGCAGCCGGCTGATGCCGTAAACCAGGGCGAAGCCGAGGGCCATCAAAGCCAGGCTGACGCTGTTGATAAGGCCGTAGACCAGTATGTCCACCGCGGGGGCCTCGGAAAGAAGAAAGTCGGACGGACCCGCCGGCCTTGGCCTTCGGGTCCGCCGCGTCTCTCTTGGAACGGTTTTAAGTTACTTTTTCTGCATCCAGGGCGGAAGCAGGATTTCGCCGGCGGCGACGCTCTTGGGAAAAACCACCACTCTCTTGCCCGCCTGCCACTGGAAGATGGAACCCACGGCCCCTTCCTTGGGGTCCAGGGCCGGGATGACTTGGTGGTCTTGAGGATTGAAGCGCAGGCGGCCGTAGACTCCTTGGAGGTCGGTCTTTTCGAGGGCGGCGACCACCTTGTCCGGATCCAGGGACCCGGCCCGTTCGATGGCGTCCTTCAGCACATAGACGGACATGTAACTGGAAGAGGCGCCCAGACCCTCCGGGTCGATATTCCATTTTTTCTTGTAGGCGTCATAGAATTTCATGGTCCAAGGCGTGGCCTGGCTGGGAGCGTTCCCGGCGTTGACCACGTTGGCCAGGCAGAATTCGCCCTTGCCCTTGGTGGCCTCCCAGAAGCCGGGCTGTTCGGC
This sequence comes from Thermodesulfobacteriota bacterium, assembly GCA_040755515.1. Lineage (GTDB taxonomy): Bacteria > Desulfobacterota > Desulfarculia > Adiutricales > JAGVGV01 > JBFMAW01. The sequence goes on along the minus strand of JBFMAW010000002.1, from coordinate 198,537 downwards.
CGCGGCCAGGGTCGAGCCGAAGGGCAGGGCCGGCAGTTTCATGTCGAACCATTGGTTGAGCAGGATCGAGCTTTCCGGCATGTCCATCCAGATGCTCAAGACCTGGGCTTCGGCCTTCTTGGCCTTGAGCAGGCCCATGGAAAAATCGCTGGTGCCGGTGGGGTAGATTTCCGTGCCCGCGACGTTCCAGCCCTGTTCCGCGGCGGCTTTAGCCAGCAACTCGCCCGCAACCCGGGCGTGGGCCACGTCCTGGACCATGACAAAGAGTTTTTCCAGCTTGAAGCGGTCCTTTATATCCTTCAAGCAGGTGGCGATTTCCTTGACCAGCCATTTCGCTTCGCCGTGGATGCGGAAGCTGTATTTGTACTTGTCGTACTCCTTGGCCACCATCTCGTTGAATTTGGGAGCCAGGACGCCGGTGGAAAGGATGGAAATCTTCTTATGTTTGGAAAGCAAAGGCATGGCCGCCAGGGCCGCCTCGGACCTGACCGGGCCGCCCAGCAGGAAATCCGCCTTTTTTTCCAGGATCAGTTTTTCCACGGCCAGCAAGGCTTCGCTGACCGGAACGCCCGGCTCGAGGTCCCGGGTGTCTATCACCTCAACTTTAAACGGGCGTTTGGCCTCGCCGACCTTGACCCCGCTGGCCGCGTTGATCTCCTCGACCGCCAGTTTAATCCCCTTTTCCGCGTCCCAACCGTACAGGAAGGCCGTGGATAAGGGAGCGCCAATGACTATGGGTTCCTGGGCCAGGGCTGGAACGAGAGAGCCCAACCATAACGCGGCCAGCAAAGCCAAAACGATTCTGCGCCACTCAGCCTTCATGATTCCGACCTCCTTGGTTAAGTCAGCCAAGCTTGAGTCAAAAACGCATACACCCGCTCCCGAAAGGCCCTTAGGACTAGGGCCTCCCTGGAGACGGTAAGACGCGAAGACGAGATTGTTTCCTATATCTATACAAAATTCTTGAGGCTTTTGTAAAGAGGAATAGTGAGATTCATACCAATGGAATTTTTATCGAGCCAGGAAGGCCGTCCGCCGGGCCCGGTCCCCGCCGGCGAGCTTGACGCCATTTTATATTATCAGACCTTCCTTTCGGCCTTCACCTGGTAATGCTGCGAGCGGGCGTCAAACCGCGACAACAGAGCCCTGGCCCGGGGCGGGACGACGGCGACCTCGAAGTCTTCCCCGGCAAAAACCCGAACGGCTTCCAGCGAGTCGAACCACATGATGGTTATGAATTCCACTTCCTGGCCCAGGTCCCGCCGCAGGAGATGAATGCCCTGGTACCCGGCCATTTGACGGTTCCGTATGCCGATGAAAATCTCTTCCTGGAGCAGCGACTCATAAGCGTCGGCGTTCTCGGGTGTGGTCCAACCGTGCCAGATTCGACTGATCATATCCTAACCTCCCTTTCGTTCCGAAGTTCCTATTTCCAAGTCCTCCTGACCGAACGCTTCGAAATCGGTAAGATCGGGGTTGCTCCTGTATTCCTCTTCGGCGGCCCCGGCCGATGCTTCGAGTATTCGTTCACGTTCTTCCATGGACAGCTTCATGACTTCCCTTGACGAAAGAGACATGTCATTCCTCGACGATAATTTCAAAGCATGTAACCCGGACTCTGCCGCGTTCCTCGTGGTGACCATACGGCGTTCGCCGCAAATGCGCGATGAAAGGCCTTCGGCCGCGGCGCGGGAAGGTTCCGAACCGCGTCCCGAACTTTGGCCGGCCGTGACCAGGCCCACGCCGAAAAGCGAACGCCGGGCCTATCCCGGCGCGGGCAGCGAGTTATTCCACGGCTTGAAGGAGGAAGGATAACCTTCAGCTTAAGGGGCTGGCCGACCCGCCCGCGGTCGCCAGCCCCGATCGAGCGCCTCGATTCAGCGCCAACCTTTCCCTGTTCAAACCGGCGCCTGGTCCCTCAGTCCAGCCCCATCTTCTGGTACTCGTAACCCTGGTACAGCGGCAGCATGTCCAGAAAGTGGGGATCGAAGACCGGCTTTTGATCCGGACCCAGGGTCACGTTCCCGCTCTGCCCGATGGGCCAGCGACTGTAACCCACGGCGCCATCGGGCCGGGCTTCGACGATGAACACATAGGTGCCGATGTTGTTGTCCCACATCTCCGCCACCTTGCCGAAGAGGTCATGTTTGAAGGTGATCTTTGACCTCGGCGCCCGCCACTTGGCGGGGTCGTCGCTTTGAAATTCCGACTTCAGCTTATGGGCAGTGGCCAGGAGGGTCTGAAGGAAGACATCCTCGACGGTCTCGACCGGCTGGGTCTTGACGTTGTCGAAATAGTTCCTCGAAACCGGCAGGGGACTGGTCGGTCCATCCAGGCAACGCAGGAACAGAGCCATGATGCGATTATGGGCGAACTTGAGATTCTCGAACCCATCCAACTCATCGCCGAAGGCGGCCCGCAACACTTCCGGCAGCCAGTCGAGCAAGATGGTCTGACCGGCCTGCAGCCGATCTTCTTTCACCGCGTCGGTCACGGCCCGCCCGTCCCAGGCGGCCAGAACCTTCAAGACTTGGTCGAGAAGCGGCTTGTCCTCTTCCTTGGCCTTGGCCGCGGCCCGGGTCATTAATGGCAGCAGGTCCTTGATCGCTCCCCCGGGGGCGTTATGAGAAGTTTCCCAGGGTTCGCCATGCTCGAGAGCGCCTGCCCCGCCCATGAACTTCATGATTTCTTTATTGGCCGCCAGGTCCAGTCCTTTGCGGCCGGCCAAAGCCCGCTCCGGCCAGAGGGATCGGTGGAACCGGCCGAACGAGTGCAAGCCCTCCCTTTCGTCAAAGGGATTGCGGGTGTCCGGCGAGGACTTGTTGTTCCAGCCGGTCACGTATCCCTTGGGCGGATTAATCACGTGAGCGCTGGGCAGATATTGTCCCGTCCACTCGGCTTCGCCCGTGCCGGGCAACGGGAGGCGGGGATCGAACCCTTCGACCCGTTGCGGATTCAGTCCGGTGTGCCAGTACCCGATGTTGCCCTTGGTATCCGCATAGGTGGTATGGAGGGAAGTCATGATCAAGGACATGGCCGCGCCGAACTCCTGGGCGTCCTTGGCCCGCATGGCCTTCAGCCAGCCCTCTTCCGAAAGCGGTTCCTTGAGCCAGTGGGCCAGCTTCTTGGTATAGACCCGATCCTCCTTGGCCGTCTTGGGATCGAAGGGGACGGGGGAGAAGACCGGGCCATGGATGGTGCGGTAGATCGTTATTTCCTTGGCCTGTCCGCCGGCCACCGCTATCTTCTCCGTCCTTTTGGTCATCTTCTTCCAGGCGCCCTGGAATAAATACTCCTCCTTGTCCAGGGGGTTCAGCACCTCCTGGTACACATCCACGTTGTCGGTCATGCCCACCATGTGAGACCAGGCCAGGTAACGATTATGGCCGATGGGGATGATGGGGATCAGGGGAAAGGCCATGCCCACCACGTCGAACTCTCCGCCTTTGAGCTGGACCTCGTAGACGATCCCCGGCACGGACCAGCCCATTTGAGGCTGCCCCACCAGGATGGGATACCCGGTGCCCGTGACCTGAGGCGACAAGGTCCAGGAGTAGCTTCCCAGCCTGATCGGCGCGCCCACCCGGGCCGCTTCGGCCACGGCCTGGGCCATAATTTTTTCTTGGTTGCGAACGGCCACGCCGACCTCGCTGTCCGGACGCAGATAGGTGGGCGCCGCGGAAACCAGGGTCATCTTTGGAATATAGTTACCCTCGATTTTTTCCTGGATATAAGTGGGGGCCGAATAATCATTGATAACGCACCAATCGTTGAAAACAGCCCAACCCTCCCGGGGGCCGAAGCGTTCGGTTAGGGTTTGCAGGGCGGCCAGGTTCTTAAGTTCCCCTCCCCCGATCATGCCGAATCGCCTCATCAGGGCCGTGAAGAAATAGAATATGTCGCTTACCGTGAATTGCCCCGGCTTGAATTTAAGCGCCAGGTACTCCATCGGCATGAGTTTGGGATCAGCCAGGACCTCGGTGACGCGCCGGTTGACGCCGGCCAGGTAGGCCTGAATCAACTTCTGGGAGGAAGGGGGCAGCTTGGCGAACATAGCCTGACATTCCTCTTCGGTGTAGCCCATGAGGCGGGCCTGCGTGTCGGCAGGTACAAGTTTCGGTCCGAATATCTCGGCCAGGGCGCCTCGACCCCAGCGCCTGTTCACCTCCATCTGCCACAGGCGGTCCACGGCCGTGACATAGCCGAAGGCCTCGAAAAGCTCCTCCTCCGTATCCGCTTGAATCGAGGGAATGCCATGTTGATCCCGGTTGATGGTCGCCTTACCCCAGGCCGGGACAACGGTTGCCACCAGAAACAGGAACACCAACTGGATTCTCAGCCAAGTGCTCAATTCTGGGCCTCCTTTCGCCTTTACCCCCCTCCCGCCGTATCGGAAGGGTGTGATCAGGTTGATAAATATGAGATGCACCCTCAATTATCCAAGTCGGAATAAGGCCCGGCCCGTGGACCGATTCAAGATCGGCGCGGCGTGCCTGGCCACCTAAGACCTTTATTAGTTGTCGTGGAATAATAAACGAAACGTAAAATATCAGCTAATCTTCACGCCGTCAACTTGAGTCTGGAAAGCTGAAGGTCGTCGAGTGCGCTCGTTCAAGCCCCGGCAACAACCCGTCCGGCTCCGAGCGAGAGCGAGCGTGGAGGTGACTCTGGAAGTGAAGGCCCGCGTTTGGGCGGGCGACGGACTCGAATTTGCGCCATCGGCCCGCCGCCGAGCAACCCGGTATCGGGCGGCACGATCCGCCGGTTGAAAATTAAGCCCACCCCGATTTCATCGGGATGGGCTTTTATCTTTCGTCGAACGGCGGAGCTTAATGATGGGCCATCATCTTGCCCGCCTCGGATTCGGCCTTGACCTCGATGGCCACCTTGTAGAACAGGGTGAGAACCAGGAAACCCAGGCCATAGATACCGATGGTGATCATCAGTTCCGGCAGCGTGGGAATATACTCGGTCACGTGCTCCAGCGGACTGGGGATGAAGCCGCCGATGACCAGGCCCAGACCTTTGTCAATCCAGAGGGAGACAAAGACCATGATGGCCGTGACGAAAAGGACCTGGTCATTGTTGCGCGCGGACGGGACCAGCAGCAGGATGATGGCCGCGAAGGACATGATCACCGATATCCACATCCAGGGCGCCAGCACGCCGTGGCCGTGGAGTCCGGCAAAGAGATAGACCAGGCTGTGCATGTGGCCGGGGATGTTGCTGTAAAAGGCGGTGAAGAACTCCATGCCGAAAAGGAACATGTTGATGATCAGGGCGTAGGTGACGATCTTGGCCAGTTGCTGGATGGCTTCCCTGCCGGCGTCGAACTTGGCGTACCGCCGGAGGATGAAGGCCAGGATGATCAGCAGGGACGGGCCGCCGGAAAAGGCCGAAGCCAGAAAGCGGGGGGCCATGACCGCGGTCAGCCACATGTGCCGGCCGGGCAGGCCGGCGTACAGGAAGGCCGTGACGGTGTGAATGCTGATGGCCCAGGGTATGGAAATATAGATCAGCGGTTTGACCCAGCGCGGCGGTGGTACGGCCTTGTTTTCGGCCTCGAGCACGACCCAGCCGATGACGAGATTGAGCAGCATGTACACGTTGAGGACGACCATGTCCCAGAACAGGATGGAGTTGACCGTGGGATGCAGAATCACGTTCAGGATGCGGATGGGATTGCCCAGGTCCACGAAGACGAACAGGCCGCACATAAGGACGGACGACACGGCCAGGAACTCGCCCAGAATGGTGATCCGGCCGAAGGCCTTGAAGTTGTGCAAATAGTACGGCAGGACCAGCATGACCGCCGAGGCGGCCACGCCGACCAGGAAGGTGAGTTGGGAGATGTACAGGGCCCAGCTCACGTCCCGGCTCATGCCCGTGACGCCCAGACCCACGGTGTACTGATACAGGTAGGCCAGGAAACCCGCGCCCACGATCAGGAGCAGGAATATCACCCAGCCGAAGTAAGTCTTGCTTCCGGTTAAAGCTTTTTCGAACATATCAGCCTCGTTTGGTGCTCGGACCTGGCCGGCCTAAATAACGTAGAAGACGTTAGGGCCGGTGCCCAGTCCGGGTTTGCGGCGGATGGCGTAACGCTTGGCCAGAACCTGCCTGACCGGCGAAGAAGGCGTGTCCAGGTCGCCGAAGGTCAAGGCGCCGGACCGGCAAGCCTCGACGCAGGCCGGATACAAGCCTTTGGCCAGCCGCTCGTCACAGAAATTGCACTTCTCCACCACGCCCTTCATCCGCCGGGGATATTCGGGGTTGACTTTCTTGATAAAAGGCCGGGGATCGCTCCAGTTGAAGCTGCGCGAACCGAAGGGGCAGCCGGCCATGCAGAACCGGCAGCCGATGCAGCGGTGCATGTCCATGACCACTATGCCGTCCGGCCGCTTGAAAGTGGCCTGGGTCGGGCAGACCCGGACGCAAGGCGGATCGGTGCAGTGGTTGCACAGGACCAGAAAGTCCTTCTTTTCCATCGCCGGCGGGATCACGGCGTTGTAGTCGTCCGGGAAGACGTTTTCATACTTGTCGGTCCAGAGCCATTTCACCTCGTGCTTCACGTCCACCTGGCCGTCGGCCGTGCGCACGTCGGGCACGTTGTGGGCGTCGTGGCAGGCCTTGATGGCGGCCTTACAGTCTTCGGCCGTGAGCTTGGTCATGTCCACCACCATGGCCCACTTCTTGGCCTGGGCGAGAACGGCCTGGGCCGGTTGGGTCTGAGCCTGGGCTTCGAATCCGCCGAGGACCAGGTCGGCGGCGGGTTTGACGCCCAGGCCCGCCGCCAGGGCGGCTATCTTCAGGAAGTCTCTTCTATCCATGCCCATTACTTCTTCACCTCCGGCTCGACGTGGCAGTCCCAGCAGAACGGCGTCACGGACATGTAGTTGTGGCACTGATCGCAAAAGTCCTTCTTGTTGTCGTGGCAGTTCATACAGTTGTTCTGCAGGCTTCTTTCCATCTGCCGGCCGAGCCCGACCTGGTCGGTCCGCTCGGCCTTTTCCTTCAGGGCGGTCTGGATCACGTCCATTTCGAACGTGCCCGGCTTGTCCTTGACCGGGATGAAAAACCGTTTATGATCCCTGACCACGGCGGTCCGCCAGTCGTCCAGCACCTGCATGTGCGACACTTTCATATCGGCCTTGGGCCGCACGCACTCCTTGGCCGCCTGGGCCTTGGCCGACAGTTTGGGATCGGGCGCGGGCCCGCCGGCCGAAACCAGGTTGTACCACACCGGGAAGGTGAGCAAGACCAGAGCGATGACCAGCCCGGTGATTATCTTGCCTGAATCATACATCTTCCTCTCCCTCCGTTTCCTCGTCCGCGCCGCCCCGGCCCGGTATCTCTTCGCCCCGCAGGTTGCTGGTGCGCTCGTTCTCGCCTTCCATGACCAGGGCGTTGGCCACCAGTTCGGTCACGCCGCAGACCGATACGCCCGGCACCCAGTAATTCATCAGCGGCGGCAGGGTGGCCCGGTCAATGGCGCAGATGCAGGCCAGGGTGTTGACCCCGTATTTCTCGTGGACGTACCGGACCGCGTTGGCCCGCGGCAGGCCGCCCTGCATCCTGGCGATCTCATATTCGCCGGCGTTGAGCCCCGAACCGCCGCCGCAGCAGAAGGTCTGCTCGCGGATGGTGTTCTCCGGCATTTCATAATAGTGGTTGCAGACGTTCCGCAGGATGTAGCGGGGTTCCTCGAGCATGCCCATGCCGCGCGACACGTTGCACGAGTCATGGAAAGTGACCTTCAGATGGTCGTTGCGGCTCTTGTCCAGCTTCAGCTTGCCATGCTTGATCAGGTCGGCCGTGAACTCGCTGATATGGACCATCTTGGTCGAGGCCGCGTTTTCGAACCGGGTGCCTGTGATAGGGCTGACCGGGACCTCGAGAAAGTCGGCCGGACCGTTGAAGGTGTCCATGTACTGGTGGAGCACCCGCCACATGTGGCCGCACTCGCCGCCCAGTATCCACTTGACCCCCAGGCGTTTGGCCTCGGCGTAAATCTTGGCGTTCAGACGCTTGGCCATTTCGTTGGCGGTGAAAAAGCCGAAGTTGCCTCCTTCCGAGGCATAGGTGCTCCAGGTGTAGTCCAGACCGATATGCTCGAACAGCATCAAATAGCCCATGAAAGTAAAGATGCCCGGATCGGCGAAGATGTCGCCCGACGGTGTGACGAAGAGAATCTCGGCGCCCTTGCGGTTGAAAGAAGGCTCGATGGTCACCCCCGCGTACTCCTCGATGTCCGCCAGGAGGAATTCCGTATTCTCTTTATAGGTGTGGGGTTGGAGGCCGAGATGGTTGCCGGTGCGATAGCAGTTGGCCACCGGCGTGGCGATCCAGTCTATGTTCAGGCCCAGTAGGTTCAAAAGCTCCCGGGCGATGATGGTTATTTCGGCCGTGTCAATGCCGTACGGGCAGAAGACCGAACAGCGCCGGCACTCGGTGCACTGGAAGAAGTAGTACCACCACTCCTTAAGCACCTTTTCGGTCAGGTCCCTGGCCCCGACCATGCGGGCCATGAGCTTGCCGGCCAGGGTGAAGTTGCGGCGATAGACGCTGCGCAGGAGTTCGGCCCGGAGCACCGGCATGTTCCTGGGATCGCCGGTGCCGATGAAGAAGTGGCACTTGTCCGCGCAGACCCCGCACCGGACGCAGATGTCCATGAAGAGGTGGAAGGTGCGGAAACGCTTGATCCGATCGGCCAGTCCTTCCAGGACTATTTCCTTCCAGTTGGCGGGGAGTTTCCAATCCTCCTGGGTGGGGTCCCACGGCCGGGCGTTGGGCAGGCCCACGTATTCCACGCTCTTGGGGTTGGCGGCGTAACAGAACGTGCCCGGTCTTAAGTTGACGGGAGCGTCCATCCAGCTCGCGCTGGGCGGTTGATGATCTATTCTGCTCAGCTCCGCGGGTTTGGGTATGGCCATGGTTCTTTCCTCACTTATCTTCCGCGGCGGATTCCGCCATTTCTTTTTCCACGGGCAGGCCGGCCTCGATCATGAAATCCCGGAACTCATCCTCGTACTCGTGGTAGTCATGGGTTTCCACCTTGGGATTCCAGGGATTCACGTGCCGGACGGCGCGGCTGTTGTTGGCCAGGTTGCGGGTCGGGCTGAGGAAGATGCCCGGCGCGTGGACCAGCTTGCTGAAGGGGAAGTAGGCCAGCAGCACGCAGACCTGGAATAAATGCATATAGAACAGGACGCCGATTCCTTCCGGAACCTTGGGCTTCAGACTCACCAGACCCATAGCCAACTCTTTGACCGCGACAATATCCACCTTGAGGAGGTAACGCATGAGTATGCCGGTCAGGGCGATATGGGCGATCACAAACAGCGGGAACCAGTCGTTGGCCAGGGTGATGTACCTTATGTGGGGCAGAACCAGGCGCCGGAGAAAAAGGTAGCTCACGGCCCCCAGGAGAACCATCCCTGAAAGCAGCAGGCCCGGCAGCCAGGCCAAAGGCCACAGGCCGACTTCCATGAAACCGTCCAACCGGGCGATCATATCAATCCAGAACGGCACCGGTTCGGTGAAAAACCGCAGATGCCGGACGGCCACGGTCAGGAAGGAGTAATGAAAAGCCAGGGCGAAGACCCACAGCCACTTGGATGAACTGTAGTAAACCCGGCCGTCACGAAAATCCAGGGCCGTATTTCGGAAAAGCGAACGGAAAAGCAGTATTTCGCCCGCCATCCTGAGCAGGACCCCGCTGTTGTTGGTCGGGTTGTCTATACAGTTCGTCTTGATCCAGGGCAGGGACTTTTCCTGGCCGCAGGTGGTGGGTATGCGGAAAGGCACCGGGGATTTGCCCCATTGCACTACCCGATACACGATCCCCACCAGGAAGGTCAGGCCGGCCAGGTAAGGTATGACCACCCCGAACAGGGTCTCCAGGCGGGCGGCCCCGACTCCCACCAACGGTATCAACAGAAACAGAACCGCCAGACCCAGCGCGAACAGAAAACCATTCAAGCCCATTTACCGTTACCTCTCTTGATGATGGCCCTAAAGACCTCCGCGGTCACGGCCCGCACGGTCTTTTTCCGGCTCCGGGTCGTCGCTTATCATCTTGGCTCTCTTCAGCAGCAGATGCATTCTTCGCTGTTCATCCTTGATTCTGATTTCATGAAGCTGTTCCCGGCAAGCCGAATAAAGATCAAAAGCCAGGAACAACAATTCATCCATTGCCTCTTCCAGGGCCGCCCATTCTCCCGCGCCTCCGGCCGTCTCGGCCTCGCGGCCGAGGACCTCCTTGATCACCGCCTTCAAATCGCGGACAAATCCCACTGCCTGGGACGGCGTGAAGTTCTGGACGGCCCGGATGCGGATTACCCGGTCCAGGCCGGTCTTAAGGCCTTCCGTATCCAGACGGCCTGAAGAAGTCGAGCTGAAACTGGCGATGAATTCAGTGAGCGCCGCGGACAAGCCCTCCCGGATGTTGCCGCCCACGGGATTGGCGAAGGAGTCCTTCTGCCGGCACAGGAATTGCGTGGTGTCAGGCGGATAAGTCTCCAAGACCAGGTTAAACCACCTGTCCAGGATCACGGCCTTTTTGTTTTCCAAAAGGCTGGTAAGCCCCATATCCCCTGGTCGGCGGACGAAAGCCTCGATCTTTTTCCCGTTAAAAAACGACCCCGGCTTTCGTCTTTGTTATTTATTTCACGGTCTATCGTTCAGAACCTAAAATGTTGTGCGGTCTATAACATGGGCCTTGACGCGACGTCAAGAATTTTAACCCCTGAAAATGATATTTCCGACGAATTCAAAGGCGGTTCCCGAGTCCATCCCGGCCGCCGGATTTTATCTCGATCCTCAGGCGGCCGGGACCGGTTCCGCCTTCCGTTTTCTGAATCTGGAACCCAGGCTGTAGGACAGACTGCAAAGCACCGGCACGAGCACCAGGGTGAGCAGAGTGGCCACGCCCAGGCCGAAAATCACGGCCACGGCCATGGAACTCCACCACTGACTGGATTCGGAACCGACCTCCCAGGCAAAATCGATGAAATCGAAACTCACGCCCGTGGCCATCGGCACCAATCCCAGCAGGGTGGTGATGGCCGTGAGCATGACCGGCCGGAAGCGCACGACGCCGGCGGTCAACAAAGCCTTCCTCGAGGGCAGGCCCTTGTCCATAAGCTGGTGATAATAGTCAATCAGGACAATGGCGTTGTTGACCACCACGCCGGCCAGGCTTATGACGCCGATGCCGGTCATGATCACGCCGAACGGCTTGTTGGTGACCAGGAGTCCCAGAAAGACGCCGATCAGGGACATCAGCACCGTGGTCAATATTATCAGCGGCACGGCCAGCGAATCGAACTGGAGCATAAGCGTGATCAGAATGATAAAGAGCGCGGCCACAAAGGCCTTGCTGAGGAAGGCCTCGGCTTTCCCCTGCTCTTGCCGCTCGCCGGTGAACTTGTATTCGTAGCCTCGGGGCCACGGCATTTTTACCAGGCGGGCCTGGACGTCCTTGATGATGTCGTTGGGCAGGCGGCCGGAGTTCTTGCCCGAGACGGTCACCACCCGCTTCTGGTCCTTGCGGGTAATGGCGCCCAGACCGCTCGATAATTCAAAGGAAGCCACGCTGGTGATGGGGATGGGTTCGCCCTTGGCTCCGGATATGGTCAGCCGCTTCAAGCTTTCCAGGGAGCGGCGGTCCTTTTCCGGCAGGCGGGCCACGATGTCGTACTCGTCCTTGCCTTCCCGGAACACGCCGACCTTGGCCCCGTTCACGGCCGTCTTGACCGTGTAGGCGATGGTGTAGGTGTCCAGGCCCAGCAGGGCGGCCTTCTCCTTGTCCACCTGGATTTTGATCTCGGGCTTACCCCGGATGATGTTGTCCTTGAGGTCGGTCAAGCCGGGCACGTCCTGGATGTTCCTGCGCACCCGCTCCGCGATCTCCAGCAGGACCTCGAGCTTCGGTCCGGAAATCTCGAGGTTTATCGGTTCGCCCGTGGGCGGCCCGTGGTGCTCTTTCTCGACCCTGACCTCGGCCCCTTTTATGGCCGCCAGGACCTTGGTCCGGATTTCGTCAATGGTCCGGGGCGACGGCCGGGAACGTTCGTGAAAGTCCTTGAAGTCCAGGGCGATACCCGCCAAATATGAAGCCGTGCCCTGACCCAGCGTGAATCCGCCCACGGACATGCCGGTGTTGGTGATCACGAAACGGACGTCCTCGTACTGGGAGACGATCTCTTCCACCTTCCGGGAAAACCGATCCGTGGTCTCCAGGTTGGTCCCCACCGGCGCCTTGACGTTGATGTTGGCCACCCTGGGGTCGGCCTCGGGAAAGAATTCGGTGCCGGCGCCGAAGCGACCGAAGGCGGCGATCAGGCCCACCAGGGTAACAACCGCCAGGGCCACTACCGCCAGACGATGGTCCAGGGACCAGTCCAGCATCCTCAGGTAGATTCTCTTGACTACGGGCAGGCGGCTTTCGAGAACCTTTTCCTCGCTGATGTCGTCCGCGACCGGCTTCACCGTCTGGTACCGGGCCGACAGGACCGGATTGATGACCAGGGCCACGAAAAGCGAGGCTGACAGTGAGATTATCAAGGTTATGGGCAGGTATTTCATGAATTCGCCCATGATGCCCGGCCAGAACAACATGGGGAAAAAAGCGCCCAGGGTGGTCAGGGTCGAGGTGATGACCGGCCAGGCTACTTCGTCCACGGCCTCGAGGGCCGCCCGCGGCCGGGATTTACCCATCTGCATGTGCCGGAAAATGTTCTCGACGATGACGATGCCGTTGTCCACCAGCATGCCCAGGGCCAGGATCAGGGAGAAGAGGACCACCTCGTTGAGGGTGATGTTGAGGCCCTGGAGAATCATGAACGTCAGGAGCATCGAATAGGGGATGGCCAGCGAGACAAAGAGGGCCGAGCGGCCGCCGATGAAAATGACGATGACGGCCAGGACCAGGACCAGGCCGGAGAGGATGTTGTTCTCCAGGTCCTTGACCATGAGCCGCACGTCCTTGGACATGTCGGAAGTCAGATCGATCCGGAGCGTGGGCGGGAGGGACGGCTGAAGCTCGGCCACGGCCTCCTTGACCGCGTCGGCCACCCGGACGATGTTTTCGCCGCTGCGCTTCTTAACCCCCAGGGTGACGCTGGGCTGGCCGTTGATCCGGCTGATGGTCAGGGGGTCCTTGTGGCTGTCCCGGATATAGGCCACGTCGCGCAAGTACACCGGCCGGCCGTCCCGGACAAAGGCCACGATCGAGAATATCTCGGCCGGGTGTTTGTAATCTTCAGGCACCCGCACCATGTACTTGCCCGGCCCTATTTCCACGCTGCCGCCGGGCATGTTGATGTTGCTCTTGTTCACCGCGTTGATCAGGCTGGAAAAAGGCATATTGTACGCGGCCACCCGGTCCAGGTCGAACTCGACGTGAATCTCCCTTTCCAGCCCGCCGTAAATTTCGGCCGCCAGCACGCCGGGAATGCCTTCGATCTTGTCCTTGAAGTCATCGGCGAAATTCTTCAGCCGTCTCAGGCTGAACGGTCCGGACAGTATCACCCGCAGGATGGGGAAGTCCTGAAAGTTGACCTCCTTGATTTCCGGGTCCTTGGGCATTTCCTCCGGCAGGTCGGGTTTGGCCTCATCCACCTTGTCCTTGACCTTGCGCAGGGCGTCGTCAATATCCACGTTGGGCAGGAACTTGACCGCCACGATGGATTTGCCTTCCAGGGAACTGGAGGTGATCTCCTCGACGTCGGCCAGTCCTTTGAGCTTGCGCTCCAGGGGGATGCTGATCAAGGTCTCGATGTCCGAGGGGGCCACCCCCTCGTAATCGGTGGTGATGAAGATATAAGGAATGGTAATGTCCGGAAAGGCTTCCCGGGGCAGGGTAAGATAGGAGTACGTCCCGGCGATGACTATAAGGATCAGCAGGGCCAGGACCGTGGTCTGGCGCTTGGTGGCGGCCCGGTTGACGATCATTGGACCTGGACCTTGGTCCCTTCCTCGACCTCGGTCTGGCCGGAGACGATGAGTCGCTCGCCGGCCATCAGGCCCTTGGTGATCTGGATTCTGTCCTGATCGATGACGCCCAGGGAGACCTGACGGGCCTGGGCCACGCCGTCTTTCTCCACGAAGAGGAGCCTTTCGCCGCCCTTGTCCACCAGGGCGGTCAAAGGGGCGGTCAGGGCGTCGGGAATGATCCGGCGGAGAAAGGCCACCCGGGCGATCATGCCCGGTCGGATGGCCTGGGCCGCGTTGTCCACCAGCACCTTGATCCGGAAAGTCTTGGTGGCGGCGTCGGCTTTATAGGCCACGAAATCTATGTCGCCCAAGAAATCCTGGCCCGGCAGGGCGTCAACCCTGACCAAGGCCTGCTGGCCGGGCTTGAGGTAACGAACGTCCAACTCCGGGACGTTGACGTCAATTTGAACTTTGTCCACGTTGACCAGGTCCAGCAGGCGGCCGCCCTGGGCCACGTACTCGCCCGGGTCGAGATGGCGCTGGTTGACCACGCCGTCAATGGGCGAGTGAAGAAAACCATGCTCGAAAGCCACCCTGGTCTGGCGCAGGCTGCCCTGGGCCACCACCCACTGGGTCTTGCTCTGGTCCAGCTCCTCCTGACTGACGATCTTGCGTTCGAACAGCCTCAGCCGGCGATGGTATAGTTCTTCGGCCAGTTTGAGATTCGCCTGGGCGTTGTCCAGGGCCGCCTTCAAGGCCGATACGTCCACCTTGGCCAGCAGTTCGCCCTTCTTGACCTGGTCGCCTTCCCGGGGCCCGATCCACTCCACGGTCCCGGCCTGATTGGCGGCCAGGGTGACGTCCTGCCAGGGTTTGGTTTCTCCGGGCAGGATCAAGACGTCCTTGATCTGCGTGGGTTCGACCTTGATGACCGTAACCTTGATCATTCTTTCCGAGTTATTGGCCGGCTTGGCTTCGCTGGCGGCCTGGTTGCACGAAATGGCCACCGGCGCCAGAAGAAGGATTAAACTCAAGGCTGTTCTTATTATCCTGGCAATAATCATGTTCTATTTCTATCGAGCCGGGATTCATGTCCCGGTTGCGAGTCGGACCGGAGCGCCCCGCGGTTCAGGCGCTTCCAGCCGGAGTTTAGTTACCAGTTTACTGATTGATCCTTCGGGCTCAAGCTGGACCTTGGCCGGAATCGTCTGTATATAACACGGGCCGGCTCGACCGTCAAGCCCTAACTACTTACCGGTAGGTAATTTGAGGTCAGGAAGGCAGGCGCCGGCGGGCGCCCGACCGGGGTTACAGGCCTGACCTGTCACCTACCGTTTCCTGGAACAGGGGGGCGCACGGCTGGGCGCCCCTACGGGAATGGACTGTTACCCAGCGCCGGCTGGAATCCGCGGATGCGAGGCTGGGCGCCCCTACGGGAATGGACTGTTGCCCAGTGAGTCCTGGAACCGGGGGAAAACATTCCGTCAAGCCTTTTCCTGGAACCTGGCCGTCAAGGTTAGTATGTCGCCGTCAAAATCGCTGGTGACCCGACAGGACAACTTTTTAAACAACCGGATCATGCCCTTGTTCCGCGGCGTGGTGAAGGCCTTGAAACCCAGGACCCCGTTATCCCTGGCCGCCCGGAAGAGTCGCTCTTGGATGCACGAGGACAATCCCCGGCCCTGCCATTCCCTGGCGACCGAGTAGGCCACCTCGGCATAATAGTTGGCCGGGTTGAGGTAGTATCCGCCCACGGCGATGACCCTTTCAAAGCCGATGTCGCCGGTCACCGCCAGCATGGTCAGGTTTTTTATGTAATCCAGGTCGTACATCCCGGCCACGTCGCTCAAGCCGAAAATCCGCTTATCCTGAAGGAAGCGCCCGGCCACGTCCTCCTGGTCCAGGTTGTAGAAATGCTCCTGGATGAGCCGCACGTCGGTGGGCCGGGCCGGCCTTATGAGCACCTTCTCGCCGTCCAGTTCCAAGTTCATCTCCAGCTTGAGCGGATAGACCCCGTGGATGGAATCGGCCAAAGTCCTGGCGTGACCCACCAGCCCCATGGCCTTGGCCAGGTCTAAGAGGTCCTCCCGGAAATCCGGGTGGGCGATGCTGATCAGGGCCATGGCCCTCTCCTCGAGGGTCTTGCCGAAGAGGTTCACCACGCCGAATTCCGTGGCCACGTAGTGCACGTCACCCCTGGGCACGACCACGGCCATCTGTTCCAGGATGGGCACGATCCGGCTCGTCCGGCCGTCCAGGGTGGTGGAAGGCAGCATCAGGATGGATTTGCCGCCCGGAGACTGGCAGGAGCCGCGGACAAAGTCCATGGTTCCGGTCACCCCGGTGAAATGGTTATAGGCCAGGGCGTCGGCCGCGGCCTGGCCGGTCAGGTCCATGGCCATGATCACGTTGACCGAGACCATTTTGTTGTGCTGGGCGATGACGGCCGGATCGTTGACGTAGTCCGAAGGGTAGAAAGCGATGCCAGGGTTATCGTTCAAGAATTCGTACAAGTTTTTCGAACCGATGGCGCCGCTGGCCACGGTCTTGCCCTCATTCAGACCCTTCTTCCTGTTGGTCACCACGCCGCGGCCGATCAGGTCCATAAAGCCGTCGGTCAGGAACTGGGTGTGTATCCCCAAGTCGTTTTTTTCGGACAGGGCGAGCAGAACCGATTGAGGCGTGGCGCCCAGGCTGAGTTGGAGGGTCGAGCCGTCATCCACCAGCTTGGCCACGTGCCGGCCGATAAGATGGGCCGACTCGAATTCCGGAGGACGTCCTATGGTCAGCAGTTCCTCCTCGCACTCGACGATGACGTCCACTTCATTGACGTGGACGAAGGACTGGCCCAGGACCCGGGGCATATTGGGATTGACCTGGGCTATGACCAGGTCGGCCGACTGGACCGCGGCCAGGGTCACGTCCACCGATATGCCCAGGCTCATCCAGCCGAAATCGTCGGGAGGAGAAGTCTGGATCAGGGCCGCGTGAATGGGCAGCCTCCTGGTCTTGAACAAGCGGGGCACGGCCGAGAGGTTGATGGGGGTGATGAAGCGCTTGTTCCGGGAAAGCCTCTTGGGTTTGGCCGAGCCGAGATAAAAGGACCGGATCGATATGGTCTGGCAGTCGGTCTGTTCGGCCAGAAGGCTGAGCGGCAGGGCCTCGAGGCTGAGCAGGCGCACTATCTCCAGGTCGGCGAAGCAGCTCGATTTCGCGGCCAGGGCCTTGACCAGGCATTGAGGTTCGCCGCAGGAGGTGCCGATGAATACGCGCTGGCCCGGTTTGAGCAGGCTGATAGCCTCGTCAACCGTTCGCCGTTTGGCCTGATAGCCATCCGGCCAGTAGATGGTCATGGGCATTGGCGACTCCTCCTGTCCGGCGGCCGGCGCCTCGAAGGGATTCAGCCCAGCATTGATTCGCCTTGCGCCACCGCTCTTTCCAGGGCGGCGACCGCGCTCTCGCCAGCCAGACCCTGTCCGGCGGCCAGTCTCTTTTCCATCTCGATCAGCCGCTGCCTGAGGCGCAGGACGCGGGCGGACAGGTCCGGGATCACCGGCGGAGCCGCCTCGAGGGCCGGAGCGGGCGTCAGGGCGATCACTTCCTTCCAGCGCGGGACATCGAATCTGGCTTGAGGGAACCGGCTTTCGGCCACCTGCTGGAAGGTCAGGGACGAGTTTTCCTCGCCGTGGACCAGGTGCACGTTAAGGCCGGGATGGGCTTGCGGCGCCAGCCAGGCCAGGAGTTCTTCCTGGTCGGCGTGGGCCGAAAAGCCGCCGATGGTGTGAACTTGCGACTTGACCACGACCTCTTCGCCCAGGATATTGACCTTTTTCGCCCCTTCCACCAGGCGCCGGCCCAAGGTTCCTTCGGCCTGGAAGCCCACGATGACCACGTGACAGTTGGGCCGCCAGAGGTGGTGCTTGAGATGGTGCTTGATCCGGCCGGCGTTGGCCATGCCGCTGCCGGCGATAATCACGGCCGGCCCGGTTTCTTCGTTGATGGCCTGGCTTTCCGCGCTCGTGCTCGTGCACCTGAGGCTGGGCAGGTCCAGGGGATTGTGGCCTTGATAAAGGACTTGGCGGGCTTCCTGGTCGTACAGTTCGGGATGACGGTTGAATACCTCGGTGGCTTTGATGGCCAGGGGCGAATCCAGGTACACCGGCATGTCGGCCGGCAGATCGCCGCTTTCATGGGCCCTGGCCAGGTGGTAGATGATCTCCTGGGTCCTTTCCACGGCAAAGGCCGGGATTATGACCTTGCCCTGGTCCCGATAAGCCGCCTTGATCACGCCCAGAAGCTCGGACCGGCTGTCTTCCAGGGATTTATGACGCCGGCCGCCGTACGTCGTCTCCATGAACAGGGTGTCCAGGGGAGGAAGTCGTTCCGGATCGGCGACGATCAACTGGCCGGGACGACCCAGGTCTCCGGAGAAGCCCACCCGGTGCTCTCCTTCGCCGTCGCTCAGGGTCAGGTGCAGGCTGGCCGAGCCCAGAATGTGCCCGGCCTGGACATAACGGGCTCTGACGGCCGGCAGGGGCTTGAACTCGGTTTCGAGCTGGGCCGGCTTGAGCAACCGGGCCGAAGCCTCGGCGTCCCTGGTTTCGTAAAGTGGCTCCACCTGCCGGCGGCCGCGGCGTTTGTTCTTGCGCGTCTGCCACTCCGCTTCCATCTCCTGGATGTGGGCCGCGTCCAGCCAGAGGATGCGCAGCAGATCGCAAGTGGCCTCGGTGGCGTAGACCGGGCCGCGATAACCCTGCTTCACCAGGCGGGGCACCAGACCGGAATGGTCCATGTGGGCGTGGGTGATCAGAATGGCCTTGAGGTCCGGCACCCGATAGGAACCGGTGGCATAGTTGCGCTGCTCGGTCTGCTTTCCGCCCTGAAAGAGGCCGCAGTCAACCAGGAGGCAGTCGCGGCCGTTCATATCCACTTGAAAACACGATCCCGTCACCGTACGTGTTGCCCCCAGACAAGTTATACGCATTCGATCTTCTCCTTCCTCTGCCGGCGACTCTTCCGGCGGGCCGCGGTTATCATGAACTCTAAATCATTCTATAACCTGAACCGGGTCATGGCAACAACGTCCTGGTATTCCGTCCCGTCTTGCCTGGCGTTGCGGGATTCAAACAGCCGGGCCATCGATAAACATTCGGTCTAAAAATAGCGATCCGCCCTATCCCGAGAGATATTACCCTCTTTCCCCGGTCCCCTCAAAAAGTATATGCTGAAAGCAAAGGAAGGACGATGTCCTGGACCCTCGAAACAGAACCCGAGACCCTCACCGGACAGATCGAGCGCGTCACCTACGCCAGCGAAGAGACCGGGTACACCGTGATCAAGGTCCGGGTTTCCGGCCGGCCTGACCTGGTGACCGCCGTGGGCAACCTCCTTTCGCCCGCGCCGGGCGAAGTCCTGACCATGAAAGGCCGGTGGTCCAGCCATCCCCAATACGGCCGCCAATTTAAAATCTCCCGGTACGAATCCTCGGCCCCGGCCTCGATCCACGGCCTCAAGAAGTATTTGAGTTCCGGCCTGATCAAGGGCATCGGCCCGGTCATGGCCGGCCGCATCGTCGCCTTCTTCGGTCCCAGGACCCTCGAGGTCATCGAGCACGATCCAGAAAAGCTGCTCGAGGTGGAGGGGCTGGGGCCGAAAAGGCTGGAGATGATCCGCGCCGCCTGGGCGGAACAGAAGGAAATCCGCCGGGTCATGCTTTTTCTTCAGGAACATGGTGTCGGCGCCGGATACGCGGTCAGAATTTTCAAGCGGTACGGGGACCAGGCCCTGGAGGTGTTGCGGGAAAATCCTTACCGCCTGGCCCAGGACGTGTACGGAATCGGTTTCCTGACCGCGGATCGGATCGCCCAAAAACTAGGCTTCAGCCTGGACAGCAACCTCAGGGTGGCGGCCGGCGTCATTCACGTCCTGCACGAAATGGCCGATGAAGGGCATGTTTACTACCCGTACGACCGGCTGCTGGACCGGAGCCGCGAAATCCTGAACGTGGACCGGGAAAAGATCGTTCAGGCCTTGGCCGCGGCCGCGGCCGAAAAAAAGATCGTTTTCGAGGACCTCAACCGGGGCTCCGAATTCCAGAATAACCTGAAGGCCGTATACCTTTCCGGATACCATCTGGCCGAATCCAACGTGGCCGCCCGCTTGAGGAGCCTGGTTGCCGCCGGCAAAAAACTAAGGCCGGTGGACGCGGAAAAGGCCGTGGCCTGGGTCCAGGACCGTTTGAACCTGAAGCTGGCCGAGCGCCAGGCAGCGGCGGTCAAGCGGGCCGTGGCGGATAAGGTCCTGGTGGTAACCGGTGGGCCGGGCACCGGGAAAACAACCATAGTCCGGGCCATTCTGGCTATCTACACCCGGCTTCAGGCCCGGGTCTTTCTGGCCGCGCCCACGGGCCGGGCCGCCAAGCGGCTCCAGGAAACCACCGGCCACGAAGCCAAGACCATCCATCGCCTGCTCGAATTCCACCCGGCCCAGGGCGGCTTCAAAAAAAACGAACGTCAACCTCTGGACTGTGATCTTCTGGTGGTGGATGAAGCCTCCATGATTGACGTCCTGCTCATGCACCATCTGCTCAAGGCCATTCCTCCTTCAGCCACGCTCATCCTGGTGGGCGACGTGGATCAGTTGCCCTCGGTGGGCCCGGGCCAGGTCTTGCGGGACGTTATCTCCTCCGGCGTCGCGCCGGTGGTCCGGCTCGATCATATATTCCGCCAGGCCAGGGAGAGCGCCATAATACTGAACGCCCACCGGATCAACCAGGGACTGATGCCTCTGCTCCGGCCCGAACCCGGCAAGCTCGAGGATTTCTATTTCCTGACCCAAGAACGGCCCGAAGGAGCCTTGGCGATTATCCTGGAACTGGTGGCCGAACGCATCCCCAGGCGGTTCGGTTTCGATCCATTCGAGGATGTCCAGGTCCTGACTCCCATGCACCGGGGACTGGTCGGGGTGGAAAACCTCAACGCCGAACTCCGCCGGGCTCTCAATCCTGAACCTCCCCTGGTGGAGCGCGGCGGCCATGAATTCAGCCCGGGCGATAAAGTAATGCAGATAAGAAACAATTATGAAAAGGACGTCTTTAACGGCGACCTGGGCCGCCTGATCAAGCTGGACCCGGAGGCGCGGTCGGCGGCGGTGAACTTCGACGGCCGGCTGGTCGAGTATGGCTTCAGCGAACTGGACGAGATCACGCCGGCGTACGCCATATCGGTTCATAAATCCCAGGGCTGCGAGTATCCGGCGGTGGTGGTGCCGATGCTTTCGCAGCACCACCTGCTTTTGCAGCGCAACCTGCTCTATACGGCCGTGACCAGAGGCCGGCGACTGGTGGTGCTGGTGGGCGAACAGCGGGCCCTGGCCCGGGCGGTGAAAAACGACCGGCCCGGACGGCGCTTCACCCTGTTGGCCGAGCGCTGCCGGGAACACATCCCGGCCCGTCCCGAGCCGCTCGACGATTCCCGGCCGTCCGACCCGCTGTAACCTATCGCCCGCCCCGGTCTCTATAAAAGAAGAAAAAAGTTATTCAGGAGTTGAAGCCATGCCGCTTTACGAGTACATTTGTCTTGACTGCGAAAACACGTTCGAGACCCTGGTCTTGAGCGCCGAAGATGAACCCGCGTGTCCGGCCTGCGGTTCCACCCGCCTCGAAAAGGCCATGTCGGCTTTTGCCGGCCTGAACCTTTCCACCGGTTGCTCCGGATCACGAGGTTTTTCCTGAGGTTGAATAAGGTCCGGCCGGAGGCCGGAAAGGAGAAAAAATGGAACTTCTATGGGTGATTCTCATCGTGGGGGCCTGGATTCTGCTCCAGGCGGTCATCCTGCCCAAATTGGGCGTGTCCACCTGAATACGGCCGAACTGCCGAACCGGGAGTTCGGAATCGGCGCCATCGCCCCGACCGCCCCAAGACCCTGCTTCTTGAGCCCTCGATTTGATTACAGCCAGGGAAGAGGAATATGATCCTCTTCCCTGCTTTTCAACCACCGCCGGCGTCAAGCCGGCGATAGTCCTGGCCGATCGAGGCCAATATCACTCCACCTCGGCCAAGGTCGACCCGTCGCCGACGGCCGGTCTTGCCTCCGGCTGGTTATATCCTATAAGATTTGTCTTCAAGATGAAGTCATGCTTTGCCGGGAGGTCTGACCATGACGATATACGCTCGCTCCTCATGGCGGGAAAAACTGACCGACCCCGAAAGGGTGCTGGACAAGATAGCGCCGGGAATGAACATCTACCTCGGCACCGGGGTGGCCGAACCGCGAACCCTGGTCAAGCATATCCTGGCCTCGGACAAGCCCAACCTGGATGACCTGACCTTGATCCAGCTCATAAGCCTGGGGGAAGCCATTTCGGTGGATGAGCGGTACTATCAGAAGTACAGGCTTAAAACCTTCTTTGCCGGCTGGGTGGCCAGCGAAGCCATCACCGCCGGCCGGGTGGACCTGATCCCCTGTCGTTTTTCGCGGGTCCCGGAATTGATTGCTTCCGGTTCCATGCAAGTGGACGTGGCCTTTGTCCAGATCGCTCCCCCGGATGAAAACGGATACGCCAGCCTGGGGGTGGCCGTGGACGCGGCCCGTCAGGCCATCGAGCGGGCCTCTCTGGTGGTGGGCGAGATCAACGAAAACGTGCCGCGGACCCTGGGCGACACCTTCGTCCACGTGGACGAAATGGATTGGCTGGTCAAATCCACCGAACCGCCGATCTACCTCCTGCGCTGGCCCCTGGACCCGGTCTTTGACAAGGTGGCGGAAAACGTGGCCTCGATCATCGAGGACGGGAGCTGCGTCGCTTTCACCTACGGCCCGCTCTTTGAAGGCCTGGGCCGGCATCTGGCCCGGAAAAAACACCTCGGCGTCCACAGTCTCTTCTTCACCGACGCCTTGATGGACCTGGTTTTAAGCGGCGCGGTCTCGAACCGGCACAAAGGCGTCTTCCGCGGCACATCTCTGTCCTCCTACGCCTTCGGCACCAAGGAATTGATGGCCTGGCTGAACCGCAATCCCCTGGTCGAATTTCAGGGCATCGAAGTGGTCAACGATCCCAGGTCCATCGGCCGCAACGATCGGTTCATGGCCGTTCTTCCGGCCCGTAAAGTGGACCTGACCGGCAACGTGGCCATGCCCACCGGCAAAGGCAACGTCTCGGCCAGCATCGGCGCGGCCCAGGAGGTATTCGCCGGCGCGGCCTTCTCGAGGGGCGGCAAAACCATCTTCGCCCTGCCCAGCCGGAACCTCAAAGGCCAGCCCAATATCCTGCTCTCCCTGGCCGACCATCCCAACCAGCTCAGCGTGAGCGAAACCCTGGACTGCGTGGTCACCGAATACGGCGTGGCCCACCTGCCCGGCCGCACGGTCAGGGAAAGGTCCCTGGCCTTGATCGACATCGCTCACCCCGACGACCGGGCCGCCCTGGTCGAACAGGCCAAGAAAGCCAGAATCCTTTATCAGGACCAGATTTATCTGACCGAATCCGGGCGGCTCTATCCGGCCCAACTGGCCACGGTCCACACCTTCAAGAACGGCCTGAAGGTCTATTTCCGGGCCATCAAACCTTCGGACGAGGAAGAAATGCGACGGCTGTTCTACCGGTTCTCCAGCGAAGCGGTCTACTACCGTTATTTCAGCCCGGTCAAGGCCATGCCCCACGCCCGCATGCAGGAATACGTCAACGTGGATTATCGGAAGATCATGTCCATCGTCGGCCTGATCGGCGAAGCCGGGTCGGGCCGGATCGTAGCCGAAGCACGGTATGTCCAGTCGCCCGACCGCCCCTATGCCGACACGGCCTACGTCGTGGACGAGGAGTACCACGGTCTGGGCCTGGCCACTTTCCTGATGAAACAGCTCATACGCGTCGCCCAGGAAAGGGGCATCCAGGGGATAAGCGCGGACGTTCTGCCCACTAATACGGCCATGTGGAAAGTTCTGGAAAAGGCCCCCTACCCCCTCAAGGCCGTCCGCGAACCGGACTACTATCACGTGACCATAGCCTTCAGCGAAGGCAAAAAGAAAGGTTAAGCTGGACCTGGAACCGGATCGGGCCGACCTTTCCCTGGTGGAGACCTTATCCAGATCGGGGCGACTAATCCGCCGGAACCACTTGCTCCAGCGGAACCACCTGCTCCGCCGGGACCACTTGCTCCAGCGGGACCATCTGCTCCGCCGCCAGACTGAACCTGGCCCGCCGGTCGCGCACCCAGACGTTGCCTGGCTGGCTTTTGGCGTATTTCTTCATCTCCGCCGCCCTCATGGCGAACTGCATCAGGTCCGATTTGCTGAAACAGTCCACGATGGCCAGGGATACCGCGGTTAGAGGAAACCGGCCCGGTTCGCCGCTACGGCTTTTACCCTCGATGCAACCCCGTGATCGGTCCCCCGGATCGTATAAATAAGGCACACAACGGCCGAAACAACGAACAATGGCCTGACAGACACGCTCCGCTCTTTCCGGCGAGGTCATGAGCACGAAGTCGTCGCCGCCTACATGGCCGACGAAGCCTTCCCGGCCTTCATGACGGCGGACGGCCCAGACGATGATTCTGGTCAGGAGCAGAAGCATCCTATCCCCGGCCTCGAAGCCGTACTTGTCGTTGAAAACCTTGAAGTTGTCCAGGTCGGCGTAGATCAGGCTGGTGGGCTGGCCGGCCAGGGCCCTGGCTTCGATCTCTTGCTCGATGGCCACGTTGCCCGGCAATCCGGTCAGGGGATTGGCGCCCTTGGCCATTTCCACGTGAACCCGGGCCAGGGTGTCGAGCATCTTCTGGACCGAGACAACGCCTACCATTTCGCTGTTCCGGGTCACCAGGATGTGATCATAGACCTTGTATTTTTCCCGCGACATAGCCCGCTCGGCCACCACTTCCACCGGCAGACTCTCCTCCACGATCAACGGTAACGGGTCCATCAGCCTGGTGATCGGCCTTTCGTAATACAAGGCCACCCCGTATAGCGTGCCAAGTTGCCGATTTAAATCATGGCTCATGACCAGGCCCAGCGGCTTGCCGTCCTTGACCACCACCACGCCGGAAATGGGAGAAGGCGGCATGGATTCGAGCATGTGCTGCACTTCGCTGATTTTAATCTCCGGCCCCATTTGAATGGCCGGTTCGGCCAGTTCGCCGATGGGAATGGAACAGCGACCCACGCTGACCTGATGGGCGCCTTTGAGGGGTCTGACCGGAAGCACCCTTGAAGGGAAAGGCTTGGGGCGGTCCGGCCGGGCCAGAAAAAAGCCCTGGCCGAAATGAACGCCCATGTCCATCAAGCTGGACAGTTCGGTCTCGGTTTCGATCCCTTCGGCGATGATGGCCGCGCCTATTTTATCCGCAAAGGAGACCAGGGTCTCCAGCAGGGCCCGGTTGACCGGATTCGAATCCACGCCTCGGACCAGAGACATGTCAATCTTTACGTACTCGGGCCTGACCTGGCCCAGGGTCCACAAGCCGGAGTAGCCGGCGCCCACGTCGTCAATGGCCACCTGATAGCCCTGGGACCGGTAATGCTCCAGCGTCCGGAAGAACAAGGTGAAGTCGCGGATGGGATGGCGTTCGGTGATCTCGAAGATCACGTTCCGCGGCTCCAGGCCATACTCCATCAGAAGACGCCGAGTCTCCCCGGCGGTAAAGTTGGGATCGCCCACGGTATGAGGATGAATGTTCATGAACAGCTTCTGATCGCTTTCCAAGGAACCTATTCCTCTCAGGGCCTGCTCCCGGCAAACCCTTTCCAGGCTGAAAAGCGCCCCCACTTCCTCCGCGAAATCGAAAAGCACGCTCGGTAAATGGAACCGGCTTTCCACCGGCCCCCGGGCCAGAGCTTCCCAACCCAGCACGCGGCTGGACCTCAAATCAACAATGGGCATATAGACCGAAGTCAAACGCGGCAGTTCGATTATCTGCCTGAACTCCTCCATCAAGCGGAGTTTGGTGATGTTCATGGCTCCGGCCGCCACTTCCTGAGCGTCGCATAAGGCTTCGAACAAAATACTGGCCGTGTCCATCTCCGTCCTGTGACGCAGTCTGGCGTATCCGGCCCTGATCTCCAGTTGCTGACCGGTGAGCTTGACCATTTCCTTGTTGACCTCCCGCTTGATGGAAAGCCGGAAGGTTGTCGCCAGATCGGCCAGGGTCTGCAGATCGAGATCGTTCTGCCTGAAAATGGTAATGTAAGTGCCGTCCTCGAGGTTCTCGGTATAAATAAGATCCGAGTCGTTTAATATCTGACGGCCACACTCCCGCAAGCCGGTCTGGAGGACATGAAGGGCATGTCCGCTCATGCCCTCGCCATAAATCCTTTCAAAAGCGAAAAAATTATGAATGGAGAAAAGGAGCAATCCCAGGGGCCGTCCGCCCTCCCAAGCCATTTCCAGATTCTGAATCGTCCCCAGGTTGAGGGAATGGCGTTTCTTGGCCTTGAGGTGCAGGCTTTCAGCCAGGATAACCATATTGTCGTCGGGCTGATATTTTTCCGCCAGGCCCATGTACCCACCCCCGATGTTTCGTCAGGCGCGACCGGCCTGACGGCTGATCAAGATTTCATGAACACCTCCGAAAGGCGCATCGTCCCGGTGGCTGAGCCGTAGGCAAGAGGTGTTCCCGCACTGGCTACTGTTACAGGATTATATGGCGGCGTGGTTACAGGGCTGGAGTATTTTAGCAACCGTCCGAGGCCCGGAAAGCTGAAGTCATGCCGTTGATTCAGGTCAAACCGTGTTCAACACGGGGCGGAGTCACTTCTTCCTCCTGCTCTTCCTCGGGCTCGGCGTCAGGCGGGAAACCGGACCCGGAATCGCTCCGGCTGCTCCCTTCCGGCCTGGCGCCGAAATAGTCCAGGAGAGCTCGAATCAGCCTCTCTTGGGCTTCCATTCGGGTTTTCATCTCCTGAACGCTCTGTTCTAAAGCGAGAATCCTCTGGGTCAATTCGGCGATCCCTTCCCGGTCCTCATCCACGGCGGCGTCTTCGGCTTTCTGATCATTCCGGCCGGGCTTGATTTCCGTAGGGTCCGCGCCGGCTTCAGGTTTTATCCGAGAGGACTCGGGCTGAGACTTGACGGTTTCCGGAACAGCCGAGGTCTCGGGCTTGGATTGGCTGCCCGCCGCGCCGGACTTGGCCGCCACCCCACCAGAATCGGCGGCCAGCGGAGCCATGGTCGGGTTAAGGCGTGAAACAACTGGGGACACGTTCGGAAAAACCGGCTGTCCAGCCCTTTCCAGTCCGGCCAGTCCCATGAATGAAGCCAGGACCAGACTGACGCACCAGAAGACAAACCCCCAGTGTTTCTCGAACGGCGGCTTCATAAGACTCTTGGCCTGCGCCGCCAACAGGAGCAGGGACCCTAGGGGCAGGGTCGCCTGGGCCAGAAGCCAGCCCGGTCGGAGGAAGACCGGCCAGTCATCCATAAACGCCGGGCCCAGCCAGACTGTTGGCGCCGAGGCCCCTCCCCGATAGATCAGCCAGGCCGGGGCCAAAGCCGGGTAAATAAAAACCAGGCTCAACAACAAGGCCAACCAGACTGGCCGAGGAAAGACAAACCAGACGGAGAACAACCCGACAGCCAGGACCAGACATAAATAAACCGGCGGAATCAATCCCGCGGGAAGGCCGGGCAGCCCCAATTCCCGGTCATACAGAGTCTGGGCCAGAACCAGAATAAAACTGACGCCCACGGCCGCCAGACCGGCTTTCGACTCCAAGGAAACCATCTTCCAGAGCAGCCCGATCAAGGCCAGGGTAATCACTCCTATCGCCGTCGCTTCCAGCCTGAAAGGCGCATTCCGGAGGTAGGCATCCACCACCAGGCCGACCAGCCCTGAAACGAGAGCCGCCAGAAGCAGATAAAGCGCGGCTTTCTTGAGTGTTCCCAGGCGCGCCTCTCGGTGATAAAAAGGCTGGAAATTATCGGGGATGGTTTCAATTTCGGGGACCCGAGGCTGTTCCTTTTCAGGGCCGCCCGAGGGCTCATCAGCGGAAATCGATCCCGCTCCTGGTCCAGCCTGGTCTGTCGTCGGCTTGGCTTCTCCGTCGGGCTGCAATTCCTCAGGCACTTGAACTCCTTGAATAAACGTAAAATAATTGTAAGTAAACTTATCATGGCCCGATAGGCGAGACAAGTTAAAAAACGGAACGAGTCCATCCAGTCCATCATCGAGGGTGGAACCCCAACGCCGGTCGTTATCAATATCTGACCTTCGGCGCGACGGTGGGTTATCGAGGGATATTTCCTTGTTTCGCCGTCGCGACGGGACGTGAGTTCTTTGATCCGCCGGAAGCGGAATGTCTTCCGGGACAACCGATGCGGGCCGGTCTAGACATGTTTTTCTGGCCTGCTGAATGAAAAATCAGTAAATTGGATGTTTAAGAGGGCTATCTTCAGGGGGTGAATGAAATGAAAAGCAATAAAGATCGGGTGACGGCGGAACTGATCCAGGCCAAAAGCCGGATCGCCGAACTGGAGGCGCTTCTGACCGAAACCATGCAGCGGGCCTCAAACAACTGCCCTGTTTGCGAGAAGGCGCCCTTCGGCCTGTTCATAGCCGAACTGCCTTCCGGCCGGTTCCTGCTGCTCAACCAAACCACGGCCCAGATGTTCGGCTGGGAACGAGGTCAGAGTCTGAAACTGGGCTTAACCCAACTAGTCCACCCCAAGGAGCGCGAAACCCTTCGGACTTGGCTTTCCAGCCTGGCCCAAGGCCGCCCTTTGGACAGGGAGCCCAAAGTCTTCACCGGCTTAAGACGGAACCAGTCAACCTTCCGCTTCGACGTCATGGTCTCCCGGGTGGAACATCAAGGTAAATCAGCCATTCAGGGCATCCTGAGGGACGTGACCGAAAAGGAATATCTGGATAAACAACGCCGGCATGTCCAAAAAATGGAAGCCATGGGCATCCTGGCCAACGGAGTGGCCCACGAATTCAACAACATCCTCATGGCCATCCGCGGCTACAGCCAGCTCATCGCCATCGAAACCGCGGGCAGTCAGCGCCTGGAACGGCTGCTGGGACGGATAAACGACCACGCCGACCGGGCCGCCGAACTTACCGGCAAGCTGTTGTCCTTTTCCAACCTCGAGTTGGGCGAAAAGGCGCCGGTAAATCTGAACCAAGTGATCGAGTCGGTCATGGAAAAACTAGGGCAGACTTTGCCAGCCGGCATTCGGCTGACCAGCGACCTGACGCCCGATCTGCCGGTCATACTGGCCAGCCGCGGCCAACTGGAACAGGCCTTGACCAACATCGCCCTCAATGCCCGGGACGCCATGCCCGAGGGCGGCCGGATCTCCTTCACTACACGTTCGATATCGCTGGATGAGGCCTTCCGGGAAACCAATCCTTGGGCCACCACCGGACGGTATTTGGAAATAGTGGTGACCGACACCGGCAAAGGCATGCCCTCCGAGGTTCTGGAACATGTCTTCGAACCGTTCTTCACCACCAAGGAACCGGGACGAGGAACCGGCCTGGGATTATCGGTCGTTTATTCCATCGTCAAGAATCACAATGGCTATATCCTGGCGAACAGCCAGTGGGGCCATGGTACTCAAATCTTGATTTATCTGCCGGCTGGAGAGATTGTTGTTGGAGGGACCGTCGATCTCCTGAACGAACCTAGTCTGCGTCATGGACAAGGAGAGTGTGTCCTGGTGGTGGACGACGAGGAAGTGATCCGGAACATCTATCGGACCACCCTGGAAAGTTTCGGGTACGAAACCCAAAGCGCTTCCAACGGCGGAGAAGCCTTGCGTCTTTACCGCGAAGCCCTTAACCGGGACCGGCCCTTCCATCTGGTCATACTGGATTTTGCCATGCCGGTCATGGACGGAGCCCAGTGCGCTCTCCGTCTCCTGGAATTGCATCCTCAAGCCAGGATAATCATGGCCACCGGCCATGCCAGCGAGCACCTCAAAACCAACGGCCTGCAAGCCAGACTGGCCGGTATTATTGAAAAGCCTTTCGATCTGCGTGACTTGGTGGCTGAAGTGGGGCGGGTCCTCGAGGATCAGCCCGCGGCTGATCCGAACGGATGAGAAGTTCGATTGGTCCGATTACCGCGTAGGAAGTCCAAGACCAACCTCACCCTCCTCCTGCTTGCGGCGGGCTTCATCCCTCTGGAAGCGGAACCCGAGGACGGACC
This sequence comes from Thermodesulfobacteriota bacterium, assembly GCA_040755515.1. Classification (GTDB taxonomy): domain Bacteria; phylum Desulfobacterota; class Desulfarculia; order Adiutricales; family JAGVGV01; genus JBFMAW01. Next base: position 168,456 of record JBFMAW010000002.1, on the reverse strand, counting down.
TGCTTTTCCGTCCGTCGGTTCAGCCTTTCATCTTACTGAAAAAGCTCTTTAGCCGGCCTGGGGCCGTGGCCGACACCAGAACCGCGGTTATGTTATCCCGGCCGCCGCCGGCCAGGGCCAGGTCTATCAGGTCCTGGGCTTTCTTGGGCAGGGGTCGCTCCAGGGCCAACACTTTACCCACCATTTCTTCCTGCACCATGTCGGAAAGACCGTCGCTGCAGATAAGAAAGAGATCGCCTTCCATGACCGAAGTGAAGGTGACCTCCGGCTCCACGGTTTCGCGCACGCCTATGGACCTGGTTAAGGTGTTGCCCATGCGGGTGATAATAGTGCCTTCCGGGTCAACCATGCCCTTAAGTTTCAGATCGTCGGCCAGGCGATGGTCCACGGTCAGCCGGGTCAGTTCTCCATCCCGGCTTCGATAGACCCGGCTGTCGCCCACGTGCACCACCAGGATGCCATTGTTGTCCACCATCAGCACGGCCAGGGTCGAACCCATGCCTTTATGACGTTCGTCCTTGCGCGCCGTGTCATGAACCAGGCTGTTGGCCAGAAAGATGGCTTGGAGAAGAGTATTGGCCCGTGGTGAAAGGTCGGGGTTGTGATAGTCGAAACGCTGGCTGGCTTCGAGGTCCCGGTCGGCGTAGTGACGAAAATAATGACTTACGGTCTCGCTCGCCAGCTTGCTCGCCACTTCACCGCTGGCCGCCCCTCCCATGCCGTCGGCCACCAGGAACAAACCAAGCGTCTCGTCGGCCACGAAGCAGTCTTCGTTGTTCGATCTCTTCAAGCCGGGGTGTGACAGCGCCGCTGAGGTGAACTTGAGCACGTCTTGGCCATCCGTCCGTAATCAGGCTGCCGGCTGCTGTTTCTTGCTCGCCAGTTCGTCCATCTTCCGGATGACTATCCGCAGATGTTCGGCCATCTGTTCGGCCTTCTGATAACGTTTCTCCCGGTCCTTGGTCAGGGCCTTCTCGATGATCTGGTTCACCGCCTTGGGCACTTTGGAGTTGTATTTTGAGACGGGATCCGGTTCCTCGGCCGTGATCTTATAAATGAGCGCCGTCAGATCATCGGCCCGGAACGGTTGCACGCCGCTCAACAGCTCATAAAGCACCACGCCCAGGGAATAAATGTCCGACCGGCCGTCAACCTTCTTGCCGGTTATCTGTTCGGGCGACATGTAAAAAGGCGTGCCTTTGACCACGCCGGTCTTGGTCTTGCTGGAAGACATGGCCCGGGCGATGCCGAAGTCGGTCACTTTGGCCAGGCCGTTCTTAAGCAGCATTATATTGGCCGGCTTTATGTCCCGATGGACCACGCCTTTCTGATGGGCATAACCCAAGGCCTCGGCTACGTCGGCCACGATCCGCAGGACCTCGCGCATCGGCAGAAGATTTTCCGGTCGGGCGTGATCTTTCAGGTCATGTCCCTCGAGGTATTCCATGGCGATATAGGAAAGGTCGTGGTCCTCACCCGCGTCATAAATGGTTACGATGTTGGGATGGGATAAAAGGCCCGCCGTTTCCGCCTCGCGGAAGAATTGTTCCTTGATCTTGGACGCTTCCTCGGCCTCGAAATCCTCGCTGAAGCGGATGGTCTTGATGGCCGTCTCGCGGCCGATCTTGGGATCGCGACCCATGTAGACTATGCCCATGGCGCCCTTACCCAACTCCTTGACTATCTCATATCGTCCCAAGGTGGGCTTGGTGGTCTCGTCAATCAGCAAGGTTCCGTCCTCCGCTCGCGCGCCACCGCCAAGTCCGAAGATCATCGTTTCGGAGGCCACGGTCAACTTCTTGATCTTCTGGGCGATGTCCTTGAATTTTTCGTCGTATTCGCCGATATACTGATAAACGGCCACGGCCTTGTTGAGCATGCGCTTGCGTTCATAGTCCAAGGCCAGATTATACAGGATGTCTTTCATGCCTTCGTCAATCGGGACCCGCCGGAACTTGTCAAAGGCCATGTCCAACTGACCCTGGCTCTGGAAGGACAAGCCCAACATGCGGTTGACTTCGGCTGATTCCACTTCGGCCTTGTCCCGGCCCACCTCGGTGACGAAATAACGGCTGGTGGTCACGGCCGCGTATCCCAAAACGTTCAGCAGCACCGGGTAGGTGATCTTGAGCCAGACCCCGGGTCCGACGAATAGATACACTCCCACGCCGATGATCGCTATCAGCACGCCGCCCGAGGCCAGAGCCCCGGATCTGGCCTTCAGGCGCGGCAGGACTAAAGATAGAAAGACACCCACCGCCAACAAAATGACCAGTTCGATCAGGTCCATCAGGCCGGAGCGGGTGATGAACCCTCCGGTCAGCAGATTATGCAGGGTGTTGGCCATGAACATCGAGGTGGACATATGCTTGTCCAGGGGCGTTATCTGGGGTATGTCCACCCCCGTGGCCGAAACGCCGATCAACACGACTTTGTCCTTGAAGGCGGCCGCCTCGACCTTGTCGTTGATGACGTCAAAGAACGAAAACTTGGGGAACACCTTGGCGTCGGTGAAGGTGATGAAGAAATCCAGGTTGGGGTTGGTCGGAACCGCCTTCTGGCCGATCCTCAAGCCCTCGCGGCCCTCCTCGGGCGAAAAGACCTTGACCGTGTCCGGCCTGACGCCTTGGGCTAGGAGGGCCATCTTCAAGGAATAGGAAGGAAAAGCCAAGCCCTTGTAGTTGAGCAGCAGCAGTTCGCGCCGGACGCCGCCGTCTGTGTCCGGCAGGATGTTGATGTGACCTAGGGCCGCGGCCTTGTCGGACAGGATCGATATGGGCGCGGTGGCCTTCTTGGCCGGATAAAGATACTGCAGCACCGAACCCTGCACTTGGACCAGGCCGTTCTTCATCAAAGTCTCGGGCAGGTTCTTATCCGGCTGCGGGAAATCGCCCATATCAAAAAACACGGGCAGGACCACGTTACCCGCCCCGCCAATGGCCTTGGCCAAGCGGCCGTCGCTGTCGAGTCTGTCCCGCGCTTCGGACAACTTACTAACGAAAGCCTGGGCCGGCCCCTGGCCCTGGTCCGGGAAACTGGAGGTGAAAACGACCTTGAGTTCCTCGATCAGTTTCAACCCTTCCCCGACCTCGGCCTCGGAAAGCATGACGTTCAAACCGATGAGCCTGGTCCCCTTCTCCTTCAGCTTCTCGATCATGCGGGCCAGCAGGGAACGAGGCCACGGCCAGCGTCCGAGCTTGGTGATGGAATCGTCGTCAATATCCACTACGGCGATATCGGTCTTGATTCCCGGCCCGCCGGCCCGCAGCCGCATGCGCAGGTCGTACGTAGTCAGTTCCAGGGATTCCAGAAAGCCGATCCGGATAAACGCCAGGATAAGGAATATCACGGAGAGAAGGACCGCCAACCACAAAGCTGGTTTTTTGAAGAACATCAGTACCCACTCCCCAAGCGATCGGCCGTCCGGCCGCGCGGCCGGATAGCTCCGGGATGAATTAACGATGACCGTGGCCGAGCCAACGGACAACCAACGAGGGTAAAAGTGTCAGAATAATAGGACGCCCGTCGGTTGGAGTCAAGTCCAAAGCCGGAAAGGGCTGAACCATGGCAGATGGGCTGCTTCGGGCGGAAGCCGAAGCATGACGATGGGATGGCCGCGGCGGGGCGCCAAACCTCACCCTCAGGCGCTTATTTTGGAGAAATCGGCCACCAACTCGAACATGCGGACCAGACGGGTGAGCAGGGCCAGGCGGTTGGCCTTGATCACCGGGTTGGGATCGTCTACCAGCACATGGTCGAAAAAGCTGTCCACGGCCGGCTTGATCGAGGCCAGGTCCTCCAGCAGCCGGGCGAAATCTTCGGCCCCCTGGGCATACTGATTTTCCAGCTTTTCGATCTCATCCTTCAGGGTCCTTTCTTCTTTCGCCGCCAAACTGGCTTGATCGAACTGGTGGTGCGCTCCGAACTTCTTGATGATGTTGACCACCCGCTTGAAGGCCACGGCCAGGTCGTCGAAGTCGGGACGTTTCCGGAACTCTTCCAGGGCCTGAACCCTGGCTTCGGCTGAAACCAGGTCATCGTGGTAAAGGGATAGAACGGCCTCGGCGCCATCGGCCGATACGCCCCGCCCGGTGAGCTGATTCTTGATCCGCAGGCGGATGAACTCCAGCACCTCGGCCTTGACTTCTCCGGCCGGCCTGTTCAGCCAGAAAGAGAGCCCGGTGAGCGATTTTTCGATCAACTCGGCCAGGGAAAGCCTGTACTTGCGGTTTAAAATGATATTGATCACGCCCAAGGCCTGGCGGCGCAGAGCGTAAGGATCGGCCGCGCCGGTGGGAATCAACCCCACGCCGAAGCAGCCGGCGATGGTGTCCATTTTATCGGCCAGGGACAAGACGGCTCCGGTCGTCGTGGTAGGTAAATCGCCATCGGCCCGCGTCGGCCAGTAATGCTCATAGATGGCCTGGGCCACTTCTTCAGGCCAGCCGTCCAACCGGGCGTATTCTCGTCCCATGATTCCTTGCAGGGACGGGAACTGACCCACCACGCCGGAAACCAGGTCGCACTTACAGAGCCGGCCGGCCTCGAGGATGGATTTCTTGGCGGCCGGGGCCAGACGGTCGGCCAGGTATTCGGCCAGCGCCGTGAACCTTTCGACTTTCTGCCAAGACGTGCCCAGCAGGCTGTGATAGACCACTTCCTTCAAGGCTTCGGCCTTGGAGGCCAAGCTGGTTTTGCGGTCCTCGTCGAAATAGAATCGGGCATCCTCCAGCCTGGCCCTAAGAACCCGTTCATGGCCCCGCCTCACCACGGCCAAGTCTCTGGCCCGGGTATTGTTGACCGCCACGAAGAAAGCCGCCAGCCGGCCCTGGGCTTCGGTCAAGGCGAAATAGCGCTGGTGCTCGCGCATGGCCGTGATGAGCACATCCTGGGGCAGTTGGAGAAAGGACTCGTCAAACCCACCCAGCACGGCCACCGGTTCTTCCACCAAGTTGGCCACTTCGTCCACCAGATCGTCATCACTTAGAACTTTGAGATCGAGTCCGGTTTCGGCGGCTACCCTGAGGATTTCACGCCGGACCAGTTCGCGCCGTCTCTCAAAGCTGGCCACGACGTGATAGTCGGCCAGCCGTTTTTCATAATCATCAGGCGAATTGATTTCAATTGGTCCCGGGCCGAGGAAACGGTGGCCGCGGCTGAACCGACCGGCCTGGATATCGCCCAGAGTCATGGGCAGGGCCCGCCCATCCAGTACGGCCAGCAGCCAGTGAATAGGCCGGACGAAAGTCACGTTCCCCCGGCCCCAGCGCATGGATTTGGGGAAGGGCAGTCCCAGGATCAGAGGCGGCATAACTTCGGCCAGGACTTCGGATGCCGGCCGGCCCTTGATCTCCTTACGCACCGCCAGGTAAGACCCTTTCGCTGTCTCGATAGTGGCCAGCCGGCTTACGTCCACGCCTTGGGCCCGGGCAAAGCCCAGGGCGGCTTTAGTGGGCTGGCCGGTGGAATCAAAAGCGGCGCGGAGCGGCGGGCCGGTTATTTCTTGCACAGTATCCGGTTGGCACGGGGTCAGCCCCCAGACGGCCAAGGCCAACCGGCGGGGGGTGGACCAGGTAGCCAGGCGACGGTAGGGCAGCTTAACCTCGGCCAAGGTTTGAATCAGACGCTCTTCCAGTGCGGCCAGGGCCGGGGTCATGTACCCCGCCGGTATCTCTTCGGTGCCGACTTCCACCAGTAAATCGAGTTCAGTCACGCCTTATCCTCCCACCGGTTCAAAAGCGGAAACCCCATGGCCTGGCGTTGAGACGTATAGGCTTCGGCCACCGCCCTGGCCCTGGCCCGGACCCGGGCGATAAATCGGGTGCGCTCCGCCACGCTCAAGGCCCCGCGGGCGTCCAGAAGGTTGAACAAGTGCGAACATTTCAAACAATAGTCATAAGCGGGCAGGACCAGTTCGGATTCTATCAATCGCCGACTCTCGGTCTCGGCCAGGTCAAAAGACTTGAAGAGCATATCCACGTCGGCCAGCTCGAAGTTGTACTTGGAGAACTCGACCTCGCCCCGGTGATGGACATCGCCGTATTTGATTTGTTCGTTCCAAGCCAGATCATAAACGTTGTCCTTTTCCTGGAGGTACATGGCCAAACGTTCCAGGCCATAAGTCAGCTCCACGGAAATAGGCGCGAGGTCAATCCCGCCCACTTGCTGGAAATAAGTGAATTGGGTGATCTCCATGCCATCCAGCCAGACTTCCCAACCGATGCCCCAGGCGCCAAGGGTGGGCGATTCCCAGTCGTCTTCGACAAAACGAACGTCATGATCCAAGGGATCGAGGCCAAAACTATTGAGGCTTTCGAGGTATATTTCCTGGACGTTCAAGGGCGAGGGCTTCAAAATAACTTGATACTGATAATAATGCTGCAGCCGGTTGGGGTTTTCTCCATAGCGGCCATCCGTCGGCCGCCGCGAAGGCTGAACGTAAGCCGCCCGCCACGGTTCCGGCCCCAGGCACCTCAGCGTAGTGGCGGGATGGAACGTGCCGGCGCCGACTTCCAGGTCGTAAGGCTGGTGAATCAGACAGCCCCGACGGGCCCAGAACTGCTCGATTGAAATGATAAGCTCTTGGAAAGTCAAAGGATTGGGAGCAGGCATCGGCCGGTTCTCCTTGACGTAGCTAAAGGACGCTGGACAATAGCACCAGGGTTGGAGGCTGTCAAGCCCGACCAGTCGGCGCTTATCAGACCTGATCTTGATTTGCCGATTCCACGTTTTTCTGCTATCCTTTATTGAAATTTCCATCGTGGCTAAGCGACGGAATCTCAGCCGGTCCGAACGACGAAAATTTCCGCGCCATGAACCTCGAGGGATGAGCCATATGGCTTTCGGTTAAGAATGAAGGCGGCATGGGGGCCGAGATTGAAAATCAATTGCGTGGAGCATCGGGACAGCCAGACCTTGATAGCCTTACGGCGCCGATTGAGCGAAGATGACCTGGAGGCGGATGAACGTCAGTCGCTGGAAGCGGAGGCCGACCGAATCGAAACCGAGCTTGGTCTGAGATGACGGCCGGCCGAACAGCCTGGCCCGGCTGACCGTAATCCAGCGGAACGGACGGCCCATGAGGCGATAATGACCAGGATTCTGGTAATAGAAGACGACGAAAACACTCGGGACGTACTGCGACAGATGCTGAATCGTTCCGGTTACGAGGTCGTGGAAGCCAGGGATGGGAAAGAGGGGTTGAAGCTCTACCGGATGGAACCGGCGGATTTGGTCATTACCGACATACTTATGCCGGAAAAAGAAGGCATACAAACTATAATGGAGCTCCGGCGTGAGTTTCCCTGGGTGAAGATCATCGCCATTTCCGGGGGCGGAGTGGTCGGACCGGAGACCTATTTGACCATGGCCAGGGAACTGGGCGCGGACCGGACTTTGAGCAAGCCCTTTACCCTGACCGCCTTGGTCGCGCTGGTAAAAGAACTCCTGTGAGCGTTATTGAAATCCCAACCCCGAGACCAGACCGTCATTTCAGGCTCCTCTTTGATCAGCGGGCTGACGAAACCGGACCAAGGAAGCAGGAAACGGGATCGAGGTTCGAGCCCCGGACCTTATGGATTGACACGCCGATCAAGATAAGGATAACATCGGCTTCCGCCGGCTTGAACAGCGGCTTATTGAGTGCCAGGGATAACCGTGGCCTGGGTGACCAGAATGGATCAAACTAGTCCTTCGACTCAGAGCCGGGCGGCCGCTCCGCCACGCGTCATCTACGCCCCTGACCTGGGGCCGCTCACCGACATGAGCCGCCAGGTCTTCGATCGCATCCTGGTCGTGGACGATGAACCGGCGGTCCGGGAAGTCATTTCTGAATACCTGACCATGGAAGGCTATCAGGTAAAGACCGCGGCTGACGGCCGCGAGGCCTTGCACATGATGGGTCGGGAGGAATTTGACTTGGTGGTGACCGATCTGTCCATGCCCAATCTGGACGGCTTCGGCTTGATGCGTCAAGTCCACGGCCTCCAACCTTTGACCACGGTCATTGTCCTGTCCGGCCAGGGAACGTTCGAAAACGCCGTCGAAGCCGTTCATCGCGGGGCGTACGATTTTGTGGCCAAACCGGTGCGGGATTTCAAATCCTTCCGCATCACCGTGGATCGGAGCCTGGAACACAAGAGCCTCCTGGTGAGCCGGGCCAACTACCAGCGCAACCTGGAAACAATGGTCGCGGAACAAACCAGGGAGTTGGCCAGCAAGAATGAACTACTTAAGCAGTACGCCGAAGAGCTGGAATCGGTTTCCATCTCCACCATCACCACCCTGCTGACCGCCCTGGAGGAAAAAGACAAGTATACGGCCGGGCATTCCCGGCGGGTCACCTATTACGCGGTCGGCGCGGCCCGGAAGATAGGCATAAAAGGCCAGGAACTGTGGGTGCTTCAGACCGCGGGCCAACTCCACGACATGGGCAAGCTGATGATAGACCTGAGCTACGTCAACAAGCCCGGGCCCCTGGACGAGGCCGAATGGCAGATCATGAAGCAGCATCCGGCCATGGCCGATCGCTTCCTGACGCCGCTGCCTTTCCTGGCCGAAGTGCGGCCCATCATCCGCCATCACCATGAACGCATGGACGGGTCCGGCTACCCGGACGGGTTGAGGGGTGACGATTGCGACATTCTAACCCAGATACTGGCCGTGGCCGACTCCTTTGACGCCATGACTTCCCAACGCAGTTACCGGCGGCCGATGACCAAGGCTGACGCCCTGGCCGAACTGTGGCGCTGGGTGGACAGATACTGGTTCAAGGAACCGGTTCAAGCCCTGGTGGACTTTTTATCCGATGGAAGGGCCGCGGAGGAAATCGGTGATATGGCCGGCTTGGACGAGGGCCAGGCTACGCGCTGGTCGGTCTGAAGACCCGGCGGCGGACAAGGTTTTCATTTCGGTTCTATTTTTTCCGTAGTCCCTCTTCGAATTGATCGAGCGAGTCAAGAAACTCGTTTATATTTTTCTTTAGTCTTTCCGAGGTTCGGACAAAACGTTTGGCCACCAGTTTTTCTCTTTCCCAATCCAGCTCAAAAGAATAGCTATGGCGGAATATATGCCTGAACCCGCGAAAATCATCAAGAAGCCGGTATAGCTCGGGGTCAATGACCCGTGGTCGGAAACCCGGTATCTCCAGGGTCATGCGTTTGAGCAGGTCCTTATGCCAGGTCTGGGGCTCCAGCTCATTCTCGAAAAACAGAGCGATGGCCCGAAAGATTCGCTCGACCCCGTTATAAAAGCTATGCAGCAGATAACCGATGGCTCCCCGATCATAGTTGGAAACCTCCTCCACCGCACGATCCAACAGGCCCTCAACCAGGCTGAATTCGGCCGCCAGTTGATCAATCTTGCCAAGCTCAGCCAATATGTCAGCTTTTAAAAGATCAAAGCCGGGCCGCATATACTATCTCTCCTGTTGCCATGATCCTTTCGACCAACCGGCCCTCATCGGCCTGGGTATAAAGGTCAACCGGCAGATCAAGCGCTTCTTCCAGATCGTGACGGAAATCCCAGTACCTATCGCTGGCCAAGGGCATGACCAGCAGGTCCACGTCCGAACCTTCGAGCCAGCGCCCTTGAGTCACTGAACCGAATAAGTAGACTTTGTGCAGACCATATTGTTCGAAAACAGGTCGGCCGCGAGAGAGGAGTATTTTTTTGACCGCCCGGGATGATTCCCGTCGCTCTTCCCTTTCCCGGCAGCGTCTTGACCACCACCGGCTGAACTTGGCTTCAACGCTTCTGGACTCTTCCCGTTGATCCGACATGTCCGAGCCCAACCTCGGCCTTTTCGCCATTCGGCCGAGACACGGATTCAGGATTTAATAATATGAAATAAAAATAACAAATCGTCCGACCGCGTCAACTGAAATTACAGCGCCCGGACCCAGTCGGGCCTGAGTCCGACCCGGCCGGCCAGCGCTGCCTCGATTAGCTTCAGGGCCTCGGACCGGCCGTCCGGATAGCGGATCTTCAGCGGCAGGTAGTTCGAGGCGTGATTGGAGAAGAAGAGGCCGCGGCTCAGCCTGGTCGCGCTGATCATTTCCTTCAGTTCGATCAGTATTTCCCGGGCCGAAGGCAGGGTCCAGCGGCCCGTGGACTGTTCCTCGACCAGGGCCGTGCCCGGCACGACCATGACCGTCAGGGCGCCCACGAAATGAGGATCGAGGCGGGTGAGGAGTCCGCCCGTGGCCGTGGCGTGCTCCAGGGACCTTTCCCGGCCGGCTATCCCCAGCAGGACCGTCACGGACAGACTCAGACCGGCCTCGATCAGACGCCGCCCCTGCCTGATCAACTCCTCCGGACCGGCGCCCTTGCGGATGCGGGCCAGGGTCTCGGCGTCGCCGCTTTCCACGCCGTAATAGACGATACCCAGTCCCTTCTCCCGGAGAAGGCCCAGTTCCTCGTCCGTTTTTAACTTTACGCTCTTATGATTGCCGTATATTCCCACCCGGCGGACCCAGGGCAGGTTTTCCCTTATCCGGTCCAGTATCCAGGCCAGTTTCCGAAAAGGCATGACCAGGGCGTCGCCATCCATCAAAAAGACCCGGTGCTGGCGGTGGCAGTATTGCCGGGCAAAGGCCAAATCGCGTAGGATCGTTTCCTCTGGCTTGAAGGCGAAACGCTTGTCTTTGTACGAACCACAGAAAGTGCACTTGTTGTGGGAACACCCCAGGGTCACCTGCAGCAGAATGCTGTCCGCTTCGCTGGGCGGCCTGATTATGAGACCCTGATAATCGAAACCATCCGGCACCAGGTCTGACTTAATCGGCATCTCCACCTCCACTCTTAACCGGAAATATAGACCCAGCCCGAATCCAATTCAATATTCCGTCGCGTTGACACCGGCGCTCTGTCTTGATAACATTATTGCTCATGAAATCGAGGCTTGGGCTTGATGAATCCTGAAACCGTCCTCATCGTCAACGGCGACCGCGCCCTCGGCTCGATGATGGCCGAACTGGTCCTCGAGGCCGACCACACCTGTCATACCGCCTTCGATACCCCAACGGCCGTGGAAGTGATCGGCCGTGAAACCATTGATCTGGCTTTTACCGACATCTCCCTGCCCGGCTCGGACGGCTGGAAGCTTATGTCCGAACTGAGGCGGATAATGCCCCGGACCAGCTTTATAATTATCACCGGCTACAGCGAAGAGTATTCCTACGAACGCATAATCGGCGGGGGAGCCGACGATTTCCTGAAAAAACCCTTCAGTCGGGACGAATTCAGGGCCAAGCTGCGCCGACTGGTGGGCCAATTCCGTCTTCAGGCCGAAAACATCCGGCTGTTGAAGGAACAGGAACGCTTGAACGAACGCCTGGCCACCTTGCTGGCCGTGGCCTCGGACCTGACCGCTGAACTGGACGTGGACCGGCTTTTCCAGCTTATCGTGGGCAAGGTCACCGAGGCCATGGGCGCCGAACGCACCAGCCTGTACGTTATTGACTGGGACAAGAAGGAACTCTGGACCAAAGTGGCCGAACAGGTGGCCGAAATACGCCTGCCCTTGGGCGAAGGCATCAGCGGCCGGGTGGCCGAAACCGGCGAACTGCTGAACGTGGCCGACGCCTGGGACCTGCCGTACTTCAACCGCGGTTTTGACCAGAAGCACCAGTTCCGGACCAAGTCGGTGCTGTGCCTGCCCATCCGCAACCAGATCGGCGACCGGATCGGCGTCCTGCAGGCCATCAACAAGAAAAACCAGGATCGCTTCAGCCAGGACGACGTGGTCTTCATCAAAGGCCTGGCCTCCCAGGTGGGAGTGGCCCTGGAAAACTCCCTGCTGCACGAGGAACTGAGGCTCTCCTTCGAAAGCGCCATCAGCGCCCTGGCGGCCACGGTTGACGCCCGCCATCCCCTGACCGCCGGACATTCCCAGCGCGTGACCGAATACGCTCTTCTGATCGGCCGGGAAATGGGACTCAGCGACAAGGAGTTGGAGGTGCTCAAGTACGCCTCCCTGCTGCACGACATAGGCAAGATCGGCATCAGCGACCAGGTGCTGATGAAATACGGCCGCTTCACGCCCGAGGAACGCCAGGAGATGAACACCCATCCGCTCAAAACCAAGGTGATCCTCGAGAATTTCCGGTTCCCGCGGGCGCTCCAGGAAGTGCCCCTCGTGGCCGCCTGCCATCACGAGAAGATTGACGGCCAGGGCTACCCCGAGGGGTTGGCGGGCGAGCAACTGCCGCTGGGGTCCAAGATCATGGCCGTGGCCGACGTCTTCGACGCCCTGACCTCCCGGCGCGACTACCCCAAATACTTCGGCGAAGAAACGTTGAGCAGTGAACCGATGCCTTTGGCCAAGGCCGTGACCATCTTGAAAAACGAAGCCGGCAGCCATTTCGAGCCCCAGGTCGTGACCGCTTTTAACCGTTGCCTGCCCCGGGCCTTGATGCTCTACCGCGGCAACCATTTTTCTCCCTTCTACGTGGATGGACTGCTGCTGAAGCTCGCCCCGGAAATGATTCTCTGAACCCGGCTTCCCCGGAATAAACCTTCCTGATTTCCATAAGACCAAACCTTCGAGGTCATCCGGCCTATCTTCGGACAGGACTTTAATCTCCCCAGCCGCTTCCCCGATGGTCCTGCCTGAACGGTCCACCTCCTTGGCCCCGGCTGCGCCGGCGGCGGGGTCATATTTACATTAACATTTACATTGACATTTACATTGCGAGGGGGTAGAATCAAAAGCAGAGTCGAGGAGGAGACGGGAATGCCGCCGGAGTTGTCGGAGAAGCAACGCGCCTTTCTCGAGTACCTGGAGCGGGAAATGGACCGTCGCGGCCAGGCCCCCAGCCTGCGGCGGGCGGCCGCGGACCTGGGGATAAGCCACGCCGCCGTGGTCCAGTATCTCAAGGCCCTGGAGGAGAAAGGCTTTCTCAAGCGGGACGGCCGGTACAGCCGCCGCCTCCACCTCTTGAACCGGGCCGGCCAGGCCGCGGGCCGGCACCGCTGGCGGGAGGTGCCCGTCATCGGCCGGATCGCCGCCGGCCTGCCCATGTACGCCCAGCCGGAATGGGAAGGGACCCTGGTGGTGGACGCCGAGATTTACCGGGCCCCGATCCTGTTCGCTCTCCGGGTCAAGGGCGATTCCATGCAGGGCGCGGGCATCCTGGACGGCGACGTCGTTATTTGCGAACCGCGCCAGTTCGCCCGCAACGGCGAGATCGTGGTGGCCCTGCTGGGCGGCGAGGAGGCCACGGTGAAGAGATTCTTCCTGAAGGGCGGCCGGATAGAACTCCGGCCGGAGAACAGCCGGTACGACAGCAGGTTTTACGACTTCGGCGAGGTCCTGATTCAGGGCAAGGTGGTCGGCCTGGAGCGGGGTCCGGAACAGGCGGCCAGGCTCTAGTCTTGACGGACTTGTAAAAAGTCCGTCATCAGGCCGAGGGCGATCAAGCCCCGGCCTGGGGTGAGGGTGGAACCACTTGAATTTACTTCAAGTGGCGGGAGAGGGGAAGCCCTCTCCCGCCGAGTAAAAAGTCGGTTTTCGACTTTTTACGAGGTTATCAGTCTTGGGACGGCGGTCATGCCTCAGGCGTACGGACAGAAAGGAGGACCGGTCTCCGGCCCGTCGAGAACCTGCCGCATCTGGGTGGGCACCTCGGGTTATTCCTACACCCAATGGGTTCAGACCGGGTTTTATCCGCCGGAGGCCAAGCCGGGTCGCATGTTATCGCTCTACGCCCAAAGATTTCCCGCCACCGAACTCAATCAGACCTGGTACCAGACGCCCCAGGCCGAAACCATGGAGCGGCAACGCCGGCAAGTGCCGCCGTCCTTCCTCTTCACGGCCAAACTCTTCCGCGGTCTGACTCAGGACCCCTTGACCGGCCCCTGGCGCGACCGGTCGCTGGCCTACCGGGACGGCCTGGCCCCCCTGATCCAGTCGGGCCAATTGGCCGCGGTGCTGGTCCAGCTCCCGCCCGCCTTCGACCGCTCCGTGGCCAACCGCCGGCATCTGGCCGCCTTGCTGGACGAATTGGAAGGCCTGCCGCTGGCGGTGGAGTTCCGGCAAGGCTCCTGGAACACGGACCGGGTGTTCGGCGAACTGCGGCGCCGGGGCGTAACCCTGGTGGCCGTGGACGAGCCGGACCTGCCCGGCCTCTTCCCGGCCCTGGACGTAATCACCAACCCCGATCTCTTTTACGTCCGCTTCCACGGCCGCAACGGCCGCGGCTGGCGTCGGGGCGGCCAGGAGGTCCAGTTCGACTACGAGTACAGCGAGGCCGAGCTGCGGGAGTGGGTGGAGAAGAGGATATTGAAGATGGCCGTCCGGAGCGGCCGGGGGGTCGTCTTCTTCAACAACCACGTCCGGGGCCAGGCCCCGCGGAACGCTCTGACCTTCGCCCGTCTGCTTAAGGAGTACGGCCTTGCCGTGGTCACCCCTTGAAGACCGGTCCATCATTCACCTCAACGTGGCCGATTTCGCCGTGGCCGTGGAGAGGGTGGTGGACCGGCGGTTGCGGTCCCGGCCGGTGGTGGTGGCCGCGGCCGCGGCCGCCCGGTCCGTGGTTTACGACATGAGCGACGAGGCTTACCGATCGGGCGTCCGCAAGGGCATGGCCCTGCGGCGGGCGCTCAAGCTCTGCCGCGAGGCCAGGATCGTGCCGCCGCACCCGGACCGGTACGAACGGGCCATGGCCGCCTTGCTCGAACGCGTCGGGCCCTATTCGCCGTTGATCGAGGCCGAGGAAAGAACCGGGCACCTGTTCCTGGACGCCACCGGCACCAGCCGGCTCTTCGGCCCGGCCGTTGACCTGGCCTGGCGCCTGCGCCGGACGGTCAAGAACGATCTGGGCCTGGACCCGATCTGGTCCGTGGCGCCCAACAAGCTCGTGGCCAAGGTGGCCACCCGGCTGGTCAAGCCCAGCGGCGAGTACATCGTCGAGGCGGGCGAGGAGGAGGAATTCCTGCGCCCCCTGCCGGTCGTCCTTCTGCCCGGCCTGGAGCGGGAGGACCTGTTGCGGCTGCGGGAGTTCAACGTGCGGCGCGTGGCCGAACTGGCCCGCTGGGGGCCGGAACAGCTCGAGGTGGTTTTCGGCCGGCGGGGGCCGCACCTGTACCGGGCCGCCCGCGGCCAGGATTCGTCGCCGGTCCTGCCGGCCGGCCGGAAGCGTCCGGAAGTGCGGCTGGATCACGAGTTCGCCGACGACGCCAACGACACGGAACTGGTGGAATCGGCCCTGTACCGGCTGACGGAACGGGCCGGGTTCGAACTGCGGGAGCGGGGCCAGGTCGCCCGCCGGGTGGCCCTGACGATTGATTACAGCGACGGCCGCCGGGCGGCCGGCCAGAGATCGGCCGGCGCCGGCACGGCCGGCGACTTCAAGCTTTTCGCCCTGGCCCAGGCCGCCCTCGAGTCGGCCTGGCGGCGCCGGATCAGGCTCAGGCACCTCCGGCTCATCTGCGACCGGCTCACCTTTCCGCCCGGCCAACTCGACCTGTTCCCGGAAGACGACGAATCCGCCGCCCCGCCGGAAAGCCTGCTGGCGGCCCTGGACGAAATCAGGCGCCGGTTTGGGTCCCATTTGATCGGGCTGGGCCGCGCCCAGGCCGCGGCGGCCTAGAGGTTGAGGCGATGGGCCGCGGGACCGAACCCCGCCGGATAGATAGAGTCATGTTTTGCCCATGGTCCCCCTGATCGTCCATTCTCATTTTTCCCTGAGCCGAGGCACGGCGCCGGTGGACAGGCTGGTCCGGGCCGCGCGGGAACGCGGCTTTTCCCGGCTGGCCTTGACCGACACGGACAACCTGTACGGCCTCTGGCCTTTTCTCCAAGCCTGTCGCCGGGAAGGCCTCGAGCCCATTGTCGGCGCGGAGGTGACCGACCCGGCCGGCGGCCGGCGGGCCGTCGCCTTGGTGAAGAACGACCAGGGCTACCGGAACCTCTGCCGGCTGCTGACCCGCCGCCGTCAGGACACCGGGTTCAACCTCGAAGCGGCCGTCGCCGCCCAGGCCTCCGGCCTGACGGTCCTGACCGACGACCCCGGCCTGCTCGAGGCCTGGGGGCAGGCCGGCCTGGACGTGGCCGCGGCCCTGCCCATCAGGCCCGACGATCGGACCGACCGACTGCGCCGGGCCGCCGGGCGCCTGCATCTCCCGGCCGTGGCCGCGCCGGACGGCTATTTTCTCGATCCGGCCGACCATGAACTCCACCGGGTCCTCCGGGCCATAAGCCTGAACACCTCCCTGTCCCGGCTCAAGCCGTCCGACCTGGCTTCTCCCCAGGCCTGGCTGGCGCCGGCCCGGGCATACGAACGCCGTTTCGCCCTTTATCCGGAAACGGTGCAAGCCACCGAAGCCCTGGCCGGGCGCCTGGCTTTCCGCGGCCCGAACACCGGAGCGATCATGCCGCCCTGGACCGACGATAAAGGCCGGTCGCCGACCGCGGCCTTGCGCGAAGAAGCCTACGCCGGCGCGCGGCGGCTTTACGGCGAAGACCTGTCCGAGGCCGTGGTCGAACGACTGGAGCACGAACTGGCCTTGATCGAGACCAAGAACTTCTCCGCCTACTTCCTCCTGGTGCGGGACATAATCCGCCGCAGCCCGCGCATCTGCGGCCGGGGATCGGGCGCGGCCTCCCTGGTGGCCTATTGCCTGCGCATAACCAACGTCTGCCCGCTCAAGCACAACCTGTATTTCGAGCGCTTCATCAACGCCAGCCGCCAGGACCCGCCGGACATTGACGTGGACTTTGCCTGGGACGAACGGGACCAGGTGCTGGCCGCGGTCCTCGAAGAGCAAAAAGGCCGCGCGGCCATGGTCTGCAATCACGTGCTTTTCCAGCCGCGGATGGCCATCCGCGAGGTGGCCAAGGTTTTCGGGCTTATGGAGCGCGAGATCGGCCAGGTGGTCAAGCGCCTGCCCTGGTATTGGCGGGCCGAAGAAACCGAAGTCGATTTCCAGACCAGGCTCGAGGCCCTGCCGGAAACCAGGTCCCTCGAATTTCCGGACCCCTGGCCCGAGATTTTACGCCTGGCCCAGAAGATCGTGGGCGCGCCCCGGTATCTGTCGGTCCATCCCGGCGGCGTGATCATCACGCCCGGCCCGATCGAAGACCTTGTCCCGATCGAAAAGGCGCCCAAGGGCGTGCCCATCATTCAATGGGAGAAGGACGGCGCCGAGGAGGCCGGCCTGGTCAAGATAGACCTTTTGGGCAACCGCAGCCTGGCCGTCATCCGGGACGCCATCGCCAACGTCAAGGCGAACGGGCTGTACTTCAACGAGGCCGGCTGGGAGCCCGAGGACGACCCGGCCACCCGGGCCGCCGTGGCGGCGGGCCGGACCATGGGCTGCTTCTACATCGAAAGTCCGGCCATGCGCCTGTTTCAGAAGAAGACGGGCCGGGGCGACTTCGAACACCTGGTCATCCACAGCAGCATCATCCGGCCGGCGGCCAACGACTTCGTGCGCGAATACATCCGCCGGCTGCGCGGCGGTGAATGGGCGCCGTTGCACCCTTTGCTGGCGGAAGTGCTGGACGAGACCTACGGCATCATGGTCTTTCAGGAGGACGTGTCCAAGACGGCCGTGGCCCTGGCCGGCTTTTCCCACGCCGACGCGGACGGCCTGCGCAAGGTCCTGTCCAAGAAGGACAAGGCCCTGGCCTTGCGGGACTACCGCCAGCGCTTCGCGGCCGGCGCCCGGGCCCGCGGGGTCGAGGAGCCCGTGATCGAGGCGGTCTGGGACATGATGATGAGCTTTTCCGGATATTCCTTCTGCAAGCCCCACAGCGCCAGCTACGCCCGGGTCTCCTTCCAGGCCGCCTTCCTCAAGGTGCATTATCCGGCTGAATTCATGGCCGCGGTCATCAGCAACCAGGGCGGGTTCTACAGCACCTTCGCCTACGTTTCCGAGGCCCGCCGCCTGGGACTCGCCGTGCTGCCGCCCGACGTGAACTCGAGCCAGGCCCGCTGGACCGGCCGCGGCCGGGAGATCAGGGTCGGCCTCCAGGCCATAAAAGGCCTGAGCGACGAAACCAGGCGCCGGATCATAACCGGTCGGGCCGGGAATCCTTATCCGAGCCTCGAGGACTTCCATCGCCGGGTCGGGCCCGAGGAAGCCGAGGTCAGGGCCTTGATTCTGGCGGGAGCGTTCGATTCCCTGGCCAGGGACCGCCACCGGGCGACCCTCCTTTGGGAGTCGGCCGGCTGCCGGCGTAAAAAAAGCGTCGCGGCCGTCCCCTCATCCACCGGCGGTCTTTTCGGACCGCCGGGCAAGGCCCCCCCGCCCGACCTGCCTCCGGCCGCGGAGATCGAGCGCCTGCGCCAGGAGTTCTCCGTCCTGGGTTTCCTGGCGGACCGCCACCCCATGGTTCTGTTCGAAAAGGCCTTGAAGGACCGGCCTCTGATCAAGGCCGCGGACCTGGCCCGCCACGTCGGCCGGCGCGTGCGCGTAGCCGGCTGGCTCATCACCGGCAAATTAGTCAGCACCAAGGACGGCGCCCCCATGCAGTTCCTGACCTTCGAGGACGAGACCGGCCTGATGGAAACCACTTTCTTTCCCCTGGTCTACCGCCGTTTCTGCCATGAACTCGATTGGGGCCGGCCGTATGTCCTGGCCGGTCGGGTCGAGGAGGAGTTCGGCGCGGTCACCCTGACCGTGGACCAGGCCGGGCCGGTGAGGCCCGCATGAAGGAAACCATCAGGATATCGGTCCGGGACCTGGTGGAACGCGTGCTGCGGTCCGGGGACCTGGACTTCGGTTTTTCCTTAGGCCCTAACCGCCTGCAGGGAATCCGCGCCCACCAGCAACTGCAAAGTACGAGGCCGGCCGAGTATGCACGGGAAGTGAAGGTTTCCCGCCGGATCGAGTCCAAGACCTTGATCCTGGAAATAGGCGGCCGCCTGGACGGGGTTTACCGTTACGCGGACCGGGCCGTCATCGAGGAGATAAAAACCGGCGGCCGCGATCCGTCCTTGATTCCCGAAGCCGACCGGAAGCTCCATTGGGGTCAGGTCAAGGTTTATGGTTATCTCTACGCCCTCGGCGAAGGCCTGAACGAGGTTGAAGTCCGGCTGACGTATTATCAGCTCGAGACCGGTCGGACCGACCATCTGGATCAAGCCTTCACCCTGGCGGAGCTGGCCGCCTTCTTCAAGGACTTGACCGACCGTTATCTTGAATGGGCCGAACTCCTGGCCGATTGGCGCCGCCGGCGCGACGTCTCGATCAATAACCTGACTTTCCCGTACGCCGATTACCGGCCCGGGCAGCGGCAAATGATCGAGACGGTCAAGCAAACGGCCCTGACCGGCGGATCGCTCCTGGTCCAGGCCTCCACCGGGACCGGTAAGACGATTTCCACCTTGTTCCCGGCCCTCCAAGCCCTGGCCCACGGCCGCGCGGCCAAGATATTCTACCTGACCGCCCGGTCCACCGGCCGGTCGGCCGCGGAAAAGACTTTAGCCACGCTCCGGGCCGGCGGATTAAGGCTGAAAAGCGTCACTCTCCTGGCCAGGGATAAGATTTGTTTCCGGCCCGAAGCCGCCTGTAATGCCCTGGACTGCCGCTACGCCCTGGGTTTTTTCGATCGGGTGGACGCGGCCCTGGCCGAGCTCTTCGGCCAAGATGCCTGGACCGGCGAGGTCGTCGCCGCCGCGGCGGCCCGACATGCGGTCTGCCCCCATGAACTGTCTCTGGAACTGACCCTCTGGGCCGACCTGGTCGTGGCCGACTATAACTACGCCTTTGATCCCCGGGCGTACTTGCGCCGGTTTTTCGATGAAAGCGGTGAATACGTACTGCTGGTCGACGAGGCCCATAATCTGGCGGAAAGAGCCAGGGATATGTTTTCGGCCAGGTTGGAAAAGAAACCCTTCCAGGAGGCGGCCGATATATTCGGACGTGATAAGCCCGACCTGGCCGAGGCTTTGCGGCGGGTGGCCGACTGGCTGGATCGGCCCGGGCTGGAATTCGAAACCGAGGCCACGCTGTCGGCCGTAAAGGAAAGGCCGGCCGATCTATTACCGCTCCTGGAGGATTTCCTGTCCGCGGCCGGGGCCGAGCTGATGAGGCGGGATGAATGCTTCCACCAGCAGGCCCTGCCGGACTTGTATTTCCAGGTCGCGGCTTTCCTGAAGATCGCGACCCAATATGACGAGGATTACGCTTCCCTGTTTCAGCAATCGGGCCGAGGCGCCCAACTTACCCTGCTCTGCCTGGACCCGGGCCGACGTCTGGCCCGGACCCTGGCCCAAGTTCGGGCGTCCGTGTTTTTCTCGGCCACCCTGGCGCCGCTGGATTACTTCCAACACATCCTGGGGTGCGGTCCGGAAGCCTCCCGCCTGATCCTGCCCTCTCCTTTCCCCCGGGAGAACCTGTGCCTGGCCGTGGCCGACCATATCTCCACGTTTTACCGCCGCCGCCGCGACACCCAAAATAGCGTCGTCCGGATGATAATGACCCTGCTCCGTTCGCGCCGAGGCAACTATCTGGTCTTCTTTCCTTCCTATGAATACCTGAACCTGGTCAACTCGACTTTAGTCGAAGCGGCGCCCGACCTCAACCTGGCCGTTCAGACTCCCAGCCTGGGCGAAAAGGACAGGGACGCTTTCTTGGCCAGGTTTGAAAGCGAAGACAACCTGGTCGGCCTGGCCGTCCTGGGCGGGATATTCGGCGAAGGCATAGACCTGCCGGGAGAAAAGCTCGCCGGCGCGGTTATAGTGGGCGTGGGTCTGCCCGCCCCGTCGCCGGAGAGGGAATTGATCCGGGAGCATTTCAATCGACATAACGAAATGGGGTATGAGTATGCTTATTTGTATCCAGGCTTCAGCCGGGTGTTGCAGGCCGCCGGCCGGGTGATACGCTCGGAAGAGGATAGAGGCGTAGTTTTGTTGATTGACCAACGCTACGCCGCGCCGGTGTATCAGGACCTCTTTCCCGAGGGATGGTCGCCGGTCCGGGTGCGCGATGAACGGGGCTTGGCCGAGGTTCTGGATAAGTTCCGAACTAGCCGGACCGGGCTTCGGCTCAGGCCCAGAGCCGGGAGAAAATCGCCCGGATATGCCTGACGTCCCTGGTGACGCCCAAAGCGGCCATGAGCAGCAGGCGGGCCTTGGGGCCGGACAGACGGCCGGCCGGAATCACGCCTTTGCGCTCCAAGTCCATGGCCCCGCCCGGATAGGCGTAGATGGGCCAGACCCCGCCTTCCAGGCACCTGGTGGCCAGGATGACCGGCACGTTTTCGGCCAGCAAGGCCTCGAGGGAAGGAACAACGGCCGGCGGGACGTTGCCGGCGCCGAAGCCTTCGATGACCAGGCCGGCCACTCCCCGTTCCCGCAGAAAATCGATCAAGCCTCCATCCATGCCCACGTAACAGGTGACCAGGGCCACGTTGGTCTCTATCTGTTTGGCCTTGAATGACGGGGCCGGACCGGCGGACCTTCTGGTCAGGACAATGGCCGCGTCGCCGGCCAGATACCCCACCGGCCCGGTTTCCGGCGCTTCAAAGGCATCTATGTTCAACGAATGCACCTTGGCCACTTCCCGGGCCGAAAAGAGCCGGTCGGTCATCAACAGAACCACGCCCAGCTCCGGCGGCAGGGGGAGCAGGCAGGCCTTGATGCCACCCAACAGGTTGCGGATGCCGTCGTAGCCCAGTTCGCTCAGGTAGCGCATGGCCCCGGTGAAGACAACCGGCTTGGTGGAGATTATGGTCAGATCGGCCAGGTAAGCCGATTCCACCAGCACGTCCGTGCCGTGCAGGACCACGGCGCCGATGACTTGCGGCTCGGCCAGGGCGTCATCTATCTCCTGGGCCAGGCGGAACATGAGCTCCGGGGTCATATGCGGGCTGGGCCGATTGCTCCAGAAAACCGGCCTCAGTCCGACCCCAGCCAGTTCCAGACCCAGTTCGTCGAAAAGCTGGTCGAAGTCACTGCTGGGCGCTATCCCCGGCTCTTCGGGCTGGGGACGCATGGTGATGGTTCCGCCGGTGAAGAAGACCGCCACTTCCCGGCGCGGCTCATTTCTGGTCATAACCTCAATTTCCTCGTCTAGAGCCAAGAATCACCAGTAATTGTACTGATTTTTTCTGCTTTCCGGCATGATCTCCGGCAAGGCCGTACGGTTCGTTCTTCCAGTGCGGCTTTCAGTTCCAGCCCTTCACCCGTTCCGCCGCGACCAGGCATGAAACACCTAGGCCAACTCAAGAGTCGCTTCAAAGGGATATCCTTTGGTCAGGCTGTTCAGTTTCAAGTATAAACCAGACGTTCCGTCCGCCAGCATTCATGAAAAAGTGGGAAACCTGCGCCAGCCATAATAGCTTGTGCTCGACCGAAAGCCTATAAAATTCGGTGTGGCCGTCAAAACCTCATCTGGAATTTCGGCCAGAAGCTTCTTGGATTTCTCCAAAAGCAGGAGGGTTCCGAGTGTAACGGTCATTTCAAGTGGTCAAGGTCGCCTCCCGCGTCTCCTGCCACAACCGATATTGGTGGGTGCATGTGGCCTCGGCCTTCCCGTTACGGCATCACTACCAAGCGGTGTTTGGGCCTGGCTGACCGGGAGGATTTCGGCTTGACCTTGGGTATATCGGTGGATTACCATGTCCGAAAATGGGGGAAACGTAAGATTTTCGGAGAAATGGGCGAGAAATCGCCCTTTTACGGATGGATCCAAGACCCCCGGTTAGGACGAACGCTATCGACCTTGGACAAAAAAACCAATCATAGCCAATCGTTTTTCGCTACAAATCGGTTGGGCAACCATTTCAGGTCAGTATGGGGAGATAGAAGATGCGAGCATTGATCATCGGTGGCTTCGGCGGCATGGGTCAGGGTGTGGCAAGAGATCTGATAAAACAGAACCGGGTTGAGAGCGTGATCCTGGCGGACCTGTATCCAGACCCGGAAAGGCTGTCCGCGAAATTGCGGGAGAGTAAGAAGACAACCCTGATCAAGATGGATGTTCAGGATCATGCGGCCATGGTCGCCGCCTTCCGCGACGTCAGCGTCGTTATCAATACGGCCGGCCCTTTTTACAAGACGGCGGTACCGGTGGCCAGGGCGGCGGTGGCAGCCAAGGTGAATTATATAGACATCTGTGACGATTACGAGGGCACCGAAATTCTCTTTAATTCGGAGATCGATCGATTGGCGAAAGAGGCCGGCATTACCGTCCTCACCGGTATGGGATCCGACCCGGGCACGAATAATGTTCTGGTCAAATGGTACGCGGATCGGCTCGATGAGGTGGATGATATTTATCTTTACTGGGTGGTCAGCATCGCCGAGCTTTCTGGAGCAGCCTGGGACCACAGCCTTCATATGACCCTGGGAAAAATCCCCCAGTATATCGACGGGAAACTGGTGCATGTGGAAGGGGGAACCGAAGTCGTGGCCGAACAATTTCTCGAGCCCCTGGGGACTTGCCACGTCCGTTACGTGGGCCATCCCCAGCCGCTGACGATCCCCAAATACATTAAAGGGGTAAAGAATGTGATCATAAAAGGCGCCCTGATCCCACTGTGGGTGGATGAGTTGATTAAAGAGCAGAAGGACAGCGGCTTTTTAAGCCTGGAACCCATTGAGGTCAAAGGTGTCCAGGTGACACCCTATGATCTTACTTTGAAGCTCTGGGAAAAGATTCCCGAGGGCAGGGATAAGGGCCCTCAATCTTCCGGTCTCAAGGTCATCGTTAAGGGTAAAAGGCGTGGCAGTGAGGTAACCTACACCGCTGATATGGTGGGTAGAATGGCGCCTGGAACCGGGCTTCCCGCTGCCATTGCCGCGTTGATGATGGACGCCGGGGATGTGAGTGAAACGGGGGTTGTGGCCCCCGAGGGCTGTATTGACCCGGATAAGTTTCTCGACGCGTTCATCGCCAGAGGGGCAAAAATCCATGAGACGGAAAAAACTGCTTCCATGTTTGTACCGGATAGATTCGGCCGCCTCAGAGGCCAAAGAGGCGATGATTAGAGGTCACTTCCTCATAATTCGGGAGAATCAAGGAGAAACAAATGAAAGAAGCAGGAAAGCTCAATATAATAAAAAGCCGAGAACTTTTTGAAGAAGCGACCAACCTGATACCCGGCGGGGTTCTAGGCGCAAGAAAGCCCACCGATTTCATTGCCGGAGAATACCCCATTTTTATTGACCGCGGTAAAGGCTGCCGGCTTATTGATGTGGATGGCAATGAATTTATTGATTTTTTGTGCGGATATGGTCCCATAATCCTCGGTTATCGTGAAAAGGAAGTGGATGAAGCCGTCTACAAGCAAATAAGTGAAAAAGGTTTCTGCTTCACACTCACCCAGAAATATCAGAATGAACTGGCCAAAAAGATCTCTGAACTGGTCCCTTCCGCGGAAATGAGTATTTTTTTAAAGACCGGATCGGACGCCACGACGGCCAGCATACGAATCGCCAGGGCTTACACCAACAGGCTTAAGGTCATGCGTTGCGGTTACCATGGCTGGCATGACTGGTGTGTGGAAATGAAAGGCGGGATTCCGCAAAAATTTTACGAAGATGTGCATGAATTCAGGTACAATGATCCGGAGCAAATTGAAAAGTTGATGGCCGAGCATGGCTCTGAAACAGCCGCCATTATCATGACACCCTTCGGCCACCCCAATCACCAGGAAATGCGGATTCCACGGCCCGGATTCCTCGAAACGGTTCGAGACCTGGCGGATAAATACGGCGCCCTTCTGATCTACGATGAAATCCGGACAGGCTTCAGATTGTCTCTCGGCGGCGCCCAGAAGCTTTACAATGTATATCCAGACATCTCGGTTCTGGGAAAAGCCATTGCCAACGGGTATCCGATTTCGGTCGTCGCCGGTAAAAGGGACATCATGATGACCGCCGCTGAAAAACTTTTTATTTCTTCCACCTTTTTCCCCAACAGCGAGGCCTTTGTCGCGGCGTTGAAGACCATTGAAATCCTGCAACGGGATAACGTTCTGGCGGACATATGGAAAAAAGGCGAATGGTTCATGGAGAAAATTCAGGCCATCCTGGAAAAACATGACGTGGGCGCCAAACTCACCGGTATTGCTCCCATGTTCTACATTACCTTTAATCATGATGAAACAGGAGCCTATAAGGGCAAACGAAAAGATTTTTACACCCAGATGATACGTCGAGGATTCTTCTTCTCCCCCTATCATCATGCCTATATCTGTTATCGCCACACGGAAGAAGACCTGAATCTTGCTTTGACCGCCATCGATGAATCTCTGTCATTCATCAAGGAAAGGTATCGATAACCCGTTTAACGGGGCTACCCCAATTCTCACCGGAAGCTGAATCGGAAAAATATATTTTTGGCTCTTCTCCAAAAGAGTTGGTGAAAAACGCCGCTCGAAGCCCGCGAGCGCATGGCCAGGATCGGAGGCGCCACTAACACTATGAACGGGACGGGTACAGCAGTATGAGCCGGGGAAATCTATTCTGAACAACGGTGGTTTTTTCTGAAGATCGGGCTACCGGCTCCGGCGAGGGAACAGGACCAGGCTTTTATAGTCCAGGACCACCTCGAAACAGGCGCGCAACGACTCGAGGTACGGGCCGCGGCCGGCCGGCTGGCCATTGATGGTCTCGATCTTGATCCGCCGTAAGGGCTGAAACTGGCGGGACAAGAGGTGCCGGAGAGGGCGGTAATAAGCCGGCAGGTTGGAGTCATCGGCCGGAACGTACAAGGTCAGCGATCGGCCTTGTCGCTCCGAGACCATGACCAGCCTGGCGCCGTGATAGACCAGGTGGGTCGAATCCAGCCGTTTGGGCAAAGCCCCTTTCAAGGCCTCGATCCCCAGCCCGCACAGGGAAACCGGATCGGCCGCGTTGAGCCAGAACATGGCCTCGTCCGGCAGGCGCCTTTGCCACAGGTTGAAGGCCTGGGGCGACATGAATTGGAGTCCCGGCAGGCCATGAAAGAACGATCCGGCCAGGACTTCTCCGGAAAGCTCCATGAGCCGGAGGGACCGGAAGAGAGAGGACCATTGCCGTTCCGGCGCTTCTCTGGCCAGGAGTTCCTTGAACACCAGGCCGTAGCGATCCAGCAGGAGCCGGACCCGGTCTTTGTTTCGCTCTTCCAGTTCAAGGGCATCCTCGGAGATATCCGGCCAGGGCAGGCGGAACCAGTTGCCCGCCGAAGGCTGGGCGCTTTTCCATCTGGCGTAACCGGACCTTAGTCTTGGCCGGCCGTGACGGCCTCGGCCGGTCGAGGTCAAAGCGGTCACGCCCGGCGCCTGGAACCGGCTTTCCAGGCCCCGGCGCAGCGCCATGAAAGTGTCATTGGTTATCGAGCCCCGCCAGACCGCGGCCCACAGTCTGTCGTAAAGAGAACCGGATTCGCCGCCGCTTTTTCTCAAAAGGGTTATGTAATCGTAGCGGCCGGCCGGATCGGGCAAGAGATCGGCCAGCCGTTCATCGGCCCCGGATGGTTCATTATCAGGCTCCACTCCGTTGGCCTCGGTCCGGCCGCGGTTGGTTTTTTCCTCGACCAGCAGGTCCAGGTCAGGCTCGAAAACAAAGGCTATTCTCTTGTTCTCGCCGCCTATCCATCGCAAATCCGTCTCTTGCATGAGCGTATCCAGCCACGAGGTCTGATACTGGTCGAGCCTGGCCGGCAGGATTTCCGACTCCCATAATCCGGCCGGCAGGTTCAGACCGGCAAGCTGCTCCAGGCGGGCGTACAGACCCTCGGGTCCGGTTTCGGGCCGGGTCAGGCCCTGGTGGGCGGCCAGGAAGAGCTGGAGTTCCTGGAGAGGACGGGCCTCGACGACCGGAGCGCTTTCCGAACGCGCCAGGCGGAGCAGGATTTCGAAATTCTCGGCGTCGCAGAGTTCTTCCGTCCCGCCTGCCCTGGTCAATCGGCCGGAGATCAGCTTTTCGTCCTCGATCAGGTCGGCCAGAGCGGTCGACGCCATCTCTTCGTCCAAGCCCAGCGTACCGGCTATAAAATCGGCCGTCACCGGTCCGTAGAATTGGAGCCACTCGGCGATCAAATCGGCCGGGATGGTTTCAACCGCCGCGCCGTTGTAATTATTGGCCTCCGTTATCGGCCGGCCCGAGAGCGTCTCGACGGCCAGGTCGCCGTCTCGATCATAAAAGACGCCGGCCAGGATCGGCCATCTCTCGAGAGCGGCCACCAACGCTCCGGCCGCCCGAGGCGGCGTGAACCGGACCACTCGATCGCCGATCGGACCCAAGGCAGCTTCGGCCGACAGCCCGTGATCCTGGCGCATGGCCGCCAGCAGAGCCTCCCATTCGTCCGCTGGAACGGCCAGTCTCTCCTTCACCCAATCCAGAAGTTCTTCGGCCGAGTTCGGGGCGTAACCCGGAACGAGCCGCCGGCGTTTTTCCTCGAACCTTCGGACTATGTCCCGGCTTACGGCCGGCCTGAGTTCCGGCGAAAAGACCACTTCCCGCAGCAGGCCGCCGCGAAGCCTGGAACTCGATGCCCCGGCGGGCTGGTCGTCCCGGTACATGTACTCGCTGATCTGCCGCCAGGACAGGCTCCTGGCCATGGGGCTGGGCCCGGTGGTCCAACATTCAGACCAGGTAATGGCGCCGGTTTCGAGTTCGCTCAGAACACGGATCAGACAGTCCAGTTGGAATTCGTCCCGCAGGCAGGTGCGCCAGGTTTCCAGCAGGATGGGGAAGTCATCGTAGCGCTGAACCGCCTGGAGGAGCTTTTGGGCCCTGAGCCGGGTCATCCATAACGGCATGCGCCGGTTGAGCCGGCCCCGGGGTAAAAGCAAGGCCCGGCCGGCGCATTCGCGGAACCTGGCGCCGAAAAAGCCCGAGCCTTCCATTTTTTTCCTGAGAAGCGGTTCCAAGTTGGCCGGGGTGACCAAGGACAGCAGTTCCGCGCCGCCGACTTCCCTGGGCAGGACGAGCGACAGGCAGTCGTT
Organism: Thermodesulfobacteriota bacterium; assembly: GCA_040755515.1. Classification (GTDB taxonomy): domain Bacteria; phylum Desulfobacterota; class Desulfarculia; order Adiutricales; family JAGVGV01; genus JBFMAW01. The sequence goes on along the minus strand of JBFMAW010000002.1, from coordinate 140,573 downwards.
GCCGGTATACACTTCCAGGCCTTGTCCGAAACGTTCTTCCCAGCCCGCTTCCAGGGCCAGGGCCAACGGCCTCAGAACCCGCAGGCCCCAGACGGCGTGCAGGATTATCTGATGCCCCGGATATCCGCCCGGCCCGGAGCTTACCCGCTCGATCAACAAATGCCGGCGGTGAGGCAGGGGTCGGAGCGTGGCCTCCTTCTGCCGCCGGAGGAAATCGAGCAGCCGGGCGGCCGCGGACTCATCCAGAAAATAGTCTTTCTTCAACCGATCGGCGAATTCCGGGTCGTTGATTCTTTCGTCGGCCGTTTCCAGAAACAGGCCGATCTTTTCCGAAAGGTGGAAATCCCTGGCCCTTTCTTCGCCCTTCCAGAAGGGCGCGGCCAGGATTTGACTAGGTCCGGGCAGGACAAAAACGTCGTTGTGGGTCAGGCGGGTGATCTTCCAGTTCTGGGCGCCCAGGGTGAAAACCAGGCCCACGCGGGCGTCTTCCCAGACGAACTCCTCGTCCAATTCGCCGATCAGGGCGCCGGTGTCCTCGCGCCGCAGGTGAAAATAGCCCCGGTCCGGAATCACGCCGCCCGAGGTATAAAGGTCCAGCATCGCGCCTTTCCGGGCCTTGACCGTTCCCGAGAGCCGGTCCAGGGAAAGCCGGGGTTTGAGTTCCCGCAGGCGGGTGTCCGCGTATCTTCCCGCCAGCATGTTTATGACCAGATCGAACTGTTCGCGACTGAGCCGGCGATAGGGGTGGCCGGTCCGCAGCCGGGCGAACAGTTCATCCAAGGGCCAGGTCCGCTGGCCGGCCATGGAAACGATGATCTGGGCCAGGACGTCCAGACAGCCGGCCACCGGCCGCAACTCCTCCAGGTCGTGATCCACCACGCCGGCGGCCAGGACCGCGGCTTCCAGAAGGTCCTGATCGTGGGTGGGGAATATGACGCCGCGGCTGACCCGGCCCACCTCATGACCTGACCGGCCCAGCCGCTGCACGGTCGAAGAGATCGTGGGCGGCGTCTGCACCAGAACCACCTCGTCCAGGACGCCGACGTCTAGGCCCAGTTCCAAGGAATTGGTGGCCACGATGGCCTTGAGTTCGCCGCTTTTCAGCCGGGCTTCCACCTCGGTCCTGATCTCCCGGGACAGGGAGCCGTGATGGGCGTAGGCCAGCAGCCGGTCTTCGCCGCCGTTGACCAGGTGGGTGATCTTCTCGCAGAGGCGCCGGCTGTTGGTGAAGAAGAGGGTGGAACGGTTGCCGCCGATGACCTTCTTGAACTCGTCCGTCAGCGGTTCCCAGATCGAATCGCGCGGTTGGTCGGCCCGGGCCTCCTGGGGGAACCTGACCCGGAGTTCATAGCGTCGGGCCTCCTCGGACCGGACCAGGGCCACCGGCCGCGGGGTGTAGCGGGGGGCGGCCGCCGGGCCTTCCAGGCGAAAGCCGCCGATGAATTCGGCCATGGCCTCGACCGGCCGGACCGTGGCCGACAGGGCCAGCCGCTGAAACTCGCCCGATAGAGCGACCAGCCGCTCGACGGCCGTGATCAGGTGAACGCCGCGCTTGTTGCCGGCCACGGCGTGGACTTCATCCAGGATAACGGCCTTCAGGCCGGTCAAGACGCCGCGGCCGCCGTTCGAACTTAGAAGCAGATTGAGACTTTCCGGCGTGGTGATCAGGATTTCCGGGGGATGGCGCAGCATCCGGCGCCGATCGGAGGCCGGCGTGTCGCCGCTGCGGGTCAGAACCTTGATGTCCGGGAAGGAATGACCGGATTCGGAGAAGACCTTCCGCAACTCGGCCAGGGGGCCGATCAGGTTGCGCTGGACGTCGTTGTTCAGGGCCTTGAGGGGTGAAACATAAAGGACGCCGGTCCGGCCGGAAGGCCAGACCTGGGTTATCAATTGGTTGACGGCCCAGAGAAAGGCGGCCAGGGTCTTGCCGCTGCCGGTCGGCGCGACGATGAGCAGGTGCTCGCCCGCGGCAATCTTGGGCCAGGACTCGGCCTGGGCCTCGGTGGGCCGGCCCAGCCTGGCCTGGAACCATTGACCTACCAGAGGGTGAAACAGGCTCAGGGAGTCAGAATCATGGCTCATGATCCGCTTCCGGTTTTGGGGTCGTACCCGGCCGCGGGAGGGGTTCTTCTTCCTCCAGGTTGCCGGTCACTTCCTGGTAATAATCCGCGGCCCAGCGGCGGACCGGATCGCCCTCGGGGACCTTTTCCATGATCCGGCGCAGGGTCAGCCAGGCGTCACGGGACCGTCGAAAGCCCTGCCATAGTATCTGGGCCTTGAGCGCCAGGACTTCGGGGTGATCCGGGTCTTTCTCGAGGATTTGGTTGGCCAGGGTGAGCGCCTGGACATAATCTCCCTGCCTGACGCTTTGTTTGATGACGCTGACGTCCGCCTCGAGCTGTTCGCGGACGGACCGCCAGGACCGGCGGCCGTGGAAGACGTCTATCAACGCGCCCACGCTCTGGTGGAACAGGATCACCGCCAGAAAACTGGCCAAGGCATCCAGAATCAAAGCCGGAATCAGAGCGATAAAGGCGGACAGGACCAGTTCGCCCCATTGCCCGCTTATCTGGCCGTCCGTGCGCCAGATCATGATCAGGAGGGTGGCCAACAGCAGGCAGGGGAGAAACAGCCAAATCATGAACCTCAGATAATTGGCCCCGAAAACGAGGTCCTTGTCCTGGGCTGACACGGCTTGGGCCTCCTTTGACCGGCCGGGTGGCTCTAGTCGGCTCTCTCTCCCGTCGTTTTCCGGTCGGCTTCGCCTATGGGCAGGATGATGGACACGGCCACCAGGTCCTCCCCTTCCCGGACCACGTTGATGATGCCTCTATGTTTATGAATTATCACCGGCACCAGCGGCAGATCGACCAGGGACGAGTCGGCTTCCTCGGTGGTGAAGGGATAGAAGAAATGGCGGAGTTGGTCGTCCGGCAGATAACCGGCCGGGTATATGAGCTTGATCTCGACCGTCTTGTGGTTGGGGGCGACGCGGAAAGTGATGGTGCCGCGGGGAGGAATCTGAAAGGCGGCGTTCTTCATGAGATTCAGGACGGCGCGGCCCATAAGGTCGGGGTCCAGATTCAACCAGGGCAGGCCGTCCGAAAAATCCAGAACCAGCCGGGCCTCTTTCTCGGATAGGAAGGACCGGCCTCGCCGAGCCAAATCCCGGAAAAAGGAATCGATCTCGATGAGCTTCAGGCTCAGCCCCATGGGCTGGATATAGGACTGGATCATGTTGATGATCTGTTCCAGGCGGCTGATCGCCTCGAGGATGAATTCCACGTACAGCGAACGGGAATCGGTGATGGGCGTGACCTTGGCCAGACGCCGGGCGCTGAGGCCCACCACGGACAACGGATTGCGGAACTCGTGGGCCAGGCGGGACGATATTTCGCTCAAGGTTTTCAGTTCCTCGGATTTGATGGCTTGTTCGCGGAGCCGCCGGCTTTCGCGCACGTCCAGCATATAGCCTTCCAGGAACAGTAATCGACCGGATTCATCGACGACGGGTTCGGCGTGATCCAGCACGTCCACTTCCTGACCCTGGCGGTCTTGCAGGCAATACTCCATCTCGAAAACCTCGCCGGTCTCGAGGGCCCGCCTCTTGGCTTCGACCACCCGATTCCGATCCCGGGGATGAATCAGGCTGGACCAGACCGCCGGGCCGCCCACCACGTCCTCCGGCGGCCACCCGGTCAGTCTTTCGATATGGTTGCTCACGAAAGACCTTATCAGGTCTCTTTCCAACCGGTATACGACCAAGGGTATGTTTTCCACCAGGGTCCGGAACTTTTCCTCGGATTGCACCAGTTCCCCGGTCCGCTGCTGAACGCGGATTTCCAGTTCGTGGGCCTGGTTCCGCAAGCGTTCGCGCGAAGCTTCCAGGCTGGCCAACATGCGGTTCAAGGCTTGGGCCAAAACCCCGAATTCATCGCGCACCTTGACTTCCAATTGGCCGACCCGTTCCCCATCGGCGATTTTACCGGCCTGGCTTATGAGGGTGCCAATGGGCGCCAGGAAAAGGGTGGATATCCGCCAGACGAATATCAGGGCCAGAACCAGTAAAACCAGACCGAAAGTGACCAGCCAGAGGATGTGCCGCTGGATCAAACCCAGCGTGACCGCCCGGTTGACGGTGATTTCGATCACGGCCACGGCCCGTCCCTTGAAATCGAAGACCGGCCCGGCCAGAACGGCCAGCCGGTCATTTCCAGCCTGAAAGGTCAGAAAGACGGTCCGGCCTTGTTCCAGAACCTGCCCGTAGGTCTCGGGAGCCGGAAAGGTCCTCGCTCCCGAGGTGGTGGCCAGGACATTGAAGCCGCGCGGCGCGTCCGGAGCCGGCACATATATGGTCAGGTCCAAACCGAAGTCTTCCTTGAATTGATACAGAAAAGGTTGTTCGAGACTGGACCCGAATTCCACGCTGCCCACCAGGCGGCCTTGATAAAAAATCGGGGCCACGCCCCTCAGTCCGAAGCCGGTCAGTCCTATCTCCAGCCCGGTGACCACGCCGCCGGTCTCACAGGCTTTCCTGATCGTTTCCCGGTATCCGAGATCGTCGCCGTGTTCTTCCAGGCGGTGCAGCCGCAGAAAACTCCGCGGCGGATACAGATGGAAATGAAGCTGTTTTATACCAACCCTGGTCCTGAGATCGTCAAAAAGGGGTCGATACTCTCTGATCAATTCGTCCCGGTCTTTTTCCGCCAGGGCTTTCTGCGCGGCCGGGCTGGCCGCGACCAGCGAGGCCATGGCGCCGGAAAAATTCAGGCGGCTTTTTATTCGGTGTTCGAGGTGCCGGAAGTTGTCCCGCATGCGGTATTCTTCCTGCGTGACCAGGATCTGGTGCTGGCTGTATATACCCCAGGCGATATTGAAGATGGTCAGGACCACGGGCAGCAAAAGAAAGGGAATGAGCAGTTTCCATTTGAGGCTGATATGGCGCAATTCCCAGGGGTCGAAGCGCATGATCGCTCACTTGAAATCTCTTCTCCGGCGGACGGCCGGAAAAAACTGACATTATTCGACGGGACGATTATAATACATAAACTGAGGCAAGAACCCAGAATAATAACCAGATTGACGACCGGTCAGATGGATGCCTCCCCGATGGATTTCACCCCTTTCAGCGAGACCAGGATAGCCTTGTTCATTTTCGATCCGTTCATGAAGCAACACGTGGCCGAGACCTTGAAACAGCTCGGTTTCCAGAACGTGACCGACCAGGCCACGCCGCGTAACTATTTCGAGGCCTTGGGCCGCCTGGCGCCCGCCATCGCCGGTGACGCCGAACTGGTGCTTATCAACCTCCCGCCCAAACCTTTGCCGGCCGGCCGCAAGAACGACGTTGACCCTGTTTTCGAACAGATTCATTCCTTGTATCTGGACCTGAAGACCCATCTGGCCAAGCGTTCATCCGAACCGCTCAAACTTCTGTCTAAAACAGTGCCTCTGATCGAGGTGGGCGACTACCTGCGGGACAAGCTCATCGAGGTGCTCTTCAAGTTCCGGGTGCCGGCGGCCTTTTTCCTGTCGGCCCTGCCCCCCACCCGGCACCTGACCGGGACCAGGAAAGAGCAGCAGCTCAGGGATAACTACGAAACCCATTTCCGGGAAACGAGCCTTTATCTTGGCCAGTACTTCCGGGACAGGGAAGAACTGGTGGCCCTGGCCGACGAAAAGCTGTCGGAAAAGGAACTGACCGAGCGCAAGAAGAAGTACGACCAGTTGACGGCCCAGGCCCAGGAACGAAAGAACTCAGGCGATTATGACTCGGCCATCAACCTGTTGCGCCAGGCCATCGAAGTTTTCCCCAAGGACATCGAAGCCTACCTCGAGAGCGGCCGTCTCTACACCCGCCGGCGCGAATACGGCCGGGCCTTGCACCGTTTCGGACAGGCGGCGGACCTATTCCAGGAAGCACCGGCGCCGAACAGGGAAATCGGCAACCTGCGGCTGACCCAGGCCAAGGAAATGATCGCCTCCGGGGCCGACCCGAATAGCAAGGAAATCAAGGAACTGCTCGACGACGCCGTAGCCAACTTCGAGCAGTCGCATGGCAAGGCCGTGGAGATGGAAAGCCGTTACCAAGGCGACCCGCGCTTCGAGCCGACGGCCGCGGTCGGTCAGGAGATTCTGAAATGGAATCCGGCCGCTTTCTTAGGGCCGAAGCATCCCGCCGTCAAGGCCTTGATGGGCGTGGTCCAGAAATCCACGGCCGGTCTGGACCAGACGCCGTTGGACCAACTGGCCACCGGTCAACTCCTGTCCTTGGGTCTGCTGGCCCTGGAAGAACGGGACATCGCCCAGGCTCGGAAATATTATTTCCAGGCCCTGGAAGACAAGGAGCGGTTCACGGAGGTCTGCACGGAAATCAACTACCTGGGCATCCGGCTCAGAAACATGGGCCTGATGGATGAGGCCATCGGAGTCTACGATCGCCTGCTCAAGTACAGGCCGCACAACCAGGGTTCGGTCTACTGGAACCTGGCCGTGGCTCATTCATCCAAGAAGAATACGTTGGCCGCCGCGGGCTACGGGGCCCGGTGCCTGTACACCGACCCGTACATCGCCCGGGAAAAAGAGTTTTACGACAGCCTTTCCCCTCAGCTCGCGGCGGTGGTCATAAGGCTGATGAAAGCCTTACGGATGGTCGTGACCCAAGCCAAGAAAATTCAACCCCCGCCTGACTTGATCAAGCTCTACCAGGCCCGGGACCGCTTGGTCGGCTTGATCGCCGAAAATAAAAATACGGAAGCCTTGAAACTGTTTCTGGCCCTGGCCAGGCAGGCCCCGCGCTTCATCGCCAAGCCCGAATTTCACGGCGACGGTCTGGTCGTGAAGTATCTGGAGCAGATCAAGCCGACTCTGTCCCAAAACCCCAACCCGGCTTTTCAGGCCGGCCTGAAGATCGTCAACTCCTATTTGAAGTATGTCACCGATCATCCCGCGCCGACGCCGCTGGTCCGCTTCCATAAACTGGCCCAGTCGGCCCTGCTGGCTATCAGCCAGCGGGGAGATCAGAACCAGGCTTCCTTTTTCCTGGGACAGGCCTTACTCCTCCCGCCCGAAGCCTATTTCGAGCAACCGGACTTTTTCGCCCGCGAGACCTTGCCGGCCCTGGCGCGGGAGCTGGCCGGCAAGTTCCAGTACGTGGACGTCCGGCGGTTTCCCAAATCCAAGGCGGCGGCTCCGTCCTCGGCCGCTCCCAAGTCCGCCATCCCAACCGCCCCAAGAAACAAAGCCTGAGTGAAGCGTTCTTTTTCCGCCCATCGTGACCCAAGAGTCCTACCTCCGCCAATAACAATCCCCTTCCCTAACCACCAGACCCAGATTCAACAGCCGCTCCAGATGTTTGGCCATGTGGCCTTCTTCTCCGATATCGAAGAACTCCTTGGGCTCCTTTATCTTTCCATAAACGATCCTGGCCTCCACTATCTGTTCCATGTTCCTTGGCTCTTTCAGCAGGTCGAGCAACCTGTCCTCCCGGTATTTGATGACGCCCAGATATTTGTCCCAGGCCTCGCCCGGCTCGGTCTCGAACACGCCCTGCTCATGGGAAGCCAACCAGGTTCGGGCTGGAATCCGGCGCAATCGCTCCACCGAATTAATGGTGTCTTCCAGGCTCGAATAGGCGTCGCCGTACCAGGGGCCGAAGGAGGTCAGGTCATAGTCGCCCAGAAAGAGGGTCTCCGGCTCGCGAAAATAGAAAGAACAGTGGCCGGGGGTATGGCCGGGGGTAGGTATCACTTCCACGGTCAATCCGCCCAGGTCAATGATCTCCTCTCCCTGGAAAAAGCGGGCGGGACGCCGCGGGCGGTAATTGAACTGCTGGACCAGCATTTCCGCGAAGAAGTCCCTCAACCGGGGGTTGTTGATGCCGTAGTAATCGAGAAACGTCCCCAGGCCGGTCAACGGCGGAGAGTCGGGTTCGGCGATCCAGATGGGCCGGTCCTCGAACAGGTTCAGAAACATCATATGGTCCTCGTGATAATGGGACAGCCAGACGGCGTCAACCCCGGGCTTTCGTCCGAGTTCGGCCAGCCGTTCCGGGTCCGAAGCCGGATCAATAAGCACCCGGGTCGAAGCCTCGAGGTAGATCGAATGGCAAAAAGGATAACGGCCGGATTTGGAACCTGGTATCAGCCTTACTGGCCCGAAGTCGGTTTTCATGACGCTCCCGATCCTTTCCGCGATTCTTGCTCCGGATTAAGACGACCTGGCCCGGCGTCGCCGCCGGACCCTGGGTCTTGGGCCGCCTCCAGGCCGGAATGAAAAAACGAACCCTTTATACCAAAGGCGGTCCCGGTCCGGACACCAAAAAAAGCCTTGCCCCGCCTGACGTCCTTGGATATAAAAAAAATCCCTGTAGACCAGAGAACATCGCGAAGGCGGGTGACCCGATGAAGATTCACGAATTCCAAGCCAAGGACCTGTTCAGCCGGTACGGCCTGCCGGTGCCGGCCGGTGGAAAAGCCGATACTCCTGAAAAAGCCGAAGTCGAGGCCGGGAAACTCAAAGCCGGCCCCCTGGCGGTCAAGGCCCAGATTCACGCCGGCGGGCGAGGCAAGGGCGGCGGGATCAAGGTGGTGTCCAGCCCGGCCGAGGCGCGGACCGCGGCGGAAACACTGCTGGGCCTGCGTCTGATCACTCCGCAGACCGGGCCGCAAGGACAGATCGTCCGCCGCGTGTTGGTGGAAGAAGGCCAAACCGTCAAGAAGGAATTTTACGCCGGTTTGACCTTGGACCGCCGGTTAGCCAAGCCGGTCCTGATGGTCAGCCCGGCCGGCGGCATGGACATCGAAGAAGTCGCGGAGAAGACTCCGGAGCTCATTTTCAAGGAGGCCGTGGACCCGCGGTTGGGCCTGCTGCCTTTCCAGAGCCGCGATCTGGCCGTCAATCTCGGACTTTCCGGCGCCCTGCTCCGGGCCGGCGCCGAGATCATGGCCGGGCTTTATCGTCTCTTCACCGAGTTGGATGCCTCCCTGGTCGAAATCAACCCGCTGGTGCTGACCGGCGACGACCGGCTCCTGGCCCTGGACGCCAAGATCAATTTCGACGACAGCGCCCTGTTCCGGCATCCCGAGATCAAGGCCCTGGAAGACCCAGACGAGGTGGACCCTCTGGAACTGGAGGCCACCCGGCAGGGCTTGAACTACATCCGCCTGGACGGTGACATCGGGGCCATGGTCAACGGCGCGGGCCTGGCCATGGCCACCATGGATTTGATCAAGCAGGCCGGGGCCGAACCGGCCAATTTCCTGGACGTGGGCGGCGGGGCCAGCGCGACCATGATCACCAACGGCTTCAAGATCATACTGGCCGATCCGAGGGTCAAGGCCATTCTGATAAACATCTTCGGCGGCATCCTGCGCTGCGACGTCCTGGCCAAGGGCGTGATTGAAGCCGCCACCCAGGTCAACGTCAAAGTGCCGATCATTATTCGCCTGGAAGGCACCAACGTGGAGGAGGGCCGGCGGTTGCTCAATGATTCCGGACTCAAGTTCAGCGTGGCCCATGACTTGAAAGACGCGGCCGAAAAAGTGGCCGCCGTGGTGAGGAATTGAAATGAGCATCCTGGTGGACAAGAATACAAAAGTGTTGGTTCAAGGTATAACCGGGTCGGAAGGCAAGTTTCACACGGCAAGGATGCTGGAGTACGGCGCTAAAATCGTGGCCGGCACGACGCCGGGCAAGGGCGGCCAGAGCGTGTTGGGCGTGCCGGTGTTTGACACGGTCAAGCTGGCCAAGACCGCCACTGGAGCGGACGCCAGCGTGATCTTCGTCCCGCCCGCCCAGGCCGCGGACGCGATCATGGAAGCTTCGGCCGCGGGACTGGGTTTGGTGGTCTGCATCACCGAAGGGATTCCGGCCCTGGACATGGCCCGGGCTTGGCACTTCCTGAAGGAAAGGGACACCGTGCTCATCGGCCCCAACTGCCCGGGCGTGATCTCGCCGGGCCAGACCAAGCTGGGGATCATGCCCAGTCCCATCCACCAGCCGGGCCACATCGGCGTGGTCTCCCGCAGCGGCACCTTGACTTACGAGGTCGTGGACCAACTCACCCGGGCCGGCCTGGGCCAGTCCACCTGCGTGGGTATCGGCGGCGACCCGATCATCGGTCAGAGCTTTCTGGATATCCTTAAGAAATTCAAGAACGACGATCAGACCAGGGCCGTGGTCCTGATCGGCGAGATCGGCGGCCGGGCCGAGGAAGACGCGGCCGAATACGCCCGGGACCACTTCGGCAAGCCCCTTTTCGCTTTCATCGCCGGTCAAACCGCGCCTCCGGGACGCCGAATGGGCCACGCCGGCGCCATCATCTCCGGCAAGTCCGGCACGGCCAAGGACAAGGTGGCGGCCCTCGAGGCGGCCGGGGTGCACGTCATCCACAACTTGGGCGCCCTGGGGGATACGGTTAGAGAGGTCCTGGGGAAATAAGCCCGGGGCAGGAGCCTCGGTCCTGATGGCCTCCGCTCGAGACCGGCCGTGGCTATCGCCTCGACGCGGGAATTGACCGCAGGTGGCGGATTTTGAACATCCCTCTGGACAAGGCCAAGGCCTTTCTTAAGACCGTCCCACCCTTCAACACCCTGCCGGTCGAGGTCCAGGCCGAAGCGGCCGGCGGCTTGCTGATCGAATTCTTCCCCCGCGGCGAGGTTTTCATTCGCGCCGGCGAAAAGCCCCTGGCCTTTCTTTACCTGATTTACAAAGGCGCCGTCAGGGTCTTCTCCAAAACCGGGCGACAAGAAACCCTGCTCGATATGCGGGCCGAGGGCGACAGCCTGGGTTCCGCCTCCCTGCTGCAAAACCTGCCGCCGGAATACAACGCCGCGGCCCAGGAAGACACGATCTGTTACCTGGTCAAAAGGGAGGTCCTCCTCTCGTTGGTCGAACGCTTCCCCCAGTTCCGGGCGTTGGCGTCCCAAGTCCTGACCTCGGTTCAGCAGGAACCGACCGAAATCGAAGCCCTTTATTATACCCCGGTCCAAGACCTGCTCAAGAGACCGCCCATCTTCTGCCGCCCCAACCTGACCATCCGCCAAGCCGCCGGCTTGATGTCCAGGCAACAGGTCGGGTCCATGGTGGTGGTGGACGAGTCCGGCCGCCCGATAGGCATCTTTACGAACAAGGACTTGCGCCGCCTGGTGGCTTCCCCGGGCGCCGATCCGGAGAATCCGGTCGCCGCCATCATGCGCCCCCAGGTGATCTCGGTGGAGATAGAAGCCTTGGCCTTCGAGGCCTTGATGATCATGACCCGGAAGAACGTTCACCATCTCCCGGTCCTGGATTCAGGCCGGTTGAGGGGGATAGTGACCCAGCATGACCTGCTGCTGCTCTCCGGCCGCAACCCCCTGTCCGTGGTCAAGGATATTGAAACAGCGCCCTCCCTGAACCAACTGAGCCTGGTGCAGTACGGCGTGGATCGCCTGGCCGCGGCCCAAGTCCGCCAGAACCTGCCGGCGGACAGGATTCAAGACGTGATCACCCTGCTCAACGACCGGCTGATGAGACGACTGGTCGAGCTTAGTCTGACCGAGATGGAGGCCGAGGGGAGAGGTCCGGCGCCACTGGCCTGGGCTTGGGTGGCTTCGGGCAGCGCGGGCCGCAAGGAGCAGGTCTTGCGGACCGATCACGACTGCGCCATTATCTACGCCGATCCGCCTTCCGGCCGGGAGGACCAGGTCCAGTCCTACTTTCTGTATCTGGCCGAACGAGTGATCGGCGGCCTGGAAAAGTGCGGTTTCCCCCGCTGCCGCGAAGGAAATATGGCCAACAACCCTCGCTGGTGCCAGCCGGTGGGGGTCTGGCGAGGTTATTTTCAGAACTGGCTCAGGGCCGCCGATCCCGACGTCCTGAAATCGGCCGCCCTGTTTTTTGATGGGCGGTTCCTCTACGGCCGGGAAGACCTGGTCATCGAAGTCATGCGGCTGGTCAGACGCGAACTGCTCGAGAACCGCTCTTTCCTGGTCCGGCTGGCCACGGCCACCTTGTCGGAAAAACCCCCGCTGGGCGTTTTCCGGCAGTTCGTCGTGGAAAAGTCGGGCCAACACGGCCGTCGTCTGGATATCAAGCGCCGCGGTCTCCTGCCCCTGGTGAACGCGGTGCGACTCCTGTCCCTCGAGAAAAGACTGCCTCTGACCAACACCCGGGACAGGCTTCTGGCCCTGGGCCAAAGCGGGGCTCTGGACGACCAACTGGCCCGGGAAGCAGCCGAGGCTTTCAACTACTTGCTGATGATGCGCCTGAGAAACTACGTCGAGGGTCTGACCAAGGACAGGTTCTCCTTTGACTATTTCAGTCCCGAACTCCTGGACGCCGTCCAGCGCCGGGCCCTCAAGCGGGCCTTGGGCGTGATTTCCCGGCTGCAGGAGACCATAGCCGGCCGGTTCGGCCTGTGACCGTCCCGACCGGCCTCTCGGACCGACGCCGCCCGCTCGAAAACCCGGCGTCGACCTTGGATTTCAAGGAGGCGGCCGGAGAGGAAAGAAGTATGACGCCGTCCGATTTCAGCCTGGCCGAGGTGGCCGTGGCCCTGCCCGTGGACGGCACCTTCCATTATCTGATCCCGCCCGGGCTGAATGACCGGATAAAACCAGGCCTGCGCGTCCTGGTGCCATTCGGCCGGCGCCTGGTCACCGGGTACGTGCTGGGCCGGCTTGAATCTTCCGGTCGGGGCCGGCGACCCTCAGGCCCGATCGGTCCCGAACTGAAGGAGATCGCCCGGGTTTTGGACGAAGAGCCCTTTTTCGGAGCGGACCTCCTGGACCTGTTCCGATTCGTATCCGGTTACTATCATTACCCCCTGGGTCAGGTCATTGCCGAAGCCCTGCCTACCGGGCTGAAAGTGGAAAGCCTGCGCCGGGCCTCGATCACCGCCGCCGGCCGCGAGGCCTTGGACCGGCCGAACCTGACCGGGAAGGAAGCCGACTTTCTGAAGCGGCTGGTCAGAGCGGGGGGTTTGAGTCTGGCCCGCCTGTCCAGGGAGAAAGGCGAGATCTTGTCCTTGCTCCGGCGTTTCGAAGGCCTGGGCTGGGCCGTCGTGGAGACGCATCTCTCGAGGGACAGGGTCAAACCGCGGAGCCAGACCTGGCTCAGCCCGGCCCGGACGGCGGATAAAGACCGGGTGAGACTCGGCGGCCGGGAACGGGAACTGCTCGATCTCCTGGCCAAGCAAGGCCCGACGGCCGCGGACGACCTTCGCCCCGGCTTCCCGACCTTGAACCTGATGATCCCCCGCCTGATCGGCAAGGGGCTCCTCTTGACCGAGGACCGGATTCTTTATCGCGACGACCTGGGCCGGGCCCTGACCTTCACCCGAGGGGCGCCTGAACTCACGGAGGAACAGGTCCGGGCCGTCTCGGCCCTGACCGCGGCCCTCGAGCGGGGGAGATTCGCGCCTTTTGTCCTGCGCGGCATAACCGGCTCGGGTAAGACGGAGGTGTACCTGGCCGCCGCCAGGCAAGCCCTCGACCGAGGCCGAACCGTCCTGTACCTGGTCCCGGAAATTTCCCTGACCCCGGCCCTGGAAGGTCTCCTGAATGCCCGCTTCCAGGAAGAAGCGGCCATCCTGCATTCCGGGCTGTCCGAAGGCCGGCGTTACGATCAATGGCTGAAAATCATCCACCGGAAGGCGCGGCTGGTCCTGGGCGCCCGGTCGGCCGTCTTCGCGCCCCTGGCCGATCCCGGGCTGATTATCGTGGACGAAGAACACGATGGGGCGTACAAGCAGGAAGACAAACTCAAGTACCAGGCCCGTGACCTGGCCTTGTACCGGGGCCGGCAGCACGAGGCGGTGGTGGTCCTCGGTTCGGCCACGCCTTCACTGGAGAGCTTCCAGGCGGCCAGGTCCGGCCGGTATCACCTGTTGACCTTGACCGAGAGGCCGGGGCCGGGAAATCTCCCCCGGGTGGACGTGGTGGACCTCAGGTTTGCCTCCGGCCGCCGGCGGACGGCCTTGACCCCCATGCTAAAGACGGCCTTGGCCGAAACGCTGGCCCAAGGCCGGCAGGCCCTGCTGTTCATCAATCGCCGCGGGCTGGCCGGACTGGCCCTCTGCCTCAACTGCGGTTACGTGGTCCGCTGCCTCAACTGCAGCGTAGCCTTGACCCCACACCAAGCGCCGGCGGCCGATGGCCGGCCCGGCCTGATTCTCGGCTGCCACCACTGCGGCCTGGAGATGAAGCCCCCGGAACAATGCCCCGAGTGCCGGTCCGGACTGGTCAGGTACCTGGGCTGGGGGACCGAACGGGTGGAGAACGAGGTGCGGAAAGCCTTTCCCGAAGCCAGGGTCGGCCGTCTGGACGCGGACACGGCCCGACCCAAGGGTGAACTGACGCGCATTCTGGCCGGACTGCGCGACCAGGCCCTGGACGTGCTGGTGGGCACCCAGATGGTGACCAAAGGTCATGACTTTCCCCATATTACCCTGGTGGGCGTCATCGAGGCCGACCTGGGATTACACCTGCCTGACTTCCGGGCCGCCGAACGCGGTTTTCAACTCCTGGCCCAGGTGGCCGGCCGGACCGGCCGAGGCCAGGACCCCGGCCGGGTGATAATCCAGACCTACAGCCCGGAACATTACACCCTCCTCCTGGCCAGGAAGCACGATTATCTGGGCTTTTTCCAACAAGAGATCGAGCAGCGGCTGGCGGCCGGTTATCCGCCTTTCACCCGGTTGGCCCTGGTCCGGTTCCAGGGTAATTCAGAGAGCGTGACCGCCAGTCTGGCCCGGGCGGCCGCCGAGTCGGGCCGGAGGCTGGTCCAGACCTCTCCAAGGCCCGGTTTGGATATTCTCGGTCCGGCGCCGGCGCCGTTGGCCAAGGTCAAGGGCAGGCACCGCTTCCAAATCCTGGTGCGTTCCCCCAAGGTGAAGACCCTGCACGCCTTTCTGCGGGACTGGCTCGAGCAGGTCCGTCCCACCCTCAAAGGTCAGGCCGTGTCCCTCTCCCTGGACGTGGACCCGTACCACATGATGTAAGTCACGTTCTGACCGTTGAAGATTCCCTGCCTGGGGAAATCGCTCCCAAGCCCTCTTCAACTTCGGTCGGCGGAGGTTAATTCAATAATCAACCTGTCCCCGTCAACCTTGACCGGCAGCGGCCCGATCGGCCCCTTGGCCGGGCCGGAGACGCACTGACCGTCGTATTGGAACCTGGATCGGCCCACGCTGCAGCATTCCAGCAGAGGCTGGCCGGTCGGAACGTCCAATCTGCGGCCGGCATGGGTGCATTTGTTCCGGAAGGCATGATACCCTCCGTCCGGACCGCGCAGGACCAGCACCCTGACCGGCAGACCGCGGCCCTCGATCCTGATGGCCGAGCCGTTGGCTTGAAGCTCCGGCGCCCGAGACAGGGCGATCTCCAGGCGTGGCGAATCATAGCGCCAGCAGCCGGCGTCGGCCGGCGGCCTGGTCTGGGAAAGCCCCAGAATTCTTGACAGCAGACCCATAATTACTCCTTTCCCGGAAACAGTCAGGCCTCTTGAAATCCGGATGTGTTAGTTTCCCGCGCTTCCCAAATCGAATAACCACCTGCCTTTAACAAGAATCGGTTTTTCTTGAACGGAATTTGGAAGCAGCTTAACACAATTCGAGCCAAACAAAAGGCTTCGACCCGGTTTTTTACTCGTTAAAGAAATCGCTTGACAATCATGGCCGTCCGAAGTATGGTCTCAAATGTCATTACATTTAAAGAAAGTCGTGATTAATCGCACCGACGTGGGCACGCTGCATCGAACTTTGACCGATAGTTTCCGAAGCTACATCCTGCAAGGCACCTGGTCCGTGGGCGGCCTCATCCCCTCGGAGCAGGAGCTGTGCGCCCGCTTCTCCACCAGCCGCACCACGGTAAGGAAGGCCCTGGAGAACCTCGCCCTGGAAGGGTACATCCAGAGGAGGCCGGGCAAAGGAACCTGGGTCCGGGAGTTCGAGAACGCCCGCGAAATCTGGCGGGTCGCGGGCATAACCGCCGATTACCCCTTTCCCGAGCACGTGCGCACCGAGATACTGTCCAGCGAGCATGTGCCCGCGGACTCGACCGATCCTTTATTCCAGGGATTCCAAAACGGCGAGATACTCGCCAAGCTCCGGGTCCTGAGAAGCCTGAAGGGCACGCCCCTGGCCCTGGCGGATATCTACCTTCAGAGCCAGGATGGAGAGCGGGTGATGAAATCGTTCCGATCAGGGGAGGATATCTACCTGTTCACGGTTCTCGAACGGGAGACCGGACGGCGGGCGAAGGAAGTGCACGACACCATCGACTGCCGATTGGCCATTGGTGATGTGGCCCGGCTGTTGAATGTGGCCGACGGGATGCCTCTCCTCTTCATGACGCGTCTCCTGCTGGATGACGATGGAAGTCCCGTGGAGTCCGTCCGCACTTATTTCCGTCCCGATCTGCACAGGGTCCGGATCGTCCGGGTCAGGGAAACCATGCCCAACGTCAAAGGAGGAAGACCATGAGAAACGGTGCGATTAAAGGTGGATTCAGGCTGGCGCCGGCCATTACCTGCGCGCTGATAGCGATGTTTTCCTTGGCCGCGGCGGCCCGCGCCGAGTTCAACTGGCGCAAGTACGAGGGTCAGACCATCCGGGTAATCCTGGCCAAGAGCGCCTTCACCCCCATGAACCTAAAACAGATCCAGGAGTTCGAAAAGGCTACGGGGATCAAGGTCGTCCACGAGCACTACGGCTCAGATCCCCTTCGGAACAAGCTCCTCATGGAACTGGCGGCCAAAAACAAGGACCTGGACGTATTCCAGGGCATGATGAAGACCAACCACCAATACCACAAGGCCGGCTGGCTGGAGCCTCTGGACGCATATCTCAAGGATCCGGCCCTCACCAGTCCGGACTATGACTACGCGGACTTCTATCCCAAGATTCTCACGGTCATCGACGGCCAGACCATGGGGATAACCACCAGCGTCAACACCATGGTGCTCATGTACCGCCGGGACCTCTTCGAGCAGCACGGCGTGAAGGTCCCCACCAACTGGCCGGAGATGGAGGCGGCGGCCAAAAAGCTCACCCTGGACACGGATGGTGACAAGAAGACCGACGTGTACGGCTGGATCGCGCGCATGGACGCGGAGAACACGGCCCCTTTCGCCAATTTCCTCTTCTCCAACGGAGCGCGCTGGTTGGACGAAAAGAGGAGGCCCGCCTTCAACTCCCCGGAGGCCGTTGAGGCCATGAAGTTCTATGGCCGCCTGCTCAAGGAATACGGCCCCATCGGCGGGAGCACCATCGGCTGGAAGGAGGTCATCGGGGCCTTCGCCCAGGGCAAGGCCGCCATGACGGTGGAGATATCCATCTTCGCCCAGATGGTCCTGGAGGACCCCAAGCAGTCCAAGGTCGTGGGTAAGGTGGGATATGCCCTCTTCCCGCCGGCCAAACCTCAGAACGCCATGACCATGGTGCCCACCAACACCCTCCATATCGGCTCGCACTCGGAGAAGAAGGAGGCGGCCTGGTACTATATCCAGTTCATGACGGACAAGGCCCATATGCTGGAGGCGCATCTTAACGGCCTGCACAGTTCGCGGAAGTCCTCCTGGCAGGACCCCAAATGGAAGCTGGCCGATAAACTCCCGGAGCTGACCAGGATTGTGCTCCAGGGCTTCGAGAACGGACTGGTGGACTTCGAAATACCCATCGCCGGCTTCGTTGAAGCCCGCCAGCACCTCAACCAGGTCATCTTCACGGCGTATGAGGGGGGCGACGTGAAGAAGGCGGCCGACCAGGCCGTCAAGGACGTGG
This sequence comes from Thermodesulfobacteriota bacterium, assembly GCA_040755515.1. Lineage (GTDB taxonomy): Bacteria > Desulfobacterota > Desulfarculia > Adiutricales > JAGVGV01 > JBFMAW01. The sequence continues at coordinate 122,809 of JBFMAW010000002.1, read as the reverse complement.
CAGAGATCATGAAGCGGACGGATTGAGATCGATGAAGGTGCGGGAACAGGTTTATTAGGAAGCTTCTAGACTGAGGAGGGTCGGTTATGAGGAAAACGTGTCTCCTGCTCACTGCCGGCATGATGGTGCTGCTGGGCTATTGCTGGTCGAACGCCCAGGACATCGGTCCGGCCAAATTCTTCGACATGAAGGAGATTCTGGACGAAACCAGTCTTAACGCGCTCATCGTCAAGGATGGAGTCGTGGACAGCCAGGCCCGCTCCGGGAAGAAGGTCCGGGTCATGGAGCTGACGTTCACCAGCCAGGATTGGCACGGGTCCGTCTGGAAGCACCCCGCGCGGGTGTACATCCCGGAAGGATACCAGGGGCATGGAAACGTCGGCATTATCGGCACGGAGAGACAGTTTTTCGGGGTGGGGTCGGAACGCGGCAAGATTCCGGGTACGGACCTTAGTACAGAGGCGGAGTACGCCGAAGGGACGGCGATTGACTTGGGAATCCCCATCATGATCTTTGCCGTACCCGCCGAGGACTACTTCGGCCTGGACGAATCGGACCTCATGGGCCAGGCCATGAAGAAGCTCTTCGAGACGAGAGACCTCACCTGGTACGGATACTATCCCATCATCAAGGCTTACCTCCGAGCCATCACGCTGCTCCATTCCCTGCCGGATGTTCGCGCCGTCCGCGCCGTTCTCCTGGGCTGCTCGAAGCGGGGGTACTCGGTTTGCGTCGCCACCGGGGTGGATCCGGAGCGCGTGGCCGGGGTCATGTCCACGTGCTACTTCGGAGGCAACACCTTTTACTGGATAGCCATGAAGTTCGCCCAATTCGGACCCTACCTGGCGGGACCGGCCAAAAAAAGGATGGGGCCTGGTTTCCAGCCGGCGGCGAACCTGCTCCAGATGTTCAATAATCCAATAGGATTGCAGTTGGTGATTCACTTCGACCCGTACATGTGGCGCAACAAGATCAAGTCGGCTTACCTGGTGGCCCTGGGCACCAACGACGAGTTCTACGCCCTTGGGACGCCCAACAGCATGATGAAGGAAATGACGGGTGACAAGGCCTTTCTGGCCGTGGACGGCCTGCCGCACACCTGGGTTTCAAAAAAGCATCTGGCGGCCTGGCGGATGTGGCTGGCCCACACCTTCCTCGGGCGCCCCATTCCCAAGATCGAGGTGAAGACGGAGGCGCTGGAGTCGAAATTGTCCGTATCCGCCCAGGTCAGATCGGAGCGTCCCCCCCAAGGGGTCAGACTATTCTATTCATACAACAAGACTTCCGACTGGCGGGCCTCCCAATGGAACTCGATCCCCATGGAGTCGAAAGAGGGTGCTTACGCGGCCAGTCTGGATATGAGAGAAGGCCAGAAGCTCGGCCATTATGTTGAGGTCGAGGACTCCGGCCCAGGCGGAACGGGGTACGTGACCTCGCTGGTGGAGATAGTCGAATAGATCTCCGGCTTCCCTAAAAGTTGGTTGGCTGAGAAAGGGGAATCGGCCGTGGGTCGGCCGCCTCTTCGGCCCCCGGGGCCGCGCCCTCGTGACCCCTCCGGGCAGGGAGGCAACCGGCCTGTTGGATGGGGCTGGCCGCCTCGCCCGTTTCCCGGCTGGCGCCCGCTCGCCGGCGCGTCTCCCGACGTGGAGGCAGCCTCAAGTGGCGCCTAAGATATAGGCCCTTACGTCAAGGACGGAACCTTTGAGGGGGGGCATGAGGCCCCCATCGAGTCAGATTATGGACCGATATGACCGCAACCGAACTTCGCCGGCAAGTCGGGGGCTCGACTTTCTGGATCGTCACGTGCGCCTTATCTTCCCCTTGCCGGCCGTCCTCATCATGGTGGGCCTGTTCCTCTACCCGCTCTTCGAACTCTTCCACGCCAGCATGAGCCGATGGATGCTGACGGCCCCGGACCCAGGCGACTTCGTCTGGTTCGCCAATTTCGCCCAGGCGTTCCTGCGGGACGCCCACTTCTGGAAGGCCGTGTGGCTCACCCTGTATTTGGCTTTGGCCTCGGTCTTCCTGCAGCTTATCATCGGGTTCGGGTTGGCCCTTCTGCTCAACCGGGAGTTCCGGGGCGAATCGCTGGTGCGCATGCTCCTCCTCTTTCCCATCATCGCCACGCCCGTGGCCATGTCCCTCACCTGGAACATGATGATGAACCCCATGATGGGGGTGCTCAATTACTTCCTGTCACTGGTGGGGCTCGGGCCCCTGGGCTGGGCCTCGGACCGCTACACGGTAATGCCGTCTCTCATCCTGGTGGAGGTCTGGCACTGGACCCCCTTCATGATGCTGGTCCTCCTGGCCGGTTTGAGGAACCTGCCCAAGGACCCGTACGAGGCGGCGGTCATGGACGGGGCGTCCCGGACCCGGATATTCTTCCAGATCACGCTGCCGCTGATGCAGCCGTACATCGTTCTCGTGGTCATCCTCAGGCTGATCCACGAACTCAGGGTCTTCGATCCCATTTTCGTCATCTCGGGGGGAGGACCCATGCGCGCCTCCGAGACTCTCAACCTCATGGTCTATCGGGAGGCTTTCAAGGCCTTGAACTACGGGTATGCCTGCGCCCTCGGGCTGGTGATCCTGGTCCTCATCCTGGCCATCAGCCTGATCGTATTCCGTTATCGGGAGCGGGGCTGGAGGTACTGAGCTTGGTGGAACGTTGGTTCTCAGGGAGACCGCACGGACGGCCGAGCGGGCGAGAGGAGCAAACGCGGTGACAGGTCAGGCCAAGGGAATCGCCGGCAGGATCGTCTTCCTGCTGGTCTGCGCGACGGCGATCGTCTTCTTTCTCTTCCCGTTCTTCTGGGTGCTCCTCATGTCGCTCAAGGGCCCCGAGGCCGCGCAGGCCATGCCCCCCAAGTTCGTCTTCGTCCCCACCCTGGAGAACTTCCGGCGGGTGTTCCTGGAGGGTGACTTCCTCCGGGCCACCTGGAACAGCGTGCTGGTGGCCCTCTTCTCCCTCGGGGCCACCCTGCTCATCGGCCTGCCCGCGGCCTACGTTATCGCCCGCCATCGTCAAAAGTGGCTTTCCTTCGGCATCCTCTTCACCCAGATGACCCCCTGGGTGGTCTTCCTTCTGCCCTGGTACATCCTTTTCAAGCAACTGGGGCTGATCGACACCCATCTGGCTCTGGTGCTCTCCAACCTCACCTACCTTGTTCCCTTCACGGTCTGGCTCATGCTGGGCTTTTTCGAGGACATACCGACGGAGGTGGAGGAGGCCGCCTGGCTCGATGGCTGCTCCCGAATGGGGACTTTCCTGCGCATCGTGCTCCCCCTGGTCAAGGGGGGCGTGATCACCGTCTGCACCCTGGGCTTCATGTTCGCGTGGAACATCTTCATTTTCCCCCTGATCCTCTCGGGCGGCAAGACGCGCACGCTCCCCGTGACCGTTTATGGCTTTATGGCCGACAACAGCCTGGACTTCGGACCTCTGGCGGCGGCCTCGGTTCTCATCACTCTTCCCGTTATCGTCTTCGTGCTGCTCAATCAGAAGCACTTCTCCCGAGGCATCGCCCTGGGGGGCCGAAAATAGCGGGAGAGAAAAGCAAAAAGGAAAGGATAAGGTTATGGCGAGGAATGGTCCCCTCGAGGGAATCAAGATACTCGATTTCACCCACGTCCTCTCGGGCCCTTTCGGTAGCGCCCTGCTCGGTGACCTGGGCGCGGAGATCATCAAGGTAGAGCCGCCGGATTTCGGGGACAACACACGTTACGCCGGACCTCCCTTTCAGAACGGGGAGAGTCCCTATTTTTTCTGCTGCAACCGCAACAAGAGAAGCATCGTGGTGGATCTCAAGCGGCCCGAGGGGGTGGAGGTGATCCGGCGGTTGCTCCCGGGCGTGGACGTTTTCATGGAGAACTTCCGGCCCGGCGTCATGGATCGGCTGGGCCTCGGTTATGAACAAGTAAAGGCCATCAAACCGGACCTCATCTACGCCTCCCTGACGGCTTTCGGGCGAGAGGGGCCGTACAAACACAAACCGGGATACGAGGTGATCGTCCAGGGCTTGACCGGCCTTATCCACCTGACCTCGCCCCCGGGCGGTCCGCCGGCCAAGATCCAGGTGCAGTTGGTGGACCTGTGCACCGGCATGTTTCTGGCGTACGCCGTCCTCGGGGCTCTGTATGACCGGCTGGCCACGGGGCGGGGACGGCGGGTGGAGACCTCGTTGTTGGAATCAACGCTGGCCATGCTGGCCCATCTGGCCGGGATGTGCTTCATGCAAGGCCACGTCCCGAACGGGCTAGGCACCCGGAATCCCCTGGCCATGCCTTCTCAGGCTTTCCGGACCAAGGATTCCCACGTGGTCGTGGTGGCGCCGGGCAAGAGCTGGGATCGTTTCTGCGCCGCCCTGGGACAGCCCGATTGGGCCAAGGACCCGGACCTGAGCAACGGCGCTTATAGGGTCCAACACTACGGCGAGGTGTCGGACATGGTGGAAAAGATTACCGCCGCCCGCACCACCAGGGAGTGGCTCGATATCTTCGAGGCGCACGACCTCGCCGCGGGCCCCATCAATACCATCGCGCAGGCTTTTGAAGACCCAGGGGTGCGGGCCGTGGAAATGGTGAAGACCATGGCCCACCCCAAGGCCGGGGAAATCCAGATTCTGCGAGAGCCCTGGCGTCTGTCCGGCGTGGAGCCGGGGCCGTGGCTGCCGCCTCCTTTATTCGGGCAGCATACGGTTCAGGTGCTTCAGGAATACGGATTTACGGAAAGCGAGATCGAGGAGTTGAAGAGAAAAGGGGCCGTCACCGGTCTTTGACGGTAAAGCCCCATCCGCTCCCCGTCGTCATCCGGTGTATCTGGGGTAAGGATAAGAGCAGCGACAGGTCAACGCCGCCCCTGGGAGAAGGGGGTCATCTGAATGAACAATGATCTGGCTTCACCCCCACCTCCTACCGATCCAGGGGGAGGGGGAAAGCGGAGCCGGCGAATCGTCTGGAGGAGGTCAAGATGAAGATCACCCTAGTCCAACCGGAGGTCTTTCCCGATCCCCTGATCCCCCAGCTTTTGGCGCGGGTCAACACCGACGTGGGATTGACCGGTGTCGGGGAGGCGGGGCGGGGCCTGCCCCCGAAGGGCGCGTGAGGCGGGGCATGGCCGGAGTCAGGCTGGAGAAGGTGACCAAGAGATTCGGAGACGTGGTGGCCGTTCACGACTTCACTCTCGACATCCCGGATGGGGAGTTCGTCATCCTGGTGGGCCCCTCCGGGTGCGGCAAGACGACGGCCCTTCGGTGCATCGCCGGTCTGGAGAATGTCACCTCCGGTGAAATTTTCATCGACGGCCATCCGGTCACCCGGGTCCCGGCCAAGAACCGGGACATGGCCATGGTCTTCCAGAACTACGCCCTGTACCCTCACATGGACGTGTACCACAACATGGCCTTCTGCCTCAAACTCCGCAAGACGCCGCGGGACGAGATGGACCGTATCATCCGGCGGACGGCGGAACTCCTGGGCATCGGGGCGCTGCTGAAGAGGAAGCCCAGCGATCTCTCGGGAGGGCAACGCCAGCGGGTGGCCCTGGGCAGGGCCATTGTTCGGGACCCCAAGGTCTTCCTCTTCGACGAGCCGCTCTCGAACCTGGATGCCAAGCTGCGGGTGGCCATGCGGGCCGAACTGCTGGACCTCCATCAACGCTTGAAGACCACGGCCATCTACGTCACCCACGACCAGATGGAGGCCATGACCATGGGGGACCGCATCGTGGTCATGAACGATGGCCTCATCCAGCAGGCGGCGCCTCCCCAGGAGGTGTACGATCATCCCGTCAACCGGTTCGTGGCCGGCTTTATCGGATCGCCGGCCATGAACTTCGTGGAATGCCGCGTGATCCAAAGGGCCGGTGACTTATACGCCGCCAACCCGGCCATGAGCCTCAAGATTCCTCCGGACAAGGCGGCGTCCCTGGGGGACTACCTAGGGAAGGAGGTGACCCTGGGGCTCCGGCCCGAGCACTTCTCGGAAGCCTCGGCCATCCGCGATGGCGGGGCCGGGTCGACCTTCCAAGCCGCGGTTTGGGTGGTGGAGCCTTTGGGCTCGGAGAAACTGGTCTACCTCCGGCAGGAGGGGGGCACCCTGATCGCCAGGCTGGACCCCCATGTGTCGGTTCGCCCCGGCGATGTGGTGACCATCGCCGCCAGGATGGACTCGGCCCACGTCTTCGATAAGGAGACCAAGCGAACCATTTTCTGACGACGGGTCGCCGGAGCCATAGGGGCGGGCAGGCTTCCAGGCTTCCATCTCTAATACCGTGAATCCGGTCCTTAATAGCGCCCTACGCCGTCATAGCCGTATCTCTTAAGCCGTCCTCGGCCGGCCTGGGAAACTGGAAAGGTAGTCCGGATGATTCGAGTGGGAATTGAACTTTGGTTCTGACCGCGAGTCATAAAGAACCGCGGTTTCTCCTTAAGCCGATGGCGGTCGCCGGCGGTGGGGAGATAAAAGTCTAGCCCGATACCTTTATCGCCCCGTTGGGACATTCCACTTCGCAGAGCTGACAGTTCATGCAGTTGTCCGGCTGGACCGGTTTGGCTTTTTTTGCTTCCAGGACTAATACGTCCATGGGACAAGCTTCTACGCACGAGCCACAGCCGTCGCATAGTTCCGTATTCACTTGCAGATTGGGCATAGCCTTCTTCCTGGTAAATTACTTCCGAACGTTCGGCCCGGGTGGACTCGATCCACCCGAGCTTGGTCGGCCGAAAGATATATGGGTCAAACCAATTCCTGCCTCGTCTGACCGAAGCAATGAATCAGACCAGTCGGGCCGTATAATTGGCGGTATGAATGGCCCGTTCCACTTTTTCCGGACCGGTCGCGTCGCCGATCTCCCAGAGCCGCGGGCCCGTTCCGGCCAATTGGTGGTATAGATCGCGATGGGCGGCGCGCGGCAAAGCCAGGATGATGGAGTCGGCCTCGATGAGGCCTTCCTTCCCTTCCTGGTCCGTGTATTTGACCTGGCCGCCGGTCAGGTCCTTTACTTTGACCTGGGTCATGACTTTAACCCCGCCTTCGGCCAGGAATTCATTGAGGACCATGAAGCGCATCATCTGCGAGTAAGGGGGAAATCCGACGGTTACACCTTCCTCGAGTAGATAGATTTCCTTGACCCTGTCCGGTTCCGTCACGGCCAGGACCCTTTCCTGGGGCGGCCGATGGTATTTGTCATAGCCCTCGGCTTTGGCCTTGCCTTCGCGGCTCAAGGTAACGGCCGCTTCAGCCCCATAGTGTCCGCCGAGAATGACCACCTTCCGGCCCACCTTCTTTTGTCCGGACAGGAATTGATCCAGGGTCATAACCCGCTCGTCCCCGACTCCCGGTATATCGGGCCGGGTTTCCTTCGAGCCGGTGGCCAACACCACCGCGTCGGGCTTCACCTGTCTGACCAGGTCCGGGGTTACTTCGGTGTTCAAATTCACTTGAATCTGGTTTTTTTCGATTTCCCGGCCGAGCCACCGGGCGATGTTCATCAGCTCCCGGGTGTAGAGTCGGGGATAACTGGAAGCCAAGTGCAGATACCCGCCCAGCCGGTCGCTCTTTTCATAGATGGTCACCTGATGGCCCCGGAGCGCAGCCACCCGGGCGAACTCCATCCCGGCCGGACCGCCGCCCACCACCATGATCTTCTTGGGCTTGCGGGTCGAAACCAAACGGTCTTCCGCCCAATCGGAATAGCGGTTGTATTCGAAATTGATGGCGCAGCGGCTGGGGCGGTTGGAAAAGTCATCTTCCAGGCAGGTGTTGCAGGCAATGCACTGGCGGATATCGTCGAAGCGGCCCTCGATCGTCTTCTGGGCGAAATAGGGGTCGCAGAGTGAGCCGCGCCCGACGCCGACGATGTCACAGACGCCCTCTTCAATGTACTTCACGGCCAAGCGGCCGTCGTTGATGCGGCCCAGACCGATGACCGGAACCCGGACGACTTTTTTGACCGCGGCCGCCAGATTTATCCAGACCCCTCGCGGTTCATACATCTCGGGCGTGATGGTGGTGAAGTGCTCGAACAGGCCGCAAGTGACGTCAAACAAGTCGCAACCGGCCTCCTCCATGGCCGGGGCGATATACTTGCAGAAGTCATTTATAGTATACCCCCCTTCCACGAACTCGTCCCCGGCCACCCGGCAAGCGATGGGGTAGTCCGGTCCGACCGCCTGGCGCATTCTGCTTAGGAGTTGACGGACGAATTCCAGGCGTCCTTCCCAGGAGCCGCCCCACTTGTCGGTTCGATGATTGGTGTAAGGCGAAAGGAACTGTTGCGGCAAGGTACCGTGGGAGCAATGCAGTTCGAAGACCTCGAACCCGGCCGCCTTGGCCCGGGTGATGGCCTTGACATAATCATCAATCACCTGCCAGATGTCCTCTTCGGTCATGCCTCGAGGCGGAATCTGGGGTGGGAAGGGGGTCGGCGGCGTGGTGGGCGAAGGGGCAATACACTCCTTTTTCACGTGATCGGGCAGGCTGAGCGGGTTGGCCTGGCGGCCGGGATGGGTCACCTGAAACATGGCTTTGGCCCCGCCGGCGTGGATGGATTCGGCCAACTCGTACAAAGCCACGATCTGATTGTCGTCCAGGATGCCGAGCATGCGGGGGAAGAGCTTGGCGTTCCAGGTGGCAATGGCGCCCTCGGCCGAGTACAGACCCCAGCCGCCCCGGGCGCGGTAGTAGGTGGCGTCCAAGAGGTTCTTGCCGGCGCAAAGGTCTTCGCGCACCACGTTGGAGATCATCGCCGGAGCGAAAAGACGATTCTTTAGCTCCATTCCCTTGATAGTGATCGGATCGGAAATCTTGGGCATTACCTTTCCCTCCTTCCCTGATTACCTCTTCCCTTGGTTTTCGTTTCTCCAGATTGAGTCGCCTGGACGGGGGCCGAACAATCCGGCTTCATTTCTTTTCATAGGCTTTCTCGATGAACTTGGTCTTGTAAGTGGACCTGGGCAGGGCCTGGGGCGGCAGCCATGTTATCTTGGGTGTAAATTTCAATTTGTTCTTCATCGCCTCCTCGATCTCCCGGCCCAGTAGAGGCAGGTCCTCTTCCCTGACGCTTTCTCCGTACTCGATCTTCAGTTTGAGGGGGGGAACCACGCGCGGGGGCGGTTCGTCCAGCACGATCCGGAACTCACCAGTGACCCGGGGGACAAAACCGGCGATTACGCCGTCTATGCCGGCCGGGTAGACGATGACGCCTTTGATCTTGAGCATATCGTCGGTCCGGCCCACCACCCGATACCGAAAACCCGTCCGGCCGCAAGGACACGGCTCGGTATAAACCTCACAGACGTCCCCGATCGTCTCCCGAAACCAGAGGAAACCCTCTCCTTCCAGCGTGGTCTGGACCGGCATGCCCCGGGCGCCGTGCTCGAACGGGATCGGCTCGTAGGTGTCAGGGTCCACCAGTTCGAAAAGCATATTGTCGTCGGCCACGTGATGCATGCCCTGGTACTCGGGATAGTCGCAAGACAGACCGAACCCGGCCCCGGAGTCATGAAGCTTGGCCCCGTAGGAAGATTCGATCTTCCGCCTGATTTCGGGAATGCCCGCGCCGGGTTCGCCCCCGCAGAAGAGGGCCTTGAAACCAAGGTCGCCGATGGGCCGGCCCAGGACCTCGGGCGCTTTCTCGATCAGGTGTTCAGCCAGGGAAGGCGTGCAGGCCAGGGCCGTGGCCTGGAAGAGCTGGGCGAATTTCAATATCCTTTCCGTGCCGGCCTCGGCGCCCACGGGGAAGACGCAAGGGCCGCTGTTGTGGAAGAATTCGGCGTAAGGCATGCCCGCCAGGTACATACTCAACCCAAAAGCGTGGATGATCCGGTCGCCTGGACGGAGGCCCATGCGCCAGACCATCCGGCCGATGTTTTCGCTGCACCATTCGATGTCCCGCCGAGTCAAGGGATAAGGCGTCGGTTCCCCGGTGGACCCGGAGGTGGCGGCCATGAGGCAGACCTGCTCCAGGGGCACGCCGATGGTGCGATCCACGACCTCGACCATGTCACCCTGACATTCCTCGTAGAGTCGGCGGCGCTGGGATTTGTCGAAGACCGGCAGGCGGCGGGAATAATCGTCCAGGGTCCTGATGTCCTCGGGTTCGACCTTGGCCTTTTTCATCCATTCGCGCCAGAAGGGCTTGGTGGCATGGAGCCGTTCCACCAGCTTCCTGGCCTTGGCCAACTGGATTTTCCGCACTCGCGGCGTATTGAGGATGGTCTCCATTTCCATATTGCGATAGGGCCGGTCTGAATTCGTCATTTGGCACCCTCCGCCTTTAACGCTTTAAGATGTGTATGACGCAGCAGGCGGTATCCGTATGGATGAATCCGCCGCCGTTGTGTTGTAACCCCACTTTGGCCCCTTCAACCTGTCTGGGTCCGGCTTCGCCTCTAAGCTGACGCGCCACCTCGATGATCTGGGATAGGCCCGTGGCCCCGATGACGTGTCCCTTGGAAAGAAGCCCGCCGCTCAGGTTAACCGGAACCCGGCCGCCCAAGTCGGCCTGACCCTCCTCGATGAACCGCCCGCCTTCGCCCTTGGGGCAGAAGCCCAGGTCTTCATAATGAACGAGTTCAGCCGTACTGAAGCAATCATGGACTTCGGCCAGGTCCAGGTCCTCTGGTCCCAGCCCGGCCATTTCATAGGCCGCCTGGGCCGCCCGGCGGTCCGTGTCGAAAAAGGTGTAGCTCTGGTCGTTCGGATAAGACCCGGAAACGTGGACCGAAGCGGCCACATAGACCGGTCTGGTGGTGTATTTCCTGGCCGCTTCTTTCGAGGCCAGGACAACCGCGGCCGCGCCGTCGCCCCGAGGGCAGCATTGAGGCAGAGTCAGGGGGTCCACGATCATGCGGGCGTTTAGAACCTCCTCCAGCGTCACCAGCGTGGTCAGTTGGGCCTCGGGGTTTAAGGCCCCGTACTTGCGGTTTTTGACGGCCACCAGCGCCAACTGCTCCCGGGTGGTTCCGAATTCCGCCATGTGCCTTCTAGCCATGAGGGCGAAAATCCCCGGCGCGGTGAAACCCATGTCGCCGGCTCGTTCCGGATACTGGCGGCCGGTGAAAATGCTCAGCATCCTGTTCGAATCCACCACGTTCATCTGTTCCACGCCGAAGGCCAGGGCCAGATCGCAGTCGCCCGTGGCCACTTTGTACCAGGCCTCGCGAAAAGCGCATGAGCCCGTGGCGCAGCCGTTTTCAACCCGGGTGACCGGTATCTTGGTGAGGCCCATTTCCCGGAGCACCAACTGACCGATAAGCAACCCCTGGCCCCATTCCCACTGGGCCAGATTGCCAACGTAGGCCAGTTGGATTTCCTTGGGCTTCACCCCGGAGTCCCTAATGGCCTTGATGCAGGCTTCCTGCCCCAAATCCGTGAGGGAACGGTCCGGATACTTACCGAACTTGACTCCCCCCAGGCCGATGATGGCAACTTCCCTCATGACTCCTCCGTCAGAGCGCCGGTTTGAATTTATAACTATATATCGCTTGCCCGTCAGGATCATGTTTGATCACACCCAGGACCATCTCCATCTCCAGGCCCACCTGGAGGACCTCCGGCCAGGGCTCGCATTCGGTCAAAACGGAAAACAACTTGATTCCTTCCGGCAGGTCAATGAACCCGATCAGATACGGCTTTTCCATGTCGGCCGGGCCCATGTGGCATTGAGCAAAAGCATGGAGCCGCCCTTTCCTGCTTAGAGGAACCGTTTCCAACTCTCCGTCGAAACAGTTCGGGCAGACTACCTTGGGGGGAAAAAAGACCCGGCGGCAGTCCCGACAGCGGCTGGCGGTCAGGGCGAGACCCTGCCCGAAATCACGGAACCAATTTTTCTCGATAAACGATTTGACCGAGACATTGGCTGGCACGGGAACCTCCTAATAACCAGGCCGATAGCCTTTGAAATGCCCTGAACAGCCGGAGCGTTAATTGAAAACCCGCGAAGTTCTGCCGCCGGCGTAAACAAAATTGCTTTCTGGAACTGATACTGATAGATGGCAACAAGCGTGCCAAGCGGGCGTTTTAAACAATTAATTGAAATAATGATAAATTTACCTTCGGGCGGCGATGCGGACCGAGGTCTGAGACTTAATCAAGTCACTGATAAGACTTAATAGCGTCTCCAACCTAGGTTTTCTCGGCAACTGTAGGTCCCCTGGCAAGAGCGGCTTTTCAAATACAGGCCAACCGGATTTCGGGCAGAGATAAACCCAACATCCGCTAAACTTACTGTTATTATTAATATGTGGGAAAGGAATTTAAACTTGGCCTTGGGCCCGGCTGTTTTCCGACTTGGAAAGGAATATATCATTTTCATGTAATTTTCCCTGTCCGGACAGACAAAGCCGCGGTCAAGCCTAAGAAAATACGGCCGATATCTACCAAGAGAAGATACAATGACTAAATACAGTCACCAAACTTGACCCAGATCATGGCCGAGAGTATTATATAGGCAAACCAGCGGTTGGAATAGACGTGAACACAAACCAAGCTCCTGACTTCACCACCGCTCAATGGGCCTTCCTGGCGACCCTGGCGGCCTTTGGCGCGCCTGTGTCCGTGGACTGGGTGGGCCTGATCAGTCCGCTGGCGCCGGGGGCTCTTTTGGACCTTATGGGTCGAGCCGGCCGGATAGGGTTGGTGGAAAAGCACGGTCCGGATGTATTCCGCCTGGCGTCTGTTCTGCCTGAATCGGTTAAACTCCGGCTGCGGGACCTGACCAGCCCTGAATTCCTGTCGGAGATGATCACTCAGATGAAGAAAAACGGGCTTATTCAGCAGGTGTCTCCGGAAATCTTGGCCGGCCTCCTGGAGCGGGCCGGTCGGCTTGAGGAAGCGGCCGATCTGCACGTGGCTTCGGCCCGAGGCGCCCTGGCCCGCCGCGGTCTTGAAGAAGCCTACCAATATCTGCACCGGGCTCTTACCCTGATGGTACCGGGTCTGGGCCGGCCCGATCTGGACGCCGCCTACGTGGCGTCCGCTTTGGATTTCGCCGGCCTGGCCTTCGTCTTGGGCCAGGACTTTAGCGAAGCCACCGATTTCTTGGAGACGGCGGTCAATTTGACCGGAACTCTGGGTGATAAGCGCTCCCAGGCTTTGATTCGACTTCACCTGGGACGATTTTTCTATCTTGGCGATCGGCGGCTGGAGGCCGTCAAGGCCTTCGAGGCCGGCTGGGCCGCCGTGGAAGAATTAGGGGATGAGGATATACGGACCAGGTCCGCCGAGTTTATCGGCCTCTACTATTTCATCCGCGGTTTGCACCTGGAGGCCATCGAACATCTGGAAAGGGCCACCCAGGCCTTCGAGACGCTGGGAGACACCATGCTGGCCAATGCCAGCGCCCCATTGTACCTGGGCTATTGCGCGGCCTACCTGGGTCAGTACCACCGGGCCGTGGGCGCCCTGGATTTCTCCTGGCGCCGGGCCAAGAGAGACGCCAACACCATCCTCGCCTCCATGTATAGGGCGGCCCTGGGCACGGTCCTGCTATTTATCAACAAGACGCCGGAAGCCCTGGACCATCTCCACTCCGCCCTGGAAGAAGCCAAACGCGGCCGGAACGCGCTGGCCGTATACTCGGCTTCGGGCGGTCTGGCTTATTACCACTTTGTGAATAACCAAACGAGGGAGGCCAGGAAAATACTGGCCCGTCTCCTGGAAGAGGGACGGAGCGCTGGAATCAAGCGGCAGTTCGCTTCACCCTATATCCTGGAGATGCTTTTCGAGTTTCACCGGCAAGGTCTCGAACCCATTCCCGGCTTCAGCTTTCATGATCAAGTCGAGCGGCTCATGAAGGAACCCAGCGTTCACCTGCGCGGGGTGGCCTTGCGCCTCCGGGCCAAGGAATATTTGCTCCTGGGAGACGACCACCAGAATATACATTCTTACCTGCTCGAAAGCGAAGCCTGCCTGATCCGTTCAGGCGATCCGATCCAGTTGGCCAAGACCAGGGTGGAAATGGCCCGATTGAAACTAGGAGAAGGGAGGCGGGAAGAGGCCCGCCTTTTGGCCCAACAAGCGCGCAAAGGCCTTTCGGGACACTCGGAAGACTTATTCCCCGACGGGCTTCGTTCCCTGCTGGAGGGCCTGGCCCCCAAGGATTCAGCCGCGGACCCGCCGGGTGGTTATTTCCTGTTCAACGTCGAAGCCCTGGTCCAGGCGCCGCTCTCGCCCTCGTTCGAGGAGACGCTGGAAAAGTTGGTCATCCAGATGAACCGACTGTTGGGCGCGGAAAGGGGCGGAATTTTCTGGGTGGACGATCTCAAGACCCATGATCCGAGGCTGCGGGTCGCCAGGAATCTGAATGAGGATGAAACCCGATTACCGGTCTTCAGGCCCGCCCGGGAATTGATCCGGCGGTCCTTTCGATCGGCCCGGCCGCTCATCAGCCCGAACCAGGATTCAGCCGGCGGTCCCGCCGGCCCTGGGCGCGCCGCGGCTTTGTGCCTTCCGATCCATATTCACGGTCGGATCAAAGCGGTGCTCTACCACGATAACACTTATCTGCCCGATTGTTTCGAAGGTTTGAGCCAAGCCGTTTTAGACCGGGTGGCCGTTCGACTGGGCGACTTCCTGGAGAGGTCTTATCAGTTCGCCCAAATCGTGGAGGAGGCCCGCCGCGTGGCCGTGGAGCGTTCGGTCCAAAGCGAACTTGCCGGCGGCGAAGAAATCGTGACCGGCTCCAGTCCAGCCACGGCCAAGGCCATGGAAATGATCGTCCGGGCCGCCCGTTCCGACAGCACCGTGCTCATCCACGGGGAGACGGGAGTGGGCAAGGAACTCCTGAGCCGTCGCCTGCATGAATTGAGTGATCGTGGCCGCAAACCCTTCATCACCGTGGATCCGACCACCATTCCGGAAAACCTGATGGAAAGCGAGCTGTTCGGTTACGAAAAGGGCGCTTTCACCGGAGCCGACCGCGGCAAGCCCGGCCGGGTGGAACTGGCCCACCAGGGCACGCTCTTCATTGACGAGATCAGCGAAATTCCCGTCTCGGCCCAAGCCAAGCTGTTAAGGCTGCTGCAAGAAAAGACCTTCACCCGGATCGGCGGCATACGTCCCCAGACCTCCAATTTCCGGCTCGTGGCCGCCACCAACAGGAACCTGGAGGAAGAAGTCGCCGCCGGTCGCTTCCGCCAGGACCTTTATTATCGCTTGAACATCATCGTCCTGCGCATACCCCCTTTACGCGAGCGTCCAGAGGATATAGTTCCGCTGGCCCGACATTTCCTGGCCCGTTTCGCCAAGAAGTACAGTCGGCCCGGTCTCTTCTTTACTGCGGATGACGAGGCGTGGCTGAAGGTCTACCCCTGGCCGGGCAACATCCGCGAGCTTAAGAACATAATCGAACGCTCCGTCTTACTCGGCACCGGACCCGTCCTGGAACTGAATATTCCGTCTTCGCCAGCCCGGGCACAGACCTCGCCCTTTGAGGATAATCCCCATCTTGATGAAGTCCAAAGGCGATACATCCGCCACGTGCTGAATCAAACCGGCGGCCGCATCGGCGGTTCCGGCGGGGCCGCGGAAATACTGGGGATGAAAAGAACCAGCGTTCATAGCCGGATGAAGAAGCTGGGCTTGCCCGGACCCGGCCGGTCCAATCAAGGTCGGTGACCAGATCGTCTTTCTGCCAGATCGGCCGCGGGGATAAGGCTTGATAAACGGAACGGAGCAAGAGGCGTCCGCCGGAAAGCCTCCGGAAGACCGATCTCGAATGGACGAGTCGCGTAGGGAAACACTTCCCGGTTCCGTTTCGGGCGCGGAATGGTCCTGGACCTATTCACCCGTCGCGGGGAAAAGGATGTGTCTGATCCAGCGCCAGAGGGTATTGCCGTGAAGTCTTTGCCGGTCCAGCCTTTCAATGTCCGCCGATAATCTGACCGGGTCGGCGAACCATTCCGCCCGGGTGACCAGCTTCTTGCTCAGGTCAAGATGTTTGACCACCCGGGCAGGATTGCCGGCGGCGATGGCGTTGGCCGGGACGTCATTGACCACCACCGCGCCGGCGCCTATGACGCTGTTCTCCCCGATGGTGACGCCTTTGCAGATAATGGCGTGGTCGCCGATCCAGACATTGGTTTCAATCCTGATGGGCGCTGAAGTTTCCGAAGGAATTATCCGGTTATAAAGGTCGTGCCAGTCCGAGTCGGTGACGTACACGCCGTTGGCCAGCATGGTATTGTCGCCGATGGATATTTCCGCGGCCGAACTCACCCGGACGCCGGGGCAGATGAGACAATAGTCGCCGATCCTGATACAGCCCTGACCTTTTACCGGCGACCAGACCGAGAATCGAACTTTGAGATCGGGCGAGGCGATCACGTGGACGCAGCGGCCGATCTCGATCGGCCAGCCGAAAATCTCGACGTGCCAGGGTTTCATGAAGGTGAAGCCTTCACCCAGGGTCTTGAGTTGGGGCCGCAGGAAATGGCGGACGTAGAAGTTCTCGAATCCGCGGTAGGCTTTTCTGACGGCGTAGGGACGATGGTCTTTGATCAAGGAAGGTTCCCTAAACGTTCACTCCCAGGAGGCGGCTTCTTCTTCCCAGAAGCGGTGATTGAAGAGTCGGCTGGCGGGAGTCAAGTCATCGAGGGCATCGGCGGCCATCAAGACACCGGCGTTGGTCCAGGTGATCTTCTCTTCCGGCCAGATGGTCAGGTCCGGAAAGGTGTAGCCGGCCCAATAGGAACCGTCGTCATAGACCCGGTCGCGTATCCAACTGAAGATTATCCGGGCCAGCGTCAAATTACCCATGGCCGCCAAGGCCAGGATGAATTCCGAAGTCTCGGCTATGGTAATCCAGGGCTGATCGGAAACGCAAAGCACGCCCTGGCCTCGGACCACGAATTTCTCCCAGGACTTGACGATCCGCCTTTGGGCCTCGGCGCCCTTCACCGCGCCCGCGAGGATGGGATAGAACCAGTCCATGGAATACCTGGCCTTGGTCATGTTGAAATGATTGGGCTTGCTTCTGATGGCCTCGCCCAGCCTGGCCAGGGACCGCAACCAGAGCGGTTGTTTGAGCTTCAACCGCCGGGCCGCGGACAAAGCGCATTTGAGGCTCATGAAGACCGAGCTGGAGCCGGTTAAAAGGGCCACTTGGTCCAGTATTCCTTCCGGACTTCTGGCCCAATATATCTCGCCGCCGGGGGCTTGAAAGCCCAGGGCGAAATCCAGGGCCGCCCGGACCGTCGGCCACATTTCCTCCAGAAAAACCAGGTCTCCGGTCAGCAGGTAGTCATGGAAGACGCCCACGGCTATGTATGAGGACATGTTGGTGTCCTGGGTTCGATCTTGAGGTTGGCCGTGGCGATAAGCGTAATACCAACTGCCGTCCGGGAGTTGGTTTTCGGCCATCCACCTGAAAGCTCTCCTGGCTTCGTGGCGGTAGCCGCTGATGTTCAACCCCATGGCCGATTCGACGTGATCCCAGGGATCGGTCTTGTCATTTTCAGACCAGGGAATTTCTCCGTTGGCTTTCTGAGTTCTGGCTATATAGGCCGCGGCCGCGTCCAGGTCCAGGGTCAGGCCGGGCTTGGTGCGAAGTCGCGTGGTCAATTCCATTGGAGTCACCTGTCCCCGGGTGGCCGTACTGCTCGAGTCCGAAAACCATTCGCCTCCTGGAAACGATTCGGGCCACCATACTGTAGCAATAATAGAGAAAAGGGCGAAATGGTAAAAAACACTAACTCCTTTTGATCTGGTACATCACGCCAACTGATGGTGTCAAGAAACATTTGGCCCCTCGAGGTCGAGGCGATTCAGGAAAAGAATATTCGTCCCTTCGGGCCAGCGCGGAGGGAGGCGGCGCCGGCCCGGAGGTCAAGATCGTCTGGAAGTCCGTCTAGCGGTTATAATGCTGGGAGGGTTCTATATCGGGAGCCTTTTCTTCCGGTTCTTCCTTCTCCACCGTTTCTCGGGTGCCGGCTTCTTCAAGCGGCGGCGCCGGAGGCTCGCTGGCCAGCTTGAAGTTCAGTTCCATATCCCGCGCCTCGAGGCCGCCCTTGAAGGTCATTTCCAGTTTGAATTTGGTCTTGTCCTTCTTTTCCTGGGCTTCAACTTCGAGCTGGACGCGATCAGTGGGAGTGAGGATCAGGCATTCCGCGCCTTTTTGAACGCAGATCACCCCTTTCTTCAGACCCGCCGCCAGGTCTTCCAGGCAGGTCAAGAGCTGTTCCAGCTTCACGATTCCCTTGAACTCGACTTCTTTCTTGCCCATCGTTTTACTCCTTTCCTTATTCGGCTCGAATCGGCCGGCCGGCGCTCGATCAGGCGCCGAATCGATTCTTCAGCGTTGACTTTTTATTTTATCGAGTTCGGTCAGGCAGGCGTCGGAGGCCTTCCCGAAATCAACGCCGCCGGTGATTTCATAAGTCGGCACATCTTTCAGCCGCCGCAGGTAGGCGCCTTCGGAAAAATCATTCGCCCGGCCGCCGGCCTGGTAGAACAAGCCTGGTTGTTTCATCACCGCGTTCAACAGATCGGGCCGGTCGGTCAGATCGACCCGGTTCATGGCCGGCGACGTGTCCTCGCGACGCCAGTTAAGGATGACCAGGCCGCCGAGGCCGCTGGTGAGCTTGAAACGGTCGGGGCCGAAGCACCGGTCTATCCTGACGTCGTATTTATGTTCCAGTTCCCAGATGGCCCTTTCGGCCAAGCCGTTGAATTGCTCCCGTTCGTCCTCTGGAATCACTTCCCGCAGATCGGGATTGTTAAGGGCCGTGCCCGGGTTGATGCGGGGGAGTTTGGGCACGCCGCGGATGGTGCGGTCCGGCCGAAGGAGCAGCCGGTCGTTGCTGACGAAAAAAAGACCGCGGCTCATCAGGTGCAGGGCCAAAGTTGATTTGCCTTTCCCGGAGAAGCCGGTCACGGCCAGGCCCGAGTCCCCCAAGCTGACCGCGGCGGCGTGGGCCAGCAAAGCGCCCCGGTCCAGCTCCCACTGGATGAGGCGATTGTTTATGAAATTGACCACCTGGTTGTCGTTGGCCCGGCAGGGGCCCATGGCCAGGTTGATTCCACCGCCGAAGGCGAAAAGCATTCCGGTCAAACGCTTGCGGACTAAGCGGCCGTCGGGCCAGTCCAGATATTCCTCCTTGATTCCGGTCTTGCCCGGTTCGGGCGGGTGTAAGCTGAATTCGGCCTCGAGGCGGGGCAAAGGCCCTTCCAGGGCCAGTATTTCAATCTCGGCCTTGATCTCGTTCGATCCGACAAATCCGGTGAAGTAGCCGGTCAGACCTTCCATGAGCCCGACGTCGTTGGAACTTACCGCGATCGTGACGTCGCCCAGGACCAGGGTCATCCTGGCCTGGACCGGATGGGCCCGGGCGGCCCTTTCGGCCAGTTGAATAACGGATAAGCGGCCGCCGATCATTGCCCCAACTCCTCGAACGCGTATCGGGCGTAGGCCCGGGCCGCATCCAAGCCGCCGCCTTCCCACAGGCCGCGAAAACCACCGAAGGCCGAGACTTCGAACACCAGCGGTCCCTGGTCGGTTTCGGCCACGTCCACGCAGGTGAAGTCCAGGTCGAATATCTTCTGGGCCCGGCCGGCCAGGTCGATTAATTCCGGGCCGGGCTCATGGGCCTGATATCGTCCACCAGAAGCGATGGTCGTATTCCAGGCTCCTTTCCGTCCCACCCGGGCATAGGCGGCCAGATATCGTCCGCCCAGAAAGACCAGTCCCAGGTCCCGGCCGGGGAGGTCTATCAGCTTCTGGACATAGATGACCTCGTGGCCTGGGCCGGAGGCTTGGTAGTCAACCAGTTCTTCGTACAACCCGGGACTCGGTTCAGTGACCACCATGCCTCTGGCCTTGGAACTATAGAGCGGCTTCAGGACGCACCGGCCGAAAGCCTGGACCGCCCGGACCGCCTCCGCGACGTTCTCGGTGACGACCGTGGGCGGGAGGGGTATACCGGCCATTCGCAGGCTGACCGTGCAGGACAAGCGGTTCAGGACCCGGAGAATGCTTTCGGGCGAAGAAAAAATCCTCACGCCCCGCGAGGCGATATAGCGCAGCATCTCGATTCGGTCGAGCAGTTTGGGCGAGTAGACCTGGCCGACCTTCTTGATTATCAAGCCGTCCAGGCTCATCAGGTCCAATCCGTCGTACCAGGCCCGGCCCGTGGTCAGGTCCAGCGATACCCTGGCCGGGTCCACCAGACAACGGAACCCGGAAAGCTCCGCCACCGCGTCGGCCAGCTTTTCCGAAGACCATTTTCCTGGGACGCCGACCACCGCGACTTTCTTCATCTCGTCCTCGTTTTCAATAAATCAAAATTTCGCCGGGCAGCTCGAAATCCGGCCAAGGCCGGCCTTGGTAGGCTACAAGTTTCTCCAGAAGGTAGAGAGAGAGCAGATGCATCTTTTTGGCGAACTTGCGGTTGAGTTCGAATCTGGTCGAGGAGAAAAATGAACGACCCAGCCCCAGGGCCAGGCGGGCCTCGAAAGTCCGATCTTCCCGGGACGCGGCGAAATCCTTGGCGAATTCGAAGAAGTCCATTATGGCGAAATTGAGCCGATGCCTTATTTCGGATTCGAAAAAGGGCAGGCGGTACAGCGAAGTCAGGAATACGGAAACATCCTGGATGTAGTCGGTCTGGGCGCTGCGGTGCAGGTCCACGAAATGAAGCTGTTCCATGTCCGGATCATAGATCAGGTTGTTGATGTTGAAATCGCCGTGGATGAATACGGAAAACGGGGCCTCCAGTTGACGTTCGACCTCTTCCAGCGCCTCGAGTAGTTCGGCGAAGGAATTGAGTTTCAGGTCGCCGATCCAGCGCGGCTTCTTGTTGAAGTCCGGATGCAGCCGGTAAACGGCCTCCATCCGGCTCCTGACCTGTTCCACGAAATCGGCCCGGACCGGCTCGGGTTTCATGGTCGCCAGCCAGACCTGACCCATGGTCCGTTCGATCAGCGCCAGGGACTTCATCATCAGGGCCGCCTCCGCGGTCAGGACAATATCCTGAAAAGTGCGGCCGGGCAGGTATTCCAAGAGGATGGCCCCGTCGTCTTCCTCGCCCGGGACAAACCCGCGCACTTGAGGCGGCAGGCCCGGCACCAACTGCTCCCAACGTTCGATGTTCTCTCTTTCCTTTTTCAGTTTCTTCAGATTGCCGTGTTTGAAAAGAACCGGACGGGCCGAATCCGGTTGGGCCTTTTCACCCACCACGCCGATGCGGCAGCCAGAGCGCGTTCCCCAGATGGACTCGAACTCCATTTCCGAAATCGCCGTGTTCAGACCCGAGGCGGTCAAACTCTCGGACAAAGCCCGATATTGTTGTATTTTCATCTTCTCGCCCACCAGGCCGAAGATGATGGCTTCGCCGATGTTCAGCAAGCTGTCGCCCATGCGCTCCAGGTAATGAAATATCAGCAGGCAGGTGACCAGATTGCCTTGTTCTCCCCCCGCGCACAGGTTCGAGAGTATCCGCTTGAAACGGGCCCCGTACACCTCGTCTAATTTGAACTCGCACTGGCAGATGCGGAAGGCCAGGTTGATATCCTTTCTATCCAGAGCGGGCACGATGCGTTTGAGACCGACCAGGACTTCTTCGAAGAAGGACTCGTATTCAAAATTGCCTATAAAGCCGGGGTTGGATAGATGTCCGGCCTGGCGGAGCATGTTGACGGCAAAGTCGGCGATGCGTTCCAGATTGGAGGCGATGGTATTGATTGACCGCAGAAGATTGGCTTGCGTCCTGGTTAATTTGCCCCCGGACTGCAGCAGCACATAGGTCTCTTCCTCGATCATGCTCTTCTGGTTGTCAATGTAGTCATCCCGGGAATTGATCTTATCCATCATGGCCCGGGTGGGTTCGGCGAAAAACTTGAACGCCTGCTCCACCTGGGCGATGACTTCATTCACCATGAAGCGCAGGTTTTCGGTTACGGCGGTGAGCATGTCTTATCGGGACGACTCGATAATCAGGCTTTACTCAGCGGTTGAATGTGCAAAGACTTGTTCTTGGCCAAGCCAGAGCCTTGGGCTTCGCTCCAGCGGAATTTCAACGTCACTTTGATGTCGTCACCCTTGCGTCTGGCTTCCATGTCGAAGTTAATGAGCCCATGGGGTTTGATGGTCAGCCTTTTGCTCTCCGAAGAAAACAGTAAAACACCTTTTTCAAAACCTTCCCGCAGGGCGTTCAGATACTTGACTATGGATTCCGAGTCCTCCAGGGATTCGTGCTTGAAACGGTCCATGCCCGATGTCATCTCGCTTCCCCCGCTGTTCTTGGGCTAAGCCGCTAAAAAACCATCCGTCAGCCCAGACGTTCTTTGTATTGATCAATTACCTTGGCCCGGCCGGTCCGAACCAGGCTGAGGCTTTTCCTGATCCTGGGGTCGTCCCAGGCCGGCTGAAAGCCGACTTCCCTCACCAGTTTGGCCGGTTCCTGATAAGAGGGATTCCGGATTTTTACCGACATATGGGTATCGTCGCCCATGAAGACAAGCAAATGCCGGCGGCCGGACCGGATCAGCTTGTTTTGATGGTTGAGGGCATGAATCAGGAATTCGGTGTACTCCTGCGACTGGGGGTTCCAGACCTCCCACCCGTCCACGTCGTAATCGGCCAGAAGAATCGGCCAGAATTGCTCCGGGTGAGGAATGACCACACCGCCGCCCAGGCCGCGGGCCTCTTCGATGACCTCCGTGACCTGGAAGAAATAGTCCAGGGAATATTGCCGCTTGACGATCTCCTTGACGGCCTGGACCAATAACAAAGCCCGATTGATAATCATTTCCGAATGGTTCCGGCGCTGGGCCTGCAGCCACTCCGGAACAAGTTTGTTCTTGATCATTTCCGGCGGCGTCACCGCCTCGTGGTCCATGATGAGCCTTCTCAGGCGGGCGGTGTAGAACCGGGTCAGGGCCGTCACTTCCGCGTTGGCGCCGGTCTGGGCCGCGGCCAAGGTCAGGCGGTCCAGATGTTCCTGGTTGATTATCGAGTCCATGAACTCGAACAACTGCCGGGACCGATATTTGAAAGTGTGTTCCAACATGGACCTGAGGACATCGGCCCTGGCCATTTTTTCCGCCTTGAAATGCAACAGCAATTGGACTTTGCGGTTAAAGCCCGCGGCGAAACAATCCATTTCCACGCCGGCATATTCGCCCAGGGTCAACGCGGCATTATGCTGGGTGGGAATAATGAGGGCTTTATCCTGATGAGGAAAGACGGCCTGGAGGCGCTTCTCGATCAGGTTCAGCGGTATCCATTCCGGATGCCAGTGAATGGCCAGGACTTCTTTCTGCTTGGGAAACGTCCGCTCCGGGTTTAAAATCCGGTCTGTTTGTTCTGGCAAAAGGCTGGTCGAGACCAGATCGAGATAGGCCGTCTCGTCCTCCTCGGAGATATCCTTGACCGCCCGATCCAAGTCATAGTCGGGGGACGGAGACGTGGTCAACCGTGGGGACCTGGCGTCGTTTTGAGTCGGCGCGTTCATGAAACGGCTTCTGCCTCTAGTCAAGGCCATGATTCAACGCCGGATAATGATGGGCTGATTTGACGACGGTGTTACAATCTCGTTCTTTTATTCCGGCGCCTGGGCTTGTTCCTTCAGGTAGCCCAGATACCCCCTGACCGAGTTGGCCATGAACGACCTTTCCCTGGTTCGGACCGTTTGGTCCATATAATGGAAAGCCGCAAGCTCCGGGTCACCCTGCAGCAGGGCCGCAATGCATCTTGCTTCCACTTCGTCTTCCCCCTCGATCAGAACTCCGCTTACGATATCGCACCAGCGCAGGAGCTGTCTTCGGAAGCGGCCCAACATCTCCTTGGAACTTTCGGCCTGATCGAAATGGGCGTAATGAATGGGTTGATCGTCCAGGTCCAGCAGGCGGTCCACGCTGGCCAGCGCTTCGGGCAGAAAAAACCGGGGCGGAGTGGCCGGCCGCAGGTAAGGATGGCCCTGGACTTTCAGCAAGTTGCCGCCGGCTTCTCCGGCGTATATCCTTCCCCGCAGGCGGTAGGATAAGTGATGGGGCGCGTGACCGGGGGTTTCCACGATTTGAAGTCCATTGAAGGCCATCGAATCGTGGGGCACAAGCCGTTCGGCCGGAACCGAGTCCGGCCGGCCGTAGAACTCGGCCAACTCTCCCAGGACTTTTTGACTGCCGGCCCAGAGTCTGGTCGGATCGGCCAGGAATCGCAGGCCGGCGGCATGGCACACGGCTTTGGCTTCCGGGTATCGGGCCAGGACCGCGGCCAGACCTCCGGCGTGATCGATGTGAATATGGGTGAGCAGCACCCAATCCACCCGCTTCAAGCCCAACGCTTCAAGACCGGCCACCAGGTTGCCGGCGCTCGAGGCCGGGCCGGTGTCCACCACTACGTTATTTGGGCCAAGAACGACCCAGGAGCCAAAAAAGCCTTCGAATCCGGACCGGGCTTGCCGAATTTCTATATGCAGTGGAGCATCCATTCTCGCACCTGGCGGGTTCCGGCGTCTGCCGTGGGTTTGACCGGAACTCCGCTTCCCTATAAGCGGACTAATGAGATCAACTTATTCCTTTCGGGCGATAATTACAATAGGAGCCGGCGCCAGACCGGCTTCAGTCCGAACAGGCCTTCACCACCGCGTCGTGGAGGCGGGGCCTGAACTCCCGGATGGCCCAGTTTTCCGCCGTGGGATGAACCCGGTTGGTCAGAAGAATCACCGTCAGGTCGCGGTCGAGGTCATGCCAGAGCGAAGTGCCGGTATAGCCCAGGTGACCCAGGCCGTGACGGGAGAACAATCGCCCGGCGCTGGAGCCGATTTCAGCCGGAGTATCGAAGCCCAGAGCCCAGGTGGACCCGGGCGCCTCGTTCGATCTCCGCCAGAAGGTCTGAATGGTCTCTTCGGTCACCAGGCCCGGTCCGGGTTGGCGGTAATAGGCCGACCTCATGGCCTGGAAGATTAACCAGACCTCGGCTGCCGTTCCGAACAAGCCGGCATGGCCGGCCACGCCGGACAAGGCGGCGGCGTTGTCGTCATGGACCACTCCCACCGGCGTGGAGTCCAGCGATTCGCCCTGGGGGTCGCCGGGCGGCCCGGAAAAACGCGGTCCTTCTTCCGTGGGCGCCAGATCGTCGTCCCAAAACGGAGGATGATCCAGAGGCCGGTACCGGGTCCGGGTCAAACCCAAAGACTGAGCGATCAAAAGGCTGAAAAGTTCATCCTGCCTGACCCGACTCACCCGTTCCAGAATGAAACCCAGCAGGATGAAGCCCAGGTCCGTATAAGTCGCCTGCCGGCCGGGCGCGTTGACGAGGGGTTCGGCCAGTATCGCTTCGGCGGCGGCCCGCCGGCGTTCCCTCACCGGCAGTTCCCGCAGTCTCCGGTAAAGGGGCCGCCAGGCCGGCAGTCCCGAGGCGTGGCTGAGAAGCCGCGCCAAGGTTATTTCCTTTTTATCCGGGGGCACGGGACCGTCCCAGAGTTCTTCCAGCCGGTCGCCCAGGGCCAGGCCGCCCCGATCGATGAAGATCATGGCCAACAGCGTGGTGGACAGAACCTTGGTCAAGGAAGCCAGGTCGTAGATCGTCCGTTCCGTGACGGCGGGCGATGATCCTTCGTAGGCTAGCCGTCCGGCCGTCAAAACGCCCAGAATCTCGCCTTTTCTGGCCGCCAGCAGCACTCCGCCCGGAAAAACTCCGGCCCGGACGGCCTGTTCCATCTCCGTCCGGATGGTTTCATGGTCAAAACGATTCATGGTCGCCAGCCGTCCTTAGACCAGACTCGTTCGCTCCGGCCGGGAAGGTGGTCGGCGGGTGTTGGGTCAAGACAGATAAGGCTCGAGCAGGTCAAGCAACCCGGCCCTGGTATCCAAGACGGCCAGCGGCCCGAGAGGCAGGGCCAGGTTGCGCCGGCCATGTCCCAGGGGGAACCCGGTCACGACCGGGCCGGCGAACTTGACCAGGGCCAGGCGCAGCACCCGGTCAATCTCCTCCTGGGTTCCGCAGTCTTCAAAACGGCCGAAGATCAGGCCGCGGAGGCGATCCAGGATACCGGCCAGCCGCAGGGTGGTGAGCATCCTGTCCAGACGATACGGCGCTTCGCCCGTGTCTTCCAGAAACAGGATGGCGTCTTTCAGGTCCGGCAGCCGACCGGCGGCCAGGAGGTGAACGATCATGGTCAGGTTGCCGCCCAGCAGATAACCTTCGGCCCGGCCGGGCTTGATTATTCCGGCCGCCTCGAGCGGCAACGGAAAAACCCGTTGGCCGGTGATCAATCGCCGCAGATGGCCGGCCGTATCTTCATCGGCTTCGGCCAGGGAGGCCGCCATCGGGCCGTGAAAGGTCACCAGGCCGACGGTCCGGTAAAGGTGCAGCAGAAGCGCCGTCAGGTCGGAGAAGCCTATTATTATTTTGGGCCTCTCTTGGATCATCCCCAGGTCCAGGCGATCAAGGAGGCGCAGTGAACCATAGCCGCCCCGGATGGCCATGATGGCCGACACCCTCTTGTTCCCGGCCAGGGCGGTGAAAGTCCTGATCCGGTTCCGGTCCGAGCCGGCCAGGTAGTCTTGACGTTCGAACACCTGCCGGGGCGAGAAGGTCTTGAAGCCCAGGGTCTCGATTCTGGCCCGGCCGGCTTCAAAGCGGTCCAAAGGGAAAGGCCCGGCCGGAGCGGCCAGGCCGATTAGGTCGCCTTCGGCCAAGGCCGGAGGTCTTATCAGGCGGAGTTTTCTCCTAACCAATGTCCTTGGCTCTCCGGTTGCGCTCAAAAATCAGGCGCAGGCCTTCCAGGGTGAGGTCGGGCGAGACCGCGTCAATGGTGGACGATTCGGAAGCGATCAACGGCGCCAATCCGCCGGTGGCGATGACGTACGGCTCGGTGCCTACTTCGGCCTTGATGCGGGTCACCAGGCCGTCGACCAAGCCCACGTATCCGTAGACCAAGCCGGAGTTCATGCTGCTGATGGTGTCCTTGGCCACGACCTTTTTGGGCCGGGCGAATATTTCGACCCGCGGCAGCTTGCTGGCCTTTTGAAAGAGCGCTTCGCTGGAAAGAACCAAACCCGGAGCGATGGCGCCGCCCATGTATTCGCCCTTGGGCGAGACGTAATCGAAGGTGGTGGCGGTGCCGAAATCCACGATGACCAGGGCGCGCCGGTATTTTTCATACCCGGCCACGGCGTTGACGATCCGGTCCGCGCCCACTTCCTTGGGGTTATCGTAGGAAATGGGCATGCCCGTCTCGACGCCCGGCCCGACGAACAGGGCTGGGACGCCCGCGTACTTTTCGCTGAAGCCCTCGAGGGCGTTTTGCATGGGCGGCACCACGCTGGAAACGATCACCTCGGATACCAGGCCCATCTCGAGACCTCGAGCCGCGAACAGGTTTCTGATCAGCATGCCCAATTCGTCCACGGTGATGTCGCGTTCGGTTCTGATGCGCCAACTGGCTTGGAGAACATCGCCGTCATAGACGCCCAGCACTATGTTGGTATTGCCCACGTCAATCACCAGCAGCATTTTATCACCCCAAGGCCCGGGCGATGCAGGCCGCGGTTTCGTCGGCCAGCGCCCGAATGTAGTCGTGGTTTTCTCCTTCTATCATGACCCTGACCACCGGTTCGGTGCCGGAGAAACGGACCAGCAGCCGGCCGTGGTCGCCCAGGGCCTCCCTGACCGAAAGGCATTGCCGGGCCACTTCCGGCACCTGATCGAGGTTCGTCCTCCGGGAGACCTTGACGTTGATCAGCACCTGCGGAAAGGTTTCCATGACCTGGGCCAGTTCGGCCAGGGTCCGGCCCTGGGACTTCATTATGGCCAGCACCTGCAGGGCGGTCAGTATCCCGTCCCCGGTGGTGTTATGGTCCAGGAAGATCATGTGGCCGGACTGTTCGCCGCCGAAGTTATATCCGTCCGTCTTCATGCGTTCGACCACGTACCGGTCGCCCACCGCCGTTCTGACCAGGCTCAGTCCCAGCCGGGCCAAGGACACTTCCAGGCCCATGTTGCTCATGACCGTGGCCACCACCGTGTTCCTGGTCAGCAGGCGGCGGTCGGCCAGATCGCGGGCGCAGATGGCCATGATATGATCGCCGTCCACTATCCGGCCGCGATGATCGATGAAAATGACCCGGTCGGCGTCGCCATCCAGGGCCAGGCCCATGTCCGCGCCGAGCTTCTGGACCATTTCCGCGGCCACTTCCGGGACCAGGGACCCGCAGCCGCGGTTGATGTTCTCGCCGTCCGGATTGACGCCGATCAGGTGCAATTTGGCCCCCAATTCTTCGAAGACCGACGGCGCGCAACGATAGGCCGCGCCGTTGGCGCAGTCAACCACCAGCTTGAGGCCGTCCAGGGTGAGCTGCCGGGGGAAGGTGTTTTTCAGGAAGACAATGTACCGGCCCCGGGCGTCGTCAATGCGGAAAGCCTTGCCCACGTCCCGGGCCGTGGGCCGTAGAGCCTCGAGCCGGTCGCCGAAGATCAGGTCCTCGATCTCGGCTTCGACTTCATCCGGCAGTTTGTAGCCGTCACCGGAAAAAATCTTGATGCCGTTGTCCTGAAAGGGGTTGTGCGAGGCGGATATCACCACGCCCGCGTCGGACCTCATGCTGCTGGTGATAAAGGCTATGCCCGGCGTCGGCAGCGGCCCGACCAGCAACACATCCACACCCATGGAGCAGATGCCGCTGGCCAGGGCGTTTTCTATCATGTACCCGGACAACCTCGTATCCTTGCCGATGACGATTTTGCGTCTCTTGCTGCTTTCCCTCTTGACTATGTACGCGGCGGCCCGACCTACCTGCATGGCCATCTCGGTGGTCATGGGGTGAATGTTGGCCACGCCCCGCACTCCATCGGTCCCAAACAGCTTCCTTGCCGCTCCAGTCATGATTATTTTAGTTCACCCCCCTCGAATACTTTCACGGTCAATACTCTCGGTTCGATCTTGACCACCTCCATGTTGGACGGCAGAGCCACGATCGGCATTCTTTCGTACTGTCCCGGTTCCAAACCGGCCAGGTTGACCCGAACCTTCATCTCGGCGCCGGTAACCAAGGCGGACATGGAGTTTACCGGGCCTCGGACCACCAGGGTTACCGTCTGAGGGGTCACGCGATAATCCCGACCTTCGCCCGGCGCCTGCATGACTTCCACCGGCACTTCCTTGAATTCGCGGACGGTGATCTTTTCGCCGACTTTCACTTTAACCTGAATGGTCGTGGGCTTGACCACGCTGAGCATCATGTCCGGCAGACTAGGCTTGGTCTGCAGGGTGGCCGGCGCGGACAGGGTGGTAACGTCTATCGGATTCGTCCAGATCACGTCCAGCCGGTCCACAAGGCTGACCGGGCCGCGCACTTCCACGGTCTTGGGTTCGAGATTGATTTCCTCGATCACGTACCCGGCCACTGGTTCGCCTTTGATGACCGGGAGAACACTGAACGCCTTGACGGCCAGCTTCTCCAGTTCCACGGTGATCACGTCCGGGCTGACCCGGGTGACTCTGAGTTCACGGGGCAGATTCAAGGATTCCGGTTGGAGAATGAACCGGTTCGGTCCGGTGGTGGCGCCGGACAGATCGAGACTGAATCGAAGCTTGCGTTCCGAAACCTGGCGGGTGAGGGCCACGCTGCCATGGATGCGGACGCTTACCCCATCCGGCACCTGGTTGACAATGACCAGGCTGGGCGGGATATTCACCAGTTCCAAGGGCACGTTGAACCCGACTTCGGCCCGTTCCCGGCCCACGGCCATGAACCACAGCACAATGGCGATGCCCAGGGCCAGCAGCTTGAGCCCCAGGTTGCGGGTAAACAAGTTGGTGAGGCTAAGCCTCATAGGCTCCTTCCGCCGTCTCGACCGGGCCGTGGACGGTCAGGTTAAGCAGACCGGCCAGCTTGTCCCGAAGCTCGTTCTGGTCGAACATGACCGTGATCTGTCCGTCGAGGGCCAGCGAAACCAGGCCGCGTTCCTCGGATATCACCACCACCACCGCGTCGCTCTCCCTGGTCACGCCGATGGCCGCCCGATGCCTGGTGCCGAAATGACGGCTGACGTCATCGTCCGTGGACAAAGGAAACAGACAGGCGGCCGCGGCCAGGCGGCCTTCCTTGATCACCACCGCGCCGTCATGCAGGGGCGAGGAGGTGTGAAAGACGGACATGATCAGTTCATCGGTCACCCTGGCGTCCAGGGAGACTCCGACTTCGACGTAGTTCTTGAGGCCTATTTCCCGTTCGAAGGCGATCAGGCCGCCGATGCGTTTTTCCGCCATGATAAAGGCGGCCTTGACCACCTCTCCCACCGCGGACATGAGTTCGGGGCTGCTTCGGCCGAAGGAGAGGCTGGCCACCTGGGTCAGGGCCTTCTGGATGTCGCTCTGGAAGAGAATGACCAGGATGATGATGATGTTGGCCAGGAAGTTGCTCAACATCCAGTTGAGGGTCACCAGGTTGAAGCTGACCGAGAACTGATAAGCGCCCAGGACAACGATGATGCCCAGGACCATCTGCATGGACCTGGTGCCCCGGATCAGCCTGATGGCTTGATAGACGATGAAGGCCACCACCAGGATGTCCAGGTAGTCCTGCCATCTCATATGCTGGAAGAATTCGATTATCTGGACCAGGTCAGGCATGTTCGTTCTTGATCGCCCAGGCCGCGGTCACGGCCGGCCGGGTCAGCTCCACGTTGTGAACCCGGATCAAGTGAGCGCCATTATAAACCGCCAGCGCCGCCAGGGCGGCCGTGGCCACATCGCGTTCCTTGGGCGGGACTCCGCCCAGGATATGTCCGATAAAGGCCTTGCGGGAATGACCGACCAGGAGCGGCCTTCCCAGTTCGGCCAGGACGTTCAGCCGGTTGAGCAGAATGAGGTTGTGCTCGAAGGTCTTGCCGAAGCCGATGCCCGGGTCGAGAATCAGCCTGTCCCGGCGGACCCCGGCCGCCTCGGCCCGGAATACGGCGTCGGCCAGGAACGCCTTGATCTCTCCCAGGAGGTCTTCATAGACCGGATTGACCTGCATGTCCAACGGCCGGCCTTTCATGTGCATCAGCACCAGCGGTGCTTCGGCCCGGCCGCAGACTCTCAACAAATCCGGATCGAAGCGCCCCGCGCTGATATCGTTGACCATGGCCGCGCCGGCCTCGAGGGCGGCCTGGGCCACCGAGGCGTAATAGGTGTCTATGGAGAGGGGAATATCCACCCGGGCGGCCAGACCCTCGATCACCGGGATAACCCTGGCCTTTTCCTCGGCCTCGCCTATCCCCCGGCTGCCGGGCCGAGTGGACTGCCCGCCCACGTCCAGAATATCCGCGCCGGCTTGGGCCAGTCTCAGCCCCTGGGCCACGGCGGCCTCGGCGGTGTAACAGTCTCCTCCGTCCGAAAACGAGTCCGGCGTGACGTTGATGACGCCCATGATGAAGGGCCGCGTTCCCAGGTCCAGGGACCATGGCCCCCATCTTAAACGGAAAACGGTCATGACCCGGCGGCTAGGCCACCGCGGCCTGGGGCAAGGCCTGCTCCCCCCCGGTCAAGGCCGTTTCGACTTTAACGGCTTCGGCCACCAGTTCGTCGATTTCCGGGCCGTCCAGGGTTTCCTTCTCCAAGAGGGCTTCGGCCACCTTGTGCAGGGTGGCCAGATGACGGGTCAGCAGGACCTTGGCCCGCTGGTAGGCGCCGAGCACCGTCAGTCTGATTTCGGCGTCTATCTTGCGGGCGGTTTCCTCGCTGTAGTCCCTATGCTGGGCGATCTCCCGCCCCAGAAATATTTGCTCTTCCTTCTTGCCGAAAGTCAGGGGGCCCAAGTCGTCGCTCATGCCCCATTCACAAACCATCTTGCGGGCCAACTCGGTGGCCCGCTCTATGTCGTTGCCCGCGCCGGTGGTCATCTGGTTCAACACCAGTTCCTCGGCCACCCGGCCGCCCATGAGCATGGCCAGGCTCGTTTTTAAAAACTCGCGCGGATAGGTGTGCTTCTCGTCCACGGGCAGTTGCTGGGTCAAGCCCAGAGCCCGGCCGCGGGGGATGATGGTCACCTTGTGGATGGGGTCCGAGCCGGGGATGAGTTTGGCCACCAGGGCATGACCGGCCTCATGAAAGGCCGTGGTGCGCTTTTCCTTTTCGCTGATGATCATGCTCTTGCGTTCAGTGCCCATGAGGACTTTGTCCTTGGCCGCCTCAAGGTCTTTCAAATCAATCTTTTCCTTGTTCTTGCGCGCGGCCGTCAGGGCGGCCTCGTTGACCAGGTTTTCCAGGTCGGCGCCGGAAAAACCAGGCGTACCTCGAGCCACCACGGCCAGGTCCACCGAGGTGTCCAGAGGGATGCGCCGGCTGTGGACTTTAAGTATCTGCTCCCGCCCCCGGATGTCCGGCACCGGAACGACCACTTGGCGGTCGAAACGGCCCGGCCGGAGCAGCGCCGGGTCCAGGACGTCGGGACGGTTGGTGGCGGCGATCAGAATCACGCCCTCGTTGGATTCGAAACCATCCATCTCCACCAGAAGTTGATTCAAGGTCTGTTCCCGTTCGTCGTGGCCTCCGCCCAGACCGGCGCCCCGATGCCGGCCCACCGCGTCTATCTCGTCAATGAAGACGATGCAGGGCGCGTTCTTCTTGCTTTGCACGAAAAGATCGCGCACCCGCGAGGCCCCGACGCCCACGAACATCTCGACGAAATCGCTGCCGCTGATCGAGTAAAAAGGTACACCGGCCTCGCCGGCGATGGCCCGGGCCAGCAGGGTCTTGCCCGTGCCGGGCGCGCCCATCAACAGGACGCCCTTGGGAATTCGGCCCCCCAGACGGGTGAATTTCTTGGGGTCCCGCAGAAACTCGATGATTTCCTGGAGCTCCTCCTTGGCCTCCTCGATGCCGGCCACGTCATCGAAAGTGACCTTGTGACTGGACTCGGTCATGAGCCGGGCCCGGCTTTTACCAAAGGACAGGGCCTTGCCGCCGCCGCTCTGCATCTGGCGCATGAAGAATATCCACACGCCCACCAGGAGCAGCATGGGAAACCAGGACACCAGGATGGTCATGTACCAGGGCGTGTCCTCCAGAGGTTCGGCGGTGATCTGCACGCCCTTGGCCTTGAGCGTCTTGACCAGTTCGGGGTCGTTGGGCACATAGGCCTTGAATTTGCCCCCGTCCCTGAACTGACCGCTCAGTTCGTTGCCCTGAATGATCACGTTGGTGATGCGGCCGTTTTCTATATAAGAAAGAACGTCACTGTACGAGATCTTGTCTTTGACCTGAGGTGTACGGTTGAAAAGGTTGAACAGGATTACCATCATCAGGCTGATGACCAGCCACAAGGCCAGGTTCTTATAAAACGGATTCAATATATCCTCCCGCCCCCGCCTTCGGCCCCCTTGACCGGCCTCGGCGTTAAGAGGCAAATATTCTTAAACATATTAATACTATCCTATCAGCGTTTTTTTTTCAATAGAATTTGGCCGTTCCGACCTTCGTTTTACCCCGATAATGGTCCGTCTTCCTTGACCGAAGTCAATTGCCGGCCTCGAGAGTCAGAAAAAGAGCCCTGGAGGTTCGGGCATGTATCCTGGCTCTTTCCGCCGGTCTGAAGCCGGCCACCCAAACCAGGCCCTGGGCGTCCACCACCAGGGGGATTTTATGCCTGTGTCCGGCCGGGACCTTGGCGTCAATGAATAAATCGGACAATTTTTTCGTTCCGGCCAGACCCAGCGGTTGGAACTTGTCGCCGGGCCGGAAGGAGCGGATCAGAAACGGCGGAGTCAAGCGTTCGTAATCCAAGACCACGGCGAAAGGCCCCAAGCTTTTCAAGTCGATATTTTGCGGCCAGGACTCGATCCGGGCCGTGAGCCGACCGGCGATGGCCCGCAGGCGAGTCTCCCCCGGCACGCACAGTTCCTGTTCAAAACGGGCCGGCGCGATTTCAACCGGACGGCCCAAAAGCAACCGCCCGCTTTCGGTCCAGACCCGCGGCCCGCCCGGCAGGTCGAAGCCGCTTTTACCCGGCGCCCGGGCCAAGTCCAAAACCTCTTCCACCCGCCCGA
This sequence comes from Thermodesulfobacteriota bacterium, assembly GCA_040755515.1. GTDB lineage: Bacteria > Desulfobacterota > Desulfarculia > Adiutricales > JAGVGV01 > JBFMAW01. The sequence goes on along the minus strand of JBFMAW010000002.1, from coordinate 88,833 downwards.
ACCCCAGGCCCCGCCTTGGGCCAATGATTTTTTCCACCGCGGCCCGAATCAGCCGCCGGGCCACGGCTCGATCCAGTTGGGCCAAGACCGTCCGGTCGAGGCCGACCCAACCGGCTTCTTCCTTCCAGCCCGCCCGGCCGGCGGCTTCGGACACAAGTCTTGACCAGACCGCTTCTTCGTCCCGAAAAATGCGGGCCGTGCGCCAGAGGGCCGAATCCACGTCCGGGTTGTAGTCGGCCCTCAGCTTAGGCAGAAGATCGTGCCGGATACGGTTTCGGGTGAAATTCAAATCCCGGTTACTGGCGTCGTCCACCCAGGACAGGCCCCGGTCTTCCAGATAGACGATCAGTTCCTTTCTCCTGAAGTTCAGCAAAGGCCTGATAATAAAGCCACGCCGGACCGGCATCCCGGCCAGGCCGGATGGACCCGCGCCTCTCATCAAATTCATCAGAACAAGCTCGGTGTTATCGTCCGCGGTGTGGCCAATGGCGATGAAGGCCGCGCCGGTCCGTCGCCGGATTTTTTCCAGAAACTCATACCTGGCTTCTCGAGACGCCTCTTCCACGGACAACGATCTCTTTTTCGCCAGGTTCCGGCAATCGATCAGGTCCCAATGAAACGGGATATCCAGCTTTCGGGACACGGCCTCGGCGGCCAGACGGTCCTGGTCGCCGGCCTGATCCCGCAGGCCGTGGTTCAAATGCGCGGCCTGGAGAGCGTACCCCAACTCGTCCCGGAGGCCGGCCAAAAGGTGAAGCAGCGCGGTCGAGTCCGCTCCGCCGGAAAAGGCCACCACCAAGTTGCCCGGGTCGGGTCCGGTTAAATCGAGCAGGGCCGCCTTGAATCTTGCGGAAAGATCGGACCTTTTAGAATGTTTTTCGCGGACAGGCATGTTCTGGTGAATAACCGGCGGTGCTGAACACCCCGAAGCCTGAGAGTGATCCATATTGGAATACATTATGTCCGCCGCCCGCCGGGCGCAAGGATAAAAAGGCGAGGCGCGTCTAATTGACCGGAATGATCGCCGACATCAGGTTTCAGGCTGGAACCGCCTTGACCGGGGTTGGGAGCGCTCATCCGACGACGCGGCCTGAAACGGCTATTCCGCCTTAAAGGAAGCCAGATAATCGGCCACGGCCAGAACGGTATTGACGTAGGGCGTGCTGCGGTTGTAGCGGTAGAGAACCTCCTTTTTCTTTTCATAGGCGCTCATGTCCCCCTGCCAGCCGTGTTCGCGCAGGTATCGGCCTATGCTGAAGATGGCGTCCGGGAGGCTGAAGAGGTCCACTCGGCCGTCGCCGTCGCCGTCCGCGCCGTAAAGCAGGGCATTGGTGGGCATGAACTGGCTGATACCTATGGCCCCGTAAATGGAACCGGGAAGATCGAGGGGATTCCGCCGGTTCATTCGGGCGTACTCGAGCAAGGCTTTCAGTTCCTGATAGGCCCATTCGCCTCGGTCCAAAGCCTGCCCTTTCAGCCATTCCTTGCGGTCCTGGTCCAAGGCCAGGTCAGTAACGTACGGTTCGATCCGTTCGAATTCCGAACAAAGAGCCATGCTGGCCAGGATGACCAGGGCGCTTTCGTCGCCCAGATACTGGCCCAGGTTGGTTTCCACGCGGAGAATGCCCACGGCCACTTCGGCCGGGACCCCGTACCGCCGCTCCATTTCCTGGAGCCAAGGCCGGTGGTCAAGAAGAAAAGCCTTGGCTTCACCCAGCCGCTGAGGGGTCAGGTACCCCCGATAAACCAGACGGCGGAAGACGTCTTCCACCAAGGTGATCACCGGTTTGGGCCGCCGGTCTTCCGGCAGGGCCAGATCGGCCTCGATCCTTCCAAGCAGATTCGGCGAGGGCTGGCCGTCGGCGGGCAGGCCATGAACCCGCTGAAAGGCTTGGATGGCCAGCCGCGTATGTTCGCCGGCCATTCCGTCGGCCGGGCCGGGGGTATAACCCAGCCGGATCAGTCCGACCTGGACCTGCCTGGTCAGATCGGCGCCGTAGAGAAGACGGTAAAGCTCCCGCAGCTTGAAGCGCATCGGCCTGGGGTCGAATTGCATTCCAGGCCGGGAAAACAATTCCGCCAATTCGGCGCCGTCAAAGCCTTCCGCGTTCAGCCGCTTCAGCAGCGGCTCCCAAAACCTGGCCTGGGGCGGCAGATCCGGCAGGGGGATAACCGCCTTGATCTCCGGCGCCGTTTCAGGTTTCTCCGCCGCGGGGGCGGCCGGCGGCGGAACCAGTGGAGGCGCTTTATGGACCGGGGCCGAACAGGCCGAGACCAGGGCCGAAAGCAACGCGGCCAGGATCGGAATTTGGAGCGCGAGCCGAGGTCTAAGCCTACCGGACATTCAAGTTGGCGCCCGCCGTCGTGACTGTCGCCGGCGCCGGCTGGGCTGACATGGATTGGAGATGTTTGGTCATGAGGAGGTACTGCTGTTCCAATTCGGCGAAAAGAGGCGCGGGCAGGTCGTATTTGGGGCGCTGGTCAAGCGCGTCCTTGATGGGCAAGACCCTGAAGGTGCGGCGGTTGTTTTTATACAGGCAGAGTATTTTAGTCGGGATGGCCTCGACCTCGATCAGGCGCTTATTTCGGGCGGGGTCCTTGGTCAGGTTGAGCTTAAGGATCACTCCCAGGTCCGTGAATTTGTAAAACTGGTGCGCGATGAAGTTGCCCAGCGAATAGATAACCATTTTCTGGCCTTCCGGGCCGGAGCTGATTTTATAAGGTTGGACCACATGGGGATGGCTGCCCAGGATGACATCGGCGCCCAGGGCCATCATCTTCTCGGCGAGGCTCTTCTGCTGGTCGTTGGGAACACGGTGATACTCCCAGCCCCAATGCATCAGGCAGACGATGAAGTCAGCGGCGGCCCTCTTGGCCGCTTGAATGTCCTGGGCGATAAGGTCCAGGTTGATGAGGTTGACCAGATAGTCTTCGCCCTTGGGAAGAGGAATGCCGTTGGTGTCGTAGCTGTAAGCCAGCACGGCCAGGCGGATGTTATTCTTGCTGAGAATCCTCACCGTATCGCGGTCCAGGCGGCTGACGAAGCTGCCGGTGTTCAGCAGTCCGGACCGGTCCAGGTTCTGGTTGGTGTTGATGACGCCGGCCTTGAACCGGTCCAGGGCGTGGTTGTTAGCCGTGGAGACCAGGGTGAAACCGGCTTTTTTCAGGTCGTCGGCCAGTTTTTCCGGCGCGTTGAACAGGGGATAACCGGTGTAACGGGCCTCCTTGCCCGCCAGTTTGGTTTCCAGGTTGCCCATAACCCAGTCGGCCTGCTTGAAGATAGGGGTCAGGTACTCGAAATAGGGCAGGAAATCATACTGGCCGGTTTCGGGATGATAGGCGTACATGAAGTTGCTGTCGTGCATCATGATATCGCCCACGGCCATCAAGACCACCCGGTTCACCCCCGAGGAGACCGTGGCCTGCCAGTCCAATACTTCGGCCAGGTTGGGTCCGGCCGGCTTCTTCTCCAACACGGGTTCCGGCTTGATCGAAACCCGGATGACGTTGGGCGCGTTCTTGGCGCCGGCGTTGCCTCGACTGCAGGAAGGGAAATAGGCCAGGAAGGTCAGGCCGGATACCAAGATCAGAACCAGCCCGAATCGAGTCGCCCAGCTACGATTAGTCATGATCGTTTATATTCAAGGAAGAGCCTTCGCTCTCCAGTTCAGGATTATTCATTATAAAAACGGTAACCTGCGCCGGGAAAAAGCCGGCTTCCACGATAACGACCTGATCCTACTTGACTACTCAATCCCGCCCATGTCAAGGGTTTTGTGAGGCCGGCCCATATTGCTCATTTCCTTTCCGCGCCAGGGAAATCGAAACATCGGCCTCGGCGGAAAAAGCCCTTGCCGGGGAATGGCCGGCATATGAAAATGACCCGAGAAGAATCCCATTACCCGGCGGCGGCATCAAAACCCAACCGCGCCGAACGCGATGTCGATCAAAACCATGCTCGACCGGATAAAGGAAAAGATCATTTTCAACGATCGCCTGGCCTCCTGGGCCGGAGCGGCGTTTTTTCTCTTCTGGATCGGGCAGCGTTGGTATTTCAGTTACCGGCCCACGGTTCTGTGGTGGCTAGTCACTTTTCAGTTCAGCCTGTTCGTGCTGGCCTATCTCACCCGCCACCGGGCCATCTCCCACGGTCAGGGCTTTTGGGAAACCGTCTACCCTTTTCTGTGTTCGGCCATGCCTTTTACCCTGGATGACTACCCCTTCAAACCCCTAGGCCTGCCCTTGATCGCTAAGGAGGTGTATTTGAGCCTGATGCTGGCCGGCACGGTTCTCATCATCGCCGGAGTCTTCACTCTTCGCCGCAGTTTCGCCATCATGACCGAAGCCCGGCCGCCGGTCCTTTCCGGAATCTACCGCCTTACCCGTCATCCCATGTACCTGGGCTCGATGATCTCCGCGCTCGGTCTTCTGCTCTATAACTACCATTTCTTGAATTTTACGCTTTTCAGTCTTTTCTGCGCCATGCAGGTTTACCGGGCCCGACGGGAGGAACGTAAGATGTCCGAGATTTCCCCGCAATATCGGGACTACCTGCTCAGGGTGGGCTGGCTGGGGCCCTGGGACCGAACCGCCAAAAACAAAGGGAAATAATGTCCGGCCGGAATTTGTCGAATACTTCGAAATCCCCGGAGCAGTTGGGACCGGTTGCTTTTTCCTGTTTTACCTTTAAACTTGAAGCCAGGCCTCTCCAGGTCAACTTCGACAGCCGACTCGAGGAGGTAAGGCATGCGTAAGTCATCGTTGATTATGATCGCGGTGTTCCTGACCCTGGGCTTCATCTATCCGGCCCTAGCCGCGGACCCGGCCAAACCAGTCCAGCCGGCCAAGCCGGAGGAGCATTCCCAGCATACGGCCCAGGAAGCAGCGCCGGCGACTAAGACCGTAACTCCGGACAAGCCGGCTGAAGGCGCACACTCGAGCCACGGAGCGGCCTCGGGCAGGCCCACCCGGCACGGGATGGCCATGATGAAAATGATGGACCACTGGGGAGTCCCGGACGATAAAAAAGAAACCATAATGAAAATAAGCCGGGAATATGATGAAAAGCTATTCGCCCTGCGGCAGGACCTCCACGCCAAGCAGGCGGAACTCGAGGCGGTCATGTCCCAGGCTCAACCCGACCTGCCCAAAGCCAAGGCCGTCATCCAGGAAATTGCCGGCCTCGGCGCCGGGATAATGGAACAGATAGTCGAAATGCGCGCCCGCATCATCAAGGAGACCGGCGTCCGCCTGCCGGTGACTAGAGGCATGATGGGGCACATGATGGGCAGGACCAGGATGGGCGATTAAGAAGAAATGATGCAGAAAATCACTCTTGTCCAAAATACGGCCTACTGGGGCTCCACCGCAGGCCCCGCCAGGGCGGATGTCCGCCCTGGCCCCTCAATTTCGGCGCGCGTTGGCGGTCATTCCATCTCGTTGCGGTTGACGGTCCGGTCGCGCCCCGAACGTTTGGCCTGATAGAGCGCCTCGTCGGCCCTGGCCGACAGGTCCGCCGCCCGGTCGTTCATCGAAGGGTTCACGGTGGCCAGGCCTAGGCTGACGGTCACGTGGTCCGCGAACCTAGACGGCGAATGAGGAATGCGAAGGTCCCGGACCTTTTGCAGTATCCGCCTGGCCACGGCCATGCCCCCCTGATTCGTCGTTTCCGGGAGAACCCAGGCGGATTCCTCTTTTAACGGCGAATATATGGTAGTACTGCCTCAACGGGCCGACCAACATGTCGATGTTGATTTTCTCGTCGTCGACGATCAGCACTTTGGCCCGTGCTTCGTCCACCTGCGTTCCTCACCTTCCGATCCGGCCGGAAGGCCGGTCAGTCGTCAAGGTTCAATTCGCTGATAATTCGCCGAATGGTTTCCCTGGCCCGTTCGAATTCATAATCGTCGATCCGCGATTCCAATTCGCGGACGGTGTCGGTAATGTTGCCGGGTCCCAACAGGTCTTTGAACTCGCCGACCAGTACAAGGGCTTCCGAATCTCCATCAGCGACGAGCCGGTCCAGTTCGGCGATGACCGCTTTCACCCAGTCCACGTCCATGGCCGTCCCGGATTCGGCGGCCGCGGTCTCCGTCCCGGGCACCGGAGCATCTTCCTGAAAAAGCGTTTCCAGGGCCGCCAGGCATAGCTCGCGATCCCCGGCCAGGGCGTTGGCCGTCATGACCAAAATGGGCAGGTTCGGGGCGGACGGTCCCCGGCGAATCTCCCGGGCGGCGGCCAAACCGGCCATGACCGGCATCTGCAAGTCCATCAAAATGTCGTCGAACCGTTCCCGCGCCGCCAGCGTCATGGCTTCACGGCCGGGCCGGTCAGACGGCCGATGAGAGCCGCTTCCGTTTCCGGCTGGTCCACTGGAGGAAAAACACCACGGCGAACAGGGCCGCGCCCAACAGGTCCGTCTTGATGCCCGGCTTGATGAGCAGCAGGGCGGTCAAAAACAATAATATGCTTTCCGGTAGGGTGGTTTTTACCAGGAAACAACGCTGGACCGCCGCTGACAGGCAGACCACGCCGAAGGCGGCCGTGAGGATGGCCAGTATGATCTTGGCCGGCCCGCCGATCAGCAGCAGTTCGGGAGCATAGACGAACATGAAGGGAATGATGAATCCGGCGATTCCCAACTGAAAGGCGGCCAACCCCGTTTTCCATGGATCCGACCGGGCGATGCCGGCGCCGGCATAGGCCGCCAAGGCCACCGGCGGGGTGATGTCGGCTCGGGTGCCGAAATAGAGAATGAACAGGTGGGCGGCCATGGGCAGAACGCCCATATGGACGAGGGCCGGCGAGACCAGGGCCGAGATGATGACGTACTGGGCGGTGGTCGGGACGCCCATGCCCAGGAAGAGACAGGCGATCATGGTGAAGGGCAGGGCCAGGTAGAGTTTCTCCATGGAGATGTCCACCACCAGGGAGGAGAATTTGATCCCCAGGCCGGTCATGGTGATGGACCCGATGATGATGCCCGCCGCGGCGCAGGCGGCCGATACTTCCACCGCCCCGATGGCTCCCTCCTCGAGGCCGTCCAGGATGCTCCGGGTGAAGGTCCGGACCGACTGGCGGAGAACGAGGCATTTGGCCAGGGAGGTGACGATGGTGGTGATGATGGCCCAAAAGACGGCCCGTTCCGGGGAATAATTCATCATGAGGAAATAGATGAGCAGGATGATGGAAAAGACGTGATGCCAACCGGCGGCGAAGGCCTGACTGATTTTGGGCAGTTCGTCACGGGACAGGCCGCGAAGGTCCAGAGAGACCGCCCGGAAGTGGACCTGCATGAAGGTGGAAAAGAAGGCCAAAACCGCCGGCACGGCGGCGGCGATACAGACTTTGTAGTAGGGCACGGAGAGAAACTCGGCCATGATGAAAGCGGCCGCGCCCATGATGGGCGGCATGATCTGGCCCATGGTCGAGGAGGAGGCTTCGACCCCGGCCGCGAAATGACTGGGATAGCCGGTGCGTTTCATCAGGGGGATGGTGAAGGAGCCAGTGGTGACCGTATTGGCCACGGAACTTCCGGAGATCATGCCGAAGAAGGTGCTCGAGACCACCGCGGCCTTGGCCGGCCCCCCCCGGGTCCAGCCGGTCAGGGCGAAGGCCACGTCGGTGAAAAACTGCCCGGCCCCGGTTTTTTGCAAAATGGCCCCGTAGAGAATGAACAAAAGGATGAAGTTGGCCGAGACGCCGATGGGTACGCCGAAAATACCGTCCGTGGATAGGGAAAGATAGGTGCTCAGCCGTTCGATGCTATACCCTTTGTGGGCCAGGGCATCGGGCAGGTAGGGCCCCAGAATCGAGTAGCCGATGAAGACCAGGGCGATGATGGGAACGGGCGGCCCGGTCGAGCGCCGGGAGGCTTCGACCACCAGAACCACCAGGGCCGTGCCCATCACCACGTCCATGGTGGCGAATTTACCCGCCCGATTGAGAATATCCGTGGAATTGATGAATATCCAGACGCAGATGGTCACCGAGACGGCCATGAGCACCCAGTCCATGACTGACATGCGCTTCAGGGGCGAGCGTTTCTTGGAGAACGGGTACAGGGCGAAAAGGAGCACGGACATGAACAACCAGTGAATGGCCCGATGGTCTAGAGCGAAGAAGGGGTGGAAATAGGCGTAGACCAAGTGATACAAGGAGGTGCAGATCGCCACCACGGAGATGATCCGGCGCGCCAGCCGCTGATAGGACCGTTTCCGTTCGAATTGTTCCAGGACCTCCTGAGCCCTCTTCGCCGCCTCGGCTTCCTCCGATTCTTCGGACCTGGGCGGCGCCTGTTCGGGCGGCACCATCACTTCGGGTTCGAATTTTTCGTCACGTGAATCCATACTCGTTCTCTTCCTTTGGCGATACCAAGCAACGGTAGCGTCTTTCCGTTGACGGTCAATCGGTGGCCGGCGACCTCACCCACCCGCAATAGGAAACGAGGGAAGGCCCGGTGCAGCCGCACCCTCGTCCACCGGCCCGTATAGTCCAGGGTCCCATCGGGGGGGTGGGAATCCAGGCCCGCCCCGCTCCATAAATACCGTTCCTCCTCGAGCACGATCCCGCCGTCTTCCCCGATCCGAAACCGGTCTTGAACCGGGGTGTGGTCGGAGGAGTGGACATAGTCGAGGGTAAACGAATCGCCCGGCCGGACGGCGGTTTCCCAGAGTATCTTTTCAGTTTTCGGATTGGTTATTTGCAGGGACCAGATTTCCTCGGCGCCGGCCGCCCGTATCGGCCAGAACAGGAACAGAAGAAATAGCACCCGGCAATTCACGAGGGGTCGCATGCCGTCTCCGCTCGGAAAATAGTGGTGAAAGGATCGGGAGACCCGGCCGGCCTGGGGCCGGTCGGGTCCTCGGTTATTTCAGCGCGCCGATCTCCTTGAAGTACTTGGCCGCGCCCGGATGCAAGGGCAGAGGGCTGTTGATCGCGTTGGCCGGCGTCAATTGCGCGGCGATGGGATGAATGTTGATCAGGGCGTTTTTGCCTTCGGTGACGTTGGTGTAGATGGCTTTGACGATGTCGTAGGCTACTTGTTCGTCCATCTTCTGGTTGGCGATCATGACGTTGGAATCGCCCAGGCAGAGCACGTCGTTATCCACTTTGCTGTAGGTTTTGCCCGGAATGGTGATCTTCAAGTAGTAGGGGTATTTTTTGATGACCTTGTCCGCCAATTCCGGGGTCATGGGCACAAGAACGACGTTCCGGGTGGCCGCCAGGTCCATGACCGCGGAACCGGGGTAGGCGAAGTTGAAGAAGCAGGCGTCGATCACGCCATCCTTGAGCGCCTGGACGGATTCCGATTGGGACAGATTGGCCAGAGTGAGGTCCTTTTCCAGGTTGAACCCGGCCTCCTCCAGGATGGCCCGGGCCATGGTGGAACAACCGCTGCCCGGGACGTCGATGGCCACCTTTTTCCCCTTGAGGTTGGCGACGGACTTGATGCCCGACTGGGCCGTGGTCACGATATGTTCCGGGGCGGGGTACATTTGAAACAGGGAAACCAAGTCGAATTTCTTTTCGAAGGGTTTCTCTCCGTTTTTCGCCTTGAACGCCACCGAACCCATGACCATGCCCATATCGGAATCGCCGTTGCCGACCAGGCGGCAGTTTTCCACGGAAGCCCCGGTGGATTCGGCCGCGCAGCGCAGGGTTTCCACGGTTTTCTCTATGACCACCGCCATGCCGCCACCCAGGGGATAGTACACCCCGCCGGGGCTGCCCGAAGCCAGGGTCAGAAACTTCTTGGCCGCCCAGGCCTGGGCCCCAAAGGCCAGGGTCAAGGCCATCCCCACCACCACCAACACCTTCAATGAACGTTTCATTTTTTTTCCCTCCTGGTTACCGTGAATGAAGTTCCACCAGCCTGGGGACGGGTCCGGAAGTCCCGTTCCCCGCCGCTACCCGGCCTCCGCTCGCCCAAACGGCGAAAACGGAGACATTCGATCTATATATCGAAACCAAGGAATAAACGGAGCGCCTTAAACCGTCGGCCGAGGGCGCCGCGATCATTCCTTTTTCCGATCCGCGAACTCCTCGAGCTTTTCCTGGCGCACCGGGGCGAAAACCGTCGCCAGGCAGGCCTCGATTTCGTAATCCATGAGCGCTTCCATCGAGACTTCGCCGGCCATGTGGAGGCCTTTTTTAATGAGACTGATGGAGAAAACGGAATTGCCGGCGATCTTACGGGCCATGGCCATGGTCTCCTCCATGAGCGTTTCGGGCGGCACCGCCTTGTTCACCAGACCGATCCGTTCCGCCTCCCGACCGTCGATATAGTCACAGGTGAAGAGGAGCTCCTTGGCCTTGCCGGGGCCGACGAGTTCCTGAACCAGCCGCATGGCTCCGCCGGTCACCGAGGAGGAGACCTTGGCTTCCGGGGAACCGAATTTGGCTGTTTCCGAGGCGATCCGGATGTCGCAGGCCAGGGCCAGTTCGTATCCGCTTCCCAGGGCGTACCCGTTGACCGCGGCGATGGTCGCCTTGGGAAACCGGATGATTTCCCGGGAAATCTCCTGGAGGTGCACCAGGTAATCCCGATAATCCTTCAAGCTCCGGTCTTTGGAATCCTTGAGGTCGGCGCCGGTGGAAAAAGCCCGGCCCGCGCCGGTGAAAACCAGGACCCGGACGGATTCGTCGTCCAGGGCGTCGTGAAGCGCTTGGCGCAGATCGAGCCAGAGCTGTTTGTTCATGGCGTTGAGGACCTGGGGCCGGTTGAGGGTCAACACGGCGATATCTTCCTGTTTTTCGTAAAGGATGCACTCGAAGTTCATGGCTTCCTCCTTGGGGCGGATTTATTCCAGGATGATCCGGGCGTCCACGATGGAAGCGCCCTGTTCATGGACGATGACCGGATTGATGTCGATTTCGCCGATCTCTGGATGATTCAAAGCCAAGAGGGCGATCCTGGCCAGGATGTCCTTCAAGGCGCCCACGTCCTTGGGCCCCCGACCCCGGAGGCCGGCCAAAAGGGGATAACCCTTGATGGCCTGGACCATGTCCTCCAGGTCGAGACGGGTGGGGGGGATGACCCGGAAGGCCACGTCCTTAAGGACCTCGACGAAAATCCCGCCCAACCCGAACATCAGCACCGGGCCGAAGTGGGGATTCCGAACCAGGCCGACGATGCATTCCTGGCCGGGACGGACCATGGGCGATACCAGGACGCCCGTGAGGCGTTCCGGGGTGGTCACCGAAGCCGCCTTCTCCATCATGGCGCGGAAAGCCGTTTCCACCTCCGACGCGCCGGTCAGGTTCAGGGCCACGCCGCCCACGTCGGACTTGTGCACGATGTCCGGCGAGACGATTTTCATGGCCACGGGGAAACCGAGGGCTTGGGCCGCGCTCGAGGCTTCGGCCGGCGTCCCGGCCAGGGTGGCCGGCGGCAGGGCCAGGTCATAGGCGGCCAGCAGTTCCCGGGCTTCGGTTTCCAGGAAATTTTTTCGCCCCGCCCGGCGCACCGTTTCGATCAGTCCGGCGGCGCGCTCCCGGTCGCCCCCCGCCTTTTCCAAGGGACCATCCGCTTCGAATTTGCGGCGGCCCAGGGCGAATTGGCCCATGGCGGCCAGGCACTGGGCGGCCCGTTCCGAGGAGGGCGTCAGGAATACTCCGTTTTCCTTTAGGATTTCCATGGATGGCGTGGGTTCGTGGGCGAAGGAGGTGTGGACGGCCAGGGGCTTGCCGTGGTCCCGCATCAGCCGGACCAGTTCCCGGGAGGTTTTCTCTTCCAGTTCGCCCACGTGGGGGGCGATGATGTCCTTGAATCCGCCGAAGAAGCCCGTCACGTAGACCGCGTCCACCTCGTCGGTTTCCATGATCACTTCGACGACTTTGTTGATCATGTCCGGATTCTCCTCGGCCGTCCCGCCGTAATCCACGGGGTTGGAGGCGGGCATGCCGGCCAGGAGGAAGGGACGAATTTTTTCCTGGGTTTCCGTCCGGAACACGGGGACGCTCAGGCCGAGTCGCTCGGCGTTGTCCGCGGCTACGGAGTTGTCCCCGCCGCCTTCCGAGACGATGGCCACACGGTTTCCGGCCGGCAGGGGCATGCCGGCGAATCCGGCGGCCAGATCGAACATTTCGTCCACATTCGAGACCCGGATGATGCCCGCCTGTTTGAAGGCCGCCTCGACCACGGCGTCATCCGCGGCCAGGGAACCGGTGTGGGAGGCCGCGGCCCGGGCGCCGGCCGAAAATCGGCCGACCTTGAGGGCGATGATGGGTTTGCGCTTGGAAACCTCCCGGGCCACGCGGACCAACTCCCCGCCGGCCTTGATCCCTTCCATGTACATGAGGATGGCCTTGGTTTCCTCGTTCTGGCCCAGATATTCGAGGTATTCGTGGAACTGCACGCCGATGGCGTTCCCGGCCGAAATGATGCCGCTGCACCCGATGCCCCGCAGCTTCGAATAATGGGTAAGGGAGTCGATAATGTTGCCGCTCTGGGCGAGGATGGCCAGGGGACCCTTTTGAATGGTGGGCACGCCGAGAAGGTTCATGTCGACGGCGGCGGAAAACAGTCCGGAACAGTTGGGACCCAGGATTTTAGCCCCGCCCTCCTCGGCGGTCCGGAGAATGCGGGCCTCGATCCGCTTGCCCTCCTCCCCGGATTCGCCCAGGCCGGCGGTGATGACCACGATGCCCTTGGCCCCTTTCCGCACGCTTTCCTCCACGGCTTGAGGGATGAACTTCGGGGCCACGACGATCATGACCAGGTCCACCGGGCCTTCTACCTCGAGGATGGAGGGATAGGCCCTGCGGTCGAATAGCCGATCGCGTTTGGGATTGATGAGATGAATGTCGCCGGAATAGCCGTCGCGGATCAGGCTGCGGGTGCGTCGTTCCGCCGCCTTGCCGGGGACCTCGGAAGCCCCGATGACCGCGACGGACCTGGGTTTGAAGATGTTATCCAATACGTGGCCCATGTGGTACCTCCCGGAACGGGTTGGAACTTTCCGAAGGTTCCGTTAAAATCGGATGGAATTCGTTTATTACCGCTTGGAAGGCTCTCTTTTCCATGAGAAGGGTTGCAGCCTCCCCGGTTCCGACCCGTGAAGCAAACGATTCGGAGGAAAGCGGGAATAAACTAAATCGTTTGTTTCATCAATATGTTACATATATCTTTGGACGTGGCTCATCACTCACGAAGTCATGTAAATCTGTTTTTCCTTCCACAAGGCTTCCCGGTCACGGAGCGCCCGGACGGTTTCGTCAGGCATTTGGATGCTGACCGCGGCCAATAGGGCGTTGACCACGCTGACGGAAGCGGTGAACGATTCGATAAAGGAATCGAGGCGCGAGGCGACGGGCAGTATCCAATCGGCTTCCCGGGCCAGGGGGGACATCACGGAATCGGTAATGACGCCCACCTTGGTGCCCTGCTCATGGGCGTAGGCCAACAGCTCCACGGTCAGGCGGGTGTACCGGGGGAAGCTGATGCCCAGGACCAAGTCCTCGGAGCCGATGCCGAGAATGTTGTTCCAGACGTCCCCGATACCGGGAGTCAGGATATGGACTTTCTTGCGCAGAAAACTCAAATACAGGCCAAAGATCAAGGCCGGGGCGTGGGCTCCCCGGAGCCCGATCACGTAAATGGCCCGGGCCGAACGGATATCCTTGACGGCCTGGTTGAAGGTTTCCACGGGGATGTTTTGCAGGGTCTGGGCCAGGTTCTGGGTGTCCTGCCGAATGACCTGCCCCAGGATATCCCCGTCATCCTGCGCGTGTTTGATGGCCTCTTCGGCCCGGGTGACGGTCGAAAGGCGGTTCTGGAGGTTTTCCCGAAGCATGCGTTGCATGTCCGGATAGCCGTCGAAGCCCAGAGCCTGGGTGAGTCGGATGACGGTGGCCTCGCTGACGCCGGCCTTCATGGCCAACCGGGAAACGGTCAGGAAGAGGGCTTCGTCATAATGTTCGATGATGAAGTTGGCCACCCGTTGTTGGGCGGTGGTGAGCCGGTCCATTTTTTCCAGGATCAGGGACTCGAAAGGCATGAATATTTTCCTACTAAAACATTTGTTGAAGAAAAAATTACTTCATAACCGGAGGCCTGTCAAGAAATTTTTTTCACCTCCAGCCCTATGGCTGGGACGGCCAACGAGCTGGCCCCGAAGCCCACCGGCCCCCGGACGTTTTTTCGACGACTCCGGTGGAAAAAAGACGGATGACTGGTGGGGTGACCGAAGGTGTCTTTTCCCAGGTCGGTAAGCAAGTTGGCCTCTTGCCCGGGTCTGCCTGTCCGGATCCTTCGATTCACCCTCTGAGAAAGGGAGTTCGTCGAATTGTTCGTTCTTTTCGGCTCAGGGATTGGCCGTAGAAAAATGGATGTCCTAATAAAACAAATCACTCTTGTCCATAATCGGATTTTTCTTGGACGGCATTTTGAATCGTCGCCTACCCGTAATCCTGAAAGAGAGAGGACGACCTCGGGAAATCGCCCGTTATTGGGGGCAAAAGCGGATTTGGGGTGGCCCACAAGCCGTTGGGGGACGACCTTGGTGTTCTTGGACAGCATATTTGCCACTGGGCAACCTGTATTCGTGCCGGCACCCCGCGTCCTGTAAAATCAGTAGGTTACCTTGTCCAAAATGGGCATTTCAGCCGATTTTGGACAGTAGTGGCGGAAAATGAAAATGATGCCTTGCCCCATGATGTAACCCCGGACTTCACCTCCCCAATGAGTTTGGCCTCGCCGACCCCCGGCCCGCCCGGGGGCTGGCTGGAATCCAGCCTGACTTTCCGATCGCCTAATTATTTGTCACTTCCCGGACCGGCTGTATAAAATTCATCCGGACAAATCGGCGCCGGAATTACCTTTGCACGACCCAGGGATGAAGCTGCCTGATATTTTCCATTATATATCAGCATATTATCATTTGAACCACTACTCCGCCCCTTTCTGGCACGCCCGTTGCTCAAACTATAGGCCGAGAGGATTGAGTGTCATAACACTCGAAAGTAGAAATATAAGGAGGAACATGAGATGACCAAGAAAGTGACTTTAGTGGCGGTGTTGGTTCTGGCGGTGGCGGCCCTGGCGGCCACGGCCCTGGCTCAAGGTCCCGGATACGGACGGGGCATGGGTTACGGGTACGGCCAGCACATGATGGCCGGGTATGGATCTGGCTGGGGTCCGGGCGGCGCGGACGGCAAGTTCTACGAGGAAACGATCAAACTGAGGGGCGAGCTTCAGCAGAAGCACGAAGAATTGAGGGTGCTGCTTTCCAAGCCCGAGGTGGATGAGGCCAAGGCCAAGGCCCTGAACGCGGAGATCAATAAACTGCGGAACGATCTATCCCAGAAGCGCCTGGAAGCCATGCTGGAGTTCAAGAAGAAGAACCCGGACTGGAATCCCGGTTACGGCATGGGTCCTGGCCGGATGTCCGGCGGTGGAATGGGCCGCGGCGCCTGCCAGTGGTAATATAGAGACGGGGTTTTCCCCCCTACCCGCCTCCAGCCAGGGGCCGAAAGGCCCCTGGTCTTTTATTAGGACAGTATCTTCTGACTACAAATATTTCCGGCAATCGGAAATACGTCCTTCAATGGCCGATGCGGCGACCGTGGCGGGAGATCCAAGATAGATTTCCACTTGGCTGCCTCCCATCCTTCCGTAAAAATTGCGATTGTTGGCGCTGATGATTCTCTCGCCGTCTTCAAGGATACCGCCGCTTATGCCCGCACACAGGCTACAGGCCGGGTGGCCCACGACGGCTCCGGCCGCAACCAATGTCCCGATATAGCCTTTTCTGACGGCCTGGAGAAAAATCTCGCGGCTGGCGGGAACGACATAGAAACGAACGTTAGGATGAACCCTTCTTCCTTCCAGTACCCGGCTGGCAATGGCCAGATCCTCTAGCCTACCGTTGGTGCAGGAGCCCAGAAACGCCTGATCAATCGTCACGTCGGAATGATCAGTAACGGATCCTACATTGTCCACGTTAAACGGACAGGCGACAAGCGGCGACATCTGAGACACATCAAACTCGATCACGGCCTCATATTCGGCGTCGATATCACTTGCCACCAAATTCAATTCGTCGGAAGGGAAATGCCTTTTCAGGTATTGAACCGTCTTCCCATCGGCGGCGATAATGCCGGCCTTCGCTCCAGCCTCCACGGACATATTCGATAAAGTAAGTCGAGAATCAATACTCATATCTTCTATTACGGGGCCCGCAAACTCGAGAACCCTGTAATTGGCGCCATCATTTCTTATTCGGCCCAGGATCCCCAATATGACGTCTTTTGAAAAAACGCCCTTGGGGAGCGTGCCCCTTACGTTGAGCTTTATTACAGGTGCAACTTTGAGCCACAGTTTTCCCGTACCGAGTACGGCGGCCATTTCCGTATACCCAATACCCGTGGCCAGTGCGCCAATGGCTCCATAGGTGACCGTATGGGAATCGGCCCCCAAAATGATTTCCCCCGGCCGGACGTATCCCTGTTCGTGCATTAGTTGGTGGCAAACTCCGTCGCTGCGGTGGATATGAGTGATGTCATGAGAAGCCGTGAAGGCCTCGATCACCCGATGATGACGGTTGTCATCCACAAAAGCGGTCGGTATCAAATGATCATAAACAAAAACCACCCGGTCCGGTTTTACAACTTTTTCAAATCCCATTTCATGAAATTTATCGATACAGAACGGAGCGAAAAAATCGTGAATCATCATGCCGTCTATATCGACTTCCACGGTATCATTAACGCGGATATTGTCTTGTCGGCTATGGCTCAGGATGATTTTCTCAAATAAATTCAAGCCCATGCTATTTTTTATTCCTTTGCTTCCAGTAGGATACCAGTCCACCTTGATCAATCATATCCAGCAGCTTGGTCGGAATAGCTCCGAAACGAATCCTCTCCTGCTTCACCATGAAGCTACATTGCCTGAGATCGACCGTGACGGGATCACCTTCTTGGACCCGCTCGTAAAGCAGGCTGTTTTCAATCACCAACAGTCCGTTGTTGATGGCATTACGGTAAAATATTCGGGCAAAGGATTTGGCAACCACGCAGAATAAGCCAAGTTCTTTTAGAATTTCAGGCGCATGCTCACGGGAAGACCCACACCCAAAATTCTTGCCGCATACCAGGATGTCGCCGCGGCGCACCAAACTGGGAATCTCCGGTCTTCGGGGAGAAAAAGCGTAAGGGACCATGTCGCGAATCGTTCTCAGGGTCAGGTACTGAGTGGGAATGATGATATCGGTATCAATATCATCGCCCAGCTTGATCACATGGCCAGTGTGTACCGCCTCCATGTTAATGCCTCGATCACCTTGAAGTTTATGGCAGATATGCCTTCGGGTTCACGATACGTCCTTCGATACACGATGCGGCAACCGTTGCCGCCGAAGAAAGATAGATTACTGAATTAGGGCTGCCCGCGCGTCCTTTGAAATTCCTGGTGCCGGTGGAAATCAAGACGTCGCCGTCACCGATTACACCCTGGCAGGCACCCCAGCAGACACTGCAATTTGGGTTTAGAATCATTGCCCCGCTTTCGAGCAGGGTCTCGATGAGTCCTTCGCGCAGGGCCTCCAGGTAGACATTACGGGAAGCCGGCGAAAAAAGCAGTCTGACGTCCGCCTTTATTTTCCTGTCTTTCAGGATTGACGCCGCCATGCGGAGGTCTTCTATTCTGCCGTTGTTGCATGAACCGATAAATCCCTGGGTTATCGGCCTTCCTTCTGCATTGGCAACTACATCATAATTATCCAGGGAATCGGGGCCCACCACGGCCGGCTCGATTTTGGAGAGATCATAATCAAAGGATCTTTCATATTCACATCCGGGGTCACTTGAAAGATACTCGAATCCACCGGCCTTCCCGCGCTTCTCGAAAAGAAACTGTTTCGTTATCTCATCGCTGGCGACAATCGCGCTTTTAGCGCCGGCTTCCACGGCGAGATTGCACAATACAAATCGGTCGCTCATGGTCATATGTTGCAGAGCGGGACCCGCGAACTCCATGGCCATGTAGGTTGCGCCGCCAGAGCCTATATCACCGATGATTCTGAGGATCACATCCCGGGAAGTAACACCGGGGCTCAACTTCCCGGTTAGGTTGAAACGCAGTGTTTTGGGCACCATAAGCCATGTCCGGCCGGTGACCATCGCCGCCACGAAATCGGTGGAGCCAACTCCTGCCGCGAAGGCCCCCAGTGCCCCAGAGGTGCAAGTGTGTGAGTCCGCGGCAATAATAATCTGGCCGGGTTCCACATATTTCTCCACAAGAAGCTGGTGACAGACTCCATCGCCATCGTGCAGAATGATACCGTTCTCCCTGGCAAACCGCCGCATTTTGTTATGAACGGCGGCGGTCGCGATACTTTCTGAGGGTATGTTGTGATCGATCACGAAAACGGTTTTTTGAGGATTGAAAAGTCTCTTGTTCTTGACCTCCTTGTTGAAGATGTCTATACTGATATGGGTTGTGGCATCATTGGTCATACACCAGTCAATCGGCACGTCGATAATGTCCCCGGCTTTAACCGATGATCTATTCGAAGCCCCGGCCAGTATTTTTTCGGTTTGCGTCATTTTGGGTTGCATGGTTTAATTCGCCTTTTCGTCATGACTATTGATGAAATTGATCAATCCACCGGAATGGATGATTTTCAGCACATGTTCGGGAAATTTGCTGAACACATAGCGATTCTGATTATACTCGATGATCCCTTGTTCGAGGTCATGAAACAGCGAATCACCTTGTTTAGCCTCTTGGCTGGCTTCGGAAGACACTATTAATGGAAGTCCTATATTTATCGAATTCCTGAAGAAAATCCTGGCAAAAGATTTAGCGATCACGGCACTGGCGCCGAGCGCCTGCAACACTCGAGGAGCCTGCTCTCTAGATGAACCGCAACCAAAGTTTTCCCCGGCAACAATAACGTCACCCGGTTGAAATTGCGTCGCGAAATCAGGAACCAGGCTTTCGAACGTATGTATCTTCATGTCGGCAATGCTCGGCAGCAGCAAGTACTGCGAAGGAATAATCTGATCCGTGTCGATATTATCCCCTAATTTCCATATTCTTCCAGTTTGCATCACGGGCTCTCCTACAAAATCAATGTCTTATAGTCCGCAATCGTTAGTTGCGGACCAAATCGCTACTGGTTAACGTGTCGCCTCCGCAACGGTCTTCTCGTTGGTGTTTATCGCGACGACCATGATAGGCTGAAATAATTCCATGATCAATTATACTATCAATGCTTGACCACCATATTGATGAATCCTACTTAATCTTTTAGAGTATATAACTATTCGTTTCGTGTCAAGTCCCCAATTTCTTAGTCCGGTAGTATTGAGCATTCTTGGGTTCATGAGGCCTGGTTCCCCCTTGCCATGGAGGTATCGGCGGAATCGGTCATAGCGAGGCGGAGGACGGCCCCTTGGCCGGCGGCCAACCGGGCGAAAGTCATCCAGATTAACGCGCCTCGAGGTCTTTTCTCATCTGGTTTCCCTCCGTTTCACGGCCATTTTCCGCGCCTCTTGGAGACCGTGTAAGATTTACAATTTCAGGAACTCATCCCGAAATCGGCTGTGATAACTCTCCATCTAACCGTTCGGCCAGGGCGCCACCGCTTCCAGGAAAAATGTTCATACCCCCACGTCATTAGGACAATTCCCGACCTTTATCGCTACGAACTCTTGACCCTTGTCCGAGCGAATACATTTAAGATGGCCGCGCCGGCCCATCAATAGCCTCTACTCGGCCAGGACATCCCCGCCGATGATCGAGGTCTTGAGCTTCAGGGCCAGGTTCTCACGGGTATACTCGTCCAGAACGGACAGGTCTTTGAATCGCCGGCCGTCAGGCGACAATCGGCTTCCTATGGTTGCCGGAAGATCTGCTTGGGAGGCAGTCTCTTGCTTCGGCCAGGTTAATAGCCTCCTTCAACGCTCATCGGGCGATCGGCGGATTTCACGGAACATGGACCGATTATAGAGGGCAGGCCACGGAGGTATGTTCCAAGGGGTGGTTACTCAAACCGCAATATTGCTTTTAGTGCACTGATTGTTCCGGACGGCCTCCATACCCATCCGCAGCGCTCTTGAGTTGATCTCAAATTTTTGCCCCGAAAAAGTTTCCTTAAGAATTCTCAACATATCTTCTCTTTTCAGCGGCAAAGCTTCAATGGCTATCAACGCTCCTACCATCACGATGTTTGTCAAAATAGGGGCGCCCAGGCCCATTGCTATCTCTGTAGCATCTAGGAAGTTTACCGTGTTAGAGAGCTCGGTGATTATCGAACGAATGGTTTCCCAGGTGGGGTATGTTGTATTACCCATACTAACATCTAGAGGATGAACGGGATGGGAATTGACCACCACCCGGATACCGGGGTTTCCGTAAGACCTGATAATCCGTATGGTCTCCATCGGTTCGAGTCCAAGGATAACATCACTCTTTCCTTCGGAGATGAGCGGGGCCGACTGGTTTCTCTCGGATATCCGGACATGACTCATGACCGGACCGCCTCTCTGTGAGGCACCGTAAGTCTCTCCAATGGTCACATAGTAACCTTTGGCCACCAGGACATTACCAATCAACTGAGAAGCAAGAACGTTTCCCTGCCCTCCGACTCCAGTGATAATTAGATTCAAGGGATCCTTTATTAGGGTCGTCACGATGCTTCCTCCTTGATGATGGCTGAATTGGGGCAGATATCGGCGCATACCCCGCAACCCACGCAGATCACTTCATCCACCTTGGCTTTCCTGACCTCACTATCCCAAATGATACCGGGGCAGCGGAATATTCTTGTACAGAGCCGATTACAGCCACATTCCTGTCCGACACATTTCCCATGGTCAATGTGCATTCTGTAAGGAGGCTTTTCATCCTTCGCCCGTAACAAGGCACACTTTTGCTTAAGGATGAGTACCTTGACTCCTTCGTCGTCCTGTAAAAGATGAGTAATGGTGTCAATCGTATCCTTCAGGTCGAAAGGATTCTTAACCACCACCTTCACTCCCATCGATCGGCAAATCATTTCTATATCCAAAACCGGTGCAGGATCTCCCAGGGCATTTCGACCCACTCCTGGATGGGGTTGAAAGCCGGTCATGGCCGTGGCGCTGTTGTCCAGGATGCACATCAGCAAGTTGGATTTACTATATTGCGCATTGGCCAAGGCAGGCATGGCCGCGTGAAAAAAAGTTGAATCCCCGCACACGGAGATAACTGGTTGGTCAAATCCAAACTGATCGAGCTTTCCGAAACCACAAGCCAAGCCGGTCCCGGAACCCATGGCCCCGCCGGTCTTGGAAAGAAAGAATCCCGAGGCGGTTCGGGCTAGAGTGTAACAGCCGATATCCGGAACAAGGAAGCCTTCTCGGTCATCGAGACGCAAAGCATTCTTGATGGCCCAATACGAAGCTCTGTGAGGACACCCGGGGCAGAAACCTAAGTCCCTTTCAGAAACAACATCCTTGGTCAACTTATTAGTCCGAGCCGCATAGATTGGATCTCGAGGCTCGTATTGCACATCCAGTGCTTTCCGCAATCCTTCGATTACCCTATCCGTATTAAGCTCGCCTTCCCTAGGAATGTGTCCGGAGCGCTTGCCGAAAAAGACCCGAGGACTCAGTCCCGAAGTCACGGCCAGATCGGCCCAAATCTCTTTCACATTAAACTCTAGAAAGGGATCTACTTCTTCTATAAACAATATCTTCGAAGATCGAGAAATATAGTCTCTAATCAGTCTTTCAGGCAAAGGCCAACTGGTGCCAATCTTAAGAATTCCAACCCGGGCTTCCACTCCGGTAAGGGCTACGGCTTCACGGGAGTAAAAGATACCCGTTCCCGACGCAAAAATCATGAGGTCCGGCTTCTCCGGTCCTTCATAACCGTTAAAATGGCATCTCTCGAAGCTTTCTTGGGCCTTCTTCAACTTCTCATGAGCCGAAGCGTGTTTCTGAACCATGGGAGCATAACTGAAAGGAGAATCAACGTCGAATCTGGCTTGTCCCTTGACTTCGGCCAAATGTCCGAGCTTGACGTTTCCCCGCGCATGAGAGATGCGGGTTACACTCCGCAGTATGACAATACTCTTCAACTCCTCCGAGAGTTCTAGGGCATATTGGGTCATGTCTTTCGCCTCCTGAAAAGTTGCCGGCTCCAGGAGAGGAAAGTCTCCCATTCGCGCAAAAAGACGAGTGTCTTCTTCGTTGGAACTCGAGTGCGAGCCTGGATCGTCGCAAACAACCAGGACAAGGCCACCTTTTGTTCCAGTCAGACCGAGCGTGAAAAGATAGTCGCTCGCCACATTTATCCCGTTTTGCTTCATGGCTACAATAGCCCGCAGTCCAGTCATTGAAGCAGCCGCGGCTATTTCCAGCGCCAATTTCTCATTGACCGACCACTCGACGTAGATTTTTCTTTCCTTGGCTACATCGGCCAAGGAACCGATTACTTCGGACGAAGGAGTACCCGGATAAGCGGTCGCTACCATAACCCCAACCTCGAGAGCCCCACGCGCAATAGCCTCATTCCCCATCATGAGGACCGTCCGGCCGGGAGCGTCTAAATTGACTATATTCATATGTTCATTCTACTTTCTTCGCGATCTCGTTCATTCCACGGATTGCGTCTTCTAGACAAGATTCAAGTACCGCGTCCTCGAGATCCAGATACGAGAGATCGCTCCTGGTACCTGTTCTCTTGAGAATATTCTGGACGGCCTTATTTCTCTTTCCTATATGAGCCCTTTTCAATTTGTCAATATTTTGAGATTCGATTTCATGAAACTCCAATACCTTCTTCTCTTTAGCTGTTTTTAATAGCTCTTCACCGTTTATCGTCCTAACAATTACCTGATTCCAACCACGATCGAAATCCCAACCTTTGGAACTTCGAGAACCACCAACCGACAGATCGCTGAATTCCGCGGTTAAATCAGGGCAATAATTGCAACTTTCCTTTATAACCTCGTATATCTCATTCAAGGGAACTTCTATCCGTTTCCGCCTTGTCTGTATTTCCATAATTTGGTACTTGCTTGGAGGGAAGTCTATGTGCAGCACATCTTCGTCAAGCGCCCACCTCTTCATTACCTTTTCTAAACCTAGCCATTCCAAGCCCCAGCCACAGAAAAGCCCGATTACCAGCGGAATCTTGTTCATGTTTTCATCATTATTAATTTGATAATAGCTCTTCATTTTGTAAACGGCGAGAGTTTTGCAAGGGGTTCCGACTACCCCTATTCTTTTATGTTGGTTTTCTTTCAGGGCCTGATTCAAAATAGCGAGAGATGGCGCTATTTGAAAACTGCTGCCCGCGCATTTTTCAACGTCTTCAGTCCTTGAAACCAAAACTCCATGAGGATTCAAGCCACCCGCTGAACGCGTGAGAATTGCGGCGTCAATAAAGCCCTCTTCCATGGCCAGTTTCAATAAAGCCGTTACAGTTCCTCCGTGCTGGCTTCCAGCTCGTATTTTTTCATCGATAGCCCGGGTCATATAAAGACCACGGCAAGGACCAATGTCAGGATGTAAATCGTTTTGATCGAAAAATTGTGTCCGAATTCTTCGATTGTCAGTTTTAGTCCGCGGACAAAAAGCATAACATCGTCCTTCCGTCAATTCACAGCTATCCAGCATCACGACTCTTCCTTGGAACGTACCAAAATATCCGCACAAACCCACGCACGCTCCGCAAGCAGTACACAGGTTTTCTCTCAGTATCTCTTTCTTGAGATCTAACGCTCCCTTGATTTTGTTCATAGTAATCATTTCCTCATGACAAGTTAATTGATTATTAAAGCTGTGAGGTTGGGATTCATTTCGATTCGAAATATTTGTATATCACCTTCTCATTTTCCATAAAAATCATATATCCTGATTATTAATCAAACTAATATCTCGATTTCTTCATCATTTACGATATATTTGGTGTTAATTCCTTGGTTTATTGTTATTCTTTCCATGTATTTTAATATTTGATCGAATTCCTTATCCTTTCGAGTTAAAAATCTTGGTTGCGAATCTTCATTTATTATCGCTGGAATAAAGGAGACTTTGTTGATCTTATTGTCACATATTCGCAGCTTTGCCCCCAGAGACATTCTTGAGTCCTTCGGAAAAGGATAAGCTCTGAAGTTTGGATCAATAACCCAACTGGAATTCAAGGCCATCAGTTCCTGCCATCGCCGGCTCTTCAAAGTAGTTTCTGACAGCACGAGATCAAAGGCAAAGTTACCTAAACTATAGAAAATGGCTTTTCGGTTGTAGACCTCAATCGGCTTCAAAATGTGGGCATGGTGTCCGAATATCGCATCGGCGCCAGCATCTATGGCGGCATAGCCGAGCTCTTTTTGATAGGCGGCGATTTCGCCTTCGGTGAAATGAATGCCCCAATGCATGGAAACTATCACTATATCAGCGATTTTTCTGGCATTCCCTATGTCTAGAATCATCGCGGCCTTATCTTCTTCATGCGCAAAAGTATGAATTTTGGCAGGTGTTCCAGGCTGATCCGTTTCTATTTGTTCATAATAGGTAAAAGCTCGCAGAGGGGCACAGCCAGGTTTGTTGGCTTCGGCCCAGTACCCCAGTGGTGGGACCGAGCTATAGGCCAGAAACGCAATTCTGGTTCCTCCGGGTTCGCCCTCCATGATCTTGGGCTTTCTAGCAGCTTCAATATTTTTGCCTACCCCGATGACATGCGCTCCGCTTTGAGTCATTATATCAATAGTATCCATAAGGGCGTCGGCGCCCCAATCCAAATGATGATTGCTGGCGAAAGATACAATATTGAATCCAGCTTTTCTTATAGCCGAAGCATTACTTGGATGAGCTCTCATGGCGATGCGACTATGCGGCGCCTGGGTTCCTCTTTCGGTATAGTTCGTTTCTAACTGGCAAAAGGCCATATCGGCGCTCTTGATGATTGAGGTCACAAATGTAAACATCGAATCAGGTTCGTCTCGATTAACGCAAACATCTCCTACCGCGAATACCGTGATGCATTTTTTATTGGGCATGATTAGGTCCTCGTACAAGTTTTACATCTATTTGTTTGCTATATTTCAACTTATGATTACTTCATTTAACAAGCGTTTGAGGTAAAAATACACAAATGCCAGGGAATATGCATACAAGAATCAACAAGAAAATTAGTACAAAAAGGAATGGTATAACCGCTTTGCTGATTTCTTCCGCGGTTGTTTTCCCAACTCCCTGAAGTATGAATAGATTTAATCCTTCCGGAGGAGATATCATGGCCAATTCCATATTAATGCACATGATTACCGCGAACCACAACGGGCTAAAGCCCAGTCCGACGATAATCGGATATAGAATCGGCAGGGTAATGACTAATATCGAGATAGCTTCCAATGGCATTCCCAGAACGAAAAGTATTGCGTTAACGGCTACTATTATAAGCCAGGGCGATAGTTGAAGAGACACAATGTACTGCAGAGCCTGTTGGGGTAACTGCATCATTGTGACCACTTGGCTCGTTAAATTGGCTCCGGCAATGATGAGCAATATCATTGAAGACGTCTTTGTCGCACTCAACACTACCTTCTTCAATGTCTTCCACGTAACCGTTCTATATATTGCCGTACAGATGATTAGACTGTATATAGCGGCCACGCCGGCGGCTTCCGTGGGAGTAAATACCCCCGAATAGATTCCGCCGATAATGATTACCGGAATCATTAAGCCTCCAAAAGCTGACTTAGTCGCGATTATTTTCTCTCTGAAGCTGGCCTGTGTACCTCCCCGAGGCATTTTATTCTTTCCAAATTTCGCCATGAAAATGATGTACACGACGAACAGCAGCAACAGAATTACTCCAGGAACGACCCCGGCCATAAATAATTGCGTGATCGATTCTCCGGTCATTGCTCCATAAATCATCATGGCGCCGCTGGGTGGAAATAATATGCCCAATGTGCCGCCCGCGGCCAATAATCCCAACACAAATTTTCTTTCGTATCCGCGCTCGAGCAACTCCGGTAGGGCAACCATGCTAACGGTCGCGGCCGTGGCGGCGCTCGAGCCCGTTATCGCGGCAAAGATCCCGCAAAGAAAAATAGAGGCGATGGCCAAACCTCCTGGCAAATGCCTTAACCACACATTTCCAAATTCATATAGCCTCGGTCCGACCTGGCCGTTTAATAAAACCGAACTTGTCAGTATAAACAGGGGAATAGCCGCCAAAACGGTGTTGTCCAATGTTCCGTAAACGACTATCGGCAATTGGGACATGATAAAGGGAGATGTAAAATAGAAATAAAAACCGACCATTCCAAAAAGGGCCAAGGCCAGAGAAACAACCATGCCGCTTAACAACAGGCTAAAAAAAAGAATCAAAGCCGCTAAAATTGTTGCTTTCTTAATCAACAAAATACCGGTAATCAGCATAGTGATCAGAATTAACACCGAAATGATCCCGGATGTACTCGAGTGTCTCTTTCCATTGATCATTGCTCTTGACTGCATAAGGGTCTTAACTAGCGCGGCCACATTTCGTATGTATTGGAGACTCAGCAGGATTGCCCCAAGAGGAACAAGTCCCAGAAGGATAAATCTTGGAGCCCTGGTTACCGTGGCGGTAACCTCCCCCGTGGAATAAGAGTCGATTGTCTGTTCTATCCCTTCCCAAGTGAGATAAAGGCAAAATATGAGGGCCAGAAGGGACGTGGCGATATCCAGAATACGATTCGTCTGTACGGAAAGACTATTGGTGACGAAATCAACCCGGATATGTGCCTTTTCTTTTAACGTAAAGGCGATCGATAAAAGGGTACTGGCAACAATGACGTATGTGCTGACCTCGGTGACCCAGGTTGTTGGAGACCCGAAGATAAACCGCCTACAAATTTCGTAAACCACCATGCCTGCAGAAATGGGTAGACAATATCCTCCCAATAGTCCCGCCAAATTATTGAGTTTGTCAATCCACCTCAGCCATTCAACTTCTACAAGCTCATTATCTGCAGTTTTCGATTCCGAGTCGACTAGACTGATAATTTTATCTTCGGGCGTATCCAATACCATTTTGGTTGCAACACCTATCTCCATGACTCCTGCCTCCTAAGGAGACTCTGTTATACCCATAAAGATCTTTCTTCGATTTCTACCTTTCTCTATTCGCGGCGATCAGACTATCAAGATGAGGTTCTTCTCCTAAAGAGTTGCCGAAAAGAACGCTTATAGTTGACAAGCTTGCCGACCAGATCGAAGAGGTCACGATAATCTGCGACTTTAGCTTGTCTGTTTCTTCCGAGGCGCCGCCAGAGGGCGATGCTTCTTATACAATAGGCCCGGCCTGATATCCGCCCCGCAAAATTCCAAGGACATAAATTATTTGCTTTAAATACGAATTCCCTTCGGCCACTGCTTTGAAGAAGAACCGTACTGCTGGAGATCACTGCAATTTTTCGACGGATTGAACTAATTTCGCGCCGACTTCTCCATGTTTCTTTATCCAAGCTTCTTTTACAGGCGTGGTAGCTTTCGAAAATTCCTTCATTTCCGCCGGAGTCGGGTTGTAAATGATCATGCCTTTTTCCTTCAGTGTTTTTATTGCATCCTGTTCCTCCTTCATTGTAGCCTTTAATACAAAATCTTCGGATTCTTCGGCACATTTTTCGATCAGGCTCTGGACATCCTTCGGCAGGCTTTTCCAAAATGCCAGGTTTATTACCATGGGAACGCCGGTGTAGTTTAGACGAAGAAGAGTTATATATTTTTGCACCTCATATATTTTTCTGTAGGCCACTGACCTAAAACCTTGAAAAGACCCATCTACAACCTTTCGCTCCATGGCCAGAAAAGCTTCATCCCCACCTAAGACAACCGGTCCGCCGCCCATTATTTTTACGATATCGGCGGTCATGGGCCCGATCGTGCGCATTTTGAGTCCAGATACATCTTTCGGTGTCTTAATTTCATGTTTACTGTTGGTCACATCTATAAAACTGTGGTACCCTTCGGCCAATAGCTTGATACCGTTCTTTTCCAATTCTTTCTTCAAGGTTGAGCCCAACTCTCCCCCCCAGGCCTTTTTTACCTGCATAAAGTCTTTAAACAAGAATGGGAGGTCGAAAATCTCCATCAAGGGAATGGTTCCTTGCATGGTCCCGCTTACCACCGCGGCCATTTCCACGGCGCCTTTCCTCACGGCCGGAAAAACATCCCTAGCCGTAAAAAGCTGCGCGGCGGGGTAAACTTCAATTTCAATTTTCCCGGCCGATTTTTCTTTCACACATTTCGCAAAAAGCTTGGCCTGCTCGGCGATAGGCTCCATATCCGGTAATGTATGCGCATATTTAATCACCAAGCGCTTCTGCTCCTGCGCCAGCGAATAAGAACAGAAAACAACCAATAACGTTACGACCAACACGACCACCCCAAATACACCAAAGCCTTTTTTCATAATATTTTTCTCCTTACATTTTAAAATAAGCATTTCCTTTAAAAGCCTCTTCTTTCGAATTTAATAGATTCCAAGTACTTTTCTACTTCCTCCTCCGTGGCAAACCCTTTATCCTTAATTCTTGTTCTAATTTGGCCCATAACCACTTTAATTTCTTCGGGACTCAACTTCATTCCCAGACTTTCTCCTTTCATTTCCACCGAATCGGTGGAAGTCGTACTCCCAAAATAGACCACCCTTTTTTGACCTACTATTGAAGGCTCATACGGTTCGAAAGCCGCGGCGTTTCCTGAGAGGACGGCATGAACGTGGATGTCCGACTCATGAATAAATGTATTTTCACCGCAAATTGCCTTGTTTCTTGAAATACCAATCCCGGTGATTTCCTCCACTTTCTTACATAATTTGAAAAGACCTTCCGTTTTTATTCCCGTATTGATTCGATACAGTCCTTCCAAGGCCATGACGGTCTCCTCGAAAGAACAATTACCGGCTCGATCGCCAAGTCCGTTGATTACGATATCAATGTATTCGGCTCCTCCGATTACGGCCGCGCAAGTGTTGGCCACGGAAAGATTGAAATCGCTATGAGCATGAAACTGAATCGGTGCTTTTACTACCTTTTTAATTTCATTCATCCAAAAAACAGTTGCTTGCGGATTCATTACCCCTAAGGTATCATATAACAGCACTCGGTTAGCGCCGGCAATAATGGCGCTCGTTAAAAGATTTTTCAGATAGCTTATATCGGTTCGGGTCGTGTCGTATGGTGCATAGGTTACCGAGGCCCCACAGTTTTTCGCGGATTCTACCGCGATTACCGAATCCTCCAGGATATTCTCCTGGGACAAGTTACGTATTTTAAGTTGATAATTAGAGGCCGGAATCAATATTGCGATTTGATCTACTCCTAATTCCAGTGCAAAATCAACTTCTTTTTTTACTTCTTCTTTTAAATCTTTTTTTCCAAAGGCTCTGATGTAACAACTGGTTTTCAATTTTGGGCATTCTTTTTTAATCCTCTTCGCGGCTTCGGCGTGATCTTCTATATAGTTGACATATCCAACGTTTGTTTCGTACACTCCTATTTCTTCCAACATTAGAGCAATCGCGACTTTGTCATCAATACTCATGGTAGCGCCGGGAGTCTCTTCCCCTTCTCTTATGGTCTCGTCCGTGACATACACCCGCTCGGGTAGGCACATCGTTTTGCGCACTTGGTCGAGGAAATTGATCTCACTGACGTAGAACTGGTCCCGTCTATTCATTACTATACTCCTTTTTGTGACTTGATTTATCGGCTATTTCCTATACTATATAATTTAATACAAATAACCTGAAAACCCAGCCTAAAGCTGTCTTGAAATGAATGCGGTTCTTTCCTTAAGAGCAATTCCAATTTCCTTAAGTTTTTCCACATCAAACGTTTCTGTAAAATCGGTTAGACTCAGCGCGCCCACGACGCGATTCTCTTGAAATATTGGCGCCCCCACGCAGACTAAATTAAGATGTGTTTCTCCTCGATCCATGGAAAATCCATCTTTTTTAGTCTGTTTCAATTCTGAAAGCAGCCGATCCATGGTAGTAATAGTATGTGCGGTAAACTTTGTCAGTATTAGGTCGCTCAGGATTTTTTTCTGTTCGGCGGGCGCCAGGAACGCCAGGATGCTCTTACCCACCGCCGAAGCGTGTAAGGGAATATTAAAGGTGATCCGATGGATGGCCGAAGAAGACTGCAAATTAATTATACGATCGATAATGACCGCCGAATACGGAGGATTCTTACTCAGAATGGCGAAATGTACCCCCGCATCATACATTCTAGCCAATTCTTCCGCATGTGGGCGGACCACCTTTCTCAAGGGAAAATGGAGGGGGTATAAGGACCCGATGGAAAAAATCTTTTCTCCCAGACGATACTTTCGGTGGGCATTCTGCTCCAGAAAGCCACAAGAACCCAAGGAAGATAACAACCGGTGCACTTTCCCGGGCGAGAGGCCTAGAATCTGGCTAGCTTCGCGGACGCCGATTTCATCCCTCTCCATGGTAAAGAGAGACAAAATCTGAGCGATCGTGAAAACCGTCTTGGACTCATTGGGTTGCATATCGCCACTATTCTGTTCCAATTAATGGAACAATGTATCATATATAAGAACAATAACCCAGCTATTAGAAACATGTCAACAAAAAAATTATTAAAATAAATTACTACTGCTCTAACCTCGCTAAATCACACCTAATATAATCTAGTAATTGCTTGAATTGGCGGGGTCTCTCATTTCAACTTCCAAACCAGAACGTCTAGGTCACGAATCCTGTCCCAGATCGGACTGTGGTAGAAAAAGCTGGACTTGATATGGGCTTGGCCCACCTCAGATGACCGGGCTTCCCGAGACGGCAGGCCCGATTATTGCGGATTTTACGAAGACTTTTAGACTGGGCCAGTCCGTAAGAAGAATGACCCCGAAGCGATCAGGGGAACTGTAACCCCGGGAATACCGCTCAGCCTTGGGGGTCAATACCGCAAAACCCGCGAGTCCAACCTTGACCATCGGGTTGAACCGGCCGCCGGAATCTTCCCCGGCGGCACCTCTCCAGTAAACCAGACTCTCCCTCCGCGACTTTTGGTTAAAAGGATCATGACTCGGCGGTTCAGACCGGCGGCGACGGTCTGAATGATTTAGTTGTCTCCTGCCTAATAATTGGTCACTGCCCGGACTGGCTGTATGAAATTCACCCGGATGGAGTGGCTCAAGAGTCACGTTTGAATGACCCCGGCAAGAGCCGGCATGGAGAGAGACGGGGTTCCCCCCCTCCCCGCCTCAGCCGGGGGCCGCAAGGCCCCTGGTCCTTTTTTCGAGGACCGTCTTCAGGGCCGCCGTGGTTGCGCTTCCGAAGGCGGCTCTCGGACTATGGCTTACGGACTACCCGGAGCGAAACGCGACTTGCGGTATCGTATAAAAGGCCAGGCTGGGTGTCGCCCCCGCGAAAGCGGGGGTCCAGGTTTTCCGGCGATCTCGTCGGGCGGGACTTGCGCAATAATGACCTTTAGGAAGAGGCAATTTAATGCGTGCTCTTCCTAAAATGTTCCGGTATTAACCGGTCGCTTCTTTCAACAATCTCGATTTGCGGTAAAGGTCCTCCACCTGATCCCTGGTTCTCCGAAGCTCTTCGGGCTTAAGCTCCCGGATCACTTTTCCCGGTGAACCGAGAACCAACGTGTTCGGTGGCGTCTGGAACCCGGACGTCACCAGGCTGCCGGCGCCGATGATCGAGCCGGCGCCGATCACGGCGCCCTCCAGGACTATGGCGCCGATGCCGACCAGGGCGCGGGTTTGGACCGTGGCCCCGTGGATGATGGCGCCATGACTGACCAGGGCCTCTTCCTCTATCGTCACCGGCAGACCTTCCGGCGCTTCCAACAAGGCCAGGTCCAGGACCGCGGCCCGGCGCCTGACCGCTATGCCCGCGGCGTCGGCCCTGAGCACGGCCAGGGGCCAGACGCTGGCCTCTTGTTCCACGGTCACGTCGCCGATGAGGCGCGCCGACACGTCCACGAAAGCTTCCGGATCCAGGCAAGGGATTTTGCCGTTAAGGGCCGTTATCCAGGTTCGGTTCATGCCGGCCGCCTCGGTCCGGTCAGACTGGTTCAGATATAACCGGCGACCAGGTCGCCGACTTCCGAGGTCGAATAACCCATCTTGCCCGAGGCCAGGTTCTTGACGTGCTTGAGCACCACCTGGCGGATGGCCCGATCCACTTTGCCGGCCGCGGCTTCTTCGCCCAGATGGCTGAGCATCATCTGGACCGCGCCGATACAGGCCAACGGGTTGATGACGTTCTGACCCGTATACTTGGGGGCCGAACCGCCGATGGGCTCGAACATGGAAACGCCGCCGGGGTTGATGTTGCCGCCGGCGGCGATCCCCAGGCCGCCCTGGATCATGGCGCCGATATCGGTGATGATATCGCCGAACATATTGTCGGTGACGATCACGTCGAACCATTCCGGATTCTTGACCATCCACATGCAGATGGCGTCCACGTGGGCGTAATCGGTCTTGACGTCCGGATACTCCCCGGCCACCTCGTAGAAGGTGCGTTCCCACAGGTTGGAGGCAAAGGTCAGGACGTTAGTCTTGGCGCACAAGGTGATTTTGAGATTCTTGCTCCTCTTCCGGCAGTATTCAAAGGCAAAGCGCACGCAACGTTCTACCCCGAAGCGCGTGTTGATCGATTCCTGGACCGCCACCTCCTGGGGCGTGCCGTACTTCAAGAACCCGCCGGCGCCGGCGTACAAACCTTCGGTGTTTTCCCGCACCACCACGAAGTCTATGTCTTCCGGACCCTTGTCCTTCAGGGGCGTCTCCACACCGGGGTAGAGAATAACCGGCCGCAGATTGATATACTGGTCCAGTTTGAAGCGCAGATCCAGCAGCAGGCCTTTTTCCAGAATTCCGGGTTTGACCTCGGGATGGCCGATGGCCCCCAGCAGGATGGCGTCCACGGTCTTCAATTCTTCCAGCACGGAAGTCGGGAGAGTTTCGCCGGTGCGCAGATAGCGCCGCCCCCCCAGGTCATAGTGGATCAATTCCAGTTTGAGGCTCTCTCCGGCCGCCGCGGCCTCGAGGGCCTTGAGCCCTTCCCGGACCACTTCCGGTCCGATGCCGTCTCCGGGAATGATGGCCAGCCGGTACGATTTTCCGGACGTCATTATTGTTTCACCTCTTTATTACGCTGTTTCCTCATTTTCTGGTCGTTGCCCATGACGAAATCCAGTCTGGCCTCGATCAACTGGCCGGCCCGGACTTCCTTCTGATCGCGGTACCCCGCCAATACTTTTTCACTGAGCGTTAGAGCCATTAATCCTTTCTCCTGGTCAACGACCGGCGCCGGTCCCAGGCTGGGGCGTCCGGGGCCGGTCTCTCCGTCATTCTCAAGCCAGTGGTATTCTGGCCTTGTACATGTACCGGTCGCCCCGGTAATACATGTGCGTGACCTGCACCGGCTTATCGGCCGAAGTATAATAAATATTTTCGACGAAAAATAAAGGCGCGCCGAAATCTATCTTCAGAATCGAGGCCACGTCCAGGTCGGCGGTCACGGCCCGCACGTGCTGTTCCAGATGAGTCAGCCTGATGGCGCAGGCCTTCTGAAAGACCTCGATGAAGCTCCTGGCCTCGACCTCTTCCCGGCGTATATGCCGGCAGCCTTCCAGGGCGCTGAAGTTCACGAAGAAGGAGATCGGCTGCCCCCGGAAGGAGCGGACCCTTTTCATGCGAAACAGCTTTTCGTTCATCGGCGCGCCCAGAAGTTGATGGATGCGTTTGGGGCCGGAAGTATAGACCATCTCCAGAACGGCGGCCTCGAGCTTCGGGTTCCGGCCCGAGGCCGAATCGAGCCAATCCTTGAAATTGCCCGTGATTTCTATCCGGACGATTTCCTCTTGGGTGGGGGCGGCCAAGGTGCCCACGCCTTGCCGGGACTCGATCAAGCCTTCCTGGCTCAACAACGATAAAGCCTTGCGGATGGTGATGTTGCTGACCTCGAATTCGGCCTCGAGTTCATGGACCGAAGGTATTCGTTCTCCGGATTTGTACTGGCCGCTCAAGATTCGCCCGCGAACGGTTTCGGCCACCTGGCGATATAGAGGCACACGCTTGGGATGATCCATCTTCGGTTCCATGAAGTCCGGGGTTATCACTTTCACCGGCCGGACCCGCCCCGGACAGCGGTCAGGGCGTATTGGAGCAACAGCACGGCAAAGCCCACCGGGATAAACAGGTAAGGTATGGCCATGGGCGTACCCAGCGGCGTGGACATCCTCTCGTCAAAACGGTAGGCGGCCCAGGCCATCTCCCAGCCTTTCCAGACCATGACCGCGGAAAAAACGCAGCCGATCAGGGCCGCCGCCAGCCGGATCAGGCGCTGGGTCCTGACGCCCATTTTCTCGGTAAAAAAAGTGACGCCCAGATGCGAATCCGCGGCCAAAACGTCTCCGGCCGGTATCACGGCCAGGAAAACCACCAGAAAAGTATTGATCTCCAGGCTCCACATGGTCGGCCGCTTGAAGACATAACGCATCATGACATCATAGCAGATGGTCACAACCATGGAAATCAGGGCCAACTGGCCCAGGAATCCCAATCCCCGGGCCAGCCGGTCCATCACCCGCGTGACCGGTCTTTTCTCCTGGTTCATGCTTTGCCCAAGGCCAGATCAATGGCCTTCTGACCCAACTCCGGACCGACCTCCTTTTTCCACCATTCCCAGACCGGCAGACTGGACTGCTCGAAATTCTTCAGTTCTTCCTGGGCCGGTTTGACGATTTCCAAGCCGGCCTTTTTCAAAGTCGGCCAGTATTCCTCGACATAGTACTTGCCGTTGACCGTCTTGGCGTAATTATCGTCGAACCATTTGGAGGCTTCCCAGAAAGCGGCCTTGGTCTTGTCGTCGAGCTTGTCCCATTTGGATTTGAGCATAAACAGGGAGATGGTGAAGCCGGTAATGGGGAGTTGATAGCAATATTTGAGCTGCTCGAAGAGCTTGCGGCCCATGATGGTCGAGATATTGGCCACCAGGGCGTCCACCGTTCCGCGCTGCAAAGCCAGGTAGGTCTCGGCCGAAGGAATCCTGGTGCCGGCCACGCCATAGGCCTTCAAGGCTTCCGTGGCTTCGTAGCTGACGATACGGCACCTGGTGCCCTTGAGGTCCCCCAGCGAATTTATCTTCTTGCCCGCGCCGCTCCAGATGTATTCCGGTTCCAGAACTCCACCGCCGGCCGTCAGCATTATCATGTCTTCCTTGGCCAGGCTGTCGTTGATCAACTTCCAGAGCGGGGTCTCCATCTTGAGACGTTCACCCTTCTCGTAAAGCACCTCCACCAGGCTGGGCAGGCCGGTGACGCCCAATATCTTGAACGAACGGGTGATGTAAGAAGAGGTGTGAAACATGTACTGAATCGTACCGGCCCGCAGGGCCTGGACTTGTTGGTCCTCTTTGACCAGGGTGCCGGAATCGTGAAAACTCACCTTGAACAAATCGCCGGCCTTCTTTTGCAGTCGCTCGTTGAAGCCGTTGATGCCCCACATCAGGGCCTTGTAGGCCGGAGTCAAATAGGTTACGCCGGTGTAGGTTTCGGCGGCCAGGGCCGGACCGATCCCGACCGGCCTCATCAGCGCCAGGGCGCCGCCGGCCAATCCAACCGCCTTGATGAATTCACGCCTGTTCACTCCCTTGCCCGTCATACCTTTCCTCCTTTTTTTAAGGATGCGCCGCCGGCTCAGCCATACGATTTCCAACGACTGGGCGGAAGCGACCTTTCCGTCAGCCTGCCCGCGGTCAAATCTTCTCCAGAGCCAGATATCGGTCCAGGCCGATGATTTCGTTGAATTCAGAAAAAGAGATCATTTCCCGGGCCAAAGCGGCGGTCGATCCTTGTTGTTTCAAAGCTTCGGCCGTCCGGCGCACGGCCGCGGCCGCGGCCAGAAGGGCGGAGATGGGATAAAGGGCCACGGCGTAACCCAGTTCCGCCAGTTCGGAAACGGATTTAAAAGGCGTTTGCCCGCCTTCGACCATGTTGGCCAGGCAGGGCGCCTGAAGCAGCCTGGGAATGTCCTTCATCTGTTGGACGGTCCGGGGCGCCTCGACGAAAAGAATGTCCGCGCCGGCTTCCCGGTACGCCTGGGCCCTTTCCATGGCCGCGGTGAATCCTTCCACGGCCACGGCGTCGGTCCGGGCGATGATCAGGAAGTCCGGGCTGCGCCTGGCCTGGACGGCCACGCGCAAACGCCGCAGCATCTCCTCCGGTGGAACCAGACGCTTGCCTTCCAGGTGGCCGCATTTTTTGGGCCACTCCTGATCCTCCAGTTGAATAACCTCCACGCCGGCGGCTTCATACTCCCGGACCGTGCGCCAGACGTTGGCCGGACCGCCGTAACCGGTGTCGGCGTCGGCGATGACCGGACATTCGACCGCGGCGGCGATGCGCCGCACCTGATCGATCATTTCGCTCGAGGCCAGAAGCCCGAGGTCCGGCGCCCCCAAGATGGCCGCGGCGGCGCCGTACCCGGTCACGTACACGGAAGGCAGACCGGCGGCCTCGATTATTTTGGCCGAAAGAACGTCAAAGGCCCCCATGCTTACCAGAAGCCGGCCTTGATCGATCATCTTCCTGACCGTTCGCCCGTTCTTCATTCCTCACCTGACGAAACCGGGCAGCCACAGGCTGAGCGAGGGGAAGAGCGTGAAAAGCAGCAAGGCGACGAACTGAACCACGACGAAAGGAATGGAGCTCCTGATTATCTCCTCGATCTCCAGAAAGGAGCAGACGCCTTTCAGGGTGTAGAGGTTCAAGCCCACCGGCGGAGTCACCACGGCCATTTCCAGGTTCATCACCAGGATAATGCCGTAGTACAAGGGATCGTAACCCAAGCCCACGATCAAGGGCAGCAGGATGGGCGTGGTGACCACTATCAGCGAGACCGCGTCCACGAACATGCCCAGGAAAACAAGAAGGATCATTATTATCAGGATCACGACCATGCCGGGCAGGTTGAAGCTCAAAAGGAAGCGGGAAAGTTCCTGCGGCACCCGCACCATGTTCAGAAAATCGCCGAAAATCTTGGCCGAGGCCATAATGATCAGGATGGCGGCGCTGATCCGCATGCTCTCTTTAAGTATCCGCCAGAAGCTGCTGACCGACAGAATCCGGTAGACGAAACCGGCGATCAGAAAGGCGCCCGCGGCCCCCACGGCCGAAGCCTCGGTGGGCGTGGCGAAGCCGGAGTAGATGGAGCCCAGCACGGCCAGGATCAGCAGGAGGGCGTGCCAGATCTGGCCCAGACTGGCCAGCCGTTCCCGCCAGGTATATCTTCTCTCCGAGGCCGACGGCGCCTCCTCGGGGTTGAGCAGAACCCGAACGAAGATATAGGCGCTCAGCATGGCGGCCAGCACCAGGCCGGGAATAATGCCGCCGATGAACAGTTTGGCTATCGATTCGCCCGTGACGGCGCTGTAGATGATGAAAGGAACGGAAGGCGGAATCAGCATGGCCAGGGCGCCGGCGGTGACCACGGAACCGGCGGCCAGCCGCCGGCTGTAACCGTGGCCCACCATCTCCGGCACGGCCAGGCCGCCGATGGCGGCCACGCCGGCGATGCTCACCCCGCTGACCGCGCCGAAAACGGTGCAGGCGCCGACCGAAGCGATGGCCAGCCCGCCCGGGAGCCAGTTGAGCCAGCGGGAGGCCACGTGAAAAAGGTCCCGGCCGATGGGCGTCTTGGCCAGGACGTGTCCCATCAGGATGAACAGGGGCAGGGCGATCATTTCGAAGCTGTTGAGTTGACCGAAGAAGGAGGTCGTGGCCAGGGCCAGGGCGTTGAGGCCGCCGGTCATGACCAGGCCGATGGCGCCAGCCACGCCCAGGGCCAGGAAGATGTGCACGCCGAAAATGATCAGCGACAAAAGGACGACGGCGCATATGGCGGCGGCGAACATGGGCGCTCCTCGGTCCAGCGGGCTAGGCTTTTCAAGTGACGGCTGATACCTGATTTGTATAATAGTATACAATCATGATATCTTGTCAACAAAAATTTCAGCCCCGAAACCCTTTCTGGATTCGGCCTGCAATGGCCGTGGCCCCGAGCCGGCGCCTCGCGGGCCGCCCAGTTCGCTCCCGCTTCGCTCCAAGTCTTATCTTACCCGCGTGGAGCTTACGCGGTCATCATCTTCGGCGGCCTGGCCGTCAGCGCCCGGCCTGGTCGAAGTCGTTGAAGGTCGGTCCGAACAATATGGCCGAACCGAAAGACGGCGACCACCGATCTCGGCTATTTTTGCAGCCTGCCCTTGGCGCTGTCGTAGGAGAGGGTTTTTGAACCTTTCTTGTGCCGGGCCGTGGCCTGCCAGCCGGTCTTGTCCGCTTTGGTTATGACTAGATCAACGTCCGGGCAAGAACTGAAGCCGGTGGATTCCAGATCCTTGAGGTTTCGGGTGTAAACGGCCTTGTCCAGATAGTGCATCTCCTGGGCCGAGACCAGGTTCCTCAGGCAGACTTCAGCCTGGGTCGCCCAGAATTTCTCCAGGGTTTCGCGGTCGGGCACGAAGAAGGCCGACTTGACCTTCCACAGGCCGTCTTTCCTGGCCAGGGCTATTCTTCCGTTGACCTGGCCCACCGCGGTCTTGCCGGCCTTGGTTCTTTGCAACTGGCCCCTGACGTTTACCACCGCCGTATCCGCCTTTTCCTCGACCAGGGCAAAGACCAGGTCGGAAGGGTCCAACTTGTCCTCCGGGTTTTTAGCCGCCAGGATCATCTCCCGTAACGGCTCTTGATCCTGGCCAAGCCATAACTCCAGGGCGCTCTCGTCCCCGCGCATGGTTTTAAGCGTGAATTCCCGGGCCACGTCCAAGGCCGAAGCGCTCCAAGCCGTCTGACTCCATAGGACCGACAAGACCATGACTCCCAATAGATGATACAATCGTCTCATTGACGCCTGCCTCCCTTATAAGTTGGCATTGGCCGGCCGGGACGATCTTCAATCCCGCCGGTGAATCTTGAGGATTTCTCGAGCCTCAGGCGGCGTGGCCACTTCCCGGCCCAGCAGCCTGGCCAGTTCCACCGTCCGTTCCACGAACCGCGCGTTGGAATCCGCCTTTACCCCCCGGGCCAGGTATAAATTATCCTCGAACCCCACCCGCACCTGGCCGCCCAACAGCAGGGCATGAGTGGTCAGAGGCAGTTGCGCCGGTCCCACTCCCATCACCGACCAACGGCAATTGACCGGCAGCCGCTTCTTCATGGACAACAGCGCGTCGAGATCGCCGGGTATGCCCCATTTCACGCCCAGGCAGAGCTGGAGATAGGGCGGATCATCCAACAGTCCGCGTTCGATCATGTCTTCGGCCTGCCCGATATGGCCCAGTTCAAAGACCTCGAGCTCCGGTTTGACCCCGGCCTTTCTCATTTCCAACGCGGCGTTTTCCACCCAGTCCTCGGGGTTGACGAAAACCCGTCCGGCCCGGAAATTCAGGCTGCCCACGTCGAGAGAACACAGGTCCGGCTTGAGTTCGAGGGGCATGAGACGCACCCGGCCGACGTCCTGGCCGGGGATGTTGAAACCGCTGGTGGTCAGGTTTATGAGGATGTCGCTCTCGGCCCGGACCCGCTCCACCACTTCGGCGAACAGCCGGCGCTCGAAGGCCGGCCGGCCGGTTAGAGGGTCCCGGACGTGGACGTGGACGATGGCGGCCCCGGCCCGCCAGGAGCGAAGGGCCTCCGCGGCGATCTCCTCCGGTGAATAGGGCACCGCCGGGTTCTGCTCCCTGGTGGGCGCCGAACCGCAGACCGCGACGGTGATGATCAGCTTTTCCAATCTTTTTCCTCCTTGAAAACCGACGATATGCCCTCTTGATTCATGGCCTCGCCGCTGGCCGGCCGCGCCCGACTATTCCGGCGGCCTCCGGTCAGCCGTCGTCCCCCGGTTCGTTTCCCGGTTCCTGACCGGGGGATATCTCCTTCAGACATTGGATCAACTGGAGCAAGACCAGGTCGCGACGCTTGATCCGGCCGGCCATTTCAGGGTCGCTCCAATCGTAAAAACCCCGGCCGGTCTTGTAACCCAGGCGTCCGGCTGAAACCTTGTCCTTCAGCACCGGGGAGACCGTGGGCCGGGCATCCAGGTGCGGCAGGAGATAATGCTGTATCTCGTAACCGACGTCCAGACCGCCCAGGTCGGCCCGCTCCAGGGGGCCCATGATGGCCAGGCGCAGACCGAAGCCGTACTTGACCACCCTGTCCACGTCCTCGGGTTCAGCCAACCCCATCTCGAGCACGTGGTAGGCCTCCCGCTGCAGCGCGTGCTGCAGGCGGTTGCCGAGAAAGCCCGGGGCGTCCTTCAGCACCCGGACCGGTTCCTTGCCCGCGGCTTTCAGCCAGGCGTATACGAACTCGAATACTTCCGTCGAAGTCTGGTCGCCGCGTATGACCTCGACGCAAGGTATGATCTGGGGCGGGTTCCAGAAATGCGTGCCCACCAGCCGGCCGGGATAAGGCAGGCCGAGGGCCAGATCGCTGATCCGCAGGGCCGAAGTATTGCTGCAGATGATCACCTCCGGCCCGACCAGGTTTTGAACTTCGGTCAATACTTGTCTCTTCAAGGCCATGTTTTCGGGAATGGCTTCAATGACCACCTCGGCCTCCCGGCAGGCGGAGGCCAGGTCTTCCCTGACCGTGAGACGGCTCAAGGCCGCTTGCCCTTCCTCGGGAGTGATCAGTTTCAACCGGAGAAAAGGCTCCAGGCCGGCGGCCACTTGGTCGAGGACGGCGGCCCTCTTTTGTTGATCCGGATCGTAAATACCGACCGGATGTCCTCGAGCGGCGAAGATTTGGGCCAGGCCCGGACCCATGGTTCCGGCGCCCAGGACGGTGATGTTGGTCATGATTGGTTCTTGGCTCCCTTCATGATTCAACGGCGGCCGACGAGGTCATTATAATCCGGAATCGGGGCGAAGGGTCAGGAAATCTCGGGTCCAGGGTTCCAGACGGAGATGAACCAGGGCCGAACCGTTCTCGACCTATGGTCCTCCCGGAAAAGCGGCCGGAAAATCCTTGACCTTCTTCCCCCTTCCCGATATATTCATTAATATAATACATTGTTCAATATTGTTGAATTACTTGAACTCCGACGGTCATGAGCATCCAGGCCATCCAGAGAGCCAGTTCCATCCTGGCCCTGTTCTCCCTGGCCAGACCCCGGCTGGGCATCACCGAAATCAGCCAGACCCTGGGGTTGAACAAACCCACGGTCCACGGCCTGGTCAAGACCCTGGCCGAATGCGGCTTCCTCGAGCAGGACCCCGACACCCGCAAATACTCGCTGGGGCTCAAGATATACGAACTGGGCGTCATTCTGGCCGGCAGCCTGAGGATAAACCAGGTCGGCGCCGGGCCGGCCCAACGCCTGGCCACCCAAACGGGCCTGGTCTGCCGTCTGGCCATCTGGGACCGAAACGCCGTGTTGGTCACCCTCAATCTGTTTCCCAACTCGAGGGACGTCCAGTTCCAACAGCTCGGGCCCAGGGTGCCGGCCTTCTGCACGGCCCTGGGCAAGGCCATCCTGGCGGCCCTGCCGCCGCGGGAACTGCGAGCTTATCTGAAAGGCCTCAAGTTCTTCCGCTTCACCCCTTATACCGTCACTGATCGGCCGAGCCTGGAGAAGGAACTGATCGAGTCCCGCCGCCGCGGCTGGACCGAAGATCGGAAGGAGTGCCTGATGGGGCTGGCCTGCCTGGCCTCGGCCATTTACGATCATACCGGCCGACCGACGGCTTCCCTCAGCCTGTCCGGGGATAGGGATCAAGTTTTCGGCGGCGGTATCAAGACCAGGGCTCACCAGTTGGTCCAAACCGCCAGGGAGATATCGAGGTGCCTGGGACACCATCCGGGCGCCTCGTCGCCGGAGGGCTGATTTGAAGGTCCAGAGCCGCGTGGACCGGAAGCGTTTCAAGATGTAAACGGATTGTTTTGCCTGTGATCTCTCGACCTGAATGATAGAATAACCCTCAACCCGGCCCTCTCCCGGAGGGAGAGGGGGGTTGAAAAACAAAGTAAGGAGAGCCGTCATGAAAGCCTGGGTCAATGGTCAATTCGTGGAATGGGACAAGGCCAACGTTTCGCTGCTGTCCCACAGTTTCGGTCGGGGTTCGGCCATCTTCGAGGTGCTGGACATAGTGGAGACCGATAACGGGCCGGCCTTCTTCGGCCTGAACGAACATCTGGATCGCTTTTTCAATTCGGCCCGTCTGACCTTCATGGACCTGCCGCTGAACCGCGAAGAGATTGTCCGCCTCCTGGTGGAAACGGCCCTGACCAACAACGTCACCGAAGGACTGCTCAAGTTCTTCGCCTATTACCCCCTCATCGAATTGCACGCCACGCCGGCCAATCCGCAAGTGGACATCGCCGTCTTCAGCGTGGACTTCAAGCTCTTCGGGATCAAGCAGGCGGACCTCTCGGCGCCGGTCGCGGCCGGCATATCCACCTTCCGGAAACTTCACCCCGACACCGTGCCGGTGGCGGCCAAGGTGGTGGGTAACTACGTCAACGCCTGCCTGGCCAAAATGGAAGTCAAGAAGCGGGGCTTCGAGGACGTGATCATGCTGGATACCCGAGGCTTCGTGGCCGAAGGGGCCACCGCCAACGTCTTCCTGGTCAAGGAGGGAAAGGTCCTGACGCCCACCTTGCGTTGCGCCCTGGCCGGCGTGACCAGGCGGACGGTCCTGGAACTGTTGCGGGACATGGATATGGAGCCGGTGGAAACGGACATCAGGCCGGACGTCCTGACTTCGGCCGAGGAAGCCTTCTACACCGCCAGTGTGATCAAAGTCAAGCCGATAAAATCCATCGAGGGCCGGCCCATAGGCCGCTCCTGCCCGGGGCCGGTGACCCAGGCCATCTCGGACCGCCTGACCGAAGCCCTGCGGGGCCGCATAGACTGGTTTCAGAAGTGCCTTATTCCCGTCAAATGACCAGCCGCCGGTTATGTAATAGAGGGATGCCCGGATCAGGATGAAGGATTCAAACCAGGCGCCATGGAATCGAGCAAGGCTATTTCGATGTCCTTGGGCAGATCGATCAAAACAAAATATCTGGCCGGATAGAGGTAGTCCTCGCCGCTTTCATCTACGATGCGTATGTCCCCGTCACGCTCGGCCTCTTGATCCGGGAGCACAGGATAAATCTTGTGCCTTTCCAGAGAGGCGGGGTATTCTGAATTATCAAGACAGACGGCAAATCGTGGTTTCATGGCTCTAATCCGAATAACGTTGGCGAGAACCGCTTTTATTCCCGTCATCCTCAGGCTGCTTTTATCCCCAGGAAAAACCCGAGGATGTATAAATCATAGCATTATCATCAAATATTTCCAAGGCCGCTTGGTGAAGTCCCGCGAGACGCGGGCGATGCGGCCCCTGAACCTCAATAACTTCCCCTGTTTGGTTCAGGACCCGCCTCGGGAAAGAGGGCCGCACCCCTAGTTTCCAATAACCACTCCTTCCCGCCGGGCTACTTCCAAGATCGGGCGCTCGGTGTTCGTTTCCCATTCTGTTTCACCGCAGGGAATGGGTTCGATGCGGGAATCCGTGTCGGCCCGCAGTTCCCATAATCTCGATACCAGACCCCGTTCAGTGAGCCCGTCCAGTTCCGGAGCGATGACTATTATATCAATGTCACTCCACTCATCGGCGTCGCCTCTGGCGCGAGAACCAAACAGTACGGCCCGCCGGGCCTGGATTCCAGCTTCCCTGACCGCCTTCAAATACTCGGTAACGACTAACTTAACAGACTCTTCAACCATATTACCAACTCCCGGCAGTCTGCGAAGGCCGCGGACGCATCTTGAGGCGACATCACGACTGGAATGAAATCCGGGTATCGCCCTTCCAACGAGAACTGCTGTATTCGGGCCATTGTCTTTTTCCTGTGGTCAGGAAGAGAAATATTGGCCAGAGCGGCCAGGCGCAACAGGTCGTGCGTCTTGGGGGGAACATCATTCGTTTCTTTCGTAACCAGCGCTTTCAGCGCTTTCTCCACGGCCAGTTCAGCGAAAAACAAAGCATGCCGTATTCGCTCATCG
Organism: Thermodesulfobacteriota bacterium; assembly: GCA_040755515.1. GTDB lineage: Bacteria > Desulfobacterota > Desulfarculia > Adiutricales > JAGVGV01 > JBFMAW01. The sequence goes on along the minus strand of JBFMAW010000002.1, from coordinate 44,802 downwards.
TTTAAGAGCGATTGGGCTACGGCCAAATCCTCGTCGGCCCCCTTCATCCAGTGAGCTATCTGTTTACCAACGTCCATTAATAGATTATTTTACCATAGTCCTGAGACGGATGGGGGCGCAGGTCCCGCGAAACGCGGGACGCCCCGACAAATCCAAACGCCGTCCGGGTCATGGGCGCACGGCTGTGCGCCCCTACAAATCCCATACACGGTACATCCCCAAGGTTGCATCGGTACCTCCCGTAGGGGCGCAC
>JBFMAW010000002.1:0-44449 GCA_040755515.1 Thermodesulfobacteriota bacterium | reverse complement strand
GCGAAACGCGGGACGCCCCGACAAATCCAAACGCCGTCCGGGTCATGGGCGCACGGCTGTGCGCCCCTACAAATCCCATACACGGTACATCCCCAAGGTTGCATCGGTACCTCCCGTAGGGGCGCACTGCGTGCGCCCGCAGGCAATTATTGACCGTACCGACGGATTCGGGTCCCGCCCAGGCGGGAGGCGCCCCCCGGCGTCCCTAATTGCCCAGCAGGCGGTGGAGGATCAGCCGCTGGACCTCGGAGGTCCCCTCGACTATCTGCAGCAGCTTGGCGCCCTTGTAATATCTCGAGACCGGGTATTCGTTCATGTAACCGTACCCGCCGTGAATCTGCAGGGCGTCGCTGGCTATCTTCTCCACCATTTCCGAGGCGAAGAGCTTGGCCGCGGTGGCTTCGAAGGTGTGGGGCCGGCCCTGGTCCTTGAGCCAAGCGGCCTTGAGATAAAGGGTCCGGGCCAGTTCTATGGCCACGGTCATGTCGGCCAGTTTGAAACCCACGGCCTGGAAGTTGAAGATGGGCTGGCCGAACTGGACCCGCTGTTTCGAGTAGGCCAGGGCCTGGTCCAGGCAGGCCTGGGCCAGGCCCACGGCCACGGCGGCGATGCTGATCCGGCCCGTCTGGAGGGCGGCCAGGTGCTGGGCGAAACCACGGTTGGGATCGCCCAGGAGGTTCGCCCTCGGGACGCGGCAGTCCTCGAGAATGATCTCGTGGGTGGCCGAGGCGTGCCAGGCCATCTTGTCGTAGCGCTGGCCCAGATTGAAGCCCGGCGCGTCCTTGGGCACGATGAAGGTCGAGATCACGGTCTTGCCCTTTTCGTTCCGGCCGGACTGGGCGGCGATGAGAACGATGGGACAGTTATCCAGGCCGATGTTGGTGATGAACTGCTTGGTCCCGTTGAGGATATACTCGTCTCCTTTAAGCACGGCCGTGGTTTTCAGCGAGCCCGCGTCCGAGCCGGCGTCCGGCTCGGTCAGGCCGAAGGCGCCGATGATCTCGCCCCGGGCCAGGGGCGCCAGCCACTTTTGCTTCTGTTCGGGCGTGCCGAAGGTGTAAAGCTCCTCGCCCACCACGCTGGTGGTCACCTCGAGGCAGGCGGCCACGGGCGCGTCGGCCCGGGCGATCTCCTCTAGGCAGAGGTGCAGGCTGACCCAGTCGCCGCCGCTGCCGCCGTATTCCTCGGGAAAAGGGATGCCCATCATACCCAGTTCAGCCATTTGGTTCAGAATGGCGTAAGGGTACTCGCCGGTCCGGTTCATCTCTTCGGCCCTGGGGGCGATGACCTCGCGGGCGAAGTCTCGGGCCATGTCCCGGACCATTTTCTGTTCGTCGGTCAAATCGAAGTTCATGCTTGGTTCCTTAATCCATCAGAGTGAAAGTCAAGGCCAGACCTTCGACGCCGCATTCAGGGTCCGGCGGCGGGTAAAGCCTGTGGCCGACCGAAACCCGCCGGCCGATGACTTCCAAGGTCACCTGGTTGGGATCTATTCCCTCGAGATTGCCCAGGACAAATGGCCCGTCGGCCAACTCGACCAGGGCCACCACGTACGGGGCCTTGAATCCGACCGGCCCGACCCGGATCACGGTGAAGGTCCTGATGGTCCCTTCATTCTTGAGGGGCCGGGTTTTCAAGTCCGGACCGCCGCAGGAGGCGCAAACGCCGTTGGGCGGCGCGGTCACGGCCCCGCAGCGGCCGCACTCGAGCCCTAGCAGTTGTCCCTGGCGCAGACCGTCTTTAAAGGCATTGAAGGTCAGAGGATAGGCTTTCATGTTTCACCCCCGCAGAACCAGGTTGCAGACCGTGCTGAAGTCGCCGCCCAAGGTGTCCACCACGCCGATCTTGGCCCCCTCGACCTGCCTGGAGCCGGCTTCGCCCCGCAGTTGCTTGACGATCTCGTAAACCTGGGCCGCGCCCGTGGCGCCGATGGGGTGGCCCTTGGCCTTGAGGCCGCCGGAAGGATTGATGGGAATTTTACCCTGGAGAGAGGTGTCGCCGCGTTCGGCGGCGGCCGCGCCCTGACCGAACTCGAAGAAGCCCAAGGCTTCGCTGGCGACGATCTCGGCGATGGTGAAGCAATCGTGCAGTTCGCAGACGTCCACGTCCTTGGGCTCGACGCCGGCCTGGGTATAGGCCTGCTTGATCGAGGCTTCCCGGGCCAGGAGGCGGGTCAGGTCCTTCTGCCGGTACAGGGCGCCGGCCGTGCCCTGGCCGGTCCCGGCCACGTAGACCGGTTTTTTGACCATGGATTTGAACCGACCCGCCTCGGCCAACACCAGGGCCGCGGCGCCGTCGGAGAAGGGGCAGCAATCCAGGAGTTGCAAGGGGTCGGCGATCACCGCTCCCCGCAGGACTTTTTCCACGGTTATCGGCTTCTGGAAATGGGCCAGGGGATTGAGGCTGCCGTTATAGTGGTTCTTGACCGCCACCTGGGCCATGCAGTTCTTCAGGTGCTTCAAGGCCAGGCCGTACTTATGGGCGTAATTGTGGGCCACCATGCCGAAGACGCCGGGAAAAGTAATGCCGGTGAAATTTTCGTACTCGGATTGGCTGCCCATGGCAAAGGTCTTGGTGGCCAGAGGGGTGCCCATGATCGTGGTGCGCTCGGTTCCGCCGGCCATCACCAGATCGTACACGCCCGAAGCCACCAACAACGCGGCGTGGCGGATGGCCACCGTGGCCGAGGCGCAGGCGCCCTCGTAGCGCGTGGCCGGCGCGTTCACGGACAAGCCGATCTCGCTGGCCAGAAAAGGCGCTATGTTCATCTGGTTTTCCTCGAAATCGCCCAGAACGTTGCCCACGAACAGGGCCTGCAGGTCCCGGGCTTCGAGTCCGGACTCGTCCAGGGCCTCGAGGGCGGCCTGGGCGAACATCTCCTTCATGGTCTGGGTGGAGATGCCGAACTTGGTCATGCCGACCCCGAGAATGACAACTTCCCGCATGTGAACCTCCGGTCAGAATCAGTATGGTCGCGCCTGACTCAGCGCGACTTCATTCTCCTTTATATCGCGGCGGCCTTTTCTCTAAAAAGGCCGATACGCCCTCCTTCTGGTCCGCGGTGGAAAAGAGCAAGGCAAAGTGCTGGGCCTCGTGGGCCAGGGCCGACTTCAGGTCCATGTTCAGGCCTTCATTGACCACGGCTTTAGTGGCCTTAAGAGCCAAAGGCGGTTGTTTCAAGAGCTTGACCGCCAGGGCTTTGGCTTCGTCCAGAACGGTCCCCTCCGGGACTATCTTGTTGACCAGGCCGATACGATAGGCTTCGGCCGCGTCAATGGGATCGCCGGTAAAGAGCAATTCCTTGGCCCGGCCCGCGCCGACCAGTCGCGGCAGCCGTTGGGTCCCTCCGGCCCCGGGGATCAGACCGAGCTTGATCTCGGGCTGGCCGAACCGGGCGGTCGTCGTGGCGATCCTGATATCGCAGGCCAGGGCCAGTTCGCAACCGCCGCCCAGGGCCAGGCCGCTGACGGCCGCGATCACGGGCTTGGGCAGGGATTCCATCTTGTTTATCACCCGGCCGACCCGGTGACAGAAAGCCAGGGCCTGGGCCGGCGTAGCCAGTTCAATGACCTCGGTGAGGTCCGCGCCGGCTCCGAAGAACTTGTCCCGGCCGGTTACGATCAGAACGCCCACCGAGGCGTCAGTTTCGACCAAGTCCAAGGCCTGGCCGAGTTCCGTGACCAGTTGGTTGTTGAGGGCGTTAAAGGCCCTGGGTCGGTTCAGGGTGATGACGGCGATCCCGTCTTCAACCTGGTATATGATCGTTTCGAAATTCATGATCAGCCCCTACGTAGCGTGGTTGCCGGTCGGTTCGCTTCTAAAGGCGCATGCTATGCGCCCCTACAAATCCTGCCTCCGCCTGGTCTTGGGCGCACGGCTGTGCGCCCCTACAAAGACTACATCTGGGATGCGGGCGCACGCAGTGCGCCCCTACAAAGACTACATCTGGGATGCGGGCGCACGCAGTGCGCCCCTAGCCCAGCCAGCGCTTACGGCGCTTGTAGTGTTTGGCTTCGCGGTAGCTCTTTCTTTTGCCTTTCAGACTCAGGCCCAGGTAGAACTCCTTGATGTCTTCGTTTTCCCGCAAGGCTTCGGCCGGTCCGTCCAGAACGATCCGGCCGTTCTCCATGATGTAGCCGTGGTGGGCGATGGACAGGGCTATCTTGACGTTCTGCTCCACCAGGAACATGGTGATCCTTTCCCGCTGGTTGAGTTCCCGCAGGACCTTGTATATCTCCTGGACCAAAAGCGGCGAAAGGCCCAGGGAGGGTTCATCCAAAAGCATGAGCTTGGGCCGGGCCATCAGGGCCCGCCCCACCACCAACATCTGCTGTTCGCCGCCGGACAGGTACCCCGAGGTATTGTTCCTCAATTGGGCCAGCGGCGGAAAATAAGTGTAGACCAGATCGATATCCCGCCGGACCTCTTTCATGTCCTGGCGCAGGTGCGAGCCCACCAGCAGGTTCTGCTCGACGGTCAAGTGTTCGAGGACCTGGCGGCCCTCCATGACCTGAACGATGCCCAGCCGGGTTATTGCGGTGGGGTCCAGGTGTTCGATGGACCGTCCTTCGAAAAGAATGTGGCCCCGGGTGACTTCGCCTTCCTCCGTATGCTCCAGGCCGGAGATGGACTTCAAGGTGGAAGTCTTGCCGGCGCCGTTGGCCCCGAGGAGAGCCACGATGCTCCCCTCGGGCACTTGCAGGGAGACCCCTTTCAGGACCATTATGACCTTGTTGTATATCATTTCCACGTTGACCAGCTCGAGCATCATGGCCGGGGCCTCCCGCCGACGGGTCTCAAAACGCCTTCTCTATTTCTGTTCCACCCACTTGGGTATGGCCGGCACGGCAATCCAGTCCGGCGACACCGACACTTGCTTGCCGGCCTTGACCGTGGTGGCCTTGACCTTGAGGTCCTTGGTGGAGAAAGGCGCATCCTTGGTGAAGGTCATGGCCGGGGCCAAGCCCAGCAGGTCCTCGCTGGTGAACGGCTTTTCGAACATGGCCTTGTAGACCGCCTCGCCGGTCACCTTGTCCGGCCCGACGGCCTTGGCCGCGCGCTCGATGCCGCGCAAGGTCAGCAGGCACATGACGCTGCCCTGGACGGCGACGATATCCCAGTTGTTTTTGATGTTGAGTTTCTTGCAATATTCGTCCACGACCTTGGCCCCGGGCACGTTGGGATCGAGGGCCGGGTCCACGGCCGCCGAGTCATAGTGGCCTTCCAGCAGGGCCATGTCCTTGGAAGCCAGGAACGAACTCTGGATGCCGTTATGGGAGGCCATCAGAACGGGGATACTGATGCCCAACTCCTTTTCGGCCTTGATCACGCCGACCACGTGGGCGGTGTTAGTGCCGATCCAGATGTAGTCCGGCTTTTCGCGGGACAGCCGCCTCACTTCCGAGACCAGGGAGACGGGTTTCATCTCCACCCATTCCGTGCCCACGTACTCGGCCCAGTCGGTGGCCTTGCAGAAGGACTCGATACCGTTGATCATGTCCACGTACGCCGGCGAGACTTTCGAGTTCACGGCCGCGATCCTGATCTTGCGGTCCTTGATCTTGTTCATATGGGCCCAGTTGAAGAATCCGGCCGCCTCGTGGGCGTAGGTGGGCCGCGGCTGGAAGACCCACTGGTTGGGCAGCCAGATGAAGCCGTAGGTGCCGGTGGACATCATCATGGGCACCTTGTCGTTGGGCAGGCGTTTCATCAAGGCGGCTACGTCCGGCCCGCCCAGACCCATGTGGGCGATAGGCTTGTCGCTGGTCAGTATGCCCGGCCAGGTGCTGGCCGTCACGCTGGGGTCATAGCGCATGTCGTAGCCTTTTTCGGTCAGGGTGATACCCAACTCCTTGCCTTTGGTCTCGTTCCACCAGGCGAACAAGGCTTTGCGCGAGGACTCAAAAGGCGGCATGATCAGGGCGTAGGGGCCGGTGTAATCCAGGGAGAGCGTAACCGTGTACTGGGCCGCCGCGCCGGCGATCCGCGGCGTCAAGCCGACGGCCGCAAGAAGGAAAAGAATGAACAGAAGATTGATGGTCTTTCGAGTCATGGCAATTCCCTCCACTGTCGATAAGGGTTAATTGGTCTAAGTCTCGCCACGCCCAGTCCAGGCGCGCCGGTCCTCCTTTCCCAAATATTCTCTCCGCCCGCGAGGCGGACCTCGGCCGAGGCCCTGCTGGTCAGACATACGGGAATGGCCAGATGCGATAGGATGTCTTCAAGATCACCCAGCGATGATACAGGCCCCGGGGCTCGAAGATCAGGAACAGGACGATGGTGCCTCCCAGCAGGATGTTCATGCCCGCGAACCAGACTTCGGCGCTGCCGGCCATGGGCAGGTATTCCACTAATTTGGGCGCCAGGGCGGTGACCATCTCCTGGAGGGCCCGGATGAAAAAGGTGCCGAAGATGGCCCCCAGCACGCTGCCCAGGCCGCCCACGATGAGCATGCCCATGTACCAGACCGAAAAATAGAGAGTGAACTGGTCGGCGCCCACGTAGCGCAGGTAGTAGGCCCACAGGCCGCCGGCCACGCCGGCGTATCCGGCGCCGATGGCGAAGGCCAGGGTCTTGTAGTAAAAGACGTTGATCCCGGTCATTTCGGCGGCGATGTCGTTGTCCCGAATGGCCACGAAGGCCCGGCCCACCCGGCAGCGGACCAGGTTGAAGGCGAAAAAGATCATGACTATGGCCGTGATCATGATGAAGTAATAGAGGGAGATGTCGGTATCGAACTTCAGCGGGCCTATCCGGGCCGGTTCGAGGTTCAGGCCGATGGCCCCGCCGAACCATTTGTTGGGCAGATGCATGACCAGTAAAGGAAAGATGACCTGGGCCGCGATGGTGGTCATGGCCAGGTAGAAGCCTTTGATCCGCAGGGCCGGCACGCCGAAGACCGCGCCCAGGGCCGCCGCGCCCAGGCCGCCGGCCGGGATGGTTATCCAGAAAGGCAGATGGAAATTGATCGAAAGCGAACCGCAGACGAAAGCGCCCATGCCCATGAAGGCCGACTGGCCCAGGTTGATCTGGCCGGCGTAGCCGGTGGTGAGCTGCAGGCCCACAACGGCGATGCAGATCATGGTGGCCAGGTTGATCATGGCCAGGTACTTGACGCTCAACAGGTAAGGCAGGACCATCAGCAGGGCCAGGAAGAGCAGAAGGGCCGCCCACTGGGGCTTGGTGCGCAGATAAGCCATGTCCTGGCGATAGTCTTCGAAGTAGATGCCGCACGGTAGCAGGGCCATGATTCAAACCCTCTCGATTATCTTCCAGCCGAAGAGCCCCTGGGGCCGGATGATCAGCACCAGGAGCATCAACAAGTACGGAAAGGCCTGGGACATGACTCCGTCGGTGTAGGGGTCCAGATAGGCCGCGGCCCAGGATTGGCCCACGCCTACGATCAGGCCGGCCAGGAGCGAGCCCCAGATGGATTCGAGCCCGGCCAGCAGGACCACGGGTAGGGCGTGCAGGCCGATGGCCGAGGCGGCGAACATCAGGGTCTGGCCGTTGAGGAAGACAATGGCGGCGAAAGTGGACAGAGCGCAGCCTATCATCCAGGCGATGGCGATGGACCTCTTGACCGAGATGCCCATGGCTTGGGCCACCTGATGGGCTTCGGCCACGGCCGTCAGCTTCAAGCCCCAACGGGTGCGCTCGAAGGTCCAGGACAGGCCGACCACGATAAACAGGGCGATGACGCCGCCCCAGAAGATCGAACTGGTGAAGATCAGGGAGCCGATCTTGACCGGCGCTTCGGGGAAGACAACGGGAAAAGGCCTTTCCGTACCGCCCCACACGGACTGGGTGACGCCCTGCAACAGGATCATGAGTCCGATGGTGGTCATGATGATGGCCCAAATGGGCTGGCCGATCAAGGGCCGGAAGACCACGCGTTCGACCACCAGCCCCACCAGCAGGGAGGCGATCAAGCCCAAAGGCAGGGCCTGGATCAGGGGCAGTCCGGCCAGGGTGATGAGGGTCCAGATGATATAGGCCATCAGAATCAATATCTGCCCCTGGGCGAAGTTGAGAATGCGCCCGGCCCGGTAGACCACGATGAAGGCCAGGGCGATGACGGCGTAAAGCGCTCCTTTTAGGGCCCCGTCCACGGTGTATTGCAGCAGATCAACGAAGAAATATTCCCAGTGCATGCCTCGAACCCTCAGGCCGCTTCGCCGATGGCGTTGATAATGGTGTTGGTCCTGACCACGCCGGTCCGGCCGTCGCGGTATTTTACCGGCACCTCGGTGGCGAAGGTCTCCTGGCCGGCATAGACGGCTTCGATCAAAGGACCGTAGCGCTGCTCCAGAAAGTCCCGCCTGAGCTTGCGGGTCCGGGTGAGTTCCGCTTCGTCGGGATCGAGTTCCTTGGGCAGATTGACGAACTTCTTGACCTTGGCCTGATCCTCGAGGACCCGATTGACCCGTTCGATCTCCCGGGCGATCAACCGGCAGACCTCGGGCCGCTGGGACAGGTCCGGGAAAGTGGTGTAGGCGATCCCTTCCCTTTCGGCCCAGCGACCGACCGTGGCGGCGTCAATGTTGATCAAAGCGGAAACGATGGGTTTTCTCTCGTCGCCCAGGACTATGACGTCCTTGATGAAGGGGCTGAACCTGAGCCGGGTTTCGATGTATTGCGGCGGGAACAGGTGCCCGGTGGAAAGTCTTCTCAAGTCGGACACCCGATCCAGAAAGACCAACTCGCCGGTCTCTTTCATCCTGATGGCGTCGCCGGTGACGAACCAGCCGTCCTTGAGGGCCTTGGCCGTGGCTTCCGGGTTTTGGTAATAGCCGTAAAAACCCGAGCCGCCCCGAACCAACAACCCGCCGTCCACGTCCAGTTTGTATTCGAGGGGCGGACCGAAAGCCGGATGGGAAGAGTACCAGCGGCCCAGGCTGTCCGGTTCGAAGCGATCGCCCTGGTGCTGGGTGTACAAACCCATCTCCGTGCTCCCGTAAACGTTTCTGAGCTTGACGCCCATGGCGTGAAAGAAGCGGAAGATGTCGGGCGCGGTGGGGGCGCCGCCGGTCAGGGTGAAATACGCCTTTTTCAGGCCCAGGTTGTCCCGTAGAGGGCCGAGAATCAGCCAGTCGGCCAGGGGGTAAAGCAGGTTCCAGAACAGGCCGGCCTCGACGCCCTCGGTCCGCTCCAGGGCCTTCTTCAGGCCCACTTTCATGCCGGCGTCATAGAAAAGCCGGCGGATGGGCCCGGCGTCCAGCATCTTGGCCTGCACGGTCGAAGCCAGGCTTTCCCATTGCCGGGGACCGAAGACCAGGGTTTCGGCGCCCAACTCCCGGATGTTGGCCAGGACCGTCTCCGGTTCCTCGGGAAAGTTGTAGGTGAACGGCAGGATCACGGCCATGGTGGCGAAGAAATGTTCGGTGACCCAGGCCGGCGACAGGTAGGAAAGATACTGGGTGAAGGGCCGGAAATCGTTGGCCGCCAGCACGCGGAAGGCATTGTCCAAAAGATAGTTCTGGGTGATGACCACCCCCTTGGGCAGGCCGGTGGTGCCCGAGGTGTAACTCAAGATGGCCACGTCGCGGCCCTGGCCCTGGTCAATGGCCTGGTCGAAGAGGTTGGGGGCCTCCTGGTGACGCCGGCGGCCCAGGGCCTGGAGTTCCCGGAAATCCATCAGGATGGGATCGTGGTACTGCCACATCCCGCGCGGGTCCCAATATATGGCCTTCTTTACCCGGGCGACCTGATCCTTGATCTCCAGGAACTTGTCCACCTGCTCCTGGTCTTCGGCCACGAAATAGGCCGCCCCGGAGTGATCCAATATGTATTGAATTTCCGGCGGCGTCATGTCCGGGTACAGGCAGACGACCTTGGCCCCGACCGCCTGGGCCGCGAAGTCGGCCATGAAAAGCTCCGGTTCGTTCTCGCCGGCAAGGGCCACGGTCTCGCCCCGCTCCAGACCCAATTTGAGCAGACCCAGGGCCACGGCCCGGATTTCCTCATACACGCTTTGCCAGGTGTGGGGCTGCCAGACGCCCAGACTCTTGCGGCGCATGAAGACCTGGTCGGCGTGGCGCCGGGCGCTCAACCGCAAGTACTTGGGCGCCGTATCGGCTTCGACCTCGGGGAACTTGAACCGCGGCTCCGTCCGGCCGGTCATATTCTATTCCTCACCCAGGTAGGCCTTGATGACCCGCGGATTGACCCGTATTTCCCGGGGCAGGCCTTCGGCGATGATGCCGCCCCACTCGAGAACCGCCACTCGATCCGAGATGTCCATGACCACTTCCATGTCGTGTTCAACCAATATTATCGGAATCCGCCGGTATTCTTTTATGTCCAGGATGAAGCGGGCCATGTCTTCTTTTTCCTCGACGTTCATCCCGGCCATCGGTTCGTCCATGATCAGCATCTTGGGTTCGAGAGCCAGGGCCCGGCCCAGGTCCACCCTCTTCCTCAGACCGTAGCCCAACTCGCCCACGACGGCCTCGCGGTACGCTTCCATTTCCAGGAAGTCTATGATCTCCTCGGCCACGCGGCGGTGGTCGATCTCTTCCTTCTTGCACCAGGGCCAGCGCAGGGAGCCGGTCAAGAAGTTGGTCTTCATGTGCAGGTGGCGGCCGGTCATGATGTTGTTCAGCACGCTCATGCCCAGGAAAAGCTGAATGCCCTGATAGGTGCGGCCCAGGCCCAAGGCGGCGCGGCGGTGCGGCGGCAGCCTGGTCACGTCCCGGCCGTCGAAGACGATGCGGCCCATCTGGGGTTTATAAAAGCCGTTGAGACTGTTGAGGAACGAAGTCTTGCCCGCGCCGTTGGGACCGATGAGGGCCAGGACTTCCTGATCCCGCACCTCGAGGCCGACCCCCCGCAAGGCCATGACCTTGCCGAAAGAGAGGTGGACGTTTTCGACCCGCAAGATGGGCCTGGTAACAATTTCCGGCTTTGGTTCCGCCATGTTCTTCTCTCTGGCCGTGGGGTTGGAATCAGCCTAATTCTTCGCGGGCCGATCGGCTGAACCGTATAGGGATTTAACCGCGGCCCGGTCCGTCTGACCGGCGGCCGTTTTGGGCAGTTCGGGCACGAACTGGACGTATTTGGGCTTCTTGAAACGGGCGATCCGCGCGGCCACGAATTCGACGAGTTCGGCTTCGGTCAGGGACGCGCCCGGAGACGGGACGCAGACGGCCTTGACCGCTTCGCCCCACTGGGCGTCCGGCACGCCGATGACGGCCGCCGCCGTTATTTGAGGATGCTCGAGAATGGCCCGTTCCACCTCGGCCGGGTAGACGTTTTCACCGCCGGGTTTGATGAGTTCCTTCTGGGGCGTCCGGCCCAGGTAGAAGAGATAGCCGTCCTGATCCAGGCGGCCCAGGTCTCCGGTGTGGTGCCAGCCGTCGCGGAAAGTGTATTCGGTCTCCTGGGGCAGGCCCCAATAACCCTTAAAAACCTGGGGTCCCCGGACCACGATCTCGCCGGGCCGGCCCGGAGGCACGAGGCGGCCGTATTCGTCGGCGATCTCCACCTCGGACAGGAAGCCCACCCGGCCGGCGGAGCCCGGCCGCTCGAAATACGGCCCCATGGCCACCAGACCGGAAGTCTCGGACTGGCCGAAGGCGGTCCAGTAAATGGCTTTGGTCATGGACTCGAACCGTCGGACCACCTCCGGGCTGTTCAGGCCGCCCACGATCCGCAGGCTGGACAGGTCGCTCCCGGTCTTTTCGGCCGCGTTGAGCAACGTCTCGAGAATGGGCGGAAATTCGATGAAGTACGTGACCTTGTCTTCCTTGATGTGCTTCAGGACGGCGTCGGGATCGAACTTGGGTATGATCACGTTGGTTCCGCCGGCCTGCATGGCCGCCAGCGAGAGGCCCAGGCTCATGATGTGGAAGAGAGGCAGGACGGCCAGGTGGACATCCTGGGGGCCCAGCCGCCAGAACCAGGCGTATTGGAAGTTGGCGGCCAGGACCCCCTGGTGGGTCAGGACCGCCCCCCGGGGCCGCACGTCCACCGCGGCCGTATAAAGTATGACCAACGGGTCTTCGGCCGCCGCCTTTTCTTCCAGGGCCGGCGCTTGTTCGGAAAACAGATCGTCAATAGACGGTATCTCGTCCCGGGCCTGGTCCAAGGACCAACAACCCTTTATTTCCGGCGTCTTGACCGCCGGGCCGACCTGGGGAATGAACTCCGATTCCACGAATAGGAATTTCGGTCTCGAGTCGGAAATCTGATAGGCGATCTCGTCGGCGCTCAACCGCCAGTTTATAGGCGCCATGATGGCCGCCGTCTTGGCCGCGGCGCCGTAAAGAAGCATGTATTCCAGACTGTTCTTGGCGACCACGGCCAGGCGGTCCCCCTTGGTCAGGCCGAGAGCCCCCAGTCGGTTGGCCAAATGGTCCACTTTCAGCTTGTATTGGTGATGGGTCAATTTCCCATCGCCGCAGACCCAGCCGACCTCGTCGCGGCGGACCGTGGCGTTACGCTTGATAATCGAATAGACCGTGAAATCATGGAGCCCCATGGCTGATCCACCTCCGCGCCAAAGTCACCCTCCTGGGTCAGTCCGGTTCCCTTCCCGAGCCAGCCCCCGGCAGAACAGGTCAAAGGCTTCAAAAAGCGTCGGCTTGAGGAAATCCTTATTCGGATTCATCTTGGTTTTGGCCTCTTCCCACATGACCACGCCGGCGAAAATCGCCCACATGATGTCGGCGTGGAGCATGCCCTGGCCGGGGATGAACTTGCCCGCGGCCACTCCTTCTTCGAATATCTCGGCCATGAGCGTGAGACCCTGCCGGCCCACCTTGTTCATCGTCTCCAGGACTTCCTTGTCCAGGTTCAGCAGGGTGTCGTCCAGTTGCAGGTAGAAGATGATGCGCAGGGAAAGCGGATCGTAAAGATATGTCTGATACAAGGCTTCCTTGACCAAGCCCAGTTTCTCTTCGGGGAGCAGAGATCTATCCCGCTTTATCTTCTCCAGTTCGCGCACCAGGAACTGAAGTGTTTCCCGGTTGAGCGAGGCGTAGAGTTCATCTTTGCTGTTGAAGTAAAGATAGATGGTGGCCGGGCTTAATTCCGCCAGTTTGGCTATGTCCTCGATGCTGGTGGCCCGGTAGCCTTTTTCCATGAAGAGCTGCTTGGCCGCGGCCTGAATCTGCTTCCGGCGCATTTCTTTTTCGCGTTCTTTGCGGTCTTGAATGCTCATGAAGACCAAACGCCTCGCTTGTACGGTCCGCGGAACGGATCGAGGAACAGACTGACGCCGATCCAGGGGGTCAGGCTTTCAGGTCTCTGGATTGGTCGGAATGCATCTGTGCGATGAATCGAATTTAGTGAATGAATCCGATTTTGTCAAGGAAAAATCCCGGTGATGTGATAAAGTCCCGAGGTCAAGCATCATCCCCTGGGGGAATAAGCAAACCTTGGTGTTTCCTTTTCGCGCTGACCACTTTCACACGCGGGGAGGTTCGGATGAGAAAATTTTGGCAAATCCTGGCGGCGATAGCCGCGGCCCTTATCCTCGGCCTCGGGTCGGCCGTCTGGGCGGTCAACTCCGTGGCTCAAAGGACCTGGGTTAAAAACGGGGCTTGGCATATCGATCTGGCCGTCGGTAGTTCGGAAGCCGACCTTTATACCCGGGCGGCCGTAGCCCGTTCCGGTCTTTTTGCCCTTAATAAATCCGAGACCATATATTTTGTAACCTCCACCGATGACGAGGGCCGGTCCTTGAGCTCCGAATGCGACTACCGGGTGGAAGGCCGGGACCTCGAGGCCCGCTGGTGGAGCATAACCTTGTACGGCGCCGATTATTTCTTGATACCCAACGAACAGAAGAAATACTCCTACAACTGGCGGAACGTGGAACGCCAGCCGGACGGCGGCTACGTCATCCATGTTTCTCCCACTCCCAAGAAAGGAAACTGGATACCCAGCGGGCGGGAAAAGCAGCTTTACCTCTCCCTGCGCTTGTATAATCCGGTTGACCAAGCAGTGGCCCGGCCCGACCAGGCGATTTTGCCCCGCATTATCAGGGAGGGCCGACGATGAAGAAATGGCTCAAATGGATATTATTGACCCTGCTTCTCGCCGCGACCGTTCATCTGGCCGCGGTCTGGGCCTACCCCTATGTTATCCTGGCGGTCGTATCCCGAAAAGCGGGCCAACGGACCGGCCTGGGCTTGAATCAAGCCTATCACGCCGAACCCACCACGCCTGACCAGAGGACGGTGGTCATGCCCAGCCCGGACCTGATCTATTCCCTGATCAGGTACGACGTTTCCCAAACCCCTATCTTGATCACCGCGGCCGTGCCGGCGGAGACGTATTGGTCCTTGTCGTTTTACGCCAGCAATACGGATAACTTCTTCACCCTCAATGATCGCCAGACCAAGACCAACCCGGTCAGGATACTCCTGGTCGGACCGGACACGCCCCGGCCGTCCGGCGGCCAGGAGACCGTGGTCGTGTCGCCCAGCAGTAAGGGAGTGGTTCTGGCCAGGATTCTGATAAAGGATGAAGCCCAGATCGGGCAGTTGGTCGAGATCCAGAAAAAAATGACCTGCCGGTCGGTGAAATGACCGCGACGGTGTAGATAACCGGCTACACTGGTATCAATAAGCTACACTAACTTTGAAAATGGCGCCTGGTCTTGTGGGTGGGGATCAATCCCGCGAAGCGCGGGACCGCCCCTGCGAGAAACGACTTCGTCAGACCCGAACCCGGGCTGGGCGGTCAATTGGAAAACCGTTCAACTCCGAGAGGGCTGTAAGACCAGATTGTGCTTTTTCATCTTTTTGTAGAGCAGGGTCCGGTGGATGCCCAGGAGGCCGGCGGCCCGGGACTTGTTGTTGCCGCTGGCCTTCAGCGCGTGCAGGATAGCTTCTTTTTCCGCCTGGAAGCCGATTTTCTTCAACGGCAGGGTGTCTTGAGCCGACGCCTCGGGCTGGTGGGGATAGAGATAGAAAGGCAGATCGGTAACGTCAATGATTTCCCCGGCCAGACTGGAGACGGCCCTTTCCAGCACATTGAGGAGTTCCCGGACGTTGCCCGGCCAGTCGTGATCTCGAAGGGTCTTTTCGGCCCGGGCTGACACCCTGACCATCCGGCCGGCCGAATCTTCCGCGATCCGATGCAGCAGATGGTAAGCCAGAGGCACGATTTCCTCGCGGCGTTCCCTAAGCGGCGGGATATGCAAGGGCGCCACGCTCAAGCGGTAAAAAAGGTCCTTGCGGAAACGGCCGTCGGAGAGCATGACCGAAAGGTTCTGGTTGGTGGCCGAGATCAGCCGGAAGTCGGTGCGCATCAGGACCGTGCCGCCCACCCGCTCGAACTCTCTTTCTTCCAGCACACGCAGCAATTTGGGCTGCATTTCCAGCGGCAGGTCCCCTATTTCGTCCAGGAACACCGTGCCGTGGTGGGCCAGTTCGAACTTGCCCGGCTTTCCGCCCGATCCGGCGCCGGTGAAGGCGCCCTTTTCGTAGCCGAAGAGTTCTGACTCGAGCAGGTCCTTGGGGATGACGGCGCAGTTTATCCGGACAAAGGGATGGCGCCGGCGCGGGCTGGCCTGATGGATGGCCTGGGCAAAGACCTCTTTGCCCGTGCCCGATTCTCCGGTGATCAGGACCGGCAGGTTGGCCGCCGCGGCCCGCCAGGCCTCTTCCTTCAGGGCGATCATGGCCGGGTGCCGGGCGAAGATGCTGTCGAAGGTGTAGCGGGTGGCCCGCAGGGAGGTCAGTTCCTTTTCATAGAATTCGACCTTGGATTCAAGCAGGGACAGCCTGTCGGCCAGCTTCCTGACGTCTCGAACGTCCTTGAACATGACCTGGCCGAAGACGGCGATGACTTTTCCATCTTTCTTGATGGGAATGCGCTGGACCACCATGTCCTGACCCTTGATCCGATGCGGCTGGTTGATTTCCGGCACGCCGGTCCGGGCCACCAAGTGCATGCGGGTATTTTCGATGACCTCGGTGCAGTGGCGGCCGATCTGGGCTTCCGGGTCAAAACCCAGGAACTGGCCATAGGGCTTGTTGAAGTGGGTGACGTAGCCCTCGGCGTCGGTGACCATGACCCCGTTGTGGATACTGTCCAGAATGAGTTTCATCATCTCCAGTTCCCGGGTCAAGGCCTGGACCTGATCCGACCCGGCTGCGTCCTTGGCCGGAGCTGGTTTACCTGGTCGGCGGCGGATGGAACCCTCGGACATGGCTCTCCCCGGACTAGCTCTGGTGAGCGTATTTGTTTTGCTACATGTGTTACCTTGTACCAGTTCCAGGGCAGCCTAGGCAAGAAAAAACATCGTTCACTGCTTAGACTAATATTTCTATTCAATTTCAGCTAAATACCATTATAGCCCGGCCGAGGCCGGAACCCGGCGGCCCGCTGATCGTCCTGGCACGGATTTCGCTCCTGTCTCAGGGGCATCTTCAAGACAATCTTTTCGACAAGAGGTTCGAGGGATATGTCCGTGGAAATCCAGGAGCCGGAAATCCCGCGGGAAGACATACTTTTTCCGTCTGACCCAAACTTCAACCCGAATAACGTCTGCCTGGTGACCGGCGCCTCCGGCGGCATAGGCCGGGCCCTGGCCGTGGCCGCCGCGGCCAACAATCTCATGACCGTGGGCCTGGACGTGGACGAAAAGGGCGGTAAGGCCACTCAGAAAATGGCCCGGGACATGGGCGGCCAGATGATCTTTCTCCGGACCGACCTATGCCGGGATGAGGACCTCGAGTACGCCGTGGCCGAAGCGGCCAAACTGGGCGCCATCAAGTACCTGGCCAACATCGCCGGCATCCAGCACATTGACTCGATCGAAAACTTCCCCATGGAGAAATACGACTACATGATGCGGCTGATGCTGCGGGCGCCGTTCTACCTTTCCAAGTTGACTATTCCTTTCATGAAGCAAAGCCCCGCTGGAACCGGAGTGATCGGCAACATGACTTCGGTTCACGCCCATATCTGCACCCTCAACAAACCGGTTTACAACCTGACCAAATTCGCCCTGCGCGGCCTGACCCAGTCCATCGCGGCCGAAGGGCTAGGCAGAATCAGGGCGTTTTCGGTGAGCACGGGTTTCGTCAAGACGGCCTTGACCTTGAAGCAGATTCCAGCCCAGGCCGAGCAGCGGGGTCTGACCCAGGAGCAGGTGGTGAGGGAGGTCATGATGGGCTATTCCCGGATCAAGGAGATGATGTCCCCCCTCGAGGTGGCCAATCTGTTCCTGTTCGGTTTTTCGCGCTTCGCCCGATACCTGGTGGGCGGTGACCTGCTCCTGGACGGCGGCATGGTCCTGACCTACGCCGACGACCGCCGGGAACAACCTAACTGATTCGGCTGATCGGGCGGATGTTGATGATATTGAAGGAGGCCGGATGAACCTGGGTACGATTTTTTCCCGTCACGCCCGATACCGTCCTTGCCACACCGCGGTGGTCTTTGAAGACAGGCGTCTGACCTGGCGGGAATACAACCAGATACTGAACCGGACCGCCCATGTCCTGTTGAACCTGGGAATCAGGAAGGGCGACAAGGTGGCCACGGTCCTGCCCAACTGCCTGGAGCTGCTCGAGGTGTACTGGGCCGTGGCCAAGATCGGCGCGGTGGTGGTGCCCATGTCCACCCTGCTGCGCGGCCCGGCCCTGACCACGCTGCTCAAAGACTCGGACTCGGCCCTGCTGGTCACCAACTCCGCCTACGCCGGTCTGGTCGAGTCAATCAAACCGGATCTCCCGGCCCTGGCCGCCGACAGATACCTGCTTACGGACGGGCGGCGGACTGGTTTTCAGGATTATCAGGCCCTCAAGGCCGAAGCCGGGGACCAGGACCCCCAGGGGATCGAGGTCGGCGACCAGGACGTCTTCAACATCATGTACAGCAGCGGCACGACCGGCCTGCCCAAGGGCATTGTCCATACCCATTACGTCCGGCTCATGTACGCCCTGACCCAGGCTTCGGCCTACCGCATGACCCCGGAGAGCGTCACCCTGCACGCCGGCTCGATAGTATTCAACGGCGCCTTTGTAACCCTCATGCCCACCGTCTATTTAGGCGCCACTTACATCCTGCTGCCCCTTTTCGACGTGGACCGGTTCATCGAGACCGTGGCCCGGGAAAAGGTGACCCACGTGATGATGGTCCCTTCGCAGATCATCGCCCTGCTTCATTCGCCCCAGTTCTCCTTCGAGGCCCTCCGGTCGCTGGAAACGATCCTGTCCCTGGGCGCACCCCTTTACCGCGAACACAAGGAGGAACTCGACCGCCGCCTGCCCGGCCGTTTCCATGAGCTGTACGGCCTGACCGAAGGCTTTGTCACCATCCTGGACAAGAACGACTTCAAGGCCAAGATGGACTCGGTGGGTCTGCCGCCCCCGCTCTTCGAGATGAAGATACTCGACGAAAAAGGACGGGAGGTGGCGGCCGGCGAAGTAGGAGAAATCTGCGGCCGCGGCCCGATCCTGATGCCCGGCTATTACAAACGTCCCGACCTGACCAGGGAAGCTATCGTGGACGGGTTCCTGCACTCCGGCGATATGGGCCGGGTGGACGAAGACGGCTTCCTGTACCTGGTTGACCGCAAGAAGGACCTGATCATCTCCGGCGGAGTGAACGTCTACCCGCGCGATATCGAAGAGATCGTGGTCCGGCATCCGAGTGTGCGCGAGGCGGCGGTTTTCGGCGTTCCGGACGACAAATGGGGCGAGACGCCCCTGGCGGCCGTGGTCTTGATTCAATCCGGCGCGGCGACGGCCGGCGAACTCAAGACCTGGATCAACGAACGGGTGGAAGCCAAGTTTCAACGGGTGTCGGAAGTGGTCATCCTGGACGATTTCCCGCGTAACGTGGCCGGCAAGACCTTGAAACGGGTCCTGCGGGAGAAGTACTGGGCCGGCCGGGACAAGAAGGTGTAAGCGCCGGAGCAACGGCGCTTCAACCGTTACCCGGCGGCCGAAGATCGGGACCGAACGGCTGACGCCGGCCTTGGCCTCGTCAGCCGGAAATCAAATCCAAACTTCGAGGAGGAGAGCAATGAGGGGAGTATTAATTAAGGCTTTGGTCATTTTATCCGTCTCCTTGATCGCCGGGGGGTTGTGGCTGGCCGGTCCGGCCCTGGCCGACGGCACCCTCAAACTGGGCTGGGTGGCCGACATGTCGGGTATCGGCGCGACTTTCTACAAGTCCCAGAAGGCGGCCATTGACCTGTTCGTGGAAGAGACCAACGCGGCGGGCGGGATCATGGGCAAGAAACTGGAAGTCGTGGCCCGGGACGCGGCCCTGAAGCCCGACGTGGGCGCCAACCTGGCCCGGGAACTCATCCTGAGCGAAAAGTGCGACTTTCTGATCGGGCCCACCTCGAGCGCCGTGGCCCTGGCCGTGAGCAAGGTCTCCAATGAGTTCAAGAAAATTGTTTATTTCCATACCTCCAACACCGAGGCCCTGACCACCACCGATTATCAGCCTTACATGTACCAGGTCGTGCCCAACACGGGCATAGAAGGCCGGGGCCTGGCCGTGTACCTGGCTAAAAAGCCTTACACGAAATATGGCTACATCGGCTACGACTATGCTTACGGCCATACCCAGTTCGACGCCTTCAAGGACCAGTTGAAGAAGTTAAACCCCAAGGCCGAAATAGTGGTGGACGTCTGGCCCAAGCTGGGCGAGACCAACTATTCGTCCTTCATACCGACCTTGATGGCCAAGAGCCCGGAAGTGATCTTCTCGAGCCTGTGGGGCGGGGGCCTGGCCAGCTTCGTCAAGCAGGCCGCCCCTTATGGTCTGTTCAAGAAATCCACTTTGAGCGCCCTTTACGACTTGGACATGCTCCGGGCCACGGGTCAGGAAATGCCGGAAGGCCTGTTGGGCTACGCCCGTTGCCCCTTCTACGGCGTGAACACTCCGGCCATGACGGCTTTCACCCAGAAGTACATGGCTAAATACAAGGAAGAGCCGGCGGACTGGGCCCTCATGGGCTACGACGGCCTGCTGGCCTTGAAGAAGGCCATCGAGACCGCGGGCAGTCTGGATTCGGAAAAAGTGGTCAAGGTTCTGGGCGGCCTGAAATGGAACTCCCTGCGCGGGGACAAATACGTCCGGGCCGAGGACCACATGGCCAACGTGGGCATCTACGTGGGCACGACGGCCAAGGACCCCAAGTACAAGGGCTTCCTCATCCTGAAGAACGTGGAGGAAGTGCCGGCGGAAAAGGCCTGGCTGCCGGTGGAAGAAGTCAAGAAGCTTCAGCCCAAGTAAGGCGCTAAAGGGACCGGCGCGGGAGCCGCGGCCCGGAGGATTCGTCCCCGGGCCGCGACGACAACCCGCCGGTCCGGCGCCGAGGATATCAGCCCATGACCATCGAGTTTATAATCTTCCTGCTGATAAACGGCATAACCCAGGGCATGCTCCTGTTCATCATCGCTTCCGGGCTTTCCCTGGTCTTCGGCGTGCTGCGGGTGATCAACTTCGCCCACGGCTCCTTGTACATGATCGGCGCCTTCCTGGCCTGCTCGCTGAGCACGCTCCTGGCCGGCTCGTCGTTCCTGCATTTCCTGGCGCTCATGCTGCTGGTCCCGCCGGCCGTGGCCCTGGTGGGCTTTATTCTGGAATCCACCCTCTTCCGCCGCATCTACCGCCGGGAACATCTCATGCAGCTTCTCCTGACCTACGCCCTGGTCCTGATCCTGGACGACGTGGTGCGGGTGATCTGGGGCGGGGACATCCGCAACGTGGTCCGGCCCGAACTGCTGGCCGGCTCGATCGAGTTGTTCGGCCTTTTCCTGCCGACCTACAACGTGTTCATCCTTATTCTGGGACCCATCATCGGACTGGGGCTCTGGCTGCTGCTCTACCGCAGCCGGACCGGAAACCTCATCCGGGCCGCGGTCTCCTATCCGGAAATGCTGGGGGCCCTGGGGGTCAACGTCGCGGCGGTCATGACCGGGACTTTCATGCTGGGCTGCTGGCTGGCCGGCCTGGGCGGCGTGCTCATGAGCGCCCTGGCCAACATTGACCTGGGCATCGGCATGGAGAAGATCATCGAGTGCTTCGCCGTGGTGGTGATCGGCGGATTGGGCAGCGTGGGCGGGGCCATGCTGGGTTCGGTCATCATCGGCGTGGGCTCGTCCTTCATCCAGATTCCCTTGAGCCGTCTGGCCATCGTCTTCCCGTATATCGCCATGGCCCTGGTCCTGATCATCAGACCCTGGGGCCTGTTCGGCAAACCCGAACGCTGAGGCCGCAAGGACAAACCATGCCCAACGATCCCAACGGAACCAAAAAGATCGCCGCGGCGGCCCTGGTCATCGCCGCCCTGTTCATTCTGCCTTTCATCCTGAACAGGCTCGGCCGCACGGGCGAATACTGGATCTGGGTCTCCACCGAAATGATCATCATGGCCCTCTTCGCCACCAGCCTGAACCTTATTCTCGGCTTCGGCGGCATGGTCAGTTTCGGCCACGCCGCCTTCTTCGGCACCGGCGCCTATGCCGTGGCCCTGCTCATGAAAAAAGCCGGCCTGTCCTTTATCCCGGCCATGATCGCCGCGCCCCTGGCCGCCGCCGTGGCCGCGGCCGTCATCGGCTGGTTCTGCGTCCGGCTGATCGGACTCTATTTCGCCATCCTGACCCTGGCCTTCAGTCAGCTCCTGTACATGATCGTGTTCCAGGCTTACTCTTTCACCGGCGGCGACGACGGCATTCACGGCATACCCAAACCGGAACTATTCACGCCGACCAACTACTACCTTTTCTGCCTGATCATCTTTCTCCTGTGTTTCCTGCTGATGAGGATGATCGTCAACTCGTCCTTCGGCCTGACCATCCGGGCCATCCGGGAGAACTCGGAGCGGTCCAAGTTCATAGGCGTCAACGTCCGCAGATATCAACTGCTCAACTTCATTATCGCCGGCGCCTTCGCCGGTCTGGCCGGAGGCCTTTTCACCGAGCTGAACCGGTTCGCCCAGACCGAGTTCCTGCACTGGAGCAAATCGGCCGAGCCCATCCTGGCCAGCCTGGTGGGCGGCATGTATTCCCTTATCGGCCCGGCCCTGGGATCGGCCGTTCTGATCTTTCTCAAGATAATCGTCCAGCAGATTCACCAGAGCCTGGTGGAAGTCTGGGCCATAATTCTAGGGCTGATCCTGTTGGCCGTGGTCCTGTTCGCGCCGGAAGGCCTGGTGGGTTTGTCCACCGGTCGGAAAAACAGAAAGTGAACCGGCCCCGCGGCCGTTTGGGTAGGAGAAATGAGCGAGACCATTCTCAAGGTGGAAAACCTGTTCAAATCCTTCAATGGCAACGCCGTGCTCAACGGGGTGAATTTCACCGTGGCGGAGGGCGAACTGAGTTCGATCATCGGGCCCAACGGCGCCGGCAAGACCACCCTGTTCAACCTTATCACCGGCCTGCATATGCCCGACCAGGGTAGGATTTACTTCCAAGACAGGAACATCGCCGGGCGGCAACCCTACGACGTGGTCAGGCTGGGTATCGCCAAGGCTTTTCAGATCACCAGCATCTTCCCCCGGCTTTCGGTTCTGGACAACCTCATGGCCACCCTGGTCGCCCATCACCAGCGCAACCTCAACCTGATTACGCCGGTGGCCGGCTTGAAAGACCTGCGCGGTCGAGCTTTCGAGATACTCGAGAGCGTGGGCTTGGCCGATCAGGCCCAACAACAGAGCGGCATCCTGGCTCACGGCAACCAGAAGCGATTGGATATGGCCTTGGCCTTGGCCCTGGAACCCACTTTGCTGCTGCTGGATGAACCCACGGCCGGCATGAGCCCGGAAGAACGGCGGGAGACGGTGAAACTGGTGCAGAAGCTCTGGGAGCAGCTCAAGATAACCATGCTCTTCATCGAGCACGATATGGACATAGTCTTTGGCATATCCCAGAAGGTCCGGGTCCTGTGTTACGGTATTTTGATCGCGGAAGGCCCGCCGGCCGAGATATCCCGGAACGAAAAGGTGATCGAAGTCTACCTGGGGGAAGAAATCTGACCATGGAACTGGTGGTGGACAAGATTAACACTTATTACGGGCTGAGCCATATCCTGTTTGATGTTTCCCTGAACGTCAAGCGAGGCGAAGTGGTGGTCCTGCTGGGCCGCAACGGCGCGGGCAAGACCACGACCATGCTCAGCATCATGGGGCTCAAACATCCTAAAACCGGGCAGGTCCTGTACCGGGGTCAGAACATTACCGGCTTGGCGCCTTACAAGATCGCCCGCCTGGGCCTGGGCTTCGTCCCCGAGGATCGCCGAATCTTTCCTGACGTCACCGTCCTGGGCAATCTGGACGTAGGCCGCAAGGTGGAAAAGGGCCGGAAGCCCAAGTGGACTATCGAGCGCATTTACGAGCTTTTCCCGGTGCTGAAGGAGTTCGCCCAGCGTCCCGGCGGGACCTTGAGCGGCGGCCAGCGCCAGATGCTGACCATCGCTCGCACCTTGATGGGCAACCCGGACTTCTTGCTGCTGGACGAGCCGTCCGAAGGCCTGGCGCCCATCGTGGTCAAGATGCTGGGCGAGTTCATCGAGGTGATCAAGAAAGAAGGGGTGACCGTGCTCCTGTCCGAACAGAACCTCAAGTTCGCCCTCAAGCACTCCGACCGGGCCTACATCGTGGACCAGGGCATCATCAAGTATCAAGGCAGCATCGAGGAACTCGGCCGCAACGAAGAGGTCAAGAAGAAATACCTGGCCGTTTAACCGGCCGGGATTCAAGTGGGGTAAGCCATGCTGACCAAGGGCGGCAGCTACGACGAGGTTTACGAATCCTTTAAATGGAAGGTACCCCGTTTCTATAACATCGGCGTGGACGTCTGCGACAAGTGGGCCGGGCAACGCTACCGTCTGGCCTTGATCTACGAAAACGAAAAGGGCCGGACCGATAAATACACCTTCTGGGAACTGAAGAGACTCTCCAACCGGTTGGCCAACGGTCTGGCGGCCCACGGCCTCGGCCGGGGCGACCGGGTGGGCATACTCCTGCCTCAAAGCCCGGAAACGGCCCTAGCCCATGTGGCCGTGTACAAGATCGGGGCCATAGCCGTGCCTCTTTTCACCCTCTTCGGACCGGACGCTCTGGAATACCGCCTGGCCGACAGCGGGGCCAAGGCCATCATCACCGACGCCGCCAACCTGGAAAAGGTCCTCCAGATTAAAGATAACCTGCCGGAACTGAGATTGATAATCAGCACCAAGGGTCAAGCCAAAAGCCCGATCAAAAACTTCCAGCGTCTTCTGGAAAAGGCTTCCGATGATTTCGCTCCGGTCAAGACCAGGGCCGACGATCCGGCTTTGATCATTTATACCTCAGGGACAACCGGTCCACCCAAGGGCGCCTTGCACGCCCACCGGGTGGTGCTGGGCCATCTGCCGGGCGTCGAGTTCTTTCACGACTTCTTCCCCCAGGAAGATGATGTTTACTGGACGCCCGCGGATTGGGCCTGGATAGGCGGCTTGATAGACGTCTTGCTGCCGAGCTGGCATCACGGCGTACCCGTGGTGGCCTATCGCTTCAAGAAGTTCGACCCTGAACAGGCCTTTTACTTCCTGGCCAAGTACGGCGTCCGGAACGTCTTCATGCCGCCGACGGCCCTGAAGATGATGCGACAGGTCCAGAAACCGCGGCAGCGGTATGACTACCATCTGAGAACCATAGGCTCGGGCGGGGAAACGCTGGGCGAAGGACTCATGGCCTGGGGCCGCGAGACGCTGGACCTGACCATAAACGAGTTTTACGGACAGACCGAGGTCAACCTGGTGGTGGGCAACTGCGGCCGGGTGATGGCGGCCAAACCAGGTTCGATGGGCCGGCCCATACCCGGCCACGTGGTGGCGGTGGTGGACGGGGAAGGCCGGGTGCCGCCGCCGGGCCAGGTGGGCGAAGTGGCGGTCAGGAGGCCTGATCCGGTTATGTTTCTGGAATACTGGCGCAACCCGGAAGCCACCCGGAACAAGTTCATCGACGATTGGTGCCTGACCGGCGACACGGCCCGTCAGGATGAGGAGGGCTACCTGTGGTTCGTGGGCCGCCAGGACGACGTCATCAACAGCGCCGGATACAGGATCGGTCCGGGCGAGATAGAAGACTGCCTGATCAAACACCAGGCCGTGGCCCTGGCCGCGGTGATCGGCAAGCCTGACGAGCTACGAGGCGAAATCGTCAAAGCCCTGGTCGTGCTCAAGCCGGAGGTGAAACCCAACCCCGGACTCAAGGAAGAGATACAGGATTTCGTCAAGGCCAGGCTGGCCGCCCACGAATATCCCCGGGAGATCGAGTTCATCCCCGAACTGCCCCTGACGGCCACGGGCAAGATCATGAGGAAGGAGCTGAGAAAAAGAGAACTGGCCCTGATGAAAAAGAAATGATTCAAGCCTAAACGGTGGGCTGGTCAGCGGGCCCTGGGTTTGCCGCCGGGCAGGTTGGCGGCCAGCAGATCATCCAGTCCGCCGATCACTTTCTTACGGCAGGCCGGGCAGATGGAATGAGTCACGGTGGGCCCGCCGGCGGCGGCGCCGGCCGCGGTCTTCACCCCGATGACCCGGCCGCACCAGGCGCAAATAATAGTGAAGCGCAATTTCGCACCTCTTCTGGTCTTTTTCGAACGTCGTTTTCCCGTCACCATTCGGTCTCTCCCGCGGGTTGAGAGTGCAAGATACCGGCCATCAACGAACAGAAAAATAAACCGGAAGGCCCCGCCGGCCAAACTTGTCTATAACTTACTGTTATTATTAATAATATCCTTCGGACCGCCTATCCTTGAGAAGGCTTCGGTCTTCATTTGGCCTTATCCGGGTAAATAGGAAATCCCTCAAGGCCCCGAATAACATTTGGCGTAAAAGACCTGTCCGACGTTTTTTTGACTAAAATCGGCGACAATCATAATCTCTAAATTAGATTTTTCAAGAAAATTATTATGGTTTATGGGCTAGACTGGGTACTCTGTAGATGGACATCTTCCCGCCTCTTTTTTGTAAAACAATCGTCGCTTGACGGCGCTCGCCTCTGCCTGTATCCATCGAAGGCCTAAGGGAAGGCTGGGGCGAGGGGATCATTTTTTGAGGAGATACCCATGACGAAAAAAAAGGTGCTGTTCATCTGCGAACACAACAGCGCGCGCAGCCAGATGGCCGAGACGCTTTTGAATCGCTTGGCCGGCGATCGCTTTCAGGTGGAAAGCGCCGGATTCGAACCGTCCGCGCTGAACCCCTTGGCCGTGGAGGTGATGAAGGAGATAGGGCTGGACATAAGCGAACAAAAATCCAAGAGCGTCTTTGATCTCTTCAAACAGGGCAAGACGTACAGCTACGTCATAACCGTCTGCGACGAGGCCGCTTCGGCCAAATGCCCCATCTTTCCCGGCATCACCACCCGTTTGCATTGGCCCTTCCCTGATCCGTCCAGGTTCACCGGCGCCTGGGAAGAAAAGGTGGCCGAAACCAGAAAGGTGCGGGACCTGATAAAAACCACCCTGGAGAAATGGCTTGAAGACGAAAAATGACCATCCGGATGGTCTGTTTCTCCGTTAAAGGCGAAAATTAGTCAACTGGAAGACGTGGCCTTCGTTTTTCTGGCGCCGGGTGAATTAGTTTATCTCTAATCGGAGCGGAATTTTTTCCAGAAAAACTTAAAACTTTTCATAATTGTCAAATGATCGTTTCACCAATAATCCTCGATAATATGCCCGTAACGCCAGTTCATTCCGATTCCTGATCCTGGCGGCGGTCCTGCCACCAGGCCGTCAAACCGTCCGGCAGGTAGAGAATGACGGCGATGAAGAGCAGGCCGTAAATAATCCTGGCCAGTTCGCCTTTGAGAAACATCCTGAGCGCCTCGTTGACCAGGGTCAGGATCACCGCGCCCAGGACTGGTCCCAGCCAGTGGCGTCCGCCGCCGAACAGGGCCATCAGCACCATGAGGATGGACATGTTGATATCGAAGACGATATCGGGATGGATGTAGTTCAAGTAATAAGCCAGGACCCCGCCGGCCACGCCGGGAAAGAAAGCCGAAAGGACAAACGCCCTGATTTTCAAGGCCGGAGCGTTGATGCCCACGGCCAGGGCCACGTCCTCGTCCGCCTTGATGGCCCTCAGCCCGGCGCCGAAACGGCCGCGGGCTATCCAGGCCGCGGTAAGCGTGGCGGCCAGGCCCAAGCCCAGCATGACTTCATAAAAGACGGCCCGTGTTTCCGCCGCCTCGAGTTTCATCCCCTTGAGCCACAAGCCGTCCGCTCCGCCCAGCCAGGCCACGTTCTTGACGGCCATCTCCACCACAAAGGCGAAACAGAGGGTTATTACGGCGAAATAGGGGCCGCGCAGCCTCAGACAGGGGTAACCGACCAGCAGGGCCACCCCTGACGCCACCAGTCCGGCCGGCAGGGTACTAAGGAAAGTGACCAGCGGTCCGAGGTTGAAGCCCTTGGCCAGCATGGCCGTAGTGTAAGCCCCCAACCCGACAAAGGCCACGTGGCCGAAAGACAGATACCCGGTCAGTCCGCCGATAATATTCCAGGCCTGGGCCAAGGCCACGAAGAAGAAGACGTTGAATAGAAGTGAAGAAAAATAGACCGGCAGGCCCAGCCAGGGGAACACGGCCAGTCCGGCCAGTACAAGAGATGGAGCCAGCCAGCGTCCGCGCAAATCATTTCCCCTGGCCGAACAGTCCCTGGGGTCTGAACAAAAGCACCAGCATCAACAACCCGAAAACTATCAGGTTGACCCAATGATAGGGCACAAAAGCCAGGCTCAGACCCGTGATCAGGCCGATCAGCAGTCCGGCCAGGGCCGAGCCCAGGAGGTTGCCCACCCCGCCCACGATCACCACCAGGAAAAGGTAGACCAGCCAAAGGTTATGGGCATACGGGTCAAAGGTATACAGGAAGGCCAGGGCCACGCCGCCCAGCGCGGCCGTGGCCAGGGCCAGACCGAAGGTCAGGGCCGATATGTAGGACAGTCGGATTCCGTGAATCTGGGCCGCTTCGGGCTGCTGCCAGGCGGCCCGGACGGCCTTGCCGGTCAGGGTGTGTCTCAAAAAAAGATGCAGGCCGGTTATGCCCAGCGCCGCCAGGCCGAAGGCCAGCAGATGCGGCGCCTGGAAGTAAAAC
Organism: Thermodesulfobacteriota bacterium; assembly: GCA_040755515.1. GTDB lineage: Bacteria > Desulfobacterota > Desulfarculia > Adiutricales > JAGVGV01 > JBFMAW01. The sequence continues at coordinate 16,385 of JBFMAW010000002.1, read as the reverse complement.
GGTCCCAGTATGTACACCTGGCCGGAATAGGCCGGTTTGAGCAGCCTGGGATCGGGCGACCAAATGAGCATGATCACGTTTTCGAGGATGATGCTCAGGCCCACGAAGACGATCATGGAGGCAACCATGGTCTCCCTGGCCCGGGTTATCGGCTGGATGAGCCAGCGGTATACGAGCAGCCCCAGCATGAAGAAGAGCGGCGCGCTGAAAAACAGGGACAACAGCGGGTCCAGCCCGGTCGCCTTGAGCAGCCAGTAGGCCAGATAAGCCGCCAGCAGGCCGAAGGCGGGGTGGGAGATATGCACCACCCGCATGACCCCCCAGGCCAGAGAGAAACCCGCGCCCAGCAGGGCGTAGACCGAGCCCATGATCAGGCCGCCGATCATGGCCTGGCCGACCAGGACCAGATTCACCGCGCCGACCTGTTCCCATCAAGGCCGGCCGGGGCAAAAGGGCTTTTCCACGACCACACGAATTGTTCCCCCAGCGTTTTCCCCCGACTGTTTCTCCTCTTTGGGCCGGCGCCTCCAGGACAACCGTCCGCCCGCGCTGAAGTTACGCCGGCCGGGGCGTCCGGCCCACCTCCCAGGTCTGAAGCTCTAATGACTCGCCCTGGCGGCGGCCGGACAAACGCCCGCCGCCCAGGACTCATTTCTTCCAGGCCGGTCTGGGAAAGACCGGCTCGTGGGTCCGCTGTTCCTTGGGCCAGATGATCTCCACCTGGCCGTCGATCAATTGGGTCAGGAAGTTGTAAGGCTTGGGCAGGCCCCGGTCGTCGAACTTCATGGGCCCGACCAGCGATTTGATTTCGTTCCGGCGCAGCCAGTCCCGAATCTTGGTCTGATCCAAACCGCCGGCGCCTTGGACCCCCTGGGCCAGGGTCCACATCCACTGGTAGCCGAAACCGAAGTACAGCGGATACCCGGGCAGATTGAACTTTTCCTTGACTATCCGGTTGAGCCGGTCGTTGCCTTCGAACTTGAGCTTGTTGAAGATGGGCGTGCCCGAGACCACGTGATCGCCGTCCGGGCCCAGTTCCTTCACCCAGGCCGGGATGACCGAGCCTATGGCCTGGACGATGATTTTGGGGTTGTAGTCCAGGGCCTTGGCCGCTCGAAGGGTCTGCACGCCGTCATCGAAGAAGCCGTTGGAAAAGAGAATGTCGCAGTTCATCTGTTTGGCCTTGACGATCAAGGGCGTGGCGTCCGGCAGGGGCAGGTTGTATTTTTCGTCAATGGCCACCTCGAGCCCGGCCTTCTTAAGGGTGGGTAGGAATTCCATCACCGAAGCGCCGATGGGGTTGTTCATGGTGTAGACCGCGGCCCGCTTGGGCCGGTCGGCCTCGGGGATGGCGGCCAACCAGTCGGTCAAGCCCAGGTACCACCACTCGCCCATCAGGGGCGGTCCGCCGAAGGAGTAGGTGTAGCCCTGTTCGAACGACTTGAGGTGCCCGCCCATGGACACATAGACCATCTTGTATTTTTCGGCCACGGGCATGACCGCCCTGGCCGCGGTGCCGGGGTAGCCGCCGCAGAGAAGGTCCACCTTGTCCACGGTGATGGCCTTTTCGGCCAAAGTTATCGCCTGCTGGGTATTGGACTGATCGTCGTAGATGATCAGTTCCACCGGACGGCCCAACAGCCCGCCCTTGGCGTTGGCTTCTTCGGCCCAATACCGATAGCCTCTCTCGACCCACTGTCCGGTTTCGGCGAACGGACCGGTCAAGGGCAGCGACCCGCCGATCTTGAGGGGCGCCTCCTTGGCCCAGACGCCGGTGGCGCCCAAGGTGAAAATCAATCCCGCCAGCAAACAAAGCTTGATACCTTTCATGACTCCCTCCCGCTATTGATTTATCGTCCTTAAAGTCCCAGATACGCTTGCCTCACGCCCGGATCGGCCAAGAGTTCCCGGCCCGGGCCGGAGAGGACTATCCGGCCGTTTTCCAGGCAGTAGGCCCTGCGAGCCAGAGCCAGGGTTTGGCGCACTTCCTGCGAGACCAGCAGAATTCCCAGGCCGTCCTCGTTGAGACTCCGGATGACCCTGAAGATATCCACGGCCAACCGGGGGGCCAGACCCTCGGTCGGTTCATCCATCAGAAGGAAACTGGGCCAGGCCATGATGGCCCGACCCAAGGCCAGCATCTGCTGCTCGCCCCCGGAAAGCGTGCCGGCCGCTTGACTCCGCCGGTCCTTCAACCTGGGGAAAAGGCTGAAGACCTTGTCCATCCCTTCAGCCCGGCGCCGGCGGCTTTCGGGAGCGTACGCGCCGATCTCCAGATTCTCCTTGACCGTCATCCGGGGAAAAAGCTTGCGGCCTTCCGGAACCTGGATAACGCCCCGGCGACCGATCTCGTCCGGCCGCAGGCCGTCCAGGCGCGCGCCCGCCCACTCGATGGCACCGCGGCTGGGCCGCCTCAGACCGGAGATGGCGTTGAGCAGAGTGGTCTTGCCGGCTCCATTGGCCCCGACCAGGGCGGTCACTTCGCCGGCCGCCGCCTCGAGACTCACGCCGGCCAGGGCCAGGTGACTGCCGTAACTAACTTCCAGATCACTCACCCGGAGCACGCGTACCCCTCGCCCAGATAGGCTTCAATGACCGTGGGATTCGAGGCCACGTCTCGAGGATCGCCGTCGGCGATTTTGACGCCGTAGTTCAGGACCATGATCCTCGAACAGGCGCCCATGATGGCCCTCATTATGTGTTCGACCATGAATATGGCCACTTCAAAACGATCGCGGATACGCAAGGTCAATCTGACCGCGGTTTCTATTTCGGACGGCGTCAGTCCGGCGAAAACTTCGTCCAACAGCAGGAATCTGGGGCCGACCGCCAAGGCCCTGGCTATCTCCAGACGCTTGAGGTCGACCAGGCCGAGGTCTTTCGGCCGCCGGCGACGTTTGTCGTCCAGGCCGCAGAAATCAAGCACTTCCCTGGCCCGTTCCCGGGCCGTTTTGACGGTATATACGGGCCTGGCCCCATAGAGCGCGGCAATGGCCGTGTTGTCGGTCAGGCTCAGATCGGCCAAGGGCCGGACGATTTGGAAAGTGCGGCCCAGGCCCAGTCGAGCGATCCGGTCGGGGGTCATTCGGTCTATCCGCCGTCCGTTCAGGCTCAACCGGCCGGCATCAGGTTTGAGAAAACCGGAGATGACGTTGAAAAGCGTGGTCTTGCCCGAACCGTTGGGACCGATGAGACCGAGCACTTCCCCGGAATGAACGACGAAATCCACGCCGTTCAAAACGGTCAGACCGCCAAAATGCTTGGTGACGCCCTGGCCTTGCAGCATAAAATAACTGACTCCGAAGGTTTCAGGTTGCCTTGCCGCCGACGGGGTTGTCAAGGGTAAAGAGCAAAGTCAAGCCTTACCTTCAGGCTCTGTTGGTCGAGGCTCAATACCTTTCGGCCCGGAAGGCCCTGGCCTTCCGCCTAAAGGAATCGTCTTGGACAGGGGGAACACCGATGGTGGAAAAGGCGCCAATTTCCAACCTTGACTGTTTCCAACGGGCGGGAATATCATCGAGAATAAAGAATAACGTTCTGGTGGAACACTTAAGCGCGACTGAAAGTCCTGAATTTTTAAACTGTTACGAGGCTTGGGGTAATGGGTTGACTCTTTCGGCCTCCTAAGCTAAAGTTCCGGACGCCTTCGCCACGAAGGAGGGTTACATGAAGTTTGCGTTTTTCCGAAGATTCTTTAAAAACAACGACGCGGTCTTTGAGCAGATAATAAGAAAACACGCCCAGCTTCTGGCCGAAGCAGCTAAAAGACTGGACGAACTGTTCGGCAATCTCCCTCAAAGAGACGGCAACCTGGACCGCATCATCTCCCTGGAGAAAGAAGCCGATCGTCTGGTAAAGGATGTCTTTTTCCTTCTGGACCAAACCTTCATCGTCAGCCGGATGGAAAAAACCGACATCGAGAAATTCATCTCCACCCTGGACGATACCATCGATCTGATAAAAAAAGTCGCCCGGCTGGCCCGGATCAAGGATAGCCTGGTCCCCAGAAAGGAAGCCAATGAAATTTGCCATATCATCGTGGAAATGACCGGAATGCTCAATGAGGCCATAAACGCCTTTTATGAAGGCCAACTGACCAGGATCAAGGATTACACCGACCGGATCAAGAAATTGGAAGAACAAGCCGATTCGCTCACGATAGAAGCCAATCAGCAGTTGTTCAAAGAGAATCCTGAAGTCAATCTGATGCTTTTATGGCGGGACTTATTAAAGAGCCTGGAAAAAACAACCGATACCTGTGAAGATGTGATGGACATAATTTCTTCCGTGGCCCGGCGGGAGCTGTAAGGTCTGAAGGCGCCTTGACGCTCACCGTTCTGGCCATAACTCTGATCCTGGTCCTGGCCGCCGAATTCGTCAACGGTTGGACGGACGCACCCAACGCCATAACCACGGTGGTGTCCACCCGGGTCTTGACCCCGCCCCAGGCCCTGGCCATGGCCGTAGTTCTGAATATCCTGGGGGCCATGGGCGGCCTGGCCGTGGCCACTACGATCGGCAAGGGCATAGTCGATCAGAACGTCATCAACCAAGGGACCATAGCCGCGGCCATGATAAGCATCATTGTCTGGAGCAGCGCCGCGGCCCGCTTCGGCATTCCCACCAGCGAATCGCACGCCCTGGTGGCCGGTCTGACCGGCGCGGCCATAGCTACGGCCGGACCGGAAGCGGTTCTTTGGAGCGGATGGCAGAAAGTACTGATCGGCTTGGTTTTTTCCTCGGTGTTAGGCTTCGGCGGCGGCTTTGTTTTCAGTAAGATCATCATCAAGAGCCTGGCCGCCGCTTCCCCGACCAGGTGCAACCGTATCTTCCGCGTGCTTCAGATTTTCTCCGCCGGATTCATGGCCTATAACCATGGTCTCAACGACGGCCAGAAGTTCATCGGCATCTTCGCCCTGTCCCTGACCCTGGCCGGCATACTGCCTTCCTTCGACATTCCCCTTTGGGTCATCGTGATCTGCGCCTCGGTCATGGGCATCGGCACCTCCGTGGGCGGCTGGAAGATCATCAAGAAGGTGGGCATGCAGATGGTCCAGTTGAGCCCGTGGCAAGGTTTTGCCGCCGAGAGCGGCGCCTCAATGACCATCCTGATCGCCTCCGGGCTGGGCATCCCCCTGAGCACCACGCACTCCATCACCACTTCCATCATGGGTGTGGCCGCCAGCCGTAATATTAACAAAGTTCGATGGAGCGTCTCTCAGGAAATCATCCTGGCCTGGGTCCTGACCTTCCCCATCTGCGGAACGATCTCCTTTATTATCTCATTGATTATAAACAAATTTTAGTTACAACCCTCTCTTCGCCCGGAACCCGTCCTAACCGAGCCCAGCGCCGGCCGGGCCAGCCCACGGGCCGGCAAGATTAATCGCCCAGAAGCGTATTAAATCAGTCCGTCTGATCATCGTCCGGTCGGATGGTGGAGATACATTCATTTTTACAGGCTGTAAAATTAACCGTCGGAACCAGGAAAAACCAGAGGGGGCGGGAAGCAGCTCTTCTGATATCTTCATTAATATCGGTTAGCTACAGTCATGACTTTCCCCGTATATGGCATTATTTTTGCTTATTTACACTTTTTGCTAACTTACGAGCAATTTGATCAAGGTGGAGAAAACCCAATTTTTAATGTCAAAGGACGGCGCGACTCTTCTCCTGAACCTCAACCAGGCTTTTTATCTCAAGTCCGCGCTCTCGGCTCGATCGCTTCCGTCCTGAAGCCCGATCATACAGTTACTGAAACCGGCAACCTTAAGCCTTGATCCCGTCCCCGGCGCGGCAAACATTGTTCCTGTCAACCAACCCTGTTTGTTTCAAGGAGTGGGCCAGATGTGGAACACCATCAGTCGAGGGTGGGCCGGGGTCGAGCAGGCGGTCAAACAGTATCTGCCGCCCTGTCAGGTCCAGTGTCCCATCAACGAGGACATCCAGCGCACCAATGTGCTTATTTCCCTCCTGCCGGAAAACCCCGAGGAGGCGACCAGCGGCGTCATTCAGATCGGCGACTACCTTTATGAAAAGAATCCGTTGTTCACCATTTGCGGCTACGTCTGCGGCTTGTGCGAGTTGGAGTGTAATTATCAATCCAAAGGCGGAGCCATCAGGCGGCGCCTGCTGAAGCGATTCATTTCCGACGTCTACACCTTCCATCTCGAGAAGAAGGAAGAGTTTCTCATCCCCAAACACAAGGAAAACGTGGCCGTGGTCGGCGGCGGTCCGGCCGGGTTGATGTGCGCTTATGATTTGAGTAAAAGAGGGTATCGCGTCACCATCTTCGAGGCCTCGGATCGTCTGGGCGGGGCCTTGTGGTTGATTCCGCGTTACCGGCTGCCGGAACGGGTCCTCACCTCGGCCATAGACAACCTGGTGCGCATCGCCAACATTGACGTCAAGTTCAACGCTCACGTGAGCAAAGGCAAGCTCACTCTGGAACGGCTGCGCAACGAAGGGTACAAGGCCGTCTTCATCGCCAAGGGCACTCCTTCGCCCCGCACCCTTTCCTACGGCCGGGATAAGGTCGAGGGCCAGGACCTGTCCGGGGTCATGTACGGCCACACCTTTCTCTATGAAGTCAGCCACGGCTACATCAAGCCCAACTACTTCAAGGGACGCAAGGTGCTGGTTATCGGCGGCGGCAACGTGGCCTTCGACGTGGCCCGGACTTCCCGGCGGCTAGGCGGGGAAACCACCGTCATCTGCCTGGAAGGCGAGGACAAGACCTCCAAGGACGGCATCCCGGCCGACGCGGAAGAGATACGGGGCGCCTGGGAGGAAGGGATCAGGATCGTCTATTCCCGGGGAGTCAGGAAGATATTGGGTGAAGGCGAGCGGATCAAAAAGATCGAATGCCCCAAGTGCACCAGCGTCTTTGATCAATCCGGCTTCAATCCGCAATTCGACGAGACCGATATGGTCGGCCTGGACGGTGATATCCTGATCGTCACCGTGGGCCAGGGTCCTGAACGGGCTTCCCTGCAAGAGGAGAACCTGTTGGACGAGCGGGGTCAACTGGCCCTGGACCCCTTGACCCTGCAGAGCCTCAAGCGGGAATGGGTCTTTATCGGCGGAGACCTGAGGAAGATCGGCTTCATGGCCGAGGCCATGAAAGACGGTCTCGTGGCCGCCGAATCCATCGAGCGCTATCTGCGCGAACTGGACATGAAGGAGGGACGGAAAAGGGATTATCAGCCCCAGGACATCCCCAGGCGGCGGGTCTACCAGTCCGAACCCGAGGTGCTCTGGATACCGCCGGAAAAGAGAATGCACTTCCAGGTCTTCGAAAAGGGCTTCACCCTGGCCGAGGCCGTCGAGGAGGCCAAGCGTTGCCTGACCTGCGGGCCGTGCCTGTCCTGCAAGGCCTGCGTCTCCATCGGCATCCAGGAGTCCCTGCCGATGGTGGAAGTCAACCCCGACCGCTGCTGCGGTTGCGGGATTTGCGTCTCCATATGTTTCTACGGTTCGGCCCAACACAAACTGTACGACAACAAGCGTATCTCGACCACGGACATGTTCACCTGCAAATCCTGCGGCATGTGCGTGGTGGCCTGTCCTTCCGGCGCCAGGAAACTGGTGGGTGACCCCATGGAAAAACGCATCGCCGAGGTCTTCGCCTCGCTGTCGGGGCCGTTAGGAGCGTGATTATGCAAGAATACAAGCCCAAGCTGGTCTGCTTCTCCTGTAAGTTCGGCTGGGGATATCTGACCGAGAGCGCGGCCCTGGGCGCCCAGGTGGAATACTTCATCCCGGTCACCTGCACGGGCAAGGTGGACACGAAGCACGTGCTCCAGGCCTTCAAGAGCGGGGCCGACGGCGTGATCCTGCTGGGTTGCCCCGAAGGGCACTGTCATTTCCAGGACGGCAACTACCGTGCGGCCAAGCGGGTCTATCTGCTGCATCGGGTCATCGAGGCCTTCAGCCTGGAGCCGGAACGGATCGGCATTATCCTGGCCTCCGATCCGGAAGGGAAAAGGATTCCCCAAATGGTCCACGAAATGGAATCAACCCTGATGCGGCTCGGGCCGGTCAGGCTGCCCTAGCCCGGAGGTAAGGACCATGCCCAAACCCAAAGCGGCCATAACCTGGCTGGGCGCCTGCGGCGGATGCGACGAGGCCATCGTGGACCTCAACGAGAACCTCTTGAAGGTGGCCGCGGCCGTCGAACTGGTGCTTTGGCCGGTGGCCCTGGACTTGAAGTACCACCACCTGGAAAGATTCAAGGACGGCGAAATCACCTTGAGCCTTATCACCGGCTCGGTGCGCAACGCCGAACACGTGGAAATCGCCGAACTCTTGAGGCGAAAATCCCAGATCGTCCTGGCCATGGGCGCCTGCGCCTGTCTGGGCGGGACGCCCGGCCTGGCCAACTTCCGCACCAGGGAGGACATTCTCGATTGGGTTTACCGGGATGCACCCACGGTGACCAATCCGGCCGGAAGCTTTCCGCGAACCAGCAGCGAGGTGGACGGTCATAAGCTCGACCTGCCCGAGTTCTTCGATCACGTCTACGCCTTGAACCAGGTGGTGGAGGTGGATTACTACCTGCCCGGCTGCCCGCCGCCGCCGGACCTGATCGCCAACGCCCTCAACGCGGTCATCACCGGGGACCTGCCGCCCAAGGGTTCGACCCTGGCCCCGCGCAAGGCCTTGTGCGACGTGTGTCCCCGCAATAAAACCAAGCCGTACAGTTTCGAGATCGACCAGGTCCGCCGCATTCATGAAGTGGAGGCCGACCCGGAGGTATGTTTCCTGGTGGAAGGCATCATCTGCCTGGGGCCGGCCACCCGGGCCGGTTGCGGGGAAACCTGTCTGAAAATAAACACGCCCTGCCGGGGGTGCTTCGGGCCGGTGCCCGGTGTAATCGACTACGGAAGCAGGTTCCTGTCGGCCCTGGCCACCCTGATCAAGGCCGAAGCCGAAGCCGACCCCAAGGAATTGATGGCGGCCGTCCCCGATCCGGCCGGTTATTTCTATCGGTTTTGCCAACCCACTTCCATTCTGGGACGGCGAACGTTCGAGGAAACCAGGGAGGGCCGACCATGACGGAAAGGATCAGCATCAATCCCATCACCAGGCTGGAAGGCCACGGCAAGATAGAAATATTTCTCGACGACCAAGGTGAGGTCGCGGACGCCTTTTGGCAGGTGACCGAACTGCGGGGCTTCGAAAGGTTCTGTCTGGGCCGGCCCGCCGAGGAGATGACCAGGATAGTGGCCAATATCTGCGGCGTCTGTCCCTCGGCTCACCACATGGCCGCGACCAAGGCCCTGGACCAGCTTTACGGCGTCGAGCCCACGCCCACGGCCAGGCTCATCAGACAGCTCGAATACAACGCCTTCTTTCTGGAAGACCATTACCTGCACTTCTTCTTCCTGGCCGCGCCGGATTTTTTGGTCGGGCCCGAGGCCGACCCGGCCCAGAGGAACATCCTGGGCCTGCTGGCCAAGGTGGGCCAGGACATCGGCCTGAAGGTCATCGAGGTGCGCAGGCGCAACCGGGACATAATCAGGCACATCTTCGGCAAGGCCCCCCATCCCGAGGGCGGACTCCCCGGCGGGGTGCCCCGGCGCATAACCGAGGAAGACCGGAAATGGATCAAGGACACGGCCGACTATTCCCTGGAATTCGCCAAGTTCGCCCTTCAGCTTTTCAAGGACCTGGTGCTGCGGGACCGGAACAACCTGGACCTTATTCTGAATGACGCCTACGGCCTCAAAACCTATTACCTGGGGCTGGTGGACGAGGAAAAGAAGGTCAACTTTTACGACGGCCATATCAGGATCGTCGACCCGAAGGGCAAGGAGTTCGCCATTTTCGCTCCCCGGGACTACCAGGAATATATCGCCGAGTGGGTGGAGCCCTGGACTTATATCCGATTGACCTACCTGAAGAAGATCGGCTGGAACGGCCTGAGTGACGGCGACGGAACATGCTTGTACCGCGTGGCCCCCTTGGCCAGGCTGAACGCGGCCCAGGGCATGGCCACGCCTCTGGCCCAGCACGAATATGAATTGATGTTCGACGCCCTGGGCGGCAAACCGGCTCATCAGACCCTGGCCATGCACTGGGCCAGACTGATCTGCGCCCTGCAGGCCGCCGAACACAACTGGATGATCGCCAACGAGCCGCTCTTGACCAGCCGGGACATCCGCAACATGAACCTGAGGTTGCGGCGGGCGGGCGTCGGCTGCGTCGAGGCGCCCCGGGGCACGCTGATCCATCATTACGAATCCGACGAGCGCGGGCTGCTGACCAAGATCAACCTGATAGTGGCCACCCAGCACAACGCCGCCCCGATCTGTCTGTCCGTCAAAAAGGCGGCTCGGGCCTTTATTAAAGGCGGTGAAGTTCAGGAAGGGCTGCTCAACCGGGTGGAGATGGCTTTCCGGGCCTATGATCCCTGCCTGGGCTGCGCCACCCACGCCCTGCCTGGTCCGCCGCGGCTGAGGGTCACGATCCGGGACAAGGAAGGCGCGATACTAAGAACACTGGGTTAGATCGAAGCCGTGCTTCCGGAGCCAATGGCCAGCGGCGGGCGATCGGATATGGACCGGTCATGATCTACAGCGATCTGCGTAAACTGTCCGCCCTGTACGAAGTGATCAAGGAGGGCGAGACCCATCTGCGTCTCCAGGAATTCATGGACTCGGCCGCCCGCAACGCGGCCCAGATCATGGGCGTCAAGGCTTACGCCATCAAGCTTCTAGACTCGGACCACAAGAACCTGCGTTTCGCCTCGACCTACGGCCTGAGCGAAGATTATGTTTCCCGAGGGCCGATCAGCCTGGAAAAGAGCGGGGTCAATCGCAAAGTCATCGAAGGCTCGCTGTTCAGCATCGGCCAGATTGACGAGGACCGCTACTTCCAGTACCCCGAGGACGTCCAGCGGGAAGGCATAACCTCGATGCTCTGCCTGCCCCTGCGGGTCGACGTCAGGATTTTCGGCGTCTTCTGCGTCTACAGCAAGGAGCCCGATCATTTCAAGGAATCGGACATAGGCTTTTTTTCCTTGATGACCGACCTGATCGCCCTGACCATGGACCGGATCACCCGGGAGAGGGCCAAGACCTGGTTCATGAACAAGGCCGCGCACCAGCTAAGGTCGCCGCTCAACACCATCGCCAGCATGCTGCGCCTGCTCGAGGGCCAGTACCTGGGGCCGCTCAATGACCAACAAAAAGAGACCGTGGGCCGGTGTCAGGTCCGGCTCTCCATCCTGCAGGCCATCGTCAACGATCTTCTAAAAATCGCGGCCGAACGGCAGGAAATGGGGCCGCCGCGGCTGGAACCAGTGGACCTGGTCGAGATCCTCCAGGCCCTGGAACCCGGCTACAAGGTCCAGGCGGCCGAAAAGAACATAAACCTGACCCTCGAGATACAGGACGGCCTGCCCCGGGTCCTGGCCCAGGAAAGCCTCCTGGACGAGGTCTTTTCCAACCTGATTTCCAACGCCGTCAAGTACACCCCGTCCGGCGGCCGGGTTTGGGTCCGCCTGAACTCCCCTTTAACCGGCATTGTCAGCCTTGAAGTCGAAGACACGGGCATCGGCATCGCGGAAACCGACCAGGTCAAGCTCTTTTCCGAGTTCTTCCGGGCTCAGAACGCCAAGGCCCTGGTCGAGGCCGGGACCGGCCTGGGTCTGGTGATCGTCAAGGACGTCATCGAGCGTCTGGGCGGGATGATCCGGCTGGAAAGCCGGCTCGGCCAGGGGACCCGGGTCATCGTTCAGTTGCCGGCCGCGGTTTGAACCAAGCCTCTTCCCAAACATCCGTCCGCTAGGACTCCGGGCCGCTCGCGGCCCGGAATTTTCTTGACCATCGCTCGACTCTTGAATAACTTATTTTTAAGTGAACCTGGTTCATATAGTGAATTTATTTTAAGTCAACGGGAGGCGGATCGGAAGTGGAAACCCTGGACCAATTACGATACAGATCACTAAAAATTGTCTAAAAAGGCCACCGGAGACGGAACTCCTATATACGATGGATGAAGGCAGACTTTTTCATTGCGCTTTGATAACCTGCCGGCATGGCCGCGTTCGAGGTGAGGAGAGGGATGTCTGACACAAAGAGAGAAGCCACCAAAAAGGCCCAAACCGTTTTGGGTTTGGTTCATCCAGATGATCTAGGCATAACTCTGCCTCATGAACACCTTCTCCTTGACGGGGAAATTTGGTTTGTTGAACCCAAAGAGGCCGAGCTGAAAAAGATGGCCTTCGAACCGGTGGGCCTGGAAAACATTAGCTGGATTATGTACAACCAGTACAACAATTTGGATAATCTACGCTTACTGGATGAAGACCTTGCCATCAAGGAGGCGATGCTTTTTAAAAAAGAGGGGGGCGGCACTATTGTTGATGTAACCAGCGCCAGCTTCTTTCGTGACCTGCCGGCGTTGAAACGTATATCTCTCGCTACGGGCCTCAACATCATTATCGGATCGGGCTATTATGTCGTGACCGGGTCGGCAGGTCAGGATTTAGACGGAAAAACCGAAGATGAGATTGCCGAAGAAATCGTTACGGACATCCTTGTCGGTGCGGGTAATACTGAAATCCGCGCCGGGATCATTGGCGAAATTGGATGCTCCTGGCCTTTGCCTGACAGGGAAAAGAAGTCGCTGCGGGCTTCTGCTCGCGCGCAAGAGCGCACGGGAGCGGCTATTACCATTCACCCGGGTCGCCACGAACATTCACCCATGGAAATCATCAGGGTTCTCGATGATGCTGGAGCGGATATCGGCCGTGTTATCATGGGGCACATTGATCGTACCGGTTTCTTGCCCGCCACTATCCAGGAATTGGCCAAGACGGGTTGCTATCTCGAATATGACATCTTCGGTGGCAATCCGTTTTACCCTCTACACTTTGGGGTATTCAACAGACCTTGCGATAGAGAACGAATCGAACAAATCATTGAACTGATCGATAAAGGATATTTGGAACAAATTCTCATATCACAGGATACCTGTCTCAAGTCAAAACTCGTTCACTATGGGGGTCAAGGTTACGCACATATTTTACGCAATATTCTGCCACAAATGTTGGCCCGCGGTATCACTGAGGAGCATATCAAGACTATTATGGTAAAGAATCCAAGTCGATTCCTTTGCTTTGTTTCGTCGAGTGAACCGGAATGATACCGTTAAAAGAGGGTTCACCATAGATGTTAATTTCACCCATGAACCAGCACGACGGATTGAGCGGGGCCATTGGAATGTTGATCGGCCTGGCTTTCTGTATCGCTTCCATAAGCCTGGGCTTGGGAGAAGTGCACCAGCCGGGCCCGGGGTTTCTTCCTTTTATAGTGGGAGCCGTCCTTCTTTCCCTTTCGGTCGTCATTTTCGTCCCGACCCTGAGGAAAGGAAAGGCCCTTCATCCGGAAAAGATCAACCGAGGAATCGGAAAACACCGGAAAGGCGGGTTGATTCTGCTGGCTTTGGTTTTTTATAACTTGGGCCTGAATTTCTTGGGGTTTTCCGTGACTACTTTTCTTTTCGTGGTCTTTCTCATGAAGAATGTGGAAGCCCAGCGGTGGACTCGGACCGTCGTGACGGCGCTCTGCTCCGCGGTGGGGTTCTATTTCGTTTTTCAAGCGTGGCTGAGGCTGGACCTGCCCACCGGCCCATGGGGATTCTAAAGTTGACGGACTTATAAAAAGTCCGTCATCAGGTCCCGCTTCCAGCGGGATTAAGCCCCGGTCTGGGGTGAGGGTGGAACCACTTGAATTTACTTCAAGTGGCGGGAGAGGGACAGCCCTCTCCCGCCGAGTAAAAAGTCGGTTTTCGACTTTTTACGAGGTTATCAAAGTTGGAAGTCCTTCAACATCTGGCGGCCGGCTTTCGCGTGATCTTGGACCCCATGAACCTTCTCTTATGTTTCTTGGGATGCCTGGGAGGGACATTGGTTGGAGTGCTGCCTGGCTTCGGACCTACGGCGGCGATGGCCCTGCTCCTGCCCAGCACCTTTCATTTATCCCCCGTCTCGGCCATCATCATGTTGTCAGGCATTTACTACGGAGCCATGTACGGTGGTTCCACTACTTCGATTCTGGTCAACATTCCGGGAGAGACCGCCTCGGTGATGACCTGCCTCGACGGTTATCAAATGGCCCGCCAAGGTCGGGCCGGACCGGCCCTGGGGATGGCTGCCTTTAGCTCCTTTATCGCCGGCACGATCGGGGTCATCGGCCTGATGCTCCTGGCGCCGCCGCTGGCGCGGTTGGCCCTTCAGTTCGGCCCGCCCGAGTACTTTTCCTTAATGCTCCTCAGCCTCACCATGGTGAGTTACCTCTCCCAAGGCTCCATGATCAAGGCCTTCATCATGGCCGGATTGGGACTTCTCCTCTCTTTCATCGGTACGGATGTCATTTCGGGCGTATCGCGATTCACCTACGATATTATAGAACTCCGGGAAGGCGTGGGAATCATTCCCGTCCTCATGGGTGTCTTCGGGGTGGGCGAGATCTTCTCCAACGCCGAGGAAGAGACGGGGCGGGAAGTTTACACCGCCGAGATCAAAGGCCTTCTCCCCACCTTGAAGGATTGGACGGAGAGCAAATGGACGCTGCTCCGGGGGTCTCTGTTAGGGTTTTTTCTGGGAATTCTGCCCGGAGGAGGCGCCACCATTGCCTCCTTCATGGACTATGCCCTGGAAAAGAGGCTCTCTAAACACCCGGAGCTCTTTGGCACCGGAACCATCGTCGGCGTGGCCGGGCCGGAGAGCGCCAATAATTCGGCCACGGCCGGGGCTTTCATCCCCCTGTTGACCCTCGGCATACCGGGCAATGCGGTAACGGCCCTGCTTTTAGGGGCCTTTATGATTCATGGCACCCAGCCCGGCCCCCTGATGATGCAACGGACGCCGGACCTGTTCTGGGGCATCATCGCCAGTATGTATGTCGGAAACATAATCCTCCTGATCCTGAATCTCCCCCTCATCGGCATTTGGGTGCGCATCCTCAAGATACCCTATCCCATTCTTTCTCCGCTGATCCTTCTGTTTTGCATTGTGGGGGCCTATTCTCTCAATGGCAGCCTCTGGGATATCGCCATCATGATCTTTTTCGGGGTTCTGGGACACGTGATGAAGAAGGCGGGGTTTGAAGGGGCGCCCATGATTCTGGCGATGGTGATCGGCCAGATGTTTGAAAACGCGTTCCGCCAGTCCCTGTTGCTGGGGGATGGAAGTTTTTTGATTTTCATTAGACGCCCGATTTCGGCGGTGTTGATCATCCTTTCCGTTTTCCTGATCATCACGGCCGCGTTCCGCAAGAGGCTTCCTCAAACCATCCAATAACGGACAAGAAAGGAGATTCGAGCCATGAGAAAAATGATTTTATTCGGAATGCTGGCCGGGGTTTTGGGAGCGCTGACCTCACTTTCCTTGGCCGCGTTTCCGGAAAAACCGATCCAAATCGTCAACCCCTATGCGGCCGGTGGCGAGACGGATATGATCCTGCGGATTATCGCCAATGCCGCTCCCCCCCATTTCGGCCAGTCCGTTGTGGTGGTGAACAAAACCGGCGGGGGAGGGTCCGTGGGCATGCAATACGGGGCCAAATCCAAAGCCGATGGATACACCATCGTTTCCGGCTCCCTGGCCACCCTCCTGCTCCACCCGCAGATGGAAAAAATGCCCTATTCGTATAATGATTTTAAGGTGATCGGCCAGTTTGGGATCAGCCAGATCGGTTTATTCTCCAAAGCGGAGGCCCCCTGGAAAGACTTTCAGGGGTTTGTGAAGTACGCCAAGGAGAATCCCGGAGAGATCAAGTATGGATCCGCCGGAGCGGGCACCATCGGGCACCTGCTGATGGAGTCGATCTCTTTAACCGCGGGCGGCCTGAAAATGACTCACGTCCCCTTTGCCGGATCGGCCCCGGCTCTAACCTCTCTGGCCGGGGGACACATCCATGTCACCATAGGGGATGTCCCGCCCGCCGTCCCCTTGATTGAAGCCAAACAGATCAGTCCCTTGGTCATTACCAATACCCAGCGGGTCAAAACCCTGGCCAATATCCCGGCCCTGCCTGAACTCGGTTACAGGGGCGTGGATGTGTGGAAGGCTCTCCTGGTCCCCAAGGAGACGCCCGTAGAAGTGGTAAAATATCTGGAAAAAGCGCTCGAAGCCACCCTGAAGGATCAGAACTGTATTGATCCTCTGGCTAAAATCGGGCAGGAGCCCGACTTTATAGGGGCCGAGAAATTTACACCCAAGATGATGGAAGATGACAAATGGCTGGCGGAGATCGTAAACAAATTAGGGCTGGCCAAAAAATGACGGACTGGTAATAAGTCCGTCATCAGGCCCCGCTTCCAGCGGGATTAAGCCCGCTGGAAGCGGGGCTGGGGTGTGGGTGGAACCACTTGAA
>JBFMAW010000001.1:0-627686 GCA_040755515.1 Thermodesulfobacteriota bacterium | reverse complement strand
CGTGCCCTGGCCTGTCAATCCGCTCGGCGGTGAACCACCAACCGGAGAGCCGTATGCGGGAGAACCGCACGTACGGTTCGGAGGGAGGGGGGACCGGGTACTCAACCGGTCCTCCCTACCCCTATCATGATGTAACGCCGCCTGCCGGGCGGGCGGCCACGGGGGACGGGCGCACGTCCCGCGAAACGCGGGACGTGCCTACCTGGCGGGCTTGACGTCCTGGATGTCCTTACCCTCGAGGATGAGGATAACCGGTTTTTTCTTGTCCAGGGAGTCCAGAATCGCCGAGTATATCTCGTCCCACTTGCCGTACCCGCCCGCGCCATAGGCCAGTTCGAAGCGGCCGTTTCTGGTCTCGACGATGTACCCGTCCTGGGCCGCGTTGGCCGTGATCCTGGTCACCACCGTGGTCACCTGGGTCCTGGCCGCGGCCGCCAGGACCTCGGGATTTTGCCGCCGGGGCGGCCCTCCGCTCCAAGACGCGATGGCCGGATTCAGGACCATCCAGGCCAGGACCAAGACCGCCGGCCATTTGGGCCGCATGATGATTCCTCCCGGTTAATTTTCCTGGGCTTCGCCGGCCTGGCCCCGGCGCTTGGCCAGTTCCGACTTGATCATCCGGACGAAGTAGCCGTTTTCATCCCAGAGCCGGCAACTGTTGAGCAGGTATTTCAACCCGGGAATCTTGTCGAAATCGTCCGGCAAGGCACGCGGTTCCCGGGCCAGCCAGGTCCATAAACCATGCAGGGCCGCCGGGCCCATGACCGTGATCAGATGGGTCAGGTGATTGCAGCCGGCCGCTCCGCCCAGTACCCGCCGGACTTCTTCGCTGTACCCCGAGACTATGGGCAGGCCGATCACCTTTTTGACCGAGTCCAAGGTCTCCCGGCAAAGTTCGTGCGGCACCCCCGGCATCTCCGCTTCCGCGTCCTGAATCGCGATGGGCCAGCCGCCGATCAAGAGGCGGACGACCATCCAGTGGACCACGCCGGGCGGACGCTCCTGGCCGGACCAGTGAAAGATATTGACCAACCGCTCGTCCCGCAGCCAGCCTTCCACCAGCAGGCGTCCGTCTTCCAGGGGATAACTGCGCAGTTCCAACCGCCGCTCGTGTATCGGGTTGCCTTTAATCAGGCTTTTCAGGTCGGACATCTTTTTTCCGCTCCAATCAGGGACCGCTTGCCACCGCCCTTATTTCAGGCCGTCCCGGTTAAGTTCCAGCGCGCGTCCAAGGAGGCCGGTAGTGGACAGGCCCGGGGTCAGCGGCAGGCTCAGGACCCGGCCGCCTCGGGCCAGCACCACCTCGCGGCCCACGATCTGATCCACGGTCCAGTCGCCGCCCTTGACCAGGACGTCGGGTTCGAGATGGGAGATCAAGGCCAGCGGATCGGCCTGGTCAAAGATCACCACCGCGTCCACCACGGTCAGTCCGGCCAGCACCTCGGCCCGCTGATCCTGAGGCGTGATGGGCCGCCCGGGCCCCTTGATCTCGCGCACCGATCGGTCCGAGTTCACCCCGACCACCAGGAAACCGCCCAGGGTTCGGGCCTGGGTCAGATAGCGCAGATGGCCCACGTGCAGGAGATCGAAGCAGCCGTTGGTGAAGACGATGGCGGCCCCGCGGCCGCGGGCCTCTTCGATCCTGGCCTTGGCCGCCGGCCAGTCCATTATCTTGCGCAGATGCTCCAACCGCGGGCGCCTCCCAGTATCAAGTCCGGCTATATAATCACCAGCCGAGGGAAAAAGCAATGGTGGAAGCATCGGAGGAAAAGTGTTTCGTTCCTGGTGCGGCGCGAGGACGACCCCAGGCTTCAAAGGTGCTCCCGCTTCTCCAGGAACCGGCCCAGCCGGGCCAAATCGGCCAGGCGGCTGAAAGGTAAGAGCGCGGTCAGATAAGGCCGGGCCGTGGCCATGCCCGTGGCCAGGGGGGCGAAGCCCGGGTCGGCGGCCAGGGGATTGAGCCAGATCACGGCCGCGGCCAGTTTGGCCAGGCGCTGGATGGCCTGTTCCAGAACCTTTGGTTCTCCCCGATCCCAGCCGTCGCTGAAGATTATGGCCGTGAAGCGGCGGCCGGCGTAGACCGCGCGGTGCCGGGTCAGGAATTCCAGGAGGCAGCCGCCGATGTTGGTGCCGCTCGAGAGAGGCAGGCCGGCGCGGGCCAGTCGATCCATAATCCTGTCGGCCGGCCCCTGACGAAAAAGGCGGGTGATCCGCCTGAGCCGGGTGGAAAAGACAAAGGCCTCGGTCCTGGGCAGGGTGGTCATCAGACCATGCAGGAAGGTTAAAAAGAAGCGCGTGTAAGCGTCCATGGAACCCGAGACATCGCCCAGCAGCACCAGCTTTTCCGGTTTCAATTTCCAGGCGTGGAACTTGAGCGGTATGGGTTCGCCGCCGGACTGGAGGGAGGCGCGGAAAGTGCGGCGGAAGTCGAGCCTGTCTCGTCCGGAAAAGGACGGCCGGCGGCGCTTGAGCCTTAGGGCCAGAGTCTTGGCCAGGGTCTGGACGCGGCGCCTTATCTCTTCGGCCTCGGCCGGCTCCAACCGGGCGAAGTCCTTCTCGACGAAGACGTCCCTTAGAGAAGCGCCTCGGCCTTCGGTCAGGCCTTTGGTTTTTTTTCCCTCGATCCGATCGGCGATCCGGCCCCAGGGCCGTGATGATTCGACCGGCTGATCGGTCCCAGCCGGATGGGTCCGGTCCGGACCGAAGAGGAAGTATTCGTCGAAGCAGCGTTCGAACAGGGCCATTTCACCCTGGGACGAAGCCAGGGTGCAGCCCAACAGGTCTTTGAACTGGTCCCGGTCGGACAGGTTGATGAATCCGAGGCCCCGTGCGGCCTCCTGGGCCTGGACCGGCGTTGTTCCGGCCCCGGCGGCTCGCAGGCGCCGGGTAAAAAGGATGAGGTGGTGGATCAGGTCTGGAGAAGGCTTCCGGTCATTTCTTTCGGCCAAAAATGTCCTCTCCTGTCAGGCGGGGCGGATTAATGTCCGCCCGTCAGGCCGCGCACAAAACCTTGACCAGTTCGGCCTTTTCTTCCTGGAAACGCCGCAGGTCTTCTTCGTATTTGAAGATACAGCCTAATGTCTCCCGCACCGTGTCCGGGTCCAGCACCTGGCGGTTGAGCAACAACAAGGCCTTGGCCCAATCGAGGGTTTCGGCCACTCCGGGCTTCTTCTCGAAATCCATCTCCCTGACCCGGGCCATGAAGCGGCAGATGTCCCGGACCAGCGCGGCGGCGATCCCCGGCGTTTTCCGGGTGACGATCTCGTACTCTTTTTCCGGAGTGGGATAATCGATCCAGTGATACAGACAGCGGCGCTTCAAGGCGTCGTGGATTTCCCTGGTCCGGTTCGAGGTCAGGACCACCACCGGCGTCTGAATCGCCGCCAGGGTCCCCAGTTCCGGGATCGAGACCGTGAAATCGGAAAGTATCTCGAGCAGGAAGGCTTCGAACTCCTCGTCGGCCCGGTCCAGTTCGTCAATGAGCAGGACCGTGGGCCGGCCCTCGGCTTCGTTCTGAATCGCCGCCAGGAGCGGCCGGCGGATCAGGAACTCCTCGGTGAAAATGTTGGGCGCCTGGCCGGACGGACAGGCCTCCATGGCCTTGAGCTTTAAAAGCTGTTTGGGATAGTTCCATTCATAGAGGGCCGAGGAGGCGTCCAGGCCTTCGTAGCATTGGAGGCGGATGAGGCCGCGGTTCAAGACCTTGGCCAACACTTTGGCCACTTCGGTCTTGCCCACGCCCGGTTCGCCTTCCAGAAAGAGCGGCTTGTTCAGGTTGAGGGCCAGGTACACGGCCGTGGCCAGCGAACGGCCGCAGATATAATCCTGGTCCGCCATCAGGGCCTGAACTTTTTCGATGGAAGCGATCATGGCCGGAAGGTTGCCCCATCCGTCGGGTTATGTCAAGCAGAGGCGTAAGGCCATTCGCCTTGACGGAACAGTACCGCCCGGTTTTCAGGCAAGCCTGGACACCTGGACGTATTTACGCTAATATGACAAGAAGTAATTCAAGCGTCGGGTGAACCGGAGATGGTCCAGCCTTCCAAAAGCGAGACCCCGGGTCAAGTCCAGTCCGATCTCCTGTCCGCCAGCCTCAGGCCGGGCAACAGGGTGGACTTGGTTCTGTCGAGGGACGAAGCCCAGGAGAAAGTGGAAGTCCGGGAGAGTCGGCTGCTGGAAGTCGCCGCGGATGGCCGGCTGATCCTGGCCCAGACCGATCCCCCGGTCAGCCGCGAATACGTGGGCCAAGTCTTCGAGGTCACCTTCCTGCATCGCCTGCGGCGGGCCCAGAAGGAGCAGTGGCTCAGGGTTGGGTACAACACCGCTCTGCTGGACGCGGCCGCGGATTTTGAATTAGGACCGGGCGAGAGGGCGGCCGTACTGATCGTGGCTTCTCCCACGGCCCTCAAACCCACGAACTTGAGAATGTATTTCCGGATGGTTCCGCCCTCCAACCTGCAGATGAAGATGCTTCCTCACGGCCTCAGGGAGGTGCTGGAAGGCGATCTGAGAATGTTCCTGGAACGGGCCGGCCAGGACCTCGAGGAAAAGGGGCTGGACCTGGAAGAGATGCTGGCCGCCTGGCTGGAACGGATCGACGTAATCCGGGAAAAGATCGCCAACCTTAAAAAACCCTATCCGATAGTGGTCTTGGACATATCCCAGGGCGGCGCCAAGCTGGCCCACCCGGCCGATCTGAGTCTGCCCCTGGGCGGGCTGTTGGACGTGGACCTGGCCTGGGAGGACTACAGCCTGAATCTGACGGCCAGGGTCGTGCGCGGAGGGAGTCTGGACCTGCCGGGATCGGCCAAGCTGAGCTTCACCGGCATTCAGTTCATCGATCTGCCTCTTCAGATCAAGCAGCAGCTAGGCCGGATGTTATTGGACATGGCCCGTCGGGAAAAGGCCAAGCGGGCCGCCTTGGAGTGTTGATCAGCGGATGAGAGCCCGACTCCGGCGCCGAATAAGCCGGCGAGGGTCTCTTATCGGCCAATAATGGTTTGACCATCGGCCCGCGGGCGGGGAATACCCCGCCCGAATGTTTTGGACCAGAAGGTGTATAATATCTTCGGTGGATTCGGGTTGGACGGAGAATTACGGTCTTGAGAATCGAGTCTGAAACGGATTACGGCGTGATCGTGGTCGGCGCCGGGCACGCCGGCTGCGAGGCGGCCCTGGCCGCGGCCCGGATGGGCGTCAAGACCTTGCTTCTGACCATCAACGCCGACCATATCGCGGCCATGAGCTGCAACCCGGCCGTGGGCGGCCTGGCCAAGGGCCACCTGGTCCGGGAGATCGACGCCTTGGGCGGCGAAATGGCCAGGAACATAGACGCCACCGGCATCCAGTTCCGGCGGTTGAACACCCGCAAGGGCCCGGCCGTGCGTTCTTCCCGGGCCCAGGCCGATCGGAACCTGTACAAACAGAGAATGAAGCTGGTCCTGGAGGAACAGCCCGGACTCGACGTCAAGCAGGCCATGGTCGAGCGGCTCCTGGTGTCGAACGGCCGCGTGACCGGCGTGGAAACCGATCTGGGCCAGGTCTTCGCCGCGGCCCGGGTGATCCTGACCACGGGCACTTTTCTCAACGGCCTCATCCACGTCGGCCTGACCAGGTTCCCGGCCGGTCGCCTGGGCGATCCACCTTCCAGCTCCTTGTCCCATTGTTTGGCTGAAATGGGTTTCCGCCTGGGCCGTCTCAAAACCGGCACCACGCCCCGGTTGGACGGCCGGACCATCGACTTCACCGGCCTGGAAATCCAGTCGGGCGACGACCCGCCCCGACCTTTTTCCTTCTGGGGGTCGAAAATCGTCCAGCCGCAGGTGCCATGTCACGTAACCTACACGAACGAACGGACCCACCAGGCCATCCGCGGCGGGCTGGACCGGTCGCCCCTGTTCAGCGGCGTCATTCAGGGCGTGGGCGCGCGGTACTGCCCGTCCATCGAAGACAAGGTGGTCAGGTTCGCGGAGAAGCCCCGCCACCAGATTTTTCTCGAGCCCGAAGGCCTGTCCACCCGCGAGATTTATCCCAACGGCATCAGCACCAGCCTGCCCTTGGACGTCCAACACGCCCTGGTGCGGACCATACCCGGTTTGGAAAGGGCCGAGATCGTTCGACCCGGCTACGGCATCGAATACGACTTCGCGGACCCGACCCAGCTCCAGCCGACCCTCGAGACCAAACTCGTCGCCGGCCTTTATCTGGCCGGCCAGATCAACGGCACCAGCGGGTACGAAGAAGCCGCGGCCCAAGGCCTTCTGGCCGGGATCAACGCGGCCCTGGCCGTCCAGGGCCGGGAACCCTTGATCCTGGATCGGTCCCAGGCCTATATCGCCGTGATGATAGACGACCTGGTGACCCTCGGCACCGGCGAACCCTACCGCATGTTCACCTCCCGGGCCGAATATCGGCTTCTCCTGCGCGAAGACAACGCGGACCAAAGGCTGTCCGAAATCGGCCGGCGGGTCGGTCTCCTGCCGGATGAAGCCTATCGTCTGTTCAAGAAAAAGACGGCCGTCCTGGACCAGGCCAGACAGGGCCTCGAGTCACGGAAGATAAGCCCCGGTTCGGACGTGAACGATCTTTTGGCCGCCGCCGGATCTGCCCCCTTGAAGAACCCGATCTCGCTGAAGGAACTGGTCCGCCGGCCGGAATTGACCCTGGCCGATCTCGCGCCTTGGGCGCCCTGGCTGGCCGAACTGCCCTGGGACGCGGCGGAAAGTCTGGAGATCGAGATCAAGTATGAAGGGTACCTGGCCCGCCAGGAGGAGCAGGTGGTCAGATTCAAGAAGTTGGAAGGGGTCCGCCTGCCGCCGGACCTGGAATACCTGGGTCTGCCCGGCCTGTCGCGCGAGGTGCAGGAAAAGCTGACCCGGCTGAGGCCGGTCAGCCTGGGCCAGGCTGCCCGCATCTCCGGCGTCACGCCCGCGGCCGTGGCCGTGCTCCAGGTGCATTTGAAGAAGAGACAGGCCCTGGCCGGGGAAAAGGGCTGATCAAGGCAGTGGCGACGGCAAGGTTGACATTCTGACCAGGCTCCAGCCGCTTTCGGCCAGGAGACCCGGGTACTCGGCGCCGGCCAGAAAGGCGTATTCTTCTTCCCTGGTCCGGGTGACCCAATCCAGTTTGATCAGGTCTTCATCCACCAGGCCGGGATGGCACATGATCAAGGTCCTGGGGAAGGGCGCGGTCAGAAACCGCTTGAACAACAGGTGATAGGGCGAACGTTCCCGGAAGGACCTCACCCCGCGGAAACCTTCATTGCCGGAAATATTCAGGACCCGCCCCCACCGGGCCAGGACCCGCCCCAGGAGGCTCAACAGCCAGGCCCGGCCGATCGAGGCCGCGTGTCTTCTTATTCTGGACCAAGGTTCGGCCAGGTAGCGCAGCCAGGCGCCGGGGCGGATCAGGCGGCGGACGAAGATGGACAGAACCGCTTCCCGGATGACCGGCAACTGGTGGACATGGTGGTGACCGTCCAGGAAGATCGGCGGCGCCCCGAACGATGCTTCGAACCGATCCGTCTGGCGTTCGATCTCGTCGCTGATCTCATGCGTATCCAGGCGGCCCGAGTAGGCCAGGGCCATGAGCTTGGTCAGGCTGGGCAGCCGGCCCTGGGGCGCCAGGCCGGGCATGGGGCCGAGGGGCTGGTGGTCGGTCAGGGTCAGGTGCAGGCCGATATCGGCCTCGGCGGCCAGTTCACGGATGAGGCGTCCTTCCGACGGCCAGCGCGGGCCGAGGGTGCAGCAACTGACGGCCGTGACGCGGCCCCGGGCCGCCAGATCGCGGATGGCTTGGCCGATGCCCGGCGCCAGTCCATAGTCGTCGGCGCAAACCGTTAACTCGGCCCTAGGGCGAGAGGGAGCGGCGGGTTTTTTCCGGCCGGCCGGAAGCCTGGGCATGGGGACTAAGGTTGTCTGGCCCCGGCGGCGATGGTTTTGGCCGCCGCGGCTTCCTCTTCAAACCCGAACTGGCTTTCGACCAGGTACATGGGCCGGCCCTTGACTTCCGAGTACATCCGGCTCAGGTATTCCGCGATCAGCCCCAGGCCGACCAGTTGAACGCCGCCCAGGAAAAAGACCGCGCACAGGACCGTGGCGTAGCCGTCAATCGGCGCGTCGCCGGCCAAGTCCCGGACCAGGATGATCATTCCGGTCAAGGCCGACAAAAGCGACACCAGCAGGCCCAACGGGGTCCAGACCCGGAGCGGCAGCCGGCTGAAGCCGAGGAAGGCCTCAACGGCCAGCAGGAAGAGTTGCCAGTAACTCCAACTGGAACGGCCGGCCCGGCGGGGCACCACGTCGAAGGGTTCGCCGATCTGTTTGAACCCGGTCCAGGAAAACAGTCCTTTCATGAACCTGGTCCGCTCGGGCATGGCGTTGAGGGCATCCACGGCGGCCCGGTCTATGAGCCGGAAGTCGCCGGAACCCCGGGGCAGGGTGACTTCCGAGACCCGGGCGAAGAGCCAGTAGAAGGCCTCGGTCAAGACCCGGCGCAGGGGCGTTTCCTTTTCCCGGGAACGTCGCACCCCGTAAACCACGTGATAGCCTTCCCGCCAGCGGGCCACGAATTTTTGGATCATCTCCGGCGGATGCTGCAGGTCCGCGTCCATGACCACGGCGGCCGAACCCCGGCAGCGGTGCAGGCCGGCCATGATGGCCACTTCCTTGCCGAAGTTGCGGCTCAATTTGACTATCTTCAGCCGTTGGTCCTTGAGGCGATGCCGCAGCAGTCCGGCCACGGTGCCGTCGGTACTGCCGTCGTCCACGCAGATGATTTCATGGGTCAGACCAATGGTTTCCATGGCCCGGTCTATTCTATCGAAAAGCGGGTCCAGGTTTTCGACTTCGTTGTGCATCGGTATGACCAGGGAGAGAGTCGGTCCGGTCTGGCCGCGGCGATCCGAGGCCACTAGTAGGGAGACGTTGGAGACCATGATGAAACGCCCTGAAGTTGTTTAAACGTGACCGCCAAAATCGCGGCTGATTTGGGGTCCGACTTTAAAGATCGGTCCGGTCCGGATTGTTTACCCGACTTGCCGCGGTCACATGAAGTCAATGTGCCGGACGACGTTGTATACCACCGGCGGTAAAACGAAGCAAATAATTATTAGAGCAACCAGAGGACGACGATTTCATGGTTGACAATCGAGGCCGGTTCCGGGTAATTATCCCGGCGGCGATATTGCAAATCAGGTTATGCCAGGCGGAATCAGGCCATCCCAACCTGCGGGATGGCTTTTTTTATTTCAGGGATCGAAAGGGCAAGGAAGACATGCTGGTGAAAATATCCATCCTCGGCGCGTACGGCCTCGGTTTGTTCCTCATCGGCTGGTGGACCAGGTCTCATTGGCGGTCAGATCCGGTCAGTTACTTCCTGGACAACCGCGGTCTTGGCTCATTAGCTTTTTTGTGCACCATGGCCGCCACCAATTTTTCGGCTTTCACGGTCTTCGGTGTTTCCGGGGCCGGATACCGGGACGGATACGCCTTTTACCCCATCATGGGCTTCGGCACGGGATTCATGGCCATAACCTTCTGGTTGATCGGCCGCCGCGTCCGGGAACTGGGGAGAGAGACCGGCGCCCTGACCCCGCCCGGCCTGGTGAGAGACCTCTATCACAGCCCGTTCCTTTCCTTCATCTTCGGCCTGGTCTGCCTCGTCTTCACCGTTCCTTACCTGGCCATGCAGCCCCTGGCCGCCGGGTACGCCCTCAAAGGGCTGCTGGGGCTGGATCAGGCCTGGGGCGTGGGTCTGGTGACCCTGGTCATATGTATTTATACCTTCCAGGGCGGGATGAAGTCCGTGGCCTGGACGGATGTATTCCAGGGTTTCATCATGTTGCTGGTCCTGGCCCTGGCCCTGGTCGTGGCCGCGGATCAGGCCGGCGGTCTGGGGTCGGCCGGTCAAAGGCTCCTGGAAAAGCATCCCGAACTGTTTTCCCGCCCAGGGGCCCAGGGCGTCCTGACCCCCCAGGTCTGGTTCTCCTGGATGTTCCTCTGGTTCTTCTGCGACCCCATGTTCCCCCAACTTTTCCAGAGGTTCCTGGCCGCGCGGGACAATACCGCCATCCGGCGGGGCATGCTCTTCTACCCCGCGGTCTGTTCGATAGTCTTCTTGCTGCCCGTGACCATAGGCGTCCTGGGACGCTTGAGCCATCCCGGCCTGACGGGCCGGGAAGCCGACTCGATCCTGCCGCTCCTGGCCGCCGGGCTGGACAGTCCGGTCCTGGGCGCTTTGGTCATCACCTGCGGCCTGGCCGCGCTCATGTCCACCATGGATTCCCAGCTTCTGACCTGCTCTTCGATCTTCAGCCAGGACATACTGCCCCTGATCCGGCGGCGGCCGGCGGCCGGCGCCTGGCCGGGAAGGATATTCGTGCTGGCGCTTTCCCTGGCCGGATGTCTGATGGCCTTGCGTCCGCCGGAGACCATGCTGGTCATGGCCGGCCAGGCCTTCTCCGGGCTGGCCGTCCTGTTTCCCACGGTTTTGTTCGGGCTTTACTCCGGCTGGCGCTCTCGGACGGCGGCGGTTGTTTCCATTCTGGCCGGCGAAACGGCCCTGGTCTTGTCTTTCTTCGGGTGGCTGCCCACGGCGGGATTCTTGAGCGCGGTGCCGATCGTAGTGGTCGCCTTCGGCGTCTATCTGCTGGCGGCCGGGATCGAGCGGTTGCGGAAGGGGCAGGGGCTGTCCTGGCCCAAGGCCTTCCTGGCCTCTCCCTACACCTGGGCCTTTGCCGCCGTACTGGTTCTGGCCCAGGACTGGTGGCGGTGGGGCCGGCGGCCCGACCTGTTTTGGGGCTGGCCGGCCTGGGTCTTCTATTTCCTGCTGCTGTCCGCGGTCCAGACCTGGCTCATGGCCCGGTGGAGCCGGGCCAGGGTCTAGTCGAAAAGCAACGACCTATCGGCCGAAGTTGCGCCGGCGCACCCGGTCAGGATCATGGCTGAAACAAGTTCTGATTTGATCTGCTGGAAATAAGCGGCCACGCCTTCCCGTCCTCCTCCCAGGGCCGCCACGGCCACGGGACGGCCGATCATGACCGCGTCCGCGCCCAGGGCCAGCATCTTGAGCACGTCCACTCCGGAGCGGACCCCGCCGTCGGCCAGGATGACGATCCGACCCTTGACCGCCGCGGCCACTTCCGGCAGGACTTCGGCCGTGCCGGGCGTATGGTCCAGGACCCGTCCGCCGTGGTTGGAGACCACCAGGCCGTCCGCGCCCGCCTCGACGGCCAGCCGGGCGTCGGCGGCGGTCATGATGCCCTTGAGAATGAATTTCATTCCGGCAATATCAACTATCCGGCGCAGCTTTTCCACCGGCTTGGGCGACACGGGCCGGCCCATCTGGCGCAACGTGACCAGGCCGGCCGCGTCAACGTCAATCCCGGCGATGGTCGCGCCGGCCTCGGCGGCCAGGGCCAGCCGGCGCTCCAGTTCTTCTCCCTCCCAGGGCTTGAAGAAGGGGATGCCCGCGCCGTCGAGCGTCTTAATGGCCGCCAGGGCCGCCTCGTGGAGAAAAGGCGGCGCGCCGTCGCCGGTCCCGCCCAGGGTGCCGGCCTGGACGCATCCGGCCAGCACGGACAGGACGTAATCGGGTTCCGGCACCCGGCCGCCCATGTTGAACGGCATGCCGGCCACGGGCGCGGCCAGGACCGGCAGGTCGAAGGCCCGGCCCCAAAGGGTCACCCCGGGGTCGGGCGCGACCACGTCGTGGATGGTGCGCATGTTCAGGCGGCGGCCGGCCAGGGCCTTGACGTTGGCCTGGAAAGACGAGCCGGTGCCGAGGCCGCCCATGCCCGGAACCTCGCCGGCGCAAGCCTTCCCGTCGCAAACCGGACAGACCCGGCAGGAACCGGCCATGACCTCCCTGGCCCGCGCGCGGATTTCTTTCATATCCATGATTACAAGTCTCCTTTTCGGCCTTCAGCGGCGGGCCGCCGCGGAACGGCCTTGTTCAGCCCATCCGCTCCCGTGTCACCCAGGCCCAAGGACATACTTAAGGCCGTTGGTCAGCCGCCATACCGGCGGCAGGGGAGGACGGGCGACGGCGGCCCGGTCAAATATCAATCGTACAACATCTCCTCTCCGCCGGTCAAATCCGCGCTTCTTCCTTCAGGCGGCCGGCAAAGTCCTGGAATGACCCCAAGGGGCGGCAAGACTCCCCGTTATCGCGGCCCTTGACGGACCACCGGGCAGGCTTGTCTTTTTCAGGCCGGCAGGGTGAAATATAAAGACGTCTTTGGCGTAATTCACCAAGCTTCCTCGGGAGTACTTACCAATGGCCGCGGAGTGACTACCTAAATCGAAAGGAAAAGGGCTCTAGCATCCGCTGCCCGGCAACGGTTATCCGTCGGATTGGGAAAAGGGTGAGAGGGTGTCGGTCCGAGGCCACGGAATCATTCAGTCCGTGGCGTTCAACTCCGATCATCATTCCTTAGGGGTTATGGTCGCGGTGAGGGATCCAGACTCCTGACGGTTCGAGGGTGGGGTCGAACCGGGATTCGAGACCGAGTCCCGGTTCCGGACCCTATATATAATCAAGCCGGGACCACGATGGAGGTAACCATCTCGGTCAAAGCCTGTTTGCCTTTGGCGCCGTAAACCTGGTAGAGATGCATGATGGTGGCCTGAGAAAAGACGTAATTTCTCAGCGCATTGAATTTTTTAACCTTTTCGTTCTCATCGCCGCCGGTCTGGGGGAGGCCGTATTTTTCGGCCGCGATTTCTTTCATGACCGGGATGATCCATTTCGCCGCGGGCACCGACAATACCCAGTCATGATCCCCCAGGTGGCACACGAAGTTCTCCTGACGCCTGGGCAAAGGCAACGTATCGCCGGCCTGGGCCAGGAGGCCTTTACCCACAGGGTCCACGCCGGCCAATATGGAGGCCGCCTTGATCCAATTCACCGGACCTTTTTCGTCCCGCGGCGTGCCAGGATGCTCGTGGGCGCAGGCCTGGGCCACGATCACGACGGGAGGCAGGCCGCGATAAATGGACTCGGCCACGCTGTAGGGATGATGCTCTCCGGTGCCGGCCAATGAAAGTTCGGTGCGGCTTTCGCCCGAGGGTCCCCATTGGAAGACCCAAGGCTTGTGCAGGTCGTGCAGAACCTGAGAGGCCACCACGACGTCCCGATCGAGTTCGTAGCCGTAAGTTTCTTTGTATCCTTCATAAAGGGCCAAGGATACCTTGACGTTCAAGGCGGTGTGGGTCACCAGTCCGCCGGGGTAGGAGTGATGGCTCTGGTACCCGCTGCCGGGGGCGGATAAGAATGGTTGAGGACTTTTATTCGGATCCGAATGGCGGGGTAGAAAGGCTTCCAAGGCCACGTCTTTCAGGAAGCCGGCCTGGACCAACTGGTCATAAGTCGCCTTACGGTGGGCCGCATCCATCATCCGGGACGTAAAGGTGGGCGCGGGATTATCCAAAATTCCGAAGACTTGCCCGCGGAGCTTCGCGCCACGGATGGATTCCGCGCCTTTGCGCAGATAGGCCCAGGAATCCATGACCAGCTTGGATCTTTCAGCCATTTCCTGGGGCGACATGTTCAGGCAGTCCGTCAGGGACGCCTTTTTAACCTCGGCTAAGGAAAAACGCGGGATAACGGCCGCTGCCGCCACCGTCGCGCCGGTAAGGGCGCTCAGTCTCAAGAATTGCCGACGATCTAACCCTTGCATCACGATATCCTCCTTCATGATTTGAGTTCAGGCGGGAACTGCCTCATTCCACCATGGTGATATGACGGATCTATGGGGGAATGATGACAGTATGAAACGAATCCCCGAAATGTTGGTGACAATAAACGGGAAGGTTCACCTGGGCGGATAAGGCTTCACCGGTTCGAGCGCCAGGCGCCGGCGGTTTTTTAACTCAATTGATCAGGATTGTCTCGCCGGCGGGGCTGAGGAGGCCTGATTGTCGAGGAGCCATCCGCTTAGGATTGCGAAAAAACCAGACATATCGCCAGAACAAGTAGGCGACGGCCGCGGAGAGAATCAGGAGGCCCGGGAGAGCGATGATTGAAAATGTTTCCATGCGTCGTCACAAACCACCCGGACGAGGGCCACGCCGGAAGAAAACGGGAAATTGACGATTTCCAGGAGTCTTGCCTCTTATGATCTTTCAATCCGGCTAGTTACATCCTCGTGAAATCCAATTATCCGGACTCGCGTCCGTCAAGTGAAATCGGGAGCCTTATTTCACCCATTGTTTATTTCTCCTTTATAAATATGGGCTTAAAATGACAAAATTGAAACGGTCACATGAAACGTTGGCGACAATGCTTGGTCGCGGGTTTGCTCATCTCTTTCATGCCGGAATCAGATGGCCGCATTGATCGTAATAAGACTGTTATTATCCGATGCTTCCGGCCGGGACGAATAGCAATAACGACAAAACCGCTCAATTATCAATATTCCGGCACTATCCTGTCACAACCGGGCATGTATCATGGGCAGCATATAGGAACAGAGGTTAAGATATGAAAATAGACCTGCACGTGCATTCAAAATTTTCCAAACGGCCATCCCAATGGATTCTTCAGAAGATCGGCTGTCCGGAAAGCTTCACCGACCCGTTGTATCTTTACGGCGTTATGAAAAAACGGGGCTTTTCCGCCATAACCATGACCGATCATAACACCATCGATGGCTGCCTGGAAATAGCTCATTTACCCGGCGTGTTCATCAGTGAAGAAGTCACCACGTACTTTCCGGAGGATCGGTGTAAGGTTCATGTATTGGTATATGATATCGACGATTCCATTCACCAGGACATTCAGAAAATAAGGGAAAACATATTTGACCTGACGGCTTATCTGAACCGGCATCAAATCGTTCACGCTTTGGCTCATCCCCTTTATTCGATCAACGAGAAATTGACCTTAGATCATTTTGAAAAATTTCTTCTTTTATTTCAAACCTTTGAACTCAACGGCGCCAGGGAAGACGTCCAGAACCAAATCATCCGGGCCATCGTGAAGAAACTGACTCCGCGGGATATCGAGGAAATGATCGAGAAGCACGGCATCGAACCAAAACCGGGTCTTGATTGGCGAAAAGGCTTGATCGGCGGCTCGGACGATCACAGCGCCCTGAATATGGGCCGGTCATACACCGAAGTCGAGGAGGCCAAGAACATTAAAGAATTTCTGGGGGCCCTCGGCACGGAGCGCTGCCGGCCGAAAGGCCGCGGGGCCTCGCCCCTGACCTTGTCTCACAACATCTATGGCATTGCCTATCAATATTTTAACGGTCGTTTCCATCTGGATAAGTACACCAACAAGGATGTCTTGATACGGTTTCTGGACCGATTTCTCCAACCGGAACAGGGCGGCCGGTCCTGGTTCCCGCTTAAATATACCAGCCTGCTGACCCAACGCCGGCACCAGCGCCTGGCCCATTCGGGAAACGTTCAGGACGTGATTCGGCATGAAGGCGAGCGCATCATCATGGGCAATCCCGATCTGTCCGCCATCATCGAAAATGGTTACCATGACCAAGGCGATTGTGACGAGCAATGGTTTAAATTCGTCAATCAGGTTTGCAACAAGGTTCTGGGCCGGTTCGGGGAGGAAATATTCAGAAGCTTGTCCGGATTGAATGTATTCAGCGTCTTCAGTTTCATCGGGGCGGCCGGGTCCCTTTATACCTTGATGGCCCCGTATTTTGTATCTTTCGGCCTTTTCGCTCGTGACCGGAGGCTGGCCAATCAGATTTTGTGGAGATTTACCAAAAATCATGCCCCAACCGGAAAAACGCCGATTAAAATAGCCCACTTCACGGATACTTATTACGAGGTGAATGGTGTCGCCAGAACGCTGCGACAACAGGTCGAATTGGCCACTCAAATGGGTAAAAACCTGACTATCATCACCTGCGACGCCCATCAGCCGGAACATATGGGGCGGGTATATAATTTCAAGCCCATCGACGTCTTCGAACTGCCGGAATATCCGGAGCAGAAACTTTTTTTACCGCCATTCCTCGAAATATTACGGCATGTGTATGAAAACGAATACAACTACATTCATGCCGCCACGCCCGGACCGATCGGCCTGGCGGCTTTGGCCGTGGCCAGGATTCTCAAACTGCCCATCAGCGGCACTTATCACACCGCCCTGCCTCAATATGCCGCCCGTTTGACCGGCGACGAAGGCCTCGAACAACTGCTTTGGCGTTACACCCTTTGGTTTTACGATCAGATGCAGGGCATTTACGTCCCATCGCAAGATACGGGCCAGGAATTGATTTCGAAAGGTATCAACGCGGAAAAGATTTTTGTCTACCCGCGCGGGGTGGATTCCGAAATCTTCAACCCAAAACAACGCAACGGCTTCTATCTCCGGCGTTATGACCTCGGCGAGGTAACCAAACTGCTTTACGTCGGCCGGATCAGCAAAGAAAAAAACATGCCGCTCCTGGCCCGGGCTTTCAAGGAAATAGCCGCCTGTTCCAATAATGTTCATCTGATTCTGGTTGGCGACGGTCCGTACCTGGAGACCATGAAAAGTGAACTCGCGGGCTATCCCTGCACCTTCACCGGATATCTTCACGGCCAGGAACTGTCCGAAGCCTATGCCTCGGCCGATATTTTCGTTTTTCCCAGCACGACCGATACTTTCGGCAATGTAATTCTGGAAGCGCAAGCCTCGGGACTGCCGGTCATCGTGACCGACGCGGGGGGACCCCGCGAGAATATTATTGCCGGCCAGACGGGCCTGATCATACCCGGCGACGATGAAAAGAGCCTGGTGGCCAGCGTCCTTGCCTTGGTCGAAAACCCGGAAGACTGGGCTCGAATGTCCCAGGCGGCCCGGCGGTACGCCGAAAGCCGGTCGTTCGAAAAGGCCTTTCTCGAACACTGGAAAATGTACAGCCGGGAACGGGACATGACGGGTTCGAGAACCGTGAAATTCCCAACCGGGAATGATTTATTCGACGCGGGCGGACTCGGCGGATGAAGAATCGCCGCGCCTCGAGCCAGGCGGGTTACCTGAGAAAGCTGCTGCGAGGGCGCATCCCGGGCCAGTTGGTGATCCAGATCACCGACCTTTGCAACGCCAAGTGCCCTCAATGCGGCATGCGGGCGACCAATCCGTTTGAGCGAACCAGATTGTCCTCCGATCAAGTCAAACGCTTGATCGACGCCGCCGCGAGCCAAGGGTTCAAGGCCATTTCCTTCACCGGCGGCGAACCCTTGTTATTCCTGAACCAGTTGGTGGACTATATCCGACACGCCCGGTCGGCGGGCCTGGAATTCATCCGGACCGGGACGAATGGTTTTATGTTCGCCCGGCCTGAAAAACCAGGATTCAGGGACCGGGTGAAACGGGCCGTGGATAAACTCGCCGACACCCCGCTGCGCAATTTTTGGATCAGCATCGATTCCGCGGTGCCGGGCGTTCATGAAGCCATGCGCGGTTTCCCGTCACTCATTCGCGGCCTGGAATATGCCCTGCCGATGTTTCATGCCGCCGGCCTATATCCCAGCGCCAACCTGGGCATCAATCGCAACATCGCCGGAAGCGGAACGGAGGCCATCCCCGAAGTTACGTCCAAGAACGCCGATAAGGAGTTGGAACGGTTCTACCACCGGGTCAAGGAAGCGTTCGCCCGGTTTTACCGGTTCGTGCTGGACCTGGGATTCACGATGGTGAACACGTGTTATCCCATGAGCATCGAGGAGAACGGCCCCCTGGAGGCCGTGTACGAAGCGACCAGTCGCGATATGATCGTCCGGTTTTCGGAGGTCGAAAAAGCCGTTCTATTCAAGGCTCTTCTGGAGACCTTGCCCTTGTTTCGCCCTAAAATCAGGATATTTACCCCTCGAGTCTCCCTGCTGGCGCTGCAACGCCAATATTCCCGGCAGGTCGAAGACGCCTATCCCTGCCGCGGCGGCCTTGATTTCTTCTTCGTCGACTCCCGGTCGGGCGGTACGTTTCCTTGCGGATACCGATGTCCGGATAACCTGGGAAAACTCTGGGATTTGGATATCGATCGAATACCCCGGGCTGACTGCCGGCGTTGCGACTGGGAATGTTTTCGAGACCCATCGGAGATGTTCGGCCCGATTCTTCCGGGCTTGATCCATCCTCTAGACCTCCTGCGCAGGTTCCTTCGCGATCCGGAATATTTCAGGTTGTGGAAGGAAGACTGGCGGTATTACCGGGCCTGCGACTGGTTCAACGGCCGGAAGGCTCCTGATTATGGAAAACTCGGCCGCTTCGAATCGAGCCGGACGGCTTCCTTCAGAGTAGAATAACCGAGATTAGAATAGGCCCGCGGCGTCCATCAAGCCTTGGCCGCCTCCATTGCCGTTCATTGAAACGACTTTGGCGGAGTTCTGTTTTTATTTGACTTGACCGGCGGCCTCGTTTGACGCGAAAATCGCCTATAATTCCAGGCGGGGCGGTCGGGACCCCCGCGGTCGGATTTATATTATGGAAAAAAAAATAAACAATGAGCCGCTGGCGCGGTTGGATAAATTGGAAGCCGTGACCGCCCTGGCCGGTGGTCTGGCCCACGATTTCAACAACCTGCTCTGGGCCATCGCCGGTTACGCCGAAATGGCCCTGGAAGACGTTTCGTCCGGCGGGGAAGCCGAAGACAACCTCAAGCAGATACTCAAGGCCGCCAACCGGGCCAGGAGCCTGGTCCGGGATTTCCTGACCTTCAGCCGGGAGACCGAGGGTCAAAAAGGTCGATTGGACCTGACACCCCTGGTCAAGGAAAGTCTGAAACTGCTCCGGGCCGCGCTGCCGGCCGGCATCGAATTACGCCAGGAGGTATCCGACCAGGAATGCCCGGTCTGGGTCAGTCCGGCCGGGATTCATCATCTGGTGATCAGTCTCTGTCTGAAAGCGGTCGAAGCTTTGAAAAAAGAAGGAGGTATCCTGACCGTGGCCCTGGCCGGGTGCGAGATCGACCCGTCGGCGCCTGACCGGGTTTTCGGCCTGGATTACGGCCAGTACATCAGGCTCAGCGTGGCCGGCGCCTCGGCCCGCGGCGCGTCTTCACCTCCGACCGAGTCTCTTGAAGCCGTAAAAGAGATGGTTTTGGACCAGGGCGGAGAAATTACCCAGCAGCCCGCGCCGGGACAAACATGGACCTGGCACGTGTTCCTGCCGCGTCTGGCCGAATCCAGGATCGAGACGGCCGAGGCCGGGGCAGCCTGGCCCAGGGGCACGGAAAGAATACTCTACGTTGACGACGAAGACCTGCTGGTGGACATGCACGCCCGCCTTTTGAGTCATTTGGGCTATCGGGTTTCCGGATTCACCGACGGCCGCCAGGCCCTGGAAGTTTTCCGGGCGGACCCGAACCGGTTCGATTTGGTGATGACGGATCAGATCATGCCGCGATTGAGCGGCCTGAGTTTGGCCGCCGGTATCAAGGCCATTAAACCGGACCTGCCCGTGATTCTCTGCACGGGTTTCATGGATGACCTCGACCAAACCGAGATTCGGGCCGCCGGCATAAGAGCCCTGTTGACCAAGCCTCTGCTCATGGGCCGGGTGGCCCAACTTATCCGGGACGTGCTGGACGGCAAAATATGACCGCGACGTGATAATCCATTCTTGATTTTTGCTACTTTTTCCAGCAGAATTGAACATAATCCCCAGGTCGGTCGGATCGATCCGGCTGTTTTCAACACGGGCGGCTTATGGCCAGTATACTGATCATAGACGACGACGCCCACGTCTGTGACCTTCTGTCCAGGGCGGTCAGAAGGATGGGCCATGAACCCGACAGCGCCCAAACCCTGACCGAGGGATTGACCAGGGCCAGGGCCGGAGACTATGGCGTCGTCTTCCTGGACGTGCGCATGCCGGACGGCAACGGCCTGGATTACCTGCCGGAGATAAAGAAGGCGCCTTCCCAGCCTGAAGTCATAATCATCACCGCGGTGGGCGATCCGGACGGCGCGGAGCTGGCCATTGCCAACGGCGCTTGGGATTACATGCCCAAACAGACATCCCTGAAGGAAATGTCGCTGACCTTGCTGAGGGCTCTCCAGTTCAGGGCGGAAAAAAAGTCCCGCCGACCCCTGACCGCGTTAAAGCGGGATGGAATAATCGGCCGCAGCCCCAAGTTGAACGTCTGCCTGGACCTGGTGGCCCAGGCCGCGGCCAGTGAAGCCCCGGTTCTAATCTACGGCGAGACCGGAACCGGCAAGGAAGTATTTGCCCAGGCCATTCATGTCAATGGCGCCCGCGCCGGGCAGAGACTGGTGGTGGTGGACTGCGCGGCCCTGCCGGAGAATCTGGTGGAAAGCATCTTGTTCGGCCACGAGAAAGGATCGTTCACCGGCGCGGACAAGTCCAGGGCCGGCGTGATCAAGCAGGCCGACGGGGGAACCCTTTTCCTGGACGAAATAGGCGAACTACCCTTGAATGTTCAGAAGGCTTTTCTCCGGGTGCTGCAAGAGAACCGTTTCCGTCCCGTGGGCGGACAAGCCGAAGTGGAGAGCAATTTCAGGCTGATCGCCGCCACCAACAAGAACCTGGAGCAGATGGTCGAGACCGCCGCTTTCCGGCAGGACCTCTTGTTCCGCATCCGCTCCCACATCATCGAACTCCCGCCGCTCCGGGAAAGGGAAGGCGACATCAAGGAACTGGCCCTCTATTACCTGGCCAGGCTTTGTGAAAGGTACGGCACGGAAATCAAAGGCGTTTCGCCCGATTTCTGGGAGGCCCTGCTGCGTTACCACTGGCCGGGCAATGTGCGCGAACTGGTCAATACCGTGGAGACGACCTTGGCCGCGGCCTTCGACGCGCCTACGCTCTTCGCTACTCACCTGCCCACTCACATCCGGGCCCGGGCCGCCCGGGCCGCGGTCAAGCACCCAGGCGCGGCCGTTTTGCCCTGGGAACAGGCCCTCGACCCCGTGACCCAGTTCCCGCCTTTAAGCCAGGCCAGGGAGGCGGCCGTGGCCGAATTCGAACGCCGCTATCTCCGAGACCTCCTCCGAAAGTCCGGCGGGAACGTCAAGCAAGCCTCGCGCCTGGCCCAGGTGAGTCGCCAGCGCCTGCACGAACTTCTGCGCAAACACCAGGTTCGCGTCTCGAACCTGGACGACACCTGATAACCTCGTAAAAAGTCGTAAAACGACTTTTCACTCGGCGGGAGAGGGCTTCCCCTCTCCCGCCACTTGAAGTAAATTCAAGTGGTTCCACCCTCACCCCAGGCCGGGGCTTAGTCGCCTTCGGCCTGATGACGGACTTTTTACAAGTCCGTCATACTTGATCCGCCGCGTTTTCCCCATTTTTTGGCAAAGAATTTGCTTATTATATGGGCGACGGGTTCTTGGGTGTTCGTGCCCGGCCTAGCTGGCGAATACCTCAATTAAAAGCAATCAGCCGGGTGTTCCGCTGGCGGTTCTTCACGGCACTTTAGGAATCCGGAGGTTCTTCGAGTCCATTTTACTTCAAACCCAACCCCCCACCCTTCCCTTCCCCCTCCCCTTGGCTGTCCCCCCCAGCCAAGGGGCCTTTTTTATCGGTCCAGGCTAAACAGGTTTCTATCGGTTAACTATTTATTATTATTTCATAATAATTATCAAGACTCGCGTCGGGTCGAGGCAGGCTTCTTCCCTATTCATCCGAATTTTAACGAATCATTGATTAGATTCTCTTGACCAGGGCCCAGGCCCGGCCGATTGCCCGGGCCTACTGTCAAACTTTACAATGTCAAGCTGGGGTTGACAATGTAAGACTCAGGTTTACTGGCTCGGCTTCCATCCGGCCGGATTCCACATCCCGCGAACCCTCGTCTCCCGAATAAAGCCGTTCTCGATAATAGGTTAAAAATGGAATATGAACCTGCTTTTTATAAGTTATTCCGAAGCTATCGCACCCGGAACCCCATGTTCCCCGGTTGGCATGACTATTGTTCATAAATTGGGATGATCGCGGTGAGAACGGGACCGGGGCGGGAGGTGAAAGGGGCGATGAACGTGCTGTTTTATTATTCCGCTGAATCGTCCGATGGCGCCAGGTTGAGGCAGGTGGTGGAAAAGATCGTTCCTGCCGCGTCGTTGGAAAGGTTTTCCAGTTTGGCCGAACTCGACGGCCGGCTGCGGCGTCCATCCCCAGGCCCCCATTTGGCCGTCATCATGGCGGCCGATGAGATGGAATTGAGTCTGGTGACTTCCATGAGCGATCTTCTAGCCTATCTGCCGCTGATTCTTATCGTTCCGAACCAGGAAGAAGACATTCTGGAACTGGCCCATCTGTTACGGCCCAGGTACTTGAGCTTTACCGACGGGGACTTCAAGGACGTGTCCGCGGTGCTCGGGCGTATACTAAACCACAAACATTAGATTCTATTGATATATCCCGCGGCCGGGGATAAATCCGCCGCCGGTGGATAAACCCCGGCCCTCTTGTGTTTGGGATCAGTCCTATTCAGGCTGGATCGAAATCCTGGAAGTCACAGAAAGTGGGCCAGGACTACGGTGATGTTGTCCGAGCCGCCGGCTTTGTTGGCCTCGCTTATCATCTTGGAAGTCTTGGCCTCTAGCGGTGAATTCTCCTTGATGATCCGGATCAGGTCGTCTTCGTCCACCATGTTATACAGGCCGTCGCTGCATAGAAGAAACAGGTCCCCGGGCTCGACCGAATGATAGATGATGTCTTCGGCCACCTTGTCCCTCACGCCCAAGGCCCGGGTCAGCACGTTGCTGGGGGCCGCGTACAATGCTTCCTCGGGCGACATCACTCCCTGACGCACCAGTTCCTGGGCCAGGGAATGGTCCTGGGTGAGTTGGTTCAGTTTGTTGGTCCGGAATCGGTAAACCCTCGAGTCGCCGACGTGGGCCGTGAGCAGGGCCTGTTCCCTCTTCAGGATCATGGCCAGGGTGGTGCCCATGCCTTTCCGGCTCGAGTCGGCCTGGGCCGCCTGCCAGATGCGTTCGTTGGCCTGGTAAATGGTGTCGTGCAGCCATTCGACCGGGTTGAAGGGCTTCCGGCGGGGAAAGAAGAGTCTGCGCCACCAGGGGACCCTGGCGTTCAAGGCCGGCAGATGGGCCGCCGCCTTGAGCACGGTTTCCACGGCCAGGGCCGAAGCCACTTCGCCGGCGTTATGGCCGCCCATGCCGTCGGCCACCAGGAAAAGACCCTGTTCCGGGAGAGTCAGCAGGTTGTCCTCGTTCTGCTCCCTTTTCTTGCCCGGATCGGTCTTGGCCGCGTATTGGATTTTCATAGGGTCAACCCTGGCCCGGGCCTGACAACCATGTCGGCGTCCATCGGTCTGGATATATCAGCCATGGCTTCCGGGCGGGAGTCACGATCATCAGGTGAAGGCGATTATGGTCTTGCCCACGGAAAAGGTGTCGCCTACTTTCAGCAATCTTTCGCCGTCAATCTTCTCTTCGTTGACCTTGACCCCGCCGCCCAGGGGGTTCAGGAAGTGCTTGCCCTGCTTATTCGTGAGCGTGGCCTCGATCTTGTCCAGGAAAAAGCCTTTGACCACCAGATCGCAACGGTCGTCCTTGCCGATGGTTATCACGTCCCGCTCGATGACCAATTCCTTGACGTTGGCTTCTCCTTTGAGCACCACCAGTTTGCGGGGACCGGATACGCTGGTCACCGCGTCGGGCGCGGACTGGAAAGCCTTGGCCATGGCCTCGGAATCCACCATCATGGTGGCCTCCATGTCCATGCCGCCCATCACTTTCTCCACCGCGGCCTTGGGCGAATCCTGAAACAACAGTTCGAATTTGCCCAGCCCGATGACGTCCCCGGGTTTGAGGGTGGCCGTTCCTTTTAACGGCTGGCCGTTGAGGAAGGTCCCGTTGGAGCTGCCCAGGTCGGTCAAGATATATTCATCTTTGACGTTTTCCAAAGAGGCGTGCCGGCGGGATACGGCCGGATTGTCAATTCTGATGTCACATTCCAGGGAGCGGCCGATAATCACCGTGCCTTGGCCCAGAAGGAATTTGTCCAGCTCCCGGCCTTTCAGGGATAAAATCAATCTGGCCATGCTCCGCCCCTCGAGTTTACCAGGCTTCAAAGCCAGGATATTAATATTGCCGATAGGTTAACTTGATTATACTTCCCGAATCCACGTCAGGGTCCTGGCTGGCCCCCCTGGGAGGGTCGGCCAGGGTTTCTCCTGCTTTACATCGAGATTACCGATAGTTAATTAACACAAATACCGGGCGGAAGTCAACAAGATTTTTAAATAATCGGCGGAAGCGCCCTTGATTCCGCTTCTGGCGCCGGCCGGTTCGGAAGCCTTACGGGCCGGAATGGGGGCACGGCGCGCCGTGCCCCTACCAAGGCCCAAGGATGATTCCCCCACGGGCGGAAATGGGAGGCGGGCCCGCCGCCAGGTCCATCAGGTCCATTCCGGCTAATCCCGCGGGACGCGGGACGCGGGACACACGCCCCCTGCCTGAGACCATTCAAATAAGATCAGCCCGGTGTGGTCGAAATTCAGCAAAAATGATTCATCCGTGTGGTGCTTTTGCCACAATTAAGTCGGCCAGGTAATTCGGCCAGGCTCACGTATCGAAAGGTTTCAAAATAGCGGCCGGCCGACTTCCGCGACGGCTCTTCTGACTATTGTTAGGTTAATTAATGGGTTATACGGCAGGATTAGTTCCGGGCCGCGGCGACTCTGGCGAATGGAGTCGCGGGAACCCGGCTTGTTCCGGTCTGGCATAACGGTTGCTTTGATTTAAAAACGACGATTTAAGCCCTGGATAAATTGGCTTGACAGACAGGGCGAAAATATGATAAAAAACCGGAACGCTTGGGCACCCTTATGCCCTAAGGTAAGGAAAGGAGGTGATAATCGGGAGAGTCGGTTGATTGAAGAAAGGGTACAAGAGACATTGGGGTAGTATTGGGTATGCACGGTAAACTACAAGATTCCATGACATTGGAGGAGTAACCACATGTCGAAGAAGCTTTTCATTCTGGCCTTGGGTGCGCTGCTGGTGGTGGCTTTCACCATGCCGGCCATGGCCGCTTCCAAGGTTGATTTTTCGGGCACGTTCCGCGTGCGCGCTCATTATCAGAACAACTTCACCCTGAACCCGAAGTCCGAATGGGAATCCAAGATGTCCCGTTTTGACCAGCGTCTCAGGATTGACTTCAAAATCATGCCCACGGACGCTCTGACCATGAACATCGGGCTGACCACCGAAGACCAGATTTGGGGCCGCCAGGGCAAGTCCCACTTCGTTGACCGGGCCTACGGCAACGCCGGGACCACCGACTCCAAGCTGGACTTCGAAATTCGTTACGCCTGGATGGACATCAAGAGCCCCTTCGGCCTGTTCCAGGCCGGCCGTATGCCCGGCGGTAAAGCCGGTTTGTCGCTTCTGGGCTGGTCCGGTTCCACGGTCATGGGCGCCGGCATAGGCGACAACACCGCGGACGACGGTTCCTACGGCAACTCGGGCGCCCGCGACCGTCTCCAGTGGACCCTGCCCATGGGCCCGTTTACCCTGAACGTCTGCTACGACAAGTTAGCCGAGAACGACTCCTCCACCGGCGCGGCGGCCCTGGGCAATATGGGCCGCGAGTACGATCAGGACTGGGACGAGTACAGCGTGACCGGTATCTACAAGTTCGCCAACGGCGGCGTGGCCATGACCATGGCCTATGACCGCGGCCATGCCCAGTTCCAAAACATCGCCGGCACCGTGCCTCTGGCCGCCCTGCTGCCTCCCCAGGTGGTCGGACGTCAGCTCGCGGGCAACACCCGGATTGACTTCTATTACTGGGCCTTTATCCCGGCTTTGGCGTTGAACTTCGGCCCGTTCGGGATTCACACCGAACTGACCTACGCCACCGGTAAGGCCAACTGGAAGCTGGCGCCGGGCACCCCGTCCAGCATCACCGACGCCAACGGCGTGTCCTGGTCCATCAAAGACAACGCCGATCTGACGGCCTTCCAGTGGTATATTGACGCCACTTACAACTACGGCCCGGGCGTCGTCGGCCTGTGGTATCAGTACACCTCGGGTGACAAGACCGCCACGGACTACACCATGGACGGTCTGGCCATTCCGGGCGCCGACTTCGCTCCGTTGTTCATCGCTTATGATCGCGGTCTGGGCGCCGGCACCGACCACTACCTGATGGACAACTATGGCACCACCGGCTTCACTTACCAGACGGGCGGCGCCGGTCTGGCCGGTTCGAGCAACCACTGGACCCTCGGTGTGTGGTGGGATCACAGCGTGACCGAGGACTTGATGGTTCACGCCGCTTACGGCTACATGGATGTGCTCAATGCCGGCCGCAACCGCTGGGCCGACTACGGCCGCGGCCGCGACATCAAGAAGCACTATGGCCAGGAATTCGACGTCAGCCTGGTCTACACCATCATGAGCAACCTGACCGTCCAGTTGGACATGGGCTACTTCTGGGCCGGCGACTACTGGAAGCAGGGCTGGGGCAGCCTTGGGGAAATCGAATGGGCCCTGGCCAACGGCTTGGCCCATGCCTACAACGATGCCCAAAAGCATTACAAGTCCTGGGAAAAAGCAGGCAATGCCTACGGCATGAAGACCACCCTGATGCTGAAGTTCTAACTTCC
The DNA here is from genome assembly GCA_040755515.1 of Thermodesulfobacteriota bacterium. Classification (GTDB taxonomy): domain Bacteria; phylum Desulfobacterota; class Desulfarculia; order Adiutricales; family JAGVGV01; genus JBFMAW01. The sequence continues at coordinate 601,132 of JBFMAW010000001.1, read as the reverse complement.
AGCCTCTCAGGTTGACCAAGGCCCCGGGGGCGACCCCGGGGCCTTTTTATTTTATTGACAATACTCAACTCGCCTATTACGATTTTTGCTCTTCAATGGGGAGGGTGACATGACCGAAAGAATACACAATTTCAACGCCGGGCCGGCGGCCCTGCCTATCCAGGTTCTGGAAAGAATACGGGAGGAACTGCTGAATTTCCAGGGTACGGGCATGTCTGTGCTGGAGATCAGTCACCGGTCGGCCGTCTTCGAGCGGGCGCTCAACGAGACCGTGGCCCGGCTCAGACGCCTGATGCGGCTGCCGGACGATTATCAGGTTCTGTTTCTTCAAGGCGGGGCCAGCACGCAATTTTACATGGTGCCCATGAACTTCCTTTCGGCCGGCGACGTGGCCGACTACGTGGACACCGGCACCTGGGCGGCCAAGGCCATGAAGGAAGCCAAGCTGCTGGGCCACCAGGTGCACCTGGCCGGCTCGTCCGAAGATCGCAAGTATTCCTACATACCGGAGAATATTAACTTTTCCCGGGACGCGGTCTATGTGCACCTCACCTCCAACAACACCATCGAAGGCACCCAGTGGCCGGAATTTCCCAGTACCGGCGGCGTGCCCCTGGTCGTGGACATGTCCTCGGACGCCCTGTGCCGGCCCGTGGAGGTGAAGCCTTTCGGTCTGATCTACGCGGGCGCCCAGAAAAACCTGGGGCCGGCCGGCGTGACCCTGGTTATCATCCGCCAGGACATGCTGGACCGGGTCAAGGTCAATCTGCCCAGCATGGTCAGCTACCAGAGCCATGCCGCCAAGAACTCGATGTACAACACCCCTCCGGTCTTCGCCGTGTACGTGGTCGGTCTGGTGCTGCAATGGATCGAGGAAACCATAGGCGGTCTCGAGGCCATGGAACGGATCAACCGCGAGAAAGCGGCCCGGCTGTACGAGGCCCTGGACAGCCACAATTTCTACCGGCCCCTGGTCGAGAAGAAGAGCCGTTCCCTGATGAACGTCACCTTCCGGCTGCCCACGGTGGACCTGGAAAAGGAATTCGTGTCCGAGGCCCTGGCCGAGGGGCTGGGCGGCGTCAAGGGCCACCGCAGCGTGGGCGGCTGCCGGGTTTCCCTCTATAACGCCGTGACCCTGGAAGCCGTTAGGGACCTTACCGGTTTCATGAAGGAGTTCGTCAGAAGAAGGGGCTAGACCATGAAAATACTCATCAGCGACAAGACTCATCCAGCTTGCGCCGGCCGTTTCCGGGAGGCCGGTTTCGAGGTGGAGGAAAAGCCGGGGCTCGCTCCGGAGCGGCAACGGGCCGTCATCAAGGATTGCCACGGGCTGGTCGTCCGCAGCGCCACCAAGGTCACGGCCGATCTGCTGGCCGCGGCCGAAAACCTGAAAGTGGTCGGCCGGGCCGGCGCGGGCGTGGACAATATTGACGTGGCCGCGGCCACGGCCAGGGGCGTGGTGGTCATGAACACGCCGGGGCAGAATTCGAACGCGGCCGCCGAGTTGACCGTGGCCATGATCTTCGCCCTGGCCCGTCATCTATACCGGGCCTGCGAATCCCTCAAGGCCTGCCGCTGGGAAAAGAAGGCCCTCGAGGGCCGGGAAGTCATGGGCAAAACCCTGGGCGTGGTCGGGTACGGCAACATTGGCCGGATCGTGGGCGAATTAGGCCGCGGTATCAAGATGAGCGTGCTGGCCTATGACCCCTATCTCAGCCCGGAAAAGATCGAGGAACTGGGCGCCGAGCCGGTCTCCTTCGACCAGATTCTGGTCCGGGCCGACTTCGTGACCGTTCACGTGCCCAAGACCAAGGATACCACCAACCTCTTCAACGCCGAAACCATCGGCCGCATGAAAGACGGCGCGTACCTCATCAACTGCGCCCGGGGCGGGCTGGTGGAAGAAGAAGCCCTGTATCAGGCCCTGGTCTCCGGCAAGCTGGCCGGCGCGGCCCTGGACGTCTTTGCCGTGGAGCCGCCGGGTGAACACAAGCTTCTGGCCTTGGACAACTTCATCTGTACGCCTCACCTGGGCGCTTCCACCTTCGAGGCCCAGGTCAACGTGGCCGTGGCCGTGGCCGACCAGATGATCAGGTACCTGAGGGACGGCGTGGCCGTCAACGCGGTCAACGCATAATGAAAACAGGAGCGCGGGCGGTACAATTCCAGGACCGCTTACCGGCTCGATTCGTCCGGCCGTATTTTTACCCCTGTTGAAAATACCTGACCCCTGGGTATATAATTCCCGGAAAATCGGTCGTGACCACGGTCGCGGTCGAGGCTGACCACGGGAGAGGTGCCTATGTCGGATCAGGAATTCGTGGTAAAGGATCGGCGCCGCTTTTCCCCGGACGGCGAGCCGAGAGAAGAAGAGACAAAACAGCCCGCCCAGGAGGGACCCCAGGCGGCCGAGACCTCACGCGGCCGGCCTCGACCCGACCCGGCGGCCGAAAAGACTTGCGGCGGACCGCCGCCCCTGCCGGAAGTGAATTTCTCCACCTTCGTTTTTTCTCTCTCCACCTCCGCCTTGATGCACCTGGGGGAAATACCCGATCCCCAAACCGGCGATACCTGTCTTAACCTGCCCCTGGCCAAACAGACCATTGACATCCTGGGCATGCTTAAGGAGAAGACCGGAGGCAACTTGAGCGAAGACGAGGAGAGTCTTTTGACCAACCTATTATACGAACTTCGCCTGAAGTACGTGGCCCTGGTCAGAAAGTGACCTAACCAGGGCAAAGGAGCATAAACGATGCAAGATTCACCTTTTTATTTGAATAACCCCTTCCGGCTGACCGGTTTCAACCGGCCGGCCGTCTGGTTGCTGGCGTTGATTCTGGCCGTATTCCTGGCCGGGCCCGAGCCGGCGGCGGCCGAGACCAAGATGATCCCCGCCTCCTTTTCCCAGGTGGCGGCCAAGGCTTCGCCCGCGGTGGTCAACATCTCCACGGTCAAGCTGGTCAAGGGGCCGGGACGCGTCTTTCGCTTCCGGGGTCCCGGCGGGCCGTCCGATCCTTTCCAGGACTTTTTCGATAAGTTCTTCGGCGACCAAATGCCGCCCAGTGAGCGTAAGGAGAGATCCCTGGGCAGTGGCTTCCTCATCGATCCCTCCGGCCTGATAATCACCAACAACCACGTGGTGGAAGGCGCGGACGATATCATGGTCAAGCTGTCGGACCAGAAAGAATATCACGCCCAGGTTCTGGGTCGGGACCCCAAAACCGACCTGGCCTTGATCAAGCTCAAGGCCGAAGGAACCTTCCCCTATCTGGCCCTGGCCGATTCCAGCAAGGTCCAGGTCGGGGATTGGGTGGTGGCCATCGGCAATCCCTTCGGCCTGGATCACACGGTCACGGCCGGCATCCTGAGCGCCCGGGGCCGGGTCATCGGCGCCGGTCCCTATGACGACTTTCTGCAGACCGACGCCTCGATCAATCCCGGCAACTCCGGCGGTCCCCTGCTCAACCTGGAAGGCGAGGTCGTGGGCATCAATACGGCCATCGTGGCCGGCGGAACGGGCATAGGCTTTGCCATTCCCGCCAATCTGGCCCAAGGTATAGTCAAGCAACTCAAGGATAAGGGCCGGGTGGTCCGGGGCTGGCTGGGCGTCATGATCCAGAAAGTCACGCCGGAATTGGCCAAAACCTTGAAGCTGGGCACCGAGAAGGGCGCCCTGGTGGCCGACGTGCCCGAGACCGGACCGGCGTACAAGGCCGGCCTCAAGCGGGGCGACGTGATCGTCAATTTCGATGGCAAGGAAATCAAGGAATGGTCTGACCTGCCGCCCATCGTGGCCGGAACGCCGGTCGGTTCCGAAGTCAAGGTCAAGGTCATCCGCGAAGGCAAGGAAAAGGCTTTCGACGTCAAGATCGCCGAACTCAAGGACGAGAGACTGGCCGCGGCCGAACCAGGCGGCGCCGGCGATCTGGGCCTGAGCGTGCGGGAGCTGACCCCGGAAATAGCCCAACGGCTCGGCCTCAAGGAGACCGAAGGCGTGATCATAGCCGGCATTACCGACGGCAGCCCGGCGGATGAATCCGGCCTCAAGCCCGGAGACCTGATTATCGAGATCAACCGCCAGCCGGTGAAGAACATGAGCGACTTTCGGCGCATCGCCGGCGAAGCCAAGAAAGGCGAAACGGTCTTGTTCCTGGTCAAACGCGGGTCCAACACCTTGTTCTTCACGGTCACCGTACCGTAAGCGGGAGGAGGCTTCTTCGCCTGGGTTTATAAAATAACGATCCTTTCAATAACGTCGGGGCGGTCTCCCGCCCCGACGATAAATGACGGGATCACCGATGACGTAGGGGCGGTCTCCCGCCCCAGGAGGGACGGGATTATCCCCGCCCATGAGACGGGCGGGCCCGCGGCCCGACCCTGTGTCTGATGGCCGAGGTCACCCCAAGAATCTTTTCCTGGCGGGCCAACAACCGGAAAACCAGGACATGCCCGATTCCCTGATCGTCTCCGCCCCGGCGAAAATCAACCTGCGTCTTTCCGTCGTCGGCCGGCGGGCGGACGGATATCATCTCTTGGAAACATTGATGGTCAAGCTCGACTGGGAGGATAGCCTGGCCATCAGACCCGGCCGGCGCGGGATTGAATTAGAAGTTCGCGGGGCGAATCTGCCTCCGGGCGAGGGTAATCTCGTTTACCGGGCGGCCGGCTTGTTCTTTCAAGCCGCGGGTCTGAAACCCGGGGTGGAGATCGTCCTGACCAAGAATATTCCCGTGGCCGCGGGGCTCGGCGGCGGCAGTTCGGACGCGGCGGCGACTCTCCTCGGCCTCAATCGGTTTTGGGGCCGGCCGCTCACTCTGGAAAGACTGAGAGAACTGGCTTTGAGCCTGGGCGCCGACGTTCCCTTTTTCCTGTATCCCCGGGCCACGGCCTGGGCCTCGGGCATAGGCGATAAGGTCCGGCCGGGCCCGCCGCTCGAAGAATGGCGCTTCTTGCTGGTCAATCCAGGGTGGGAGCTTTCCACGACCTGGGTGTATCAAAATTTAAAGTTGACAACAGGGAAGCGAAATTCTATAGTCAACGGGTTAAATGAGCGTTCTTTCACAATTGACCGCGACCTGCGCAACGATCTGGAAGCGGTCGTTTTACCCCGATTTCCGGAGTTGGGCCGGATAAAAGCCCGGCTCATCCAGGCCGGCGCCGCCGGCGCTTTGATGAGCGGCAGCGGGCCGACTGTTTTCGGCCTTTTTTACGGGTCGGACTATTTGTCTCGGGCCGCGGACGATTTGGCCTTCGCCGGCCAGGGAAAGTGGCTGGTGCGGCCGGCCCGGGTCCGGCGGTTAGAGGAAGCGGATCGGTTGGAACCCAGCGTATCGCTGGGCGTTTCATAAGAGCCTGGCCACTGACCTCGCTGGGGCGTCGTCAAGTGGTAAGACACGGGTCTTTGGAACCCGCATTCGCAGGTTCGAATCCTGCCGCCCCAGCCAAAATTCAAATCCGTGTTAGTAGATGATGCGCGACGATGTAATAATTGTCACCGGTAATTCTCATCCCGCCTTGAGCAAGGAAATATGCGGGTACTTGGGCCTGCCTTTGGGCTTGACCCAGGTCCGGCGTTTTTCCGACGGCGAGATTTTCGTCGAATTGGGGGAAAACGTCCGCGGGCGGGACGTGTTTATCATCCAATCCACTTCCACTCCGGTCAACGAGCACCTGATGGAACTTTTAATAATGATCGACGCGCTCAAAAGGGCCTCGGCCCGGCGCATCACCGCGGTTCTGCCTTATTACGGTTATGCCCGGCAGGACCGCAAGGTGGCGCCCCGGGTGCCTATCAGCGCCAAGCTGGTGGCCGACCTCATAACCGTGGCCGGGGCCAAGAGGCTTCTGTCCATGGACCTGCACGCCGGCCAGATCCAGGGCTTTTTCGACATACCGGTGGACCACCTTTTCGCCGCGCCCGTCTTCTTGAACTATATCCGTGATAAACAACTTATGGACCTGATCATCGTCTCGCCGGACGCCGGCGGCGTGGAAAGGGCCAGGGCTTACGCCAAGCGCTTGGGCGTATCCATGGCCATCGTGGACAAACGCCGGGAAGAGGCCAACGTGGCCCAGGTGATGAATATCATCGGCGACGTGGAGGGCAAGACCGCCATTATCGTGGACGACATGGTGGACACGGCCGGCACCTTGACCCAGGCGGCCGAGGCCTTGAAGAAGCATGGCGCCCGGGCCGTCATGGCCTGCGCCACCCATCCGGTGCTTTCCGGTCCGGCCGTGGAACGCATAGACGCCTCGGTGCTGACCTCCGTGGTCCTGGCCAACACCATCCCTTTATCGGAAAAGGCCAAGGTCAGCCCGAAGATACACACCTTATCCGTGGCCCCTTTGTTGGGGGAAGCCATTCGCCGCATCCACCAGGAGGACTCGGTCAGTTCCCTGTTCGTTTAGACCGGCCCGGCGATGGATTTATTTTTGACCAAGTTGGAGGAACAATGGTTTTCGAGACAGTATTAACCGCCCAAACCCGGGACGCCGCCGGCAAAGGTCCGGCCCGCCGCTTTCGGAGCCAGGGTTTGATCCCGGCCGTATTTTACGGACCCAAGCAGCCTACCCGTCATTTGATCGTGCCCACCAAGGAGCTGAAAAGCCTGCTGACGACCGGTGGCGGGGCTCATTCGCTTTTCCGGCTGCGTATCGAGGAAGGGGACCAGACCGTGGAAAAGACGGTCATGATCAAGGAACACCAGGTGGACCCGGTCAAGAAAGTCATCATTCACGCGGACTTTTATGAAGTGGATGTGTCCCGGCCCATCGAGATGGAAGTGCCGGTGGAACTGGTGGGCAAGCCCGTGGGTCTGGACCGCGGCGGGATGTTGCAGCAGCTCAGGCATACTATTACCGTTCTGGCCTTGCCCAGGGACCTGCCGGAAAAGATCGAAGTGGACGTGTCGGCCGTGGACGCGGGTCACTCGATCCACGTGGCCGACTTGAAGCTGCCGTCCGGGATGACGGTGGTGTACGATGACGATTTCGCCCTGGCCACGGTCATAATGCCCAAGGGAGCGAAGCCTGAAGCCGAGGCGGAAGGCGAAGCCGCGGCCGAGGAAGCGGCCGGGGCCAAAGCGGAATAGTCCGCCGCTGAATCAAGGAACGCCGGCCGGCCGGGCCCAGGGCCGGCCGGCGTTCGGATGTATGAGGGCAGGATTTCAAGTCTGTCACCGGGTTCCGCCTTGGCCGGGCGGGCCAGCCCTCTCTTGCCTCGGCAAGAGGCGTGTTTCGGCTTTCGCGGGATTACCATTCATGGAGACTTGGTGCGGCTTCTGGTGGGGTTAGGGAATCCTGGGACACAATACGTCGGGACGCGGCATAACGTCGGTTTTGCTGCTTTGGATATTCTGGCCGCGCGCGGCGGGATCGCTTTAAACCGAAGACGATTCGGCGGCTGGTTCGGCCGAGGCCTCCTGGCGGACGTGGCCGTCCTCCTGTTGAAGCCTCTGACGTTCATGAACCTGAGCGGCCCGGCGGTGGGACGGGCGCTCGATTACCACGGTCTGGGACCGTCCGACCTGTTGGTCCTGCACGACGACATGGACCTTACGGCGGGCCGGATCAAGGTGACCTTCGGCGGCGGTCCGGCCGGGCATAAAGGCGTGGCCTCGATCATCGAGGCCTTGGCCGCCCGGGATTTCGCGCGGGTGCGCCTCGGGGTGGGCCGGCCGTCGGAACGACGCGACGCGGTCGATCACGTGCTGGGACGGTTCGATGCGGCGGAAGAAGGACTTCTCCGGGAAGCGATGGTCAAGGCCGCCGACGCGACTTTGCTCTGGCTGAGCCGGGGCCTCACCGCGGCCCAGAACCGTTATAACCGTCCCGAGCCGCCGGATCTGGACCCGGACCCCGGCGCCGGCGGAACCAACTCGAGAGCATGAGGTTTTCGGCAGGGGAACCTCCAGCAAATAAAACTATTGGGAAGGAAGGAACGAGTATGAAGAGATTGGGTTTAAGGTTTCTCAACCTGGCTATGTTGACGGCCATCCTGGTCCTGTCGGCCGCGCCGGCCCTGGCCAGCGAAGCCGACATCTCGCTGCCGGATTTTAGCAAGGTTTACTTTACCATCGCCGGCGGCAAGGTGAGCGGCGTGGCCCTGATGTACGTCGGTCTGGTGGTCTGCGCCGTCGGTCTGTTGTTCGGTTTATACGTTTACAAAAAGATCGCGGCCATCCCGGTGACGGACGAAATGGGTTCGGTCTCGGACATCATCTGGGAGACCTGTAAGACGTACCTCCAGCAGCAGGGCAAGTTTCTGGCCCTGATCTGGGCCCTGATCGGGCTGTGCATCATTTACTATTTCGGGTTTCTGAGCCACCAGTCCGCCGGCGGCGTCATCACCATTTTGATCGCCTCGATCATAGGTATCCTCGGCTCGTATGGCGTGGCCTGGTTTGGCATCCGCGTCAATACCCGGGCCAACTCCAGGTCGGCTTTCGCCTCCTTGAAGGGCAGCCCCCTCGAGTGCCTGCTCATCCCCCTGACCTCGGGCATGAGCGTGGGCATGCTCCTGGTGAGCGTCGAGCTCTTTTTCATGATCTGCATCCTGGTCTTCATCCCCTCCCACCTGGTCGGCCCCTGTTTCATCGGCTTCGCCATCGGTGAATCCCTGGGCGCCAGCGCCCTGCGTATCGGCGGCGGCATCTTCACCAAGATCGCCGACATCGGCTCCGACCTGATGAAGATCGTCTTCAATCTGCCTGAAGACGATCCCAAGAATCCGGGCGTCATCGCCGACTGCACCGGCGACAACGCCGGCGACAGTGTCGGCCCCACCGCTGACGGCTTCGAAACCTACGGCGTGACCGGCGTGGCCCTGATCACCTTCTTGGCCATGGCCCTGGGCAGGGACAATCCCACCGCCTGCGGCCAGCTCATCATCTGGATATTCGTCATGCGTATCTTGATGATATTGACCTCCTTGGGTTCCTTCTACATCAACCAGTCCCTGACCAACTCCCTGTACGCCCAGGTCGAGGAATTCGACGGCGAAAAACCGCTGACCAACCTGGTCTGGATCACCTCGCTGTTCTCCGTGGTCGTGACCTTCATCGCCAGCTTCATCCTGCTGCCCTCGAGCGAGTTTAAAGGCCTGTGGTGGGTCCTGTCCATCATCATCTCTTGCGGCACCCTGGCCGGAGCCTTGATCCCCGAGTTCACCAAGATTTTCACCAGCACCAAGTCCCGTCACGTCCAGGAAGTGGTCATCTCGGCCAAGCAGGGCGGCGCCTCCCTGGACATCCTGTCCGGGTTCGTGGCCGGCAACTTCTCCGCCTTCTGGGAAGGCGCCCTCATCCTGATGCTCATGTTCGTGGCCTATTCCATCTCCGGTGAACAGTCCCTGGTGGCCTTGATGCCCAAGCAATACCCCTTTGCCGCCGGCATCTTCGCCTTTGGTCTGGTGGCCTTCGGCTTCCTGGGCATGGGGCCGGTGACCATCGCCGTGGACAGCTTCGGCCCGGTGTCCGACAACGCCCAGTCGGTCTACGAACTCAGCCGGATCGAAGCCCGGCCGGGCATCAAGGAAAAGATAAAGAAGCAGTTCGGTTTCGAGCCTGATTTTGACAAGGCCAAGGATTACCTGGAACGCAACGACGGCGCGGGCAACACCTTCAAGGCCACGGCCAAGCCGGTGCTCATCGGCACGGCCGTGGTCGGCGCCACCACCATGGTCTTCGGCATCATCCTCCTCCTGGATCGGGTCTATGGCAACGTGGTGGCCCATCTGAGCCTGGTCCAGGCCGAGGTCATTCTCGGTCTGCTGGCCGGCGGCGCGGTCGTCTACTGGTTCACCGGGGCCTCGACCCAGGCCGTGGTCACCGGCTCCTACCGGGCGGTCGTGTACATCAAGGAAAACATCAGACTGGACAAAGAAGAGGCCTCGATGAAGGACAGCAAAGAGGTGGTCAAAATCTGCACCATCTACGCCCAGAAGGGTCTGCTCAACATCTTCGTGGTCATCTTCTGCCTGGCCCTGGCCCTGGCCTTCTTCAATCCCTACTTCTTCATCGGATACTTGATCTCCATCGCCTTCTTCGGTCTGTTCCAGGCCATCTTCATGGCTAACGCCGGCGGCGCCTGGGACAACGCCAAGAAGATCGTCGAAGTCGATCTTCGGGCCAAGAACACCCCGCTTCACGCGGCCAGCGTCGTGGGCGATACGGTGGGCGATCCCTTCAAGGACACCTCCTCCGTGGCCCTGAACCCGGTTATCAAGTTCACCACCCTGTTCGGCCTCTTGGCCATGGAAATCGCGGTCACCATGACCAACACTTCGCTCAAGATCGGCATCGGCGTGATCCTGACCATCATCGCCTTGATTTTCGTCCACCGGTCCTTCTACTCGATGCGCATCCCGGCGGGTGAAGACACTCCGGTCTTGAAAAAGTAACCACCGGGCCGGCGGGCCCTGACCAGGACGACCGGGCGCCCGGCTCAAGCCGGCGCGTCCGATCGTTCAGTTGAACCATCGCCGGTCAACCTTAACCCGGCGGAAGATCATAATATCCACCTCCGCCTTCAACTTCTCCGACCGCGGATAAAGGCGGGGGCGGGTTTTAGACCAAGGTGAAGGTCGGCGGGACGGGCCTCGGGCCTGGCCTGAAATCCGGCCTTCCCCTGTTTATCCAGCGCAGCCTGATCCCTGGCCCCTGGCCCTGAACCCTCTGCCTAGGGGGAGTCGGGGGTGGGGGTTTTTTCTTGGCGTCTTTGTGAAATTAGGTATATAATAATATGATTGATATAGGCGCAAGGGAGGGTAATTGTAATGTTCAAGGTGGGAGACATGGCCGTCTATCCCGCCCACGGCGTCGGCCGGATCGAAGGTATGGAGAGCAAGATCATATCCGGCGCGATACAACACTTTTTCGTCATGCGCATTCTGGACAACGACATGATCATCATGATCCCGACCCAGAACGTGGACAGCGTGGGGTTGCGCCAGATCATAAACCGCAATCAAGTACCTGAAATAATTAAAATACTTAAACAAACCGAAGTTACGGTCGAAACGCACAATTGGAATCGGCGCTACCGCGATTACATGCAGAAGATAAAGACCGGCTCCCTGTTCGAAGTGGCCGCCGTCCTCAGGGACCTGTCCCTGTTGAAAAGAGACAAGGAACTCTCCTTCGGCGAACGGAAGATGCTGGACATGGCCCGGAGCCTGCTGGTCAAGGAAATCTCCGTGGCCAGGAAACAATCCGAAGCCAAGGTCGAAAAAGAGATTATGACCATCTTCGTCAATTCGAAGGGCCAGACCTGAGCCAAGTCCGACTTACCCGGGGCCGGAATGTTTCTTGCCAATAAGTTCGCGCAGTTATCAAAACTTCCAGGTGACTCCCTGCCGGCCTGATGGACCAAACCCTTACCTTCGTTGTCACCGAGGCTGAACAAGACCGGCGGCTGGACCTTTTCCTGGCCGGCCGGGCCGCCGACTTATCCCGGGCCAGGATACAAGTTTTGATCCAGCAGGGCCTGATCCTGGTGGATGGCCAGGCGGTCAAGGCCAGCCGGCGGCTGAAGTCCGGTCAGACCGTCCGCCTGATTGTTCCGGCGCCGGTTACAAGCCAGCTCATCCCCGAACCCGAAGTCGACTTCGACCTGCTCTACCAGGACGCGGACCTGGTGGTGATCGACAAGCCGGCCGGCCTGGTGGTCCATCCCGCCACCGGACACCGGACCGGAACCCTGGTTCATGGTCTTTTAGCCGCCTGTCCCGATCTCAAAGGCGTGGGCGGCGAACTCCGGCCCGGTCTGGTCCACCGCCTGGATAAGGACACCTCCGGGGTTATGGTGGTGGCCAAATCCGAACCGGCCCTCAAAGGTCTGGTGGCCGATTTCAAGAGCCGGGGCGTCCAAAAGAATTATCTGGCCCTGTGTCTGGGACGACCGCGGCTGGATCGAGGCCAGATTGACGCCCCCATCGGCCGCCATCCCCTTCGGCGACAGGAGATGTCGGTCCGTTCCCGCCGCGGGCGGGAAGCCCTGACCAAGTATGAAGTCCTGCGGCAATATGAAGTCGGCGTTTCCCTGCTGAGGCTGGAACTCCTGACCGGACGGACTCATCAGATCAGAGTCCACCTGGCGTCTATCGGCCACCCCGTCCTGGGAGACAAGGTATACGGCCGCGGCCTGGCGGGCCTGAACCGGGCCCTGGCCTGGCGCGGGCTGGTGAAAAGGCAGATGCTTCACGCCCAGCGCCTGGGCTTCGACCACCCCATCACCCGGATCCGGCTCGAATTCACCGCTCCTCTGCCGGGAGACATGAACGAAGTGATCGAGGTCCTGGACAAGCAGGAGGGTATCCATAAGCCGGGCCGGAATATTCACTTGACAAAGGGCGGCCGATGGGTTATCTAGCCGGGTAAAGTGTTAGACGGCACTAACCCCTGCCTTGGGAAGCTCCAAATAATATATCCTTGGCATATCGTTTTCATGGCCTAGTAAACCACATAATCATTTCGGGCCAAGCCTCTTGAGGCCGGGAGTGACGGTTTAGACCGATAACCGCCTGTTGGACCCTGAGGAGTGTTATTCCTCAACACTTAACCCTGAACCAGCGTCTATTTATGACGATCGGCCCGCCTTGTCGTGTCTGGCGGCGATGGATTTCGCCTCGGGCCGAAGAACGGCTGGAGATCAGTCGTTATATTGACCCCATCCGCTGAAAGGAACAAATGTGCTCATGAATCTCGGGGAATTGAAACAAAGGAAGATAAGCGAGCTCACTTCACTGGCCCGCGAATATGGCGTGGAAGGCGCCACCGGCATGCGCAAGCAGGAGCTCATTTTTGCCTTGCTCCAGGCCCAGACCGAAAAGAACGGCCTCATCTACGGCGGCGGCGTCCTGGAGATACTGCCGGACGGCTTCGGCTTTCTGCGGGCGCCTGAATCCAACTACCTGCCCGGCCCGGACGATATTTACGTCTCGCCCAGCCAGATTCGGCGCTTCAACCTGCGCACGGGCGACACCGTCCACGGCCAGATAAGGCCGCCCAAGGAAAACGAGCGGTATTACGCCCTCCTCAAGGTCGAAAGCTGTAACTACGAAGACCCGGAGGTGGCCCGGGACAAGATACTGTTCGATAACCTCACGCCGCTCTATCCCAACCAGAGGATCAAGCTGGAAACCGCGCCCAAGAACCATTCCATGCGCATAATGGACCTGTTGACCCCCATCGGCAAGGGACAGCGCGGGCTGATCGTCTCTCCGCCCCGAACCGGCAAGACCATGCTGCTGCAGGCCATCGCCAACAGCATCACCGCCAACCATAAAAACATGATCCTGATAGTGCTGCTGATTGACGAACGGCCGGAAGAGGTCACGGACATGCAGCGTTCGGTGGACGGCGAGGTCATCAGTTCGACCTTTGACGAACCGGCCCAACGGCACGTCCAGGTGGCGGAAATGGTCATTGAAAAGGCCAAGCGCCTGGTCGAACACAAGAAGGACGTCATCATCCTCCTGGACAGCATCACCCGTCTGGCCAGGGCCTACAACACCGTGGTCCCGCCCTCGGGCAAAATCCTCTCCGGCGGCGTGGACTCGAACGCCCTGCACCGGCCCAAACGTTTCTTCGGCGCGGCCCGGAACATCGAGGAGGGCGGCTCCCTGACCATCATGGCCACGGCCCTTGTAGACACCGGCAGCCGGATGGATGAAGTCATCTTCGAAGAGTTCAAAGGCACGGGCAACATGGAAATCCATCTCGACCGCAAGCTGGCGGACAAGCGTGTCTTCCCGGCCATTGACATCAACCGCAGCGGCACGCGCAAAGAAGAACTTCTGCTTACGGAAAAGGAACTGAACCGGGTTTGGATACTGAGGAAACTTCTGGCGCCTCTGACGCCCGTGGACAGCATGGAGTTCCTGCTGGACAAGATGAAGGGGACCAAGAGCAACGACGACTTCCTGAATTCCATGAACAGTTGATTCATTCCTTGGAAAAAGCGGGCGGGGAGCGACTCCGCCCGTTTTTTTTTGGGGGGGGAGAGGGCCGGCCGGCCGGTGGTGTATAATCATGACCTGAAGGCCGGCCCGAGGCCGGGGCGGTCCGGCGGAGAGGCCATTCCGTATTCGATTGCACGGTGGCGATAATGAGCGGGATCGGAATCGGATTTAATGGCGCGGACGCCGGCGGCCGTCCCGCCGGGGGACTGTATTACGGGTGGTATATTGTCGCCGTGGCCTTCCTGGGCAACTTCATGTCCACCGGAACCTCGTTTTACATATTCAATGCTTTCATGCTGCCTCTCTGCGAGGCCAGGGGCTGGACCAGGGCCCAGATCAACATTGCGCCCATGCTGGGCTACTTTTTCGGTTTGGCGGCCCAATTTTATTACGGAACCGTTTTTCACCGCTGGGGGCCCAGGTGGTTGATGCCCCTGGGAGCGGTGGTCTCCTGCGCCTGCTTCTTTCAGATGGGCCGGGTGCGGGAGATCGGCCTCTTTTACTTCTTCTACATCCTGCTTTACCTGGGTCACGGGGCCATGGGCGGACTGGTGGCCAACGTCATGGTCTCCAACTGGTTCGTCCGGAACAGGGGCCGGGCCCTGGGGTTGGCCACGACCGGTATTTCCTTGTCCGGCGTGGTCTTGCCCTACCTGGCCCTGGTTCTCCTGCGCCATACCAGCCTGGAAATGGCCTTTACCTGGATCGCCGTCTTGATTCTGCTGGTCGGGCCCGTGGCCGGGTTGGTGGCCAGGACTTCGCCCGAGTCCTGCGGTCTGCTTCCGGACGGCTTACCCCGGCCGGCCGGACTCGATCCGGAATCCCGAATGCCGGTTCGCGCCCTTGACCTGTGGGACGGACCGGAATGGACCCTGCGGCAGACCGCGGGCTGTTCGGCCGTCTGGCGCCTGGGCCTGGCCTATGCCCTGGCCATGATGGTCGGCGCCGGAGTCATGTACCAGTTGGCGCCTCGTTTTCAGGATCAAGGATTCGATCAGGCCACGGCCATGACTTTGACCGTGCTGGTGGCCGGGCTGGCCGCCGGGGGGAAGTATCTTTGGGGATGGTTATGCGACCGGACTGAACCGCGGCGGGTGGTGGCGGTGCTGATGCTGGCCCAGGCCGTCGGCCTGGGGCTGGGATTATGGCCGGGCGGAACGCCGGCCCTGGTTCTGTTCATGCTGGTCTTCGGCGTCGCCGCCGGCGGCATGATGGCCACCTATCCCATCCTGGCGGCCGATCTTTTCGGCCGAAGCCAGTTCCCGCAGGTCTATCGCTTTCTGATCTTGTTTCTGGGGCTGCAAGGTTTCGGCTACCTGATGATGGGGCAGAGTTTTTCCCTGACCGGCTCCTATGACCTGGCCTACGGCGGCTTCATCGTCCTCTCGCTGCTGGCGGCCGGCCTGATCGCCGGCCTCAAGAGGCCGGCCGGCTAGTGCACGCTCGGGCCGGCGGGGACGTGGGCTTCCGGCCTGGTTTCGACCAGGGCGATGGCTTCCACCGGGCAGGCGGCCACGCAGACGCCGCAGCCCATGCACTTGTCCGCCAGCACCAGGGCCGTTTCGTTTTCTCCGGTCATGGCTATCGCCTGGAAGGGGCAGGCTTCCACGCAGGTTTCGCAGGACGTGCACTGATCGCCTGACACGGCGGCCGTAAACCGGCTGGGCGCCACGAATTTGACCGGCTTGTCCCGCGGCCCGGGCCAGTTCATGCAGCAGTCGCCGCAACAGTTGCATATGACCCGGTCCAGAGATCGGCTGTTATCGCCCACGTGGACCAGGCCGGCCTCTTCCGCTTTCTTGATAATCTCCAGGGCCTCTTCCTTGGTCAGTTCCCGTCCGGTGCCGCGCTGGATGTTGTAATCCGCGGCCTTGTTGATCTGCAGGCAGACCTCGATCGGCTTGCCGCAGGCGCCGTCAATGACCCGACACGAACACTTGGTCACCGCCAGGCGCCTGGCCCCCTGGATGACCTGGTCCACGTCGTCGAAGGCCATGACCTGCGTTTGCGGGGTGAGGCTGATTTTAAGCGGTATGACCCGAATCGGAGGACCGGGCAGGAACTGCGTTATCTGGTCCAGATAGCCGGACCATTCCCGGGCCATGAACTCCTTCCAGAGGTCCAACACCTCCCGCGGCGGGTCGCCGATGGCCGTGGCGTCATGGAACTGCAGGACGTGCCGGACCCGGTAATAGCGGGTGGCGTCCGGCTTGACCGAAGTGAAGACCAGACCCTTGGCGAACAGACCCTCGAGCATCGGTCTGACTTTGTCCGCGGTCAGGCCGGTTTTGGCGGCTATTTCCTCGGCCGCGGCCGGCGGCGAGGCGGCCAGCAGGACCCTGGCTTCGTCTTCGTCCGCCATTAACTGGAAGATGCGGGGGATCAGCGGCGAACCGCCCGCGCCGACGCTTTCGGCCAACCGCACGTACAGGCTTTTTTCCGGCATGGGATTTCCTCCAATTAGAAATTCAGGACCGAGCTATCACGTTCTCCGACAGCCGACCAAGAAAAAGCAAGGCCCTCCTGGAAATCAAGACCTGATAAGCCATGCGGCTATAATCCTAATTCTTTCTTGGCTTCTTCCCAGGAAACAAAGCCTTCCTTCCGCCGGCCCTCTCCCCTCAACCGCAAGGGAACACGTTAAAATCATTATTATCTTTCAATATTATCAGCCAAGTCATGCCGGCGTCAAGATCGAACCTTCGCCTTGATTCCGGGCCGGAGGCTGCTTCCCGGCTTTGGCTTCCTCCTCGGCCCGCGGGGCCTGGCGCAGAATCTTGCCCACGCCCGATTTGGGCAACGCGGCGCGGAACTCGATCAGCTTGGGCCTTTTGTAAGCGGCCAGCTTCTCCTGGCAGAAGGCCAGCACTTCGGCCTCGGTCAGGGCTCGCCCTCCTGGCACACGATGTAAGCCTTGACCGTCTCGCCCCGGTACGCGTCGGCGAGACCCACCGTGACCGCCTCCTTGATCTTGGGATGCTGGTACAGCACTTCGTCGATCTCCCGGGGATAGATGTTATACCCGCCGGCGATGATCATGTCCTTCTTGCGATCCACGATGAAGAAATAATCGTCCTGGTCCCGGACGGCGATATCGCCGGTCCGGAGTAAGCCGTCCTTCAGGTGCAGGGCCGGGACTCGAGGGTAACGGATGGTCAGGGGCACGTCGTTATCGTAGTGACGCTGCCAGGGTCTGGAGAAATCCATGTCGCGGGGCTCCTTTCCGTCAACCGGGTTAGTTCTCCCGAGGCGGAGTTTCGGACCGGAGGCCGGGTCGATCGTCGAGTTTAAATCTTGGCTAGACGATATATTAATATGAAATTAACCTGAAGCCGGGCAAGATGGCTTGGCCGGGCGCCCCGGCCGGTCAGACCGAGGCGCCGGTGATGTAGGCCAGCACCTCGTCCATGAGCCTGTTGATCTCGGTATACGCGGCTTGCGGGACTTCCAGCAGTTCAGGCTTGGTTTGGACGTAAGTCCCAGGAATCAACTCGTCCCCGCAGTTGTCTATAATGGCCCGGGCGCTCTCCGGGGTCGTTTCGAGATGGAACTGCAAACCGATGACCCGCCGCCCAAGCTGAAAGGCTTGGTTGGCGCAGGCCGCGCTTCCGGCCAACCGGACGGATCGATCGGGAAGATCGAAGGTTTCGCCGTGCCAGTGGAAAACTGTACATTGGGGAGGGAAGCGAAAAACATCCTTTCCGCCCGGCGTGGCCTCGATCGGAAACCACCCGATTTCCTTTTGGGCGTTTCGGTAGACCCGGGCCCCCAGGGCGCCGGCGATGAGTTGCGCCCCCAGACAAACGCCCAGCACCGGCGTCCCTTGCCCGATGGCCTCGCGAATGAACTGCTTTTCCGGGCCGAGCCAGGGCAGGGTCAGTTCATCGTTGACGCTCATGGGTCCGCCCATCACGATGATCAGATCGAGGCCGTTCACCTTCGGGAGAGCGGGGTTCTCGAAAAAACGGGTGTAACTCAAGTCCGCTCCCTGATCCTTGAGCCACCAGGCCATGCTGCCGATGTCTTCAAAGGGAACATGCTGCAATACGTGCGCTTTCATTTTCAGGCCTCATCGCTGTTTCAAGTGAGTAACCTTATCAATAATATTGACTTTTCAGGGTCTGAGCGTATTTACTTTCGATGACGGTAATTGAAAGCCGAATAATCCTACCAGACCTGGCGAGCCGCCTCAAGCTATTGGGGCTTGAGATTGATAATAAGCGACGGATCTGGGGCTTTATACGCCTCAGCCTTAGGTTTGTTGTTTCAATGACCAAAGCGATGGGTGATTAGCGACAAAAATCCGTGACTAGAGTTTATCTGATCGCCTGGCTGATCGCCTTGGGCGCGGCCTTTATCGTCCTGTTCAGGAAGAGGCGTGAATTGGGCCTCTTGGACGCTTCATATCTTAAATTCCTGGTTCAGCCCTGGAAGTTAGGCACTTTTATTCTCGCGGTCACGGGCCTAGCCGCGGTCGCGCCTGTTTCCGGCGATCCCACCTGGGACTACGCGGACGCGATCGGCATGGGCGTATTGACCTATTTTACGGCCCCGTGGTCCGTCGGGACCATCTATCGGCTTTCAAAGGTAAAAGCACCGGCAGCGCCGTTTATGTGGCCGTCTGCCTGGGACTGTTTTCGTTTTCCTGGTTTTATGATGGCTATATACTCCTGCGCGACGGCGTCTATCCGCTGAGTTGGTGGTCCAACCTGATGATTTCTTCGACGCTTTATTTGGTATATCCCAAAATATGCTGATATTTTCAGGTGTTAAATGCCCATTGCCCGAAATACTTGTAGACAATAGGTCAGGATATCATTTATATTAATGACCGGTTACAATGGATGACCTCAGGTCCGATTTATTTGCCAATGACCTTTTAAAGGAAAATAAGCGAGAGGAGCCGGATATATCTGGAATGACTTCGATCATTGCCTAAAAATGCGGAGCCCCCGAGCTTTTAGGAATACATAGACATGGCCCAAGCCACTAAACAATTCATTCTTGTCGAGCCGGTTGCGAAAACGCCCTATCCTCCCGTGGGGCTAATGAAAATCGCAACTATGCTGAAGAAGCGACACAAAGGCTGCAAGGTATTTGGAGTCGTAGGTAATGAAATACCCCAGGGGATCGCTCGACCATCCGCGATTTACATCACAAGCTTATTCACATGGGATTTGAAAAAAGTCGTCGAATCTATACAGTTTTATTCGGATAAGTTTCCAAGAGAGAAGGTACTTGTTGGAGGGATAGCGACGTCTTTACTCCCCGACTACATCAGGAAGAGTACCGGCATTAGTCCACATATTGGGTTGATGGATGGAGCTGAACGCTGTGCTCCGGATTACTCCTTATCATTCAAGCGGAAAATCAATGCCTCCATAACATTTGCCTCCAGGGGGTGCCCTCGGCGATGCCGTTTCTGTTCGGTGAAATTACACGAGCCAGAGTTCACTGTTCGAGAGGACTGGCAGCGAGACGTCAGCATAGCCCTCCCAAGAATCGTATTCTGGGATAACAACTGGCTGGCTTCCCCAAATTTTCTTAAGGACTGCGAACAGATTAAAAAACTGGGGAAAATTGTAGATTTCAATCAAGGATTGGACGCACGCTTATACGATGAAGCAGTGGCCAAACAATTGGCAACGTTCAAGATAGACCCTATTCGTTTTGCGTTTGATGACATCGATTCTGAAGCCCATGTTTTACGAGCAATCAAACTAGCGAAGAAATATTCGAGGAGTGAAATCCGAGTGTATGTTCTTTACAATTTTACGGATACCCCGGAAGATTTCTACCACCGGATTTCACTTCTGAATCGCAACGGTGCCTTAGCATTTCCAATGGAATACCGGAAAGCCATTCCCTCACAAACCAAATTCCCCGGGCCCCATTGGAACACGGCTCTTCTTCGTGCATTGAAATTAAGCCTGATTTTCTATTATCGGAAAGGGATGATCACTGAAAGTCAGGAGTCTTTTCTATCAATCTATGGCAAAACGGCCAAGCAGTTTGTTTCAAAACTGTATGAGATATATGAGTATGATAAAAAACTGAAGAGATAAATGATTCTTTCTATTTCCCCTTTTCACGCTTGACCTTACTTTCTGCTTTCTTAATCAGGGCTTGAAACTCCTTCTTTTCCGCAGCGGTTAGGAATTGGGGGAAATGGTCCAAGAATTCTCGAGCCATATCGCGTGCAAAGATTTTATCTGCCGGCTCTGCTCTGCCTTTTGTGATTGCCCAACACGCAGTAATCATTCTTTTCCTGGCATGAACAAATTCAGGATGGTCTTGGAGTATCTGTCTCAGATACCTAATATATTGAGTATATTTCTTCTTTTCCCAAAAGTCCCTTGCTCTCACATATAGAAGGATGGGGTCGTCTTCGATGGAACTGTGCCATGCGAGATTTAGCTGAAGATTTCTATACTCCTGCCTCCGCGCACTTACAGGAGACTGGCCGAGTAAATAGTCCAAGACAGATACCGCAAGTGACTTGATCCAAGGCTCTTCCATTTCTATTAGCCGATCGACGATGCTATTAACCCTGGATTGCAGATACTCGTCTTCAGGATCGCTTGGATCGAGCTTAACGCCACTAAATAAGCCTGCCTGTACTTCAAAGACTTCGGTACTCTCCTCAATGCCCTTCATAGGTGCTGTCATTCGCGAAAGAACAACTGGTTTGTCTTCAAGAACCTTTGCTGCCTCTTTTGATAAAAAAACGCGGGAATACTTTCCTAAGCGGGAACATGATTCAACCCGCTTTGCATAGTTGATTGAAAACCCCTCCAAGCGGTCAATTATTGACCGACTATTTTCTTGCTTAATAGCAAAAGCTACCTGCCCTACATGAATGCCTGCTCCTAAACCCATACGGCGTGGTGAGGTACTTCCTTCATTCTTTTCATCAATCCCGAATCTAAGGCGACCCTTCAAGTGATAAATAAATTCTATCGAACGAAAAACCAGCTCCGAGAAATTCGGTTGGGTCGTTGCATAAAAAAGGATCCCTTCATCGCCCCGTGCCCTGACTAAACAGTACTCCCTTGAACGATCCACTGGATCTGGAAAATAGGTTTTGCCAAGCTTCTCAAAAGTATTTTGGAAGTCCAGGAGTCGTCTTGCGTATTCCTTATAGCCTAGCACAGTGCTGTACTTCGATGAATCAACAATATCGACAAAGACCAACAGGGAGTAGATTGTCCCTCGAACTTCTGGCGGTGTTTCCGCCATTTTAAGCTCCTGCCCGCGCAAGCTCGATTGTCCTTCGTAGATCATCACCAAGAGGAGTGACATATCTTGTAGTTACTGGGGAACTTGCTCCAAGCAAGGCAAGAACATTTTTCACCAACTCGTCTTTAGTTTTAGAAAGTGCGTTCGCGATTTGAAGAGCAACGTATACGTCGAAGATGGATACACTGTAATGAATCATTTCTTGGTTAAACGGATTGATATAGATCATTTTTTCGTCAACATTGATACTTACCCCTGGATCTTCCTCTTTTTGTACCACAAAAAGCACTTGAAACGTTTCACCAAGGAAAACAGTTTCCTTCGGTTCAAAGAGGCCTGGTGAAATTGAAGCGAGGACTTTTTTCTTCTCTGCATCCCATGTAATTTGAAAGAATTGAATCTTATCTTTTAAGGAGGGGTCAATCTTCACAATGGCATTTTCATCCTCTCCCAAAGTGATGGGGTCCTTATTCTGACTGAGGATAAGATCAACGCGATAATTCTTATTTTCTATTCTGGGGTTGCGTGACTGCCTGAGCCGTTCGAATATTTGTTTCTTAAACTCTTGTTCCCCCAAATCCTTACAAACAATATCACGGAGCTTATTTTCTGTCTTTTTTATTGCCCCATCCCGTTCAGTAAGCTTTAAAAAAGGCTCAACTAGTCCCTCAACAATGCTTTTTCTTTTTCTCCAGATGTTACGAAGTTCCTGATTCAATGGACTTACAATGTTGACCAACTTATCTCGAAAGTTCCTAAATTCACCTTTTTCAAATAAATAATCATTCCGTGAAACAGTTAGAAATGCATTCATATCTTTATGAAAGATTTCCCCAAAAACCCAAGCTTTGATAGGTTCGTCAATAGTTTTTATTTTTCTTCCAGGACCAGGTCTCTCCAACAAATCGGCGCTCTTCACGAGAAAATTCTGATTACGAATCCAAAATCCACTCTCTTTCTCAACATCTTGACTTCTGTGCAAGTCTACAGCCACAGAGTGAATAATGTAGTATGCGAACTCCTGCTCAATGCCAACATAAACGTTGTCATCCGGAAAGGTTAAATCACTTCTGAATCCTGGGAAGTATTTCCAAAGTTGTTCGATTTTTTCTTCTTCTTGAATTCCAAAAAACACATCTATTGTTTTACAAAACTCTTTATTTTCTAGTATCTTCCTTATTTCCTTGCTTTTCTTACCGGTAATCCGCTTTAGGAAAGGTTCATCTTCTTGGATCCTTAAAGGGAGCACTTTTCGCAATTCTTCAACGAATTCGTCACTGCAAATGATATCGATCTCCTCGCTCTTAACATCCTCAATAACGATTTCAGTAAAGCTGGTTAAAACATTTAAAAGCTGTTTGGTGATGGCATCATTCAAGAGCGGAGGTGTGCAAGACCGTCTGGTTGGTTCGTCCGTTCCTTTAAGAAAGATTGAATTTTTTAGCGAAGATATACTCTTGTCTTCGTTATTCTTATTGAAAATGGCCCTAGTGTCTACTTCCAAAAGGTGTATTTCTTTTTCACCCCGAGGACGAGTAAAAATCTTCACTTTGTTACCCAATTGAAAAATTGACATAAGACCAAGGCCGAAATAGGAAAGCTTCTTCTCCGGTTCATGCTTCAACATTCCGTATCCGATACTCTCAAAAATTTCCTGGAAACGTTTTCTAGTAATCCCAGAGCCGTTATCGAAGAGACATATGGATTTTCGAGTTTGATCTACAAGAATAATAATCAATGTAGCAGCCTTATCAATGGCGTTTGCCACTGCCTCCCGAATCTTACCAGTTGAAGTCGCATAAATTGCATCTGCGATTGTGTGGAGAATCCCCACCTTAACGTCCACGTTTAAATCTTCTTTGGCTTCAAGCGTAGATGGTTGAGGAGGCGATGTTTTATTGATATTTTTACTCTTATTCATTGCCATTTCTCCATATTATTTTTCGTTACACTTTAACCTTTTGAAAAAGCTTGAATTAAATTGGTTTAAATGATATATAATTAAGTATCATTTAAATATAGAGTCGGTTGACAACCCCTACGAGACAAACAGGTAGGGCAGCCGTGGGGATGACCAGAGACGAAGCCGAGGCCATTCTGAACCAGGGGCGAGAGGAGGCTATCCAGAATATCCTCACCCTGGCGGAGAAGGCGGAGAAGTATGACCGATTGACTACTCCGCCGGAACCTACCGCGCCCTCGGGCATGGTTCCCACTTATCAAAAAAGAATCGCCGCGGCCATAAAAAGAAACCCGGCCGGAAAACAGGCCACCTGGGAGTGGCTCGAAACAAGACCTCCGCCATTTCCTATCATCGGGAAAACGTTTTGGCCAGTTGCCCTGATTCCGGGAGCGCCCTGAAAAAGCCGGTCCGGCAATACCAGCGCATTATCGAAGACCTGCGCGCGGCCGGACCTTGCATGACGGAGCATACCATTCATGGCTACTAGTGCGGCCATTGCCGTATAATGTTTCAGTCCAATCTGGACAGGATGAAAGGGAAAGAAGATCGTGACGCCGATAGTGACCGAGGCGCTGCCCCATTCGAATCTTGGTATGCGCCTGGTGGTTTATAACGCCTGGCTCCATTACATGGTCGGCGTCAGCGTGAATAATTTGGTTAAGATACTTTCCACCTTTTCCGGCTTCTCGGTCAGCGCTGGTGGCTTGACTCAGGCCTGGGGTAAATTGGCCCTCCGGCTGAAGCCGGAATATGAGGCTTTGGGCCGGCAGGTCGCCCATAGCGCCGTGCTGAACGCCGATGAAACGGGTTGGCGGCTGAGCGGTATCACCCACTGGCTGTGGTGTTTTACCACGGAGAAGCTTTGCTATTTTCTTATCACTCCCGGCCGGGGCTCCCCGGTAATCAAGAAAGTACTGGGCACACTTTTCCGGGGGATATTGATCACCGACTTCTGGGGCGCCTATAACAAGGTGACTGCCCTGGCCAAGCAGAAATGTCTCTACCATTTGTTCAGCGAACTGGTTAAAGTTGACCAGCGCAACCATGAACTGGCCTGGTACATGTTTCGGACCCAGTTATCTCGCTTGCTCAAAGACGCCCTCCGCCTGGCCAAGAAGAGGCAGTCTCTGACGTCGGAAGATTTCCATCGAGCCAAGGCGCGCCTCTATGTCCGCTTAGACGAATTGGGCGCGGAGGTCAAAGTCGATGATCCGGACGTCCAACGAATTCGCAAGCGCCTGGTCCGATATCGGAACGAACTCTTCACTTTTCTGGATCATCCCTTGGTCAGTCCCTATAACAATCACGCCGATCGCCAAATCAGACCGTCGGTGATCAGCCGCAATATCTCCCAGCAAAATTGTTCTCAGCCAGGGGCGGCCACTCAAGCCATCCTCATGCCCTTATTCCAGACGGCCAAGCTGCAAGGCTTGAACCCAATAGACATCGTCAGACTAATGGTCCAAAACGCCATCCTTAGAAAACGTGTTCAGCTTGAACTGGTTAAGAAGGCAGCCTAGTTTTTCAAAGAGCTAAAGTGTTACTATTTTTAATATTTTGTAATAAACTGGAATTATGTGGCAAGCACCGCAATTTCGGTTTTTCAAGGCCTCTGGCTCCGATTTCGGCCTGTTGAACCGGCCTTGGTCTGTGCCGGGGGACCCGTGTTCCATCCAAATGAGACTTTTTCTCGCCAGACTCTCTAAAAATGTTACGTTTCTCCAATTTACGAACATAGTAATCCCTCGTTAGCCTTCGGTCAATCAAAAACCATCCCGTCAGCCATGCCCCAACACCGCCTGGTAGTGATGCCGCAGCGGGAAGGCTGAAGCCACATGCACCCACCAATAACGGCCATGGTAGGAGACGCGGGAGGCAGCCTTGACGATTGTGCGGATCAACTATTCCACTGAGCGCTTAACATCCTCTCCCTCAATATAGAATTCACGAAGGAGATTGATCAGGTTGTAGGATAGTAGCCCCATCTTGAGCCGGGCTTGATTAGCATCGAACATTTGGCAACTGGTCTTGTCCCAACGCAGGGTGTTCTTGCCTTCCTTGATACGATTCTCCACATTCGCTCGTCCGTTATACGTTTTCACGACCTCCTTGGAAGGCAATCTGGAGTTGGTCCCGATGAACCCCACTCTCGGGAAAAGCTCACCCTGATGCCGCTCGATCTTGCAGACTACCCGGCGTGGTTTACTCCAACTGCCTACCTGATAGTTAAAATTAAAGATGTTAATCGGCGTTGCCCAAAATGTCATTCTCCAAGCGGGAAAGCATGGATTGGCTGGCCCCAAAATCAGCATCCTTGTCCAGGGAAAGCCTTAGAGCCGGATCGATTCGGAGAAAGTCCGCGTCATTGCAGTCTTCGTAACCAGCGGCCATCTTATAGACCCGTTGCCGAATCATTTGGACGATGGAGTGCTTGGTGTGCGCCGCTGATCGGGAGTCCAAGAGGTCATCAGCAATTTCTTCGACAATCCCGAAACGCTCATCGATTTCTCGAAGCAACAGGAAACCGATGTCCGATGAGAGATGATACACCCTGAAAATCCAGCTTGATTCTTCTGTTGAAATCAGGTCTCAAGGTCCCTTTTTTCCTTTCACCACTACCAGACATCCCAAATCTACCGCCTCAATCAATTTAAAGACATTATATCAGATAGTTATGTCATGGCTAAGCGCTATTTGTACATATCATCTGCATAATCCAGGTTTATATTTCAGCCGGCCTGTTTTGGAACCTGGGTTGGACCGCCGAGCGGGGCGTTCACTTTTCCTTTCAGCAACCGGAATGGTTTCATCAGGCCGCCGCCCCGTTGAAGAAGATCATCTGGCTGATGCTGCCTTTCATGGCCTTCGTGGCCTTTTCCATCCTGTGGTTCGTCTGGACATATTGGCCATAGAGTGGGCACACGGCTGTGCGCCCCTACAGGGGGATAAACAGAACGCTCAGCGGCGCCGAGCCGTACACTCTCCCCCAGGGCGCACGTCCCGCGTTTCGCGGGACGGCCCTGCTTTCCGCGGCCGGGTCAGGCGGCCGCGCGGTCCGGCCGGGCCAGCTTGAAGACCCGTTCGGCGTTGCCGTGCAGAAACAGGGCCAGGGTCTCTTCGTCGAGACCCAGGTCCTCCAGCCCGGCCAGGCATTTCCGCGGGGTGAGCATGGGGTAGTTGGAGCCGAACATGACCTTGCGGCGGCCGTTGGTTTTCAGGTACTCGACCAGTTCCGGCGGAAACCGCTTGGCCGTGTACGCGGAAGTGTCGATATAAACGTTCTCGTGCTTGGTGGCCACGGCGATCATCTCCTGGGTCCAGGGATAACCTATGTGGCCGCCGACGATCACCAGTTCCGGAAAATCGATGGCCACCTCGTCTATGTAAGGGATGGGCCGGCCGGGCTCGGACGGCCGCAGGGGCCCGGTGTGGCCGACCTGAAAGCACATCGGCACGCCCAACTCGACGCACTCGGCATATAAAGGATAGTAGTATCGGTCCGTGGGCGGCAGGTTCCAGAGCCACTGCACTTGCCGGAGGGCCACGAAACCCAAGTCCCGCACGCAGCGTCTCAGTTCGCGGATGGCCTCTCTCGGCCGGTACAGGTCCACCGAGGCCACGCCGGCCAGGCGATCCGGGTATTGCCGGACCGCCGCCGCGACCTCGTCGTTGGAGATGAGCGGGCCGGACGGCCCCCACCAGGCGCAGCATAAACCCAGACCGACACCGCCCTGGTCCATCACGGCCAGGGTCCATTCCAGGGGAATCGGCTCGGTGAGTTTTTCCGTCTTGGTCCAGCGTCGCAGCGAGGCGAACATGTCATGGTTGGCGAAGGCCATATTCGGGTGCTGCAGCCAGGCGTCAATAATGTATGGTTTTTCAGCCATCCGCTTCTCCTGTTTTTAGTCTGAGGCCGGTCGGTCCGTGCCCGTTATGACCCTCGCGGTTAGAAGGGCCTCGATTTCCGCCTCGGAATAACCGGCTTCCTGGAGGATTTCCCACGTGTGTTGTCCCAGGTTCGGGGCCGGACTTCTGGTATCGGCCCGGCTGCGGCCGAAGAGCCAGGGAAAGCCCGGAAACAAAACCTGGCCCATGACCGGGTGATCGTAGGGCACGATATAGCCGTTGGCTAGGGCCTGCGGGTCTGACTTCAGTTCGGAGGTCCGGCGGATGGGCACGAACAGCAGTCCCTGGGCCTGGAGCAGGCCGGTCCATTCGTCCCGCGTTTTCCTGGCGAAAATATCGTCGAATATGGCCACCAGCTCGGGGCAATTCTCGGCCCGGCTCGAAGCCTCGGCGAAGCGAGGATCGTCTATCAAGTCGCTCCGGCCCACGGCCCGGCAGAGGACCGGCCAATACTGATCCTCGGGGTGGTTGGTGCTCATCATCCAGCGGCCGTCGCCGCAGCGAAAGCGGTTGCGCAGCGGCGAGTGATGAGTGCGGTCTCCTGATTGGGCCGGGTCGATGTTCAGGACGTTTTCCAGCATCAGGTTGCAGTAGGTCATCCAGACCGCCGTCCCGTACAGCGAGACGTGAACCTCCTGGCCGATCTTCCGGCGCTCCCTGGCCAGCAGGGCCGTGACCGCGGCGTAACTGGCCACGATGGCCACCGACTGGTCCAGGACGCCCAGGTGGATCAATTGCGGCTCCTCGGAACCGGTCAGGTGCATCAGGCCGGAAACGGCCTGTCCCAGCGAATCGTACGCGCCCAAATCGCTCATGGGGCCTTCCGGACCGTAACCCGAGACGCTCACCTGGACCAGGTCCGGGTTGACCTTCGAGAGCGAGGCGTAATCAATGCCTAACTTGACCTTGGTGCCGGGCCTCAGGTTGGTCACGAAGACGTCGGCCTGCCGGACCAGGCGTAGGAAAGCCTCCCGGCCCTGGGGCCGCTTGATGTCCAGGCCGATGCTTCTCTTGCCGCGGTTGGAGAGCTGGTGCAGCAAACTCTCCCCATCGGGCAGCGACATGTCGAAACCGGCCACTTTTTTCCAGTGCCGCACCGGGTCGCCCGAGCCGGTTTCGACCTTGATCACGTCCGCGCCCAGGTCGCCTAATATGGCCGCGGCGCCCGGGCCGGCGTGAAAGACGGCGTATTCAACCACCTTGAAGCCGGACAAAGGTCCTGGTCCGGCCTTGGTCTGGAAATCGGTCATGCCTCCTCCTGATGATCCGACCGCCGGGCCTGGGCGGCCCGGAGGACCGTTGTCTTTTCCCGATCTATCCGCCGCGTGGCCGGATCGACGGCGACCAGGTAATCCGCGGCGGCCTTTTCCGGCGATATCTTGCCGTCGAGCAGGTCGTTTTCCAGGGCCTCGAGGTCCCGTTCGAGCGGATCGCCGTAGCCGCCGGCGCCGGGCAGGCGCAGGCTGACCAGGTCGCCGCGCTTAAGGACGTCCAGGCCTTTCGAGGCCAGCCGTTGCTCACCCGATGTACCTGGATTAAGGATAAAGGTACCGACGCCGCCGGACAAGCCGCCGAAAAGCCCGGCCGGCGGAAATTTCTGCCGGTCGCCGTACCGGGCGAAGCTGACCCGGTCGGCCAGGATTCTAATGTCCCGCCGGGTGGCCAGGCCGCCCCGGTACCGGCCGGCGCCGCCCGAATCGGGGATGAACCCGTACCGTTCGATCCTGACCGGGAACTCCCTTTCCACCGCCTCGACCGGGGTGTTCATGAAGCGGGGCAGATGGCTGTCCTGGCCGTCCCGGCCGTCGCGATAGGGCCGGGCCCCGGAGCCGCCGCCCTGGATGTCGGTGTAAACAAAGGGCCGGCCGGTAGCCGGATGGAAGCCGGAGAAACCGCTGGTGCTGATCTGGCCGTGGGAGCCGGCCATGACCCGGTCCGGCAGGATCGGCGCCAGGGCTTGCAGCATGGCCTCGACTATCTTCTGCGAAGCGTTGGTCCTGGCCGCCACCGCCGCCGGCGGCAGGGGGTGGACCACGCTGCCCGGCCGGGCGATCACCCGGATGGGCCGGTAGCATCCGGAATTGGGCGGGACCTGGGGGTCCACCAGGGCGATCAGGACGTAATAGACCGCGGCGTGGGTGTTGGCCAGGGTCGAGTTGGTGTTGCCTTCGGCCTGGGGGTCAGAGTCGCTCAGGTCCACCACGGCCCGGTCGCCCTCGATTCCGATCGTCACGGCCACCCGGATGGGCCGATCGTTGATCCCGTCGTCGTCAATGAAGTCTCGGCCGGAATACTCGCCGTCCGGAATCCGGCTCAAACCCAGGCGTATCCGGCGTTCGGAAAAATCCAGCAGGTCGCCCCAGGCCCGCTCGACCTTTTCCGGCCCGTGCCGGTCGAAGAAACGCCGCAGGCGCTCGACGCCGACTTTCAGGGACGACACCTGGGCCCGGATGTCGCCCAGGGTTTTTTCCGGCACCCGGATTTGGTTGGCGATGATGCCCATGATCTCCCGGTCTTCCACCCCGGCCTTGTACAGTTTGACCAGGGGCAGGCGGAGGCCCTCGAGATAAATCTCCCGGATGCCGCCGGCCACGCCCCCGCCGGCCACGCCGCCCAGGTCGGTGTGGTGGGTGATGTTGCCCACGAAAGCCCTCAGCGCCCCGTCATGGAAGACCGGCGCGACGGCGTAAAGGTCCATGATGTGCTGCCCGCCGCGATAAGGATCGTTGGTGATGATGACGTCGCCGTCGGCCAGGTCCCGGGGCCGGTACTCGGCCGTCAGTTCCTTCATGGTGATTTCGAAGCCGGCCAGCAGGCTGGGATTATGGTGGGCCTGGGCCACGGTCTGGCCCAGGGGATCGGTGATGACGCAGGAGATGTCCTTGATCTCGGTGATGATGGTCGAACGGCCGGTCCGGACCAGGGTATAGCCCATTTCGTCGGCGATCTGTTCGAGGCCGTAACGGATGATCTGCATGGTGATGAGGTCGGTCATGGCCTGTCCTCGGCCGTATTTCCGAGAGGGATGATCAGGCCTTGATCCAGGGCCACTTCGGCGGTGAATCCCGGCGGCAGGAGCGTGGTCGAAGTCTCCTCCTCGATGACGGCCGGTCCCGGGACCTTCATGCCCGGCGCCAGCCGGGAACGGTCGTAAACGGCGCTGTTCAAGAAGCCAACTCCTTCGTAAAAGACCGGCCGTCGGGCCTTCAGGGCCGGTCCGGGGTCCGGATCGGCCGGCTCGCTCCCGGGCAGGGTCACCGGCTGGTTCAGGCCGAAGGCCGAGACCCGGAGGTTGACCAGTTCGATGGCCTCACCCTCATAGAAAAAGGCGTAACGCTCCCGGTACAGGTTGGTGAAGGCGGCGACCAGGGCCTCGATCCCCGGCCCATCCACCGGCTCGGTTCCGGGCCAGGGCAGGGTCAGTTCATAGGTCTGACCCAGAACCTTGAGATCGGCCAGACGCACCAACCTCGTTCTCGCCGCCTCGAAGCCTTCCTCGGCCAGGTCCGCCGCGGCCTTGGCTTCCATGGCCTGGTACATGACTTCCAACCCGCGCGGATCGGCTCGGTCCACCCTGAGACCTCCCAGGGCGGTGACGTAATCGTGCCTGGTTTCGGTCACCAGCAGGCCCAGGGCCGAGAAAGTGCCGGGCAGGGGCGGAATGACGGCTTCGGCCAGGCCCAGTTCCCGGGCCAGGTCCACGGCGTGGACGCCGCCCGCGCCGCCGAAGGACAGCAGCGAGAACTCCCGGACGTCGATACCCCTTTGAACCGTGACCGAGGCGATGGCCTTGACCATGTTGGCGTTGACCACCTTGATTATACCCAGGGCGGTTTCTTCGAGGCCCAGGCCCATCTTCCCGGCCAGGCTCGAAACGGCCCGGCCGGCCAAGTCCGGGTGAAGGGGCATCCGGCCGCCGTTGAAGTAGTCGGGGTTGAGCCGTCCCAGGACCAGGTTGGCGTCGGTGACCGTGGGCCGTTCGCCGCCCAGGCCGTAACAGGCCGGTCCGGGATCGGCGCCGGCCGACTGGGGACCCACGTTCAGCGCGCCGCCCGGATCGAGCCAGGCCAGGGACCCGCCGCCGGCGCCGATGATATGCAGGTCTATTATCGGTATCTTGACCGGCAGGCCCTGGAAAGCCCCTTCGGTGGTCACCTTGGAAAGACCGTCCTCGACCAGACCGATGTCGAAAGAGGTTCCGCCCATATCCACCGAGACGATACGGGCGCGATTGTGTTTCCGGCCGTAGAAGGCCGCGGCCACCACGCCGCCGGCCGGGCCGGAGTTCACCGTGGTGACCGCCTTCTGCCTGGCCACGGCCGCCGAGACGGACCCGCCGTTGGCCTGGATGACAAACAGTCGGGCCGGGCCTAGTTCCCTTTTGAGCCTCGCTTCGAGATCGTCCAGGTACCGGGCCATGATCGGCGTCAGGTAGGCGTTGATGACCACGGTCGAAGTTCGTTCGTATTCCCGGTACTCGGGGCTGACCTGGCTGGAAAGGCTGACGGGCACGCCGGGCAACAGTTCGGATAAGAGGCGGCCGGCCTCGATTTCGTGGGCGGGATTCAAGAAGGAAAAAAGGAAACAGACGGCCACGGCCTCGACCTTCTCCCGGGCGAATACCTCGGCCGCCTCGAGCACGGATGCCCTATCCAGGGGCGCCAGCACCCGGCCGGCGGCGTCCAGCCGTTCCCTGGCTTCGAGGCGAAGGCGCCGGGGCGTTAGGGGCGCCGGCAGGTCCACGGAAAAATCGTAAAGGCCGGCCTCGGGCCGCATGATCCGGCCGATCTCCAGGACGTCGCGGAAATTCTCCGTGGTGAGCAGGCCCACCTTGGCCCCGGTCCGCTCGATCAGGGCGTTGGTGCCGGTGGTCGAGCCGTGGACGATTTCCCGGACTTCGGTTCCCGAGGCGGCCTTCAGGGCCAGGGCGGCCCGGATGCCGGCCAGGACCCCGGCGCTCAGTTCCCACGGGGTGGTCAGGACCTTGGCCGAGGACAGGACCTCCTCCTCGGGGTCGTGCAGGATCACGTCGGTGAAAGTACCGCCTACGTCCACGGCCAGCCGAAGGCGTCTTCCCTTTTCTGTCATCATCGCCAAACCTCAGTTGCTCATCAGGCCGGGCAGGAAAAGGGCGAAGGGCGGGTAGACCATGATCAGGACGATGGCCACCCAGTCCAGGGCCAGGAAAGGCAGGCTCGATTTGTAAACGTCGGTCATGGTCGTGTTGGTCGAGGCCACGGCCTTCATGACGTACAGCACCAGGCCGAAGGGCGGCGAGATGGTGGCCATTTCCATGTTCAGGAGCATGATGGCCCCGAACCACAACGGTGAATAACCCAGGTTGTGGATGATGGGGTAAAAGATCGGGACGGTCAGCATCATGATGGACAAGGGCTCCATGAAACAGCCCATGACGAACAGGATCATCTGCATGACGAACACGATCATGATGGGCGGCAGGTCGAGGCCCGACACGACCTGGATCAGGCCCGAGGAAGCGCCGCTGAAGGCCATGATCTGGCCGAAGGCCGTCGAGCCGGTCAGGATCATGAACATCATCACCGTGACCCGCAAGGTGGCCTGGAACGATTCCTTCACCACCCGCCAGGTCAGTTTGCCGTACGCGGCCACCAGGACGTAGCAGCCGACGGCGCCGGCCGCGGCCGATTCCGTGGCCGTGGCCGCCCCCAGGATGACCAGGCCGATGACCAGAAAGATGATGCCGGCCAAGGGGACGATGTAGATGACCGTGTTCCTGATCTTCTCCGAAAGCGGTATCCGCGACGGCGCGTAAAGGGGCGCCAGGTTAGGCTGGAGAGAGCAGCGGACGATTATATAAACGGCGTAGAGGATGGCCATGAGAATGCCCGGGCCGGTTATGGCCACCAGGAAGTGCCCCACGGAAAAGTTGCCCAAGGCGGCCAGCAGCACGCCCAGGGCCGAGGGCGGGATCATGATGGCCAGGCCGCCCGCGGCCATGATCGGACCGAGGGTCATGGACTTCTTGTACCCCCGGCTTTCCATCTCCGGCAGCAGGGTCGAGCCCAGCATGGCGCAGCCGCCCATGGCCGATCCGGTCAGAGTGGCGAACAAGGTCCCGCCGGCTACGGCCACCAGGCTCAGACGGCCCGGCAGGCGGCCCAGCCAGGCGTCAATGGTCTCGAGTTGTTTCTTGGCCAGACCGGAGAGAAAGATGATTTCTCCCATCAGCACGAAGAGGGGGACCGG
Organism: Thermodesulfobacteriota bacterium; assembly: GCA_040755515.1. Classification (GTDB taxonomy): domain Bacteria; phylum Desulfobacterota; class Desulfarculia; order Adiutricales; family JAGVGV01; genus JBFMAW01. The sequence goes on along the minus strand of JBFMAW010000001.1, from coordinate 567,833 downwards.
CAGCAGGGAAAAAATCGTGACCGAGCCGTAGATCGAGAGCATGAGCTGGTTGAGACCGGCCAGCCCGTTCCACATGATGTACACGCAGACGATGTTGATCGCCAGGAAGGCGAAACCCACGGGCACGCCGGCGGCCAAAAGGACTATCAGGGCCGAGAATATGATCAGCAGAATCGCCCACCAGATCACGGCGTCACTCCTTTCGCCGCCGCGGCCGGATCGGATTCGGCCTCCAGGAGCAGCCCGGCCGACAATCGCCCGAAACGAATGAAAAGCAGGAAGGAGCCCAAGGGTATAACCGCCATGACCGCCCCTAGGGGAAACTCGAGCAGGGTGACGTTGCGGATGTCCCTGATCCAGTGATCCCAGGTGGTGATGAAACCGAAAACGGTCAGGACCGCGCTTATCCAGACCCCGACCAGGGAACTGAAGATATCCAGTCGCCGCCGCCAGGTTTTATTCAGGTGGATAAGGAGTATGTCCACCCGAACGTGGCCGCCTTTTCGGAGCAGCCAGGGTGCGCCCAGGAAAGTGAGGTACAACAGGCCGTATTCGGTCAGTTCGATCACCCAGGTCAGGGGACTCCGCAGACCATAGCGCATGACGATCTCCAGGCAGACCGAAACGATGATGAAGGCCAGGATGAGACCGGCCAGCCCGAAGCAGAAGTCCTCGAGCCGATCCAGCCAGCGGCCCAAACGAGTCCACGTCACCGCCATTCCTCCTCGCCCGGCCTTGATTGGCCGTTGCGCCGATCCGACCGCCGGAGGTCGGATCGAGGTCATAAATCGGCCAGGCCGCCGCCGTGACGGCGCCTCCCGGCTTCGACCGCCCGGCCGGGCCGGCGCTGCTTACGACAACGGCCTGGTTTTCCGTCGGTTAAATCGTTCAGTTCCCGGTGATCGTCTTGAGCTGCTTTATCTGGTCGGGAACCTTCTTGGCCAGTTCGTCCCATTCCACCTGGTAGGCCAGGTCCAGGTACTTCTTGGCCTCGGCCGCGGCGAACTTGATTCTTTTCACGCCGCCCTTCTCCAACTCCTTCCATTCATCCTCGTTGAGCTTCTTGAAATGGTCCACCATCTTGGGCTCGAAGGCCGCGGTGATCGCCGCCATCTTCTTTTGCACGTCGGCCGGTATGGTCTTCCACTTGTCCAGGTTCACCAGGATGGTGCAGTTCTGGTTGTAGAAGGGATGGTCAACGACGTTCTTGACCACCCTGGTCCAACCCTGTTCCCGGGCGCCCAGCAAGGGCCAGCCGAAACCGTCCACGGTGCCCCGCTCGAGAGCGGTGTAGGTGTCAGGCGAGGCGATGGTCACCGGCGCCATCCCCAGGGCCTTCATGAACCGGTCGTACAAGGCGGCGGTCCTCATCTTGAGGCCCTTGAGATTATCGATGGATTTGACCTCGGGCTTGGTCCAAAGATAAAAGGGGCTCCAGAGCCAGCGGCCCAGGTACATGGAGTTGATCTTCTCGTGGGCCTTGACCATCCAGTCGTAGAAGCCGCCGGCCTTGCGTTCCTCGGCCGGGCTCAGCTTGGACAGGGTAAAGGCCACGCCTTCCGGCAGGATGTTCTGATAATATGCGGTGGGAGCGAAGCCCACGTCCACCACGCCGTTGCGTACGGCCTCGGCCAACTGCAGGCCGGGTATGGCCTCGGGCCCGCCGACGTAATTTATTTGCAGCTTGCCCTTGAGTTCCTTGTTTATCTGGTCCACCCAGACAATGGTCTGGCTGGCCAGGGCGTTGTTCTTGGGCAGAAAACAGACCCCCTTCAGGGTCGTTTCCTGGGCCTGGGCGATTCCGGCGCAGATAAGACCAAGACATACCACCAGCAGTAAACAAGGCCGCGGTTTTGACATGAAACACCTCCCTCGTTTTGTTATTCTATCGTTCCTTAAAGGCCTAATGTTGGGTGACTGCTGGTAAATAAGACCAGGCCGGCGCTCCAGTCAAGTACTTTCCGGTGTGACCGTTATTTTTCAATGAAGGGCGGGCAGTCGAGCCGGGGTGAAATACGTCCCTGCCTAGGAAGCATCTTGACTTTGGAAACCGGCTATGCGGAACTATGATCCGTTTCCCAAAACAATACTTCGCGGAGGTGGGATCATGCGTAGATTTGTCACGGTGATGTCGGTAATGGCGGCCCTGCTTCTTCTGGCCGGCCCGGCTTGGGCTCAAGGCGTGCTCAAGGTGGCCATCACTTCCAGCCTGAACACCCTGGACCCGGCCAAATCCAAACTTGGCGACGAATACCTTTACATGTTCATGGTCTTCAATTCCCTGACCATGATTGACCGGGACCTGACCACCAAGCCGGAACTGGCCGAACGTTGGGAGGCCGCGGAAGACCTCAAGACCTGGACCTTCCACCTGCGCCAGGGCGTCAAGTTCCATCATGGCCGGGAGCTGGACGCCGAGGACGTGGTGGCCACGATAAAACGCCTCCTGGACAAGGAAGTCGGTTCGCGGGCCCGGGTCAACTTCCTGATCGTGGACAAGGTGGAGGCCGTGGACAAGTATACCGTTCGCTTCACCCTCAACACCCCCTACGCGGCCTTCCCGGAAATCCTGGGCGAACGCCAGGCCCGCGTTATTCCTCGGGATGCCGTTGACAAGCTGACCACCCAGCCCATCGGCACCGGTCCTTTCATGTTCAAGTCCTTCACCCCGGGCGACAACCTGGAGATGGTCAAGAATCCCAACTACTGGGAAAAGGGATTGCCGCTGCTGGACGGGGTGATCCTGAAAGTGGTGCCCGAAAGCGCGGCCCGGGTGACCGGCCTGGAAACCGGCGAACTCCACGTGGTCTGGGAACTGCCCCTCGAGAGCATCCCGAATCTCAAGAAAAGCCCCAACGTGGTGGTGGATGAAGTGCCTACCTCCACCTGGGACGGCATCATCATGCACAACGGCCAGAAACCCTTCGACCACCCCAAAGTCCGCCTGGCCCTGCAATACGCCGTGGACAAGACCCAGCTAGTGGACGTTGTCCTTTTCGGACACGGCGTTCCTACCCACAGCCCCATCTCTCCCCGCGACCCCAATTTCAACAAGGCCCTTTCCTTCAAACCGGATTTGGCAAAAGCCAGGAAGCTGCTGGCCGAGGCCGGCTATCCCAACGGCTTTGAAATAAAGCTATACGTGCCGGAAGGCCGGGCTCAGAGGGTGCGCCTAGGCGTGACCTTGCAGCAGATGCTTAAACCCATCGGCGTGAACATAGACGTCCAGCGCATCCCCTGGGACAAGTTCATGACCGATATCGAAGGCAAGGCCACCTTCTCCATCAACGGGTTCTTCAGCCGGCCGACCGTGGATACGGCCCTGTACCCCTGGTATAACTCCAAAGGTTCCTGGAATACCGGCTTGTGGCATTATAAGAATCCCAAGGTGGACGAGTTGTTGGACCAGGCCCGCCAGACCAAGGACGAAAACGCCCGCCGCAAGATTTACGAAGAGTTCCAGAAGCTGGTAGTGGAGGAGGACCCGCCCAGCATCGTTCCTTACGTCATCAACCACGTCAACGGCTTCCGCAAGGAGGTCAAGGGCATTTACTCCTCGCCCATGATGTGGTTCGATCTGCGCAAGGTGTCGTTGGCCAAGTAGCCGCCGATTGAAAACCAGGGTCCGGGGGCCGAGCCCCCGGTCCCGAGGAAGAATGATGGTCGCCTACGTCCTGCAACGGCTCGTTTCCATCATCGGCGTTCTCCTGGCCATGTCGGTATTGGTTTTCGCCATCACCCAGGTCCTGCCGGGCAACGTGGCCCAGATGATCGTGGGCCAGTTCGCCACGCCGGAGGAAATCCAAGCCGTTTCGGCCAAGCTGCGTTTGAACGATCCAATCCACGTGCAGTACGGTCGGTGGTTTTATGCCGTGGCGCGGGGAGACCTGGGCAAATCCCTGATCATGGAGCGACCGATCAGGCCCATGCTGGTCGAGGCCGTCGGCCGCTCGGCCCAATTGGCCAGCCTGTCCTTTGTCTTGGTGACCATCGTCGGCTTGTTCCTGGGGGTCATCGCCGCGATCAAACACAATCGGGCCACGGATCATGCCGTCTCGATTTTCAGCTATCTAGGCATTTCCGTGCCGGAGTTCTTCTGGGGCATCGTGCTCATGCTCCTTTTCGCCCGATACCTGCACTGGCTCCCGGCCTCGGGCTACACGCCGCTGAAAGATGGATTCTGGCCCTGGTTTTCCCGGATGATCCTGCCTTCGGCCACCTTGACTTTCACCCTGATCGCCCATGTTTCGCGGCTGACGAGGAGCAGCCTGATCGAGACCCTCCAAAGCAACTATGTCCGAGCGGCCCGGGCCAAAGGCGTGCCCGAGGGCGTGGTCCTGGTGCGACACGCCTTGCGCAACGCCTTGCTGCCCGCCATCACCGTTCTGGCCATTGACCTGGGCTGGCTTTTCGGCGGCATCGTAGTGGTGGAAACGGTTTTTGCCTTTCCCGGCGTGGGCCGGCTGCTCATGTTCGCCATCGAGCGCCGGGACCTCCCGCTTATCCAGGCGGGCATCCTGGTGATCACCGCGGTTTATTCCCTGGCCAACCTGGGCGCGGACCTGCTTTACGCCTGGGCCAACCCCCGTATTCGGTATGGCCGGTCGGCGGCGTAAGATAACCGTCCGGCGGCCTCGCTCCCTGGTCTGGGGCGGGGTCATCGTCGGCTTTATCGTCCTGGGCGCCCTCCTGGGGCCTGCGCTGGCCCCTTTCCCTTATGACGAATTCCATTCCGCCGACCGGCTCCGGCCGCCCAATCTCAAGTACTGGTTGGGCACGGACGAATTCGGACGGGATGTCTTATCCCGGACTTTATTCGGCGCGCGTCTGTCCTTGTTCATGGGCTTCCTGGCCACCACGGTCAGCCTGGTCCTGGGCGTACCCCTGGGGCTGTTGGCCGGCTATTCCCGCGGACGACTCGATGAAGCCATCATGCGTTTGATGGACCTGCTGATGTCTTTTCCGCCCATTATCCTCGGCCTCCTGGTGCTGGCCGTGACCAAGCCCAATCTGGTCAAAACGGCGATGGCGGTGGGGCTGGTCTATGTGCCGTCCCTGGTGCGGGTGGCCCGCAGCGTCACCCTGGACCTGGTTGACCGGGAGTTCGTCCTGGCGGCCCGGGCGCGCGGCGAGCGGGCCTGGTACATCCTGGTCGCGGAAATTTTACCCAACGCCTGGCCGCCGATAATCGTCGAGGGCAGCCTCAGGGTGACCTTTTCCATTCTCCTGGGCGCGGCCTTGAGCTTCCTGGGCATGGGCGCCCAGCCGCCCAGTTCCGACTGGGGCTTGATGATCTCCGAGGCCCGCAACTTTTTAGACGCCGCCCCCTGGATCGCCCTGTCGCCGGGCCTGGCCATGTGCCTGACCGTGGTCGGGGTCAACCTGGTGGGCGACGGCCTTCGGGAGGTGCTGGACCCGCGGCTCAAACACGGAGGCCGGATGTGAGTTCAACCGGTCCGCTTTTGAGCCTCCGGAACCTGGACGTGGTTTATCAGACCGACCGGGGCCCGCTCCAGGCCTTGCGGGATGTCTCCTTGGATATAGAGGAAGGTCGAGCCCTGGGCCTGGCCGGCGAATCCGGATCAGGCAAGAGCACCATCGCCCTGGCCCTGCTGGACCTCTTGGGGCCAGGGGCTTCCCTGGCCGGCGGAACGATCCTGTTCGAAGGCCGGGACCTTTTGGCCATGCCGCCGGCTGAACGACGGGCCCTGCGCGGGGACAAGATCAGCATCGTCTTCCAGGACCCTTTCACCGCCCTCAATCCGGCCCTGAACGTCGGGTTGCAGGTGGCCGAACCGCTGATCTTCCACCAAGGCCTGAAGCGGTCCGAAGCCTTGAAGAAGGCCGTCGAACTCCTCGCCGCCGTGGGCCTGCCCCGGCCGGAAGCGATCGCCCGGGCCTATCCTCACCAGCTTTCCGGCGGCATGCAGCAACGGGCCCTGATCGCCACGGCCCTGGCTTGCGATCCCCGACTGCTCATCCTGGATGAGCCGACCACGGCTTTGGACGTAACCATCGAGGCCCAAATCCTGGACCTTTTGGAGGACTTGAGGAAAGTCCGGCGCCTGACTATTCTCTTCATCAGTCATAATCTGGGCGTGGTGGGACGACTGTGCGATGAGGTTTGCATTCTGTACGGCGGCCGGATCCTGGAACACGGCCGGACGGAAGACGTCTTCGGCCATCCGGCCCACCCTTATACCCAAGGCCTGTTGGCTTCCCTGCCCCGCTTAGACCACTTGGATCAAAAGCGCCTGATTTCCATCCCCGGCCGCCTGCCGGACTTGACCGACCCGCCGCCCGGCTGCATCTTCGGCCCGCGCTGCCCGGGCGCCCTGGATCGTTGCGGCCGGGAATCCCCACCCCTCGAGGACCTGCCCGGCCGCCGAGTGCGCTGCTGGTCTCCCGGCCGGCTCTCTATCATCCCGGCTGAAGAGCCGGCGGCGCCCCCGGCTGCCTGCCCTCAACCGGAAAGCCTTATACTCAAGGTCACGGACCTCCGGAAGGAGTTCCGCCTGGGCGGCCTTTTATCATCGCTCCGGATCGTCCGCCGTCCCAAAGGCGGAACCAGGCTGGCTTGGGACCCGATAAGGATCAAGGCGGTCGACAAGGTCTCTCTCGCCATTGCCCCCGGCGAGGTTTTAGGACTGGTGGGGGAAAGCGGCTGCGGCAAGTCCACCCTGGGGCGGTGCCTGATCCGCCTGATCGAGCCCACCGGCGGACGGGTGGTTCTGGACGGCCGGGACCTCAGCCGTCTCTCCCATAACGAGTTGACCCCCCTGCGCCGGCAGGCCCAGATAATCTTCCAGAACCCGGATTCGTCCCTCAACCCCCGCAAGACCGTCGGCCGGATCATCGGCCGGCCCCTGACCCGTTTCGGACTGGCCCAGGGTCGGGCCCTCGAGGCGCGGGTGGTCGAACTCTTGGACCTGGTCCACCTTTCACCGGCGTACGCCGACCGATACCCTCACCAGCTCAGCGGCGGGGAAAAGCAGCGGGTGGGCATCGCTCGGGCCCTGGCCACCAACCCCAGGTTCATCATCTGCGACGAGGCCGTCTCCGCCCTGGACGTCTCGGTTCAAGCCGCGGTGGTCAACCTGTTGGCCGACCTGCGGGACCGTCTGGGCCTGGCCTATCTCTTCATTTCCCACGATCTCTCCGTGGTGGCCCATCTCTCCAACCGTATCGCCGTGATGTATCGCGGGGCCATCTGCGAGACGGGCGCGGCCGCGGAAGTACTGAAGCCGCCCTTTCATCCGTACACCGAGGCCCTTCTTTCGGCCGTGCCCCGCCTGGGCGCTCGGGAAAGCCAACGCATCCGCTTGAGAGGCGACGCGGCCGCCTTCGAGCCGGTCCCGGCCGGCTGCCGTTTTCACTCCCGTTGCCCCCGCCGACTGGGCCGGATATGCGAAACAGAGGCGCCGCCGTCCGTGGAAGTTTCGCCCGGACATTTCATCACCTGTCATCTGGCGTCCGGACAGGCTTTATAACCATTGCTGAATCCGGAGCTCGACCGCCGGCCCCGATCAATCATACTTAGGCCGTTGACGGTTTTCGGCCTTGAAGCGGCCGCCCAGCCGATAGCGCGAGCCGGGGCAGATCAGGCGGCTCTTGGTGGCGGCCAGACCCAAGGCCCAGGTGCGGCGGTGGATCACCAGGCAGGGTTCTTCCGGGCCGATCTCGAGCCATCGGCGGGCAGGTTCATCCGGCAAGGCCGCCTCTATTATCTGTTCGGCCTCCTGCAGCGGCGCGACGCGGAGCAGGTATTCGCCGGGCGTGGTCGAGGCAAAGTCCTGTTCCAGGTATTGCGGGGCCACGGCCGGGTTGACGAACCGGTCTGAAAGCTGCACCGGCAGGCCGTCGCCGCGATGAACGATGATGGAATGAAAGACCGGCCCGCCTTCTTTCAAGCCTAAAACCAGGGCCAGATCGGTCGAAGCCTTTTCCTCGGCCAGAAGAATCACTTCACTGCTGTGACGGCCGCCCCATTCCGCGATCTCTTCGGCCACGCTCCTGATTTCCACCAGGGCGCCTTGAGGTTTGGGCCGGGCCACGAAAGTGCCCACGCCCTGGAGGCGCAGCAGGTACCCTTCGGCGGACAGTTCCCGCAAGGCCCGGTTGATGGTCATGCGCGAGACTTGCAGCAGCTCGACCAGTTCGTTTTCCGAAGGGACGCGAGTCTCCGGCCCCCATTCGCCGGCCTTGATCCGTTCGACGATCAGGTTCTTGACCTGGCGGTAGAGCGGGTAGGGCGCGCTGGCTGAAACCACGGCCTCGGGTGGAATCAAGCCGCCCCGTCTGGCCGTCCCTGGCGGCGACCCGGAGGACCGCCCGCTTTCGCCGGCCGGAGTCGCTCTCGAACCGATCGGTTCGTCTCCATCCTCTCTAGGTTTCTTGTCCGTCTCCCGCGAAGGTTCTGCCGCCATATATTATTTCCACCATCCGCCGGTCCGGGCGCCGGCCGCCTTCGGGTCGAAGCAGTGATTTCCCACCATCTTTCTTTTCCCTTGACAAGGCGGCCCGTGTTGTATATACGAGTATATACATTTAAGCCTTGGTGTCAACTTAAAACCGTATCGACCGCACCGGAACAGGAGGCCAGACCATGGGAATCGAGGCCAAGGATAGGCTTCTCCAAGAGCTTCAGATAGGCCTGGGCCGACCCCGGCCGGTCCGCGCCCCCCGCGGCGCCGAACTCCATTGCCGGGGCTGGCACCAGGAAGCCGCCCTGCGCATGCTCTGCAACAACCTGGACCCCCAGACCGGCGAACGGCCGGATGAACTGATCGTCTACGGCGGCTACGGCAAGGCGGCCCGGGACTGGGCCTGCTTCGACGCCCTGGTCCGTTCCCTGCTGGCGCTGGAGAACGACGAAACCCTGCTGGTCGGTTCCGGCAAGCCGGTGGGGATTATCAAGACCCACGCCCACTGCCCCAGGGTGCTCATCGCCAACGCCAACATCGTCCCGCGCTGGGCCGACTGGGAGCATTTCCACGAGTTGGACCGCAGGGGACTGATCATGTACGGTCAAATGACCGCCGGTTCCTGGATTTATATAGGCACCCAGGGCATTCTCCAGGGCACTTACGAGACTTTCGCCTCCCTGGCCGAAAGGCATTTCGGCGGTTCCTTCAAAGGCCGGCTGGTGGTCTCGGCCGGACTGGGCGGCATGGGCGGAGCCCAGCCTCTGGCCGTGACCATGAACGAGGGCGTGGCCGTCATCGTCGAGGTTGACCGCCGCCGCATCCAGCGCCGCCTGGACACTAAATATCTGGACGTCATGACCGAGGACCTGGACCAGGCCATTCTCCTGGCCCGGCGGTCCCTCGAGGCCGGCCGGCCCAGGTCCATCGGCCTCCTGGGCAACGCGGCCGAAGTGCTCCCGGCCATGATCGGCCGGGGCTTTGTCCCGGACGTGATCACCGATCAGACCTCGGCCCACGACGAACTCAACGGCTACGTGCCCCACGGCCTGCCCTACGAAGAAGCCCTGGCCTTGCGCCGGACCGATCCCAGGCGGTACATGGACCTGGCCCTGGACTCGATGGCCGGGCATTGCCGGGCCATCCTCGAGATGAAGGGCCGGGGGGCCGTGGCCTTCGACTACGGCAACAACCTGCGCGCCCAGGCCCTCAAGCGCGGGGTGGACCGGGCCATGGACTATCCCGGCTTCGTGCCGGCTTATATCCGGCCGCTTTTCTGCGAAGGCGAAGGTCCCTTCCGCTGGGCGGCCCTGTCCGGCGACCCCCGGGACATCCAGGCCACGGACCAGGCCTTGATCGAAGCCTTCCCGGAAAAGAAGCGGATGGTGCGCTGGCTCGAGATGGCCGGAGAAAAGGTGGCCCACATGGGGCTGCCGGCCCGCATCTGCTGGCTGGGCTACGGCGAAAGGGACAAGGCCGGCCGGATTTTCAACGACCTGGTGAAGTCGGGCGCGGTCAAGGCCCCGCTGGTCATCGGCCGCGACCATCTCGACTGCGGCTCGGTGGCTTCGCCTTACCGGGAGACCGAAGCCATGCGGGACGGCTCGGACGCCGTGGCCGACTGGCCGCTCCTCAACTGCATGGCCAACGTGGCCTCGGGCGCGAGCTGGGTCTCCTTTCACGACGGCGGCGGCGTCGGTATCGGCTACGCCCTCCACGCCGGCCAGGTCACCGTGGCCGACGGCACGCCCGAGGGCGAACTCCGCGTCACCACCGTCCTGCGCAACGATCCGGCCACCGGCATCATCCGCCACGCCGACGCGGGTTATGATCGGGCCGTGGCAGTGGCGGCCGAGCGCGGGGTCAAGATTCCCATGATCAACATGTTCAAATAAAGGGCGGCGCCGTGGCCACACCCCTGATCGAATGCGTGCCCAATTTCAGCGAAGGCCGGCGGCCGGAAGTCATCGAGGCCGTCGTGGCGCCGTTCCGACAACGGAAAGGCTGCGCCCTGCTCGACTATCGGGCCGACCCGGACCATAACCGCCTGGTGGTCACCCTGGCCGGCCGGCCGGGACCCCTTCAGGAAGCCCTGCTCGAGTCCGCCCGGGCGGCCGTCGCTCATATTGACCTCGAGCGACACCAGGGCGGACATCCCCGTATCGGCGCCGTGGACGTGATTCCCTTCGTGCCCCTGAGGAACGTCACTCTGGCCGAGTGCGTGGAACTGGCCCATGACTTCGGCCGGCGTTATCACCGGGAGACCGGCGTGCCGGTCTACTTTTACGAAGAGGCCGCGCTCAGACCCGAACGCCGTCAATTGGAAAACATACGCCGCGGTCAGTACGAGGCCCTCAAGACCGAAGCGGCCAGGCCGGAGCGCCGGCCGGACGTCGGTCCGCCGCGACTTCATCCCAGCGCGGGCGCCACGGTCATCGGCGCGCGCAAGTTCCTTATCGCCTTCAACGTCAACCTGAACACCACCGACCTGAAAGTGGCCCGGCGGATCGCCCAGGCGGTCCGGGCCTCGAGCGGCGGACTGGGCCACGTCAAAGGCCTGGGCCTGGCCCTGGAAAAACGGGGGCTGGTCCAGGTCTCCCTGAACATCGTGGATTACGAAAAGAATTCCCTGTACCGCGTGGTCGAGCTTATTCGTCTGGAAGCCAGGCGCTGGGGGGTGGAAATCGTCGAGACCGAGGTCTATGGACTGGTCCCGGCCGCGGCCTTGCTCGAGAGCGCGGCCTATTACCTCCAGGTGGCCGATTTTGACCCCAAACAGGTCCTGGAACTCCGGCTCCTGGAGATGATGGACGAGAGCGTTTGATCCCTGGGTCAAACGGCCAAGGAGACTCGAGCCCATGAGCTTCAAACATCTGACCGTGGAAGAGTTCTGCCGGGTTTTGGCCGGCCAGGACCCCACGCCGGGCGGCGGCAGCGCGGCCGCTTTGACCGGCGCCTTGAGCGCGGCCTTATGCGCCATGGTCGCCCGCCTGACGGTCGGCCGCAAGAAATATGAAACCTCCCGGCCGGAGATGGAGAAGGTGCTGGACCAGGCCGACGCGCTGGCGTCCGAACTCTTGAACCTGGTGGACGAAGACGCGGCCGCTTACAACCAGGTCCTGGCCGCGCTGAAACTTCCCCGGGCGTCCGAGGAACAGAAGACGGCCCGGGCCGAGGCCGTGCAGGCGGCGACCCAGGCCGCGGCCCTGGCGCCGGGCCAGACTCTCAAGACCTTGAGCCGTCTGCCCGACCTTATCCGCTCGGCCATGGAAAAGGGCAACGAGAACTGTTTGACCGACGCGGCCGTGGCCGCCCAGCTTCTGCTGGCCGCGGCCAAGGGCGCGGCCCTCAACGTGCGGGTCAACGTCTCCTCGATCGAGGACCAGGATTTTACCGCCCGGGTCCTGGCGGAGTCCGAGTCGCTCCTGGCCGGAATCTCCCGATCCGTCGAGGCCCTCGAGTCGTTGGTGAAGACACGGCTGGGGTGAAGTGAAACCCGGACCAACGGCGGACCGTTCTCTCCGGATCGAACCCGAGGTGGTCATCCGCCCAAGATGAAAAAGGATTATTACGCGCAAAAGCTGTCGGCCGAGAGGTTGCGGCTGGTCTATGAGATCGCTTCGCCGCGGATAAGACGATATCTCGAGGCCGAACTCGAATTCGTTCTGGCGCGGTTCCAACCGGACAACCGGGTGCTCGAGCTGGGCTGCGGTTATGGCCGGGTCCTGGACCGGTTGGCCGAGAAATCCAGGAACGTCTATGGGCTGGACACGTCCTGGGAGAGCTTGGTCCTGGCCAAGGAAAGACACCAGAGTCATCCGCCCTTTCGACTGGCCCTCATGACCGGGGCCCGGTTGGGATTTCGCGACCGGGCCTTTGACCTGACGGCCTGCGTTCAGAACGGGATATCGGCTTTCAAGGTTGACCGGCGCGAGTTGATGATCGAGGCCCTGCGGGTGACCCGGCCCGGCGGCCTGGTCTTGTTTTCGAGTTACAGCCCCAAGATTTGGCCGGAGCGGCTCGACTGGTTCCGGGCCCAGGCCGCCCACGGCCTCCTGGGCGAGATAGACGAAGAAAAAACCAGTCCCGGCGTGATCGTTTGTAAAGATGGTTTTCAGGCTTTCACCGTCGGACCAAAGGAGTTTCTGGCCCTGGCTGAATCCATCGGCGTCAAGGCCGAGATTCAAGAAGTGGATGAATCGAGCGTTTTTTGCCTGTTGAGGGGTTAGGGCTATTATGACTATTACCGCTGACGCCGTCTGGTATAACGCCAACCTGGCCGCCATGACCCCGGATCGGCCTTATGGCCTCCTCGAGGCCGGGGCCCTGGCCGTGGCCGGCGGCCGGCTGGCCTGGGTGGGCCGGGAAAAGGACCTGCCCATCGAACTGAAATCCGCCCCGGTTAAAAGGTTTGACGCCGGCGGCCGTTGGATAACCCCTGGGTTGATGGACTGCCATACCCATTTGGTTTACGGCGGCCATCGCGCCCGCGAGTTTGAACTCAGGCTCGAAGGCGCCACCTATGAAGAGATCGCCCGGCAAGGCGGCGGCATCAAGTCCACCGTGGCCGCCACCCGGCTCGCGGACGAAGATTCTCTTTATCGGCAGGCCCGGCCGCGTTTGCGGTCGTTTCTGGCCGAAGGCGTGACCACGATCGAGATAAAATCCGGGTACGGCCTGGATTACGAGACCGAACGCCGCATGCTGCGGGTGGCCCGGCTCTTGGGGGAACGCGAGCCGGTGCGGGTCAAGACCACGTACCTGGGGGCCCACGCCCTGCCGGCCGAGTTCGAAGGCCGGAGCGACGATTACGTGGACTTCATCCGTCAAGAGGCCCTGCCCAGGCTGGCGGCGGAAGGTCTGGTCGACGCCGTGGATGCTTTTTGCGATCGCATAGGATTTTCCTTGAAGCAGACCGAAAGGGTCTTCCAGGCCGCTGCTCGGTCCGGCCTGCCGGTCAAACTCCACGCCGAACAGCTTTCCGACCAGGGCGGCGCGGCCCTGGCCGCCGGCTTCAAGGCCCTGTCCGTGGATCACCTCGAACACCTGAGCGAAGACGGCGTCAGGGCCATCGCCGGTTCCGGGACCGTGGCCGTGCTGCTGCCGGGCGCCTTTTATTTTCTCGGGGATACCAAACTCCCGCCCATCGAACTGCTGCGGGCCTACGCCGTACCTATGGCCGTGGCCAGCGATTCGAACCCCGGCAGTTCGCCCACGGGTTCGCTTTTATTGATGATGAACATGGCCTGCACGCTCTTCCGACTCACGCCTGAAGAAGCCCTGGCCGGGGTGACCCGCCAGGCGGCCCGGGCCCTGGGATTGGCCGATCGATCAGGCACGCTCGAAGCGGGCAAGCTGGCCGATTTCGTGATCTGGGAGATCGGCGAGCCGGCCGAACTGGCTTATCGGTTCGGCTATAACCCGGTGAAGGAAGTGATCAAGGACGGTCGAATAGTTTACCAAAAAGAGTAAGGCGATCCAAAAGCAACGGGAGGTTCAGTCATGATGAAAAAGTTATCCGTTCTCTTGTCTCTGGTTTTTCTGATCGGCTTGACGGCCGCGGTTTACGCGGCCGAGCCGATAGCGCTTGGCTTCCATGCCCCCATGATCGGCCCGGCCGCTTCCGACGGTCTGTCGGCCAAGATCGGCGCGGAACTGGCCGTCGAGCAGGTCAACGGCGCCGGCGGGATAAACGGCCGGCCTTTGAAGCTGATCGTCTACGACGACGAGAACCAGCCCACGCAGGCCATACCCATCGCCAACAAGCTCATCGGCCAGGACAAGGTGACCATCGGCATCTCGGGCAGCTATTCCGGTCCCACCCGCTCGGTGGCCGGCATCTTCCAGGAAGCCAAGATTCCCTACGTCGTGGCCTATGCCATCCATCCCGACATCACCCGGGCCGGCAATTATATCTTCCGGACTTCCTTCCTGGGCGACATCCAGGGCCGGGCCGGCGCCCATCTGATCGGTAAGGGCCTGGGCAAGAAACGGGTGGTCATGGTCACCCTGCAGAACGACTTCGGCCAGTCCCTGGCCGCCGGCTTCAAGGAAGTGGCCGGCAAGTTCGGTCTCCAGATCGTCAACGAGTATGAATATTCGATGAAGGACCGCCAGTTCGGCCCGCTGGTGGCCAAGGTCAAGGACGACAAGCCTGAAGCCATCTACGCTTCTGGCTACTACTTCAACGCCGGCCCCCTGGTCAGCCAACTCCGCGCCGCCGGGGTGACGGCGCTCGTGATCGGCCAGGAAGGGTATGATTCCCAGAAGTTCATCGAGATCGCCGGCGCGGCCGCCGAAGGAGTGATTATAACCACTTCCCTCGACCGTGATTCGGAAGCGCCGGAAACCAAAGGCTTCATCCAGGCCTTCGAGAAAAAGGCCGGCTTCAAGGCGGACATGGTCGCGGCTTCGGGCCACACCGCCGTCATGGTGGCGGCCACGGCCTTGAAAGCCACCAATTCCACCGATCCCAAGGTGCTTCGGGACGCCATCGCCAAGACCAAAATCAAGGCCTCGACCGGCGTCATCGCCTTCAACAGCCTGGGTGAGGTGCTCAAGGCCGTGCAGGTGCAAACGGTCAAGAACGGCAACTGGCACCGTCATTCGATCATTGACGACCCGCAGCTCCTGGCCCCGCCCGATAAATAGGCTCTAGACAGTCCGGGCCGGCCGCCGAGCCTCCCGGACTCGACCGGGAAATCCGCTTTTGCTGCACTTGGAACTGTTCATCCTGGGGCTGGTTCACGGCTGTTCGTACGCCATCATCGCCGTGGGCCTGACTCTAGTCTATGGGCTGCTGCGCATCCTGCACGTGGCCCACGCCGGACTGTTCGCCCTGGGCGGGTACCTGGGGCTGCTGGTGACCAACCTGACCGGCAGCCTGGCCCTGGGCCTTCCCGCGGCGGCCCTGATCGTGGGCCTGGCCGGCATGCTCATCTACCGGTTCTGTTATCAGCCCATTCTGGATCGTCCGCCCTACGTGGCCCTGATCGCCTCCATCGGACTCTTCATTGCCATGGAAGAAGGCTATCGGCTGATCTTCGGCCCGTATGGCCTGACCTACCGGATGCCGCCGCTTCAGGACAAGATCGTCCTCCTGGGGGTCATCCTCCGCCAGGCCGAGGTCGGCATGGTGGCGGCCGCGGTGGTCCTCCTGGCCGGCCTGTCCTATCTGGCCCAGAAGACCAGAACCGGCATAGCCTGGCGGGCCACGGTGGACGACCCGCGGATGGCCCAGTCCTTCGGCGTGGATACCATCAAGGTCCGGTACCTGAACTTCTTCATCGGGTCGGCCCTGGCGGCCGTGGCCGGGATATTCGTCTCGCTCTTGAGCAACCTGGTCGAGCCGACCATGGGGGGCGTGCCCAGCTACAAGGCCTTGGCCATAATCGTGCTGGGCGGTCTGGGCAACGTCAAGGGCACGTTGATCGCCTCGCTCATCCTGGGCGTGATCGAGGCCTTCGGCACCATCTATATCGGCCGCTTCCTCGATCGCGACGCCATTGCCTTCGCTTTCTTAATCGCCGTGCTCATGGTTCGACCGCACGGCCTGTTCGGCCGGAGCTGACCCGTGGGTCTCTATGAGATCAGCCTGATCACGGTGGTCTGTATAAATGTTGTCTCGGCCATGGGCCTGAACCTCATCTCCGGCTTCTGCGGCCAGATCAGCCTGGGCCACGCGGCCTTTTACGGCATAGGCGCCTATACCGTCGCCCTCTTGGCCAAGGCCGGCGCGCCCATGCCGGCGTCCCTCTTGGCCGGCCTGGTCATGGCCGGCCTGGTCGGCCTGCTGGTCGGCCTGGCCAGCCTGCGGGTGAGGGAGGACTTCCTGGCCATCACCACCATGGGCGTGGGTTTCTTGTTCCTGGGTTTCGTCCGCCAGAACAACTTTCTGGGAGGCGAACTGGGTTTAGCCGGCCTTCCCTCGCCGGGTCTGACCAAGATCGGCTTCATGTTGCTATGCGTGACCCTGGCCGGCCTGGTCACGGCCTTCTGCCTCTGGATAAAACGTTCCTGGATGGGGTTCGCCTTCGAGGCCGTGGCCGACGATGAAGATACGGCCCGGACTTTGAGCCTGGACGTGGCCGCGTACAAGCTGACCGCCTTCGCCCTGGGCACGGCCCTGGCCGGGCTGGCCGGCGGACTCTACTCCTATTTCGCCCGCATGATCGTGCCGGACAACTTCGGTTTCATCGCCTCGATTTCCATCCTGTCCATGGTGGCGGTGGGCGGGATCGGTTCGGTCTTCGGCGTGTTGGCCTCGACCGTGCTCTTAACCTTGATGCCGGAATTCTTCCGCTTCATAAGCAACTACAAGCTCCTGGTCTACGGCGCGCTGCTGTTTGGGGTGATGCGTTTCTGGCCCGAAGGCTTGGCCGGGCTGGCCCGAAGCCTGGTTGGCCGGAAGCGCGGCCGCGGGCGGAAGGCCGGGGCTTTATGACCAGGCTGCTGGAAATAGAGGGTGTAACGGTCCGTTTCGGCGGCGTGACGGCCTTGTCCAACGTTTCCTTCGACGTGGCCCAGGGTGAATTTTTGTGCCTGATCGGGCCTAACGGCGCGGGCAAGACCACGCTGCTCCGGGTCATTACCGGGATCGTCGACCCCGAGTCGGCCCGGATAAGCCTGGCCGGCCGGGATATCTCCCGGCTGCCCATTCACCGGCGGATACGACTGGGACTGGCCCTGACCAACCAGCTAGTCCGGCCGCTGAGGTCCATGACCATCCTGGCCAACGTGACCCTGGCCGTGGGCCACGCCCGCGTCCGTCATGTCTTGCGGGCCATGACCACGGTGAATCGGCGGGCCGAAGAGCGGCGGGCCCTGGCCCTCCTGGAAAAAGTGGGCATTGCCGAGGCGGCGGGAAAAAGCGTGTTGGGCCAACCCCTGGGGGTGCTCAAGCGCCTGGAAATGGCCCGGGCCCTGGCCCTGAATCCCCGGGTGCTGCTGTTGGACGAACCCTTGGCCGGCCTGAACAGCGTGGAAGCCGTCCGCTTGGCCGACACCATCGTCGGGATCAACCAAGGCGGTCTGACGGTGATCATGATCGAACATAACCTGGGCGAGGTCCTGCGGGTCGGCCGGCGGCTGGTGGTCCTGGACAACGGCCGGAAGATCGCCGACGGCGACCCGGACCAGGTGATGCGCGAGCCGGCGGTCCGGGCCGCGTACGTGGGCAAGGAGCAGGCGGCCCATGCTGCGGCTTGAGAACCTTAGCTGCGGGTACGGGCCCATGCGGGCCGTTCACGGCCTGGACCTCGAGGTGCCCCGCGGTTCGATCGCCGCTCTCCTGGGCGCCAACGGCGCGGGGAAATCCTCGACCATCATGTGCCTGGCCGGACACGTCGAAGTCCAGGCCGGACGGGTCGTCTACCTCGATCAGGACATCACCCGCCGGTCGCCCATGGATCGGGTCAAGGCCGGCCTGGCCGTGGTCCCCGAGGGCCGGCGCCTATTTCCCCGACTCACGGTCAGGGAGAACCTGATCGTGGGCGGCTACAGCCGCCCCCAGGAAAAGACCCGGCCCAACCTCGAGCGGGTCCTGTCCATCTTCCCCCGCCTCGAGGAACGACAGGGGCAACTGGCCGGACAACTGTCCGGCGGCGAACAGCAGATGCTCTCCATCGCCCGGGCCCTCATGCCCGAGCCGGAACTGCTGCTGGTGGACGAACTCTCCCTGGGCCTGATGCCCAAGGCCATAGATACCTGCTACGAAGTCATAACCCGGCTCAATAAGCAGGGCCTCACCATTATTCTGGTCGAACAGAGCACCCAAAGGGCCCTCGAGGTGGCCCACCAAGTCAGTGTGCTCGAATCCGGACGGACGGTCTGGCAGGGTGCGGCCGAGCAGGCCAGACGCGATGCCGGCCTGATAGACGCCTACCTGGGTCTGCATCAAGAAAGGTGAGTTCCGCGGGGACGCGGGATTCATTTGTCCATCACGTCCCTATCGTCCCTTTTCCCGTGAGTTCCGCGACGATATTATTCCCTCTGAAACCCTCCGTATGGATTCATGGCGGCAAGTATCAAAAGGGAAAAATAGATAAATTCAAGCAATTCCGGCGCAGCGTTACCAGAACCGCTCCGGCGAATCGCAGTAGTTTTATTAATATTATTGCATAAATATCTCAATTACCCTTGACAAATCGGGAATTGTCAGACATATTAAAATTGTCGGTTTTCTTCTTGATGGGAAGATTTGTTTAAAAATGAACAAAGAGATTTCAAGCAAGCTTCAAGCGGTCATGGTTTATCCCCTCGGCTGGATAAACACCTGAAAATATTTAATATCATGTGATGGGCCGGCGTCCCTGACCCTAAAAGCCGAGCTTGAAACTCTTACACAGCGGGGCCAGGCGTCCCTGGGCCACTATAAACCGGGACCGGCGGTTGGTGGAGTAAGCTATGAAAGATGACCTGGTGGAAGAGCCCCTTCGCTTCCGGCTTTTGGTTGGCCTCTTTGGTTTGGCCGCGGCCGGTCTCGGCCTGATCGCTTTTATCGGCTTGATTTTCGGACCTCCTTTTCTGGCCAGCCTGGGGACGGACAAGATACCCATGGCCCCAAGCACGGCCCTTTTTTTCTTTCTCTACGGCTTGATCATCTTTCTTCACGCTCGCCGGCCGATGAGTCGTGGGATACGCTGGCTGAGCCTGGCCATAAACGTCACGGGAGCAGTCTTGGCGCTGTTGCTTTTATTCTTGTCTTATAACCAGATATATCTTGATTATGAAAGGCTGGGCCTTCAGGTCGCGGGCGCCGTGGGTGGAGCGCCAATAGGGCATATGTCCCCCTTGACCGCCTTTTGCTTCTTGCTGGCCAGCCTCTCCTTTCTGGCTTCGCTTTCAAGGTTTTCGAACCGGACCAGGCCGACTACAATCGCTTTCTGGTCCGCCGGGTCTTTAGTAGTTATATGCCTCGCCCTCCTCCTGGCCTATCTCTATGGGATGCCCTTACTTTATGGAAGTGCTTATATCCCGCCGGCGGCCACGACCAGTTTGGCCTTCCTGGCTCTCGGAATCGCCTTACTGGTACTAGCCGTTTCACGAGACCGGTCGTCGGGAGACCTGGCTACCAAGGAGAGACATTTCTCCTATCTCCTCATCCTCTTTTTCACCATCCTGACCGTGGGCATCGTGGCCGCGGGGTATTTTTACTACCGCCATCACGAAATACACTACCGCGTCTGGGTGGAAAACCAGCTTTCCGCCATCGCCGACCTGAAAGTCGGCGAAATGGTGCAGTGGAGAAAGGAGCGGCTGGCGGATGCCGCGCTCTATCACAAAAACGACAACTTTTCAGGGCTGGTAAGACGGTATCTCGAAAACCCCCAAGACGTTGAGGCGAGAGAGCGGCTGGAGATATGGCTCGGCAAGATTCGGGCTGCTTCTCGGTATGACCGGGTTATATTGCTGGATGTCCAGGGGACGGTCCGGATGTCGGAGCCGAAGACGCCGGAAAATTTTGCTCCCCACCTGATCGGGAATGTGTCCGAAGTCCTGGGCTCGGGAAAAGTGACTTTCCTCGATTTCCATCGGGATGCCCCGGATGGGCCGGTTTACCTGGCGGTACTTATTCCCATCCTTAAGGAACAGGATGGCGGCCTGCCCTTGGGTGCTCTCGTTCTCCGGATCAATCCTGAAACTTACCTTTACCCCTTGCTTCAATCCTGGCCCGGGAACAGTCATACGGCTGAAACTCTTCTCGTCCGGAGGGAAGGAGACTATGTCCTTTTCCTGAACGAGCTTAGGTTTCAAAAAAACACCGCCCTCAACCTGAAAATCCCCTTGAGCCACAAAGATTTGCCTGCTCTACAGGCTGTCCTGGGTCAGGAAGGGATTGTGGAAGGCCGGGACTACCGCGGCGTACCAGTGGTGGCCAGCGTGCGGGCCGTACCGGATTCACCCTGGTTTCTGGTGGCCCGTATGGATATATCCGAAGTATATGAGCCGTTAAGAGAACGATCGTGGATGATAATCATCCTCGTCGGTTCCTTGCTTATCGGGGCGGGCGCCGGCATGGGCTTGGTCTGGCGGCAACGACAGTCCCGGTTCTACCAGGAGAGATATGAAGCGGCCGAGGCCCTGCGGGCCAGTGAAGTCCGCTATCGCCGCACCCTCGACAGCATGCTGGAAGGCTGCCAGATCATCGGCTTTGACTGGCGCTACCTCTATGTCAACGAGGAAACCGTCAAACAAAGCCGCCGGACCAGGGAGGAATTGCTCGGCCATAAAATAATGGATGTATTTCCCGGAATCACCTCCACGAAAACGTTTGCCGTTCTGCAACGCTGCCTGGAGGAACGTAGTTCTATCTGCCTGGAGAATGAATTTACTTACCCCGATGGCGCCCAGGCCTGGTTTTATCTGAGCATCGAGCCCGTGCCCGAAGGAATCTTCATCCTGTCCATGGATATCACCGAACGGAAACAGGCCGAAAAGCGGGAGAAGCATTTAACCGCCCTCATCAGGGCCATCAGGAAAGTCAACCAACTCATAACCAAGGAAAAAGACCGTGACCGACTGATCTTGGGGGCCTGCGAGAATCTTGTGGCCACCCGTGGCTTCAACGGCGCCTGGATTTCGCTCCTGGATTCATCCGGGAAGTCAGTATATTCAGCGCAATCCGGTTTGGGAGAAAATTTCAGACCGTTGCAGGAATTGCTGGAGCGGGGACAACCGCCCCAATGCGTCAGCCAAGCCTTGGCCCAAAACGAGGTCGTGATCACGACGGATACCTCCCATGATTGTCCGAACTGCCCCCTGGCCTCCTCTTACCAGGGCAATGCCTCTTTTTGCGTAAAACTCGAACACGGTGGAAAAGTCTACGGGATTCTCACCGCCTCGGTGCCTTATGGATTCGCCCTTGATCAGGAAGAACGGACGTTGTTCCAAGAGGTCGGGGATGACATCGCCTTTGGCCTTTACAATATCGAGCAGGAAGAAAAACGAAACATAATGGTAAAGGAGTTAAGCTATTCGGAGGAACGGTTCAAGAACCTGTTCGAATACGCCCCGGATGCTTATTACCTGCACGATCTCGAAGGCAGGTTCATTGAGGGCAACCGGGCCGCGGAAAAGTTGAGCGGATACACCAAGGAAGAACTCCTGGGGCGTAATCTCCTGGAACTGGCCCTGCTTTCTCCGGAAGGACGCCGGCAGGCCGCCGAACTTTTACGTAAAAATGCCCAGGGCCTACCCACCGGGCCGGACGAATTGGTTATCAATCGGAAGGATGGCCGGCAGGTCTTCATTGAAATAAGGACTTTCCCTTTGGCCCTAAAAGGACAGGATATGGTGCTGGGCCTGGCCCGGGATATTTCGGAAAGAAAAACCCTGGAGCAGCAGCTCCAACAATCACAGAAACTGGAGGCTGTTGGCCGACTGTCCGGGGGGATTGCCCATGACTTCAACAACCTGCTTACGGCGATTTTAGGAAATGCCGAGTACCTCCTGGCGGTTCTCCCCAAGGATGATCCGAGACGGGAAGAGATCGAGGAGATCCAGAACGCCGGGGAACGCGCCGCCGCCCTGACCCGGCAGCTCCTGGCTTTCAGCCGGAAGCAGGTGCTTCAACCCCAAATAATGAACCTGAATAAAACGGCTCGGGACATGGAAAAGATGCTCCGCCGCATGATTGGAGAGGACATCGAGCTGAAAACGATCCTGGCCCCTGACCTGGGACAGATAGAGGCCGACATGGGGCAGATCGAACAGGTCATAATGAATTTGGTGGTGAACGCCCGGGATGCCCTGGCCAGGGGTGGAAAGATTACCATCGAGACAAGAAATGTAGAGCTCGACCAGGAGTATGCCCGCACCCATGTAGCCGTGACCCCAGGTCCTTACGCCATGTTGAGCGTGAGCGACACGGGGCTCGGTATGTCCCGCGAAGTCCAGGCCAAGATTTTCGAGCCCTTTTTCACCACCAAGGGTAAAGGTCAGGGGACGGGGCTGGGCCTGGCCATGGTTTATGGCATCGTGAAGCAGAGCAACGGGAATATCTGGGTTTACAGCGAGCCCGGAAAAGGGACCACTTTCAAGATCTACCTGCCCCGTATCGAGAAGCCGACGGCGGGCCTGGAAACAAAGGCTAAAAGAGCGGATACCCCGACCGGTTCGGAAACCATTCTGGTGGTGGAAGACGATGAGATGGTTCGCAATTTTGTAGTCAAAGTCCTCAAGGGCTTCGGTTACCAAGTTCTGACAGCCGCCCGCGGTGAAGAGGCTGTTGAAGTCTCCAGGAAGCATCGAGGACCCATTCACCTCCTGTTGACGGATGTGGTCATGCCCGGGATGAACAGCCGGGACATGGAGTCGAGTCTAATAACCTCCAGACCGGAGATGAAGGTGCTTTTCATGTCCGGCTACACCGACGATACCATTGTCCATCACGGGGTGCTGGACCCCGGCAAGGCCTTTCTGGCCAAGCCCCTCACTCC
Organism: Thermodesulfobacteriota bacterium; assembly: GCA_040755515.1. Taxonomy (GTDB): domain Bacteria; phylum Desulfobacterota; class Desulfarculia; order Adiutricales; family JAGVGV01; genus JBFMAW01. Next base: position 544,972 of record JBFMAW010000001.1, on the reverse strand, counting down.
CGAGTCTCTGGGCCGCAAAGTGCGGGAAGTGCTTGATTCGCCGGAGGCAACCGGGTCAAGCCGCTGAAACCCTCCTTGACCTTCTTGACCAGGAAAAAACATTTGCAATCAGGCTGGTCGAGGGGTAATATTCTTCGTTTGGAATGAATGGAGGATTCAGCCATGAAAGAAGGCATTCACCCCGATTATCAACTCACCAAGGCTTCCTGCGCCTGCGGTCATGAATTCGAAACCGGCTCCACGATCAAGAACATCCGTGTGGAAATATGCAGCGCCTGCCACCCCTTTTTCACCGGCAAGCAGAAGCTGGTGGACTCGGCCGGCCGGGTGGAGCGTTTCCAGAGAAAATACGGCGACAAACCCCTGGCCACCTCCCGCAAAAGGAAGAAAGCCGCTCCGGTCGAGGAAACCACCCCGAAGGCCGAATAACCCTGAGTCGGATACTCGAGCAGCGGGAGGTCGCCTTTGGCCGGGGATAAAATCAACGTCGGCGGCCAGGCCGTCCTGGAAGGCGTGATGATGCGCTCGCCTCAGGCCTACACCGTGGTCGTGCGCAAGCCCAACGGCGAAGTCGCGGTCAAGGAAGCGCCTTGGCGTTCGGTTTCGGCCAGGTTGAAATGGCTGGCCTGGCCCTTCTTCCGGGGAGTGGTCGTCCTGATCGAATCCCTGGTCAACGGGATAGACGCCCTGACCTTTTCCGCCAACCAAGCCCTGGAAGAAGACGATAAAGACAAGCCGGGCGCCTTGAGCAACCTGGCCCTGGCCGGCACCATCGTCGCGGCCCTAGGCCTGGCCCTGGCCCTTTTCGTGGCCCTGCCCCATTACCTCAGCCTGGCCCTGGGACGTCTGGGGCCGATCGGCTTCGGGGTCGAGTCCCTGGCCTTTCACGCCGTGGACGGAGCGATCAAGCTGGCCTTGTTCATCGGCTACGTCTGGCTCATCGGCCGCATCAAGGATATCGGCCGGGTCTTCGAGTATCACGGGGCCGAGCACAAGACGATTTACGCCTATGAAGCCGGCCGGGACCTGACCGTCGAGAACGCCCGCGCCTATTCCACCCTGCACCCCCGTTGCGGTACGGCCTTCATGCTGGTAGTGCTCATGATCAGCATCCTGCTCTTCGCCGTCGTCTTTCCCCTGATCACGCCCGCCGGCGGACAGGGCTGGGCCCTGCACCTGGTCTTTGTCGGAATAAAGATTCTGTTGATGCTGCCCATCGCCGGCGCGGCTTACGAATTGAATCGCTACGCCAGCAAACACCTGGACAACCGTCTCCTGAAGGCGGCCGTGGCGCCCGGACTCTGGGTGCAGCGGCTGACCACCCGCGAACCTTCGGACGACCAGATCGAGATCGCCCTGATCGCCCTTAAGAAGGCCCTGGCCATCGAGGCCGCCCAGCCGACGCCCTGAGCCGCGATGTTCGAAAACCTGACCGACATCGAGACTAGGTTTGAAAGGCTGGAGACGGACCTGGCCCGGCCCGAGGTCATCAGGGACCAGAAGCTCTTCCAGAAGACGGCCCGCCAGCACGCCGAACTGGCCAAGGTCGTGGCCGCCTGGCGTCACTACCGCAAGGTCAAGGCCGATCTGGGCGGCGCCCAGGAACTGATCCGCGACGCGGATGACGAAATCCGCAACCTGGCCCGGGCCGAAGTCGAAAACCTGACCGGACTGCTCGAAACCGCCGCGCGGGACCTGAAAGTCCTGCTCCTGCCCAAAGACCCCCACGACGAAAAAAACATCGTCCTCGAGATCAGGGCCGGCACCGGCGGCGAGGAGGCCGCCCTGTTCGCGGCCGACCTCTTCCGCATGTACGCCCGTTTTGCCGAGAAGCGCGGCTGGCGGGTGGAAATACTATCCTCCCACCCCACCGGCACGCACGGCTTCAAGGAAATCATCCTCCTCATCGAGGGCGAGCGGGTCTACAGCCAGCTCAAGTACGAGAGCGGGGTGCACCGGGTCCAGCGGGTGCCCGTGACCGAGTCCCAAGGCCGCATCCACACTTCGGCAGTGACCGTGGCCGTGCTGCCCGAGGCCGAGGAGGTCGAGATCGAGATCAAGCCCGAGGAGATCAAGGTGGACGTTTACCGCTCCTCGGGGCCGGGCGGCCAGAGCGTCAACACCACCGACTCGGCCGTGCGCGTCACCCATCTGCCCACGGGCATGGTGGTCACCTGCCAGGACGAAAAGTCGCAGCACAAGAACAAGGCCAAGGCCCTGAAGGTCCTGCGGGCCCGCCTGCTGGACGCCCTGGTCCAGGAGCAGCGGGAGAAGATAAGCGAGGAAAGACGCGGTCAGGTGGGCACGGGTGACCGCAGCGAACGGGTGCGGACTTACAACTTCCCCCAGGGCCGCCTGACCGATCACCGCGTGGGCCTGACCCTGTATAAACTGGATTCGATCCTGGAGGGCGACATACAAGAGATCATCGACGGCCTGGGCACTTATTACCAGGCCGAGGCCCTCAAGTCGCTTTGACCGCCGTCGAGACCAGGACCGCGCCGGCCGCCTCATCCCCGTGGACCATTCTCCGGCTCATCCAATGGACCAGCGATTACCTGTCGGGCAAAGGGTCTTCCACGCCGCGCCTGGACGCCGAAGTCCTGCTGGCCGACCTCCTGAACCTGGACCGGATTCAGCTTTATCTCAACTTCGAAAAACCGCTTCAGCCGGATGAACTGGCTTCCTTTCGCCAGAAAGTCAAACGGCGGGCGGCCCTCGAACCCGTGGCCTATATTATCGGCCGCAAGGAGTTTTACGGCCTGGAATTGCGGGTCGGCCCGGAGGTCCTCATCCCCCGGCCCGAGACCGAACTCCTGGTGGAAGAGACCCTGGCCCTGGTCAGGGGGCGTTGGCCGGAATTGGTCGAGGTGGACGGCGGCCTGGCTCTGGCCGACCTGGGCGCCGGCTCCGGCGCGGTGGCCCTGGCCCTGGCCAGGCATATGCCCGGCGCCCGAATTTACGCCCTGGATGTTTCTCCCCAGGCCCTGGCCTTGGCCCGGGCCAACGCCGAACGCCACGGTCTGGCCGGCCGGATTTTTTTTCACCAGGGCGACCTGTTCGCGCCGCTGGCTGGCGCCGGCCTCGAGTTCCAGGCTATAGCCGCCAACCTGCCCTACGTGCCCCGGCCGGCCTTCAGGGACATGCCGGTCGAGGTCAGGCAATATGAACCCCGTCTGAGCCTGGACGGCGGCGAGGACGGCCTGGCCGTGATCCAACGGGCGGTCCTCGAGGCTCGAGACCATCTGGCCGCGGACGGGGCTTTGTTGCTGGAGATATGGCCGGACCAAGCCGGCGCGATCAGGGACCTGGCCGCGGGCCGGGGCTATCCGAACGTCAAGATCGTTCAGGACCTGGCCGGCCGGGACCGGGTGGCGATCCTGGACGCCAAGGCCTAGGGGGTAATCATGGACAAAATCCTGATCGAAGGCGGTTACGAACTGAACGGCGCCGTGACCATCAGCGGCGCCAAGAACGCGGCTCTGCCCATCATGGCCGCCTGTCTCCTGGCGCAGGGGGCGACCACTTTACTGAACATGCCGGCCTTGAAGGACATCCGCACCATGGCCGCCCTGCTTCGCTTCATGGGCGCCGAAGTGGAACTGGGAAACGGCCGGGCCGTGATTCGGGCGGCTCGAGTCAACGAGCCGACCGCGCCGTACGAGCTGGTCAAGACCATGCGGGCTTCGGCCCTGGTGTTGGGGCCCCTAGTGGCCAGGCACGGCCGGGCCAGGGTCAGCCTCCCGGGCGGCTGCTCGATCGGCCCGAGGCCCATCAACCTGCACCTAAAGGCCCTCGAGGCCATGGGGGCGAGCATCATCCTGGACCAGGGCTATATCACCGCCGCGGCCCCGGCCGGCGGACTGCGCGGCGCCGACTTCTTCTTCGACCAGCCCACCGTGACCGGCACCGAGAACATCATGATGGCCGCCACCCTGGCCCAAGGCCGCACCATCCTGCGCAACGCGGCCCTCGAACCCGAAGTGGTGGACACGGCCCAGGCCCTCATCTCCATGGGCGCGAGCATCGACGGCTACGGCACCGACGTCATCACCATTGACGGCGTGACCGATCTGAAAGGCGCGGAATACAGCATCATGCCCGACCGGATCGAAACCGGGACTTTCCTGGTGGCCGCCGGCCTGACCAGGGGTCGGTTGACCATCAAGGGCGCGCCGATGAACTGCCTGGCCGCGGTGGAGAAAAAGCTGGAGGAAGCCGGGCTGGTCATCGAACGCCAGGGCGGAGACCTCCAGGTCGCCGGTCCGGAAAGAATACGCAGCGCCGACATCAAGACCAGGCCCTATCCCGGCTTCCCCACCGACATGCAGGCCCAGTTCATGGCCCTGATGTGCCTGGGCAGCGGGCTGTCCGTGATCACCGAGACCATCTTCGAAAACCGGTTCATGCACGTGAGCGAACTCAAGCGCCTGGGCGCGGACATCCGCCTGGACGGCAACACGGCCATCATCCAGGGCGTCCCGCACCTGACCTCCGCGCCGGTCATGGCCACGGACCTGCGGGCCAGCGCCTCGCTCATCCTGGCCGGCCTGGCGGCCAAGGGCCAGACCGAACTCGCCCGGGTCTACCACATCGACCGCGGCTACGAAAAAATCGAGGAAAAGCTTTCCACACTGGGCGCCAGAATCAGGCGAATCAGGGAATAAGGCCGCTAGGCCGCTCGCTCCCGACAAGGTTTTACCTACATAAACTTCGGGCGAGGATAAACCTCGCCCCTACAGACTGTCTGGTACGTTGAGCATGAAACGTAGGGGCGAGGTTTATCCTCGCCCAATACTGTCGTCATAGCTGCACAACAGATTTGTAATACAACAATTTTGTTGGACAACCTTATTGTAAGCAAGAAACAATAGCCGCCCTGATCCTTGAATGGCCCGGCAGGGGCGATAGCAATGATTAATTTATTTGTTTCAATTAGTTAATCAGATAGAAAGCCGGAGAGAAAATCAAGGCTGGTCTGGATTCAAAAGACCGGACGGTGGGGTTGACAGCTTCAGCCCAGGCTCCCCCCGTCCAAGACCGTCCGGACCGCCTTGGCCAAGTCGGTCAGGCGGTACGGTTTGGCGATGAAGCCCTTAGCCCCGGCGGCCAGGGCCGCCCGGGTCTGGACATCGGCCGCGTAGCCGCTGGACACTATCACCTTGGCCGCGGGATTCATCTTTATCAACTCCTTGAGGCAGACTAGGCCGCTCATGCCCGGCATACCCACGTCCAGGATGATCAGGTCAACAATACCGCCTTGGGCCTGATAAATCTCCAAGGCCTGTTCCCCGCTCCGGGCCGTCAATATTCGGTAACCCTGACTCAGGAAAAGGTCGCTGGCTATCTCCAGTATGGCCTTCTCGTCATCCACCAGCAGGATGGTTTCCCGGCCGCCCGGCAGGGATTCAATATCCCTGGGTTCGGCCGATGGCCCCGCGGCCGCGCCGATCAAGGCCGGCAAGTGGATGGTGAAGACGGCACCCTGGCCCGGACGGCTGGAGCAGGTTATATGGCCCCAATGATTCTTGACTATCCCGTAAACCGAGGACAAACCCAGGCCCGTACCCTGGCCCACTTTCTTGGTGGTGAAAAAGGGTTCGAACAGATGTTCCAACGTCTCTCCGTCCATGCCCAGGCCCGTGTCCGAAACAGACAGGCGGACGTAAGGGCCGGGCCGCGGGTCCGGAAAAGACTCACTTAGTCCTTCGTCCAGCCAGACGTTATTAGTCTTGATCGCCAACCGTCCGCCCTCCGGCATGGCGTCCCGGGCGTTGGCCCCCAGGTTCATCAGCATTTGTTCGATCTGACCCGGGTCCCCCTCGATCAGGCTCAGATCGCCGGCCAGGTCGGTCTCGATCTCGATCATCCGGGGCAGAACCCGTTCCAGCAGGGCCACGGCCTGCCGGATCGACTGGTTCAGGTCCAATGGCTTGAGTTCCGGCCGGGCCTTGCGGCTGTAAGTCAAAAGCTGCCGCACCAGTTCGGCCGCCCGCTGGGCCGCCTGATCCACCTCGTGCAGGTGTTTCCTGGCGTCGTTTTCCATCTCCCCTTTGGTCAACAGCAGTTGGACGTATCCGGAGATGGCCTGGAGGATGTTGTTGAAGTCGTGGGCTATGCCGCTGGCCAGGGTGCCGACCGCTTCCATCTTCTGGGACTGGGCCAGTTGGGTCTGGATGAAGGCCAGTTGACCTTCGGCCAAGATGCGTTCGGTCACGTCCCGGCCCGAAAGGCTGGCATACCCTTCCCGGCCGGTTGTTTTCACCAGGGTGCCGCGGTACTCGATGTGGGATCGGCGGCCCTCCGGGCCGGCCAGAACGAACCGGCCCTCGGCCTGGCCCTGGTTTTGTAATCGGTCCAGGTACACGTTCCAGAAGAATTCTCTCTGGTCTTCCGGCAGGAACTCGATCAGTTTCCGGCCGGCCAGGTCTTCGGCCGGCAAACCCAGGGCCTGGGCCGCGGCCCGATTAACGGTCAGCAGGCGGCCGCGCAGGTCATGGGTCAAGATCAGGTCGCTGATGTTGTTGAACAGTTCGCGATATCGTTCTTCCGACCTTTTCAGGGCCTCTTCGGCCTCCTTGCGCGTGGTGATGTCGGTGATTACGCCGAAACTGCCCTGATAACCGCCCCGGGCATCCATCAAGGGGGAGGGGGCGACGATGGTGGTGACCTTGCTTCCGTTTTTCAACGTCCAGACCAACTCGTACGGGTCGGCCATCCCGGCGCGGCGCTTAACCAACTCTCGATCGAGGATGCGTCTGCTTTCCTCGTCCAGAAAATCCCGGCACGGCCTTCCGATCATTTCTTCCGGTTCGTAACCCAGCATCCGGCTCAAGGAACGATTGACATAGGTGATGATCCCCTTGGAGTCCAGGATGTCCAGTCCGTCGGTCATGGTTTCGATGAGACGTTCGAAGCGTTGCTCGCCGGCGGCCAGGGCGGCCTGGGCCATTTTGCGTTCCGTCAGTTCAAGATCGAGTTGCCTGGTTTTTTCCTCGAGGTCGGCCGTGGCGGCCTTGACCTTGCTCCGGAGTTGGTGATTCCACAAAATAATCAAACCCAGGACGGCCAGACCCGCGGCCGTCAGACCGGCCAGCCATTCCCAGGGCACGCGGGATACCAGGGCGACTCCGGTCCAGTTTTCCGCTATTTCTTTTATTTCCCTTTCCGAGATGGCCGCGAACCCCGTCTTGACCAGGTTCAGCAGGTCGGACCTGCCTTTCTTGACCCCGGCAAACATCTTGTTGGTGTGGAGGGGGCGCCGGCTGAGCTTGAATGCATCTTCCTGGCCGAACTTACTCAGGTAATAGAGAGCCACCGGCGTATCGGCCACAAAGACATGTAACTTGTGGTCGAGGGCCGCCTTCACCAACTGCTCGTTGGAAGGATAGGTCTGAATGCTTTCGCCGAAGCCCTGGGTCCTAAGTAATTCTTCCGAGGAATCGGCCTTGACCACGCCGATTTGGAATCCCTTGAGGTCCTCCAGGTCCCGCAGGCCGAAGATGTATTGATCGAAGAAGATATGGGTATGAATTTCATAGTAGGGTGGGGAGAAGTCGAAGACCTTTTCCCGCTCCGGGGTGTGGAATAGTCCGCCGACCACGTCGGCCCGGCCGTCCAGAACCATTTTAAGGGCTTGGTCCCAGTTCAGGCATTGGTACTCGACGGCCACGCCGGTCTTTTTCGACCAGAGCCGCCAGATATCCACGGTGATGCCTCGCGGCCCGCCGGCGTCGTCCCGGTATTCGAAGGGCGCGTACGATTCATCTCCAACCACTAGGATGGACCGCGGTTGTCCGGCCGGAGCGGGGCCGGAGGTGAAGAAAAGAGAAAAAATTAAAAAAAGCGGGATGAATCGGCTCATAAGATATGATTATAGTCCCGACAAGGTCAAACGAACAGAGGGGCGATTTGATGCTTCTGGACTTTGCCCAGGGCGTTTCTGGGTAGATACTCGACCGGCCGCCACAGGGTCGGAACCTTGTAAGGCGCCAGCCTCTCCTTGGCCCAGGCCCTCAGCTCCTCGAGGTTCAGGCCTCTCTCCGGTTTCAGGATGGCGGCCGCGGCCACGCGCTGGCCCCATTCTTCGTCCGGCACGCCCACCACCGCGCATTCCTCGACCAGGGGATGTTCCCGGAGAACTTCCTCGATCTCCAGGGCCGAGACTTTATACCCGCCCGTCTTGATGATGTCCACGGACGAACGGCCCAGGAGCCGATAGACGCCGTTTTCGATCACGGCCACGTCGCCGGTCTTGAACCAGCCCGCGGTGAAGACCTCGGCCGTGGCCTCGGGGCGGCGCCAGTACTCGAGAAACACACTCGGACCTTTAACCAAGAGTTCACCGGGTTGGCCGGGTTCGGGTTCGCCGCCGCCTTCGTCGCGCAATTTCGCTTGAACCCCCGGCAGGGGCGTCCCCACCGCGCCGGGCACGCGGGGGCCGTGAAGAGGGTTGGACAGGGCCATGCCGATTTCGGTCATGCCGTAGCGTTCCAGAAGAACATGGCCGGTGATGGTCCGCCACTTTTCCAGCACGCGGACCGGCAGGGCCGCGGAGCCGGAGACCATGAGCCTCAGTCGGCCGGCGCCGGCTGAAGCCGCGTCCCGCTGGTCCGGGGCCATGTTTTCCCAGGCGGATATCAAGCGGGCGTAAATGGTCGGCACGGCCATGAACAGGGTGGGGCCGCCCTGACTGAAGCGGCGCCAGACCGTTTCCGCGTCGAAGCGGGGCAAGAACTCGCAGGCCGCGCCGGCCCACAAGGCGCAGAGCAGGGCGTTGACGATGCCGTGGACGTGATGCAGGGGCAGGACGTGAAGGATATGATCCTGTTCGGTCCAACCCCAGGCCTCGATCAGGGTGGTGATCTGGGCCTGAATCTGGGCGTGAGTGGTGACCGCGCCCTTGGGCCGGCCGGTGGTGCCGCTGGTGTATACGATCATGGCCCGGCGATCCATGGCCACGTCGGGCAGCGGTTTTTCCGGAACTGACCTGACCTGGGACAGGGTCAGCAGGGGAATCTCGAGCCGGTCGGCCAGCGGACGCAGCCGGTCCTCGAATTCCGGGCCGGCCAGGAGGCACGAGGCCTCCGCGTCCCGGATATAATATTCCCACTCGGCCGGCGGATGGCTGACCGCCAGGGGTACGGCGATACCTCCGGCCCGCCAGACGCCATATAAAACCTCCGGGTAGGCGAAGCCGGGTGAAACCAGAAAGGCCGTCCTGGCCTCGCCCAGGTCCGGCCGGTCGCCCAGCAGGGCCGAGGCCACCCCGGCCGAAAAGTCCAGCAGCCGGTCATGGGTATAGACGCCGGTCTGGTCAATGACCGCGGTGCGGCCGCGGTGGGCTTCAGCTTTTCCTAATATTGGCAGGCCGGTCATGACTCGGTTTTTCATGAATCACTTTAGCAATTTTTGTTAAAATAGCTAATGGATTTTTGAGCGGCGGTCATGATCACACGAGTGGATGATCCCGACCGGCCCGAATCAAGGATTGCGGTTTGCCTGGCCGGACGGGTTATAGTAAATTGGGCGGGCCTTCTAAATAGTCAGGCGATCAGGAGGAGCCATGTCTGATAACCGATTTCCCCAATGCGCCAAATGTTCGGTCAAGGAACCGGCCTGCCGGGTTCCGGGAGGCAACGCGCCCGAGTTCTGCCCGACCAGGAACCAGGCGGAGATAGTGACGGAGGCTCTGAAGGAGTACGCCAGGCCGGAGGTGAGCAAGTTCGCCAGAATGGCTTCGCTTCAGGAAGCCGAGTGTTACGCCGACCGGCATATTCGGCCGTACGTTTTGCATCCGGTTAAGCCGCGAGTCCAGGAGGTATGCGAGTTCGCCCATAAAATGGAATACAAGAAACTCGGTCTGGCTCATTGCGCCGGTTTGATGAGCGAAGCCCGAACTTTACAGCAGATTCTCGAGGCTCAAGGCTTTGAAGTGGTTTCCGTTTGTTGCAAGGTCGGCGCCACGCCTAAAGAGACCCTGGGCCTGACCGGCGACCAAATAATAAGAATCGGCCAATTCGAGTCCATGTGCAGTCCCATCGCGCAGGCGGCCATTCTCAACGCGGCCGGCTGCGACTTCAACGTCCTGGTCGGCTTGTGCGTGGGCCACGATTCCCTGTTCTTCAAGTACGCCGAGGCTCCGACCACGGTGCTGATAGCCAAGGATCGGGTTACCGGCCACAATCCGGCCGCGGCCTTATATACCACCGGGTCCTATTACGCCCGCCTGATGCGACCGGGCATAGACCCGCCGAAACAGGGCTGACAGGGGTCTGGATCGCCCCCAAGGTCAAGGTGGACGGATTTCGGCTGAAAACTCCAATGGCCGCGAGCCTGTTAAGCTGACGCCCACCTGGTTCGTCTCGATCCGGTCCGACTTGAAGCCGGCCGCCAGTCTTTGTATAATAACGTTCTCCGAGACCGCCGGCCGCTCGACCCACGGCGGAGGAAGGAGGAGCCGGACCGGAATCGGAGGCTCCACTTCGAGGTTAAAAAGGAGAAAAACCGATGAAAATATCTTGGATGGCCATCCTGCTTGTTCTGGCCCTGACTTTAACCGGTTGCCTGGACTCCATCGGCGCCGTGCGTTCGGTGGGCGTGCAGCGGTCTTCCGACGAACGAGGCAATCCCATCGTCGAGGAAAACATAGGCAAGATTGTACCGAACAAGACCACGGCCACGGACCTGGTAGGTCTGTTCGGCATGCCTGTCCGCACCGAAACCCTGGGCAAGAACACCATCTATGTGTACGAACACTGCCGGTCCACCAGCACCGGCTTGTCGGCCCTGGGCATGGGCCAGTCCGGTTCGAGCGAAAAGTGCAACCGATTGACCGTTACCTTGGACCCGCAGACCGATCTGGTCAAGAACCACAACTGGCAGAAGGTCTTCTGACCGGTTGCTGTATCATGATCGTATGCCGGCGCAGTTGAACCTACTCGAGCGATTCACCGCCTCGACGCGGATAGTCGTCCATCCAGGCGATTGTTCGTCAAGGCCGGGGGGTGCCGGCGGTTCCTCTGGTTATTATCGGAATAGTTCCTTAAGCATAAAGAAGAGGAAGAGTTAGGTAGGCGGGGCTCCCTTTTCGATCAAAGCCCGAGGTAGGCTTTACGGACTTCTGGGTTGGACAGGAGGTCCTGGCCGGTTCCGGACAGGACGATGCGGCCGGATTCCATGACGAACCCGCGGTGGGCCAGAGACAAGGCATGCTGGGTGTTCTGTTCCACCAACAGCACGGTGACGCCCGACCGGTTTATTTCCGCCACGACTTCGAACATTTCCTCCACCAGCAGGGGCGCCAGGCCCAGCGAGGGTTCATCCAGGAGCAGCAACTTCGGACTCGACATCAAGCCGCGGCCGATGGCCACCATCTGCTGTTCCCCTCCGGACAACGTACCCGCCACTTGTTTCCGGCGTTCCTTGAGGGTCGGAAAGATTCGGTAAACCTGTTCGAGCTTCGCCAGTCTCCGGTCCGGACCGACGGTATAACCTCCCAGCAGGAGATTGTCCAGGACGGTCAGCTCCGGAAAGAGCTTGCGGCCCTCGGGCACCTGCACGATGCCGGCCTTGACCACCTCCCGCGGCAAGGCCTTTTCCAGGCGCCGGCCGTCGAAGATGATAGCGCCGGCCTTGGCCCGCATGAGCCCGGAAATGGTCTTGAGAAGCGTGGTCTTCCCCGCCCCGTTGGCGCCGACCAGGGCCACTATCTCGCCCTCGGTCAGGTCCAGGCTCACGCCCCACAGGGCCTGGACCTTGCCGTACGCCACCTCGAGGTTCTCAATACGCAGCATAGGTTTTGGCCTTTGACCCGAGGTAGGCGGCTATTACCGTTTGGTTTTCGACTATCTCGGCCGGCGCGCCCTCGGCGATCTTGACCCCGTGATGGATGACCAGGACCCGGTGCGAGACGTGCATGATGGCCCGCAACACGTGTTCGACCCAGATGATGGTGATCCCGTCGCGGCAGAGTTCGGCCACCAGGGCCGAAGCCTGGTCAATCTCGGTGGCGTTGAGGCCCCCCATGGGTTCATCCAGCAACAGCAGGGAAGGACCGGTGGCCAGGGCCCGGGCGATCTCGAGCCGCTTCTGGTCGCTCAAGGTCAGGTCGGCGGCCAGGGTCGAGGCCTTGCCGGCCAGCCCGACTTTTTCTAGAACCCGCCCGGCTTCGTTTTCCGCCTCCTTCCGGTTCGGCCGGCGCAGGAAGGCGGCCAGGGTGACGTTCTCCCGCACGCTCAGCTTGCGAAAAGGCTTGACGATCTGGAAGGTCCTGGCCAGGCCGCGCCGGGTTACGGCGTAGGGCTTGAGACCGGTCAGGTCCTGGCCGTTGAAAATGACCCGGCCGCTGGTGGGCGGCAGGAAGCCGGCGATCAGGTTGAAGGCGGTGGTCTTGCCCGCGCCGTTGGGTCCGATGAGCCCTAGAATCTCCCCTGCCTCCACCGAGAAAGACAGGTCCGACACGGCCAGGAGTCCGCCGAAATTCTTGGTGAGGTTTCTGATGTCCAGCAGGGCCATGTCTAAGGCCTCGACCAGCGGGAACCGAACCAGGAGAGCACCCGTCCCCAGATACCGTCCGGCATGTACCTGATGGCCAGCATCATGAACAGGCCGTAAAAGATCAGGTGGCCGACCAGAAAGCGTTCGCGGAAGGTCTCGCCCAGGGTCACCAGGAACACGGCGCCGATCAAGGGGCCGGCCACGGTGGCCAGGCCGCCGACCACGGCGATGAAAACCATTTCCACCGACAGGGCGATGGAAAACACGGCGTCCGGGTCTATGTAGCGCAGGTACAAGGCGTAGAACCCTCCGGCCGCTCCGGCCAGAAAGGCGGATAGAGCCAAAGCGGCCACGCGGACTTGCACCGTGTTGATGCCGATGGCTTCCGCGCTGTCAATGTCTTCGCGCAAGGCCAGGAGATAAGCGCCTAAACGGCTCCGGGACATGATCCGGGTCGCGACGATGGAAAAGACCGCCACCGCGGCGATGATGAAGTAAAAGGGTTCCTTGCTCTCCCAGTTGATGGGACGCCCTCCGAAAGATACCTCGGGCAGATGCGTTATGAGCAACCCCACCGGGCCGTTGGTGAAGGATTCCCAGTTGAGGGCCACCAGTCTGATTATCTCGGCCACGGCCAGGGTCGAGAGCGCGAAATAGGGTCCGCGCAGCCGGAAACAGATGAAGCCGATGGGCAGGGCCAAAAGGGCCGCGGCCAGTCCGCCCAGGATCAGACCGTACCAGGGGGCCAGGCCCAGTTTCAGGTACAGGAGCATGGTGGTGTACGCGCCGGCGCCCAGGAAGGTGGCGTGACCGAAAGAGACCTGTCCCGCGTACCCGCCCAGGACGTTCCAGGCCGCGCCCAGAACGGTCCACATCAGGACCATGATCATCAGGTGGAGCAGGAAGGGATCGGCCACCAGCCAGGGCGCGGCGGCCAGGAGGGCCAGGGCGACAATTATCGGAACTGCTTTCTTCATGTCTTGCCGACGCCGAACAGGCCGGAGGGCCGGAAAAGGAGGACCAACAGAAAAATGACGAAGCCTATGGCGTCCTTGTAGGGGACCGAGACGTAAACCGCGCCCAGGGATTCGACCACCCCCAGGATCAGCCCGCCGGCGATGGCGCCCGGGACCGAGCCCAGGCCGCCCAGCACCACGATGACGAAACACTTGGCCACTAGTATCTCACCTACGGTGGGGTAGAGGTACAGCGACGGCGCCAGGAGGACGCCGGCCCCGCAGGCCAGGGCGGTCCCCAGGCCGAAGGTCAGGGTGGCCATCAGGCCGGGGCTGATGCCCATGAGGGCCGCGGCTTCCGGTTCCTGGGCCGTGGCCCGGATGGCCCGGCCCGTATTGGTCCGGACCAGAAACCAGTAGAGCAGGCCGGTGATGATAACGGCCAGGCCGAAGGCCAGGGCCAGGGGAATGGGTACGGCTATGCCCCAGGGACGAAGGGGCAGAATGGCGTAGGCCAGTTTGATGGTCCGGTAATCGCCGGTCCAGACCAGCAGGGCCAGGTTGGCCACGAAAAGGGACAGACCGGCCGTGTAAAGCAGGGTGTTTAATTCTCCGGCCGGGACGATGTTCTTCAACAGGAACCTATAGGCCAGCATTCCCGCCAGGAAGGCCAGGGGCACCCAGATGACGATCGAAAGAAAAGGGTCTATCTTCCAGGCCTGGTGGGCCCAGAAGGAGCCGTACATGCCCAGCATCACCATCTCGCCGTGGGCCATGTTGATGATGCGCATCACGCCGAAGATGATGGTCAGGCCGATGCCGATCATGGCGTAGAGCGCGCCGGTGAGGATGCCGTTGACCAGGCTTTGGATAAAGGTTTCCATGAACATTAGTTAAAAAGGCGCCCCCGACTCGAGGGCGCCTGGTTTATATCTTTACTTCTTCAGGCCCGGGTCGGGAAAGACATAAGGAATCTCGGCGTTGCCTTTGGGCCAGACGTTCAACAGCTTCCCGCCCCGCCATTGGGCCAGGACCGAGTGTTCCGGCGAGTAGATGTTCTGGTTGGTGTACTTGTCGCCCAAGGGACCATCATAGTTGCCGAATTTGACCTTGCCGAAGACCGTGGTCATGTCCGTGCCCAGGAGGGACTGGCGGATGGCCTCGCGGTCTTCTTCGAGTTTGCCGGTCAACTTGGCCCGCTTCAGGGCGTCGGCGATGATGTAGATGATGGCGTAGCCCTCGACTTCATGCTCTTTGGGGTGAAAGCCGTACTTCTTTTCGAACTTCTCGTAAAAGGCCTTGGTGGCCGGGTCATTGGGGTTGCCCGACCAGGCGGCCGAGGAGAAGACGTTTTCGCTCAGCGGGCCGAGTTCGGTGGCGATGTCGGCCACGCCGAAACCGCCGCCGAAGCCGACAAAGGCCCGCGGGGTCACGCCTATCTCCTTGGCGTGACGGGTCAGGAGGATGGCGTCCGTGGTCGAGACGGCGACCATGAGCAGAAAGTCGGGGTTCTGGGCCTTGACCTTGGTCATGAGCGGCTTGAAGTCCAGGGTGTTGACCGGATAGGCTTCGTCGTTGACGATGGGCACTTTCTTGGACTTGAGGAAGACCATGGCCGAGTTGGCGATGGTCTTGCCGAAAACGGTGTTGTCATAGACCGCGGCCGCGGACTTGGGCAGGGCCCCCGGCACGTCGGTGATGAACTTGTTGAAGGCCTGGGGATAGATCGAACCGGTCGGATTGTTGCGGAAGACCCACTCGAAGCCCTTCGAGGTGATGATGTCGGCCGAGGGGTGGTCCACGACGTAAGGGGTCTTCAGGCGCTGGGCCACCGAAGCGATCTCGACGGCCTGGCCCGAAGCCCGGCCGCCGGTCAGGACCAGGACTTTCTGGGTGTTGATCAGCTTTTCCGCCACCGTCGCGGCCAGGGGGTTCTTGGCCTGATGGTCTTCGATGACAACCTCGATCTTTTTACCGTTGACGCCGCCCGCCGCGTTGATTTCCTCGACGGCCAGGTCATAGGCCTTCTTGAATTTGGCCCCGAACGGCGCATCCGGGCCGGTCATGGGCTGGGGGGCCCCGATCTTTAAAGTCTCCTGGGCGCCAACCAGGCCGGCCAGGCCCATGACCAAGACCGCCGCGAGCATAAAACCGATCAGCTTACGCATAAAAGGCTCCTTTCTTCACCAAGCGGTAAGGCTAAATGGGTGGGATGGCTAACGTGCGGCTCAGGCCGCGTTGCTCATATTATACCCGCCCTGCCGTTCCAGGAGCGGCATGGCAGGGCGGATCGATCCGACGACAACCCCCCAGGTGTTCAAGACTCTTCGACCGAAGAGCCAGCGTAAGATCAATGGTCACGTTTCGGGCGATATTATTACATCGCCCCGCGACCTGTCAATCGCTTAACTATTCACCCGGCGGGGGAGGCTGACCGATAATTCTCAGAAGATCAGGCCGATGGTTTCGGCCAAAGGCTGCCAGTAGAGGCCCAGGCCGAACAAAGGCAGCATCAAGGCCACCAGAAGGGCTTTTGAACCAGGGGTCAGGCGAGGCTCAAAAGAAGCGAAGGGGTCGAGAAAGATCACCTTGACCACTTTCACATAATAGTAAAGCGAGATGACCGTATTGACCGCGGCCGTCACGGCCAGCCAGTAAATCTTCTGTTCGATGACCGCGGCGAACAGGTATATTTTGCCGATGAAGCCGGCCAGGGGCGGCAGGCCGATCAAGGAGAACAGGAACACGGTCATGGCCACGCCCAGAAACGGCGCCTTTGATCCCAGACCACTGTAAGACGGCAGGTCTTCGCCTCCACCGGCCGAGATCACGGCCGTGACGAACCCGAAGGCGCCCATATTCATGAACAGGTAAACCGTCAGGTAAAAGACCACGCTTTCGAGCCCAGCGCGGGTCAGGCTGGCCAGGCCCATATAAAGGTATCCGGCGTGGGCGATACTGGAATAGGCCAGGAGCCTCTTGAGGTTGTTCTGGCGGAGAGCGGCCAGGTTGCCCAGGGTCATGGTGACCGCGGCGATCAAGGCCAGCAAGGCCGGCCATTTGAGTCCGGGCAGGGCTTCATACGCCGCCGGACTCTTGGCCGCCGCGAACAGGGGATAAAAAAGACGTATGAACAAGACAAACCCCGCCGCCTTGGGCCCGACGCTGAGAAAGGCGGTGACCGGCGTGGGCGCGCCCTGGTAAACGTCGGGACACCAGAAATGAAACGGGAAGGACGCGGTTTTGAAAAGCAGGCCGGCCAGGAGGCAGAGCATGGCCAGGACCAGCAGGGGCCGGTTTTGAGTATGCAGGCCGGCGGCGGCCACGGCCTGGGCCGTTGCCGCGACGTCCGTGGTTCCGCTCAGGCCGTACAGCAGGGAAAAGCCGAAAAGCATGACGCCGGAAGTGAAGCCGCCGTAGAGGATGTACTTCAGCGCCGCTTCTCCGGCCCGCACGTCCCGCACTTTCAGGCTGACCAGCAGATAAGCCAGGAGGCTCATGGTTTCAAAAGCCAGGTAAATCATCAGCAGGTCTCTGGCCGAGACCAACAGCATCATCCCGGCGGTGGCCGTCAGAACCAGGACGGCGTATTCATTGTAGTACCGGCCTTCGATTTCCGGGCTGTCGTGGGACATCAGGATGGTGACGGCGCCGGCCAGCGCCAGGAAGGCCTTGAAAAAAACGGCCAGCGGGTCCAGAAGGAAGAGCGGGGAAAGGTCGAGCCAGGGTTCGGGGGAATTGGTCAGGGGGAGAAGCGGGGCCAGAGACCCGGCCAGGCCGGCCAGGCTTACCAGGGTGAACAGGCGGCGGCGGCGCGGATGGGGCAGGACCACGCCCAGGAGCAAAAGCAGGAGGGCCGCGGTCAACAGGACGGCCTCCGGCGTCAGGAGGCTTATATCCTGGACCAGTTCGCGGCCGGAGGGGGACTGGGTCACGGATTTCCCCCCGGTCTTATTTGGCTATCAGGGCCACGGTCTGTTGCAGGGTGGCCTCGAGCACGTCCAGAAGGGGGGCGGGATAAAACCCCAGGATGACCACGATCAGGGCCAGCGGCGTAAGGGTGAAGGCTTCCCTGAACCCGATCTCGGGCCACTTGGCGTTTTGTTCGTTCAGGGGGCCGAGGAAGACCCGCTGGAAAGTCCAGAGGAAGTAGCCCGCGGTGAGAATGATGCCGCTGGTGGCGGCTATGGTCATCAGCCGGTATTTCTGAAAAGCGCCGATCAGCACCAGGGCCTCGCTGACGAAGCTGGACAGTCCCGGCAGCCCCAGGGCGGCGAAATAAGCCAACCCGGAATACCCCGCGTACACGGGCATGTTCCGGGCCAGCCCGCCGAACCGGTCCAGGTCGCGGTGGTGGGCCCGGTCATAGATCACTCCCACCAGCAAAAAGAGCATGGCCGTGACCGTACCGTGGTTGAACATCTGCATGACCGCCCCGTTGATAGCCGTGGTATTGGTGAAAACCGACACGCCCAGGACCACGAAACCCATGTGACTGACGCTGGAATAAGCGATCAGCTTCTTGAGGTCCCTCTGGGCCATGGCGCACAAGGCGCCGTACACGATGCTGATGAATCCGAAAAAGGCCACGAAGGGCGCGAAGACCGCGGTCATGTCCGGGAGCAGGGGATAGCTGAGGCGCAGCAGGCCGTAAGCCCCCATTTTCAAGAGAACGCCGGCCAGGATGACGCTTATGGCCGTGGGCGCTTCCACGTGGGCGTCCGGGAGCCAGGTGTGGAATGGCACCACCGGAATCTTGATGGCGAAACCGATGAGTAGGGCCAGGTAGCACAGCCAGCGCAGCGGCCGGCTCTCCTTGAGGAAGGCCAGGTGCGTCTCCTGGTTGGCCAGCACGGTCAGGTCGAAGGTGTGCCGGCCGGTGGCGGGATCGAGCGAACCGAAATAAAAAACCAGCATGACCACCAGCATGAACACGCTGCCCACCAGGGTGAACAGGAAGAACTTGATGGCCGCGTACTCTTTCCTTGACCCACCCCAGACCCCGATCAGGAAGTACATCGGCAGGAGCATCAGTTCCCAGAAAACGTAGAACAGGAAAAAGTCCAGGGCGCAAAAGACCCCCATCATGCTGGTGTCCAGCAGCAGGAAGAGGGAGAAGTAGCCACGCACATGTTCTTTGATGTTCCAGGAGGCCAGCACGCAGAGGAAACAGATCAGGGCGGTGAGCAGAACCATGGGCAGGCTGATGCCGTCCAAGCCCAGGTGATATTGAATGTTGAAGGCTTTTATCCAGGTGGACTTTTCGACCCATTGAAAGCCGGTTCTGGTTCGGTCGAATTCCAGGTACAGCCAGAGGCTGATCATGAGCTGGGGAATGGTGGCGGCCAAGGCGATGGACTTGATCAAATCGTCGCGCCGGCCGGGCACGGCCAGGATCAAGCCGAAGCCGATCATCGGGCTAAAGACCAGCCAGGATAACAGATGAGTCCGCACCATCATCCTTCTCCACCTGGGATAAAGCCGCGGCCGGACCACGGCGCGTCTTTATCCTGTTTCCCGTTCAAACCCAAAGGTAGATCACATACAGGCCCAGCAGGCCCAGTACGACGGAATACAAGTACTCCTGAATCCGGCCCGACTGCAGGCGCGCGGCCGCCACGCCCCAGCGGCGGACGACTTCCGCCAGCCAATTGACCGCGCCGTCCACGATCCTCAAATCTTCCCAGCCGACCAGAAAAGAGAAGACGGTCGTGAGCCGGGCCGAGGAGTTGACGGGCCGGTCAATGACGCTCAGGTCGAACCAGCCGCAAACCCGCGCCAGGTTCACCACCGGACGGACCAGGGCCGCGTCGTAGATTTCATCCACGTAGAATTTGCGATCGAGGAGCCTGGCCAGAGAGCTGAAACGCCCGGCAAGCCGGCCCGGGGTCTCCGGCCGTTTCAAATAAAAGAACCACGCCAGAGCCATGCCGGCCAGGGCCGTACCGGTCGAGACGGCCATCAAAAGTATCTCCTGACCAGCGGAAAGATGGCGCGAGTCCATGGGGGCGGCGAGCGCGGGCCGCAGGAAATCATGCAGTAAATGCGGCTTCCCGGTCAGGGGCGGCAGCCCGAGTACGCCTCCGGCCAGCGTCAGCCCGGCCAGAATCACCAAAGGGACGGTCATGATCTTCGGCGATTCGCGCAGATGCTTTTCCGCTTCGGCCCCGCCCCGGAAGCGACCGGCCAAGGTCAGGACCATGAGCCTGGTCATGTAAAAGGCGGTCAGGCCAGCGCCGGCCAGGCCGAGAAGACCAAGAATGGGGGTGAGGCCGGGAACGACGGTCGGGTTGGTGAAGGCGGCCAGCAGGATTTCATCCTTGGACATGAACCCGGACAGGGGCGGAATCCCGCAAATAGCCAGCCAGGCGAAAAACAAGGTCAGAGCGGTCACCGGCAACCGGCTTTTCAGGCCGCCCATCCGGCGCAGGTCGTTGTGATGGACGGCGTGGATGACGCTGCCCGCGCCCAGAAAAAGAAGGGCTTTGAAGAAGGCGTGGGTGACCAGATGGAATATCCCGGCGCCGAAGGCGGCGACCCCGGCGGCCAGGAACATGTAGCCCAACTGGCTGATGGTCGAGTAGGCCAGCACCCGCTTGATGTCGTTCTCGGTCAGGGCGTTCACGGCCGCGTACACGGCGGTGAAGCCGCCGGTCAGGGCCACGATGGTCAAGGCCACGGGAGCGGCGACATACAGGAAGCTCAGCCTGACCACCATGTACACGCCGGCCGTGACCATGGTGGCGGCATGAATGAAAGCGCTCACCGGCGTCGGTCCGGCCATGGCGTCAGGCAACCAGACGTACAGAGGAATCTGGGCCGATTTTCCCGTGGCGCCGATGAACAACAGGAGGGCGGCCCAGTCGGTCAACTTGAGGCCCAGCATTGGTTCGACGGCGGCCAGCCGGGGAACGGCCTGGGCCAGTTGCGTAAAGCTCAACCCGGCGGTTTCGGACCCCGCGCTTTCGTAAACGCTCCAATACAGAAGCATCAACCCGACGAAAAACCCGAAATCCCCCACGCGGTTGACCAGAAAGGCCTTCATGCCGGCCCGGGCCTTGTCCAAGTCGGTGTACCAAAAACCGATCAAAAGATAGGAACACAGGCCCACCCCTTCCCAGCCGACGAACATCAGGAGCAGGTTGTCGGCCAGGACCAGCAGCAACATGGCGAAGGTGAACAGATTCAAAAAGGAGAAGTACCGCGGCTGGCCCTTGTCGCCGGCCATGTACCCGACCGAATAGAGGTGAATCAGGAAACCCACCCCGGTGACCACCAGGCAGAGCGTCACGGACAGCGGGTCCAGGCGGAAGGCGGCGGCCAGGCTGAAGCGTCCGCCGGGCCAGGCCGTCACCACCCATTGATACAAGGACTGTTCCAGGCATCTCCGCCCTGGTTCCTCGATTTGCAGGAGGGCGATGAAACCCGCGGCCGACAGAAGAAAGGCGGCCAGGACGCTGCCGCAAGCCACGACCCAAACCGCCCCCAAGGGCAGCCTTCGGCCTCCCAGGCCGTTGATCGTCGCCCCCAGCAGGGGCAGGAGGGGGATGAGGAAGATCAAAGCTTGGGCTGTTGGCGGCGTCATGAGTCCGGCTCCACCGGCCAATCGGGGATGGGATCGGCCCGGATGACGACGCCCTCGATTCGGCCGGCCGGAATCATGGTTCGGCCCGGCCCGAATCCGGATTTGCCTCGCCCGCCCGATCGCCCAGCCGCTGAAAATGCTGGACGTCTATGGTGCGGGTCTGGGCGAAAAGGCCCAGTACGATGGCCAGGGCCACGGCCACTTCGGCCGCGGCGATGCCGATGACGAACAAGGTGAAGACGTGCCCGGCCAGGCGTTGATCCGCCGGCCAATTCGAGGTGAACCGGGTGAAGATGACGAAGTTGAGGGCCGCCGCGTTCAATATCAATTCAATGCCCATCAAAATGCCGATCACGTTCCGGCGGGTCAGGACGGTATACACGCCGAAACTGAACAGGAGGCCGCTGACGATCAGGAAGCCGGGCAGGCTGTAGGGCATGTTCAACCTTCCTTGACGTGATGGCGGGCGATCAGCACGGCTCCGACCAGCGCCGCCAGAAGCAGAAACGAGATCACCTCGAAAGGCACCAGGTATCGGCCCAGGAGCAGATCGCCGATCCCTTCGGTGGTGGGAGCGGCTTCAACCGGCGTCGCGGTCAGAGGCCACTTGACCCGATAAGCCAGGTGAACCAGGGCCGCCAGGATCAGCAGGGCCAGGATGGCCGCCGAAATCCGGTTGACCACCTGACGGGACCCGGGAATCAGCCTGGCGCCCTGGGTCATCATCAAGCCAAAGATGATGAGAACCAGGATGCCGCCGATGTACACGACCACCTGGACGAGGCCGATGAAATCCGCGCCCAACAGGATATACAGGCCGGCCACGCCGAAAAGGGTGACCAGGAGGGAAAAGGCGGCGTGGAAGATATTGGGTGAGAGCGCCACCCAGAAACAGGGCAGGATCGCCAGCAGGGCGAAGAGGTTAAAGACTATCGTCTTCATCTTTTACTCCCGGGGACCGGCTGGGAGCTTTGGTTGCTTGGCTTTCCCGGTCGAGTTGCCGCCGGCGGCGGGCGGTCTCGGCGTCCACGAACTCCTCGATCAAATCGGCGTAGTCGAAAACGGCCCCTTCAAAACGCCGGCTGAAAAACACTGCGCCGGTGGGGCAGGCTTCGACGCAAAGGCCGCAAAAAATACATTTGGAATAGTCTATCCGGTAAGTCACCGGGGCCCGCCCCTGGCGGCCCTCGATCTTTACTCCCTTGACTTCGATCACGCCGATGGGACAGGCCTGGGCGCAGAGGCGGCAACTGGTGCATTTGGCTTCCTCGAAGTCCAGAAGCCCCCGGTATCGGTCGGACACCCTGGGCCGCAGAGGCCCCTTGTAAGTCTGGTTCGTCCCCTGCAGGGCCTCGAAGGGATGATCCAGACTGGATGGGCCGAAGAGGGCTTCGTCCTGGAGAAGGCCTTGGAGGACGTCGTGGGAAGGATACTGCAGCGTGACCTTGCGTTCGAGAAAAGCCGTCTTCAAGGTGATGCGCATGCCTTCCCCGACGGTGGCCACGCTTTCATGGATGTTCCGGAAGTACTCCCTGATCGCCCGCAGCGCGGAATTCATTTCAGTCACCGGTGGCAAAGAGGTTGAGCCAGACGGCCTGCCCGACCAGGCAGACAAAGCCCAGGGGCACCAGATATTTCCAGCAGATACTCATCAACTGGTCCACGCGGACCCGGGGCAGGGTCCAACGCCACCACAGGACCACGAAGCTGATCAACATGGCCTTGACGAAAAAGGCCAGGAAAGGCAGGAGGTATTGGAACAGATACCGGTAAATCAAAGGGAGGTGCGACCGAAGGGGCAGGTGCAGGGTCAGCAGCAGGGCGGCCGAAGCCATGATGAGGCCCAGCAGGGCCAGTTCCGAATTCAAGCGTACGAACCGGCTGGTCAAATAAAGTCTTTTGCGGCGGAAATCCAGAGCCAGGGCCCGGAAGGCCTGGCCGGCGCCGAGGGCGGTGAATAATGCCACGGCCGCCAGAACGGCCAGCACAACCGGCTGGGCCAGGAAACGGCCGGCGGACTCGCCCAGGAGCGGCAGCAGTTCCACCCGGCTCACCAGAGGCAGGTGCCACCCGCCTAGGAAACAGGTGGCGGCCACGGCGCTGATGACATAGATATTGCCGAATTCAGCGGCGAAAAACGCGCCGAAGCGCATGCCGCTATACTCGATGTTGTAACCGGCCACCAGTTCGGACTCGGCCTCGGGAATATCGAAGGGAATGCGGTTGATTTCAGCGATGGCCGATACGAAATAAATGATAAAGGCGACGAAGCAGAACGGACTGGCGAAGATATGCCATTTTAAAAAACCGCCGGCCTGGGCCTCGATCAGGCCCTGGACGCTCATGGTGCCGGCCGTGAGCACGGCCACCATCATGGCCAGGGCGTTGGGTATCTCGTAACTGATGATCTGGGCGGCCGAGCGCATCCCGCCCAGCAGGGACCATTTGTTGTTGGAAGCCCACCCGGCCATGATCAGCCCCAGGACGGTGAACGAGCCCGTGGCCAGGAGGTAGAGCAGGCCCACGTTGAGATCGCTGATGATCAATTCAGGGCCGAAAGGGATGACGACGAAGGAAAGAGCCGTGCCCAGCAGCACCAGGTACGGGGCGAAACGGAAAAACGGCCGGTCGGCCGCGGCGGGGATGATGTCCTCCTTTAAAACAAGCTTGACGCCGTCGGCCACAAACTGCATCAGCCCGTACGGCCCCACCCGGTTCGGTCCCCGGCGGGAATTGGTCCAGCCGGCCAGTTTCCGTTCAAAATAGGTGAAAAACCCGGCCAGCAATCCGAAAAAATTCAAGACAATCCCGGCGCTGATCAACATGACCAGGGCCGCGGTGGCCGGATACCCCATTTCCCTGAAGGGCGGCACCCGCTGGACCAGATGGATGATCAGCGCTTCCATACCAACCCTCCTCAGCGGTCTATTTCCGGAGCGACCACGTCCAGGCTCGATATGAGCGCCACCATGTCCGCCACCATCAGGCCCGGGGCCACCTTTTCCACGATGCTCATGGCCGAGAACGAACCTGTCCTGATCTTGAGCCGGTAGGGACGGTCTTCCCCGCGGCTGATGAGATAAAAACCCAGTTCGCCACGCGGCGCTTCGGTCCGGACGTAGACTTCGCCCGCCGGCAGAATCAGCTTCTTCTTGCCGCGGTTCCAATGGGACCCGCCCGGCATCTTGGCCACGCATTGCCGGATGAGGCGGATGCTTTGCTTCATCTCCAGGATGCGCACCCAATACCGCGTGTAACAGTCGCCGCGGACGCCGTAATCGGAGTCGCCCAGAAGAACTTCGAACTCGAGGTCCCCATAGATCGAATAGGTCTCGTCCCGCCGCAGGTCCCAGTCAATTCCACAGGCGCGCAGATTAGGGCCGACCAGCGCGTACGCCACCGCGTCCTCGGGGCTTATGACCGCCACGTCCCGCAGGCGCTCCCTGAATATCTTGTTGTGGGAGATGAGGCGGTTGTACTGATCGAGCCTCGGCTCGAAATAGTCGAGAAACCTAGTCAAGCGATCCAGGAACCCGTCGGGCAGATCAAAGGCCACCCCGCCGAAACGGACATAGTTGTAAGTCATCCGGGCCCCGCACAGTTCCTCCATCAGGTCCAGGGCCCATTCCCTTTCCCGAAGGGCATGGGTGAACGGCGTCACGGCGCCCAGGTCCAAGGCCAGGGCGCCCACGGAGATGAGGTGGCTCAAAACGCGGTTCAGTTCCGCCGCCAGGACCCTGATGTACTGGGCCCGCGGCGGGACTTCGATTCCGCCCAGCTTTTCCACGGTCAAGGCGTAGCCCAGGTTGCAATTCATGGCCGCCAGATAGTCGAGGCGGTCGGTATAGGGCATGAACTGGGCATAAGTGACCTTTTCGGCTATCTTCTCGAAACCTCGATGCAGATAACCGATATCCGGCCGGCATTTATGGATGACTTCTCCGTCCGTCAGCAGGATGAAGCGAAGCACGCCGTGGGTGCTGGGGTGGTGAGGTCCCATGTTGAGGACCATGGTTTCGGTGGTCAGCGGCATTTCAAAGCCCCGCCCGGTCTTGAGGGGAGACCTCGGCCGGCGCCGGCATGTCTCTAACCGTGGAAATACCGTGGTACTCGCCGGGCTCCTGGTAGTCCTTCAGCAGGGGATGTCCCAGCCAATCAGGAGGCAGAAGCAGCCGCCGCAAATCCCGGTGGCCTATGAAGTTGATGCCGAAAAGGTCAAAGGCCTCCCGCTCCATCCAGCCGGCGGCCGCCCAGACGTCCGAAACCGTGGGCACCCGTAGATAGAAGTGGCCCAGGATTGGCGGCCGGTCCACCTGGACTTTGAGGGTGAACCTGTGGCGGTGGGCGAGGGAGAAAAGATGGTAGACCACCTCCAATTGCTCGGGTTCGCCCACCTCATGAACCGCCGACAGGCACATCAGGGTGTCAAACAAAAGCTCAGGGTCGTCTTTCAGAAGCCGGGCCGTCCGGGACAGCGAATCCTCGGATACCAGCAGAAAAGGTTCGCCCGGACCGCCCTCGACCGTAACCGGTTCAACCCCGGGGTCTTTTTCCTCTATCCTCTGGACAATCCCCTGAAAGTCCATCAGCTCTTTCTCCGGAGGAAGCGCTCTTGCTGAATCTTTTCTTGGAGTTTGAGTATCCCCTGGGTGAGAGCTTCCGGGCGGGGCGGGCAACCGGGGACGTAAACATCCACCGGCACGATCTTGTCCACGCCCTTGACCACCGAGTAGGAAAGCTGAAAGAGCCCGCCGCAGTTGGCGCAACTGCCCATGGCTATCACGTATTTGGGTTCGGCCATTTGGTCGTAGAGCAAACGGAGCCGCGAGGCCATCTTATAGGTGACCGTGCCGGCCACGATCATGAGGTCGGACTGCCGGGGCGTGGCCCGGAACACCGAGCCCAGCCGGTCAATATCCGCCCTCGGTCCGCCGGTATGCATAAGTTCTATGGCGCAGCAGGCCAGGCCAAAAAGAAGATACCAGACCGAAGAGAGCCGGCACCAATTCAGGGCCCGGTCCAGGTTGGTGAAGACCACGCCGGAAAATCCGTCTGAAGGCAGTCTGTTGTATAACTTGACCAAAGGCTTCTCCTCTCGGGTCGGGTCCCGGGCCGGGCCAAATTTTCCCTGGCTCTCCAGACTTCCAATTCAGTTCAGCGGCACCTCTTCGTCCAGCTCTTTGGCCACGTCCTTTATCCATTTGATGTCCCCGTGCCGCCACATATAGATCAGGCCCAAAAACAGAATACCCACGAAGATGACTATCTCCAGCAGGGCCAGCCAGCCCAGGCCGTTCCCGAGCCACTTCCGAAATACGGTTACGCAGGGGAAGACCAGGACCAGTTCGATCTCGAAAATCAAAAAGGCCAGGGCCACGGTATAAAACCTGAAGTTGAACAGAACCCGGGCCGAGCCCACCGGTCTTTCGCCGCATTCATAAGTGGTAAACTTGTCGGGAACATCATGGACCGACGGCGCCAGAATTTTCGAGACGGTTATAATGATCAGGGTCATCAACAGACCCAGGACGATAAAGATAAAGACATTGGCGTATTCAAAAAGCATGGCTGTGAATCAATCCCAAGGAAATCGCGGCTGATGAAGCCGCAATTCCGAGAATGAACCGTTTCAAGATAATGACGGCCGGCTCCTGAATTTAACCAATTTTACTTGATTGCTAATCTTGATCCGATGTCCGCGGTCGGTCGAGTTCGAGCGGAAACCCAAAGGAGAAGCTAGTCGAAGCGGACGTATATTTTTCGTCCCGGGCCATTGAAGTTTATTGCCCGTAACCGTTCAATTCGACTAATTATACTTTCTATAGTAAAGATACCACATTTGTACTGATTGTCAATAGTGACCGACATCGAGGCGGGGAAGATTGGTTCAAGAAGAATTCAATCTTCAGAATGGCCATGTCGGCCGGAATAAGGGAGGGTCAAAGGCCAGGATTCATCTATAGGACGCTGGTCCAGGGCTCCTCTATTCAGCCGGCCTGGCAGGTCTAGATAGTCGCCTCAACCGGCGTCGGTCTCGGTCTTGAACAAACCGGCTTCATGGGGCGCCAGCACCAATTCCGGACCGGATAATTCTTCCCCGGCCGGGCGGTGGGTGGACAGGAGGGTCCGCCACGGCCCGGGGGAGGCGACCGCGATCCTTCTGGAGTCGGCCGCGAAATTGAGCGCGACCAGGACTTTTTCCCGGTCCCAGGTCCGATGAAAGGCCAGGACCTGGTCCCGGCCGTCCAGCCAAAAGGCCATTTCCCCGCGATGGAGCGCCTTCTCCTTGTTCCGCCAGGTCAGGAGGGAGCGGTAAAGATTGAGCAGCGAGGCCGGCTCCTGAAGCTGCCGGGCCACGTTGACTTCAGGGTAGTCCGGGTTGACCGGCAGCCAGGGCCGGCCAATGGTGAAGCCGGCCTGGGGACCGGCCGTCCAGGGCATGGGCGTGCGGGCCGGGTCGCGGCCTTTGTGAAAGGGCCAGTAGCGCCTTCCGGCCGGGTCCTGGATATCCCGGCGTCCGAGCCGGCCGTTCTTCAGGCCTATCTCTGCCCCGTAATAGATGAACGGCGTGCCCTTAAGCGTCAAGAGCAGAACCGCCAGAACCTTGGCCCGGTTCATTCCAGCCGAACCGCCGCCGAAACGGCTGATACTCCGCGGCGCGTCATGGTTGTCCAGGACCCAGCAGGGCCAGGCCCCGGCCGGCAAAGCCTCGAGCCAGGCCTTGATCCGCTGGTAAAACCGGACCGCGTCCCATTTCTTGAGGTGCAGCAGGCTGAAGTCGAAAACCAGGTGCAACTCGTCGCCGCCCCGGCCGTAATAGGCCGCCGCGCCGGTAGGATCGCCCGGCGCCTCGAACCAGGCCTCGCCCACGGCCGCTTTTTCGCGGTACTCGTCCAGGATTTGCCTGAACTCCTGAAGCACCTGGTGGGTCTCAGGCCGGTTGCCGTCATAAATATGGGCCTGCAAGTCGTACGGACGGGGCGTGGGACCGAGCTTGAAGGGATTGTTCCGGAACAGTTCGTCTTTCAGGTAGTAGTTGCAGACGTCCAGCCGGAAGCCGTCCACGCCTCGATCGAGCCAGTACCTGACCAGATCGAACATGGCCTGTTTTAGCCCGGGGTTCCGCCAATTCACCTGGGGTTGTTCGGCCAGGAACTGATGATGATAGAACCGGCGCGTCTTTTCGTCCCAGGTCCAGCCCGGCCCGCCGAAGGCGCTGCGCCAGTTGTTGGGCCGCCGCCCGTTCCGGCCGTCGTGCCAGATGTACCAGTCGCGCTTGGGATTGTCCATCGAAGACCTGGACTCGATGAACCAGGGATGTAGGTGCGAGGTGTGGGCCAGGACCAGGTCCATGATTATCCGCAGCCCGCGGTCATGGGCCTGCTTCAGCAGGCGTTGGAAGTCCTCCTCCGTGCCGAAAATCGGGTTGATGGCCCGGTAGTCGCTGACGTCGTAGCCGCCGTCCAGCATGGGCGAACCGTAGATGGGCGAAAGCCAGAGCCCGGACACGCCCAGGTCGGACAGATAATCCAGCTTCTGGATCAGGCCGGGCAGGTCGCCCTGGCCGTCCCCATCGGAGTCGTAAAAACTGCGGGGATAGACCTGGTATAAAACCCCGTGTTTCCACCAGACCCGATCATCGATCATGCGACGACCTCATTCGAACTACGGCGGGTTGATCAAGCCTTATAGTCAACATTCAGGCCGCCGCCACGGCCACGGGCTCCGGTTCAGCCTCGGGTTGATCGGCCCACTCGATCGAGATGCGTTCGAATTCCTTCTCGAGGACCAGGAAGGCCTCGACCACGGCCGGGTCAAAGTGCCGGCCCTTTTCCGAGGCTATGATCTCCCGGCAACGATCGTGGTCGAAAGGTTCCTTGTACGGACGCTTCGAGCGCAAGGCGTCATAGACGTCGGCCAGGGCCATGATGCGGGCGGACAAGGGGATTTCTTCCTGCTTCAACCCCTGGGGGTACCCGCCGCCGTCCCATTTCTCGTGATGAAAGAGAGCGATCTGCTGGCCGAGGGAAAGAAAGGACTGGAAAGGCAGTTTGTCTTGGGCCTGTTGCAGGACCTTGGCCCCGTATTCGACATGCCTGCGCATGATCAGGGTCTCTTCCGGGGTAAGGCGTCCGGGTTTCAACAGGATCGAATCCGGAACGCCCACCTTGCCGATATCGTGCAGGGGCGCGGCCCTGACCAGGTCGCGGATATAGTCTTCCGAAAGGTACTTCCGATAGGGGCGGGACTTCTTCAATTCCCGGGCGATCAGCTCGACGTACTTGGCCGTCCTGTCCAAATGCCGGCCCGTTTCCAGGTCTCTCAACCCGGCCTGATAGGCCAGGGCGTAAATGGTCACGTCCTGGGTCTCGATGAGCCGGCCCTGGGTGTCGCTGACCTTCTTTTGAGCATTATAGAAAATGTAGAACAGCAGCAGGTACAGAATGACTCCGGCCAGGCCCACCAGGTACCAGATCAGGCGCATGTGCCGGTTGATTTCGATCCATAACTCCTCGGAGGCTTCATACAGTTCCACGACCCCGTAAACCTGGTTGTCCTTTTTCAAGGGAGTATATATCTCCAGAACGACGCCGCGATTCTTTTCCGTGACCTGTTCGGACTTGTTGGGCAGGGTGACGGCGTGGGCGATCCGTCCGCTCCAGGCGGTCCAGTATTCCTCGTTGTCCGGATAGCGCCGGCCGATGATCTCTGTTTCATCGCTCCATAATATCACCGCGTTCCGGCCCCAGAGTTTTATCCGGAAGACCGCGCCGAATTGGGTCAGTTCGGAAATGAAATGCTTGATGGCTTCGGGCGGGACAGTCACCGGCCCCGCCTGAAAAAAAGAAATAATCTCGTCGTGATGTCTGACGTTGTTCTGGACTATTTCATCGAAGAGTTCGATGTGCATCCGCACCAGGTGGTCCTTGGTCCACCTGGTCAAGGCAAAGCTCAAGGCCAGGGAGACAACCAGGGCGCAGAAGAGACTCACCAGGGTGTATTGAAGAATGACGTTATGTTTGGGTTTCATGTCACCGGCGGACGCTCAGGCGTTTTTATCGTACTAGGAACACGATCCGGGTGAAAAAGCAAGTCCGAAGCCGGGAGGCGGCCGGTCGTCATCTTCCACCTGGTCTTAACAATATTGGCCCGTCCCGGAAAAATATTATCCACGAATGTAAAAATATTAAAGTGATTTCGAGCCTGAGCCGATAAGAACTACGGAGAACACTTCCTGGGCGAGGAGGAAAAGGAGGTGTGGCATGAAGGTTAACGCGGTCCAAAACAACGAGGCCAGCGGCCTGGAGCCCAAATCTTCCTTGGTGGAGGTCAGGTACAAGATCGGCCAGGCCCTCAAGCGCTACCAGCAGGATCAGTTCGAGGCCATGCTGGCCTTTCAGCAGGCCGTGGCCAAACTATCCGGTTACGGCGGCAAGATCAACGGGGTGTATTGATATCGGTTCTCGGTTCCGCCAACGGAGAGATTCCTTATCCCTCCGGCCCGGTCTCGGTATCCGGCGGCCAGGCGCCGGCGAGTTGGGATAAATACATCAACGTCTCCTTGGCCGCGTCTTCGTCAATCTTGTGGATGGCGAAGCCGGCGTGGAGGATGACGTAATCTCCCACCCGTGGTTCTTCGATCAGGATCAGGCTGATTTCGCGGCGGGCGCCGGCGTGGTCCACCACGCCCAGGCCGTCTTCGCCAAGTTCAACTATCTGGGCCGGTACCGCCAGGCACATCGTTGATATTCTCCTTTGGTCTGGGCTCGAAGCCCCGAGCCTTCAATTCCTCGAGCACCATTCGGCATAAATCCGGCAGCCGGCCGGCCACGACCGGACTCAGGTTCAGACTGAAGGTTTCCACGTCCGCGGGCTCCACGCCGATAATGATAGTCGGCGGCGGCGTTCCGATCAAGGGCAAGACGGCCATGGTTTCGACGAAATCGATCTGATGTAGGCTGTCCTTGTACCTGGTCCGGGCCTTCAGTTCCTCCCAGGGCAGGCGGTACAAATCGCCGGGCCGGCCGCCCAGCCTGACCGCGTCCACCACGATGAGCCGGCCCGCGCTTTCGAGCACGGACAGCAGCGACAGGCCCAGGACCCCGCCGTCCACTATCTCGACTTCGGCCGGGAAGTCCCAGGTCTTGTCCAGTTCCTGCGCCACGCGCACGCCCACCCCGTCATCGCTCATGAGGATGTTGCCGATGCCCAAAACGACCAGGGGAATCTTGTTGTCCACGGCGGCCCGGCTCCCGCGGGCGGTTTCGGCCTCGATGGCCCGCCCGGAATACAACTTAGTCGAATATGAGCCGCCGGTTCAAGTCTTTCCTTGACACTGGCCCGTCCGGCCTCTTAGTCTTCGGTAAAATTCGGAAAAGACCGGCGCCGCCGCCGGCCGCGGTCTTTCGAGTCCGGAAGGAGCGATCTTCATGTCCACCACGCTTTACTGGCTGCAAGGCGGCGGATGCGGCGGAGACACCTGGGCCTTCATGAACGTGGAATCCCCCCATGTCTCCGAACTGCTGGGCCTGCTCGACATCGAAGTCCTCTGGCATCCTTCCCTTTCCCACGGCAGTCCGGGCCAATACCGCGCCCTGATCGAGGCCATCGTGGCCGGCGACCAGCCACTGGACATCCTGGTCGTCGAGGGCGCCATCATCCGCGGTCCGGGCGGCACGGGCCTGTATGACGCCTTTGACGGCCAGCCCAAGAAGGACCTGGTGGCCAGGCTGTCCAAGCGGGCGCGCTTCGTCATCGCCGCCGGCACCTGCGCCAGCTTCGGCGGCATCGGCGCGGACGGCGAGGTCGAGGCCACCGGCCTGCAATTTCTGAAGGACCGGCCCGGCGGGTTCCTGGGCCGGGATTTCGTCAGCCGGAGCGGCCAGCCGGTGATCAACCTGCCGGGCTGTCCCTGCTCGGGCGACGTCATTTCCGGCACCCTGACCGCCCTGATCTCGGAAGTGCCCCTGCCCCTGAACGAACATAACGCGCCCCTGCAGTGGTACGACCTCCTGGTCCATCAAGGCTGCATCCGCAACGAGTATCATGAATACCGGGTCGAGGAGGCGGATTTCGGCAAGCGGGGCTGCCTCTTTTTCCACATGGGCTGCCGGGGGCCGCTGGCCCACGGCCCCTGCAACAAGCTGCTCTGGAACCGCCGCAATTCCAAGACCCGGGCCGGCGTGCCCTGCGTGGGCTGCACTCAGCCGGACTTTCCCCAGGCCGGTCCTTTCTTCCAGACCCGCAGCATCGCCGACATCCCCCTCGAACTGCCGGAAGGCGTGGATCGGGCTCACTACCTGGCCTATAAAGGCATGGCCGCGGCCGCCGCGCCGGAAAGACTCAAGCAACGCCAGAGAAGGGTGTGACACCCGAGGAGTTCCGGCCCATGTCCCAGAAGAAGACCATAAAAGTGCCCCTGCACCGGGTGGAAGGCGACCTCGAAGTCCAGGCCGAAGTCCGGGACGGGGTGGTCATGGACGCCTGGTGCTCGGGCGTCATGTACCGCGGTTTTGAAAACATCCTGACCGGCCGGGCCGCGCTCGACAGCCTGGTCATCGCCCCCCGCATCTGCGGCATCTGCACCACGGCCCACCTCACGGCGGCGGTCCAGGCCCTGGACATGATCGCCGGCGTCAGCGTGCCGGCCGACGCCGGGCGCCTGCGCAACGTGGCCCTGATGGCCGAACTGGTCCAGAACGACGTGCGGCACTCGTTTCTGATCTTCGCCGTGGACCTGGCCAATCCTTTTTATAAGGCTAGTCCCCTGTTCGAAGAGGCGGTCCGCCGTTATCAGCCCTTCCAGGGTCAGACCGTGATCGAGGTGATCAAGGAAACCAAGAAAATCCTGGAGATCGTGGCCATCATCGGCGGCCAATGGCCCCATTCCTCGTACATGGCGCCGGGCGGCATCGTCAGCCTGCCCAGCGACAGCGACCTGCTCCAGTGCCAGTTGCTCGGCCGGCAGTTCCGGAAATGGTACGAGCGCCGGGTCCTGGGATGCACCCTCGAGCGCTGGTCCCAGGTGAAAAGCGCGGCCGATCTCGAGGCCTGGCTCGAGGAGAGTCCGGACCACCGGGATAGCGACCTGGGATTCTTTCTCCGCTTCGCCCGCTCGATCGGCCTGGACAAGATCGGCCGGGGTCCCGGCGCCTTCGTCAACTTCGGCGGACTCGAACTGCCCCTGGGCACAAGGGTAAGAGGGGCCATCAACCAGAATCGTCTCAGCCCGGCCGGATTCGTCAGGGACGGCCGGGTGGGGCGGTTCGATCCCGGCCGCATCGCCGAGGACGTGGCCTATTCCTGGTACGACGACGAAGACGGCGGCCTGCATCCGGCCCAGGGCCGGACCCGGCCGTACGCCACCGGCGGCGAGCGCGGCAAGTATTCCTGGGCCAAGGCGCCTCGTTACGACGGACTGCCGGCCGAAACCGGGCCCCTGGCCGAACTGGTCATCGCCGGCCATCCGCTGATAACCGATCTGCTCGAGCGCGGCGGGCCGTCGGTCCTGGTCCGGCAACTGGCCCGGATCATCCGTCCGGTCGAACTGCTGCCGGCCCTGGAAATCTGGATCGCCGAGACCTCGGAAAGCGGCCGGTTTTACAACAAGCCCGGCGAACTCGTCGAGGGCGAAGGCCACGGCTTGACTTCGGCCGCCCGCGGCGCCGTGGGCCACTGGGTGCGCCTCAGGAACGGCCTCATTGACCACTATCAGGTCATCACCCCCACGGCCTGGAACGCTTCGCCCCGCGACGCCGGCGGGGCGAAGGGTCCGCTCGAGGAGGCCCTGGTCGGGACCCCGGTCCGGGACCTGGACAACCCCCTCGAACTGGGCCACGTGGTCCGATCCTATGACCTCTGCCTGGTCTGCACCGTCCACGCCGCGGGACGTTGAACGGTCGAGACGTCATGGGCCCGGCCTATAAAAAGATGGATGGCGCCTCCCGATCGAGCGGGAAACCGATGGACCAGCTTCTGACCGAAAACGCCCTGCTCAACCAGGAGGTCCTGGTGGCCCGGCGGGCCTCGGAGATCACGGCCAGCTTAGTGGTCGAGCAGTTCGTCAAGCTCGAGTTGATCCTCAAGCAACTCGAGGAAAAGGTGGCCACGGAGCAGGAACTGCGGATCAGCCTGGCCGAGAAGCTCAGGGAGGCCGAGGTCCGGGAGCGCGATCTTTCCAAGGCCAGGGCCGAGGCCGAATCGGCCCGGGAGGACCTCGAGCGGGCCAACGAGTCCCTCCAGCAGCTCAACCACAACTACCTCGAGATGCTGGGCTTTGTTTCCCATGAACTCAAGAACACCCTGGGCGTCATCTACACTTCGGCCCAGGCCCTGGACAAGGGGTTGACCGGCCCTTTGAACGAAAAGCAGGGCATCCTGGTGCACAACATCGCCCAGAACATCGAGGCCGCGGTGGCCATGACCCGCAAGTACCTCGATCTGACCCGCATCGAGAAAGGCGAACTGCGGGTCCAGCCCCAGGACCTCGAACTGATCGCCGACGTGATCGTCCTGGTCCTCAAGGAAATGGAGCCGGTCGTGGCCGAACGCCAGGTGCGTCTCGAAGTGAACCTGCCGGAGAAACTGCCTCTGCCCGGCGATCCGACCCTACTGCGGGTCGTCTTCCGCAACCTGATCGGCAACGCCCTTAAATACGGCCGGGCCGGCGGCCTGGTCCGGATGAGTTGCCGCCGGGAAGACGGATATTATTGTTTCGAGGTCTTCAACGAAGGTGAAGGGCTGTCGCCGGACAAGCTGTTAAAACTTTTCGGCAAGTTCGTCCGGTTCAAGCTGGGACGGGAGTCCGACCGCCGCGGCACCGGCCTGGGCCTGTTCATCACCAAGGACATCATCGTCAAGCACGGCGGGACCATCAGGGCCGAATCCGAGGAAGGCCGCTGGATCAACTTCATCTTCACCCTGCCCGCGGCCAGGCAGCCGGGATGAATAACCGTCTGATCCCGCCCCGGCCGGAGGACCGGACATGAGCAAGGCCGACATCCTGATCATTGACGACGAGCGGGACCTGGTGGAATCGCTGCGGGTGATCCTGGAAATCCAGGATTACCGGGTGCGCGCGGCCTACAACGGCCGGGACGGCCTGGCCCTGGCCGAGGCCCAGGCCCCGGACCTCTTCATCCTGGACGTGATGATGACCACGGTCACCGAGGGTTTTGACCTGGCCTACAAGATCAAGCGCCACCCCAGGTTGAAGGACGTGCCCATCCTCCTGGTCAGCGGCTTCATGCAAAAAATGGCCGAACTCGGCCCGGACAAGTTCCAGCACATCCTGGGCCAAGACTGGCCGGTCAACGCCTTCCTGGAAAAGCCGCTCGACCCGCTGCAGTTGTTGGATGTGATTGACGGACTATTGAAGGACAGAATATCTACAGAAGTATCCGACCTCTCGCTTTAGCTGCTCAACTCCGTACGTATAGGCCTTAAAGCCGACTTGAACATCGGCAGGTCGTTGGTAATTATCCTCCAAATTATTTCCAGATCGATCTCAAAATAATCATGGACGATCCGGTGGCGTAATCCGACTATTTTCGACTATACGATATTTGAGTGGCGCTGTTTGAAATCCGCCGGCAGACGGCTGGCGGCTTCGCCAATAATCTCCATATTGCGCACTACAGCATCAATGGTCTTTTCATCCTGCCTGAAGGATTCTGGACTCATGTTTCTAGTGAAGCGCTCGATTTTTTCGATGGCCTCCCAGATGTCCTCGATCAGGAGTTGAACCGGCCGCTTAGACATAAATCAAATCCGGTTCTATATACTTCCACTGACGCGGCTTTATCGCGCGCTGGGAAACCAAATCCACGGGCAGACCCAACAGGTTTTCAATAGCCTCGGCCAAAGTAACGAATTCCAGGCCCAGGGACGGGTCCACGTCCACCAGGATGTCCACGTCGCTGTCAGGTTGCTGGTCGCCACGAGCCCAGGAGCCAAAAAGCGCCAGGTTCCGCACCAGAAAGCGCGAAGACAGTTCAGCCTTTTCGGCCGCCAACAGGTTTATTATTTGCTCTCTGGTTTTCATGAACTCATTTCACCACAAAGGCATTAAGAATACAAAGAGAAAACAAATAAGCCGAAGATCGATATTTTCATCCAGCTTGAACTTCATGCGCCGGATGCTCCAAGGGTATGGGAATCACCCGTTCGCGCGTCAGTTCGGCGGCATAGGCCAGCGCGGCGTATATGTCTTCCCGGGTCAGTTGCGGGTAGGCGGATAGAAGTTCTTCTTCCTTGACTCCTTCGGCTATGTTTTCGACTATCAAGGAGACCCAGATTCGAGTACCGCGAAGGCAAGCTTTTCCGAAGCAAACGTTTGGGTCAAGGGATATCCTTTTCAACAAGGCCGCCCGGTCCATCAAAGCATGCCTCCTTGTGCCTGGTATGTTGGCGAGAGTGACTCATAAACCAATATCCTGGTATTTATCGGCAAGTTCATCAATGAAACGCACCGAATTTATGGCTTCCTCCGAGGTGATATGCGGTTTGATATTAGTAATGTGCTTGGCACGGTTTTCAAGACTATCATTTGGATTTCTCTTGGAAATATATAACGCGGTCCCCAGACGTTCAAGTTCCGCTACACCGAAACCGCCAAAATGCTTGGCCACAAAGGAAATATGATGAGCGTATTTCTTATGGGTTTGAGGCCAGCGTTTTTGCAACCTTTGGCCATTACTCGTGGTGGTCAAATTGGGGCCATAAGGATAAGGATGGAGGCGTATCTCCAAGAGTCCGTCCGCTCTCATAGCCGTTAATTCATCCCGAAGCTCGAAGGAGAAGGGGCCGTGTTTATACATGATGAAATTTAATTCTAAAGGAACTTCAGTCAGTTCTTCGAGAAAAAAAGCCGACTTTTGGATATGGGTTTCGCCACACCAACTGCCGTTTTCTTTCAGTTCATCAATGAGTGACAGGATCACTGATTGCTTTTGTCTTGGTTTCACTCTACCCCCTCCTCGAATATTTCAGTCCTTATTATGCGTTCACGATTTGCGGCCAGCCATTTTTGTGCTTTTTCCCGGTGATCTTGGGCTATGAAAACGTAATTGGTAGCCACCACCGGCATTTTGGCCAGAACGTCGGACTTAGCTTAAAAGGGGGCCGAAGCCCCCTTTCATTGAATAATGACCGGGCTTAGAGCGCCCGGACCACGTGGACCTCGTTGCTGTCGGGGTCTATCACGTGCACGGCGCAGGCGATGCAGGGATCGAATGAATGCACCGTGCGCAACACCTCGAGGGGTTTCTTGGGATCGGCGATGGGCGTGCCGATCAGGGCCTCCTCGACCGGACCGGGCTGGTTCTTGTCGTCCCGGGGGCCGAGGTTCCAGGTCGAGGGCACGACCTGCTGGTAATTGTCGATCTTGCCGTCCTTGAGCTTGACCCAGTGGCCCAAGGCGCCGCGGGGGACGTCGGTCAAACCCATGCCCAGGACCTCGCCCTTGGGGAACTCCCAGGTCGCGTAACTCTTGGCGTCGCCCTTTTTCAGGTTCTCGATCAGGTCCAGGACCCATTTCTCGGCCTGCTCGGCGATGACCAGGCAGTTGATGGCCCGGGCCGCGGTGCGGCCCAGGGTCGAGAACAGGGCCGTAGCCGGGACGTTCAAGGTCTTGAGCACCAGGTCCACGTACTTCTTGGTTTCGGCCTGGCCGTTGGCGTAAGAGACCAGGGTGCGGGCCAGCGGCCCGACTTCGCAGGGCAGGCCTTCATAACGCGGGGCCTTGAGCCAGGAATACTTGCCGTTGCCGTCAAGCTGGCCCTTGCCGTTAAGCCGGGCGCCCTCGAGGGGTTCGGTCACGCCCTGGTACGGATTGGCCGGCAGGCTGTCCTTGTACCAGGAATGGGTGACGGCCTCGGTCACCTTGGCCGGATCGGCGGGCAGGGCCTTGAGTTCCTTGCCCTTGATCCAGCCGCGCGGCTGCCACAGGCTCTTGGGCTCTTCCGGCCCCTGGGGGAATTCGCCCCAGGCCAGGTAGTTCGTGCAGCCGCCCACGCCAGCCCAGTCCTTGTAGAAGGAAGCCACGGCCAGCACGTCCGGGATATACACGTTCTTGATGAACTCGATCTGCTCCCGGAGCATGTACAGGAATTCGGCCAGGCGGTCGGCGTTCAGGTAACCGCCGACGGTCACGCCGCCTATCACCGAACTCTGGAGATGGGGGTTCTTGCCGCCGAAGAGGGCGTGAAGCCTGCCCGCCTTGACTTGGTTGCGCAAGGCGTCCAGGTAATGCTTCACGGCCATGAGGTTGGCCTCGGGCGGCAGCTTGTAGGCCGGGTGGCCCCAGTAGGCGTTGGCAAAGGGGCCGAGATGCCCGCTCTTGACAAAGGCGGCCACCCTTTCCTTGACCGCGGCGAAGTCCTTGGCGCCCTGCCCGGGCGCGTCGCTGACCGCGTTGGCCAGGTCGGCCGTCTTCTTGGGATCGGCGCTTAAGGCGCTGACGATGTCCACCCAGTCCAGGGCGTGCAGGTGATAGAAATGGACCGGATGGTCGTGGATGTGCTGGCCGGCCATGATCAGGTTGCGGATGATGTTAGCGTTGGGCGGAATCCTGACCTTGACCGCGTCCTCGACGCACTTGACCGAAGAGGCCATGTGGACGTAGGTGCAGACGCCGCAGGAACGCTGGGTGATCAAGGGGGCGTCCCGGGGATCGCGGCCCTTGAGAATAATCTCGAGGCCGCGAAAGAGCATGCCCGAGCTCCAGGCGTTCTTGACCTTGCCGCCCTCGACCTCGACTTCAATCCGGAGATGACCTTCGATCCTGGGAATCGGGTCAATGGTGATGCGTTCACCCATGTTGGCACCTCCTATTTAGCCACGAAGAAGGGGGCGCTGGCGTCCCAGAAGTTCGGTTCGCTGCAACCGATGCAGGGATGACCGGCCTCGACGGGCCAACTGGCGCCTTGGTTGAATTTGAGCTTGGGACAGTTGTTGTACGTCTCCGGCCCCTTGCAGCCCACTTCATACAGGCACCAGCCCTGGGCCGTGCCTTCGTCGCCGAAGACCTTGACGAAGCGGCCTTCCTCGAAATGGGCCCGGCGCGGACAGTTGTCGTGAATGGTCTGGCCGTAGGCGAAGAGCGGCCGGCCGTTCTTGTCCAGGTCCGGCAGCTTGCCTAAGAGCAGGAAGTGCACGATCGTGGCCACGAAGTTGACCGGGTTGGGCGGGCAGCCGGATATATTGATGGTCTTGAGGCCCAGGGCCTCGCCCACGCCCTTGGCCTCGGTCGGGTTGGGCTTGGCCGCCTGGACCCCGCCGAACGAGGAGCAGGTGCCGATGCAGATGGTGGCCAGGGCGTCCTTGGTCACTTCCCGGCCGATCTCGAGCATGGTCCGGCCGCCGATCAAGCCGTAACGGCCCTCGTTCTTGGTGGGAATGGCGCCCTCGATGACGCAAATATATTTGCCCTTATGCGTCTTGACGGCGTTATGCAGATTCTGTTCGGCCAGATCGCCCGCGGCGGCCATGATCGTTTCGTGATAGGCCACGTCCAGGACCTCGAGGACGATCTCGTCGGCGAACGGATAGCTGGCCCGCAAAAACCCCTCGGAACAGCCGGTGCATTCGGCGAAGTGCAGCCAGATCACCGGTGGCCTGGCCTTGGCCGTGACCGCTTCGGCGATCCTGGGGATCATGGCCGGCGCCAGGCCCATGGCCGCGGCCATCACCGAGCAGAATTTCATGAAATCGCGTCGCGAAACACCTTTCTCGTCGAGCCTGGAAAAAACAAGTTCCTGTTTCTCCATTTAAGGCCTCCTTGCAATGAAAGCAAAACGGGTTGTCGCCCTCACGCCGGGCGGACGGCGTTGTCCGAACCGCGCGGCGCTTGCTTCCCCGGCCGACCGGGGCCTTTCCCGGAACGTGGCGCTCCCTTCACGGGTTTCCGCGCCTAGGAGTGCCTTTTCCCGTCATGACCGCACTTCTCGACCTTCCCGGCAGCCACTACAACACCCGGAAATGGCCCAGCGGAGCGGGTTCGAGCCTTTCCGCCGGACGGCCAGAAACGAGACTATCCCTAAATTTCGGCGTTGAAACAGGATACACCACCGTCCGCGTCCGGGCAAGAATTTTTTCTCTATTATACTTTCCGCTTGCGATGGAAAAACAAAACGTGATAAATAATGCCGGCTATCCTCTAAATTCAGCGTGCATCCACCTGCAAAGGCAAGGAGGTGAGGCTTGACTCGGGCGTAGAGGCTGCCTCGCCGCGGACGGCGGACAGCCATGCGGTTTTTGGGGTCAACGTCTCCCCGGACTTTAAAGTCTTGTATAATCGAGACAAGACGGCTACGGGATCACCGCCTTAGAATGGAGGTTGGCGATGAAGGAAAGACGGACCTTGTGCTGTAGACGAATCATTTTTCTGGCCCTGCTTCTGGGCGCGGCCTGGCTTTTTACCTCGCCGGCGGCCGCGCAGGACCTCCCGCCCAGGCCCTTGAAGTTCGCCTGCTCGGCCCAGGTTCATGAAGTCATCAGAGACGATATTTTGAAACTTTTCACCGATAAGACCGGGGTGAAGATGGAAGCGGACCTGTATTCCTCGAGCCTGGCCGTCAGCCGCCTGGCCTATGACCTGGCCGACGTGGCCGCCACGGCCTTGAGGCTGGACACGCGCTCCAAGGCCGAAGGACTGCTCGAATTCCCGATCTGCAAGGACGCCCTGGTTATTTTCACCAACCCGGAAATGAAGGTCACCGACCTGACTGACAAGCAGATTCGGGACATCTTTTCCGGCGCGATAACCAACTGGAATCAGTGCGGCGGCCCGGACCGGGCCTTTATGCTGGTCATCCCGACCAAGGATTCGGCCCTGTACCAGAACTTCGCCCGCATGTTCATGGAGGGCAAGGACACGGTCTTCGACGTGATGACCGCCCGTTCCACCATGGTTGTGGACGTGGCCAGACGTTTCGCCGGCGCCTTGTCCTTTGTCAACCTGGCCGCCACCCGCGGCAAGCCGGAAGGGGCCAAGCTGGTCAAGGTCAACGGCCTGGGACCGGATTCCCCCCAATATCCTTACTACCAGGTCTTTTCCCTGGTGACCAAGGGCAAGCCCGTGGGTGACGCCAAGAAGTTCCTGGATTTCATGATGTCCGAAGAGGTGACCAAGCTGCTCGAAGCCCGCGGGGTGAAGCGGCACAAGGAATAAGCGGGTTCGAGGCGGCCGGGACGGTCCCCAGGGTTCCCGGCCGCGGCGAGTCGATTCGCGGGCCGGAAGGCCAGACGGCTTCCGGCCCGTCCTGTTTCGGAAAAGATGATACCTCCCGGTCTCAGCCGGCCGTCATTCCGTCACGCCGCCGGCGTCAAACCGTCACAAATCTTTATCCCCTCTGACTTCCGGGTTTAACTTAAAAGACACATTACTTGGTCATAATTCCCTATTAATCGAGGCCCAAGCCGGGCCTCGACCGGTATCAATCCAGGCCGGATAATGAGCCGGCCCGAGAGCAGGGAGGACCAGATCACGATATCCTTGATCAGCCGGCCAGGCCCCAGGCCGATCCAACCGGCGGAAGCGCTGCGCTGCCTGGGCGTTGACCCGTCCAGTCCCGACCGCCTGACCGCCAGCCTGCCCTTTTCCGGCCGGGACCTGACCTGCGGCGTCGAAAACGAACTCCAGGCCGTGGTCCTGGGTTCGAGGTCCCAGGTGGACCTGCCGCAAACGATCGAACGATCCAATTATTACCAGAACATCGTCAAGCGCCTTCGGCGGGGCGAACTGCCGCGCCGGGTGGTTGCCGATCTGGAACACTGGCTGGCGGATAATCCGGATCAGGTCTGGGAGAACAGTTGGGTCCGGGTGCCGCTGGACCTTCTCTGCGCCCAGGCCAGGTCCGTCCTGGACCGGGACCTGCTGGCCGATAAAAAGAATCCGGCCCTGGGCCGGCGATCGGACGCCGGGCATTACTCGATCTCTCAAAACGGCCGCGAACATCTCCGTATTCCGGTCAGCTACCTGCTGAAACTGGCGCTGACCGATTTCGCCGGCCGGCGCGGCGGGGCGGACGATCCGGTGGGCGCCTACGGCCTCGAGTTGGCCGAACATTACCTGAGCGACAACACTTCGCCCGAACTCTATTCTTTCCACCTGGTCCGATCGGACGGCCGGGGAGGACCGGGCCCGGCCGCGGCAAACGAGACGGCCCGGCGTTTTCTGCTGACCCAACTCCTGGTCCAATACGCGGGCCGGCGTTTCGGTTTGATCGAGTCCGGTCAGAAGGTTCAGGTCTACTTCGCGCCCCACCCGCCCGTGCGGCAGAAGGCCCTCAACGACCTGATCAGCGATTCCTTTTACCGGGACCTGTTCATGAATCCCTGCCTGTCCGG
Source organism: Thermodesulfobacteriota bacterium (assembly GCA_040755515.1). Classification (GTDB taxonomy): domain Bacteria; phylum Desulfobacterota; class Desulfarculia; order Adiutricales; family JAGVGV01; genus JBFMAW01. The sequence goes on along the minus strand of JBFMAW010000001.1, from coordinate 502,585 downwards.
TTGGGACCGGGGTGAAGACAAGCACCGCTACATGCACCTCTGCCATCAGGTGCTCTCTAGGGCCCAGCTTGGCGCCTTGAGCCGGCTGCGCGACGCGGGCCTGATCGCCCGGAACCTGGTGGTCCTGCCCTCCGCCTCCAATATCAGCCTGGCCAATAACGGCACCCACGTCAGTCTAGGCAGCCTCGGGCTATCCTCGGCCCTGGACGGGGCCGGCGCCTTGATGCTGGATTCGGAAAAACACCTGGGCGACCTGGTCATCAAGTTCGTGGAACATTTCCTGCCGCTGTTCGTCGGTACTTACAGCGCCGCGCCGTACCGGCTGGACTTCGCCGATTTCCACCCGGAAAAGGTTCTCTCCTTCCTGCCCTATGAACTGGATTACACGCATCTGCGCATGATCTGGCGACGCTGGAAAAAGAAGGCCCGGCTCAACACGCCGGTCCTGGGCTTGAGGCTGACCCCCTTCGGTCCGCCCAAGCTGGACGCCTGGTTAAGCCGGATACTGAACCTGGCCGGCGACCTTGTGCCTGACTACAGGCTCCTGGATTACCTAGTGGCGGTCATGAGCACGGACCAGAGTCCGGCCCTGGACGGTCGGCCCGGCAACCAGGCCCGGCTCAAGCAGGACCTGGCCCAGATGGGCGTCTTCGATCCCCGGATGCCTATTTATCTGCTCTACCGCCAGCGCCTGATGACCGAATCCGGTTTCGCCGGTTTCGAGGGCCGGCATTACAGCCTTTTCGGCGGCCTCGGGTCCGACCTGGCGCCGGCCATAGGCCTGCAGGGTCTGGTGACCGCCCTGGCCTTTCATTTGATCGCCACCGGGCGCCTGACCCACGCCCACGTTCCGGACAAGCCGGAAATAGAAAGCGAACGCCGGCAGGTCTTTTTCGGCGCCGCCATCGGGTTGCCCACCTTTTTTGTCCGGGCCGACACGCGCAACCTGGTCTTGAAGACCATCCTGGCCGAGACGGATGAAGTCCGGCCCAGCCGCCGTTATCCCGGCTGGCTGCGGGTCAAGCAGGCCCGGTACCGTCAAGCCCTGGTCGGCTTCCTGAAAAGGGAAGGCGCGGCCCTGATCGAAAGCCAGGGGTTGACCGAGGTTTTGGCCGATCTGGAGGCCAGGCTGGCCGACCCGGTCGGGCTATCGGCCCACGGCCGCCTGGTCAGGTCCATCCTGGGCGGCCTGGGGGTAAGGTCAGCCTTCAAGGTAGACGCCTTTTCCTTCAACCGGGCCGCCGAGAACTTTTATCGCCAGGGACTGCGTCAAGAATACCTGCGGGAAGCCTGGGCCGTTCTGGAAAGGGATTTCGAGCGATCCTGGCCGGCCGATCTCTCGAGCGATCCCGGTTTCAGGCAGGTCTGGCGACGGGCCACGTCCGACCGGGACGCCTTGGACCTGATAAGAAGCCTCGAGGGGCCGGTATTATCCGAGTCCGCCGGCCTCGAGGAACTGGACAAGCTGATAAGCCTTTCACTCTTATCCATTTACCGGGCGGCCCAGGTCGAGAAAGAATCGCCGGCCGCCCGACCTTTGACGGGAGCAACCGTCCATGAACACGATCGCGCATCACTATATTGACCGCCGGACCGGCGAAATCCGCGAGGAACGCCTGCTGGCCGACCGGCTGATCAACTTCATCTATTCCGGCCTCAGGGAGAACGCGCCCATGGTCTTCAAGGCCCTGACCAGCGCCCGGGGCTCCAGCCTGCTGGGCTACCTGAATTTCGATTCGACCTTGAGGTCCAGGATCGACTCCCCCCGGGATCTGATGGTCCACTGGGGCGTGAAAGAGGAGGAATGCCTGGATCCGTTAAGAACCCTGGACACGCCGGAAAAAATCTTCACCCGCCGGATCAGTTACTGGCGGTGCCGGCCCCTGCCGCCCGACCGGGAGGCCGTCGTCTCGCCGGCCGACGCCCGGATGATTATCGGGTCATTCCGCGAGACCTCGGCCTTGTTTCTCAAGGACAAGTTCTTCGATTACGCCGAGCTGTTGGGCGCGGACAAGGGCGCCTGGCTCGAAGCCTTTGCCGGCGGCGACTTCGCCGTCTTCCGGCTGACTCCGGATAAATACCATTACAATCATACGCCGGTGGCGGGCCGGGTGGCCGACTTCTATGAGATCGACGGCGATTATCACTCCTGTAATCCAGGGGCCGTGGTCCACTTGATCACGCCTTATTCCAAGAACAAGAGGGCGCTCACCATCATGGACACCGACGTTCCGGGAGGCACGGGCGCGGGGCTGGTGGCCATGATCGAGGTGGCGGCCCTGATGGTGGGCGACATCCAGCAGTGTTACAGTTCGGATGAATACAATTATCCCCGGCCGGCCCTGCCTGGCCTTTTTGTTGAAAAAGGCCTGCCTAAGAGCCTGTTCAGGCCCGGCAGCTCGACCGTAGTTCTGCTCTTCCAAAAGGACCGGCTGGCCTTTGACCAGGACCTGATCGAAAACCAGTCCGCCCTGGGCGTGGCCAGCCGCTTCTCGCTCGGTTTCGGCCGGCCGCTGGTGGAAACCGACGTTCCGGTGAGGTCCAGGATAGGGCTGGCCCGGCCGGTCATTCATTGAAATCAAGGGGCGAAGTAATGCTGAAAGTCAGAATTCATGGGAAAGGCGCCAGGATAGATGTCCAATGAAGTTTTCCTGCTGTTGTTGACCAGTCTGTACCTGATTTTATTGAGCTGGAGCTGGCGGAGTCTGCCGACGGAGAAATGGCAGATAATAGCCGCCATCCCCCGGTCCAAGAACGGCGGAGACTGGGAAGGAACCAACCTCACCTTCTACGGCTTTTTCCTGGCTTCGGCCCTGGCCCTGTCCGCGGCCCTGCTGGTGGTCATGCTGGGGGCCATCGAGGTGATGTTCCTGGAGGCGTTCCTTATCGCCGCGCCTGTTCTGGCCGTCGGCGTGCCGGCCTCGCGCTGGGTGGCCAGGGTGGTGGAAAACAAGCCCCAGACCGCCACCGTGGCCGGCGCCTCGTTCATCGGTTTGGCGCTGGCGCCCTGGCTGATCCTCGCCCTCCGGCGAATCCTGGGTCCTGATTCCGGCCCGGGACTGGACGTCGTGCCCATCCTGGCCGCGCTGGCCGTGGCTTATGCCTTTGGCGAAGGTCTGGGGCGTCTGGCCTGTATCAGTTTCGGTTGTTGCTACGGCAAGCCCCTGGCCGACTGCCACCCTTTCCTCCAGCGCCTGTTTCGAGGCCGGAGCTTTATTTTCAGCGGGCCGACCAAGAAGATCGCGTACGAAAGCCGGCTGGACGGCCGGCCGGTCCTGCCCATCCAAGCCATCACCTCCCTGGTCTGCGTCGGCGCGGGACTGGCGGGGCTTTATCTTTTCCTGACCGGCCATTTTCGGACCGCTTTTCTTCTGAGCCTGACCTTGACCCAACTCTGGCGGGCCTTTTCCGAGACCATGCGCGCCGACTACCGGGGTCACGGCAGGTTCACCGTTTATCAGTATCTGGCCCTGGCGGCCGTCGTTTATGGCCTCTCGATCGTCCTGACCTTCCCGACCGCCCCCTCGGCGGCGCCCCGTTTGTCCCTGGGCCTGGACCTCCTCTGGCGGCCGGAGGCGCTGCTGGCCCTGCAAGGCCTCTGGTTGGCCGTGTTCCTGTCCCGGGGGTTGAGCAAAGTCACGGGCGCCAGCATCAGGTTCTACGTCCGCGGCAGCCAAATATAATTCTGGCCGTTTCTTCCTACAGCCGGTCGCTTCCTTGAATTCAGGTCTGGAGCCGCCGGCCTTTTTCTGTTATTAAAGCCCTAGGGTCACGCCATCATCATACCAAGGGGTGGTCCACCTTATGAACCGACTTACATCCGGCTCGTCAAAGGTTAATAACTTCAGCGCGACGGCAGCCGTCGCCGTGATTTTCCTGGCCGCCATGTTTAGCCTTCCCGCCTCGGCCGTGGTGGCCGCGGAAGATCCGGCCGGACTCAAGGCCCAGGCCGAAGCCCTGTTCGCCCAGCGTCTGGACCAGACCAAGGCCTTGGCCGCCATCGAGGCCTATCGCCGGGCCGCGGCGGCCAAGCCGGACGACATCGAGGTTTACCTGCGACTGGCCCGGGCCCTGGTCTGGGTGGGCATGCAGCGACGGGGCGAAGAAGAGATAGCCTATTACGACCAGGCCATAAGCGTGGCCGAGGAAGCGGTCCGCCGCGCCCCCAACCAGGCCGGTCCCCACTACTGGCTGGGCGCGGCCTATGGACTCAAGGCCAACAACATAAGCGGTCTCAAGGCCCTGAAGCTGGTGGACCCCATCAAGCAGGAGATGGACCGGGTGCTGGCCCTGGACCCGGGTTACGAATACGGCGGCGCCCATCGGGTTCTGGGGCGGCTTTACTCGAAACTGCCCGGGTTGTTCGGCGGAGACAAGACCAAGGCCGAGAAGCACCTGCGCACGGCCCTAAGCCAGGCGCCAGGGTTCCTGCTCAGCCATCTTTACCTGGCCGACCTGTTGATTGAACAAGGCCGGAAAGACGAAGCCAAGGAAGTACTGGGCCAGGCCCTGCGGGCGTCCGTCGCGGCCGGCCTCGAGCCCGAAACAATACTTTGGAAAGCCGAAGCCGAAAAAATGATCAAAAAGATAGAGACCGGGAAATAGCCTCGAACAAGGATATCGGAGGTCGAGATGAAATCCATCAGGCTGCTGTTCATGATCGCCGTACTGGTCCAGTCATCGTCCCTGCCGGCCGCCCAGACCAACCTGACCCTGGTTCACACCAACGACCTCCATTCCCATTTCCTGGGTTTTGCCCCCATGATCGATTATGTCCCGGACAAGGTCGGCGCGGACAACACCCGGGGCGGCTGGGCCAGAGTCGCCTCGGCGATCAAGCAAGCCAAGGCCGATCGCTCTCATCCGGTCCTGGTGGTGGACGCCGGCGACTTTTCCATGGGCTCGCTCTTCCACCTGCTGATCCGGGAAGAGGCGTTCGAGCTGCGCCTGATGAAAACCATGGGCTATGACGTGCTCACCCTCGGCAATCACGAGTTCGATCTTAAGCCGCGCGGCCTGACCCGGATATTGAACACGGCCCGTAAGCACCAGGCCCTGCCGCCCATCGTCCAGTCCAACACCATCTTCAGCCAGGAAAAAAAGGACGACGACGACCTGGAAAAACTATACGCCGACGGCACGGTCAAGCCTTACGTGGTCTTGAAGGCCGGCGGACTCAAGGTGGGGTTCTTCGGTCTGATGGGCGTGGGGGCCGCGGAGAACGCGCCCTTCGCCTCCCCGGTCAAGTTCGATCATCCTTTCCCGGCGGCCAGGAGAATGGTCGAGGTCCTGCGCAACCAGGAGAAGGTGGACGTGGTGGTCTGTCTTTCCCACTCCGGTCTGAACCCGGATAAAAGCAAGTCGGAAGACGAGCAACTGGCCAAACAGGTCCAGGGCCTGGACGTCATCATCAGCGGTCACACTCATACCCGGGGCGTGGCCCCCATCCTGGTCGGCCGCACCATCATCATCCCGGCCTGGTGTTACGGCCAGCAGGTGGGCATCCTGGACCTGGCCTGCCGGGACGGCCAGGTGAACCTGGTCAAGTGGGAAGGGGTGGAAATAGACGGCCGTATCAAGGGCGACGAGGCGGTGACCCGCCAGATTCAAGACTTCGAGAAGTTGATCGAGGAAAAGGTTCTGTCCCAGGTCGGGCTCAAATTCAACCAGGCCGTGGCCGAGACGGATTTCGATCTGCGGGTCGTGGAGGATGAGTCCAACCTGGGCAACCTGATCGGCGACGCGATACGCTGGAGCGTCAATCAGCGGGCCTACGACCCCCGCGATCCGCGGTCCAAGGTGGCGGTGGCCGTCTGTTCCAACGGTTTGCTCCGGGATGACATACTCCGGGGCCGCACCGGCCGCATAGCCGTGGGCGACGCCTTCGCCGCCGTGCCCCTGGGCATCGGCTCGGACGACACCATGGCCTATCCCCTGGTCACTTTTTATCTGTCCGGGTCCGAGATCAAGAAGGCGCTCGAGATACTGACCACGATCTATCCGCTGCGCGGCGGGGACTTTTTCCTCCAAATCTCCGGGCTCAAGTTCGTGTACAACCCGAAGCGTCTGCCCTTTGACCGCGTGACCGACATATACCTGGGCGACGAGGAGGATGGTTTCCGGCCGCTCGATTATTCGTCCGCCAACCAGAGCTTGTACCGGGTCACGGCCAATATTTACAACGCGACCTACCTCAAGATCATCGGCAACTTCACCTATGGTCTCCTGGAGATCAAGCCCAAGGACCGCCAGGGCCGGCCCATAAGCGACCTGAAGCTGGCCCGGGTGGACGCGGACAACGTCCGGGAAGGGGTTCAGGAGTTAAAGGAATGGGTGGCCTTGATCGAATACCTGCGCCTGGGCCCGGACAATGACCGCGACGGCCTGAACGAAGTGCCGGACAAGTATCGCGGCCGCCTCGACCGGATGCGCGAAGAACCCAGCTACAACCCGGTCATGCTGCTGCGGCGGGGAACATTCGTGACCTGGCTGGCCGCGGGCGTCCTGCTGGTCCTGGCCGGCGCCGCGGTCCTGGCGGTCGGGTTGATGGTCAGGAGGGCCTACCGGTAAGGCCGGCCTCCGGTCAATCCTCTTCGATCCTTTTTCGCTTGGCGGCGAGGAAAGCGGCCAAGAGCAGCATGATGGCGGCGGCCACCACTATTTGGACGGTTTTGAACTTGATCCCCCATCCTTCCAGGAAGCGGCCCAGATAGTATCCGCCCGAACCCACCAGCATGGTCCAGATCAGGGCCACGACCAGGTTGACCAGGACAAAGTGTCTGGCTCGTATCGAGGTCAGGCCGAAAACAAAAGGGGTTATGCCCCGGAGTCCATAAACGAAGCGGTAAAAAAGCAGCACTTTCATCTTGTGCCGGGACAGGGCGTGAAAGACCCGTTCGCATTTCCGTTTGAGCCCCGGTCTTTTCCGCAGAAAGGCCTGGCCCTTGAAACGGCCCAGGAAGAAGGGTATCTGATCCCCGATCAGGGTCCCCAGATAGGCGATAGCCAGGACGCCCTCCAAGGACAGGAAACCTTGATAGGCGGCCAGACCGGCCAGAAAGAGAAAGGTTTCGCCTTCGAGCACGGTCCCGGCGAACAGGGCCAGATATCCGAACTGGCGAAGGAAGATTTCGTAATCCATGATCCGCGGCGGCCCCAACCCAGTGTAATCGCGCCCACTGCCCTCGGACAAAGAATTATAACCTATCCGAAACAGTTTACCAACGTGTTTCAGCCGGGATGCTTTGCGGTTAATTATTTTTTTTTATTGGACGATAACTGGACAAATAAAACCGGAGCGCTTAAAATTTTAATATGTATCAGGTGCACTGGTCCAAAAGGGCCTGGAAGCGTCTGAAGAAGGTCCCCCAATCAGACCAGGCCGCGATATATCAGGCCGTGACCGAGTTGCGCCATTGGCCCGAGTGTAAGAAGGTCAAGGCCCTGCGCGGCAGGTCCGGTTACCGCCTGCGGGTTGGCCGTTACCGGGTGATATTCGAAGTGAAAGTCAGCGTAAAAATCATCAGCGTTCAGGACGTGGGGAAAAGGGATGAACGCACCTATAAGTAACGCAGTGGTGCTGGAAAAGGACGGGCATCCAGCCTTCGTGGTCCTGCCTTTCGAGGAATATCGCCGCTTGGTCGAAAGGGAAATGGCCGCCGAAGGCTGTCTGCCGCATGAAGTCGTCGGCAAACACGTTCTGGAGAACAAGCCCCTGGTCCTGGCCTGGCGGGAATATCTGGGACTATCCGTGGAGGAAGTGGCCAAGCGCCTGAATGTCACTCCGGCAACCGTATCCGATTTGGAGTCTTCCGATCGGAGGTTGACTCCGGCCCGGCGAAAGAAGCTGGCCGCGGCCCTGGGCATCCGTCCCGAGCAGTTGTCCGGTTGATCAGCCGGGTAAGAAGATGACGAAAGCCTGGAAATATTCGGCCTGAACGATATTGACCCTGTCCGTCGGCACTATTGATTCAAATACCCCGCCTCCGGGAAGCGTGTACGTGGCCTTCGAGGCCTTTCCCCGGCCCAAGGGCGCGGCCGCCCATATCGAGACCATGCTGCTGGCCCTGGCCCGGGACTATGCACCGGTCTGGTTCTTCTGTTTGGGTTTCGCCGATATGCCCGGACTCCAGTTCGAAGACGGCGTGGTCATCCACCGCCTCAAGCACCATCATCCCAACCTGCTCCGCCGGGCCGCCGAATTCGCCGATTTCGTCTATTCCCGCCTGGCCGGACTCGAATCGCCGCCCGGGTTGCTGGTGTACCGCGATCCGTGGAGCGGCTGGCCGGCGTCCAGCGCCCTGCCCGAGGTCCCGGCCATATTCGAAGTGAACGCCCTGCCCGGTTGGGAGCTGCCCTATACTCATCCGGCGGTCAGGTCCAACCCGGCCCTGCTGGCCAAGATCGAGCAGCTCGAATGGTTCTGCCTGCGGTCAGCTCGGGCCGTGATCGCCGTTTCCGAAGTGACCAGGGAGGCTTTGACCGACCTGGGTCTGGAGGGGCAACGGATATTCGTCGCCCCCAACGCCGCGACGGAGGCATTTTTTCAAGCCGGTCGGGTGGAAATCCCGTTGGAAGTTCTGAGCCAGGGAAGATGGTTCGGGTATTTCGGCGGGCTGCATCCCTGGCAGGGCGTGGAAACGCTGATCGAGGCCTGGGCCCTGACCGCCTCCGAATGGCCGGAGGTCAGGCTGCTGATAATCCACGCCGGCCGCCGCGAGGCGGCCAGGAACCTGAGGAAACTCATCGCCAGAAGAGGGCTGGCCGGCCGCGTGGTGCTGCAATCTCCGCTGCCGACTGAAAGGCTGGCCGGCGTGACGGCCCGCCTCGAGTTCACCTGCGCGCCCTTGACCGAAACCTTCCGCAATATTGTCCAGGGCTGCTGCCCGATCAAGATAGTCGAATCCATGGCCGCCGGCGTGCCGGTCCTGGCTTCGGATTTACGGGTCACCCGGGCTTTGATCGCCCACGGTCGAGACGGATTCCTGGCGCGACCCGACTCGCCCCGGTCCTGGGCCCAGGCCATTCGGAAGATGCTCCAGGACGTAGAACTCAGGCGCCGGCTGGGGGCCGCGGCCGGAGAGTCGGCCCGGCAAAAATTTTCCCGGTCGGCGGTCTTCCCACGACTGCGGGAAATCTTCCAGAGCGCGGCTCGAACCAGGTAACAAGCGTACAACTTTCTCTTGACTTTTCGTGAACGGAGTGTTTAAAAGAACGCCGGTGAGGGGAAAGGGCGCTCATTTTCACGAATATCGCCGCTATTGTTCACAGGCCGGTTCTTCCACGGAAAGCCTGACCCGAAACAAGAAGCAAGGCCACGACGCCTTCAGGCGGCCATCGAGGGCGACTGGTTGATTTTGAGAGCCGACTTCGTCTTAAGGGGTAGGTTGTTTTATACGTCATAAGCATCGGATCAGTCTTTCCAGCCTGGCGTGCCGGGTCGTTGGTGGAGAAAGCCTCGATGGACGTCTTGAATGATTACAGCCTGTCTCTGGAACAATTCGTCGAATACCTCAACGACGAATACCGGGCGCCGGGTTCTTCGGCCGAAAAAATGTCCCAGATGGAACGGAACTACGGCCAAAACGTTTACCGGGACATCATCTTCCTTTTGACCCAAATCGAATTCCCCCCGGAAGAAGCCAGGCGACACTGGTTCCACATCCTGGAACACCGGCAAACCCTCCAAAATTCCCTTAACCGGGAAGTCGGCTTGCAGGTGGCGGTCTGCGACTACTTCACTTACGTTCATGCCCGCATGAAAGAATACGTCCTGATGGACGTGCATCGGCTCCTGCAAAAGGAGCGTTCGGCCCTGATAGACGAACTCACCGGTTTGTACAACCGCCGTTTCTTCAACCAGACCATTCAGAAGGAAGTGGAAAACTCCAAGCGGAGCCACCAGCCTTTCTCCCTGGTCCTGCTGGACCTGGACGACTTCAAGGGCTACAACGACCTCCTGGGCCACCCGGCCGGCGACCAAGCCTTGATCGAGTTGGCCGGGATTCTCACCCGCACCTCCCGAGCCGGCGATTTCGTGGTTCGACACGGGGGCGAGGAGTTCGTCATTCTGCTGCCTCGGGCCAATAAAAGGCAGGCCTTGATCGCGGCCGAGCGATGTCGCAAGGCCGTGGCCGACCATTACTTCAACAGACAGGAAAAACTGCGCTCCGGCAACCTGACCGTGACCGCCGGCCTGGCCTCCTTTCCGTCCGACGCCGACGACGCTTTCGAGCTTTTCGAACGGGCCGACCAGGCCCTGTACCGGGGCAAATCGGCCGGCCGCAACCGGGTGGTGCCCTGGAGCCCGGAAAAAAGGTCTTTCCCCCGTTTCCCCTACACCACGGACATGATGTTCCGGCCGGTCGAGGAGACGGTTGAATATCAAGGGCCGTGCCGGACCAGGGACATCAGTCTGTCCGGGGCTCTCTGCCGGTATCATCAACCGCCGGAAATCGGCCGCTTCGTCCAAGTCAAGTTCATGGACAAGGAAGACGAGGCCCTTGGCCTGCGGGCCCGGGTGGTCAGACTGGCCAAGGACCCCAAGTCCAGACACGAATACTACATGGGGCTGTCTTTCGAACCGGCTTCCGAGGACGAGGCCCAGGCCTTGAAGGACGTGATCCTGGGCATCACCGCGGCCCTGCATTAAAAATAATCCCGCCGTAATCGGTAGGGGCACGGCGCCGTGCCCCTACTATGTCGTCCCTACCAGGGCGTGACCCGCTATGACCATCAGCGAACCTCCGTCCCCCCTGACTGAATATACACATCGCCGTTGCTTCCCTATCTGATTGAGCTATAATCCCGACTCGATAAGACCGTCATCCGCCGCTGAGGTGAAAACGAAGGTCATGACCTCGCCGCCGCCGAGAACCGAGCCTTTACTGTTCTCTCGCTTCCCGAAACTGAAGCCACGCCTCCCCTGGACCCCGCTCCTGGCCGGCCCCACGCCGGCGGCGCCGCTGCTCAACGTGAGCCGACGACTGGGCCGGGAAGTCTGGATAAAGCGAGACGATCTGACTTCACCTTTATACGGCGGCAACAAACCCCGCAAACTCGAATTCATCCTGGCCGAGGCCCAGGCCGGGGGCCGGACCACTTTGGTGACCGGCGGCGGGATCGGAACCAATCACGGTCTGGCCACGGCCATATTCGGCCGCCGCTTGGGCCTGGAGGTCATCCTGCTCCTTTTTGATCAGCCGCTCACGGCCCACGTCCGTCGGCAACTCCGGCTCTTTCATTTCCACCAGGCCCGGATGGTCTACTGCGGATTATTGCCGGGATTCGTGGCCCGCTATTATATCAGCGAGAGATTGAAGCGGCCGGGGGCCTATTTCATCGAGCCCGGCGGGTCGAACGTGGCGGGAGTCCTGGGGTACGTGGAGGCGGCCCTGGAGATGGCCGGGCAGATCGAGCGCGGGGAGATGCCCGAACCGGCGGACTGTTACGTGGCGGCCGGCACCTGCGGCACGCTGGCCGGACTGGCCCTGGGCCTCAAATTGGCCGGCCTCAAGACCAGGGTTATCGGCGTGAAGGTGGCCACCAGTCTTTCGGCCAACACCGGCAAGGCCCTTAGATTGGCCCGCCGGTCCCTGGCGTTGCTGCGGAGCCACGACCCTTCGATTCCCGAGGTCAGGCTGGCGGCCGGGGACTTGGCCGTGGACCCGGATCATTACGGTCCGGGGTACGGCCATCGAACCCCGGAATGCTGCGCGGCCTTTGACTTGATGGCCGAAGCCGAGGGCTTGACCCTGGACCACACCTATACGGCCAAGACCTTCGCCGCCCTCTGCCGCCACTGCGCCGACGCGTCCGGCCCAGGCCCCCTTTTGTTTATCAATTCCTTCAACTCAGTGGACCTGTCGGCCCAGGCGGAGGCGGTTGACTATCGCCGCCTGCCCCCGGCTTTTCACCGTTTCTTCAAAAACGAGTCGCCCGAGGAATAAGCGTCGGCTCTGGCGCGCTATTCCAGTTCCACCCGGTTGCGGCCCTGGTCCTTGGCCCGGTACATGGCCTGGTCAGCCTTTTTCAGCAGGTCCTTGAGCGACAGGTCCCGGTGACTCAGGGAGGCGACACCCAGGCTTATCGTCACCGTCAGGTTGGAATCCCCCAACGGCACGGACTCGCGGGCGATGGCCAGCCTCAACCTCTCGGCCGTCCGTCCGGCCTGGTCCCGGTCTGTCTCCGGCATGGCCACCGCGAATTCTTCGCCACCCAGCCGGCCGATCACGTCCACCCGGCGCAATATTCTCCGGCTGACCCGGGCCAGGGCTTTCAAGACCTCGTCGCCGGCGTCGTGGCCATGACGGTCGTTTATCTCCTTGAAATGGTCTACGTCTAAAATGATCAGCGAGAAATTCTTCTCGTACCGCCTGGCCCTCTCTATTTCCTGCCGGGCCAGTTCCAGAAAGTGGCGGCGGTTGAAGAGGTCGGTCAAGCCGTCCTTGATGGCCAGTTCCTTGAGCCGGCCTTCGGCTTCTTTGCGGTCGGTGATGTCCCGGATGCCGCCCACGGCGTACCACTGATCAGCCAGCTTGAAGGTGGCCAAGGAGAGTTCGACGGGGAATTCCCGGCCGTTCTTGCGCCTGGCCATGAATTCGTAGAGGTTGTCCATGAAACGGCAGCGGCCGGTTTGGCCGAAGGCTTCGAAATCCAGCCGCAGCTTTTCATGATCGGCCTCAATGGAGATGAGCCCGTGCAGCTTGCGGCCGAGCACTTCCCCCTTGGAGCGGCCGAACATCTTTTCCGCGGAATGATTCCAGAAGACGATGGTGTCCCGGGCGTCAATCATCACGATGGCGTCGTGGGACGCCTCGCTCATGGCCCACAGCTTCTCCTCGCTGACCCGGAGCGACTCTTCGGCCCGTTGACGGACCTGGGCCTCTTTCTCGAGTTCGAGGTTGGCCCGTTCCAGGGCCGCGGTTCTTTCCCGGACCCTGGCTTCCAGTTCGGCGTTGAGAACCGTCAGTTCCGCCCTGGCCTGATGGAGGCTTTTTATCAGGGCCTCCTTTTCTTTTTCCGCCTGCTTTCGTTCGATGACGTAGCCGAGCTGGAGACCGATCTCGGCGATCAAGCCCAGAAACGTTTCGTCCGGCTCGATCACTTCCGGGAAAAAGAACTCCAGGACCGCGTGGACGCCGCCCCTGACCAGGACCGGAAAGGCGAAGCCGGACTTGAGGCCGATGTCTTGTTCGATCCTGGTCCGGATGAAATTGTCGTCCTGGTACACGTCCGGAATCCAGGCCGGCCGCCGGCTGGATAACACCCGCCCGGGCAGACCTATGCCCGGGTTGAACACGGTCCGGCTGGTCACTTCCCGGAAGACGGCGAACTTGGCCGGGTCGCTCGGGCACCAAATGTCCGTGGGCATCAGTTCCCGGGGGTTTTCGGGGTTGGCCAGATAGACGTGGCCCACCGGCCAGCCGGTGAACCGGCAGATGCAGGTCAAGGCCGTCCGCAAGGCCTCTTCCGGGCCGGCGGCGGCGTTGGAGGCCGAGGCCACGTCCTTGAGCAGGGTCAGGCGCGCCACGATGTCTCGGGGAATCTCCATCATGAACCCTGGTCAATTCTCTATTAAGGATAAGATCGAGCTTATCGCGATTTATTATTTATGAATCCAATTTCTTTCGCCAGATATTTATTCACTGGGCTGGGGCCGCGGCGCCTGTAAAGAACCTGGCGGCCATTCCGCCCAGGCGGGACTCCTACAGTAGATAATACGATATTATTTTTGACGTCATTTATGGATTTGCTTTTTTGGTCACCGGCGTCAAGCCCGAATCAGACGGGAAAATCCTAGGGGAGGATCGTTGTCCCGCCATTCGGGCGAGCTAAAATTACCTTTTTATCCACCCCTTTTAACCGCGTTGTGCTTCCTGGCGATAAAGCGGGTCATCTGTCTCAGCACCAAGTCCATGACTTCCTGGGGTAGGAAGTAACCGGAAGCTTCTCCGGCCAATAAGGACGAGAGTTCCTCGACGGTCTTTTCTTCATCCCTGGTGCGGGCGTAGGACTCTTCCAGGGCGGATCGGGTCAGGCGGGCCGATTCGATGGAGCGGGCCAGGAAGCTGCGCCCGTCTTCGCCGGTGCGGGCGCCGTAGTGTTCGGCCAGATGGATTTGCACGTCCAGCCCGGCCATTTTCACCAGGCTTTCCTGGTACTGATCGAAGTTCGAGTTCGCCGAGGCAAAGACCCGGTCACCGAAAGGTATGCCGCCTCCGTCCGAGGCGGACAGGACCTTTTCTTCGGGAATATACACGGCCATGGAGCAGGAGGAATGTCCGGGCGTATAAATAAACCGCAAGGTAAGACCGCCCAGGGAAATAGACCCGCCGTCCGGCGCGGTTTCGTCAATCTGGAAGCCGTCGGGGTCCAGGCCGAACTCGCCCAGGCGACCGGTCAGGCCTTTCTGGGCCAGGAGGGCCTGGCTGAAGGCGATGATGGTAGCCACCACTTCGCGGCGGGCGAGCTGTTCCCGCCCCCGGGCCGAGGCCATGACTTTCAGCCAGGGCCAGCGCTTCCTGAGGAAGGGCACGATGCCCACGTGATCGAAGTGGGTATGGTGAACGATCAGGCGTTTGATTTTTTCCTGATCGACCTGGAAGGCCTCGAGTTGAGCCAGAACTTCCGGGGCGATGTAGGCCAGTCCCCCGCCCAGAACGGCGTACTCGAGGTCGCCCTTGACCAGATAGACGCAGGATTCGGTTCGGCCCAGGAGAGTGATTCTGTCCGTCACCGGTCCTGGTCGGTCGATTATCATCCAGGGCCTCGTCCGATCAGAAAGGAATGTCGTCGTCGCTGGCCGGAGGCGGGTAGCTGTTGCCATTATCCTCCTGGCTGTACCCGGCTGGTTCGTACCCGGCCTCGCGCGTTGGCGGCTGGGCGGCCGGTCTCGGGCCGGCCGGTTTGGGTCCGCCGGTCTGGGTCCGGGGTTCACGAGGCTCCCGGGCGCCCGCGGCGCCGGCCGGGGCCGGGCCGAGCATCTGCATGGTCAAGGCCACGATCTCGGTCACGGTCCGCTTGTTTCGGTCCCGGTCCTCGAACTCTCGGGTCTGAATTCGGCCCTCGATATAGACCTGACGGCCCTTGGCCAGATATTCGCCGCAGATTTCAGCCAGCCGGCCGAAGGCCACGATTTTGTGCCACTCGGTCCGGTCCTGTCCGTCCCGGCCTTTTTCCGTGGTGGCCACCGTGAAGTTGGCCACGGCCGTACCGTTGGGCGTGTAACGGATTTCGGGGTCGCGCCCCAGGTTCCCCACCAGAATCGCCTTGTTAATACCGGCCATGGCCCCCTCCCATCTACAGCCTGGTTGATTCTATCTTGATCACCTTAGCTAACATAGGTGCATGGCTAAATCAAGGCTTGGAACGAAGGACGCTCCCTCGCCCAGGACGGATTTCCACCCAACCCCGGCCCAAGGCTGGGTTATAAGACCTCGGCGCGAGGCCGACCCGGCCTTCCCTGCCGGCGGCGTTTCAAGAAACTCAGGACCTGGCGGACGTATTCCCCGGGATAGTGCTCGTGGATGTTATGGCCGCACCGCGGCAGAACCGCCAGCTCCGCCTCGGGCAGGCCTCGATAGAAGGCCACGGCCTGTTCCACTTCGAAGAAATAACTTCGATCCGGATAGAGCACCAGGACCGGACATCTGATCGCCGGCAGGACGGGACGGAGGTCGAACACGTCCCGGCCGTATTCTCCGCCGTACCGACTGCACAAGAGATAGAAGCTCTCCGCGTAATCCTCGCCGTGCCAGTAAATATACTTCTCCCTGACTTCCCGCGGAAGCTCAATGAAGGACTTCGGAAACTTGCGGGCGTTGAACTCGGTCATGGTCTCCCGGCTGAAACAAAGAGTGCTGGCCGTGATGATGGACCCGACCCGCTCCGGGTGCTTCAAGGCGTAATCAAAGGCCAGGACACCGCCTTCGCACTGGCCGACGATATCGACGGTGGCGAGGCCTAGTTGTTCGACCAGGGCGGTCAGTTCTTCCACGGCGGCCCGGCGGAATCGGTCGCCGAGGTAATGGCTTTCAAACTCCGGGCCTCGCTCCGAACGACCATAGCCCCGGCGGTCGTACATGACCGCCAGGTAACCGTTTTCCACCAGGCCGGGATAGATATCGGCCCACATCTTGGCGCAACTGAAACCATTGTGCAGGAGCAGGACGGGATCGCCTTGACCATGAACTTCATAATAAATCCTGAGGCCATTGACCACGAGAAAAGCCATCGGCGCCTCCGTGAACCGGGCCAGGGGATAACGGATCGGCCGGGTTCAAGTCAATCGTTAATCATGTCGTCGGTTAAGTCCGGCCGAAAAAACACGGCCGATCCGCCGGTGAATTTTGGTATGCTACGCGGCCATGATCGAGTCAAGGCCCCGACGCGGTTCGCCGCTGATCACCGCGGTCGCCCTCGCGGCCCAGGGCATGGTCGGCGTCTTTCATACCATACTGGGCACCGCCTTGCCAGCCATTCGCGCCGACTTGAACCTGGACCTGATCCAGGCCGGCGCCTTCGGTGGGGCGGCCTGGCTGGGTTTTACCTTTTCCATTCTGGCCGGAGGCCTGCTGGCGGACCTTATCCCCCGACCCCGGGTCGTCCGGTTGGGTTGCCTCATGATCGGCCTGGGCGCCGTCACCTTCGGCGAGGTCCGGTCCCTGGCCTTGAATCTCCTGTTGATCGCCCTGGTGGGCGGCGGAACCGGCGTCGTGACCAGCGGGGCCACGGCCCTGCTCATGGGGCTGCATCCGGGCCGGGAAGGGATTTACACCAGCGTTCTCCACTTCTTCTACGCCTTGGGAACCATGGGCGGCGCGGCCGGAATGGCTTACCTCCTCGAGGCCGGCGGCGACTGGCGCCTGATTTATCACGGCGCCGGCGTCTTCCTCTTTCTCCTGGCCGTTCTCCCAGCCGAGGACAAGATCGCCGGCCGATCCGGCGGACCGGGTTTGAGGGCCGGCGATCTCCTCGGCCTGCTCCAGGAAAGAACCATGTGGCTGCTGCTCCTGGCCATGCTCCTGGGAGTGGGCAACCAGAACGGGTTGTCGTACTGGCTGGTCTCTTTTCTGACCGAGGTCCGCGCCCTGTCCATCTTCGCGGCCGGGATGGGCCTGACCCTCTTTTCCGTGGGTATGCTGGCGGGCAGGCTTCTGGCCGGCCTCATGTCGGTCCGGTACCGGATCGCCTCGATACTGCTGATCCTGACCGCCGGACTGAACGCGGCCGTGTTCCTGCTGCTGCGTCAGGGAGACCCGGTCGCGGCCCTGATCTGGTGTTTTCTGGCCGGCCTGGGTTTTTCCGCGCTCTTCCCTTTCCTCATGACCCTGGGAGGCCTGGCCTACCCCGGCCACCAGGGTACCGCGGTCGGGCTCCTGGGCGCCGCCGCCGGCGTCGGTTCGACACTGGTGCCCTGGCTCATCTCCCTGGTTTCCTCCGTGAGTTCCTTGAAGTCGGGCCTCTGGGTCAGTCAAGCCGCGGCCCTGCTGGTCTTTGTTCTGGCGGGACTATTGAAGCGGCGGAGAATCCAGGGCTAGCCGCACCGGTTCTTCGCAGTACGAACTTCTGGAAAGACGGGCTGAGGAATCCGGCTAACAGGCCGGTGCATTGGCGGCCGGGTTGGAGGGGAGGCGATAGATCAGGACAATCGCCAGGAGTGGCAACCAGACCACGGTCAGAAGAACGTCCCGCAGATTGAATATATCGCACAGCCAGCCCGTGATCGGCGTCATCATGCCTCCGGTGCCGAAAGCCAGGCCCATCATCAAGCTGGCCACTATGGACGAGCCTTGCGGCGCCATTTCCTGAGCCATGGAAACCGCCAGGGGCATGGTGGCTAAAGTGAAGAATCCGGCCGCGAAGGAGCCCGCGTAGATCCATTGTCCCGGCAGGACCAGAAAGAGATGGAGGGCCGGGGTGGCCAGGGCGTAGGTGGCCAGGAAAATAGGCTTATACCCGAGGCGATCCGCCAGGCCGCCGAAGACCAGCCCGCTGATGGCCCCGCCCACCAGGTACGCGGAGATGATGGTGCCGATGGACATCAGGGAATGTCCTTCCCTGGCGAAGAGCATGGGTCCGAAAGTGTTGATGGACTGGCTGACGAAAACGCGCAGAACGACGATGATCCAGATGAGGGCGATGGTCTTCCAGGCCGGCCCCAGGGCCATTTGAACCGACCTGAAAAACCCCACGTTTTTCAATCCTTCTCCTTCGGGTCTGGGAACGAGCCCCAGCATGGCCACCACGCCGACCAGTCCCAACAGGGCCGAATAGGGCAGGGTGGCCAGGCCGAAACGAGTGACGTACCAGGCGGCGAAAAGCGGTCCCAGGCCGAAGGCCAGAGTCCCGCCCAGGTTGTAAAAGGCCATGAAGAAACTCAGATTAGGACCTGAATAGGCAGGCACCATGCCGGCGCTGGAGGGATGGAGCATGGAGGAGCCGATGGAGCCTATGGCCAGAAAGAGCAGGGCCGTCCAGAAAGACCCGGCCACGCCTATCAGGGGAACGAAAAGCACGGCCAACAAGGGGCCGCCTATCAGGAAGAAACGGGTGCGGAATCGGTCGGCCAGATATCCGACCGAGGGCTGGACCACGAAGGCCAGGAACCGGTTGAGACCGGTCAACAGCCCCACCTCGGTCAAGGTCAGGGAAAGTCGATTGGCCAGTTCCGGCAGCAGGGGGTTGACGAAGGATATGTAAAAGTCGCCGGTGAAATGGACCAGAAACAGCCCGAAGAGTACCTTGAAGTTGAAGCCGGGGTGAAATCCCCTGGGTTTTTCCCGCGACGGTGGTTCTGGGTCCACTGGAAATCCTTGTTAGAGCCTGGCTGGAGCCTGAAGAGGGGCCGGGTCAGGCTTGATGAGGAGCAAAGCCCTCCTTTATTATGGCCGGGTGGTGGGGCGATTTCAATTAAATAATCAAGAAAGACACCGAATCCCCGGCGGTGGACCATGCCGGTCCTGGTTATTTTCCCCCTTGACAGGCCGCCCCGCTTGGGCTATAAAAACGTTTACGTAAACGATTATATAAACGTTTTCCCGGCGGACCGGGAATCACCCAAGGAGGACCTGGATGAGCCATTGGCGGATACCTCCCTCAGGAGGACACCTGGACCTGGCCACGGGCATCTACTACCAGAACATGACCGGCCAGGAAATCACGGAACGACTCAAAAAAAACGACCTGATCATCATCCCCGTCGGCAGCACCGAAAATCACGGGCCCCACGCCTGCGCCGGCGAAGACACCTTCCTGGTGACCCGCCTGGCCGAACAGGTGGCGGCGGCCACCGGCTCGACCGTGGCCCAACCGGTCTGGTACGGCTCCCACCCCTTCCACCACCTGGGCATGCCCGGCACCATCGTCGTGCCCGAAGAAGACCTGGCCGCCTATCTGCGCGCCGTCATGGCCGGCTTCTGGAACGCCGGCTTCAGAAAGCAGATACTGCTCAACGGCCACGGCCAGGACTACGTCATCCCCCTGGCCATGCACCAGTTCGCCAAGAAATACCAGGTGCCCATGATCCTGGTGAACGTGAACTGGTGGTTCGTCATCCCCCAACACATTCGGGACCAGGCCCACGGCGGTCCCTTCGAAACCCCGTTCATTCACGCCGATGAGTGCGAGACGTCCTTTTCCCAGGCCCTGTTCCCGGAAATGATTGACATGAAGCACGCCGTGGCCACCCAGCCCATCAAAATCTTCCCCGACGGCCACATCGACAAGTCCGGCAGCGCCTATGACCTGCCCATACCCTTCTGGCAGCAGGTCGGCGCTTCGGCCATCGAAGTGGTCTCCACGCCCGCGGGCGTGGTCGGCGACGCCACCCTGGCCCACCCGGACAAGGCCAAACCCGGCCTCGTGGCCATAATGGATTATCTGGTCAAGCTCATCAACGACATCCTGGCCATGTACCCGGCCGGGAAACTCCAGCCCATCGAGACCATGACCATGCGCGACCGGAAAGAAGTCGAGGACGTGCTCAAAGGTCCCTTCAACGGCGGTAAGCATCTCTACACCCTGGCTTATCCCACTTGAGCCGTCCCCGCCGGCGATGAAAGGAGGAAGGACCCATGACCAGACCGGATAGAGTCAAAGCCGTGGTTATGACCGGCCCGGGCCGGGTGGAATGCCGGGAGTTGCCCTACCCGGACCATCTCGAACCCGGCGCGATGATCATAAAGATGGAAATGTCCGGCATCTGCGGCACGGACAAGCACGCCTTCGACGGCGACGTCACCCTGTACGGCGGCACCGAGTCCGAACAGGACATGGTTTATCCGGCCGTGCACGGTCATGAGAACTCGGGCCTGGTGGTGGAGATGAACGGGGACGGTCGCGACCTCGAATACTCGGGCCGGGACCTCAAGATCGGCGACCGGGTGACCAACTGCCCCAACGTGATCTGCGGCCGCTGCTGGTACTGCCGCCGCATCCACGCCTATCCCTTCTGCGCCCGGCACCAGGGCATCGGCATGACCTATTACAGCGACCGCTTTCCCTGGATCACCGGCGGCTGGGGCGAATACCTGTACCTCCCTCCCCAGGCCTGGATTTACCAGGTTCCGGAAGAACTGACCGTCGAGGAAACGGCCCTGTCCGAAATCTTCGTCGTCTCTTCCCTTTTGGACCGGGCCAGGATGTACGCCCAGGTGGACGCCCGCGGTTTCAACTTCGGCGACACCGTGGTCATCCAGGGACTGGGGGCCGTGGGCCTGACCATGATCGCCAAGGCCCGTCTTCTGGGCGCGGGCAAGATCATCGGCCTGGACTCCATGCCATCCAAAATGGACCTGGCCAGGGAATTCGGCGCGGACCTGACCCTGGACGTGTCCCGGCTCGGGGACGACGATCTGGTCGAGGCCATCCGGGAGGAAACCGAGGGTCGAGGCGCGGACGTGGTGGTCGAAGTGGTGGGCCGGCCCGAGGTCCTCGACGTGGGCCTGCGGATGCTGCGCCGGGGCGGCACGTACTGCGAAACCGGCAACTTCGTGGACACGGGCACGGTCACCTTGAACGTCCACCGTCATCTGGCGGCCAAGAACGTTTTGTTCCTGGGCAACACCAACCACCCCCATGACATGTATTACGCCCACTTCGCCATGATGATCAGGAACCGGGACCGGTTTCCCTGGTCCAAATTGATCACGCACCGTTTCCGTTTCGACGATTGCCGGGAGGCCATGAACAAGGCTTACCAACCGGACGCCTTGAAAGTGGCCTTCGTGCCCGAGTAAGTCCCGGAGGGTTCGGTCATGCTCCAACTCGGCGTCAGCCTTTCCCCCCGCGGGTCGGAGTTCGGTCCTCTCCTTTTTGCCGGTGACCTCGAGGCCGGCCTCGAAGCGGCCGGCCGTCTGGGCTATACCGGCGTCGAACTCAGCCTTCTGGATTCCGGCCTGATCGACCGGGACTGGCTCCAGGCCAGACTGGCCAAGTTGAACCTCAAGGTTTATACCATCGCCACGGCCCAAACCTATTACGCCGACGGCTGTTCCCTTTATGACGAAGATGAAGACCGCCGCGGCCGGGCCGTGACCCGTTTCCAGGGTCATATCGATCTGGCCGCCGAACTGGAGGCCAGGGTGGTCATAGGCGGCATCCGGGGCCGGCTAACGGCGCCGGCCGCTCGATGGCCCAAAATCAAGGCCGCCGGCCGCCGGGCCTGCCTGGACTGCCTCGAAGCGGCGGCCCGCCGCGGCGTGACCCTGCTTCTCGAACCGATCAACCGCTACGAGACCAACCTGTTCAATACCATCGCGGAAAGCCTGGACTTCATCGAAGACGTCGGCGGCGGGCATTTAAAACTGCTGGCCGACACTTTCCATATGAACATTGAAGAGGCCTCCCTGGAAGAGAGCCTGATCCAGGCCGGCCCGCGGTTGGGCTATGTCCACTTCGCCGACAGCAACCGGCGGGCGCCCGGCCTGGGCCATTTGAATTTCAGCGAGGTCTGGAAGGCCCTGCGGGCGATCGGGTACGCCGGACCCATCGGTATCGAGGTCCTGCCCTGGCCGGACGACTATCAGGCCATGGCCCAGGCCGTCAGCTATGTCCGGGGACTGACCGCCGTCGATTGAGATCGCGGGCCGGGAAGAAAGCGAGGAGTCCGCGGCCATGATCGCCCGGCGTCGCCAGTGGATGATAGGGGCTTTGAAGATTCTGGGGGATCGATAGCCAAAAGGCGGGGAAATTAAATCCCTGGCTTTAACCGGAAGAGAGGAGGTCGGGCGGAAGGCAAGAGCATAAATGAATGGAGTTGCTTGTTTCCAAAGTGAACGCGCATCTGATAAAGAAGGGAGGTCCGTATGAAGAAAAGTAGACTTTTATTGGTGATCGCCCTGGCTCTGTTGATGGCGGCGCCTTCGCTGGGGGCGGCCGCGGACAAGAAGTTCATGATCGGTTTTATTCCCAGAGCCTTTGTCAGCGTCTTTTTCGTGACCATGGCCGACGCCCTCAAGGCGGAAGTGGCCAAAAACCCGCA
The DNA here is from genome assembly GCA_040755515.1 of Thermodesulfobacteriota bacterium. Taxonomy (GTDB): domain Bacteria; phylum Desulfobacterota; class Desulfarculia; order Adiutricales; family JAGVGV01; genus JBFMAW01. The sequence goes on along the minus strand of JBFMAW010000001.1, from coordinate 480,102 downwards.
ATTCGATCTTCAAATCGCCGCGCCCGTGGATCAGAAGGACATAGAAGGCCAGATACGGATCATCGAGGACCTGACCCAGAAGAAGGTCGATCTCCTGGCCGTATCCGTCAACGACCCCAAGGCGGTGGTCCCTTCGCTGAAGGAAGCCCAGACCACCGGCATTCCCGTGATCATCCTGGACACCGTTGACCCCTTACCCGGACTCGAGGTGCTCTCGCTGGTCGGCTCCAACAGCGAGGACGGGGGCGAGATGGTGGGTAAGGCCGTGGCCGACGTCCTGAAAGGCAAGGGCAAGATCGCCATCCTGGAAGGCGTGCCGGGTCAGTACGCCAACGAGATGCGCCTCAAGGGCTTTCGCAAGGTCATGAAGAACTATCCGGACATCAAGGTGGTTGCTTCCCAGCCGGCCAACTGGCAGCGCGACCTGGCCATGACCACCATGGAGAACATCCTCCAGGCCAATCCGGACCTCGACCTGGTCTGGGGCGTCAATGACGGCATGGCCCTGGGCGCCCTCAAGGCCATCACCAACGCCAAATTGCAGGACAAGATCAAGGTCCTGGGGTACAACGGCGACAAGGAGGCCGTCGAGGCCGTGAGCAAGGGTCAGATGTATTCCACCATCCTGCAGCAGCCGGCGGAGATCGGCCGGACCGTGGTCAAGGCGGCCGAGTTGATCCGCACGGGCAAGAAGAAGGAAATACCCAAGGTCTGGACCATTCCCATCGTGGACTTGAGGAAGAATAACGCGGCTCAGTACCTGAAATAGAAGCTATTCGAAGGATAAGGGTGGGCGAAGAGGGCCATTCTCCGCCCACCTCTAACGCTCGCGCTCCGCGGCCGGAGGGATAGGGATAATGAACGAGGCCATCCCACGCAGCGACTGGCTGGAAAGCTATAGATACAAGCTCAAGGACTCCATCGTCCTGCCGCCGTTGATCGGCCTGGTGGTTTTATTCATCCTGTTGGCCTTTCTCTCGCCGTACTTCATGACCATCAAGAACGTCCTCAACATCTTGAGGCAGATTTCCATCATCGGCATCATCGCCGTGGGCATGACCTACGTCATCCTTACCGGCGGGATAGACCTGTCCGTGGGTTCGATGGCGGCCTTGAGCGGCGTGGTTACCGGCCTGTTTCTGAAGAACGTCGGCGCGGGCGTGCCTGTTTCCGTCGTGGCCGGAATGATCGCCGGGCTCGGGTGCGGCCTATTCAACGGCCTGTTGATAACCAGCCGGATTCAGATGCCTCCTTTCATCGCCACCCTGGCCATGATGTGCGTGGCCCGAGGCCTGGCCCTTCTCCTGACCTCGGGTCGGCCCATCTTCAACCTGCCCCAGGAGTTCGACTACTTCGGCGCCGGGACCGTTCTTGGGCTGCCCTTTCCCATCTTCCTCATGCTCGTGGTGGCCTTGATCGCCCACCTTAACCTCTGCGGCACTAAAACAGGCCTGTACTTTTACGCCATAGGCGGCAACGAGGAAGCGGCCCGGGTCTCGGGTATCAAAACCAACACGATCAAGCTGGCCGCCTATCTTATCAGCGGGTTTTGCGCGGCCGTGGCCGGCATTCTACTGGCTTCGCGGGTCATGGTGGCCGAACCCATCGCCGGCCTGTTGTACGAACTCGAAGCCATCGCCGCCGTGGTCATAGGCGGGGCCGACCTGTTCGGCGGCGTGGGCAAGATAGGCGGTACGTTGATCGGCGCCATCATCATGGGCCTGATCAGAAACGGCCTCAACCTGCTCAACGTCTCCACCTACGTCCAGCAGGTGGTCATCGGGCTGGTCATCGTGGCCATGGTTTCGGTCAGCATCCTGAGAAGAAAGTAGGACGGTCGGGAGGTCGGCGGATCATGTCGGAGAAGTACCTGCTCGAGATGAAAGGCATCACCAAGCGGTTCGGCGGGGTCACGGCCCTCGAGGAAGTGGACCTTCGGCTGAGCCATCACGAGATTCTGGCCGTGGTGGGCGACAACGGCGCCGGCAAGAGCACCCTGATGAAGATAGTCTCCGGCGCGTACACGCCCGACGCCGGGACGATCGTTTTTGAAGGCCGGGAGGTCGTCATAAGAAGTCCCCAGGACTCTCTGGCCCTGGGCATCCAAATGTGCTACCAGGACCTGGCCTTGGTCAACTGCCTGGACATCCCCAGCAACCTGTACCTGGGTCGCGAACTGACCCGCAAGCTGTTCGGCCTCTTCCCCTGGCTGGACAAAATGAAAATGCAACAACACAGCGTCGAACACCTGGACTGCCTGGGGATATCGGTCAAGAACATCAACGAGAAGGTCAAGAACCTTTCCGGCGGCCAGCGTCAGGTCATCGCCATCAGCCGGGCCGCTTTCTGGGGCACCAAGCTGGTCATCCTGGACGAACCCACCGCGGCCCTGGGGGTCAAGGAATCAGGTCGGGTGCTGGGCCTGATCAAGGGCCTCAAGGAAAAAGACCTGTCCGTGCTGGTCATTTCCCATAACCTGCAGCACGTCTTTACCATCGCCGATCGGGTCCTGGTCCTGCGCCGGGGCCGGAACGCCGGCGACCGGCTGGTCAAGGACACCCGCGGCGACGAGATCGTGAAGATGATCACCGGCGCCGAGGCCGCGGTCCAGGAAATAGCGCCGGACGCCTGTCAGGTATAAGCCAACCATGAACATCAAGGACATAGCCAAGCAGGCCGGCGTTTCCGTGGCCACCGTCTCCCACGTGATCAACAAGACCCGTTACGTCAGCGAGGAGTTGACCCGCCGGGTCAACAAGGTCATCGCGGAGAACGATTTTCACGCCAACGCCATGGCCGGCAGTCTGCGCCGCAAGAAGACCAAGACCGTGGGCCTGATCGTGCCCGACAACTCGAACCCCCTGTACGCCGAACTGGCCAAGGCCATCGAGAACCTGCTCTTCGCCCAGGACATCGCCCTTATTCTCTGCAACTCCGAGCACGTCCTGGAAAGGGAAGAAAGCTACCTGGACGCCCTTCGGGCCAAGATGGTGGATGGCCTGATCGTCATCCCCGCCTCGGACCAGTCCGGCCATATCAACCGGGCCGTGGCCAGCGGCCTGCCGGTGGTCATCCTGGACCGGCCTTTGCCCAAGGTGAAGACCGACGAGGTGCTCATTGACCACTACCAGGGGGTGTCGGAATCGGCGCGGTACCTGATAAGCCTCGGCCGGAAAAGGATCGCTTACCTGGACAAGAAGTTCGATCTGCCCCACAAGCTGGTCCGGCTCCAGGCCTTCAAGCAGGCCCTGGCCGATCAAGGCCTCAAATTCGACCAAAAGCTGCACGCGCCCTGCGGCGTGTCGCTCGAGGACGGGGCCAGGGCCATGGCCATGCTGCTCGATAAGTCGAGGCGGCCCGACGCGGTGATCTGTTTCGACGACATCATCGCCATGGGCGCCCTAAGAGTCATCCAGGACCGGGGCCTGTCCGTGCCTGGTGACGTGGCCCTGATTGGTTTCGACGACATGCCCCTCTGCTCCTACACCGTGCCCCGTCTGACCACGGTTTATTATCCCCGGCACCAGATGGCCGAGATCGCCTGCCGGGTTCTGCTCAGCAGGATCGAGGAGGCGAACCCCGAACCTCCCGTCCGCGTCGTGTTGCCCCTCCGCCTGGTCATCCGGGAATCCACGCCCCGGCCGCCAGCGGCCGGCGCGGGACCGGAACCTAGAGCTTGAAAGGAGATTCAAGCCGTGATCTCGAAAGAATTCAATGGTCCTCTGCACCAGATGACCCGCACGACCGTTACGGATTTATGGAACGATTCCTGCTCGGTGGAGGAACTAGCCTACGCCCTCGAACGCGGGGCCGCGGGCGCCACCTGCAATCCGGTCATCGTGGGTTATGTCCTGAACAAGGAAATGCACCTGTGGAAAGACCGCCTGCGGCGGATGATCGAGGAACGACCCACGGCGACCGAGGATGAGCTGACCTGGCGGTTGATCGAGGAATTGTCGGTCAAGGGCGCGGCCTTGCTCCAGCCCGTTTTCGAACGGGAAAAAGGGAAAAAAGGGCGGCTGTCCATCCAGACCGATCCCAAATACTATCGCGACGCGGAAGCCATAACCCGGCAGGCGCACCGTTTCAACCAATTGGCCCCGAACATGATCGTCAAGATTCCGGTGACCCGGGCCGGAGTCACGGCCATCGAGGAGGCGACTTTTCTTGGCGTCAGCATCAACGCCACGGTCTGTTTTTCCGTGCCCCAGGCCGTGGCCGTGGCCGAGGCGGTCGAGCGGGGTTTGAAGCGCCGGCGGGCCGAAGGTGGGGACACCGCCACCATGGGTCCGGTCTGCACCATCATGGTGGGCCGCTTGGACGACTGGCTCAAGATTCTGGCCGAGCGGGACGATATCGTCACCGAACCCGGCTGTCTGGAATGGCCGGGCGTGGCCGTCATGAAGAAGGCCTATCGCATCTTCAAGGAGCGAGGCTACACGGCCCGCCTCTTGTCCGCGGCCACCAGGAACCACCTGCATTGGTCCGAGTTCATCGGCGGCGACGTGGTGGTTACTTTGACCCATCAGTGGCAGCGCCGGTTCGACGAATGCGACATCGAAGTCACGCCGCGCATGGACCGGGCCGTGGACCCGGCCATCATCGATGAGTTGTCCCGGAAGTTTCCCGATTTCGTGCGGGCCTACCACGAAAACGGCCTGACGCCGGAAGAATTCGACGCCTTCGGCCCCACGGCGCGGACCTTGCGGCAGTTCCTCAAGGGCTACGAGGACCTGGTGAAGGTGGTGAGGGATTTTCTGCTGCCCAACCCGGACGTGAAGAAGAGTTAAGCCGGGTGTGGATTTATTATCAGAGTACTGAGGAATAAAGTTGGTAGTGTAGTTCTGTATTTATTGAGGTATGATTATTCATCAATCGCTGTTATCGAAAAGGAAGGCGAGATGAAGACGATACAGGCTGTCTATGAAAACGGCGTTTTCAGGCCTCTTGAGCCGGTGAACCTGCCGGAGCATGCCAAGGTGGAGTTCGAACCCAGGTTGAGCGGCCGGAACGCTGTAAGAGAAGAGGCCAAGGATAGAATCTACAAGCTGCTGGCGGAACGCTTCGAATCCGGTGAAACCGACGTGGCCGCTCGACACGACGAACATCAGCCATGAAGGCCGTCTTTCTCGATACGGTCGGGTTACTGGCGCTTTGGGATCGGAGCGACCAGTGGCATCTAGCGGCGGAAGATGCTTTCAGTCGGCTCAGCGAAGCCAGAACCGACCTGATCACCGCAACCTTTTTCTTCCTCGAAGAAACTGCCATTTCCACAGCCGGGTCCAGCGAGACTTACACATTTAGTCTTCCGTTCTTAGGGCGTATCCGCTATAAGAACAGCGAAGGCGCTGGGTGATGGACCGAAGACTCTGGTACTATCCGAATCCTGCTCATAAAATGCGCACGACCGAGGCTGGACCTCCGCGATGGGGGCCTGGCAAATCGGCTTGTCCAGAGGATATGACTCTAAAAGAACGTGAGGAGCTTCTGCTGAACAGCTTTTCAGAAAGCGGCAACCCTCTGGACCCAGAGCGTTATGCGGTTAGACGAAAAGCCGGGGAGCTTGAATGGTTTCGGACCCTTTTTACGATGGATCATCCGGATGGGCGAGTCGAAATACACGGACATCCTTTCATCCCTGGGTATCCCAAGGTTCCACCCAAGGTGCTGCGTCAGATGCAACATACCGGGTGGATCACCCCGGCGGAATATAGAAAGCTAGTGAAGACATGATCTTGGGCGATAAAAACCGGCTGGCTTTCGTTCTGGAACCACTGGAGCCATCCTGGGAAAGGCGGAGTGGCAGCGACCTGGGTCCCTGGGCGAGCCTATCCTTGTTTGTTCGCCACCGTTGTCTTACCAGACTGGTCGAAGAAAGCACCGGCGAATATAAAACCAGTGTTCCTATCCCGCTGATGCCCCTGGCTTCATGGTTTGTAGAAAATATCAAGGCTATCGCTTTCGAAGAAAACCACCCCTTGTTTCCTTCAGACGTTTTTTTACATAAATCCTTGGCTAGATGGAACGAAGCCGAGCCTTCCGCCGGTTGGACCACCGAAACATGGGAAGATATGAGATATGAGTGGTACCGCCGGCATTTTTGGATGTCCGGGGCGGGAGGCAGCTTGATTCCGGACCTGGCTTTTGTCCGGGCTGACGAACGTCTATGGATAAGCTGGTCCAAACCTCGCTTTTCCGGACCCAGGCAGTTTGAGTTCATTGAACCGGCTGACGTTGAATCCGTGTACTGGGAAGGGGCCTGGCACGCTTTATCCGAGTTTGTGGCCTATGTTGCCGGCGAAGCCCGTTCAAGGCGATTATCCCATCTTGCCTGGGCAAAAGAGGACAACCCGCTGCTAAAAGCCATTCATTGTACGGCCGCTGATTTCATTTCTTTTGTGGCGCCTCAAGAGAGCGATTTGCTTTCCAGGTTGGAAATAGACCCGGCCCGGGACCCCGAGTGCAGTGTGGCCATGCAGGCATTGCGGGATCTGGAAATAACCTCTGAAACGGTGAATGAAGCGACCAAAATGCTCTCACAACTGGAAAAAGCCACACTGGGACTGGCAGCAACGATAAAACAACTTGATGTTTTTCGACAATTACTGATGGAAACGAATACGGGACGGCCCGAGACAGATGGGTATGAAGCAGCCAGACGGTTGCGCCAGGAGCTAAGACTTGACGGGGAACCGCTTGAAACCGCATTGTTGGAACAGGAGCTTCAGGGCCTAGCCAAAGTTATTGAGGAGAACGCTGAATCGCCCCGCAATCATAGCGCCATCGGCGTGCGGCGTGATGGAAATGCCTGTGTCATACTCTTGAGACACGCCCGAACCAGGCATCCCTGGGCCAGAAGAATGGAACTGGCCCGGGCCCTTGGTCACCTGCTCCTTGACCCTTGGACCAAAGGTAACGTTCTGGGAGCAGGTTCTTCTCAAACCAACCAAGGTCCAAGAAAACGGCGGTCAGGCGCTTTTGCCGCCGAACTTCTTTTACCCAAACAAGGGATTCACTCTTTTCTCAAGGGAAGGGACCCCGTTGAAGGATCAATATTTGAAGATATGATGCAACATTTCGGCGTGGGCGCCAAAACCGCCGCTTATCATCTATGGAACCAGGAGTTCCTGGCCAGTGAAGATGATCGTGACGGACTTATCGAAGAATATGGGGCCAGACGCCTAGACGGATGAAACAACCGCCGCTTCTCTTTTCCTCCAAGACACAAGCCGATCAATTCAACCGATACCCGCCTATGATCCGGGCTTGCCCCGGGGTCACCGGTCTTCCAGTTTGGTCACGGCGAAGCCGTCCCACTCGGTCAAAGGGTTGGCCGGGGTCAGGACAAAACCGGCGCCGGTCGGGTCGTCGGCCAGGTTGAGGCCTACTTCACCGGTCAAACGATATACGTCGGGTTCCATGATAAACATCAGCCCCCCGATTTCCTGGGTCAGGTCCCCGGGGCGGACATCATCGAAGACCAGACTCAGCGCGGGATCGCAGCAGCCGGCGGAACGCAATTGGACCCTCACCGGGCCGCTGAGACCCCGGGCGGCCATAAAACGTTTGATCCGCTCCCCGGCCAGGGGTTCCAGCCTGATCATGGTCCGTCCTCCTTTTTACCGTTCGCCGCGGTTGTGATCGCGGATCGAGCCCGGCCGGGGTGAATCGACCGGGCGGGAATTTTTTTCTGGAGTATTATATCAAAGTTGATATAGTTAAGCCACAGGCAAAATTCCCCGGACTCGAGGCGTCCGGGGAGAGGAACAACCAGAAGGCCCTTAGGTCAGGGAGGTCATCATGGAACATTATCGTCTTTTCATCGATGGTGAGTTCACCGAGGCCGTTGACGGACGGACTTTCGAGACCGTTGACCCGGGCACTGGCCTGCCCGTGGCCACCGTGGCCCAGGCCGGTCCGGCCGAAGCCGAGGCCGCGATCATGGCCGCCCGCCGGGCCTTCGAAAAATCGGGCTGGCCGGAACTGGAGCCGGCCGAGCGATCGCGCCGGGTGATGGAATTCGCCGATCGCCTGACCCAGCAGGCCGTTCGTCTGGCCATGATGGAATCCCTGGATTCGGGCGGCGTCATCAGCCGCACCGGCATGGAAGTGCTGCTGGGCTCGGCCATGATCCGCAACCTGGCCTATTATGCCGCCGCCAAGTTCCCCTGGCGCGAGGATATCCCGGTCCCGGGCAATCCCTTCATGCCCGGCCGCAACTACCTACGCCGCGAACCGATCGGCGTCTGCGTCGGGATCGTACCCTGGAATTTTCCCATGACCATGGCCCTATGGAAGATCGCCCAGGCGATCGTCATGGGCAACTCCATCGTCTTGAAACCGGCCACCAACACCCCCCTGTCGGCCCTTATCATCGCCGAGGTGGCTCAGGCCAGTCCCATTCCCAAGGGAGTGATCAACGTCATCGCCGGAGCGGGAGGTGAACTGGGCCGGATTTTATGCACCCATCCGGAGGTGGACCGAATCGCCTTCACCGGCAGCACCGAGGTGGGGCGGACGATCATGAAACTGGCCGCGGACTCCATCAAGAAAGTCACGCTGGAACTGGGCGGCAAGTCGGCCAACATCATCCTGGACGACGCCGATTTGAGCCTGGCCGTGGACGGAGGTCTTTTCGGCACCTTCTTCCACGGCGGCCAGGTGTGCGAGTCAGGGACGCGCCTCCTGGTCCAGGCTTCCATCTACGATGAATTTCTGGACAGACTCTTGAAACGTGTCAAGGACATCCGCATCGGCTACCAGTTGGACCCCAAGACCCAGATGGGGCCGCTGGTCAGCCGGCTCCAGCGTCAGACCACCGAGTCCTACGTCCGGTTGGGTCTCGAGGAAGGCGCCGAACTGGTTTACGGCGGCCACCGGCCCGACCTGCCGGGGCTCGAAAACGGCTTCTTCTACCAACCCACGGTCTTCATCAACGTGGACAATAAAATGCGCCTGGCCCAGGAGGAAATCTTCGGACCGGTGGTCTGCGTCATTAAATTCGAAGACGACGAGGAAGCGCTGGCCCTGGCCAACGATTCCATCTACGGCCTGGGCGGCGGCGTCTGGTCCCGGAATACGGCCCGGGCCGAACGGATCGCCGCCGGCGTGCGCACCGGCACCATGTGGGTCAACGATTACCACGTCATGGGCGACTACTGCCCCTTCGGGGGATACAAGCAGTCGGGACTGGGCCGGGAACTGGGGCAGGAAGGTCTGGCCGAGTACACCCAGGTCAAGAGGGTGCACGTGGCCGCCGAAGGCGACGTCACCGGCAAGATGGGCTTCGCCCTGATGCTGGACTACCCCCCCACCACTTCCTTTCAATTCATCAATCCGACCAAGGTCAATTCCGGTCCCGGCAGCTTGGCCTCGCTTTCCCACGAGGTGTCCAGGCTCGGCGGCACGAGGGCCTATATTCTGACCGACCGGGGAGTGAGCGAGGCCGGGCTGGCGGAAATGGTCCGCCGGGCTTTGGGAGATTATTACGCGGGCGTTTTCCAGGACATTCCCCAGGATACCGGGCTGGAGACCGTGGACGCGGCCGTCGACGCGGCCCGGGCCGCCGGGGCCGACCTGCTGGTGAGCGTTGGGGGCGGCAGCGTCATCGACACGGGCAAATGGGCGGCGGTGGTGCTCCGGGAAGGAGGACGGGCCGTCGACCATTACGCCTTCTACCGACTGACCCGCCCGCCGATCCCCCAGATCGTCATCCCGACCACCTCCGGGACCGGCAGTGAAGCCACCAACGCGGCCGTGATCAAGCACCACGCTCTCAACCGCAAGGTGTTCATGGCCGATCATCTGCTCTTCCCCCAGGTGGCCATCCTCGATCCGGCCATGGTGGTCAGCCTGCCCCCGGGTCTTACGGCCACGACCGCCATGGACGCCCTGACCCATGCCGCCGAGGCCATGATGAGCATCCGGTCCAATCTGATCTGTGACGGTCACGGCCTCCAGGCCATCAGCCTGATAGCCGGGAACCTGCGCCGGGCCGTGACCGACGGCCAGGATATCGAGGCCCGGTCCAGCCTCCAGGTGGCCGCCACCGTGGCCGGAATGGCCTTTTCCATAGCCGGCGTCGGCCTGGCCCACGCCATGGCCCATACCGTGGGCGCCCTGCACGGCGTGCCCCACGGCGCGGCCTGCGGGATCATGCTGCCCAAGGTCATGCGCTTTAACGCCGAATACGCGGGCAAGGCCCTGGTCCGGATCGCGCGAGCCCTGGGGGTTGAAACCAGGAGCATGAAGGAAAACGAGGCGGCCCTGGCCGCGGCCGAGGCCTTGGAAACCCTGATGAAAGAGGTCGGAGCGCCTTTAAGACTGAGGGATATGGGCGTGCCGGAGGAGGCCCTGCCTATCTGCGCCTTTCACGCCATCGTGGACCCTTGCGTCATTTTCAACCCGCGGCGCGTGGCCGACCCGAACGAAGTGCTGGAACTCTTCCGGCAGGTATTTTGAGGCGTTCGCCTCCCCCGGCGGGCCTTCCCGGCCCGGCCGGGCCAGGAAGGATCATTTTTTTTCGAGGGGCGATCTTCCTTGTTCCTCGACGAAGGCCCGCCCTAGGCCTTGGTGACTCTGACCGCGCAGGCCTTGTATTCGGCCGTCAGCGACACCGGGTCATAGACCGGGTTGGTCAGCCAGTTGGCGTTGCCTTCACGGAAATGGAAAGCCATCCACACCAGGCCGGGCGGGACCTGCTCGGTGATCCTGGCCCTCACCGCCACCTGACCCCTTCTGGATTCCACGCGGACCAGGTCTCCGTCGGCGATGCCCAGGTCGGCCGCGTCCCGGGGCGATATATCCGCCGTCTCTTCGCCCAAGAGGTCGTTGAGTCCGGCGCTGCGGCCGGTCTGGGTCCGGGTGTGGTAATGATAGAGCCTCCGGCCGGTGCTGAGCAGGAACGGATACAGGTCGTCCGGGGTTTCCGCCGGCGGGGTCCAGTCCACGGGCTTGAACTGACCCAGGCCGCAGGTGAAGCAGCCGTCCCGATGCAACAGAGGGGTCCCGGGATGGTTTTCGTCCGGCGCCGGCCATTGCAGACCGTCGCCTTCCAATCGATAGTATTTGATTCCGGCCAACGCGGGCGCCAGCACGGAAATTTCCTTATCCCAAATCTCTTGCGCGCCGTCGGACGGCCAAGCCTGCCCCAGCCGCCGGGCCACTTCCCGGAAAATCCACCAGTTCGGCCGAGCTTCCCCGGGCGGCGTCGAGACCTGGCGCACCCGGTTGACCCGGCGTTCGGAATTGGTGAAGGTGCCCTCGTTTTCGCTCCAGGCCGCCGCCGGCAGGATCACGTGGGCGAAACGGGTGGTCTCGTTGGGAAAGATGTCTTGGCCGATCAGGAACTCCGCCGAAGACAGACAGTGCTCGACGTGCCGGATGTCCGGTTCGGTGTTGGCCAGGTTCTCGCCGAATATCCAGAAAGCCTTGATCCGGCCGGAGATCAAGCCTTCAAGCATGTGGGGCATCATCAGGCCTGGCTGGTCCGGCAGCCGGGGTACGTTCCAGAAAGCCTGGAATTTGGCCCTGACGGCCGGGTCCGTGACTTTCTGGTACCCCGGCAGAACGTTGGGCAGGGCCCCCATGTCGCAGGCCCCTTGGACGTTGTTCTGGCCCCGCAAGGGATTGACCCCGCCGCACTCGAAGCCGACGTTGCCCAGGACCATCTGGATATCGGCGCAGGCCAGGACGTTGTTGACCCCGCAGGTGTGCTCGGTTATGCCCAAGGTGTAGACGAGCAGGGCCGGTTTGACCGCGGCCAGCCGCCTGGCCATCTCTCGAATCTGACCGGCCGGCAGACCGCAAATCCCGGCGGCCCTCTCCGGAGGGTATTCCAGAACCTTGGCTTTGAGTTCCTCGAAGCCCACGGTGCAGGAAGCCACATAGGACCGGTCGTACAGGTCTTCGGTGATAAGGACGTTCATGAGGCCGTTGAGCAGGGCGATGTCGGACCCGACCTTGATCTGGGCGTGGAAGTCGGCCATCGCGGCCAGGTCCGTCCGCCGCGGGTCCACCACGAGCAGTTGCGCGCCCCTCAGTTTGGCCTGCTTGACGAAGGTGGCCGCCACGGGGTGAGCCTCGGTCATGTTGGACCCTATCACCAGTATCATTCCGGCCTTGGCGAAGTCGGCAAAGGAATTGGTCATGGCCCCGGAGCCAAACGTGGCCGCCAGACCGGCGACCGTGGGGGCGTGTCAGGTCCGGGCGCAGTGATCTAGGTTATTGGTGCCGATCACCGCGCGGAACAGCTTCTGCATGTTGTAGGAATCCTCGTTGAGGCTGCGGGCGCAGCTCACCCCGGCCACGGCGTCCGGACCATTTCGGTCAATGATTTCCTTGAGACGCCCGGCCACCAGGTCCAGGGCCTCCGTCCAGGAGGCTTCCCGGAAACGGCCGTTTTCCTTGATAAGCGGCGTCTTCAGCCTGTCCTCGGAATATATGAAATCGTAGCCGAAACGGCCCTTGACGCAGAGACGTCCCTGGTTGGGCTGGGCCTCCTCGACGCCGGTCACCTTGACGATCCGGCCCTGACGGACGTGAAGCCACTGTTGGCAGCCGACCCCGCAATAGGGGCAGGTGGTCCTGACTTTACTGGTTTCCCAGGGCCGTCCCAGACCCTTGGCTTTCTTTTCCGTCAAGGCGCCGACCGGACAAACCTGGACGCATTCGCCGCAGAAGACGCAGTCGGAATTCAGGTAGGGTTGATCGCCGGCGGTGACGATCTTGCTCCTGGCGCCGCGGTAACCGAAACTGATGGCCCGGTTGACCTGGACCTCGTTGCAGGCCTGGACGCAGCGGCCGCAAAGCACGCACCGGCTGAAATCCCTGATGATGAAGGGGTTGTCGTCTTCGATCGGGTAAAACTTGTCCGGCCGGGCGAAGCGGATGGTTTCCACCCCGTATTCGTAGGCCAGTTCCTGGAGCCGGCATTCGCCGTTGGCTTCGCAAGTGACGCATTCATGCCGGCCGCCGGCCAGCATCAACTCGATGTTCAGCCTGCGGGCGGCGATGACTTTGGGCGATTCGGTGGCCACGTCCATGCCCGGGCCGGCCGGCATCGAGCAAGCGGCCGCCAGCGTCCGGGCGCCTTTGACTTCGACCAGGCAGACGCGGCAGGCCCCGGTGGGGGTCACGCCTTTCAAATGGCACAGGGTGGGGATTTTAATTCCGTTATCCGCGGCCACCTCGAGGATGGTCTGACCCGCCGAGAATTTAACCCGCTTTCCGTTCAAAATCAGCTCATCTGTCCCCATATCCGCTCCTTGGGTCGGTACTGACGATCAAGGATGTTTATCCTTGCCGGTCGGAGAGAAATATGTCATAATTGATATAGATGTCAAGCCGAAACCCCTCGGTTTCGGAGGATAATATCCGCCTCAATGCCGCGGGGGAGTCAACCTTGATAACCTCGTAAAAAGTCGCAAACCGACTTTTTACTCGGCGGGAGAGGGCTGCCCCTCTCCCGCCACTTGAAGTAAATTCAAGTGGTTCCACCCTCACCCCAGGCCGGGGCTTAATCGCCCTCGGCCTGATGACGGACTTTTTATAAGTCCGTCAACCTTGCGTTACCGCAACTTCAGGACCCCGGTCACCGGCGGAAAAAGAAACCGCCTGGAACCGATCGGGTCGGAGCGCGGAAGCCTGACGCTCAATCCTGTTGAAGGCGTCTTGGATTTGCACGAAGTCTTCGAACTGGCGGAAGCAACCCTGGATCACTGGCGCGCCCTGGGCGCGGACTGCGCGGTCCTGGGCTTAACCCGTTGCCGCCTGCTGTCCTGGTCAGAAGTCGATCCCTTGTTTTCCAGGCTCAAAATCGAGGACTGCTATGATCGTTCGATCCTGGAGTACGAAAGCCTGACCCAGGTGGTCAAGCCCGTTTTCAACCGCCTGGCCGGCGGGCCCCCGGTCTGGCTTCTGGTCGGCCGGATTCAGGACCGGCCGCTAGTGGTCGGCGTCATCGAGAACACGCCCGAATTGGACGATTTCTGGCGGGAACAACTGGACCGGATGCGTTGGGAAAGCCACTGATATTTTAAAGCCGGGCCGCGGTTTCTTTTCTCTCCGGCGATCGAGAAATCCCGCCGGGTCGGTTCAATCCCACCGAAATAATCTCCAAATTGCCTTGCCATTAATTGGTCTTTTTTGTTAAAGAACAACCTCGGAGGATATTTAACGGCCATGAGAGAGATCAAAGCGGAAACAGTCACCCGGGCGGTCAAGGACCTGTTTCTGAAGGCCGCCTTTGACCTGGGCCAGGACGTGCTCGAAGCGTTCAGGCAAGGCCGGGCCGGCGAGGAGTCGCCGGTGGGCCGGGAGGTCCTGGAACGGCTTATCGAGAACGCCCGTATCGCCCGGGAAGAGCGCCTGCCGCTCTGCCAGGACACGGGCCTGGGCATAGTCTTCGTCGAGCTGGGCCAGGAAGTCCTGGTCACGGGCGGCGGACTGAGTCAGGCCATCGAAGAGGGCGTGCGCCAGGCCTACGACCAGGGGTATCTCAGGAAATCGGTCTGTCACCCCCTGACCAGGAAGAACACGGGCGACAATACGCCGGCGGTCATTCACTACGATATCGCGCCCGGCGACCGGCTCAAGATCACGGCCGTGCCCAAGGGCGGCGGCAGCGAGAACATGAGCCGGGTCTTCATGCTCAAGCCGGCCGACGGCTGGCCCGGCGTTAAGGAAAAAGTGCTCCTGACGGTCAACGAGGCCGGGCCCAACCCCTGCCCGCCCGTCATCCTGGGCGTGGCCCTGGGCGGCAGTTACGAACTGGCGGCCCGGGAGGCCAAGAAGACCCTGCTCCGGCCCCTGGGATCGCTCAATCCCGATCCGGAAGCCGCGGTTCTCGAGGCCGAACTCTTGTCCGCGGTCAATGATCTGGGCGTGGGCCCCCTGGGCCTGGGCGGCCGGGTGACCTGCCTGGCCGTGCACCTCAAGATCATGCCCTGCCACATCGCCTCGCTGCCCTTGGCCGTCAACGTTCAATGCCACTCCAGCCGCCACGCGGAGGCGATCCTATGACCCGGACCATTCGTTTGCGGCCGCCCCTGACCCGGGCCGACCTCGAGGCCCTCGAGGCCGGGGACAAGGTTCTGATCTCCGGCGTGATCTACACCGGCCGCGACGCGGCCCACAAGCGCCTGATCGAGGCCTTGAACCAGGGCCGGGACTTGCCCTTCGACCCCCAGGGACAGATCATCTACTATGTCGGCCCCACACCGGCCCCGCCGGGCCGGGTCATCGGTTCGGCCGGTCCGACCACCTCGTACCGGATGGACCCGTACGCGCCGGCTCTGATCTCGAGGGGTCTCAAGGCCATGATCGGCAAGGGCCGCCGCGGCCCCGAAGTCAGAAAGGCCATGCTCGAACACGGCGCGGTCTACCTGGGCGGGGACGGCGGCGCCGGGGCCCTGCTCGGCCAAAGGATCAAGGCGGTCGAGATTATCGCCTACGAAGACCTGGGGCCGGAAGCCGTCCGCCGTCTCGTGGTGGAAGACTTTCCGGCGGTGGTGATAAACGACCTGAACGGCCGGGACCTGTACGAGGAAGGCCAGAAGATGTACGCCCGGCCGGCCCGATGATCGGAGGAACAGGGAGACTATCATGAACTGGGTGCTCGAGACCTTCACCAGCTCGATCGGCAAGAAGACCCTGATGGCCGTGACGGGCCTGTCTTTCTGCGCGTTTCTCGCGCTCCATCTCTTCGGCAATTTTTTCCTGTACGTGGGCCGGGAGTCCTTCAACTCGTACGTGGTCCATCTGCACACCTTGGGCGTGCTGGTGAACCTGGCGGAAGCAGGGCTGATTGCCTTTGCCTTGATCCACGTGATCACCGCGGTCACGCTCTACTTCCAGAACCTGTTTTCGCGGCCGGCGCGGTACGCGGTCAAGAAAAGCGCCGGCGGCCGGACCTGGGCCTCGAGGCTGATGCCCTACACCGGCTTGTATATCCTGATCTTCGTGCTCATCCATCTGGTCAACATCAAGTTCGCCGAAACTCCGAACCGGACGGTGTATGACCTGGTGGACGCGCTTTTCACCAATCCGGGCTACCTGGCCTATTACGTGTTTTCCATGATCGTGGTGGCTTTCCACGTCAGCCACGGGCTGTGGAGCGGGTTCCAGACCCTGGGCCTGAACCATCCCCAATACATGCCCGCCATCCAGAAGTTGAGCCTGGCCCTGGCCGTGATCGTCGGCGTGGGGTTCGGCTTCATTCCGATCATGATGTTCGCCGGGTGAGGGAGGGGTTATGAAACTGGAATCCAGAGTTCCGTCCGGTCCGCTGGCCCAAAAATGGGACAAACACAGATTCGAGTTGAAACTGGTCAACCCGGCCAACAAACGCAAGTATGAAATCATCGTGGTCGGCACGGGCCTGGCCGGAGCCTCGGCCGCGGCCTCGCTGGCCGAACTGGGTTACCACGTCAAGAACTTCTGCATCCAGGACAGCCCCCGGCGGGCCCACAGCATCGCGGCCCAGGGCGGGATCAACGCGGCCAAGAACTATCCCAACGACGGCGACAGCATCTGGCGGCTGTTCTACGACACCATCAAGGGCGGCGACTTCCGCGCCCGGGAAGCCAACGTCTACCGGCTGGCCCAGGTCAGCAACCAGATCATCGACCACTGCGTGGCCCAGGGCGTGCCTTTCGCCCGGGAATACGGCGGTCTGCTGGCCAACCGGTCCTTCGGCGGGGCCCAGGTTTCCCGGACCTTCTATGCCCGGGGCCAGACCGGCCAGCAGCTTCTGTTGGGCGCGTACCAGTCCCTGAGCCGCCAGATAGCGGCCGGCCAGGTCAAGATGTTTCCCCGGCGGGACCTGGTCGAGCTGGTCCTGGTGGACGGCCGGGCCCGGGGCATCGTGGTCCGCAACCTGGTCTCCGGCAAGTTCGAGAGACACGAGGCCCACGCCGTGGTGCTGGCCACGGGCGGATACGGCAACGTGTACTTCCTCTCGACCAACGCCATGAGTTCCAACGTGTCGGCCTGTTGGCGGGCTTATCAAAAAGGCGCCTGCTTCGCCAACCCCAGCTTCACCCAGATCCACCCCACCTGCATCCCGGTGCACGGCGACTATCAATCCAAACTGACCCTGATGAGCGAAAGCCTGCGCAACGACGGCCGGGTCTGGGTGCCCCGGCAGGCCGGCGACCGGCGTTCTTCGGACCGGATATCGGAAAGCGAACGGTTCTACTTCCTCGAGGAAAAATATCCCAGTTTCGGCAACCTGGTGCCCCGGGACGTGGCTTCCCGCAACGCCAAGGAACAGTGCGACGCCGGCCGGGGTGTGGGCGAAACCGGCCTGGCCGTGTACCTGGACTTTCGGGACGCCATCAAGCGCGACGGCGTCGAGACCATCCGCAAGAAGTACGGCAATTTGTTCCAGATGTACGAGCGGATCACGGGCGAAGACCCCTACAATACCCCGATGAAAATCTTCCCGGCCATCCACTACACCATGGGCGGCCTGTGGGTGGACTACAACCTGATGACCACCATTCCCGGCCTGTTCTGCCTCGGCGAGGCCAATTTTTCGGACCACGGCGCCAACCGGCTGGGCGCCAGCGCCCTGATGCAGGGGCTGGCCGACGGGTATTTCATCCTGCCCTACACCATCGGCGGGTATTTGACCACGGCGGCTCCGGGTCCGGTCCAGACCGACCATCAGGATTTCGCCCAGGCGGAAAAGCGGGCCGAGGAGCGGATAAAAAAGTTCCTGGCCGTCAAGGGCCAGCGCACCGTGGATGACTTCCATCGGGAGTTGGGCCGGATCATGTGGAACCACGTGGGCATATCCCGCACCTACGAAGGCCTGGAAAAAGCGCGGCAAAAGATACCGGAGTTGCGGGAGGAGTTCCATCGGAACGTCAACGTGACCGGTTCGGC
Source organism: Thermodesulfobacteriota bacterium (assembly GCA_040755515.1). Taxonomy (GTDB): domain Bacteria; phylum Desulfobacterota; class Desulfarculia; order Adiutricales; family JAGVGV01; genus JBFMAW01. Next base: position 462,213 of record JBFMAW010000001.1, on the reverse strand, counting down.
CAGGACTTTCAACCAAACCCTCGAGCGGGCCCAACGGGTGGCCGACTTCCTCGAACTGGGCGAATTGATGACCCTGGACGCCCTCGAGCGGGAGGAGTCCTGCGGCTGCCATTTCAACGAAGCCTTCCAGACCGGGGAAAACGAGGCCTTGCGCAACGACGAGGTGTGCTCGTACGTGGCCGCCTGGGAATACAAGGGCGCGGACCAAAAGCCGGAGATGCTTCCCGAGCCTCTGGTTTTCGAGAACGTCGCTCCGGCGCAGAGGAGTTACAAATGACGGACTGGCAACCAGTCCGTCATCAGGCCGAGGGCGAATAAGCCCCGGCCTGGGGTGAGGGTGGAACCACTTGAATTCACTTCAAGTGGCGGGAGAGGGGCAGCCCTCTCCCGCCGAGGAAAAAGTCGTCTTCGACTTTTTACGAGGTCATGATAAATGAGCGGGAAAACCATCAACCTGACGTTAAAGGTCTGGCGGCAGAACGGGTCGGAGGACAAGGGCCGGCTGGAAACTTATCCGGCCAGGGATATCCCCACGGCCGCCTCGTTTCTGGAGATGCTGGATATAGTCAACGAGGGCCTGACCAGGCAGGGCGTCGAGCCCATTGCCTTCGATCACGACTGCCGAGAAGGCATCTGCGGCATGTGCGGCTCGGTGGTGGACGGTATTGCCCACGGTAAGGAAAAGGCCACGACCTTGTGCCAGCTGCACATGAGGCATTTCCGGGACGGCCAGACCATCGTGATCGAACCGTTCCGGGCCAAGGCCTTTCCCATCATCAAGGACCTGGTGGTGGACCGGGGCGCCTTCGACGTGCTCATTCAGGCCGGCGGATTCATATCGGTCAACGCCGGCGGCGCGCCGGACGCCAACTCGCTGCCGGTCCCGGCGGAAAAGGCGGAACTGTCCATGGACGCGGCCCAGTGCATCGGCTGCGGCGCCTGCGTGGCCGCCTGTCCCAACGCCTCGGCCATGCTCTTCGTGGGCGCCAAGGTCTCCCATCTCGGCCTGCTGCCCCAGGGCCGGCCGGAGGCGGCCCGGCGGGCCTGGAACATGGTCCAGACCATGGACCAGTTGGGCTTCGGCAACTGTTCGAACGAACGCGAGTGCGAGAACGTTTGTCCCAAGGAGATATCCATCACCAACATCGCCCGCCTCAACCGCGAGTTCATCAAGGCGGCCTTCGGCTCGGCCGAAAAAGGGAACGGACTGAAACCCGGCGGCAACGGTCAAGCCGGGTGATTGTTCGGGGGAACACGTTTTTTCCTCATACAAAACCGCTGGAAGAAAAGAATAAAAATCACTCTCCCTTCCCTAGGGGCGAAACGGGTCTGCCGTCAGCCCTTCTTCCGGTGAAGGTCGGTGGTTCAAGTTTCCCGGGCTTATCCGGTTTTATTATTTCTTGAGAGCCTTGCCCGCCTGCCAGGCCCGGCCGACGCATTCGCCCAGGGCCCAGAACCGGTTGTCCGGCATGGACAGGACAAAAGGTTTGACTTTTTCCGGGTCGGGCGCGCCGTCGGTCAGAAAACGCTCCTCGGCGTAAACCCCCACCACTTCGCCCACGAACAGGTCGTTGGTCGGCATCTCGATCCGGTGAGCCACCCGGCACTCGACGTTGACCGGGCACTCCCTGATCAAAGGGGCGGCCTGGAGTCGGCCGTAGAAGACGTCGAAGAGTCTAGCCTTGTCCACCTGCCTGGCCGAAACCAGGCCGGTGTAGTCGGTCAGGGCCATCAGGTCGGCCGAAGGCACGTTGAGGCTGAATTCGCCGGTCTCGAGGATGCCGCCGCGGGACTGGTTGTTCTTGTTGACCGCGACGGCGATCATGGCCGGCTTGAAGTTGACCCGGGTCAGCCAGGCCAGGGCCATGAAATTGGCCCGGCCGGCCACGTGACTGCCCAGGATGGTCTGCTGGGTGATGGGGATAAAGGCGAATATCTTTTCGGTGATGTCGATTTTGTCCATGACGGCTGCCTCCTGGGGGAATGATTATGGAATCGAAGTTTATTATAGGGAGCCCGGAACGTCAAACACCGGCAGGCAGGGCCTCGGCGGCGGTTCAGGCCAGACGGCCGGTAGTTGTAGAGAAACCGGCCTAAGCCGCGGGCGGCAGGGCCGGAGGCGGCGGTCCTTCGGCCTCCCGGCAGGTATTCAGGAACACCCGGCCGTCCAGGAGATAGCACCGGTCCTGGTGGAACAGGGCCACGGTCAGACCCCGTCCCGTGGGATTAAGGCGCTTATGCTGGATGAACCTGGCCAGGGCCGGATAGATTCTTTCCAGGAACAGCTCCGGCTCCGGGACGGCCGGCAAGGCCGCTTCATAAAAAAAGCGGGCTGGATGCCCCCTGGCCTCCGGCAGCCCGGCCCTGAAGCGGTTGTAGTCCCGGCCGTCAATAACCTTGAAAGCTTTGCCCCGCAAGACCTCCCATAAATCCTTCATCGCCTCGGCTCCTTGATTCGACTCGAGGTTATCACAATTGACGGGGCCAGGCTATATTATCATCTCCAGACGGCGGCCGGATCGGGTCAAGCGATCAAGGCTTGAAGCCATCAGGGTTGGCGAGAAGCGACTCCGGGCCGGGCAGTCCCGGCCAGATCGCTATTGACCTGGGCCTCTCATTTGGAAATAATCATCGACTCAGGGCCATCTCAGGGCCATGTTCTATCCCACGGAGGCGCGGGCATGAAAGCGGTGGCAAGGAAAGACCTGATCGTTCTCTTGAACAAATGCTGGATGACCCACGACGGCATGTGGTTTTATAGCTGCCTTCAGGAGTTCGGCATCGAGAAGGCCAATAAACTGAATAAATCCGCCATCAAGTTGCTGGCCCCCATCGAAGTGAAGCGAATGAAAAACGCCCTGGCCATGGAAGGCGAAATCGATAGTTTCGACCAATTCAAAGAGTTTGTTCAGGGGGCCTATGAACTGGTCATCCCTGATTTCATGGGCGCCCAAATGAGCTTCCCCCGGGAAAACGTGTTGCGTTGGACCTTCAAACAGAACCAGTGCTTTGCCTATAAGGGCATGAACAGCATCGGCGTCATTGCCGATTATGAATGCGGGGTCATATATCGGTTGGCATGCTGGTTCAGAAGCCTGGGGCTGGCCTTCGACGTCGTCCCGCCGATGGACAAATGCCTGATGCATTACCGGGGCAACTGCGAGGGAGATTTTGTTTTTCGTTTTTGAATCCTTGGCCTGAGCCGCACCGATCATTCAGGATGGAAAAAGTTTTGGGAGGCTGGCACAAATGCCTGTTGTCATCGAGAAGCTGACCTCTGACCATAGAATCCCGGTCATGGATATTTTCAACTATTATGTTGAAAACGGTTTTTCCGCCTATCCGGAAACAAGACTGCCGTACGAATTTTTCGATATGTTTTTGCATATCGCCGCTAAATATCCGGCCGTGGCGGCCAAAGACGGTGACGGCCAAGTGATCGCCTTTGCCCTGCTCCGGCCCTATCATCCCCTGGCGGCCTTTAGGCGGACCGCCGAGATAACCTATTTCGTGGCCTCGGGCCAAACCGGACAAGGCCTGGGAAAAGCCTTGCTTGGTCACCTCGAGGCGGAAGCCGTCAAGATGGGTATTGACACCCTTCTGGCCGACATATCTTCCCGGAACGAGGCGAGCCTAGCCTTTCACTTGAAAAACGGCTTCAAGGAATGCGGCCGGTTTGAAAAGGTCGGCCGTAAATTCGGCCAGGATTTCGACCAGGTCTGGATGCAGAAACATCTTTTGATTAAAGGCTGACACCGTTCATCTGATAAAAAAAGTTACACCACCTGACCCCTCCAGGGGCTTAAGCTGTAACGAAACGTTACATCCGCCGCGCCGCCTAAAAGGCAGTTTCCCTGAGCGGATAGTTTTTATCATTTAATATCAACTAAATATGTGTGCACCCCTGATCAAGGCACGATGATTGCTCATAACTTTCCGGGGTCGCAAAAGCCCCTGGTCTCCAGCGGCCAGCGTGAACGGAGATTGGTTTGGCCAGAGATGGCGGGGAGGAAAGCCTTAGTTTAGAGTGGGAAACAGAAGACTTCAACCTCTCCCTCCAGGCCGAGGATGGACCTCAGCCATCCGAAGCGGCGTAAGGCGCAACAGGGAAGAAATCAGGGGGCGAGGTGAACATAACCTGCCGGCCCGGTTTCCCAACGGGCCACCCCCGGCCGAATCGAACGCTTCTTCACCCTCCCGCCGGAGGCCAGGGCTTTTGCGTTTTTAGGGTTAACCGCCAGGCCCGGGTCCGAGCACAATGTAGTTCATGGTAGCGTTGGACTTAATCCGCCCCGCTCTTCACGCGGGGATAAATCACGCCTTCGGCGGATGAACCCCACCCCCAGTCCAAGACCTTTTTGCCTTTGAACCCATCACGCATCCAGCGGCGCACACCCTCACCCTGACCCTCTCCCAGAGGGAGAGGGACCCGTCCGGCTTGACTTACCCGCCGGCACACGGTAACTTTCATTTATTCACCCAGTGACGATGGTCATTTAAGGAGCCAAACCATTACATCGCCTGGGCGAAAGAAAGGGCGGCGGCCATGACCCTGAACGATTTTCTGAACCGATGGCAGGAGTTGGATTGGCGATGGTCGGCCCTGATAATCCTGGCGCCGGCCATCCTGGCCTGCTTGATGGGCTTCCTGCACGGCCGGGAAAAGGCCGGGCAAGCCCCCTGGAATATCGTTTATTCCGTTCTGGTCTATTTGATCGTCTTTCCGGGAGTGTTTTCCTTCGTTCTCACGGCGTACTCCCTTTTCTTCCTGAGGACCAACCTGTTGAAGCTGAACGTGGTCATTTATTACCTGCCCATCGTGGCCATGATCATTACCCTGGCCGTGGTCAGAAGACGGGTGGCCTGGAATCATTTGCCCGGCATAGACCGCCTCTTTTCGTTCGTGGTCCTGGTGGCCGTCAGCTTCGTCATCGCCCTGGCCGTGGAAAAAACCAGGATTTTTCTGTTCTTCGGCGGGTCATTCGGCACTCTGGTGATCGTGGCCCTGATCTGTTACGTGCTCCTCAAGGTTTCTTGGAAAAACCTGTTTAGAATCCAGGATAGGCCGGGAACGAACCAAGCCTCGAATGAACCCGGCGCCGTCAATATCGAAAAGATCAAGCACGAGTTGGAACGGATAAAAAAGGATTCCGGTCTTTCCTGACCGGCGCCGGCCCGATTCAAGCCGATCAGGCTAATCAGGCGTTCATTTATCCGGAAGGATATTCCTGGCCCCTAAATTGCCGGTCATGACCATGGTGGCCAGTTCCTCGGAGGTCAGATCGTCGGTCAGGCATTCCCCGACCTTGCGGCCGTTCTTGAGAATGGCCACCCTAGTGGCCACGGCCAGGACGTCCTTCATGTTGTGGCTGATGATCAGGATGGTCACGCCCTGGTCGTGGAGCTGACGGATCAGGTCCAGGACCTGGGTCGTCTCCTTGACCCCCAGGGCCGCGGTGGGTTCGTCCATGATGACTACCTGGGCGTTCCAGCGCAGGGCCCGGCAGATGGCCACGGCCTGGCGCTGGCCGCCGGAAAGTTCGGCCACCGGTGCGTCCAAATCCTGGATGACTATGTTGAGCCGGCCCAGGTATCCGGCCGCGGCGGCCTTCATGGCCTTCTTGTCCAGGAGCTTGAGGCCGGGCAGAGGCGTGTTCTTGAGCAGTTCCGCGCCCATGAAGACGTTTTGATAGACCTGGAGCCGGGGCGCCAGGGCCAGGTCCTGGTAAATGGTGGCTACGCCCCGGCGCAGGGCCTCGGCCGGCGAAGCGAAATGGACCGTCTCGCCGTTGAGGCGCATCTCGCCGGTCGTGGCCGTCTCGGCCCCGGACACGATCTTGATCAGCGTGGACTTGCCTGCCCCGTTGTCGCCGCACAAGGCCAGGACTTCGCCGAGACGGACGGTCAGGTCCACCCCGCTCAGGGCCCGGACCGCGCCGTAGTCCTTGTAGATTCCCTGTAACTCCAAGACCGGGGTCATAGGCTCGAGTCTTTCTATTCACGGCGTCAGGGCCGCGACCCTGACGCCGCGACCTCATTTCACCACGGCCACTTGCCCTCGGCCGGGACGTCGGATTGGTCCACCAGGACCGCGTCCATGAACATATAGGGACCCTTGACCAGGTCGTCCTTCTTCATCTTCTTGACCACGATCTTTTCGAGGGCCTCCACGGCGGCCTGGCCCATTTTCTCGAAGGGGATGGCCACGGTGGCGGTCAGGGTGGATTTGGGGTCTCGGATGCGGCGGAAGATTTCCTGGCCGCCGTCAACGCTGACGATGGCCAGATCGCCTTTCTTGACCCCCTGGGCGCTCAGAATGTCGTCAATGATGAAGGCCTGGCCGTCGAACGAGGCCCAGATACCCTTGAACTTGCCCTGGTTCTTGAGGATGAGGGCTTCCATGCCGGCCTTGACGTCCTCCCGCCAACCCTGGGGCTTGGCCATGGTGTGGCTGCCCAGGATTTTCACGCCGGTGTTCTCCGAGAGGACGATGTCCAGCACCTTGCCCCGGATGCGGGTGCCGACGTTGTTTTCGTAGCGCTGGGTCAATATCTCGCCTTTATAGTTGAGCTGGCCCAAAAGGTACAAGGCCGCCTCGGCCCCGACCTTGTACTCGTTGACCTGGATTTCAAACAGGGCGTGGGGCGAGGTGCCGGACATGATGGTGATGACCGGGATGCCGGCTGTCTTGGCCGCGGCGAACTGGGCTTCGGCTTCGACCGGCTTGCCCATGCAGACGATCATGGCGTTGATCTTGGCCTGGATGAGGTTTTCCATCTGGGCGGTGTGCTCGGCCAGGGTGCCTTTCGAGTTGAGCACGGTCACCTTCCAGCCCTTGGCCTTGGCCGCCTCTTCGGCCGCCTGGGCCGTCCGGGCGTGGGTCTCGGAGGACATCTGGAAGGCGATGACGCCCAGCTTGAACTCCTGGGCCTGGGCCAGGGCCGGGACCAGCAACACGCCGGTCAGGGTCAGAACGACCAGTGCCTTGACTAACATTCTTAACGACATAGCTCCCTCCCTCGATTGATGTTGGATTTAACCAAAAGCCGCCTTGGTCACGGTGCTGGCCGAGAGGCTGACCGAGGCGACGATGATCACTCCCAGTATAATGTCCTGGGCGTAGTAGGGCGCGCCCACCAGGATCAAGCCGTTGGAAAGGGCGCCGATGGTCAGGGCGCCGATGAGGCAGCCCCCCACGTTGGGCCGTCCCGGCTCGATCATGGTCATGCCCAACAACACGGCGGCGATGGAAGTCAGCATGAGGTCCCCGGCCGAGGTCGGCGCGGCCGAGGAGAGCGAAGCCGTGAGCAGCACGGCGGTTACGCCGGCGGCCAGGCCCGACAGGGTCAGGCCGAGGATTTTCATCCGCTTGACCGGGATGCCGGCCAGTCTGGCCGCTTCGTCGTTTTCGCCGGTGAAGGTCAGGTGCAGGCCCAGGCGGGTCTGTTTCAGGAGAAACCAGGCCAGGGCGCAGGCCAGGAACATCCACCAGGCCAGGACCGGGACCCCTAGCAGCTTGGCCCGGCCCAGGGCCACGAAAGGTTCGGGCCAGCGGCCCACGTAGGCCACGCCCTTGGTCAGCCAGAAGGCCGCGCCGTTGGCCGTCGAGGCCATGGCCAGGGTGGCGATGAGGCTGGGCACCCTGAGCCTGGTGACCACCAGGCCGTTGACGAACCCGGCCAGGAGGCCGGCGGACAGGCCGGCGGTCACGGCCAGGGCCACGGGATAACCGTGGTGGATCAGGCCGCCGCAAGCCACGCCGGCCAGGGAGCAGACGTTGGCGAAGGACAGGTCCAGTTCGGCCGTGGTCAGGGCCAGGGCAAAACCCAGGGAAAGGATGGTCAGGTAGCTGATCTGCTTGAGGACGTTGAGCACGTTGGCGGAACTCAGGAAGGTGTCCGCGGCCAGAGAGAAAAAGGCGAAGACGGCCAGACCGGCCAGGGCCGTGCCGTACTTGGTGATGAAGACCTTGACCGGCCGCCGCACTTCAGCCCTCCAGGAAAGCGGATAGCTTGGGCAGCAATTCGAGACCGCCGGTCACCGGGATGACCGCGCCGGTGACAAAGGCGGCCGCGTCGGAAAGCAGAAACGCTATGACCCCGGCCACGTCTTCGGCCCGGCCCAGGCGGCGCAGCGGGGTCCGCCGGGCCACGGCCTGTTCGAGGACGGTGAATTCATCGCCGGAGAAGGCGCCCCGGACCATGGCCGTGTCGATGACGCCCGGCGCCACGGCGTTGACCCGGAGGCCTCGCGGCCCTAGTTCCTGGGCCAGGGCGTAGGTCAGGGAGATGACCCCGGCCTTGCTGGCCCCGTAGGCCGGGTTGGCCCCGCCGGAAAGGTACCCGATGGACGAGACCAGGACCAGGCTGCCGCCTGATTTTCCGGCGGTCATGGCCCGGGCGCAGGCCTGGGCCAGGTAGAAGGCCGCGTCCAGGTTGACGGCCCGGACCCTGGCCCAGGATTCCGGGCTCTGTTCGAGGACCGAAGCCACCAGGCTCATTCCGGCGCAGTGGGCCAGTCCGTCCAGGCGGCCGCAAGCTTTAAGGGCCTCGGCCACCACCCGGGCGGACGCGGCCGGGTCAATCAGGTCGGCCAGGATAGTCCGGACCTGGGTTTGGGTCTCCACTTCGGCCAGGAACTTCGGCCAGTCCTCGGGCCAGACCAGATCGGTAAGGAATAAATCCCAGCCCCGACGGGCCAGAAGCGCGGCCGTGGCCCGGCCGATGCCGCCCGCCGCGCCGCTGATCAGGGCCGTTGGTCTAGACATCGAGTTTCCTGGCCACGGCCATGAATTCCTTGACCCGGACCGGGTCCAGCGGGTTGAGGGTCTGGCCGTTTATCTTCAAGGAGGTCCCGACGATGAAACCGTCGGCCACTTCGGCCAGAGCCTCGATGTTGGCCGCCGAGACGCCGGTGCCGACCACGACCGGGGTCTCCGGGACCCGGGCCGCCACCCGCCGCAGCAGGTCCAGGTCGGCCTCGCGGCCGGCCGCCGGACCGGACACGCAGACCGCGTCGGCCAGGCCGATGAAGACCGCGCCGGCGGCCTGTTCCTCGACCGGCCGGCTATCGAGGCTGACCGAAAAGCCGGGGGTGACGTTGCAGATGATCCTTATGTCCTCGGCGCCCAGGTTGGCCCGCAGCCGCAGGACCCCGGGGCCGTCGGCCACGAACAGTCCGGTGTCGCCCACCGTGGCCCCGGTCAGGAAGGCCCGGATGAACCGGCCGCCGGTGGCATTGGCGATGGCCAGCGAGGCGGCCGGGTCGAGCAGCATGTTGATGCCGTGGGGCAGGCCGATCAGGGCTTGGGTCTCGGCCACCACTTCGGTCATGGCGGCTATGGTCGCCGGCTCCATTTCAGTCAAATAGGGCATGTCCGACTCGTTGCAGTAGAGCAGGGCATGGAAGCCGGCCTCGGCCAGGATTTTGGCCTCTTCCCTGGCCTGGGCCACTATCTTCCGCGGGCCGCCGGCCCGGTCGTAGCGCGGCGCGCCGGGCAGGGGCAGGGTGTGGATCATGCCCATCAGGAAGCGGCGGCGGCCGAAGTCGCGGGTAAAAAGGTCCTTCATTCCGTTCTCCTTATTACTTCATTTCGATCGGTTTTGTCTCGTTCCAGTTTCACCAGCTCCTTGGACAGTTCCAGACCGGCCGTCTGGACCTCGAGCCAGAGATCGTAGAGGCGGCGATAGTATCCGGTCTTGAGCGGGTCGGGCCGATGGACGGCCTCGATCTTGACCAGGGCCTCGGCGGCCTGGGCCAAGTCGGAAAATTCGCCCAGGCCGGTGAAAGCCGTCACCGCCGCGCCCAGCAGACCCGATTCGGGGCAGGCCGGCCGGATCACCGGACGATCCAGGACGTCGGCCTTGATCTGGGCCCAGACGGCCGATCTGGCCGCCCCGCCGCCCAGACGGACCTCTTGGGCCGGGGCCCCGGCCGCGTTTTCGGCCAGGGTCAGGACCTGGCAATTGGCCAGGGCCACGCCCTCGATCACGGCCCGAGCCAAGTCCAGTCGGTGGTGACTCCGCCCCAGGCCCAGGAAAAGACCTCGAGCGTCCGGCTCCCACAGGGGTGTCCGTTCGCCCCGGAGATAGGGTAAAAAGAGCAGCGGTTCGCCGGCCTTTTCCCGGCCGGACAAATCGGACAGCAGGTCGCCCACTTCCCGATCCAGCACCTCGGCCAGCCAGGCCAGGCAGTCGGCCCCGGCCTGACTGGGGCCTCCTATCTGGAAACGGTTCCGGCCCCAGGGCAGGGTGACCAGTCCGGGCGCCTCTCGAGGCCGGTCCGTGACCAAACCCAGGACCTCGGAAGTCCCGGAGACGTTGAAAACCTGGCCGGGTTCCAAGGCCCCCAGCCCCACCGCGGCCAGCCAGGCGTCCATCGAGCCGGCGAAGATCGGCCGGCCGGCCAGGCGGTCCAGGGGTTCGGGCAGGCCGGGTGCTATTGATCCGGCCTGGTCCTGGGGCTCGAGCAGGGCCGGGAAAAAACTCGGCTTCAGGCCCAGCTTTTCCAGGAGGCTTTGGGCTGGCTGGCCCTCGAGGGTCAGGAGCCGGGCCTGGGAGACGGCATCTCCGACCGGCCGGCCGGTGAGGCGGAAGATGAGGTAGTCCTTGGGTTCGAGGACCAGGGCCAGGCGGGCGAAGTTATGCGGCTCCCGGGCTTGCAGCCAGACGAGTCTGGCCAGGGTGTGATAGGCGTTGATCGGCCCCCAGGTCTTGACTCCCAGTTCGTCCCGGACTTGACTTATCCGTTCCGCTTCCCGGGCGGCCCGGGCGTCGGCCCAGGTGATGGCCGGCCGGATCGAGCGGCCGGTCGCATCGAGGAAGACCTGGGTCCGGGTCAGTCCGCCCAGGCAGACGCCGACTACTTCCACGTCCCGAGCCGCTTTGAACAGATCGCGGCAGGCCTCGAGGAAATCGGTCCACCACAGTTCCGGGTCCAGTTCAGAGAAACCCTGCTGGTCCATAGGCAGGGGTCGGGCCACGGCCGCCTGGGCCAGGAAGCGGCCGGCCTGGTCCACCAGGGCCGCCTTGAGGGCTGATCCGCCCAGGTCACCCGCCAGGACGGCCCTCATGCTTCCTCCTCGGGCTTGAGGCTGAAAGTGAACTTGTAATGGTCGCCGCGAATGAGGTTATAACTCAATTCCACGGCCCGGCCGGCCTGGTCAAAGGCGGACCGTCGGGCCAGAAAAACGGCGCTGCCTGGGATCAGTCTTAAAAGCCCGGCCTCGGGTTCGGCCACGGCCTGGGGCTCGATGACCTCTTCGGCCCTGACCACGGTCAGACCCTTGCTCAGGTGGAGGAATTGATACAGGGAACGGTCGGTCAAATCGGCCTGGGTCACGCCCTCCAGGACCCGCAGGGGATGGCTCGAGGTCTGGAGCACCACCGGGGTATCGTCCAGAAAGCGCAGCCGTTTGAGTTCCCAGACTTCTTCGCCCGGTTTGAGGTGGAAAAGGAGGCTTTCGCGCAGAACGCCGGGCCGGCGGGTCAGGGCCAGGACGGACGACCTGGCCCGGCGGTTCATCAGAGTGGCTTCGCGGTGGAAGTCCACCAGTTTGCCCAGGACCTTATGCACGGTGCGGTGCCGGACGTACGTGCCCGAGCCCCGGCGGCGGTCCAGAAGCCCTTCGGCCTCGAGTATGGCCAGCGCGGCCCGGACGGTCATCCGGCTGACTCCGTAATATTCGATCAGGTTCGTTTCGGAAGGAAAGGCCGCGCCGTCCGGGTAGGCGCCGGATTCGATTTCGGTCCGAAGTTCCTGGGCCATGAGCCGGTACTTCGGCCCGGCGGGCCTGGGTGGGCGGTGGCTGGGCATTTTCAAGCCTCCCCAGTCATTCAATCATACAACTTTTAGACAAGTCAAGAAAAAATGGGGACGTCCATAAAATTATAAATTTCCGGCCGGACCAAACATAATAGCCGGTAGAGCCCGGTCGAATAGTCGCGCCAGATCGGTGAAAGCCACCCGAGAAAGCAGATTCATCGCCGGAGCAAGGCGTTTTTGATTGAATTTCTTGGTTGGAAAGATGACCTGGTAGACCAAGCCCTGGGGAATCAAATCGAGGCCTTCAAGGCCTGATAAGAAATTGTCTTGGCCGAAGCTGCGTCAGATCAAAAAGAATCTTATAATTTTATGGACGTCCCCTAATGGCGAGGCGAAAGCCCACAGTGTCGGACCTGGTGCCGGGGGCGTTCCCTAGACGAAAGGCCGAACGGCAGTACCTGGCCTTGCTGTCCCAGGAGCCGCCGCGGTAAATCCGAAAGGAACCACTGGCGGGACCAGGCGGGTCAGTGAGGTGATAGTCGGTCGGATAAAGGGCGTACCAGTCCTGGCACCATTCCCAGACATTGCCGGACAGGTCATATAATCCCCAGGCATTCGCCTGCTTCCGCGCGACGGGATGAGTGCTCTTATTCGAATTGCCGCAATACCAGCCTATAAGATCGAGGCTCGGGTCATGACCACATTCCGTTTCCTTGATATTGCCGTTGGCAAAACTGGTCGTTGCGCCGGCCCGCGCCGCATACTCCCACTCCGCCGCGGTCGGTAAACGATACTTGGTCGTTCCCTCCTTGGCGTTCAAACGGCTGATATAGGCCTGCACGTCATCCCACGATACGTTTTCCACCGGACAATCATCGCCGCACGTTTTGAAATGGGAAGGATTGTTGTCCATGATCGCTCGCCACTGGGCTTGCGTTACTTCCGTGGTCTGCAGATAAAACGAACGCGAAATCGTCACCTGGCGCCGGCCCTCGTCAGAACTCCGGCCAAGTTCATCGGTCGGGCTTCCCGAAATGAAATTACCGGGCGGAATCAAAACGAACTTCTGGCCGATGGTGTTGGTAAACGTATTATCGGCGGCGGCTGGACCGGATATGGTCTTTGGCGGGGACTGACCGGAGACATCATTACCTGGAAAAAGCAGGCCCAGGGCCAGACAGAAAAACGAGAAAATATAAACGGCCTGATGCGATGACCACCTTGATTTCTTCATCGTCCGTCCTCCGACCTCGCCGTAATCATCCCGCCAGGCACTGGGCGGCCATCGGCGCGTATCATCCTCCCCAACCCTCGCGGTACTGATCGCCTAAAAATCAGCCGGTGAGTGGGAACGAAAGGCCTGCGCTTCCGGCTGAAAAGTATTTACCGCCAAGCCCGTTGAAATTCCGGCGCTTTCACCTTTCCATCAATTGTAATCCACCCAAAGACTCACCGTCAAACTGAATTAAAGCCGCCGCCGGCGATGGTTTATTATCCAACCCCTGGCCGCGACCGGGGAAATGGTCGAAATACCGCGGCAATAATAAAATGCCATTCTCCGAACCAATTACTGAAAAAGTGCGGTATAATCCCTCCACTGATATTAAATAAAGGAGGGGCCGATGTCCAAGACCGAGAATAACCTGAAGGAAGCTTTTGCGGGTGAGTCCCAGGCCAACCGCAAGTACCTGGCTTTTGCCAAGAAGGCCGAGTCCGAAGGACATCCGGCCGTGTCCAGGCTGTTCCGGGCCGCGGCCGAGGCCGAGACCATCCACGCCCACGCCCACCTCAAGGTTTTGGAAGGCATAGGTTCGACCGCGGACAACCTTAAGGAAGCCATCGCCGGTGAAACCCACGAATTCACCAAGATGTATCCAGTTATGATCGAAGAGGCCCAGGCCGAGGGCAATAAAAAGGCGGAACGGTCCTTCCGCTACGCCAATGAAGTGGAAAAAGTCCACGCCGCCCTGTATAAGAAGGCCCTGGAAAACCTGGGCGCCAACGAATTGGTGGACTATTACGTCTGCCCGCTCTGCGGCTACACCTGCGAAAAAGAGCCGCCGGCCAACTGCCCGGTCTGCAACGCCAAGAAGGACTCGTTTTTCAAGGTGGCCTAGGCGGCGTCGCATGGGCAGAATGGCCACGCCGGAGGAGTTCGAGGAATACAAATCCAGCGGCTTGTGTCCGTATTGTTATGCCGAGGACGTGGTCAGCGACGCCACCTCGGTCGAGGCCGGCGTGATCAGGCGGACCAAGTACTGCTCCAAGTGCGAACTCAGATGGACGGAAGTCTGGGAAGACAACGTCCTGACCGGGCTGTACCTCGATGACGGGGACTGAATGACCCGGGACGGCCCGGACCCTATAAACCGCGGATTGATCCGCCGAGGAGATCGACATGGCCAAGAAAAAACTGACCCGTTTTGAATTGCAGATGATGAAGGAGAACAACGACCCGGTGGTCTGGGTGACGGCCTACGACTTTACCACGGCCCAAATCGCCGAAGCGGCGGGCCTGGATATGATTCTGGTGGGCGATAGCCTGGGCATGTGCGTCTATGGTTACAGCGGCACGGTGCCGGTGACCATGGAGCAGTGCCTCTATCACTGTGAAGCCATCCGCCGGGCCGCGCCCAACACCTTCGTGATCGGAGACATGCCTTTCGGTTCGTACCAGGTCAGCGTCGAGGAGGCGGTCGGCAACGCCATCCGCTTTTACAAGGAAGCCGGCATGGACTGCGTGAAGCTCGAGGGCGGCCGGAAGGTGACGTCCGTGATCAGGGCCATCGCCGACGCCGGCATGCTGGTCATGGGTCATATCGGCCTGACGCCTCAAAGCACCAGCGTTCTGGGCGGATTCAAGGCCCAGGGCCGCACAGCGGATTCGGCCCTGGCCTTGCTCGAAGACGCCCGGGCCGTCCACGAAGCCGGGGCTTTCTCGATCCTGGTCGAGGCCGTGCCGCCCGAGGTCACCAAGCTCATCCGGGACGAACTACCTATTCCCGTTTACGGGATCGGGGCCGGGGTGCACTGCGACGGCCAGGTGATGATCGTTTCGGACATCACCGGTCATTTTCAGGCCTTCACCCCGAAGTTCGTCAAGCGCTACGGCGACGTGGCCGGCGAAATCCGGCGCTCCTTCGATCGGTACGTCAAGGAAGTTAAAACCAGGGAGTTTCCGGCGCCGGAGCACACCTACCCCATGGTCCAGGGCGAATGGGAGAAACTTCGGGCCAGGCTGGGCAAGTGACGGGCCGGGCGACTTGAGGCATAAAGGAGCGGCATGAAGATCGCAATAGTGGGCGCGGGGGCCATGGGCAGCCTTTTCGGCGGCCTTTTGGCCGAAGCCGGCCAGGACGTCTGGTTGCTCGATGTCTGGCCGGAGCACGTCGAAACCATCAACCGGCAGGGCTTGAGCATCGAGCGCCAGGGCCAGGTCAGAACGATCAAGGCCCAGGCCACGACCGATCCCGGCCGGATCGGCCCGGCCGACCTGGTCATCGTCTTCGTCAAGTCCACCCAAACCGCCGCCGCGGCCGTAACGGCCCGCGACCTGATCGGCGAGGCCGGCGTGGTCCTGACGCTCCAGAACGGTCTGGGCAACGCCGACGTCATCGCCGAAGTGGTTGACCCCCGTAACGTTCTGGCGGGTACCACCTCTCATGGCGCCACGCTGCTCGGGCCCGGGGTCATTCGCCACGCCGGGATCGGCGCCACGGTGATCGGCGCCTGGTCAAGCCGGGACCAATCTTCGGCCCGCCGGGCGGCCGAGGTCATGACCCGGGCCGGCATCTCCACCCAGGTGGCCGAAGACGTCAAGGTCCTGATCTGGGAAAAGTTCCTGATCAACGTGGGCATCAACGCCATCACCGCCCTGTGCGGGGTCAAGAACGGCCAGCTCCTGGACCTCGAAGTGACCAGGGACTTGATGCGGCTGGCCGTCGAGGAAGCCGTGGCCGTGGCCAAGGCCCAGGGCATACCCATCAAGGATGGAGCGGTCGAGCGCGTGTACCAGGTGGCCGCGGCCACCGGCGCCAACAGGTCCTCGATGGGTCAGGACGTGGACAAACGGCGCCAGACCGAGATCGCGGTCATCAACGGCGCGGTGGTGCGCGAGGCCGGCCGGGTGGGCATACCCGTGCCGGTCAACAGGACTCTGACGGCCCTGATCGAGACCTTGCAAGCCCACTACCAATAAACGGTTCGCGCGATTCACCCCAGGCGGCATTTCCAAGACCCGTAGAGGAGAAAAGCATGGTCGAGAGGCAATTCCGGCTGCGTTACGGCCAGGGAGAGATTGCTTTCGAGTTGGACGAGGACTTGATCCTGTACGAAATCCTGGGCCGCGATCGTCCGGGCCGGCCGGATGTTCCCGCCGCCTATCGCCGGGCTTTGGACCAGCCCCTGGATTCTCCGCCGCTTAGGGAATTGGTCCGGCCCGGCCAGAAAGTGGCCCTCGTGGTGAGCGACATCACTCGGACCTGGCAGAACAACTCCGCCACCCTGCCCATTTTAGTGGAGTACCTCGATCAGATCGGCGTCCGGGACGAGGACCTGATAGTGGTGATCGCCGTGGGCAACCACCGCCAGAACACGACGGCCGAATTCGAGGAAATATGCGGCCCCGAGGTCTGCTGGCGGGTCCGGGTGGTCAATCACCAGGCCTGGGACGACGGCAATCTGGTTTATTACGGCCGGACCACCCGCGGCACGGAAGTCTATCTCAATTCCCTGGTGGCCGAGGCCGATCGGGTCATCCTGACCGGCGGGGTGGTCTATCATTACATGTGCGGCTTCGGCGGCGGCCGCAAGAGCGTTCTGCCCGGCGTGGCCGGCTTGAAAACCATTCAGCGGAACCACACCTTGTGTCTGGCCCCCGAGGTGGGCGGCGGGACGAACCCCTTGTGCTACAGCCGGCACACCCGCGGCAATCCCATGCACGAGGACATGATGGAGATCGCCGCGTTCCTCAAGCCGGACTTCCTGGTCAACGTGGTCACCAACTTCGCCAACGAGGTGGTGAAGGTGGCGGCCGGCCACTGGATCACGGCCTGGCAGGAGGCCTGCGCCCTGGTGGACGAGATGTGCGGGGTGGAAATCGAGCGAAAAGCCGATATAGTCATCGCCTCGACCGGCGGATATCCGAAAGACATCAACCTGTACCAGAGCCAGAAGACCCTGGACAACGCCTGCTTAGCCGCCAAGCCGGGCGGCGCGGTCATCCTGCTGGCCGAGTGCCCGGACATCGAGGAACCCAGGGAGTTCTTCGAGTCCTGCGCCTTTCCCGACGCGCTGACCCTGGAGAAATCTCTTCGCGACAACTTCGTCCTGCCGGGCTGGCTGGCCCTCAAGCAGTTCGAGTACTGCCGGCGTTTCAAGGTGATCCTCGTCACCCGGCCCGAGAATTTCCAGCACGCCCGCACGGCCCATTACCATCCGGCGGCCAGCCTCGAGGAAGCCCTCGAGCTGGCCCGGCGACATTGCGGCCGGAAAAAGCCCGGGGTCACCGTCATGCCTTTCGCCGCCAACACCTGTCCTATTTACACGGGTCCTCAGCCCGATTGAAACGGACTCGGACCTGAATCCGCCGGGACGTCAGAGTAATCTATCGACCATTTGGGGCGCAAGATAGAGAATGGAATCACGCCGCGGTGTGACTGTTAAATGAAGAATATCCACATTTTATAGCGACGTCCCGCTGGAAGCGTCACGCCAAAGGCGTGACTCGCCCTGACGGTTTCCGTGTCCTGCCGCCATTCATGACTGATGGATTACCGGTCAGCCGGCCAAGGGTTTGCATCAAGGCTTCCCATAAGCTATACTATTGGAAAGTCAGATTAGGTATATGTCGCCGCTTCTCTGGTCGGGCCAGGCAAAGGATGTATCAGGGGAGTAAGGCCTGGCCAACGGGATAGGTCATGGGGTTGCCTTACGGTCGTTTAGTCAGGACTTGGCAACCGAGAAACTACTTTGGCCCCTTGCGCCCTGGATAATAGCGGCCTAAAGCCATCCTGAAAGGCCGGCCGGTAGTTATATAGCCACTCGGGCGGTTGGTATCACCAAACCTCCGGCCTGACCGGAGGTCTCCGACTGGGTTAAGCTTCAGAGAAATGGCCGAATAGGAGGGTAAGTCCATGCAGGAAAAACTTGAAGGCGCCGCGCATCAGATTGATATCTACGAAAAGATTCTCGATAACGTGGAAGAAGAGATAATGCTGCTCGACAAAGACTTCAGAATTCTATGGGCCAACAAGAAAGTATTGGCCGCCTATGGCCTCGACCCGGCCAGTATCACTTCGAAATTATGTTATAAAGTCACCCATCAGATAGATCATGTCTGCAAGCCTCCCCACGACACCTGCCCCATCGAGCAAGTACAAAAGACCGGCAACCCCACCACCGTTCTCCACATTCACTTCGATCGGGCGGGCAGGAAAGTTTACGCTGAAGTTACGGCATATCCCGTTTATGAAAACGGCGCCATCTCGGAATACATTCACATATCCAGAAACGTAACCGAGCGGGTGGTGCGTGACGAAAAATTGAAAGAACATCAAAAAGCCCTGCTCGAGTTGTCAACCCCGGTAATAAAGCTATGGGAAGGAATTATCATTTTACCCCTCATCGGTATCATAGACAGCATGAGGGCCAAACAGATCATGGAGAACCTCTTGGCCGCCATCATGGAAACCCAAGCCGGGCTGGCCATCATTGATATAACCGGCGTGCCCATGGTTGATACCGAAGTGGCGGACAGGCTGATAAAAACAGTGAAAGCGGCTTCGCTGCTGGGGACAAAATGCATCATGGTCGGAATAAAACCCGACATCGCGCAAAGCATCGTAAATATCGGAATCGACCTGACCGGCATAGAAACGTTTTCCAACCTCCAGGCTGGTCTTCGCGCGGCCTTCAAACAGATTGGTTGGCAGGTAACCAGAAAATGAGCAAGATACCGATATTGAAAATAGAGGATTTTCTCCTGGTCTCGGTGCAAGCTGAACTTCATGACCGAATGGCTGAAGACCTTCAAAAAGACATCATGGTAAAGCTGGCGCAAATAAAAGCCAAGGGCGTCCTCATAGACGTGACCTCCCTGGATGTGGTGGATTCATTCCTGGGGCGACTCATCGGAGATACCGCGGCCATGACCAGTATAATGGGGGCCAAAACGGTTCTGGTGGGTCTTCAGCCCCCCGTGGCCATAACCCTGGTCGAGTTTGGGATTGAACTGAAAGGAGTCCACACGGCGCTGAACATGGAAAGCGGCTTGAAATGGCTTAGGCAAAATGCTTAGGACATCATTTCGGTTAGGACACAAGAATGCAAATAGAGATCAATACCGTCGAGGATATTGTCACTTCCCGTTACCTGGCCAAGGGAATGGCGGGTGAGATAGGTTTCGGCATCCTGGACCAGACCAAGATAGCCACGGCTATCTCCGAAATTACCAGAAATATTATCAAGTATGCCCGCGATGGGGTGCTCAGCCTGGAGATAATAGATGACGGGAACAGGAAAGGCCTGGAGATAATATGCACGGACAAGGGACCGGGGATACGGAATATTGAACTGGCGATGAAGGAGGGTTACTCGACCAGCAATGGACTAGGCATGGGGCTTCCTGGAGTAAAAAAGTTGATGGACGAATTCTCGATAGAATCGGAGACGGATCAGGGTACGACCATAGTGGTAAGAAAATGGTTACCGTATTGATTGCCTCCGACCTGGATGTCTTCACGGCGAGAAGGGCCGGAAGACAAATGGCCGAGGAAGTGGGTTTCAACTCGTCGGACTGTGCCCTTTTGGAGATAGTCGTCTCCGAGTTGGCGACTAATATAGTTAAATATGCCGTCAAAGGGACAATAAGCCTGGAAAATATACCTGGCGGAGTGGAAATAATCAGCGAAGATTGCGGCCGGGGAATAGAAAACATTGAACAGGCTTTAAACCCAGGAAAGAGCTCCAGGGGTCTGGGCCTAGGTCTTAACGGCGTGAAGCGGATGATGGACCACCTGGAAATTGTCTCCGCTAAAGAAAAAGGGACCAGGATCATCGCTCGTAAATGGAGGGCGGATATTCCCTATCCCGTCAGGCCCAAACAGGAATACGGCGTCCCCACGGGCGGGCTGATGAAATATGGCGTGATTTCCATACCGGCTCTCGGATCAGAGCTTAATGGTGATGCGTATGTTATCAAAGAATTTCAAAACAAGGCTCTGATTGCCGTCCTGGACGGCCTGGGGCACGGCCATAACGCCTATATGGTCGTCCAACAGGCGGTGGATTATATCCAGAGGAATTATTCCGATGATATTGCCGCCATAATCGAGGGATGCCACGAAGTCCTGCGCCGGACCAGAGGAATGGTGATGAGATTGACGCGGATAGATTTTGAAGAAGAGAAACTCACCACCGCGGGAGTCGGCAACGTAGACATTAAAGTCGATGGGAAGAACCAGGTTAGGGCCGTGGCGACGCGCGGCATCGTTGGACACAACCTCGGAAGATTATTAATCCAGGATTTCCCTTACAGCAAAGGAGACACAATCTTCATTTATTCTGACGGTGTTTCCGGCAGGTTTGATCCAAAGATATTCGAGCTGCGGGGGATGGAGCCGCCTGAAATAGCCGGCGTGGTCTTCCGCCGGTTCGGCAAGGACCTGGACGATGCCACCATTGTCGTGGCCAGGGAACCGGAATGAAAGAACTTCGACGGGAGTACGCCCGGCTGTTGGCCGCCCATATCGAGCAGCCCGGGGAATCCCACCTGTTCGAAGCCTATAATTTTGGAAAAAAGTGTGTTGAACAAGGAATTCCCATCTCCGAAGTGACCAACACGCATTTCGATATCTTGGAAGCCGGTGAAGTGTCTCTTACCGACGACAGGGTCATAGACTCTCAACAATTCCTTCTTGAAACAACCTTGGCCATGCATGTCAGCGGTTCTCCCTCCCTGGAAACCAGTCTACCGCCGAGTGTTTTGAACGCACTTTATAATGAAGTGGTGGCTCGTTTCAAGGAACTGAGTAATGTCAAAGAAAAACTCAGGGCGTCCGGGGAAAAATATCAGGCGCTTTATAATGAATCTCCCAACCTGCTTTTCCGCGTTAACGGGAACGGGGTAATAACCATATGTAACCATACCGCGGCAAACTCGTTGGGATATGAAACAAATGAACTAGTCGGCCGCCATATATCCACGATCTTGAACGTCGAGAGCGTAGCCAGTTATTTACATAAAGGAGGCGCCGCCCTCGAGAAGAAGGAAGAGGCCGAAGACTTTCTTTTGAAAAAAGATGGAACAAAAGTACGGGTTTTAGTTCAAAGTAAATCTCTCTTCTCGGAAGAGGGAATGCCTTTCTTTGTTGACTTCACCTGCATAGATATCACCGAACGCAAGCGCGCCGAAGAAGAACGAAGGCGTCTGGCCGCGGCCATCGAACAGGTCGCGGAGGGTATCCTGATTACGGATAGACAGGGGATCATCGAATACGTCAATCCGGCTCTGGGACGTATCAGCGGCTATAGTCGCGAGGAGATGATCGGTCAGAGTCATCGCCTCCTGACAGGCGGGGAACACGATGAAACCTTCCTCAATGACATCTGGGACACCGTATCACGAGGAGAAACATGGAACGGGCATATAACCAGCAGGACCAAAGACGGTCAAGTGAGCGAATTCAAGGTGACGATTTCGCCCATTCGCGACCGCTCGGGTGAAATCATAAACTATATTGCCGTCAATCGTGATGTGACCCAGGAAGTCAGACTGGAAAAGCAACTGCGCCAGGCGCAGAAGATGGAAGCCCTAGGCACGTTGGCCGGGGGCATCGCCCATGACTTCAACAACATTTTAACCGCCATCATCGGCTTCACCGAAGTAGCCATGGAAAACGTTGGCGAGGAGGATCCGGCCCGATCCATGCTCGATGAAGTGCTTCGGGCCGGTCACCGCGCCACGGATCTGGTGAGCCAGATTCTGGCTTTCAGCCGCCAAAGCGAGCAAACTCGGACGCTGGTGCAGGTGGTCCCCCTGGTCAAGGAAGCCCTCAAGCTGTTACGGGCTTCACTCCCGACCACAATCACGATCCGTCAGAACATCGCCGTCCCGGCGGATGGAGGATTGCTGCTGGCTGATCCCACCCAAATCCACCAAGTGTTGATGAATCTGTGCATCAACGCGGCCGATGCCATGCGCGAGAAGGGGGGAACGCTGGAGATAAGCCTGGTCCAGGAAAAATTGGATTCCGGCGGCGCCCTCTCTCCGGATTTGAAACCGGGGCTGTACCTGAAACTCACCGTCAGCGATTCTGGCCAGGGCATGGAGCTTAAAATCCTGGAGCGAATCTTCGACCCTTTTTTCACCACCAAGGCGCCGGGCAAGGGGACCGGCATGGGATTGGCCGTGGTTCATGGTATTGTAAAAAGCCACGGCGGGGCAATCACCGTGCGGAGCGAGCCGGGAAAGGGGACCACATTTCAGGTGTTTCTTCCCGAAGCCGAAGGCAAGATTTCATCGGAAAGCAGCGCGGCGGCCGAACCGCCGACCGGGAGCGAGCGGATACTTTTCATCGATGATGAAGAATCCCTGGTCAAGTTGGCGCAGGAGATGTTGGAAAACCTGGGCTACCGGGCCACGGTCAAGATAAACAGCCTGGCCGCCCTGGAGACCTTCCGCGACCAACCTGACCGCTTTGACTTGGTCATCACCGACCAGACCATGCCCAACCTGACCGGTATGGAGTTGGCCAAGGAACTCATCAGCATCCGGCCGGATATTCCCGTCATTTTATGCACCGGATACAGGAATCTGGTCAATGTCAGGAAAGATCAAGAAACCGGCATTCGCGAGATTATCCTGAAGCCTTTCACTACCTTAGACTTGGCTAAAACCATTCGTAAGGTGTTGGAGCAGGGCGGACTTCAAGACAGCCAGCCCCCGGCATGACCGTCAGCCAGCTCCGGTGGCGTTTTCCCCTCTGAATATTTTAGCAAAATCCGGTATAATATTATCGAGGTCTCGAGAAGGCCTCGAGTTTAGAATTGGTCGAGGAACCGATGCTTAAGCCTGTCCACGTGGAGGTGGTCTCCACGCTCGTAACCGTGTTGCAGCAATGCCGGGCCTGCGAGATGGTCTTCAACCAGACCCAGAGCCGGAAAGATTATTGCCGCCAGGCTCTGGACGAGCACCCGGCGGAACTTCGGGAAGAACTACGGCAACTGTCCGACTTGATCACCGAACTGAAAAACCTCTATCGCCACCGGCTGGTCGTCCGGTTCGTTGACGCTCAATCGATCCTGGGCGTGTACAAGGCCCTCCGCCACCGCTTCCGCCAGACCCCGACCTTTATCGTCAATGGCCGGGAGACCTATACCGGCTGGGATAAGGCGGCCCTCGAGTGCATCCTGGACCGCCACCTGGCCGCCGCCTGAACCTGACGGGGCGGGCGGAAGGCCCTGGAAAAACAGCCGGCCGCCGGCCGGTGTAAAAGAGGGAAACAGGTTCATCCCCCACGGCCCGGGACGGCTCACGCCGCTAGGGTGAAGGGGGGAGGTTCGCCTTGACGGCCAAAGGCAGAATCCAGCTCGACCGCGAGCGCTGCAAAGGGTGCCATCTCTGCCTGGATGCCTGTCCCTTCGGCCTGATCGAGATCGACCCGGACCTGAACCGCCTGGGTTATCAGCCGGCCAGGTTCAAACCCGAGGCTAACCCGGAGGCCCGAGGCTGCACCGGCTGCGCCTTGTGCGCCCTGGTCTGCCCCGAGGTGGCCATCGAGGTGGACCGTGCCCGGTGAACGGGTCCTGATGCGCGGCGCCGTCGCGATCGGCGAAGCGGCGGTCCGGGCCGGCTGCCGTTATTATTTCGGCTATCCCATCACCCCCCAGAACGAACTGCCGGAATATATGTCCGCCCGGCTGCCCGAAGTGGGCGGCGTCTTCATCCAGGGCGAAAGCGAAATCGCTTCGGTTAACATGGTCATCGGCGCGGCCGCGGCCGGCGGCCGGGTCATGACCTCGTCTTCCAGCCCGGGTTTCAGCCTCAAGCAGGAAGCCATTTCGTACCTGGTCGGAATGGAACTTCCGGCCGTTCTGGTCAACATCATGCGCGGCGGTCCGGGTCTGGGCAACATCGCCCCTTCGCAGGCCGATTACTTCCAGGCCACTCGGGGCGGCGGCCACGGCGATTACCGGCTGCCGGTCCTGGCGCCGGCCGGCATCCAGGAACTGGCCGACCTGACCTATCAGGCCTTCGAACTGGCCGACCGCTACCGCAACCCGGTCCTGATCGCCGGCGACGGCCTGATCAGCCAGATGATGGAGCCGGTGATCCTGCCCGAGCCGATAGACCCTGGGTCCCTGCCGGCCAAGGACTACATCGCGGACGGGTGCCAGGGCCGCGGAAAGAGGGCCTTGTTCTCCTATGTGGCCGAACCCCAGCTTCTCCACCAACACAACCTGAAGCTACAGGAAAAGTTCGACCGGATGGCCGAAAACGAGCAGCGCTGGGAGGCCTATCTCACTCACGACGCGGAGACCGTGATCGTGGCCTGGGGCACGGCGGCCCGCATCGCCAAGGGCGCGGTCAACCGGGTTCGGCGCCAGGGGCATAAGGTCGGCCTGTTCCGGCCCATCAGCCTGTGGCCATTTCCGAAGAAGCCGCTGCGCCTGGCCGCGCCGGGCCGGGTCTGCGTGTTCGAACTTTCGGCGGGCCAGATGATCGAGGACGTGCTCCTGGCCGCGGGCCAGCGGTCCGAAGTCTTTTTCTACGGAACTCCCGGCGGACCGATCCCCAACGCGGCCCAAGTCGCGGAATTCCTGCTTTCGGCCATCCAGGACGACGGCCGGGTCGGGGAAAAGGTGGAGTTATGAGCGCTCCCGAGTATAAACGGGTCTTCGGCCGGCCCGAAGCTTTGACCCCGGCCCAGACCAGCTACTGTCCCGGCTGCGGGCATTCCCTGGCCCATCGGTTGATCGCCGAGTGTATCGACGAAATGAACATCCGGGGCCGGACCGTGGGCGTGCCGCCCGTGGGCTGCGCCGTGGTGGCCTATAACTATTTCGACTTCGACATGGTCGAGGCGCCCCATGGCCGGGCCCTGGCCGTGGCTACGGGCCTCAAGAGGGTCCTGCCGGACCGGTTGGTCTTCACCTATCAGGGCGACGGCGACCTGGCGGCCATCGGCACGGCCGAGACCATTCACGCGGCCAACCGGGGCGAAAGGCTGACCACCATCTTCATGAACAACGCCATTTACGGCATGACCGGCGGCCAGATGGCCCCGACCACGCTCCTGGGCCAGACGGCCACCACCGCGCCGGGCGGCCGGGACCCGCTCCGCCACGGCCGGCCCCTGGATATTTCCCGCATGCTGGCCGTGTCCGACGGCGTGGTCTATATCGAGCGCTGCGCCTTGAGTTCGATCAAGAACATAATACGGGCCAGGAAGGCCATCCGCAAAGCCTTTCAGGTCCAGATGGACGGCCTGGGCTTCAGCCTGGTCGAGCTTCTGAGCCCCTGCCCGACCAACTGGCGGATGACACCCCGCCAGTCCTGGCAATGGATCAACGAAGTGATGGTCAAGACCTATCCTTTAGGCGTGATCAAGGACGCAACCGGGTACGAGGACCGGAAGGCATGATCCACCGGACCATCTTCGCCGGCTTCGGCGGCCAGGGTGTGATGCTCATGGGCTACGTCCTGGCCCACGCGGCCATGCTCAAAGGCCTGAACCTCACCTACCTGCCGGCCTACGGCGTCGAGATGCGCGGCGGCACGGCCAACTGCACCGTGACCGTGGCCGACGAGGAGATCGCCTCGCCCGTGGCCTCGGAACTGGACTGCCTGGCGGCCCTGAACCTGCCCAGCCTCGAGAGATTCGCGCCATTAGTCAAACCGGGCGGCCTGATCCTGATAAACGCTTCGTTGATTCCGGAGAATCAGCGGCCTCGATCCGAGGCGGTCCTGGTGCGCGTGCCGACCCACGAACTGGCCCTGGAGGTCGGTTCGGCCCGGGCCGCCAACATGGTCATGCTGGGTGTGTTCATCGGGAAGACCGGCCTGTTGACCTTGGCCGAGACTTTCGCGGGTCTGAAGGCGGCCCTGGCCGGCAAGGAGCAGTTACTCGAGATCAACCTGGCCGGGATCGAAAAAGGGGCTGAATTCGCGGCTGAGACAAGTGGGGGCTGATTCTCGCTCCTATCAATCGGTGGGCTTCTTAATGGCGGCCAGTATTTCCTCCATTGTCATCTCTTTGAACAGGCTGTCCCGCTCCTTGGTGTAGTCCCCATAGATTGATATTATCGCCTATTCTCGACGCGCCGCCGATCTATCCGAGGCGTTCAGGTGACACTATGGTCCTTTTCTTTTTATTAATACCCGATCATTTCCTGGATGACCCGCATGTAGATGTTTGGATTGCGGGAACGAGTCGGTGGCGATCTAAATAATCAATCGCATGGCGAATGAGTCTTCTTGGGTTCCTGAAAGGCATTTGGCTCCAGCTCTCAAGTGACTGTTGAAGGTTCAACCCTGTTGGGATTGCGTAGACGTCCCCGTATAATCCTAAAATCCTGTTCAACAGCTCACTTGCGAGTTTGAGATTAAATGTCGGAGGCTTAATGGTCGGCAATCGAAAGTAATCTTCAGCAAAGCCAATCGCCTCAGGATCGTTGACAATCCCACCATTCTTATCGTGATTCAAACGCTGACTAAATCTTTCGGTGGTTGCGAATACAGACCACACGTTTTTGAAATTTATGAGTGTGAATAAGACTTTGTAAGCGCTTTGGCGCGAGCGAGAATTCCAAAGTTGTTCGATTGTCTCCAGTTCATCAAACTGAATCAGCAGACCATTGAACCCTACTGTCTTGAGATACGAACCTAAATCCTCAATGCGTCTTATAGCTTTCTCCTTCTTATAGGCGTAATTCGACCAAGCGAGGTCTGTTCCTAAAATTACTGCAAGAGACGACTCTACCCCATAGCTCCCATTTAAGAGGTTTTCGAAGGCTCGTGCCAGTTCGCTATGGTCCCAATTCAAGGATACCCATTCATTGCTCATCTTCACAAAAGAAGGGTTTCCAAGCTTGCAAAGGAGTAGGGCGATTATTCCCTTTTCAGGAACCTCTCTGACCTTGAGGTCCGAAACGATATGATGGTAGAATCTTTGTGGATGGTTAACAGCGGAAGCCCTCCCATTAAGGTTAATATATGCCACGGCAGTATTCCGGGTCAGGGCAAGTTCCTTAAGATACTTCAGCAGATTTGATTTGCCTGCTCCCCATTCGCCGCTAATGACGCAGGTCCTGTGTTTTCCCAACGGCAAATTCTCGAGTTCGTTTTCAAGAACATTTTTGAAATGCTCTGACCCTACGGTAAGCTTCAACACATGAGAAGAAGGGACAACTCCAACGCGCAGACTGCGTATCGCCTTTCTATCTTCCCATGTGCTTATCATTCATTTTCCTTCACTAGGAGAGTGGCGATTTGGCTAACAGTTTGATCCAGACTTTGCGAGGGCCTACCCTCCCGAAGCTTATCAAGTTGATCGACTACCACTCGGCATAGCAGCCTGGGTTTCGCGATCCGATACCGGGATTTGTCGACCACTATCACGGTTTGTTTTATATCCTCGTCAGAAAATCTTGCAGCGGCCTCGGCCCCATAGGCACGGCCGTATATTGACCGGATTCTCGAAGCCACCCATTTAAGGTCCTCCACTGTCAACATTGTCTTTTCTAGGTCGATGACTGGGGAGCGCCAATTTACTTGATCGCTGACAGGTTCAATTCTCGTCGCAAGCGCGTCATAACTTCGAAAGTAGCTCTCGTCGTCAAACATGATAGGGGTTGCTGCAAAATAGATCGCTACATGCTGTAAGCCGACGTCGCCATCAGTATTGTCAACAAACTCTCTAAGCGTCTGGAGTGCCTGGTCCATCCTCTTAGAAGGCTTGAGTCGGGCAATCATCTCAATTTCGTCGACCGATAGGATAAGTCCCTTATAACCACAGGTTGTTAGCAGCCATATTACCCCTCTGAATACATCGTTGCTGGTGGATTTGCCTATGGGCCTAATTGCGATAGGTTTCACCATCAAGGGGTCAACGCCAGGAGCTTTTACTCTGGAGCCGGGATTGGAGAGCAAATATGAGGGAACATGTATTATCCTCTCTTCACCTCTGAACCATGCGACCAGATCATTCTGGATATTGACCTCTCCGATTAATGACGCCCGGGGATATGCACAGAAAACTCTCTGAAGATCACCGGGGAGATTCCGCCTCATCACGCGATCCTGAAGGATCTCGAAAAGCCTCATTTCAGCTTCGAGGGGTTTCGTGATGTATCTTTTCTCGTAACCGACCTCTTTAAGTAGTTTTTCTGCCCAACGGTCTAACAGAATCCGTGCAGGGTCATCAGAAAGGTCCGTCTCACTTTCGAGCGAATCTGCAGAAAGACGAAGCTTCTGCATGATCTTAGGATAGATCGTCTCAAACCGATCCAATTCGGCCATATCTTTACGGGATTCTATATGCGCCGTGACCCAACCGCGCTCCTGGGCAAGCGCTTCAAGGTGGTTCAGAAAATGAGTTTTACCCTCGCCGTAAGCCCCTCTGACAAAGTGAACTACTGCCCCGCCATCCTCCTCTATCTCTGTCAGTTCCTCCAATTGCGCAGCCAACCATTTCTCGTGACCCCTGTGAAAATATTTGGTGGCTCCTGGTCTGACTACCCCTCTGGAGAGGCTCTTTATCAGAATCCTTGCAGCATTCTGGCTTATCTCTGGCACGGCTCTCCTCCTTCAATGAGCTGGAACTCCACCCGGCCGACATGACAAAATCGATTTTCTCCCGGTTGATATATGTACATCGAATCGCCTTTTTTGATAGGTGGGTGCAACCTCAACTGATGGCCGGAGATTGACGTTAGGTTGGCCTTTAATAGTTTGGTAAGAAAAGCCTTGAAATCCAGTTCCCGGAAGGGCCGGAAATTCTGGGCGGAAGCGTTGCGCCAGAATTTGGTTGACTGTCTATTTATCACAATCCGCTTGTATAAATCCAAGACTGCGACGGTCCTAGTCGCAGGGGACACCAGTTCTTTATATGAATTGAATAATTCCTGCAAAAAGTCTGCGAGCTTCTCAGGAGGGATCTCGAGCATTTTTAATTGGGATTGAATATTCTTGAATATTCTCTCAATTAACGGCGTGATGGGAGGGTCCTCGCCAATCCCAACACGATGCTTTTTTTCATTAACAGACACAGGTAGAATGTGGTTGATGAAATATTTTGGCCATTGCCCCGAGACCAACAGCCCTTTGGAGGAAGCTTTATTTTTGAAATCGGTATCGAACTTCAACATTAAATCATCACAGAGTGCCTTAAGACCTTCCTGCAACTGGGTTATCTTCGGAGGTTCCTCGCCGATGACTTCCATATTCGCCTGCAGCCACAAAGTGGCGGCCCAGGGATCGACCGAACATCCCCTGGATTTGAAATTCAGGACAGCATCCTTCAGCCTTTGTTGCCGTTTATCAACAGATTCAATTACTTTTGCCAGCCTTCCCAAGATTCCCTTACTGCTTATCTCCATAAAGTTTCTCCAAATCGCTTATAAAGGATGGCTTAATGTATATGAACATCTTATCCAGCTCATTTCCTGCTGCAAACCGGACGGTTTCTGGCAGAATGTTATTTTGCTTGTATCCCAAGAAAAGCTCATGGACGTCTTTGACTTCTAAAATATCGGACCCGGCCAAAGAACGAATCATGGCGAGAACAGCGACACTCTCGACTGGAGTGTGTCCGAATGATCTCTTGACCTCAGCATATGAAGAGTATGCACGCCGGGCTATCTCGACAGAGTCACTTCCGCTTTGCAGCCGTCTGACATCACCATTCAGGAATGCCGCTGCTGCACCAGCAAACTGGATCCAGTAAAAGTCAACCGCAAAAGTGTCGGGAAGCTTTTTCGAAAACTCTATGAGGAGCGGCGTTACCCAATACCGCCATGCCTTACGGGCTATTTCGATGTCCTCGTTTTGTCCTTCATCCGGTCTTTTCACAAGAAATCCGATATCAGTTAGGAACTCGAGCCTCGGAATTGCCTCATGATCCGATGTTTTTGTCCTCTTTTTATGGCGTTGTTCGGGCCTTGCTTTGAGGATCGAGAGAGGCACAGGTTGTGCTGGTAGCCGGATAGGGATTTCTGATTCAAGGTCTAGCTCACCTACCATCTTACCTATCAGTCCGCGCAAGTTCTTGAGCGTTACAAGGCTAAATGAAGAGTAACCATGTCTTTCTGAAATCATTTTATAAGTATCAAATAGTGCAAAACAGACCAGCCTGTCCCCAGAGATTCCACTGATAGGACCGTCCGGAATCGTTGCAAGCTTCTTTATTAGGAAGTAAAGTGGAGTGTCTGCCTCTAGATGGCGATAGAGGAAATAGAGTTTCTCCTCCAAGGTCAGATGAAACGGATTGATTTCAGAATTGCCTTTGACAATCGAGGATATGGCCCTCTCGCTCATGATGGAGCGTAGCAAAAGGCCGCTTTCGGTAATCTGGTTACCCGATCCCACAAAGCCAATCAGTTTTCCCCATTCGAGAATTTGCCCGACCGTTGCCCTCGTAAAGTAGAAATTCCATGATGGGTTGTCGGCATCGCGGAGAAGCTGTTGAGCCTTGGTCATTTCGACACTTTTTTCTTCGGCTAGTATTTGCAGAAACTTTCGATTTATCTGTTCAGATGCGGCGCTCCTCCTTTGAGGATCAAGGACAGCGACCAATATCTTCAATAGTCCAATGCGTTGGAACTCTTTCCCATACCTTATAAATTCAGGAACCATTAGAAAGCTTCACCTCCGTGGGCAACCATTCTTGGTCGGATAGATGCGACGATTAGGCGCGGAGCATCGCTCGTTGCGCAGGATATTACCGCTTGGCCAACGTCTAAACTCCTTATCAAGTCCGTGATCTCAACCTGGCTCGAACCCTTCCTG
Source organism: Thermodesulfobacteriota bacterium (assembly GCA_040755515.1). Lineage (GTDB taxonomy): Bacteria > Desulfobacterota > Desulfarculia > Adiutricales > JAGVGV01 > JBFMAW01. The sequence continues at coordinate 431,444 of JBFMAW010000001.1, read as the reverse complement.
ATTTTTTCAGGCTGAGCGTTTTGGAGGAGGTTACAAACTGCGCTGATGTCCTCATTAATTGAGAGCCTATGGATTATGAATGTGTCTATTTGGCTTGCCGCTGCCTCGGAGATTGCTCCCTTAGGGCGCTGGGTAGCCATCCAAAGCGATAGTCCATAATTTCGTCCCTCCAGGACGAAGGAGTCGAGGGCACGACGTGCCGGGGAGTTCGATTTTTGGGGCATGAGAATTTGGGCTTCGTCTAATGCAAGAATAGTTCTGGTTACGTGCTTCCCTATCTCTTTTTCCAGGTTAACCCGCGTTGTAGCATCGACATTTTCTAATGCTAATCGTCTGTTGATTTGGCTAGCTATCATCCGATCTTTGCGGAGTTTACGAACTATCACCGTAGTGAGCACGCTCCTTAGATCCCCCCCAAGTCGACCCAGAGAGAGCACCGAAAGCGAACCTCCTTTAACCAGAGTGGTCATCGGAGTCCCTTCGTGCGATGAGAACAAAGGCATTCTCGCAAAGGCCTTTAATGGTTGGATGACACTTCTTATCGTTTCTGAATGATAGAATTGGTTTATCTCAGCATCGTCTGAAATGCAGTTGATCAGGTCCTTGATGGCATAGTTGGGTCGCGGCGGTTGGGTTCTTCCGGCTTTATCCCATCCAAGGACAGTGACTTTCTCCAGGGCCTCGCATATCAGACGCCCTCGTGTCTCTATGATTGTATCGGTCTGCAATAGAAGAGCCCAATCATCCGAATCGAGGTCGCTTACCGGCAAGAAATATTCTTTGAATCCTGGATGATCTATGTCCCAGGCGAACCCCGCCGGTACCCATACAGTCGCGTTTATTGGTTCAATCTGAAGGTTTGGCCATGACAGTGCAACATTGTGTTGGCTTTTGAGCCTTTCGGGTCCCTCTCCGCTAAGCGGAAGCACCGCTGTCCAATGGATATCGAGGGGATCAAGAAGAAGCACCGCTCTCCCATCCTTTTTTAGTGCAATCTTAGACGTCTCCTGTGTGGCGAAACTTTCAAGCAGGGACCCCATCCCGTAGGATTTACCGGAACCACGCTTACCTACCTCAAGTACGACGAAATTATCGCTTCCGTCAAAATATACATTCCCTCCTGGCCCTTTCTCAGCCAATCTGCCAGCGAGTATGACTGCTTTCCGTCTCTTGTCACCAATGTATACGTCACCGAAGATACGCGGCTCTATGTCATATATTTGTGGCATCTTCCTCTCCTCAATAGCCTTCTGTCATGATCTCTTCAAGAATGGAATTGTCGATGATTCTCTTGTTTTTCCGGATTGCGCGCCCCGCAGATTTCTGGACCAGTTTCAAAACCTCCCTAGGCTTGTTGGATAGGGTCGACGTCGCACAGGTTTCAACTAATTTATCGAACGCCTCGCCAGTCAAAGGGTAAGTGTCGATTGACTGCCCACTTTCCATGAGGATAGCGCGCAACTCTTCAGGAACCGAATTGTCGGGCTCACCTATCTTTTCAGAGAGGACCGGCCTGAGCGGCTCTGGCACCCCTCCTTTCCTTATGATTGTCTGAAATAGCTCTCTGAGAAAATCCCTTAGGTCGTCTCGACCCTGGTTATAGAATTCGACGTAGTTGGTGACCCCTATTCTAGTTATCACCTCATCCTGAAGAAACATAGCCGGAAGCTCATCTCGGCTCTTTGATCCAATGAAGAAAATTAAAGCAACACCGACTATTTCCGTTAGTTCCCTCAATGACGCAAGCCAGCTCCAGTAAGCATCCGGATTCGTTATTTGCTGGAATCGCTCAGCCTCATCGATGAGATACAGAGGGACTGAGCCGTCTATTTCCTGAAATAGCTGAACAAAACCCTTCATCACTGCTCCAAACTGTTTACTGATATGTAGGGCGGGTAGATCACGCGAGACAAGACTCATATTCAGCCTCTGTTCCCCTCCAAGCCAGCGCATGCTTAGCCGTACTATGTCTATGTTTGGAGCGGCCAATCCGCTTCTGAACACAAGGGTGACATCCTCGTTGCCGATGATATCCTTTAGCGGCGTTACTTCTCCCTTGTTACTTTTTTCCTCATAAGTCTGGGCGACCCTTTTAATTTGCTCGGTTGGTATCCCGAGCACTAATTCCTTGAAGAAAGAGTTGAAGGTATCTTTGGCTTTCAATTCTACGCATTTTATGTAGACGGGATACAGATTTAACTTCCGTCTTTGAATCTCGAATTCAATATTTCTCGACTGGTGGGTCTTACCGCGACCATAGTCACCTATAACGACACTCTTGTGCCCCTCCAATGAATAGGATGCTTCTTCCAAATGGTTGAGAAGATGATCGCGCTGGGCCCGATCCCGCTTGCCAAACAGTAAGAAATTATGTTTAGTGGGTTCCAAGCTGAACGTTTGGAAACCATCTCTCATAAAAAAGAATTCTGCCATTGTTTTCATAATTTAGGTCCTCCGTTGGGCTTTGATCGAGCTATCTCCAATAGCTTGTCTTCTAACACTATTAGGAATCGCCTGGATTCCAGACTATTTCCGGCGAATTGAACACCCAGCTCAAGATTTTCACCGAGTGCAACCGTCGTCGCGTTAAACGACCCCAGAATTGACACAGAATCTCGCTCATCTTTTCCGCAGGCTGCATAGACTTTTGCGTTGAGATTCGGGATGGAGACTATGATTAGCTGTCTATACCATTTATTGGGGTCCAAAGCCAATTGGTGAGCAGTTGCCGGCCTTGTAATTACCACTGTGGGAACTTGGACAGTTCTGTCGGGTGCGATCTTGCTTATCAGCAGGCTTTCAGAGATAAAAGGCGAACATATTATCACCTGCTGATAGCTCTGAGGCGTGCGATTAGCCAGCAGAAGCAGATCCAAAATCCCATAGGTGCAAGCTAGCTTCATTTTTTTGACCTGTCTCGCACTAAATGTGATAATTGACGTTTCAATACTCGTACATCAACTCTAGCTCTTTCTGCTACCTTCCTCAAAAGTGACTGATCTGCTTGCAGCAGATCCACTAATCTTCTTCGCGCCTGTTTTTCTATTTTCCGTATTTCATCCGAAAGAACAATTGGACCACCCATATCACATATTTCCTCAATCATTAGTCTGGCCGTGTCCGCTTTGGGATAGGACTTTGCGGATTCCAGTGGCGTACTTTGCACTAAAGCTTCCAACACTGGTATTTCGTCATAAAAACATCGCTCCAATATCTGGCGCAATCCTCTCAGGTCGCCTCGCTTGCTCCAATCCTGTTCTTTCAGTAACTCAATCGAGGCCTGATCCAGATTGACCTTTTTTTCACGCTCATGTTTGAGCTTGGCCCTCGAAACAAGTTCGGGTTGAATAAGGCTGATTGAATCGATATAGGAATTGTGATTGGAATGGATATCTTCTAAGATTGCATTTACGATCTCGTCAAATTCATCTTTCTTATCGTTCAAGCCCGGTAGCTGGATGACGTAGGTCATCAATCGGGAGAGCAAATCTCTCCTGAGAGAGCCTTGGAATGGGTCTCTCCAGGTAGCTGCAATGACTGATCCATTGAAGCTATATCCGTATTTAGGGTCCCCTTCACCACCCACTCGGAACACCTCAGCTCCGGTCAGGACCATCAATAAAAGAGGTTGAAGTTGAGGTGACAGATCTCCTATTTCATCGAGGAATACTACTCCACGGGTCAATCGGGCAGCATCAGATTCCTTGCCTTTAGGTGAATGCCCATACATCGCCTGCTCAAAAATTCCTGCTCGTTCAGTGACTGAAGTTGCAGCCCCTCTGGCGACCCCGAAGAGCTGAGATTGGGCCAAAGTATCAACAAGACCGGTCAAATTGATCTCTTCAAACCACCCGAGAAATTTCTTGTCAATCCGAAAGGGGCCATCAAATCTTAGATTTTCGAGAGTATTCTTCCTTCTCTCGTCAGGGCAAAAATATAAAAACCGCATCAAGGCCATGACTCGGGCAATCGTTGATTTGCCGGAGCCAATAGGACCGATCAATAAAGCACAACATGAGGAACTATTTCGGGAGAAACTCTTGATCTGGCTTCTGACCGATTCGGTTTTTAGGTTTCTCCCTGGAATGAGAGCCTTTAGGATCTCATCGTCGTTCGATACGTCTTTAGTCAATTGGCCCTTATTCATCTTCAATCCTCAATTCAAATATCGAAGACTTCGAAAGGGATTGTCGCTACGATAACAGGTTACGAGAACGTCATTTCTCAGCATGATTACCCATCGAGCAGCTCGTTCTGCCAGGCTTGTGTTTCTCAGTTCCCAAGGGAGTTTCTTCTTCTCTATCACGAGCCAAGCGGCCTTTTCTGCAAAACGCATTTCGCCGAATTCAAGGATGAAATTGAGTACGTCATGCCGGAGCCCCCTTTGGCTTTGCCTTTCGCTGAAATGAGCACTGGCGGTCATCATTTGTCTGCCCTCCTTTGCCCCAACAAAAGCATAAAACATGCCAATTAATAAGTTATGTAAAATCAATCTGTTATCTATGCACACAAGTCATTAGTTAGCCAATTTGCGCGAAAATGTCGCCGATTGGCTTTCGATATTGCAATAACAGATTATTCGTTATTCCCCTCTACCTACTATCGTAGGTAAAAAAGTGGACCCCACTAACCTCGAGAAGCGTGGAAGGGTGCCTGATGACTACAGGTTCCAGCGTAGTAGTTAATTGGTCATACATCTCCGCTTTCCCCGCCAAGGCGAGATAGTATAGATGTCTTACTCTCGCCACTGTCCAGAATAGCCTCGGCTGTGTCAACGGCTGTTCTCACCACCGCTCCTGCATAAATGTATCCTATTTGAAGACAATCTATTTTATTATAAAATGATACTTAATTAAATAACTATAAAGTCTAATTAGGTCAGGTTTTTTAACTTGAAATTCCCCGTAGCTCGCTACGGGGTTACCGCTATACGGTGGAAAGGGCTCATTCCTTTCTGATACCCTGCAGCTTGCTGCGGGGAACTTCATTTTAACGCTGGTAAAGAATGTGGAGCTGTTCCAGTTCCACACGAACCTGTTTGGCGATTCTAGGCGACCCGGACAAGTTCGCCTTCTTCCCTAAGATAACGAGTGAAAGGTGTGTCTTCATCCAGGTCCACTAAATCAATAGGCCGATTGATGGCGCAACTCACCTGACCCATGGTCCTGAAAAAGATGCCCGGCGGCAGCCCGAGGACGGCCAGATCAATGTCCGAGCCTTCTCGTAGTGTTCCAGTGGCCGCCGAGCCGAATAAATATACCTCTTTGGCTCCGGCGGCCTTAAGAATGGCGCCGGCCAGATCAATGAGGCTCGTAAGCTCTTTGTTCATCATACTCCCCGGAGGGTGACTTCAATAATAAGATCCTGGCTTCCCGGTCATCCCGGCTGCCTCAATGCCCAGGCCCGCCATTCTCATAATTTGATACTTTCACTCATTTCCACTATATTACTTTAGCATATCCGGGGTTCCTTTTATATCTTAAGGTATAAGTCCGCGAAAATAGATATTTAGGCCAGGATTACGGACGGCGGAGCCTTGATACCCCCAAGGCCCTAAATCAGACAGGAGGCGCCCATGACTCGTCAGGAACAGTTGACCGGCCATCCCCAAAACAACCGAAAGCTAGGTGGTGTCTCGAGGCGGCAATTCCTTAAAATGACCGCCCTGGCCTCGGCCGGGTTGGCCATCGGCGCGGCCGGTCCGATCGGGTTGACCGGCTGCGGCGGAACATCGGACTGGAAAAGCCTGACCTTTGACCAGGTGCTGTTTCATAATTTGCGCCTCTTTGACGGCGTAAAGAACAGACTCCAGCCGGGCCTCATGCTGCTGATCCAAAAAGACGGAATAAAGGCCATCGAGCCCCTGGGCGATCTGGCCCAGTTCCGCGACTACAAGAAGGTTGACCTGAAGGGTCAGACGGTGATGCCGGGCCTGATAGATAACCACGTCCATATGACCGTGCCCTTCATGTACGACGTGAACCTCACCGTGCTGCGGCAGATGGACGAGGCCATAAGGCTCAATTTCCGCAATTGCGTCCTGAGCGGGGTGACCACGGTCCGGGACGTGGGCGGCTTCCCGGGCAAAATCAAAAAGTACCGGCAGATGGCCGACGCCCTGGAAATCCCGGGTCCGCGGGTGATCAGCTCGCTCTCGCCCATCGCCGCTCGACAGGGCGACGCCTTGGGCGCGCCGGAAAAGGCGCCCTATTTCACCAACCCCGTCATGAAATGGGCTCTGGGCGGCAACTATGCCGAAAGGCCGACCAATCTCGAGGAAATCAAAGAGGCCGGCCAGAGAATGATCGCCCTGGGCGCCCAGTGGCTGAAGACCTTGCACCAGGATCATTCCTATTCCTACTTTCCCCGAACCTTACCCAACCATGGTGATGAAGGCTATCGCGCCATCCTGAAGATGGGGGCCGACCACGGCCTCAAATGCGCCCTGCACGAGCCCCTGTTGAGCGGCTTCAAGAAGGGCGTCGAACTGGGGTTTCACACCCTCGAGCATATGCCGCTGGATGGAATAATACCCGATGAGTTGATCGACGGGTTCATCAAGAAGAACATGGCCATGATGCCGACCCTGATGGCCTACGGCGACGTGTTCGCCGAAGAAAAGATATTGAAGCTGATCAAGGAGAAGGGAGAGGTGTTCCTGGTTCCGGAAGCGATCCGGCAGATGACGGCCAAGCTCGAGGAATCCCTGGACCAGGCCAAGAAGAAAATGACCGACCAGGAACACCGGGACCTCATTTTCGATCGCCAGTACCTGGTGAACATGTTTCCCAACCAGGTGGCCAATCTGGTCAAGCTGCACCGGGCCGGCGCCGCCGTGGGCGTGGGCACGGACAACGGCGGCACGTACAGCGGGTTCTTCGGCCGGTACCGGGAGGAGCTTAGATATTACCAGGCCGCGGGCCTTTCCAATTATGACATCTTGAGGATGGCCACCGCGGTCAACGCTTCGATTCTGGGCATGAGCGACCGGCTGGGCAGTATCGAGAAGGGCAAGCTGGCGGATATTATCGCCGTACCCGGCAACCCGCTGGAAGACCTGGCCGTCCTGTCCGACGTGCGCCTGGTCATGAAAGGCGGCGTATTCATGAAGGCCGAGGGGCTGGGGCTTTAGCCGGGAAAAAACGATTTCAATTCATTCAGGGCGGGGATAAACCCCGCCCCTACTTTGGCGGAAAAAAAACATTCCCATTCTTAATACCTTGTGTTAACCTTATACTTAACAGGTAAAAGCCTTGTTGCGGCCGGCGGTTAAGCCGGCCGAACCTCGCTCCGCCATGATTTCGCGGAAGCGTTTGACTGGCCCGACTTGAAGGAAAAGTGAAACGGCTTCGGGGGAACGGCGGCCGTCCCGGCCGCCTAAAGGGATAGGCGAAAGCAGTGGTGATTTCATTGCCAAACTGGAGGGAGGTTGCGAGATGAATGCGATCATTGTTTTGGCGTTGGGCTTTGCCGTGGCCATTTTCGGCTACCGGGTTTACGCCAAGTACGTCGACAGCAAGATCATCCAGTCAGACCCCAAGCGGACCACGCCGGCCAAGATGTACATGGACGGCGTCGAGTTCATGCCCACCAGCAAGAACATTCTCTTCGGCTATCAGTTTAAATCCATCGCCGGCGCGGCGCCGATCATCGGGCCGATCATCGCCATCCAATGGGGCTGGCTGCCGGCCCTGATCTGGATTCTGGGCGGCGCCCTGTTCATCGGCTGGGTCCAGGACTACGGCAGCGCCATGGTGGCCATGCGCAACGACGGCGCCTCGTTCGGCGGACTCAGCCACAAACTGATTTCGCCCCGGGCCCGGATCATCCTTCTGTCTTTCATCTATTTCTACCTGCTGCTCATCGCCGGCGCCTTCGGCAACGTGGTGGTGAGCACGGCCATCGGCCTCAAGGCCGCGCCCATGGCCTGGCTCTTCATGACCATCGGCGGCCTGCTGGCCGGCCAGATGATCTACAAATGGCGCAAGGACATTCTGCTGACCACGGTGATCACGGTCCTGATCGCCCTGCTCGGCATCTTCCTGGGCACCGTGCTGCCCTCGAACAAAATTATCGGCGAAGCCGCGGCCAACAGCCGGGTCGTCTGGGCCATCGTGGCCTTCGTCTTCTGCTATTTCGCGGCGGTCCTGCCCATCTGGCGCTTCGCCCTGCCCATCAACTACGTGGCCTCGTACATCGTCTTCCTGGGCCTGTTCTTCGGCATCATCGGCGTCATCATTCTGCATCCGAACTTCACCCTGCCGAGTTACACCGGCTTCAACATCAAGATCGGCCCCATCTGGCCCATCATGTTCGTGACCATCGCCTGCGGGGCCATATCCGGCTGGCACAGCATCGTCTCGAGCTCGGGCACGGCCCGGCAGCTCGAAAACGAGCTTGACGCCCGGCCCGTGGGCGGCGGCGTGATGTTCGTCGAGATGATGCTGGCCGTGTTCGCCCTGATCATCGCCGGCACTTTCGGCGCGCAATCGGAATACGCCGCGGCCATCGCCAAGGGTCCGGGCGCCATCTTCGCCGCCGGCGTTTCGAGGTTCCTGGGCGCGCTGGGCATTCCCGAAGGCTTCGGGCGGGCCTACGGCAGCGTCATGATGATCGTCCTGGCCGTGACCATCATGCAACTGGTCATCCGCTTCATGAGGGTGGCCACCTCCGAACTCTTGAGCGACGTGCATCAGGTCTTCCGCAACCCCCACGTGGGCACCGTCATCGCCAGCCTCCTGGGCATCCTGCTGGTCCTGACCGGGTGGTGGCAGTACCTGTGGGTGTTGTTCGGAGGCGCCAACCAGCTCATGGCCTCCCTGGCCCTGATGCTGATCACGGTCTGGCTCATGTCCCAAGGCAAGAACGCGACCTGGACCTTCTACCCCATGATCTTCATGTTCGTGACCACCGTGGCCGCCCTGATCTTCACTTCCTACAACCTGCTCGGCCGGGTTTTTGCCGGCGCGGTCAAGGGCCAGGACCTGGTGGGCAACACCCTGATGGGCTTGGTCGGGTTCTTCCTGGTCATCGCCGCCCTGATCCTGGGTTGGGAAGGAATCAAGGCCATCAACCGCTTCCGGGCCATGAAAGGCCAGGCCCAGGCGGCCAAAGCGTGATTTTAACCCGGGCCGGGGCTTCGGGCCCCGGCCCTTGATTCAACCTCAGGGGAGCCTGATAGACATGACCGAAGAAGAAAAAAAGAAGGGCGGGATATTCCAGGCCGTAAAGGAATTCGTTTATGGCGTGGCCGCCCACGACTCGGCCCGGTACGCCCTCAAGACCCGGGCCAGCATGGAACACCTGTTCATCCTCATCACCATGGGCGACATGCTGGGCGTGCCCATCCTGCCGCCTTATTATTCCTTGCGTCTCCTGCCCTACGTGGTCCCGCAGATATCCACCTGGAAACGCCGGATGCTGCGGGAAAAGGACCTGACGGACGCCCTGGCCTGATCTTTATTCTAAGGCCGGCCCCGGCCGACTCCTAAGAACGGGCCTGACCGATAATTAAACCGACGGGAGGTGATTCTCATTTCGCTAGAAAAGATATTCCAGCAGTTCCCGGACCGGCGCTATATCATGTTCGGCGGCAAGGGCGGTCTGGGCAAGACCACGTTTTCGGCGGCCACGGCCTATTACCTGGCCAGAAAGGGCCAGCGGGTCCTGGTCTTTTCCGTGGACCCCCAGGCCTCCCTGACCGACATCTTCCAGAAGAACATCTTCGGACAGGGCCCGACCGAGATCATGCCCAACCTGTACGCCCAGGAGATCGACGCGGACAAGCGGGTCAAGGCGTACCAGCAGGAAATCCGCCAGAAGATTCTGGACATGTACGGGATGGACCAGATTCCGGACGAGATCGAAAGCTACATCCAGGCCGCGGGCGCTGAACCGGCCATGGAAGAGAGCGCCATCTTCGACCAGGTGGTGGACATAGTCGTCCAGGGCGGGTACGACTATTACATCTACGACCTGGTGCCCCTGGGCCACGCCTTGTATTACCTGAGCATGGCTTCGGTGTACGACACCTGGATAGACCGGATCACCCACCTGCGCCAGCAGATGCGGGAATACGACCAGGTGGCCGCGGTGATCAAGCGGGAGAAGGACCTCGAGGAGGACGCCATCCTCAACGAACTGCTCTACATCAAGGACCGCATCAACAAGTCATCGTCCATCCTGACCGACAAGAAGCGGACGGCCTTCTTCTTCGTGCTGACGGCCGAAGAGATGGTCATAAAGGACACGGTCAAGGCCGCCGGCCTTTTCGCCAAGTTCGACGTGCCCTTGAGCGGTTATATCGTCAACCGGGTCCTGCCGGAGGAACTCAAGACCCAGAACATCCCCGAGTACCTGAAGAACCGGCTGGCCATGCAGGACAACTACCTGCAAGCGATAGACCGGCAGTTCGGCCAGGAGATTCTGGCCCAGGTCCCGGAAATGGAAAGGGACGTGACCGGGCTGCCCATGATCGAAAAGATCGCCAAGACCATGTTCAGCGACCTGTAAGGACGAGGGGCCGGATATGAACGGGAATCAGATAACGATAAACATGAACCGATTCTTTGCCGATCACTCCAGACTTAAATACGTCTTTTTCGGCGGCAAGGGCGGGGTGGGCAAGACGGTCATGGCCGGCACGGCGGCCCTCTGGGCGGCCAAGCAGGGCCGGCGCACGCTTCTGGCCTCGACCAACCCGGTGCACAGTCTGTCCAACCTTTTGGAACAGGACGTGTTCGGCAAGGTGGCCACGGTCTGTGACGAGAAGAACTGTTACGCCTTCGAAATAGACACCAAGGACACCATCGAGCGCTCCAAGCGGGAAATCCGCGAAAAGATGAACTGGTTCCTCAAGTTCGCGGACATCACCACCAACGCCGACCAGTTCGTCGAGTCCGCCACCATGAACCCGGCCTTCGAGGAATCGGCCATGTTCGAGAACATGATAGACCTCATGTTCAAGGACGAATACGACTTCTACGTCTTCGACACCGCGCCCACGGCCAACGCCCGGCGGCTCCTGGGCATGTCCAAGGTCTATTCCCTCTGGGTGGAAAAAATGCTCAAGAGCCGGGAAGAGGCCAAGTCCCTGAGGGAGATGCTGTCCTATTCGAAGAAGAAGGAAGCCGATCCCCTGATGGACTATCTCCTGGATTTCAAGGACCGGATGGCCAAGGCCAAGACCCTTCTGACCGACGACGCCCTGACCGCCTTTTTCTTCGTGACCCTGCCCGAGGCCCTGCCCATCGCGGTCATCACCAGGTTCATCAACTGGTTCCATGAGTTCGGCATACCCGTGGGCGGGGTGATCGTCAACGGCCTGATCCAGAAGGAGCAGCTAGGGCCGGACGCGCCCGAGTTCGTGCGCAACCGGGTCCTGATGCAGGACGAACACATGGCCGAAATCTGGAAGATATTCGGCGACCAGGTCCGGGCCGTCACGCCCCTGTTCGAGACCGAAGTCAAGGGCGGGACCATGCTGGGCCGCATGGTGGACAAGCTGTTCTAGGGACGTCCATAAAATTATAAGATTCTTTTGACCTGCCGCCGTCTCTTCCAAGGCCGCCGGCCTACCCTTATCGCCGGGGACCCAGAAGTAGGGGCGCACAGCGTGCGCCCGCAAGACCGTGCGCCCGTTATCGGGGGCGTCCCGCGAAGCGCGGGACGTGCGCCCTGGCCTTGGCACAAAAACTTATAATTTTATGAACGTCCCCTTGGCCAGCACGTGCACTTTCCTGGGAATAACCACGCCGACTTTTTCATGCTCCTCAAAGCGAATGGCTTCGGCCGGATTATACTGGTCCACGACCAGCTTCTTTGCTCCTATGCTCACCGTGCACTTGGCCAGGGAACCCGCGTACATGTAGCTTTCCAAAGTGCCGCCCAGAAGGTTGCCCGTCCCGGCTTGATCCGGCGGGACCAACTTCAAGCTTTCCGGCCTGATGATCATGACGATGTTGTCGCCGACCCCGACGTCCGGGCGCTCGATGGTGATCTCCACGTCGCCCTGAGGCGTGGAGACCAGGGCCGCGCCGGTGACGCCGTTCTTGGATTTGACCGCGCCCTCGAAGAAATTGACGTACCCGACAAAGCCGGCGATGAACTCATTGGCCGGATGCTGATAGATGTCCCAGGGTGAGCCAACCTGCTGGATGATGCCCTTATTGAGGACCAGTATCCGGTCGGAAATGCTCATGGCTTCATACTGGTCGTGGGTCACGAAGACGGTGGTGATTTGAATCCGTTCCTGAATTTTCCTGATCTCTTCCCGCATCACCACCCTCAGGTTGGCGTCGAGGTTGGACAGGGGTTCGTCCAGGAGCAGGACCTTGGGTTCCAGGCTCAGGGCCCGGGCCAAGGCCACCCTCTGCTGCTGCCCGCCGCTGATCCGGTCAATGGTCCGGTCGCCCAAACCTTCCATGTGGACCAGGGACAGCAGTTCCGTCACCCGGTTTTTCATCTTATCCTTAGGCCATTTCTTGATCTTCAGGCCGAAGGCTATATTTTGGGCCACGGTCATGTGGGGGAAGAGGGCGTAGTTCTGGAAGACCATCTTGGTCGGCCGTTGATCCGGGGGCAGGGAACTGATGTCCACGCCGTCGAGGATCACCTGGCCCGAGGTTAACTTGGTGAATCCGCCGACGATGCGTAACAGGGTGGTCTTGCCGCAACCGCTGGGTCCGACGAAGGTGATGAGTTCGCCCTTGTTGATGGTCACGGATATACCTTTAAGGACGTCCACCTCTCCGAAGCTTTTATGGATATCTTTCAAGATCAGCATCGGCATGACTTGGTCGGCCATTAATCTTTCTCCTATACCTTTTTAGTCACGTCCAGGCCGGTCTTTCGGGCCAGGACCTTGAGGAGGGCCATGGAAACGGCCACGATGGCGATCAGCTTGACCGTGGTGGCCGAGGCCACGCCCATCTCCCCTAGTTGGGCCGCCAGGTAGATATACACGGAAGCCAGATCAAAGCCCGGGGTGACCAGGAAGATGACCGAACTCAGGGACATCAGCGTGGTCATGAAAGTATATATGAAACCGGCGATGAAGGCCGAAAACATAATGGGCAGTACGATTTTGAAGAAGGTGGTCACAAAGTCGGCGCCCAGGTCCGCGGCCGCTTCTTCTATTTCGATGCTTATTTGATGCAGCTTGCTGATTCCGGCTTCGACGCCTACGGCCACGAAGCGGAAGACGCAGTTGAGGATGATGATCCAGATGGTTCCGGTCAGGAGGAAAGGGGGGCGGTTGAAGGCGATGATATAGCCCACGCCGATTACGGTTCCCGGCAGGGCAAAGCCGGACAAGGCCAGGACTTCCATGAGTTTCTTTCCTGGAAAGTTGCCGCGCATGATGACGTAGGACAAGAGGGTCCCGACGACGGCCCCGAAAAGACCGGCGGCCAGCGAGACTTTCACGCTGTTGTATATGGCCAGGTTGGACTGGAGATTGGCCATGTGGCTCCAGTCCACGGTGTTGTCCACGCCCACGATCTTGACCACGGAGCCGATGAAGATGACCGCGAAGCTGGCCAGGACCATAATGGCCACCGGCAGACACACCACCAGAAAAGGGGTCAGGACCAGGGCCGACATCTTCCGGGGTTCGGCGGCCACCGGCTTGCCGACGATGGTGGTGTACCCCTTGCCCTTGAGCAGGTAGTCATGGATGATGAAGATGATGATACACGGAGTGATCAGGACCACGGACAGGACGCTGGCCATGTCGAAACGGCCTTCGCCGGTGATCATCAGGTAGGTGTCCGGGGCCAGGAAAGGAATTTTGCCGCCCAGGATGGCCGGATTGCCGAATTCGGCGATGGCCATGACAAAGACCAGCAGGGCGGCCTTGAGCAGACCGGGGGCCGAGAGAGGAAGGGTGATGAACCAGATGATCTTGAACTCGGAAGCCCCCATGTCACTGGCGCTGTCTTCCAGATTAGGGTTCAGGGCGTTGAGCACGTTTTCGATCATCATGAAGGACAAAGGTAAAAAGGCCAATATCTGGGCTATGATTGTTCCGGTCCAGCCATAGATGCTGAAATCAAGTTTTAACAGGTTGTGGATGAACCCGTTCCGTCCCAGTAAGGTGATCAAGGAAATGGCAAAGATATAAGGGGGGGCCACCAGGGGCAGCAAGGCCACTATCTTGAGGGGCGTTCGGAGCCAGACCGGGCCGCGAGTGGTCAGAAAGGCGAAACCGAAGCCGATGACGATCAAGGCGGCCATGGTCGAGGCCCCAAGAATTATCGTGTTCAAAAAGGACCAGTAATAGAAATTAAAGCTGAAAAATTCGGCGTAATATTCCAAGGTGAAGCCGTCTTCTCCCCAGAAGCTTTTCACGAGCACGGCCAGAATGGGATAAAGAAGGAAGATGGCCAGCAGGGCAAAGAGACTAAAGGCGAAGATATGGATCAGGCGGGCATTTAAAAAATCCCGAATTTCACGAGCTAAGCTTCGGGCGGGTGGGCTGACGACGATGGCTTCGGCCATAATGGTTCACCTTATTTTATCTGATTTGAAGCGCTGTTTACCTGGGTGAATCATCGTTTACTCGAATTGAATGACGTCATTCGCCTTGGTCGGGAGACGACTGATTACTTGAGATTATCGCGGAGGACCGGGAGAAGAGCCTGTTGCGCAAACTGGTTCGAACCAATCATGATAACCTCGTAAAAAGTCGAAAACCGACTTTTCACTCGGCGGGAGATGGCTGTCCCTCTCCCGCCACTTGAACTAAATTCAAGTGGTTCCACCCTCACCCCAGGCCGGGGCTTAATCGCCCTCGGCCTGATGACGGACTTTTTACAAGTCCGTCAATCATATCAGGGACGATCTGCGTTTGCGCAACAGGCTCGGACTACGCCGGCTTCTGGAAAATAATAATAATACGATCAGCCCTCAACCTCATTATTGCTTCTTCGCCTTTTCCTCGGCTTCTTTCTTGTCGGCCGCTTCCTTGGCGTCCTTGGCTTCCTTCATCATGAACCTGGACTTCCATTCGTTGAGAATCTTGGTGCGATTCGCGACGGCCACGCCGTGGTCCAATTTGATGTACGCGGGCTTGGTCGCGCCGTACAGCGCGCTGGGGATGCCGGGCCGGGGAGGGAAGTAGCCCATGGAGGCGATAAATTCGCTGGCTTCCTTGGAGCCCAGGAAGTCCATGATCTTTTTGGCCAGGGCCAGTTTCTGGGTCCCTTTAAGGATGGTGCAGTAGTTGCCTTCGTACCCGATGCCTTCCTTGGGCACGGCCCATTCTATGGGGTAGCCGTCCTTGATCCGTTTCAGCACGTTCTCATCGGAAGTAATCCCCAAGAGGTATTCGCCTCGACCCACCAGGTCGGTCGGAGCGTTGCCGCTCTTGGTATACTGGGCCATGTTCTTGTCCAGTCCCGTAAGGTAATTCCAGCCCTCTTTTTCCCCATAAAGCTGGAGGAACGAATAGTTGATCATGAAGGCCGTGCCGGAAGTCCGGGGGGAAGGAGCCACGATCTGGCCTTTCCACTTGGCGTCCACAAGTTCTTTCCACGACTTGGGCATGGCGTAGCCTTTTTCGGCCAGCTTGGTCTTGTTGCCGATCAGCAGGAAGGAGAAGGTGCCGAAGGCATAGTAGGCGCCGGCCGGAGATTTGAATTCCGCCGTGATATCGTTCCAGGCCGGAGATTTATACGCTTCGTAATAACCTTTTTTTGTCCCGTCTATGGCCTGGGCCGCCCCAAAGGATAAAACCATATCGGCGTTGAACCGAGGGGCTTCCGCCAGCAGCCTGGCCCAAATCTCACCCCAGGACAGTGTTATGTTTTTGACTTCGATGCCTGTCTTTTCTTGTATCTTCTTGGCCAAGGCTTCGTTGACTTCCCTGGAGAAGCCCATATAGGCGTTCACCGAATCCGCCGCCCATAGGGCGTTAGCCGAGAAGGACAAGGCAATGACCACGACGAGACCGATTACAGCCAACAGTTTAAACTTCATCTTTTTCCTCCCTCCAAATGAAATACGTTTGCTCATCCCAATGACCCAGCCGACTGCTTGAGGCACGTTACTTAACCCTGGTGCGCATCCCTCCTTTCTGTTTTAAGTCCTGGTGAGGCCAAATCAGCGTCTGCCCTTGATTGGCTTATCAGAATCTCTCCGCGGCGACCAGCCCCAAACACTCAGGACTGAAAGTACCAGGCCGTCCAGCCGCCAGGTCCCATCGCCTGGACCGGAGAAGGCCCGGGACAAGGACCGATGGAAAGATCCGATTCACCGATATAAGCCGCTTGCCTTCCTGGATGCGGCAAATATATATTGAAATAACATGGCTTTTTTGTGACAGTAGCGTTACGTTTATTTCCGGTTCGTTATTGCACCCTGTTCATGTTCTTTATATTGTTACATATCTTGTTTACGGGGTCATTGCGTGAACCTCAATCAGCTTAAAGCTTTCTATTTCGTGGTCAAATATAAAAGTATGACCGCGGCGGCCGAGGCGTTATATATCACCCAACCCGCCGTGACCAAGGCCATCGGGCGCCTGGAAGACCATTACGGTCTGAAATTCCTGAACAGGTTCGGCAAAAAATGGGCGCCGACCGACGCCGGCAAGGTCCTGTATGAAATCGCTGACGAACTCTTCAAAATGGAAGGACGGGCCGAACAAACCATTCGTGAATTTCAGCAACGGACGAGCGGCAGCATCCGCATCCATGCCTGCGAAACCGTCGGCGCCTATTTCCTGCCCTACATCATCACCGATTTTAATAAGGCCAACCCACAAATCAGGGTCTCGTTGGAAATCCTACCCAATGATCAGGTTATCGGCAACACCGTTCTGTTCAACAATGACTTGGGATTCGTTTCCCACATGGTCGAGCATGAGAAGCTGGAAGCCCGGGAAATACTGGAAGACCGATTAGTGTTGATAACTCCATCCGGACACCCCTTGGGGTCCAAGAAGTCCCTGGAGGAAAAGGACTTGGCCGGCCAACCTTTCATCCTGCACGAAAAAGGATCGTTCACCCGGACGATCGTGGATGAGTTCATCGAGCACAGCGGCCTGTCGTTGAAGGTCTCCCTGGAAATATCCAGCAACGAGTTCATCAAGCGGGCCGTGGAACGCGGCGCCGCCGTGGCCATCATCAGCGAAAGCGTGGCCCGGGACGAAATCCAGTCCGGGAGGCTCAAAGCCACGACTATCGCCAACCTTTCCGTAAACCGGAAGCTGTATATGATTCACCACCGTGATAAATACTTCTCGCCGCCGCTCAAAACCCTGGTCGAGACCACCTTTCAGTGGTGTGAAAAATATAGCCGGTCCACGCCATCCCTGGCCTAACCGATCTTTTTGACCTGACCCGGACCCAGCACCGGGCCCATCAGTTCGTGATCCAGCAACTGGTCCAGGCTATTGATGACCAGGACGGAAGTTTCGACGTCCGGCCAGTTTCGCCGGACCAGGTGATGCTGGAGCCAGATGGGCCTCAGACCCACGCCTTCGGCGCCGCGGATATCTATCCGCCAATCATCGCCGACATAGACCGCTTGCCTGGGTTTCAGGCCCATGAGTTCGAGACATTGGTGGAAAGGCCTGGGGTCCGGCTTGGGCGCC
Source organism: Thermodesulfobacteriota bacterium (assembly GCA_040755515.1). Lineage (GTDB taxonomy): Bacteria > Desulfobacterota > Desulfarculia > Adiutricales > JAGVGV01 > JBFMAW01. The sequence goes on along the minus strand of JBFMAW010000001.1, from coordinate 413,848 downwards.
AGGCCTCCTTCCCCGGCCACGACAATCACTTCGAAGAACCGTTCCAGCCCGGGAAACTGGCTGAGGCGGTGAGTATCCGTTTTCTTTTGACCTTGGGTGTTGGTGATCAGACCCAGACGAAAGGTGGTCTCGAGCTTTTGAAGGACTGTTTCCGTCTCCGGGAAAGGCCTGGTCTCGGCTTTGACCTGGTCCCAGTATTCATCCTCCCACTGTTCCAGCAGTTCCAAGTCCGGCTGACGGCTGAATGAACGGTATATCTCGGCCCAGAGGTCTTTTCGGGAAAAGTTAGACCGCCCGTGGAACTCCTTCCGCACCCGGCGATACGAGGACAGGAACACCTCCCAATCCGTCAGGCCCAGGTGGTCAAAGACCTTTTTTTCCGCGACCTTTTCGGCGGATCGAAAGCCGGTGGCCGAATCCACCAAGGTCTGCCCGAAATCGAAAAGAAAGGCGCTGATCATGAAAACAGACTCTCCCGGCCGAGTCCCGCCCGGTAACGGTAAATCTCGATCAAGGTTCCCTCAGGTTCCACCCATGCCCCGGCCGGGGTCCCGCCGGCAGCGGGACCCACTGACCGATTGTTTTCCAGCCCGTTAATCTCGACCCCACTTCTTCAAGTAGTCGCCAAACAGTTCTTCGTCGGTGGGAATCCACTCGGGGGTGGGCTTGGCCACCCAGGTATAGTTGAGGAAGTGGCGCCAGTTGATGTTTTCCGAAGTGATGTTGCCGGCCCAAGTGCCGCCGCCCAAAGTGTCGGTGGTGGGGAGCCAGGAGGTCCAACCGCCGCTGTTGGCGTAGCTGTGGGGCATGTTAACCACGACGCGGCCCACGTTGGCCCACAGACCCAGGCGCAAATGACGGTCCTCGCGCAGGCTGTGAATGGAAACAGAGTGTCCCTCGCCGGAGAACTTGAGTATCTTTCTTAATCTTATCAAAAATTCGTCGAAATCGTTCCACCGCCAAATAGTGAGGACCGGGGATATTTTTTCGCCGGAGAACCTGTCTTCCCTGCCGATCTTTTCGCCTAGAACCATGAGTATCCTGGTGTTGTCCGGCACCTTGAGTCCGGCCAGGTCGGCGATGAACTTGGCCGATCTGGCCACCACGTCGCGGTTGAGAGCCCTGCCGTCAGGCCACATGCACTTTCTGAGGGTTTCCCTTTCCTCGGCGCCGCACAGATAGCCGCCTTCGTTCTTCAAACATTCGATCATCCGGTCGTAAACATTATCATGGATGGCCACGGCGTTTTCCGAGGAACAGGAAGCCGAGTTGTTGGCGACCTTGGACATTCTGATCTTGCGGGCCGTGGAGGGGATATCCACCGTATCGTCCACGATGGAGACCACGTTGCCGGCGCCCACGGTCTGGGCCGGCACGCCGGCGGCGTAAACGACCTTGTGCAGGGCCGCGCCTCCCGTGGCTACGGCAAAGTCACAGCCGGCCATCAGGACCGAGGTCTTCTCGTGGCTGGTGTTCTTAATGCACTGCATGAGGTCTTCAGGCGCGCCGATCTTGCGGAGGGCCTTGCGGCCGTGCTCGACCGTCTCGTAGGTGGTGGCTTGAGTGCGGGGGTGAGGGGATACGATCATGGCGTTCCTGGTCTTGAGTATGCTCAGGCCCAAGCAGCAGACCGTGGACTCGGGGTTGGTGCAGGGCACCACGTTGGCGATGACCCCGACGGGCTTGGCGATCTTGATGAGGCCCTTTTTTTCGTCCACCTCGACCACCCCGCAGGTCTTGACGCCCATCATGTCCCGCAAAGTGCCGCGGGTTTTGTTGGCTATCTTGTTGAATTTGTCTTCATAAACGCCGAGATTGGATTCGTCCACCGCCAGGTGGGCCAGTTTTTTCCGCACGTCCTCTCTCATCCATTCCCAGCCCACGGCTTGGACCATCTCGTCCACCTTGTCCTGGGGCCAGAACTCGACGATTTCGAAGGCCTTCCTGGCCCGATCATACATTTCTTTGATATCCTCGGACATGGTTATATTTACCCTCCCGTCACTTGAAGTATATTTAAGACTTCTTATCCGTCCGTCTTCGGGCGGGGATAATTCCGCTGGGACGCGGGACCGCCCCTATATCATCGGCGATCAACGTCATTCTTCACGGGGGCGGTCTCCCGCCCTAGGCGGGACGGGATCATGCCCCTCCGTCATCCTGGGTTTGGTTTTCCTTCAGCCCTGTTTAATCGGTAGCGAGAAGCCCATCTCCTGGAAAGCTTCCCTGGCCACCACAAAGAAGGCCTCGATGTCCTCGGGCGTGATCCGGCCCAGGTTGCACAGGCGGAAAGTCTCGAGGCCGAACATCTTGCCGGGATATATGGTGAAACCCCGTTCGTAACAATAATCATGCAGCTTCTGGAAGCTGAAGCGCGGGTCCTGGGGGGCCTTGACGGTGGTTACCAGCCGGCTCTGGATTTCCTTGCGGATGACCTGTTCCAAGCCCATCTCGGCCAGACCCTGGTGAACGGCCTTCCAACACCTGGTCAGGCGCTCCCATTTGGCCTGTTCCCCCTCCTCCCAGTGCTCCTTGATCGCCTGACGCAAGGCGTAAATGTTCTGGACCGGCGGGGTGAAGTGCATCTCACCGGTCTTTTCAAAATAGTCGTACTGGAGATAGAGGTTGCAGTAATAAGAACGGGTTGGATAGTTTTTGGATTTCTTGATTTCATCGGTCCGGCCCACCACCCAGGACAGGCCGGTCATGGCCGCCATTCCTTTTTGGGCCGAGGACATGCAGAAATCGATGTTCATCTTTTCGAGGTCAACGGGAATCAGGCCGTAGGTGGAGATGGTGTCCACGATGAAGGTGCAATTGTGGTCGCGGGTCAACTGCCCGATCTCCTGGATGGGATTCAATACCCCGGTCCCGGTTTCGTGATGAACGGCGGCCACCACGGCGATGTCTTTATCTTGATCCAAGGCTTTACCGACCGCGGCCAGGTCCGGCAGGTCAGTGGTGGAGAACTTCAGGTTGACGCAGGGGATATGATAATAGTCGGCGATCTCGGCCATCCTGGCGCCGTAGGCCCCATTGTTGACGATCAAGAGCTTCTGGCCGGCCGGGACCAGGGAGTTGACGCACACATCCTGGATGATCGTGCCGGAACCGGCGAAGGGAACGCAAGTATATTTATTCGGGTCGCCGTGGACGACCTTGACCAACTCCCGCCTCAGTTCGGCCATGACCTGAACGAACTCTTCTTCCCGCGGGCAGATGTCCGGCACGACCTGGGCGTACTTGACCGAATCGGTGGTGGTAGCGGGTCCAGGGTTCAACAGCACGTTTCTTTTAACCGGTTTGACGACCTCCATGATAACCTCTCTTTTACTCCTTCAGTCCTTCGGGCCGGCCGCCGGGGCTTGACCCGTAAGTTTCAGGGCCGGCTATTTCTTACCCACTTTTTCCACGCCGGTCTTCTTGCTGGGGTCTTCAATCTGTTCCACGATGGCGAACCCGCTGCCCAGCAGCTTCTTTCGCTCTTCAAAGGCCTTCTTCCATTCGTCCACGGTGTGGGTCTGGGCGGACCGGGCATTTTTGGCCCGGTCCTCAAGTGGCGGCACGGGTCGGTCCGGCGGGCCGTCATAGTCTTCCCGGGGAGTCAGTTCCTGGCCGAGTTTGACGTATGAGCCCCGTTCCACTTCCTCGATATAGTGGGCGCCGGCGCCGAAGGAACGGGTCACGGCGACGATGGCCCAAATGGCTTCCGGGGTGAAGCCCAAGTCCATCATGGCCGCGCCGGTGGCCCCCAGCATGTCCAGGTCCACCGGGCCGGGCATCAATTTCTGAGCGGCTTTCACGATCTCCTGGGTAAAGGCGATGTACCGGCCGTTCACCCCCAACTTCTCCGCTCGGGCGAAAATGCGTTTGGCCGCCGGGTCCTTGAGCATCAGGTCAGACACGCCCAAGGCCTCCTCGTCCCTGTTCTCTTTGACCAGAAGCTCGGCCGCCGCCGCCAGGTCCAGGCCTTCCTTGGCCGCCCGATCCAGGTAAGTCAGGAGCCGGTTGCCGAAAGCCGAGTACGCGCCGTAGGCGTGGCCGAAGGCGAGGATGGAAGTGCCGCAGGCTTGGGTCAAAAAAGTCTTGGACTGGGCTACGATTCTGGACATGGCCGCCGGCAGGGACAGACCGTCTTCCAGGGCCAGGATCATTATGTAGTTGAGCATCTTTTCTTCTTCCACCAGGGGTATCCTGGACTGGAAGTCGATGAAGATTATATCCAGCATGCCGTAGCCGGCTTCCACCAGTTCGGTGGTGTCGTAGCCGCGGGTGACGATGCGGTAAGGGTTCTTATAAGCAACCTCGGATACCCATTGGAACGGGGCCCGTTTGGTATCCAGAGAAACGGTGCCGTAGGGCCGTTTACGATAATCGTAGGGCAGCCGGGGATCGTCTAGATAACCCATTTTTTATACTCTCCTTCTTCTTTCTGCTTCTGGGCATGGTTCTGGCGCTCTTCCTGGCTGGGCACCGGTCGGTCCGGCGGTCCCACGTACTTGATCATGGACAGGTCCAGCATCTGGACCATGGGTTCGGCCTTGGAGGCGGCCCAGGCGCGCCCTCTCTTCATGTTGAACAAGGCGTGGGCCGCGCAACTGTAGGCCCGGCTGACGCTGCCGATGCACCACCCGGCATTGGGGGAGAAGCCGATGTCCATCAGGGCGGTGTTGGCCGCCCCCACCACGTTGACCCCCACTCTCCGCTTGCCTTCTCGAGCCCGCCGTTCATGAAAATATTTCTCGACGGCTCGCTGGAACTCGAGGTAGACCCCGTCCACGCCCAGCTCTTCCTGTTTGATGTGGGTCGGTTCCGCCCTGGGGTCGCCGTCCACGTGCTGAGGCTGACCCATGCCCATGACCGGCTTATCGTTGTCCATGTATTCATCCACCAGTATCTTGGCCATCTCATCCAGGGTCCGGCCTTCCACCCGGGCCCGCTCGATATACTTGTTCATCATGTAGCTGTGCGCCGCCCCCGGGCCATGAACTCCACCGAAAGTGTTGACCGCCGCGGCCACGGCGCAAGGCAGGTTCGGCCGGCCGGCTATGACGCCGATGGCCGCCGCCGCCGAGGGCGACATGGAATGCTCCATGAACTCGCCCATTTCGTACTTGAGCATCTTCTCTTCGGCTTCGGTGGGGATGCGACCCTGAAACAGAACGAACATGGCATCATAGAAGGAATAACCTTCTTCGGCCAATTCACTTAGATCATATCCCCGGAGAACGGTCTTTTCTTCCGTCTTGTATCCAATGGCCGTCTTTCTGCGAAACAGCGGGTCTCTCGACATTCCTGTTCCTCCACGCTAGACTGTTGTTTATTTGTATTCCATCATCGCCAGGTTGAACAATTCGCCCACAATGACTAACTATCCGATCGCATGAAGGCCGTTTTTATTCATAAAATGGTTCACGTCCAACCCGCATAAGAGAACCTTAGTCCTCAGACCGAAGGACGGAGTAACCTGGAAAATTTATGGCGCGACTCTGGGCCTGCTTTACTACTTCTATTTCTATTTTCAATAGATAAAACATATATCGCCGTCTTTCTGACAGTCAAGGTAAATAATCTCAGTTTATTAATGAAATTTAGTTATAGTCATGAGCGTTGAACGATCCAACGTGAATTCTTTCCCATTCGCTATCGTTACCGTAAGGCAGTATTATTCTGAAAAACCAAGTCAAGGTAATTAATATCATACCATCTCCAGATATTGGTATTTTAAGATAACGAACCGGTCCGCGGAAATCAAGGTCCAGGTCAATTACGACGGAACCCTTGAATTACCGTCATTGAAATCAGTAAGCTTAAGTCCGGATGGAGCGGTCTCCTTTTTCCCGAACCAGCCCGACCATGACCAAGCCGATCAAGGCCACCAGGCTGAGGGACAAGAAAACCGGTCCATAGCCATGGAAAACATCCATGAGCAATCCGGAAAAGAACATGGAGGCCATGCTGCCCAGCTGCCCACAGGCGTTCATCAGGCCCGCGCCAGTCCCGGCGAGGTCCGGCGGCAGGCTGTCCAGTAGAATGACGAAGAACAACGCCCCCATCAACTGATCGCACAGCCCGATCCAGGCCAGCAAGCCGACCGCCCATTCAATATGAACGGTTTGGGATAATATAAGATTTCCCAGGCAGATGCCCAGGAAGGAGATCAACAGCAAAGGCTTCCGCCGACCGCCCAGGCTGACGTCCGACAGATATCCGCCCATGGGCCGGGCCAGCAGACCCAGGGCCGGATAGAGGCTGGCCAATAGTCCCGACTGGGCCACGCTGAAACCGAACTGTTCATAATAGTAGGTGGGCAGCCAAATTAAATTGGTGTAGGTGATGTAGGTCGAGCACAAGAAACCCATCGAGGCCAACAAGACAGGGCTCTGGGTCAGAACTTTCCGCAGCTTCCTTTCGTCTCTTAGACGCCGTCTGGGCTCGTCGCTCGGACTTGGTCTGGGCGTCATTTCGGGCGCCGGCGGATGGTCTCGGATGGTCAGCCGGAAAAGGCTCAGCGCCAGCAGTAGAATCAAGGGCATAAGCTGGAAGCTGACCCGCCAGCCGAAATGGCCGCCGACGGCACCGGACAGGTTGTAAGTCAGGATGGTGAAAAGTGAAATGCAGGTGGTATAGGCGCCTAAGGCTCGGGCTCGTTCGGCCGGGGCAAACCAGTTGTTCAACAGCTTGACGCTGGGCCCCCACCCCGAACCCTGTCCCAGGCCGTTGGCGCCTTGGGCCACGGTCATATACAAGGGTCCTGGGCTCAGGCTGAAAAAGACGTTGGCGCCCACGGAAATGAGTCCACCCAGGGAGATTACTTTTCGCGGACCCCAGCGATCACTCAAATAACCCCACGGAATCTGGGTGACACAATACAGGGCAAAAAAGGCCGCGCTGTACAGACCCACTTGGGCGTGGGAAAGGCCGAGGTCGGCGATGATCAAAGGGATGACGGGGGCCAGGTTGAGTTTATTCAAATAAAAACAACCGTACACCAGCCACATCAGGAGCAGGACGGTGAATTGAGGCCGCCATTTGGGCCGGTGGTCTGGGCCAGGCTGGACGCTCAAAGTCCCGATCCTGATGAAATCCCGGTCAAGACCAGGCGGGCCGCGGCCAGGATGGCCTCGAGGTCCTGGTCGCCGTGGGCCAATGACACATAGAGCTTGGTGGACATGGGGTTAAGGAAGACGCCGCGGCGGAACAGGCCTAAGACAAAGGCCCGGGCCTTATCCTTGTCCGCGCGGAAGGCGCTCCGATAGTCCACCACCTCTTCCGAGGTGAAAGACAAGGCGCATAAAGGCCCATCACCCAAGACCTGGGCGGCCAGACCCAGTTCCTGGATGATTCCCTTAAATCCCTGGCGCAGAACTTGTCCCAGCTCGAACAGCCGGGAAAAACTCCCCGGCCGCCGCAACTGGGCCAAGGTGGCCAGGGCCGCCGCCGCCGTGACCGGGTTGCCGCCCAGGGTGCTGGCGTACCAGACGTAACGGTCTTGGCCCAAATCCGACTCCCGGCAGAGTTCCATGACGTCCGCCCGGCCGACCACCGCGCCCACCGGATACCCTCCGCCCAAGGCTTTACCCAGGGCGGCCAAGTCAGGCACGACCCCGTAATATTCCTGGGCCCCGCCATAAGCCAGGCGGAACCCGGTGACGCATTCGTCAAAGATAAGCAGAAGACCGAACTTTCTGGTTAATTCCCGCAGACCCGGCAGAAAGCCTGGTTGGGGCGGGGTGCACCGGTGCAGGGGTTCGACGATCACCGCGGCCAGACTTCCAGCGTTTTCCTCCACGATCCGGGCCGTTGTGGCCAGATCGTTGTACGGAGCTATCAAGACGTCCCGCCGGACCGACTCGGGCACGCCGGCCGAAGTAGGGTTCGGACGGGGGAAGTCCAACAGTCTCCGGGGAAACAGACTTATGGCCCCAAACTCGTTGGCCCCGTGGTAGGCCCCCTCGAACTTGACTATCTTGTCCCGCCCGGTAAAAGCCCGGGCAAAACGGACCGCGTACATGGTGGCCTCGGTTCCGGAAGCGCAGAACCTCACTCTTTCCGCGCAAGGCACGGCCCGGACCAGTTCCTCGGCCAACTCCAAAGCCGGGGCCGAAACGTGCGAAAAGTTCGATCCCAGTTCCACTTGTCGCTTCACGGCCTCCACCACGGCCCGATGGGCATGGCCTAGAATGACCGACCCCCAACCCATGGTGAAGTCCACGAACTCACGTCCGGAAGTGTCCCAAACATGAGCCCCCTGACCTCGAACCAAGACCACCGACAGTTCCCGGGGGAGGTTGTATTCGCCCAGACTGCCGCCGGGAAAAACCGCCCAGGACCTGTTGATCATTTCCTGATTACCATTGTTCATGGCTCGGCCCCTTGCAGATGCGGAAGGTGAAATCACGAGTTCAGTGAGACCGTGAAACATCCAAACTTCATTATATTATGGAATATTGTTGTCAATAACTTGATTAACCTCAACTGAATTGCGGTGAACACACCCAGCCGAACAGGCTTAAGTCAACGACTGAACGTTTTCTTCTCTGTTCAAGCATCATAATATTGACATAAAATTTTAAAATATCATATAATAAAAATTATGATTTCAAATGACATTATATTAGGTTTGACATAACTTTTAGCTATAAAAAAGGTGATAATGTTTAGCTTGAGAAACCTTTGATCGACAATGCGGTTGGAGACGATTTCGCCATCCCGCCGAAACTGATCTGAATAAATCCGAAAGGAGGAATTTTGTGACTTCGATTCATAAATCCGAAGGCGACGTCAACATTTCGACCCGCCGCCAGGAGTGGCTGGATAAGCATATCGATTCCGAAACCCAGGCCCTGTTGGCCGAAGACGCCCAATACTTCCTCCGGCAGTCCCTGTCTACGCCGTGCCTCAACGCTTTGAGGGGCTGCGAAGGGGCGTACATCGAGGACCTTCAAGGCCGGCGGTATCTGGACTTCCACGGGAACAACGTCCACCAGGTGGGGTTTGCCAACCAGGAAGTCATCGCCGCGGTCAAGGCTCAACTGGATACGCTTTCGTTCTGCACCCGGCGTTATACCAACCGCGTGGCCGTGGACCTGGCCAGGAAACTGGCCCAGTTGGCCCCGGGCAACCTGAACAAGGTCCTGTTCTGTCCCGGAGGAACCGGCGCCATGGGCCTGGCCCTCAAGCTGGCCCGGGTGGCCACCGGCCGGCACAAAACCATCTCCATGTGGGATTCTTTTCATGGAGCCTCCTTGGACGCCATCTCCATCGGGGGCGAAGCCGTGTTTAGGCAGAACATCGGCCCACTGCTTCCTGGAACCGAACATGTACCGCCGCCGGACGAATACCACTGCGTCTATGGTTGTTACAAGCGGGGCGGCTGCGACCTGACCTGCGCCCGATTAGTGGAGTACGTGCTGGAAAAAGAAGGGGACATCGCCGCGGTTATCGCCGAACCCGTGCGGAGCACTCCTTACGTGCCCAAGCCGGAGTACTGGCCGGCCATCCGCCGGGCCTGCGACCGGCATGGCGCGCTGCTGATCTTCGACGAAATTCCCCACGCCCTGGGCCGCACCGGCAGGATGTTCACCTGCGAGAATTTCGACGTGGTCCCGGACATGCTGGTTATCGGCAAAGGCTTGGGCGGCGGCGTCTTTCCCCTGGCGGCCCTCATGGCCCGGGCCGACCTGGACGTGGCCGCGGAACAAGCCCTGGGACACTACACCCACGAAAAGAGCCCCGTGGCCTGTGCCGCGGCCCTGGCGGCGATAAATTACATCGAGAAGCATGATCTGGCCGGTAACGCTCGCGAGTTGGGGCGTTACGCCCTGGCGTGGATGACCGAGATGAAGGACCGTCATTGCCTCATCGGCGACGTGCGCGGCCTGGGCCTGCTGCTGGGAATGGAACTGGTCCGGGACCGCGTCACCCGGGAACGGGCGGTCGAAGAAGCCGAAGAAGTCATGTATCGGGCCTTGGCCAAAGGCTTGAGCTTCAAACTGACCATGGGCAACATCATCACCTTGACTCCGGCCCTGACCATCACCCGGGCCGAGATGGATCAGGCCTTGAACATCATCGAGGAATGTCTGTTTGAGGTGGAGAAGTAAGCAATAACCGGAGGACTGGTAATAAAATCCATCGGCGGGTCGAGGGCGATTAAGCTAGGGCGCGCGGCCGCGCGCCCCAAATGACGTATCGCCCCAGGCTGGCGGTTCGCGGGCGCACGCAGTGCGCCCCTACAGAAGACGCGGGCCATCTAGGTAGGGGCGTCCCCCGAAACGCGGGATGTGCGCCCAATCCGTTTCGCGGGACATGCGCCCCGGCCCCGACCGGCACCACGAAACACATGGACGCAGGGCGGGCATTATATTTGTAGGGGCGCACAGCCGTGCGCCCCTGAATCAGACGGCCATCACGGATCGTAGGGGCCGCCCCCCGAGGCAGCTCGGGCCACCAGCCGGCGCATATCTCGGAGGTATTCCTCGGAACGGTCCAAAAAAAACGATAAGGCCCGGGAAAATTTCTTGCCCACCAGGCCGTCCACGAATATCTGGCTGACTTCTTTATGGCGATGGAGAACGGTTTGACTCCTCTCTAATATCTGCCTCTCCTCCTCGGAGAGGCTCTTGAGCCTGGCTTTGAGCACGCCGCGGGCCCGGGGCTGGTACATCCAGAAATAGAGCAGGTCCAGGGCGTTGATGATCAATATCTTTTCCAGGTCGCTGGCTTCCCGGCTCAAGGTCCTTATCAACGCTTTGGGCGAAGCCAGCATTTCCAGGACGTCGGCGTCGGGGAAGAGCAGTTCCAGTTTGGCGTAGGTGTCGAAGAGTTGGCCCAACTTACGGTCGTAGTCCCAGGAACGCATGCTGATGTTTTGGCGCCGGTCGGCGGCGCCTTCGATAAGGCCGGCCACGCAGTCCGAGGCGGCCTTGGAGATGATGGCCGCCCATTTCTGGAGCGCGGCGTTGACCCCGGTCACGCCGACGGACCCCAGGACGGCTCCGGCCAGGCTGTTGAAAACCAACGCCAGGGGTATGGACAAGACACTGCGGAAAAAGTTGCCGACGATCGCCCCGCGCGGCAGGCCACGCCAGACGTTATGGCCGGATATATAAATACCGTTAACCAGGGCCATGACCGAATACAGGGCCAGGGGGTTGGAGGTCGTATTGATGCCCAGGGCCTGGTCCAACAGGAGGGTCTTGGTCAAGTAGTCCAGCAAGGGTACGGAGAAACCGGTGTAGAGCAGTGAATCGGCTATCCTTTCCCAACTGATATAGTTTCTCCAGGTCAAGGCCGGAGACCTCCCCAGTCCGCCTCCACCCAGAACCGATTGAAGGATGTTGCGCAGCCCGGTGATCCCAAACCAGATGACCGCTCCAAAATAGGCCAGCAACCACCAGTCTTTGGTCAGGGCAAAAGTCAGGAAGGCCGGAATGAAGCCAACGATCACCTTCAGAAGATTCTTGAGGCCGGTATTCAAATAACTCCAGGAGACCTCCGTTTTTCGGGCCGAGGGCGGCGTCTGGTCCAGCCTGTAGCCGTTCCCCCTTTCGCCGCCGTCACGCACCCCGCCCAGCATGGCGATATTGCCCGGCTTCTCCAGGTGAGGTGCCTCGAACTTCACCACCCAATCGACTTGGCCCTTCATCCCGATCAGGCCCAACCCCGGCAACCGATTGACCAGGCGTTGCAGCCCGCGCAGCCAGGTGTTGGCTGGAGGCGGGGGCATGAAAGTCGCCCGCCGGTGAACCTCGGTCTTGACCGGGATGGTTTCAAAAGAAGACAGGGGCGTTCCATCTATCTGTCGGCTGACGCGGGCGGGTAGTGTATTTTTAATCACCAGACCCATGCCGGGCAAGTGCCGGGAGCGACCGGTGGAGTCGCTGCCGATGCGGCTCTTGAGCGGCGAATCCTTGTAGTAATTCTTCAAGGTGGCGATGTCGTGGAGGATGGCGGTCAGTTTCTGGACCCGCTCGGCCGCGTCCGGCCGGCCGGACTCTTCCACCCGCTGGATGATCCCCCGGATAGTTTTTTTCAATCTGATGACGTTGCCCTGGTTGATGACCCGCTGCAACTCGCTGATGTCGGCCTGGTGGGCCGTCTTGCCGGCGGTGTAATCCTTTAAATTGAAGATTTCCAGGTGAGTGATCTTACCTTGGCAGTCGTAAAGAAGCTCAATCACATCCTCGACGGTCAGGTCGCTCAAGTTGAGCGTGATCCGGTAACCGGCACGAAACTGACCTATACGATTCAATATTTCCTGGCTGGCTAACTTGAGCAGGTCGGGAACCTCCGGTCCGTCCCGAGGAACATGGGGATTGGGCAGGGCAGGGTTGCTTTCCGGACGCAGAAATTTCTCATGGATAGTCTCCGAGTCCATTTGACCCATTTCATTGACCAGATGGGATATCTTTTGGCGTTCTTCCGGATCGGCGTGGTCATATCGTTCACGCAGTTCGGCCGCTCGGGTCTCCAGGGCCGGGACGACGTGATTGTAAATATATCGGGCCAGGTGAAGGAGCGAGGGCTGGCCCAGGCCGACAAAAGCCAGGAAGTCGCCCTCTGCCAAAGGTTGAAGATCGAGGTCAAATGTTTCATTGAGGGTCAACCGGTGCCGGTTGTTGAATTCCTGGAGGACGCGCAGTACATGGGCCTGCTGATATTCAGACACTTTGCGGCCTTCAGCCATGAACTCCGCCACCGGTCCTTCGGTCAGAAACTGGATGAAGTTCTGGGGTCCGGAAAAACCGCGCGGCTCCCAGAAGAGAAACACGTAGCGATCGTGGAACCTGGCCGCCAATTCCACGCCCACCCGTATCTTAAGGCCCATGATCTCCGCCGCTTCCATCAACTCGGCCACTGCTTCGGTGCGGACATGGTTATAATAGACCACGGTCAGGCGCCGGATGCCCTTGATCCAGGCGTCCATGACCAGGTGGGTCGGGGTCTTCCGCCCTTTAGTGTTGGCATCGTGGACGTGGTGGTCAAAGGCGATCTGGTTCCATTCCTCCGGCATTTCCAATAAATGGTAACGCTGGAGCATGGCCCGCACCTTCCGGGGTTTGCCGGCAGCCACGGTCCGGAAGTCATGGGCCAATTCCAGTTGCCGTTGGAAATCTCCCTGGGCCCGGATCAATTCCTTCATGATCTGCAGCAACACTCGGGCCGTGTTCACTCTCAAATAGCTTTGCGCCGTGTGCAGGACCTCGTCCTTGACCGAGCGCAAGGCGCCCAAGCGGTCAGAGGCCTTGCCGGCCTCGAGGGAGCCCAGCAGGTTGGTGACGGCGTAGGCGATGCGCAGGTCCTTGGGCGCGGCCATCTCCTTGATCCCGTCGGGATGCAGATAGGGTTCAAACAATTTTTTCAGGTACTTCCGCGACTCTTCCCGATTACGGATGTCATTGACCATATTCAGGAGTTCGTAGTCCTGAGGGTCAAAAAGAATCTTGGGGATCGGTCTGTCCATTACTCCAATGGGCCTATCGCCTAGTAATTCAATGACATTTATTTTGACCTAAGATATTTCCGGCGACTACCTTCAAATTGTAACCTGATTGTAACATAGGGTGAGGCCTGACCGCTACTCCGTCTCGATCACGGGTCAGGGGCAGCGGTCTGGATTAAGACCGCGGCTGTCTGGGCTGGGGCCAGGGTTTCTCCCGGAATTCATGCCGGGGCTAGGCTCTCGTTTTCTCGTCCTCGAGATCGACCAGGACCGCCGGGGCCACTACACCGGTATAAAGTTGACCGAAAGCCTCCACTTCGATTTTGTGACCCGGTGTGGCCATTTCTACGGGCAAATAGACCAAACCCAGGCTCTTTTTCACGGTGTGGCCGTAGCCGCCACTGCGCAGGCGGCCGATCAGGCGACCCTCGATAAAGACCGATTCGCCGCCATACAGCAGTTCTGGGGCGGCCTCGATCACCACCGGGCACATCTTGGTTCTGAGTCCTCGTTCCTTGATCTTCAGAAGCGCGGTTCGTCCGATGAAGTCGCCTTTATCGAGCTTGACGAACCTGCCCTGGCCCGATTCCAAGGGGTTGTCCTTGGGGGTGATGTCCCCGCTCCAATACAGGAAGCCTTTTTCCAGGCGCAGGCTGTCCAAGGCTTTGTATCCGGCCGGCCGCAGGCCGAATTCCCGGCCGGCCGCCAGCAAGATGTCGTAGACCTCGAGAGCATCCGCGGGACGGACGTAGATTTCCCAACCCTGTTCGCCCACGTAACTGGTTCTTTGAGCCAAAACCTTCAGGCCGACGATCGAAATAGCCCGGGCGGTCATGTACGGAAAGACCTGGTTGGAGACATCGTCATGGGTCACGGACTGGAGGACTTTCCGGGCTTGAGGTCCCCACAGGCCCAGGCAGCCCCAGTCCAGGGTCACATCCGAGACTTCAACCGAGCCATCGTCCGGCAGATGCAGCTTGATCCAGCCCAGATCGTTGGACAGGAAGGCCGTCCCGGTTATAAGACGGAAGGAGTCCGGCCCCAGACGGGTCACGGTCAAATCGCTCTCGATGCCGCCCTTGGCGTTAAGGAACTGGGTATAGGTCACCGCGCCCACCGGCCGGTCCAGGTCATTGGCCGCCAGCCTCTGCAAGAAAGGCAAGGCGCCCGGACCGCGCACCTCGATTTTGCCGAAAGAGGTCAGGTCAAAAAGTCCCGCGTTCCGCCGGGTAGCCTCGGCCTCCTGGGCCACCAGGTCGAAATAGGGCGGCCGGCCCCAGCCCCAGGTCTTCTGATCGGCCCCGGCCAGGCGCCAGGGTTTCCCCGGATCAAAGTAGTTGACCCGTTCCCAGCCGTTCTTCTCGCCGAAGACCGCACCCAGTTCCTTCAGGCGGGGATAGAAGGGGCTGGTCCGGCCCGGACGGCCCCATTCGTTTTCGTCAAGGGGGTACCTCAGGTGGTAATAATATTTGTAGACCTCACGTCCGCGCGCCGCCAAGCAGGTCTGGTCGGCCAGATGCGGCCCGAAACGCCGGACGTTCATCTCGTGGGTATCAATGGAGGTTTCGCCTTCGAGTATCCATTCGGCCAGACATTTGCCCACCCCGCCGGCGCCGGCGATACCGTTGATGGACCCGCCCGCGGCCAGGTAAAAACCTTTGACGCCCGGGACCGGACCCAGGGCGTAGGCTCCGTCGTGGGTGAAAGCATCCGGTCCGTTGACGCATTGGATCACTTCAGCCTCGTTCAGGAGAGGCACCCGGCGCATAACCATCTCCAGGGCCGGTTCCACCAGCTCCCATTCCGGGTCCAGGAGTTGTTGCGTGAATTCCCAAGGCACGCCGTCTTCGGCCCAGGTCTTGGGGTTGGTTTCAAAGATGCCGACCAGAAAGCCGCCAACCTCCTCGCGAATGTAAAAGAGGTGGTCCGGATCGCGCACGACCGGCGCGGTCGGCGGGACTTCGTGACCCGGAATGGGTTTAAAGGTTATGTATTGGTGCATAAGAGGGACCAGGGGCGTGTAGACTCCCACCATCCGGCTGATCCTCGGGGCCCACTGGCCGGCGGCGTTGACCACTATTTCCGTCTTGATGTTCCCGCGGTTGGTCTCGACCTGGTTGACCGCTCCGGTCGGAGAGAGTTTCAGGCCCGTAACCCTGGTCTGGGTGCGGACCTCCACGCCCATTTTACGGGCCCGTTTGGCCAGTTCGGTGGTGATGCCGTTGGGATCGATGTAGCCGTCATCGGGTATGTAGACGGCGCCGTACAAATCTTCTTCGGAGAGATAGGGAAAGAGGCGCCTGGCTTCCTCGGGCGAGACCAGGTCCACGTTCAGACCAATGGCTTTGGCCCGGCCGGCCTCCCGTTTCAAGGCCTTCAGGCGGTCGGGGCTCGAGGCCAGCCGCAGGCTGCCGTTCCGCCGCCAGCCCAGGCTCTCACCGGCGTCAACCTTGAGCTGGTCAAAAAGCCGGATGGTGTAGTTCATCACTTCCATCAAAGCCGGCGAAGTGCGGAACTGAGAAACCAACCCCACGGAATGGAAGGTGGTCCCGCTGGTCAGCTCCCCTTTTTCCACCAGGACCACGTCCGAACAGCCCATACTGGCCAGGTGGTAAGCCACGCTGGCGCCGAAGATGCCTCCACCGATAACCACGACCCTAGCTTGATCGCGCATTTTACTCTCCTAGGCCGTTATTTGGCCGGGCCGCGGCCCAAGGCTCGAGCCAGTTTTTGAGTCAAAAGCGGGACAACCTCGAACAGATCGCCCAAGAGACCGTAGTCGCACTTCTCGAAAATCTGGGCCTCCGGGTCATTGTTGACGGCGGCGATGATCTTGGACGTCTTCATGCCGGCGAAATGTTGGATGGAGCCGGAGATGCCGCAGGCCAGATAAAGGTTGGGACTAACGGTCTTGCCGGTTTGTCCGACCTGCATGTCCTGGGAGGCGTATCCGGAATCCACGGCCGCCCGGGAGGCGCCGACGGCCGCGGTCATCACTTCCGCGCAGGCCCTCAATATCTTGAAATTCTCCTTACTGGCCATGGCCCGGCCGCCGGAGATGATGATGTCGGCTTCGCTCAGGTCCACGCCTCGAGTCTCACCCGGCCGCGTCTCGACTATCGTCAGTCGCGGTTGGCCGGCCGAAGCGGGGAAAGCTATTATTTCGGCCTGAACCGGCGCCGGTTGGGCCGTCACCACGTTCGGACGGAGACCGTAAAGGTAATGTTTTCCCGTCAGTTTTATTTTGGCCTTGGTCCGGCCGGAAAACTGGGATTTCACCGCCGTCCGCCGGGCCAGGTCAACGTCTTGACAGTCCAGGACCAGCGGCGCTTCCAGGGCCGCGGCCACCCGGGGCAGCAGGTCCCGGCCTTTGGCGCTGGAAAGCCCGATCACCGTGGACAAGCCGAACTTCTCCACCGCTCCGAGGATAGCCTGAGCCCAGGTCTCCGGGTTCCAGGCCAGCGGTCCCCGGTCGGTCCCGATCTCCACAATTTTATGGACGCCATACTCCTGGAGCGGTTTCTTATATAAGGCCCCGGCCCCGTCAAAGAGCAGGGCATACAACTCCCGGCCATCCCCCCGGCAGACGGTGATAACCTCGTAATTGGCCTTCTTAAGCCGGCCGTCTTTGACCTCGATGATGATGCCTACCCTGTCACCCATGATTCACCGCCTCGTTGGCCGCCCCCACGGCGGATTCAAACACGATGGTTTCTCTAAACAGCGCCTCCACGAATTGGTCGACCATTTCCGCCGGAGCCCCCTTGATCAATTGACGCCGCCGGGTCTCTTGGGCCGTTTCCAGTTCCACGATCTCCAGACCGCCGAGAGGAACGGTTAAGCCCAGGCTCGCCAGGGCGATCTCTTTGATAGGCTTTTTCCGGGCCTTCATCACTTCCGGCAGTTTGGGATAGGGGGGGTCGATCAGGTCCTTCGCCGCGCCGATAACGCACGGCAAGTTGACTTCAATCACCTCGCGCGATCCGGCTTCCATGTCGCGTTCCACCACAGCCCGGCCGTCGGTTATCTTCAACGAGCTGACGTTGGTCACCACCGGCAAACCCAAACCCGCGGCCAGCCGGAAACCGGTCTGCATGCCTTCGCTGTCAATCGAGTGTCGGCCGGTGAAGATCAGGTCCGGCCGGCCGTCGGCCTGAATGACCGCCCGCAGGGCTCTGGCCGTGAGGGCGCTGTCCGGCCGGATCGTGGTCTTGATGAAAATGCCTCGATCCGCCCCCAGGGCCAGGGCCAGGCGGATGGAATTGACCGCCGATTCCTTGCCCAAGCATACGACCACCACTTCACTGCCCGGATGCAGGCTTTTGATCCGGGCCGCTTCGGCCATGGCGATCTCGTCATAAGGGTTCATGATGAACCTGACCGACTCGTCAATCTGATTAGGCCCGACAATGGTGATATTCACCGCCGTGTCCGGCACATGCTTGACACAGACGAAAATTTTCATTCCCGCTGCCCTTTCTGAGTTGGAGGAAGAAGGCCGGTCCCGGTTTTCTCGATAACCGCGCCTTCCACCAGATAGATCACCTCTTCGGCGGCTATGACGGCCAAGCCACCGATGCGCTCCAGAAACCGTCCGGCCAGAATCATATTCATCCCCCGACGGACCAAACGATCTTCCGCCAGCATCCAACTCAAGGCTTCTTCCATGAGGCGGCGGCTAAGGTCATCGAGCAGGTCGTACCGCGGGCTGATTCGGCCGGCGGACTGAACGTCGCGCTGGGCCAAGGCGTCCAGACATCCGCGGACCATGGCTTTGGCCAACTCGACCATCTCCAGGAATATGGGTCGCAGGCGATTGAAGGCAGGCAGTTCTGTGGACGTCGAGATCAAATGGGCCATCTTCACGGCCAGATCGGCCATGTTCTCCAGGATACGGCTGAGCCGGAGGCTCACCCAGATCAAGCGCCACTCACCGGCCGCTGGTTGCCGGCCGGCCAGAAGGCGGAGGCAATAATCGTTGATGTCCCGGTCCAGGGCGGTGAGGCGGGCCGCTTTTTGTTCGATTTCCTGGACCAGCGAACCCTGCCCGCCCAGAAAAGACCTCGCGGCCAGGTCCAGCAACTCCTCGATCAGGCCGCCTACTTTGAGGATTTCCGTTGGAAGATTTTCCATTTCCGTAATAAAAAGCGTCCTGGTCAAAGTGAATCTAATAGAAATGAACACCGCCCGGTTATAGGTCGGGATGTCCTGAAATATTGTTCTATAACTTATAGGCCTCCTTTGAATTAATAAAAGTCATTATCGGTCATACAAAAGGTTAACCAGGCCCATGCCTGTAAAGATCAACATATTGATTTGGTCTGAAGACAGCTATTATATAGCCTGCGAATATATCAAGTCCCCGATGAGGGTCAAGGTAAATAAAATCAGGATATCAATGAATTTTTGTAATAAATGAATTTGAGTTTTGAGCAATAATATCACTTGATCTGAATAAATAATGTTATATACTTTAGTCCATATCAGCCCGATGGACCGGGGGATAAAATCTTCCGCGACGTCCCCTGAATGAGCCGGGTCCAGCTCAGTCCTGACTTCAGACCTGGAAAAACCGAAGTCAGTATTATTCAAATTAGGAGGCATAATGGCTCCAATTAAAATCAAGAAGTTCTTGATCGTAGTCGATAACTCGGATAACTCATTGGCCGCCGTTAAATATGTGGCGGAGTTGGGACTGGGACGAAAGGCCGGTCTGGTCTTGCTGCACGTTTTCGACCACATCCCCGCGAACCTGCGCGATTTGGAATGCGACCCGCGCTACACGTCCTGGCTTACGTCCGAGGCCCTAGAGGCTCGCCAGCGCATAAACATTGAAGATTTCATGGAGCGGGCCCGTCAAATATTGCTCGAAAGCGGTCTTACCGAGAACTCGATCGAGACGCGTATTCAGGCCCGGGTCCACGGTATTGCCCGGGACATCATGGCCGAATCAAGAAAAGGCTACCTGGGCGTGATCATGGGTCGAACCGGTTCCGGCAACGTGCCCGGGCTGGTCATGGGTTCCGTGGCCAATAAGCTGTTGTCCCGTTTGACCAACGTCAACCTCTGCCTGGTCACCGGTCGTCCCGACCCCCATAAAATCATGGTGGCCGTGGATTCGTCCGCCGGGGCCGAGCGGGCCGTGGACTTCCTGCCGCTCTTGACTCAGGGCAGGACCCAAGAGGTAACCCTGTTTCACGCTTTCAAAGGTCACGATCTGGCTCTGCCCAAAGCCGATGAATCGACGGCCGGGGATCAGCGGGTGGATGTGCACGCGACTCTGGCCAGCCTGTTCGAACCGGTTTTCACCAAAGCCATCGCGCGTCTGACGAAGGCCGGCTTGGAGGGCGATCGTATTTCGACTAAACTGGTCACCAACGTCTTCAGCCGGGCCGTGGCTATTGTAGACGAGTCTCATACCGGCGGATTCGGCACCATACTGGTGGGACGGCAGGGCTTGTCCATGGTCCGTGAATATTACTTAGGCCGGGTCAGCGGCAAGGTGATCCAATTGGCCCAAAACGCCGCCATCTGGGTGGTCAGGTAGATAGGAGTTCTGGGGACACATTACTTATTAAGGGGAGCATAAATAAAGTTACTTTTCGAGATAATGACGACCCTATTAGTCACCCCCGCGGAAGCGGGGGGCCAGTTCTATCAAATGGATTAACTGGATTCCCGCTTATGCGGGAATGACCTTTCCACCTAAGAGATGCAACTCAGTTAATGCTCTACTTAATAATTAGTAATAAGCGTTCAATGTGCTGCTCGCGCACCAGGCGTTGAGCGATCCAGCTGAACTGCGGGGCAATTGGCGCAGCCGCGTTGGGCACAACAAATGTTTTTCCATGTTGGGCTCCTTTCGGTTGAGGGTAGAGGATTTCGTTTCCCAAATGTTGCATGCGTCGGGCGGCCAGAGCGATGTCATCTTGTAACGCAGAGCCGGTCGATTGAGCGATTAATCCAACCATTACACACGGTTGCACGATTAAGAGGTCTTGTAACGCAGTTTTACCCGGGCTATCTGATTGCTGTTTATTTACGGGGGCTTGCCCGATTAAGGAATCTTGCAACGCACCGGCCGACCTTTAAGTCTTCACCAGTAGCCGGGGTGGGCCGCTCGCCAGCGTTGCACCCGCTGCACATGCTCGGGGCCGCTGAAGTAGCTGCGGTTTTCTTCCTTTTGCAGCCATCGGCGCTGGCTGTCGGCTTTGCTGACTTTACGGCAGAAGGGGTTATCGCAGTAGCGTTGCCGTCTGAAATTCCGATCATCCGGCAGAAACAACTCTTTCCAATGACAACATTTCTTTCGCGTGATTCCGATTATCAACCTGTCCCTCCTTGCAAGGTAGATGTTACCGGATCCTTCAACGGCGGCGGGATAAAACCACTGGAAGAAAATGCAGAAGAAAATAAGAAATGGGATTTTATAATAGGTTTTCTTGAAGAAGATGGCAGGTCGAAAAGAACATTCTTAAATCGCCAGCATTAGAACATCACAAGAATGTCTCTGGGAGGGGCGTAAGCGTCTTTCCTGCTGTAACGCTGAATAAGCGGGCAGTGTCGAGGTTCTCCTCCTGAGTCCTCGTTCTTGCTGGAAGCTCGGCCCCTGATCTCGTGATACCTCCCAAAGCAGGAGAGTCGGCGGTCGTTGTGCCCCTCAAGACAAGAAGATGCAGTTTGCTTCTAATGGGCAAGCTTCTTCTCTTGACCGGTGCCTTCTAATGGGGAACCCTCCATTGCCGACGGACGTTGGATTTCACGCATGTGAGATGTTTACTCATTTGGGACAGCCAATTCAGCCATGAGCCGTCGCACGACCGAAACCGCAAGTCTGGGGTTGGATCGGCGATCGATGAGTCCCACCCGAGGGAAGTACCCGCGATCCTTGTCCTCGAACGTGTCAAGGTAAAGATGGGTCTCCAGAAAGCGGAATGCAGCCCTGAGGGCCTCGGTCACCCTTGACGATACGGCCATGTCATCCTCCTGAAAACGGTCTTCACCGGCCCGGGGGAGTTCCACATGGCAGAGCGCACCCAGCCGGAGATCCCTGGCCACGGCGTCGGCCCGTGCCACTCCTTCCGCAACCGCCACATCAGGCGGGATCCGGAAAACGAGACGGGCGATACTGGCGGGTAGCTTTGGAAGCGCGAAAGCCGCAGCACCATCTAGGCGGAAACCCTGAAAAGGAAAATGGGAGAAGTACCCATTGACGTCTGGTTTCCCCGGATCGTAGAGAGACAGAACCACAGGGATCCGACTTCGGGCCACGGCATCCAGCGTCGCACCCAGTTCTTCGGGATAAGCCACGACCTCGTACGCGTCAACGGCATCGCGGTGTCGTTCCAGAAGGCGACGCTCGCCTTCGCCCGGCACACCCACAGAAAAAGGCAGAAACCGGAAACCCCAGGCTTCAAGGTCCGCAGTGCGGGCGTGGTCTAGGTCCGCGAGCGGAACCCGGACCCTGCGGATCCCCAGCTCCTCCAGTGCCAGGAGGGGCCAGTCGTTTCGAGCAACCTTGCGGGAGAACTCGTCAAGATCTCCGCAAGGAAGGTCCACTTCCCGGGCCCATCCGCCGCGGAGCCAGACCCCGAGGGGAGACGGGACGGGCGGGGGAAGCGGGTCCTGGGCGAGCCGGACCACTTCGACCCTGTGTCCTTTCCTAAGGACGTGCAACAGCGCGAAACCAAGCTTTGGAGAATCGTTCCTGCCGTTTTCGTCCGCCGGTCCTACAGGGAACATCTCTGCGTACTCGGGCCGCATGAAGGCCACAGCAGGGAGGCAATAGATCTCCATCCCTTTCCACCGGTTGCGGAAGTAGTGATGGACGTGCCCTGAGAAGATAGCCTCCACGGAGTGGCGGCTGAGCAGATCAAGGAGCCGGGTGCGGGCCGGCTCGGCGACGTTGTCGTAATGGGACGGCTCGTCGGGACGGAGGATGAAGGGCGGGTAATGAAGGAAGACGAAGGTACGGCGGTGCCCAGCCAGGTCTGCCTCCAACCATTCCCACTGCCTCCGCTCCCTTTCCAGGCCTGAACCGAGCACGCATCCATCCAGCAGCACGAAGTGGCAATCCTGATGGTCGAAGGAATGCCAGGCAGGCCCCCAGACCCCTGTGAAGGCCGCGTCCGAGCCTTCCTCCACCCGCGGCGCGGTGGCACGGGAGTCGGCCTTGTCGCCCACGTCGTGATTGCCCGGGGCGACATGGAGATTGAATCCCGCCAGGGTTTTCCTGGCCACGGCTGTCGCGTCCGCAAACCCGGGGACACGGGGAAGCGGATGGGCTACGTCTCCGAGGTGGACCAGGAATGCAGGGTTGCGCATTTTTAAAAGTTCGACGGCCCGAAGGCTTCGGCCGTTCTGGAGGGCGTCGGAGGCAAACGCGGCCTGGCGGTCTGCAGCACGTGCGCGGAAATGGGTGTCAGAGATGATACCGATCGAAAAGGAAATGGACATGGCATTTTCTCCGAATCATCTGAGTATTGAAGGCGGTTGGCAAGACAATAACAGGTCTCATCCCATCACTCCAACCGCATTACTCCACTACTACATCGCCGTCTACTCCCGAGACAGAACCCAGGCTAGGCCAGGGAGACGGAAAGAGGCGTTGCCGGTGCGCTCCTGTGGCAGGCCACAAGATGGCCGGGGGAGGTTTCTCTGAGAGGTGGCTCTTCATGGGGACAGACATCCTCACGAACAAAACACCTCGGATGGAAGCGGCAGCCCGACGGAGGGGAGACGGGATTGGGAACGTCCCCCTGAAGGATGATCCGCTGTCTGTGAGAGCCTGTGTCCGTCGTCGGCAGCGCGGAGAGCAGGGCCTGCGTGTACGGGTGGCCCGGGTTGGAATAGATATCCCTGAACGAGGCCTGCTCGACGATCTTGCCCAGATACATGACGGCGATCCGGTCGCAGATGTGTTCCACTACGGCCAGGTCGTGGGAGATGATGATGTACGAGAGGGCGAATTCCTCCTGGAGGTCAATGAGGAGGTTGATGATCTGAGCCCGGATGGACACATCCAGCGCCGAGACCGGCTCGTCCCCGATGATGAGCCGAGGTGCCAGGGCCAGGGCCCTGGCGATCCCGATGCGCTGGCGCTGGCCGCCCGAGAACTCGTGGGGGTACCGGTTGGCCTGCTCCGCGGTCAAACCCACCTTTTCGAGAAGGTACGCGATGCGCTCGTCGCGCTCCCGTCCGGGATACAGGCCGTGGATGCGCATGGGATCGCCCAGGATGCGCTTGACCGTCATGCGCGGGTTCAGTGAGGAGTAAGGGTCCTGAAAGATGATCTGCATCCGCTTGCGCAGATCGGTCATCTTCCCCCCCTGCTGGGATCCCAGATCGATCCCCTCGAATCTCACCCGACCGTCCGTGGGCTCGATGAGCCGCAGCACGGCTAGCCCCGTGGTCGTCTTCCCGCATCCGCTCTCGCCCACGATGCCCAGGGTCTCCTGACAACCCACCTGGAAGCTGATCCCGTCCACGGCGTGCACGTACCCGACCGTGCGGGACATGATCCCCCGCTTCACGGGGAAATGGACTTTCAGACCTTCGACTTCTAGGAGGTGGTTCATGTCCTCGGCTCCCCTAAGGCACGCGGGCTAATGGCCCGTTCTGTCCATCCCGGCGCTCAGGGGTGGTCACTTCGTGCTCACAAGTTCCCCCCCGTTACTACCGCTGCCAGCAACTGATCTTGCGCCCACCAGGCAAATCCCGCAAGGCGGGCACCTGGACGCGGCAGACCGCCGTCGTCTTCCCGCAGCGGGGATGAAAGCTGCATCCCTCGGGGAGCTCGTAGAGGTTGGGCACCACGCCTTGGATCTCCACCAGACGCTCTCTGCCGTGTTTGGCGCGCTGCCCGATGCGCGGCAGGGAGCGGAGCAACCCCTGGGTGTAGGGGTGAAGAGGCTCGGCGAAAAGCGTGGCCGTGGGCGCTTCCTCCACGACTCTTCCCGCGTACATGACGACCACCCTCTGCTTTGTTCGGATCATCAAAGGGGCGGGCGATGTGATCGACGGCAAGGCCCAGACTATCGGCGGACTCAAGAAGGTCGACGACTTCACCCTCCAGGTGACCCTGGAGGACCCCGTTGATCCGAGCTTCAGTCTGCGCGAAATCGGCATGGCCATCGTGCCCAAGGAGGCCGTGGAGGGCAAGGAAGATGAATTCAACACCAAATCGCCCGTGGGCTGCGGACCGTTCAAGCTGGCCAAATGGGTCAAGGGGAGCGAGTTGGTATTTGAGAAGTTCCCCGACTTCTACCTGCGGGGGCAACCGCTTCTGGACAAGCTGGTTTACAAGATCATGAGCGAGGGCTCAGCCCGTGACATGGCGTTCCGAGCCAAGGAACTGGATGCCACCATCGTGGGCGCGGCCCAGTATGAGGCTTACAAGAAGGACCCTGAGATATCCAAGAACCTCGTCGAGGTGGCCGAGATGTTTACCCGGCTGGCGGGCTTCAACCTGGACTTTGAACCTTTCAAGAAGAAGGAGGTGCGCCAGGCCATCAACTACGCCATCGACAAGGAGTTGATCATCAACAAGCTCCTCAAGGGCAAGGCCGTCCCGGCCGTGGGATTCCTGCCCACGACCTCGCCGGCCTTCGACAAGAACCTCAAGCCCTATCCGTTCGACCCCAAGAAGGCCAAGGAACTCATGGTCAAGGCCGGGTACCCCAACGGCTTCAGCATCGAGCAGGCCATCGGCACTAGCAACGACAGCTGGGGCGTGTTGATATACGAGGCCATGATGCCCTTTCTCAAGGAGATCGGTATCACGCTCAAGGTGCAACAGATGGAGACCGTCGCCTTGGCGGAGCGCGCCAAGGCCGGGGAGTTCCAGACCTTCATCTGGTCCTTGCAGACTGGGCCGGATCCCCTAGGGACATTAAAGCGGTGGAGTTCGGAGGAAAACACTCGGGCCGGTGGGAACTTCGTCAATTACAACAATCCCGAGTACAACAAGCTCATCAAACAGGCTGCGGCAGAACGCAACCCGGACAAGCAGATCGCCCTTCTCAAGAAGGCAGACGCGCTTTTCCTGGAGGACGCGCCCGTCTGGTTCTTCAACTACAACAAGGCGGTGATGGCCCACCAGCCCTGGGTGCATGGCCTGAAGCCGGTGGCCATCGAGATGACGTTTCAGGACATGACAGGGGTGTGGGTGGACGAGAAATCGCCACGGGCCACGCAGAAGTAAGGGGTCTTCTCTCATAGGTGATTACCGGACATGAGGACACGGTTTTCTCGACGGGAGAAGGGAGAGTGGGGATGATGAGGACTTCGCACAGATGACCGCTTACGCCCTTCGCAGACTTCTCCAGTTCATCCCCACCATCGTCGGTGTCACCCTCATTTTGTTTCTGCTTCTGAACGTCCTGCCCGGGAATGCCGCCCTCATGGCCGGGGGGGAACAGGACCTCAGTGTGGATGTTCGGTACATTGAGCTCATGAGACAGGATTGGGGACTGGACAAGCCACTCCACATTCGCTACCTGAGCTACCTGGCAGGCGTCGTCACGGGTGACCTGGGCAAGTCCTTCCTGAGGCGAGAGCCCGTGACCCACCTTCTCGGCCCCCGCATCTGGCCCACCGTGAAACTGGCCTTGGTGGCCATGTCCATCGCCGTCTGCCTCGGGGTTCCCCTGGGTTTCTACTCGGCCTTGCGCCAGGGAACCTGGTACGACACGACTTCCATGGTGGGAGCTGTCTCGGGGGTGAGCGTACCCCAGTTCTGGCTGGGCCTGCTCCTCATGTACTTCGTGTCCGTGAAGCTTCGCCTCCTCCCCTCGCAGGGATATGGCGACGGCGCCTTCAGCAACATCCTTCTTCCGGGCTTCACACTGGGGGTCGGATACATGGCACTCTTGGCCCGCACCACGAGGGCTGCGGTGGTGGAGATCCTCAATGCCGATTATGTGCGCACGGCTCGAGCCAAGGGGTTGCCGGATCTCCTCGTGAATCGAAAGCACGTGTTCCGAAACGCCATGATCTTGTTGCTGACCACCGCAGGACTCCAGTTCGGAGGGCTCATGGGCACCACGGTCATCGTGGAGAAGCTCTTCAGTTGGCCCGGGGTGGGCTCGCTCCTGTTGGACTCCATTTTCCAGCGAGACATCCCGGTCACCCAGGGGTGCATCCTGTTCCTCATCCTTGTCTTCCTATTGGTCAATCTGACTGTGGATCTGCTTTACGCGGTCATTGACCCGAGGATCGAGTATCGATGAGTCCTGGTCTGCGCAAGATCCTGCAGCGAACCAACCTGATGGTCGGGGGGACCATCACCCTGGTCGTGGTTCTGACGGCCGTTTTCGCCCCCTGGCTGGCTCCGTACCATCCCATCGACAACGCCAACTTGCTTCACTCGGACGAGGCCCCCAGCGCCAACTTCTGGCTGGGGACGGACAACCAGGGTCGAGATATCCTCTCGAGGATCATCTTCGGCGCCCGGGTTTCACTCGCCGTGGGCATCATCAGCCAAGGCCTCAACAGCCTCATCGGCATCGTGCTGGGCCTCACGGCCGGCTTCTTCGGCAAGTGGTGGGACGACTTTGTCATGGGGCTCACCAACATCATGCTCTCCATCCCGTCGCTTATCTTCTCCCTGGCGGTCATGGCCCTGCTGGGCCCCGGCCTGCTCAATGTGTTTGTGGCGCTGGGCTTCACCAACTGGTCCTATTCCTGCCGGATCACCCGCTCCCAGGTTCTCTCTGCCCGTTCCCTGGACTACGTGAGGGCCGCCAGGGCCCTGGGGTACGGCCGGTGGCGCATCATGTTCACCCAGATCCTGCCCAACATCATGGGACCCATCCTGGTGATTGCCACACTGGGCGCGGCCGGAGCCATTCTTCTGGAAGCCGCCCTCTCGTTTCTGGGGCTGGGAGTCCAGCCGCCTACACCCAGTTGGGGAGGCATGCTCTCGAGGGCCCAGGAACAGTTTTTCATCAACCCGTGGATCTCTATCTTCCCTGGGGCAGCCATCTTTGTGACGGTTCTGGGACTCAACCTGCTGGGCGACGGGCTGCGGGACATCCTGGACCCCCACACCATCCGTCAGAGGCGGTAGTCCACGGTGAAGCCGGGAAGACGACTTGCCGACGAGAAGCCGGGGTCGTAAGAGCGGCGCCCTCGCCACGATGGAATCGAGCCGGGCGGCCGTTCCACCCGAAAGGATGAGCCCTGCATGAGGGGGTTTTGTCAATGGCCCTGCGCGCGCACGTAAAGGAGCAGATCGCCCAGGCTGTCCAGAAACATCTGCCCGCGATCCTCGACCTCTACCGCCTCTCCACGCCAACCCAGAGCTTTCCGAGCACGAGGAGCAGACAGCCGCATTGGCCGCCGGCGAGTTGCGGAACGCCGGGTTCGATGTGGCCACCAGGTTGTGCGGGCACGCGGACGTAGGGGGTCGGGGATAGAATTGAAGCGCGCGCGAACTTAGGCGGAGAGTTACCGGCATGTACTCTTTCGATCTGTACAGCGGGATACTAATTCCACCCTATCTCACGTTTCTTCAAGCCCCCCTGCGATCATGGACAGTCGGATTTCCCGAGTCCGGTTCTGACTGTGGCATTTCCTCTCACGTCCTTCCCATAGCAGCCAAGGCTTAACGCGCTGTTGCTCAAAGCGATTTTCTAATTGATATCAATAAGTTGTGCATGCTGTCGGCGGGGAAAGGTAGATTTTTGGTAGACGGAGGACAGATAAGGGCAAATCGTACGGAATCAGGGTAGGCAGTAAACCTCAACCACTCCCTGGCCAGCATTCGGACGACGGTCAATTTCCTCAAACTTCCGGATGATATGCTCCGGACTGTGACGCTTTTTCTTGTTCCTCTGCTTACCCTCCTTCACCCCTTATCGGGTTGCCGAAGACTCTCATAAAGCATGGACCAATATTGGGAGCGGACCAGCGGCATGGTCATCGGGGCCATGTTCTAAAGGTAGTACAGGTCCTCTCGGAACCAACCGGCTTTTCTTAGTGTTTTATCCCTTGGAGCACTGAACTCGCAGAGCGCGGTCTTCTTTGGAGGCCGGCATTGACTCGTTCATAGGTCGTCTTGCTTTGGTGGGTTTTTCGACGTCCGGCCAGCCTGCCTCACGAGGCCTTTCAGGCCAGGCCAAGTGACCCCATGGTGTCTGATAAATGACCCCATGGTGTCCAGCAAGATACGTCTCCATGAAGTATTCATGATTAATATCATAATTTAAGCATGTTACGCAGCATTCGGTTTTGGAGCGCTTCTTGCTTTCCATAAATCCAAGTTCGCGGAGCGAGGATAGAAGTTCGGACCTCGAGCCGGTCCGCGACCGGCAAGGGGCCGCGACACCTCAACCATGGAGGAAAAAGGCTTATGGCGGGCGTGTGCGCCTACGGCGTTTATGTTCCCCTGTGGCGGATGCCGCGGAAAGTGATGGGGGCGGCGGCTGGCGGCGAGAGAGCCGTGTCCGGCTTCGATGAAGACAGCCTCACCATGGCCGTGGCCGCGGCCGCGAATTGCCTGTCTGGAATCGACCGGGAAGAGATCGACGGCCTGTTCTTCGCTTCCACCACCTTCCCCTATAAGGAGAAGCCGGCCGCCGCCACCGCGGCCACGGCCCTGGACCTGCGGCGCGACGTCTTCACCAGCGATTTCGCCAACAGCCTTCGGGCCGGGATCAGCGCCCTGAGTTCGGCGGCGGACGCGGTCAACAGCGGGGTCGCCCGTATGGTGCTGGTCGTGGCCGCCGACTGCCGCCTGGGCGCCCCGGGATCGGACTGGGAATGGGTCTGCGGAGACGGCGCGGCGGCCTTTCTGGTGGGCAGAACGGATATCCTGGCGGAAATGACCCATCGCTATGCGGTGTGCGACGAAATCATCGATGTCTGGCGTTCCAGCGAAGACAGGTTTATCCGGGCCTGGGAAAGCCGGTTCATCAACACGGCCGGCAGTCTGCCGGTGACGCGCGAGACACTGGCCGGCCTGATGAAACGCGGCGATCTGGCGCCGGCCGCGGTGGCCAAGGCCGTGTTGCCCTTGAGCGACGAGCGAAACCGGACGCGCCTGGCCCGGGAACTAGGGCTCGATCCAGTCGGACAGTTGCAGGAATCATTCCTCGATTCCCTGGGGTTCTGCGGAACGGCCCATCCGCTCATCCTGCTGGCCGCCGCCTTGGAAGAGGCGGGCGAAGGCGAGATCATCCTGGTCGCCGGATACGGTAACGGGGGCGAGGCGGTCGGTTTCAAAACCAATGGTTCGCCCCGAAGCAGCCGCCGAAGCGTCCGGGACTGTGTGGAGAAGAAGGAGACCCTGACCGAATACCTGACCTACCTGAGGTGGCGGGGGCTCCTGCCCGAGGAAAGGCCGCCGCACAACATCGGAGAAATCGCTCCTCCGGCCGTGTGGCGGGAGCGGGAGGCCAACATCCGTTTTCTGGGCGCCAGATGCGGCCATTGCGGCAGGGTGCAGCACCCGCCCCAGGAAGTCTGCATCAACTGCCGGAAAAAAGGGCCGTTCGAACCGGTGCGACTGTCGGACCGGAAGGGCCGGCTGTTCACCTATTCCGTGGACTTCCAGACCTGGACCCCGGATCAGCCCATCATCACCGGTATCGTCAATCTGGATGGCGGCTGCCGGGTGCAGTGCCTGGTCAGCGACCACAGCCACGAAAAACTCGAACTGGACCTGCCGGTGGAAATGAGTTTCCGGGTGCTGGACGTCCGAAGCGGCATCCATAACTACACCTGGAAATGCATACCCAACCGGGACTGAACACGAGGGGTTTTCCATGGAGGAGATCAAGGACAAGGTCGCCATCATCGGCATGGGTTGCTCACAATTCGGCGAGCATTGGGACAAGGGGCCGTACGAACTGATCGTGGAAGCCTGTTATGAAGCCTTTGCGGACGCCGGGGTCGAACCCGAGGAAATTCAGCAGGCCTGGTTGGCCAGCGTGGTTTCCGGCTTCACCGGATCGCGCCTGTCCAATGCGCTCAAGCTCGAATACAAGCCTATCACGCGGGTGGAGAATTTTTGTTCCGGCGGAACGCACGCCCTGGGCAACGCCTGTTATGCCGTGACCTCCGGGGTCTGCGACATCGCCCTGGCCTGCGGCGTCGAGAAGTTGAAGGACCGGGCCGCCGGCTTCGCCTATTCCCTGCCCGAACCGTTCGACAGCAGCAAAACGATTCCGGAAACCCCGCCGGCCAACATGTTCGCCCAGATGGCCCTGAGATACTTCAAGAGCCGGGGGTGGAGCCTGGAAGAGGGCAAGCGGGTCCTGGCCAAGATATCGGTTAAAAGCCACCACAACGGGACCCTTTCGCCCAAGGCCCATCTGCGGAAGGTAATCACCGAAGAGCAGGTCATGCGCGCGCCCATGATCATCCACCCTCTGGGCCTGTTTGACTGCTGCACCTTGAGCGACGGCGCCGCGGCGGCCATCGTCACCCGGCCCGACATCGCCCAACACTACCGGGACGACTACGTCCTGGTCAAGGCGCTGTCCTTTGTCTCCGGCGCCGGAGAAGCGCTCCTGGACGCTGATTATGACTTCATCCATATCCCGGAAAACATCCAGGCGGCCCAAAAGGCATACCAACAGGCCGGGGTGAAGAGCCCGCGGGAGGAGATTTCCCTGGCCGAAGTCCACGACTGTTTCAGCATGCACGAACTCATGCTGTACGAAGAGCTGAGCTTCAGCCCGGCCGGCCGGGCCCGGGAAGACATTGAAGCCGGGACCTTCTCCTTGGAGGGGGCATTGCCCGTGAACACGGACGGCGGGTTGAAGTGCTTCGGCCACCCGCTGTCGGCCAGCGGCCTGCGCATGTTGTATGAGATTTACAAGCAGCTCCAGGGAAAGGCCGGTCCGCGCCAGGTGAAGAACGCCAGACTCGGCCTGACCCACAATGGCGGCGGCTTGGTCGGGTCATACAACACGGCCGTGGCC
Source organism: Thermodesulfobacteriota bacterium (assembly GCA_040755515.1). Classification (GTDB taxonomy): domain Bacteria; phylum Desulfobacterota; class Desulfarculia; order Adiutricales; family JAGVGV01; genus JBFMAW01. The sequence continues at coordinate 382,474 of JBFMAW010000001.1, read as the reverse complement.
ATCTTCGGCCGGCCGGACCGGTAAACTCCCTCCAGGGTGGGGCTGCGCTGAAGAAGTCCCCCAGGGGACGCAAAGTGCCACCATGGGGTCATTTTTCAGGCCACAGAGACGGAACGATAATTAATTTGAATTAAATTTCAATTAGTTATAGAAATATTTGCTGTGGCATATTTTTTGCTTTTGGATATGAGGAATCAATCATCTAAAAATGACAGCGCCCCAATATGGAAATCACCGGGCAGCCTCACACTCCCCGAGGATATTACTTCTCCCCGGTCAGAGAGGAGTGAAATCGGGTGTCTCGGTTCGCCAGCCTGTATCAGGCCGGTCCCGCGGAGGTTGTTGACCGGCGTCGATCAATGGCGGGAATCCCCGCTTCGTTTATAGAAAGGAGTCTGTGGATGATCGAGGAAAAAATCACTTTTTGCCCAGTATGCACGAACCATTGCGCTTTTCGGGTGATCGTGCGCGATGGCAAGGCGAGCGAGGTCCTGGGGGCGGGAGAAACCGGATTTCCGGTGAACATCTGTTCCATCGGGAAGGGAGCAGCCCACATTCTTGGCGTGATGAACGCGCCCGACCGGCTCACCCATCCCTTGAAACGGGTCGGGGCCAGAGGGGAAGGCAAGTGGGAGCGCATCTCCTGGGACGAAGCGCTCGACACCGCCGCCGAACAGTTGAAGAAGGTTCGCGACACCGAGGGTCCCGAACGGGTGGCCATCATTCTGAACGAACCCAAGGGCATGGAATTCGCCTTCTGGCAAAGATTCGCCACGGCCTTCGGCACACCCAATGCGGTGACGCCGGGCTGTTACTGAGGAGTCCAGACTGGGGCCTCCTATGGCTACACCTTTGGTTCGCGCTATATACGGCCGAGCACCAGACTTCCCAAGGTAATCATTGTCTGGGCCGCCAATGTGGCGCACACCGGCGGAAGTTTTGTAGGTGTAGAACGGAGCGACCTCAACCAGGCCATCGTGAATGGCTGCCGCATCGTGGTTGTGGACCCGAAGAATATCGAAATCTGGCCGGAAAAAAGCATGTACGCCTCGGACGCCGACCATTGGCTCCGTCCCCGGCCCCAGAGCGACGGTCTTTTGGCCATGGGCATGGTCAAAGTGGTCATCGAGGAAAAACTGTACGATGAGAAGTACATCGCCGAATGGACCATCGGTTTCGACGAGGTAAAAAAAGAATGTGAGACGTTCAGCCTCGACGACATCGAACGTCTGACCTGGGTGCCCAAGGAGGAAATCAGAGAGGTCGCCCGACTGTACGCCTTGAACAAACCGGGCATCATCGCCTGGGGGAACGGACTGGAAGGAAGCTCCCAGGCTTTTCAGGCCTCTCGGGCCATCGGCATCCTGGTCGGTCTGGTCGGCAATGTCAATACTCCCGACGGCGGCGAGGTCGAGGTGGAGGTGGCTCCGATGACCCCGCCGGGCCGCTTCATGTTCGTCGGCCAAGTCAAGGAAAGACTGCAGCAGTACCCCCGCTCGCCGGAACGGACCATTGGCGGGGAATTCGGGCTGGCCCTGCAGAGCATGTGCGTTCCCACCGCCAAGTTCACTAAATCCATGCTGGGCGAGGGCGACTATCGGGCCAAAGCGGCCATCGTCTGCCTGACCAATCCCCTGCTGACCTGGCCCGATACCAAGCGGACCCGAGAAGCCTTCCTGAAGCTGGACTTTTTCGCCGTGGCCGAGGTTTTTCACACCAACACCACCGCGATCGCCGACATTGTGTTTCCCGCGGCCTTCTGCCTGTGCGAATACGACGTCCTAGCCTATTGGCCGGCCTGGTACGGACACGCCCGGGCACATCCCAAACTGGCCGATCCGCCGGGCGAGGCCTGGCCGAATCCCATGATCACCAACGAGCTGGCCAAGCGAGTGGGAATTGGCCAGTACTTCTGGGAGGACTGGAGCGAGTCGCTAGACTACATGCTCGAACCCAGCGGTTATACCTGGCAGGAGTTTCGGGACAACGTCCGCATGCTGGAAGCGAAGAGCAAGTACGATCCCCACAAGGTGGTCGGCTTCACGACCAAATCGGGCAAGGTGGAACTGTACTCGGATATCCTGAAAAAAATGGGCTACAGTCCTATTCCCCGTTTCCAGGAACTCCAGGAACCTTTGCGGGGCCGGTACGACATATCGGATGACTATCCCTTCACCATGACCAACTACAAAAGCGAGGTCTTTTTCGCTTCGGGTTTCCGAAACGTCAAAGAACTCGCGGATAAATCCCGGCCGCCCACCGTCTTCATGAACACGGAAAAGGCCAGGGAACTGGGCCTGGAGGACGGGGATTGGATCTGGATCGAGACCAAGCGCGGCCGGGTCAAGCAACAGCTGCTGACCGATCCGGGGATCCATCCGCTGGTGGTGAACACCGAGTTCGGCTGGGGCGGCACCGAGGAGTACAAGGATTCGAACATCAACGAATTGACCGATTGCGATCCTCCGTACGACCGGGAAACGGGGTCCGTCGCTCTCCGGGGTTATCCCTGCAGGGTGTACCGAGTTGAGTGAAGAGGTTGGCGATTCCCATGGAAAAGATATTGATGAAGCAAGACCTGAGGTCTTTTCTGGAGGATCTGCATCAGGATTTCGTCCTCATCGGACCGACCCGCAAAGGGGCCGGGCCCACGAGAACCGGCGGAATCACCTCGCACAACTACCTGTCCTTTGCCCAGGTGACGGACCTCGACGACCTGGTTCTCGACTATCAAACCACCATGGCTTCTCCGAAAAGGGTATTCCTGCCGGATCGGGAAGTGCTTTTCAATTTTAAACGAACCGACGGCGAGGTCGCGCTCGAGGACTCGCGGCCGCGACCTGAACCCCGGGCCGTGATCGGTGTGCATCCCTGCGACCTGGCGGCCTTGAAAAAACTGGACCTCGTCTTTGACGAGAATTACCGGGACCCCTATTATTGGGAGGCTCGGGACAACACGGTGGTCATCGGCTGGACCTGCCGCGAACCGGCTTCCACCTGCTTTTGCCACGCGGTGGTGGCCGGACCGGACGCCGAGGACGGATACGATCTCCTGTTCACCGACCTGGGCGAGCGCTACTTCATCAAAGTAGGCTCCCGGGCCGGCGAGAAACTGGCGGCCACCGAATATTTCAAGGACGCCGGGGCGAACGAGGTCCGCCGGCGCCATGAAGCCCTGGCCTCGGTCCAGGAGGAACTGGGGCAAGGTGTGACCACCGAGGGCCTGCGGGAGCGGATGATCGCCTCTTACGGCGGGGAAATCTGGAATCAACTGTCGGCCAAATGCGCCGCCTGCGGGGCCTGCAACATGGTCTGCCCCACCTGTCATTGCTTCGCCGTCGTCGACAAGGCCAACGTGGATGAAACCGAAGGAAAACGGATGCGGGTCTGGGACTCCTGCCATTTCGAATCCTTTGCCAAAATGGCCGGCGGCGTTGATTTCAGGAAAGAAAAAATGTCCCGCTTCGAGCATCGTTTGTTCGACAAGTTCGTTTTCTCGCAGGATAGGTATGGGACCACCTTTTGCGTCGGTTGCGGCCGCTGCGTGAAATTCTGTCAGAACGCGATCGACTTGAGGCAATTACTGAATCATCTGAGGGGGCGACAGTGATGACGAATCCGTATATACCCGATCTGGCCCGAATCACCGATATACGTTCCGAGACCCCCACCGTGAACACCTATACGGTGGCTCTGAAAGAACCTCGGCCGTTGGACTGCAATCCCGGACAGTTCGTTGAATTGTCGTTGTTCGGTCAAGGTGAGTTTCCGGTGAGCGTCTCGGGCGTCACCGACCCCGAGCAGGGCTGTTTTCAGGTCACCGTGCGCCGGGCCGGGGCGGTTACCGGTAAGCTCACTGATGCACCGGTGGGAACGACCATCGGGATCAGAGGCCCTTTTGGCAACGGTTTTCCCTTGGAACGTTTGATCGGCCGGGACGTCCTGCTGGTCGCCGGCGGTATCGGCCTGTGCCCCCTCAAGAACCTGGTGGACAGCCTGGTGAGCCGGAGAGACCGGTACGGTCGGCTGACGTTGCTGTACGGGGCCGTCTCCCCTGGGGAATTGTTGTTCAAGGACAAGTTGAAGTCGTGGAACGGCGCGGAAGGCGGAGACCCGGCCCTGGAAGTGCTGGTGACGGTGGACCGGCACGACGGCGGGTGGGAAGGAAAGGTGGGCCTGGTGACGGAACTTTTCGACCGGGTGGACCTGAACCCGGAGGCCACCTGCGCCGTGGTCTGCGGCCCGCACGTCATGATGAAAGCCGCGGCCAGCCTCCTGGTCGACCGTGGCCTGGCCGAAAACCAGTTGTATCTATCCTTGGAGCGAAGGATGCAGTGCGGGATGGGCATGTGCGGTCATTGCACCGTCGGCCACGCCCGCGTGTGCGAGGAAGGTCCCGTGTTCCGGTCTGATCAATTGGCAGGAATGACGGAGCGCCTCTGGTAGGGGATAGGCGAGTTACCATGCGCCCTTCGTTCGACGAAGGCGCTGGTTCGAGATGAGGCCGGACATCTGTTGGGGCTGGACAAACCAGGATGTTTTTCTATTTGGGGTGCGAAGAACAAGGAGGAGACTATGCCGAGGTTTCGCAGTAAGGAGTATCCTTGGTACGCCGAGGCGGACAAGAACCGTCGGGAACACGTTGTGGCGGCGGCGAAGTTGATGTTGAACGCCGCGCATACCGCACCGACGACCGGCGGCACGGACCACATGGAATCGGAGTTGGTTTGGGGCGAGGAAGAGACGGAAGGGCTGGCGGAGAAGATGGAGGAGCTGTCTTATCTTCCCGAATACAAACGGGTGGACGAATTGTTTCGGACCGAGGCGGAAATGCTTCGTCAAGCGGACTGCCTGATCCTGCTGGGGGACTTCCGGGCCAGGAACACGCCCTTCGATCTGGACTGCGGTTACTGCAGCGGTCCGGTGGGGTGCGCCTTCGTGTATTCCCGTCGGAAGACCGCGGCCGGCCAGATCGACCACTCGGACAAAAGCCTGTGCAAGACCATCATCGACGGTCCCCTGTGCCAGATGCATCTGCAGAACCTGGGGTATTCCATCGGATCGGTCCTATGGATGGCCAAAACCCTGTTGGTGGACGCCCGGCCGTTCATGTCGGTCGGCGTAGCGGCCATGAAACTGGGGTACTGCCGGAACTCCGCCTTCGTGGTGGGCGTCCTTCTGGCGGCTACTTCGAAGAATCCCTTCGTGGACGTAACGTACAATTACTCTGTCCTCAATACGAGACGCATGGTCGATTCCGTGAGGAAAAACTTCATCGTTTCCCGTCAACTCGCACCGGATTATCGCCTGGTTCCCCTCAGGCAATTCCGTAAAGGCGGCGATCAGGAAAGGGAGGAATAAGCCATGGCTCTGATAGATGGAAGAGAGTTCGCGCAAGAGGAACTGCTGCACAGCGCCGGAATCGTTCTCAATGCCTATTACAAGGCCCCCCTGGTGACGAGCCGACTCGAGCAGAAGGCCATGATCGTGTATGGCGAAGAGATGGCGCCGATGTTCGAGCTCATCGAGGTCATCCAGGGCAAGATGGGCATCGATGCCACGAAAGCCGCCTTCTTCCCCTTGTATCTGGATTACATCTGCTACAAGCGGGCGATGGAAAACGGGTACCCGCCGATCATGCTCATCCTGGGTGCCAATCTGGCCAAGGCCGATCTCGGCTGGGACTGCGGCGCCTGCGGATTCCCGACCTGCGCTGAATTCCTCAAATATTGCAAGGATCACGCCGGGCTCGGAAGAATCGGCGTGGGCCCCTCCTGCGCCTGGAAAAGCGTGGACTTCGGCATCGCCTGCGATTACGCCTGCGCCGCGGCCTGGGAACTCAACATCGAGAACAGAATCCAGGGAACCTTCGGGCTCGTCGCGTCCCTATTGGGATACCTCGACGACAGCACGGCCACACTGGCCCTGCCCATCGGCCCGCCCAAGGAATTCTGGTGGTACAACCGCCCGGTGATGACCGAGGTCATGGGGGACTACGATCAGTTGATGCAGTTCTACCGCAACAATTACACCCTCCATTATCAGATGTTCAGTTCGGACATCAGGCCCTCGGTCAAGAGCGACGGACCGTGGTGGGAAAAGGAACGGGAATTCGTTTCGGTCGGTCCGGACAAGGCCTACACCGATTATCAGAAACAGGTCCGAGCGATATTCGTGGAAGCCTTGGGCGAGGTCAAGCCGAAGGTTGATGCCCTGAAAAAGAAGATCGCTGCAAAGCAGAAGTGAATCACCTCACGGGAGGCCCGAAGCGTCGCTGGGACCGAGGCTGAAAAAGCGAACGTAAACCCCGGAAAGAACGGGCCGGCGCGGAGAGGTGAGCGATGATTGACCGGAGCCGCGGGATCGACGGTCCCGTAACCTCTGGTTCCGGGAAGCCTCGACAGGATTGGCCTTTTAAAAGCGCATAACGCAATTTTTCGCGTCGAATGATCATCGGCGTGAGGGTGGATGATCGTCCTTTTTGCCGAAAAGGGCGGAAGTGCTGTTAGGGCTGTCGGCGCCGGTCATTTAGAAGGTGTTCTCGGAAGGAGAGGGAAATTGAGACAGGATCGACCTTATTGGAATATGGACGTGGAGCCCTTGCTCAACACGCCGGCGATCAGGGAGATTCAGTTTGATAAGCTCGTCAGGATGCTCACTCGTCTGAAAGCGAGTGCTCCATATTACACCCGGATGTTCGAGGAAACCGGTTTGGATCCGGAGAAGCTTTCCGGGTTTGATGAATATAAAGAGAAGGTCAGGCCCTTCGACAAGGTGACCTTAAGAGAGGTCGTCGCGCAATGCGACGGCGACATGCTGAAAGCCATCGATCAGATTCTGCCGGTCTCGGTGGACGAAATCGATTACCTGGCCACGACCACCGGCACCACCGGCGTGCCGACGCCCTATCCGCTGACCAAATACGATATCGAAGAACTCTGGGGCGAAACCCTGGTGCGGGGCGCCTGGCGGGCTGGGGTGAGGCCCGAGGACCGGATGCTGTGGTGTTTCGCCTTGTCGATGGTCATCGCCGGAGTGCCCACCATGATGGGCCTGCAGAAGCTGGGCTGCACCATGCTGCCGGTCGGCGCCGAGGCCAAAAGCGAACGCATCCTCATGATGCAAAATCTCTTCCACGGAACGGTCTACGTGGGCACGCCTTCCCTGGCCGAGTATCTCATCGAGGAGGCCCCCAAGCGAATCGGCTGGGACGTCAGCGAATTGGGCTTGAAATACCTGTTCTGCGGAGGCGAACCGGGCGCCGGCATTCCCGAGGTCAAGCGGAGGCTGGAAAACGCGTACCGCGCCAGGATTTTCGATATGGGCGCCGGCTTCGGCTTCTCCTGCGATCATGAGGAATACCAGGGTATGCACTGGGTGGCCGACGACCTTTGTTACTACGAGCTCGTGGACCCGGAAACCAGGGCGCCCCTTCCCCTGGAAGACGGGACCAAGGGAGAAGCGCTGTTCACCACCCTTATCGGTGACGGCTTCGTGTGGGTCAGGCAGGGAATGGGAGACATCCACCAGGTCTTCACCGAGCCCTGTCCCTGCGGCCGGACGGGCTTCCGCTACAAGGTCATCGGCCGGACCGATGACATGCTCAAGGTCAAGGGCGTGATGGTCTATCCCAGTCACATCAAAGGGGTGATCAACCAGTTCCTGCCGCGGGTAACCGGTCAGATTCGCATCGTCCTGGATGAAAAACCGCCACGGGTGACGCCGCCCTTGAAACTGCGAGTGGAACATGCCGAGGGAATGTCGACGGAAGATCTCAATGCGCTGGAAAAGGAAATCGTCGAGGCCATGAGCCGGCGCCTGAAGATTCATCCGCAAATACTCTGGGCCGAATCCGGGCAACTCGATCGCAGCCACTACAAAGGACAACTCTTTGAAAAACGCTACCAAGACCAATAGCCGCGGACCTAAGGCCCGGCATGGGGCCGCCAGGGGGGTCTGTCATTTCACCAGGGTTGCGGACAGACGGCGCCTCGAGCGCCCCGGTGGTCGAATTGTGGGGGATCCAGCCATGAAGTATCGTTTCTTCTGTGCGTCCAACATTCATTTCGCCTTGAACGCCATTTCATATATCCCCAAGTTGCTGAAAAAGGCGACCCCGGAACCCCGGCCGCTCCTGGTGACGGACAAAGGCCTCCGCGACGCGGGCCTCCTCGATGCCCTGCTCGCCGTTCTGACCGACGACAAGCTCGAAGCCGTGATCTTCGATGAAGTGGAAGTCAATCCGAGGTTCAAGACCGTGGATTCGGCCGCCGCCGTCTATCAGGCCGGAGGGTGCAACTGTCTGATCGCTCTGGGCGGCGCAGCAATTCTCGGTGGAATGATTTCTATGCATAAGAAGAGAGCGGAAGGGTATGGATTCAAGTATGGAGGAGGTGGTGGTGTGCCGTGAAGTGTTAGGATAGTAAAGATATTTGGGTATTGGCCACAGGTTTTATGTAGTTCGGTTCCGCGGAAGTGATCAAAGGGCAAGCCTGTGCTTCCAAGGTTGGGGGACTTGTATTGGAGTGACTGTTTGTGTCGGGGTCAAGCCGGTCATGGCGGGGGATGGCGTTCGGGGTCGATGATCACGGCCAAAAGGGTCTCCCAGTCCGGAAAGACCCAAATTCTGATGGTGCAGCGCAACTGGTTCCAATATTCGAGCCTGGAGCTGAAAGCCGCTCGGCCTCGGCGGTAGAGGGGATCGGTCAGTTCAAAGACTTGATGACAGAAGAAGGCCAGTAAATTTAACAGAAAAAAGATATAGGAGAGGTTAAGCTGGCCGTGTCCGAAGTTGTGCTCAATATGATAGCCTTGATTTTTGAGGGTATTGAAACCTTCGTTTTCGATCTTCCATCTGGACCGGCCGGCTTTGACCAGTTCGACCACATTGTGTTCATTGACCTTTAGGTCCGTGACCCAGCTATTGTGATAGGTGGTTTCGCCGTGGACCAGGAGGCGGTACTGAAAGAAATTGACCTCGGGGGCTCGAGGGTCTCCGTTTAGAGGAAGCCCCTGAGCCCATTCATAGCAATGGCGGCGCTTTTGGTGGTCGGTTATTTCCAGATGCCCGGTTTCTTTCATCTTCTGAATTTCGCCGAACCATTCAAACAGGACCTTGTGATCCGTGGGCTTGGCCACCAGAACAAAGGACAGGCCGACTTTTTGGAGGGCCTCGAGGAAAGGTTGCTTGGAATATAAGCCGTCACCGCCGATGATTATTTTCAGCTTAGGGTGATTCTGGCGGATCTTTTTTATGATGCGCTTGCCGGCGTTGATCTCGCAATCCTGCTTCTCAGACCCGTCTTCGTTTTTAATGGGCTCCGGGGCTAAAGGGATAACTTGGCGGCAAGCCGGATGAACCAGGGCGGCTTGAAGAATTTGATGATGGTATCGCACCTGGCCTGAGACTGACTTTTGGAAAAGACATCCGGGGCAACAGATTTTCTCAGAGGAAAAATACTCGGTCCCGTCCAGGACCACCAGGTAGCGTCCGTCCAGAACCTGATACGACTCCAGGTGTTTTCCCCGTTGGAGTTGCCGAAAAAAATCGGCGAAGATGGCCTCCACCTGTTTCGGGTCACAGGTATCGATCAGGTCCCGCAGTTGAGTATCGCCCGGAATCTCTTTCACCCCAAACAAGCTTTGCAGATTGTGGCGGTGAAGGCCTTGCTGAAGACGACGTTGAAATTGCAAAAGGGACGGGTCTTGAAAAAACATCATGGCCAAGGCACTCATCAGACAGTCGTGCAGCGAATAAACCACTTCACCCCGGCGACGATCTTGAATCTGCCCGAACCGCTGGCTGATGATCTTTCTCAAACCCGTAAAACTCAGGTGCTTCTTGATATGCACCCGGACAACACCAACATCTGGTATTCAACACCAGAAAGGTTGCCATATCTAGTAATAAATGTCTAGAATTTTTATTTATTGTTATTTCACTAGGTTATAGCCAAAACCCCTGAAGGTCAAACCCAAGCTTTACGAAAAAATATTCCCTCATCTCCTAAAAATTCTACGGCTACCTACGCTTTTTTTTACACCGAGAATTGCTGGGGCGGCGGCAGCCCCATGGATACGGCCAAAGGGACGGGAGTGGTCGTCAGCAACGGGGGAAAAATCGCGGATTACGTCAAGGAAAAAAGGATCGTTCAGCCGAACCCGTATCTCCTCTGTATCCCCACGACCTACGGCACGGGCAGCGAAGTGACCAATACAACCGTCCTGACCGATGAAACAACGAAATTCAAGCACACCCTACTATGCGACACCCTGACGCCGTCCGCGGTGATACTTGACCCGAATCTCTCCAAATCGCTTCCCTTCGCCGTGGCGCGAGCGACCGGGCTGGATACCCTGACTCACGCCGTGGAGGCCTTTGTCTCGGTCCTGGCGAGTCCTTTCACGGATGCCCTGGCCTTCCAGGCCATGACCATCGTGGCCGGGCAACTGAAGCGGGCGGTCGAGAACGATGTCGAGGCCGTCGGGCGGATGCTCACGGCCAGCACGCTGGCCGGGATGAGTTTTTGCAACGCTGGCCTGGGCGTCTGCCACGCCTTGGCCCACGCCCTGGGCGGTTACTACGATCTGGGCCACGGTTTGGTCAACGGAATGTTGCTGCCGTACGTGGTCCAGTTCAATTTGAACAGTCGCCCCGACCGTTTTCAGCAGGTCGCCCTGGCTCTGGGGGGAGGCGTGAATGGAGGTTCGCGCCGGTACGGCGCCGCGGCCCAAAGCATAAGCTTGATTCAAAACTTGTTAAAGGAACTGCGTTTCCCGGCCAACCTCAAGGAACTGGGCGTCAGGAGCCAGGATATACCGCACCTGGCCCAAACGGCCCTGCTGACGGGGATTCACAAAACAAATCCCCAAAAATGCGTGGCTCCGGAGCTCGAAGGCGTTCTGCACAAAGCTCTGAACGGAGATCTGGACTTGGGTGAATCGTAAATTTCCAAACTGAGCTGATGTTTTCGTCGGGGATGGCGGAAACCGGGGGAGTCGATCATCTGAAATGGAGGACTCTATTCAGGCTTGGCCGAAAAACGGTGATGTTGATCCGTTCTTTTTTTCCGAAAATTTTTTTCTGATTCGGTCCACACCGGTGACCAAACGCGCGGCAACCGCGTGGAGAAAGAAAGGAGAAGAATGAAATGAAACTGGAATATCTAATGTCCTACCATGTGGATTTGAAACCGCCCACCATTTTTCCCCGTGGACCGCTGGGAACCCGTATGGTCTACGATCTGGTCGACGGCGCGGCCGAGGGGCCCAAGATCAAGGGGCGTTTTCAAAAAAGCGGCGGCGATTGGCTGCTGGCCGACGATAGCGGCATCTGCCGACTGGACGTGCGCGGCACTCTCGAAACCGATGACGGCGCTTTGATCTACATGCAGTACTACGGCATACTGGTCATGACCGAACGCGTCTCCGCGGTGGCCGAAACCGGCAAAGGGATCGCTTACGGCGACACGTATTTTATGATCCAGCCGCGGTTCGAGACCGGCGACGAGCGCTACGAGTGGCTGAACCGGATCGTGGCCGTGGGCGAAGGACGGGTCCTACCCAACGCGGTCGAGTACAACATTTATCAGGTTCTTAACGATTGAACGCCGTCGAGCGGGTGGAGGGCGGGGCCTGCGACCGGGTTGACCGGTTCTTCCACGCCCTTCAAGCCCTTCACCCTGCCGATCCAGACGAGACGAGGCCCGCGGCCTTGGCCGCGGGCCTCTGTTTAGGCGGGGCCTGCGACCGGGTCAGGTCCGGCGGATGCCCAGTTTCTCCATCCTCTTGTTAAGCGTGGTGCGCTTCATTCCCAAAATATTTGCCGCCCCCTGCGGCCCGCCGATCTTTCCGCCGGTCTGCCGCAGCACGTATTGAATATACTGCCGCTGCAATTCATCCATGGTCGGATTTTCCTTGAAGGGGTGCCCGGGCGGAGAGGCCGGACCCGCGGACAGATTGAGTTCAAAGCGCTGGTGGCGGGAAAGTATGACCGCCCGTTCGATCACGTTCTGAAGCTCACGCACGTTCCCCGGCCAGCCGTACTGCAACAGGGCCTCCTTGTCCCGTTCGGAAAGGAAAAGGTCCGACCGGTCGTACTTCATCTTGTACTGGTTCAAGAAATGCTCGGCCAGCAATAGCATGTCGCTGCCGCGCTCTCTCAGCGGCGGCAGCTCGACCGGCACCACGTTAAGGCGATAGTACAGGTCCTTTCGAAAACGGCCGGCAGCCGCCTCCTGGGACAGGTCCCGGTTCGTGGCCGCGATCAACCTGAAATCGATGCTGATGTTTCTGGTGCCTCCCAGGCGGACAAAGGTCTTTTCCTGAAAGGCCCGCAGCAGCTTGGACTGGGCGAACAAGGGAAGTTCTCCGATTTCGTCAAAGAACACCACCCCCTTGTCGGCCATTTCTATCCGGCCGATCTTCTGCCGGTCCGCCCCGGTGAAGGCCCCGGTCTCGTGACCGAACAGTTCGCTCTCGACCAGCTCCTTGGGAATGCTGGTGGAATCGATGACGACGAACGGCCCGTCTTTCCTGCTGCTCATCCGGTGAATTCTGCGGGCCAGAAGCTCCTTGCCCGTTCCGGTCGCGCCGGTGATGAGGACAGTCGAATCGGCGCCGGCCACCCGGTCGACACGCTCCAGGAGTTCGATCATCCGGGGGCACTCCCCTTTGATTTCATCGCGATCGTTGTTCTGCTCCCGAAGGTTTCTCTCGAAGACAAGTAAATCGCGTTCCTTTTTAATCTGGTTGAATTCCAGGACCCGTCCGATCAGGGCGCTCATATGATGCGCGATTTCCCGCATGAGCGACAGGTCGAGAAAATCGAAATCGTTATCCAGATAGCAACTGTCGTGATACAGAACCCCGCGCACTTCCCCGTTTATGTTGATAGGCAGGCAGATGGCCGCCTTGGGGATGTAACTGGAGCCCCTTTCCGTACCTCCGTACTTGAAGGTGAAGGGCTGGTTGGTCTGGAAGGATTTTCGGATGAAGGCCAGTTTGCTTTCAAAATCCGGTCTCCCGATCTGGCTTTCGGCAAGGTTGTTCGCGGCCAGCAGGTAAGGCTGCTTCTTCTTGCCTTTGAACCAGAACAGCCCACCGCGCTCGGTTCGGAACAGACCGTTGGTAATGCCCACCACACGGGAAAGAATCTCCTGCTGAGGTTTTTCCGGGAACAGGGCGTTGGTCGCTTCCAGGTACCGTTTGAAAAATATCCCCTGTAAATTCCCGGCCTGTTCCTTGTCGTTCCAACCAACCAGCAGGTATTCGAGTTCCGGCGGATAATATTCCTTGGCGTATTCGGCCAGCTCCCGCCAGACTTTCCGGGCCAGGGAGCGGGCCTTGTCCATATTCCCATGAAGCTCGTTAAGGCGGACGATTTCCAGCCGGGTCTTGCTCAGTTGCACCATATCGCCGGAAATCTTCAAACTTTCCTCGCTGGAAACGAGGTCGGACAGGACCTCGTTCAGGTCGGCCCCGCGCTCTTTCTTTTCCAGGGCGCGCAACCGCAGAACCACGCCCTTGAGATGGATATTGGCGCCTTCCAATATCCGATTCATCATCACCTCGACGTTGAACCCGGATATGGTGTCAAAGCCCCGGCGCCAGAATTCGACCAGCATTTCCAGGATGAACGGCGAAGCGTACTGGCGAACGATGCCCGAAGTCTCGGCCCCCCGATAGGCTTCCTTCAGCAATTCGTACGCTTTTTCCATTTCCCCCATGTTGAAGTGATAATAACTCAGTCCGCCCACGCTCAGAAAACGAGCAAAGGCGTTGCCGGTATCGTTGGCCCGCTTTTCCGCCTCGCGCAGCAGCGACAGGCCCTCATCGTTTTTGTGCATCTGCAGCAGAAGCGTGCCTAGAATCGCCTGGAGCATGGCGGCCAGGGACCGGTCGGAACGGGCTTCGGCCAGGTGCAGCTTGGACTCCAGATAGCCGACGGCCTTGTTGAACCGCCCCAGATAGGCCGAGGAATAGGGCAGCAGAATGGGTGACAGGGGATAGGCGGTATACGCTTCCTCGTTCGAAATTACGTGGTCTTCCAGATGTTCCAGATGCTCCAGAGCGTTGTGATACTGCCCCTGCATGAAGTAATAAAGCCCCAGGAATTCGGCTGATTGAGCGTGAATGTCGTCGTCGCCGAGTTCCTTGACCTCGTCGAGCCCCTGGGAAAGCGCCACCAGAGCCAAGTCGCGGCGGTCGGAGAAGTAGTATAACCGGCCCAAATGCAGCCGGATCAGTGCCTGCGAACGCCTGTCGTCATAGGTAACGGCCACTTCCCGGGCCTGTTTGAGTTCACTCTCCGCTCCGGTGAAATCCCGCCCCAACGTGAAACAAAGATTGGAAAAGGTCAGGGCGCAGGTGATGAAAAACGGGGCTTCCTCCCGGTTGAAGGACCGGCCGCGGAGACGCTTGATCAACCCGGCCAAAATTTTCAGGGCGGTCTCCCGGTCTCCGGCCTGAATGGCTCGGTTGCTTTGCCGCCAGGCAGTTTCCAACCCCACTTTTTCGGAATTGGCCCGCAAAAACAGATTATCCAGACCTTGTTGGTCGATGAGGTCGAACAGCTTGTTGGCGTTGAGACTCTCCAACAACTCGTTGATGCGCTGGGGTGTGTTTATCTTTTTCAGCTTTTTCAGGGCGGCCGGAGGAAGCCCGTATCCAAGGGCCAGCAGCCCGGGTTCCGTGGCTTTGATCCAACCCTGTCCTTCCGCCCGGCGCAGCAGTTCAAGCAACTCGCTGGGCTTCAGAGGGCAGAGAATCTGGGCGGCGTCAATCGGCAAGGGTGCGCCGAACGCCTCCAGCAGGCTTAAAAACAACCACTGCCTGGAATTGAAGGACGGGGCGGCGGTCATGCTGGAATCCTTTGATGGCGGCTGGCGGACGGGAGGCTTGCGGCCGCCCGCGGCCGGGAAGCGGGTCCCATGAATTGGTGCGACGGTCTGGGCTTTGGTGTACCGCTACTTTTAATCGTATATTTCCGTGAAGCCGCGATAAGAGTTGGCTGAAAATGATCTGCCTTAGGAGAACCCGGCGCTCGAATTGAACATACAAGCGAGCGCATTCCCCTCAGCCTGCTGCGGGGATCAACCGCGACTGATATTCTTCGCGGCCGATCAGCTTTGCCGCGTAGGTCACTTGATATCGCCGATGATGAACAGCTTGTTGACAATAGAGGGTACCATACTAATTCCGCGTACCAAAGTCAAGTCTTTGTGACCCCATAATGGCTGGAAATTGACCCCATAGTAGCCATTTCGGCGCCCTTGTCCCGATCTGGTTTTATATATTTAATAATATCATATATATATTAACGTAGGCTCCTTGGCATGCATCCTGCTTAATCAAAGGAAAGACCAAAAACACACAATTTGCCGCCATGAAACCCGGATGGCCAGCTTTCCCGGGAAGTCTCCGGTTTCGTGGTTTTACGGAAACCTGCAGGGCGTATTGCCGCCAAGGACCACCGGTTTTTGACTGGTGGAAAAATGCCAGGAGGTGGTTATGGGATTCACTATGGACATTGACACCGGGGGAACATTTACAGACGGCTTCTTCGCGAGCGGAGGGCAGGTGGAAAGGGTGAAGGTGGACACAACGCCGCATGATTTCACCCTCTGCTTTCTAAACTGCCTGGCCGAAGGCGCCAAGAGGTTCGGGATTTCCACCGAGGAGCTTCTGCGGCAGACCGAGGTTGTCCGCCTGGCCACCACGGTCGGAAGCAACACGTTGATCACCCGCTCGGGGCCGAAACTGGGGCTAATCGTCACCAGGGGTTTTGAAAAAAATCTGTATGGGGATGAGGCGCGGCCGCCTCTGTTCGATTTCATCATTTCCCCGAGCATGGTGATCGGCCTGGATGAGGAGGTCGATTCGGCCGGGAGGTCGGTGAAGGCCCCCGATGAGAAGGACGTAAAGCTTGGAGTCAAGCGATTGCTCGAGATGGGCAGCCGGATCATCGTGGTCTGCCTGGCCAACGGAGGGTGGAACGACGCCCATGAGCGGGCCGTGAAACAGACCATCCGCCACGACTATCCCCGACATTACCTGGGCGCGGTCCCCATCCTGCTGGCCTCGGAGATCAGCCGTATCACGGACGACGCCCTTCGAGTCAACACGGCCGCGGTCAACGCCTACCTGCATCGAAGGATGGCGCGGTTTCTGTACCGGGCGGACGAAGAGATCGGAAAAATGTGGTACCAAAAGCCCCTACTGGTGGCCCACACCAGCGGCGGCGTGGCCCGGGTGGCCAAAACCACGGCGGTGGAAACTCTGGATTCTGGTCCGGCCTGCGGTGTGGCCGGAACGGCTTTCATGAGCCGGCTGTACGGCCTGGACAAGACGGCCAGCATCGACATCGGCGGAACCAGCACCGACATCGGGCTGGTGCTCGACGGAAATTACTCCCTTGATTATTACCCGGTTCAGAGCGGAGTGCCCATTTACACCCCCAGCATCGAACTGAAGACCATCGGCGGGGGTGGCGGTTCGATCGCCAAACCGATTCCGGAATCCAGGACCATTCAGATGGGTCCGGAAAGCGCCGGGGCCTCGCCCGGCCCGGCCTGTTACGACCTGGGCGGTTTCGAAGCCACGGCCACGGACGCCTGCGTGGTTCTGGGCTACATCGACCCCGACTATTTTCTGGGCGGGAGACGGCGGCTGACGCCGGAAAGGGCCTGGGAAGCCGTCGAGTCCAATGTGGCCTCGGTCCTGGGCATGAAGGTCGAGGAAGCGGCGTACCAGATGGCCAAGGGCATCGAAGCCATCGGCTTCTCCAGCCTGCGGAACGAGATCACCCGGCGGGACCTGGACCCACGCGGCTTCAGTCTGTTCGCCTTTGGCGGGGCCGGGGGGCTGTTCGCGGCCGGAATCGGCGCCGCCCTGGGTGTGGCCAGGGTCATCTCGTTTTCGGTCAGCCCGGTTTTCAGCGCCTTTGGTTCCTCGACCCTCGACGTCTCCCATCATTACGACTCCTCGGACCAGGTTCCCCTGCTGACCGACGGTTCGATCAATCCGGAGGCCGCGGGGCGGTTCACCGGCATCGTCGAGCAACTGCAAAAGGCGGCCCGGCGGGACATGCGCGGCGAGGGTTTCGCCACGGAGAACATCTCCTTCAGCCTGGAATTGAACCTGAACGGTTGCCATGGCCGCCGGCGGGTGATTTCTCCGGTGATTCAAGCCCAGACCGAGTCCGACCTGGCCGGAATCGTCCGGCTGTACGAACAGCCGGCCGGCGGCAAAAACGGCACGGTCCAGATCGAGTCGTTCCGCCTGTCGGCCTCCGCGGCCATCCCCCACTTCGTCTTTGCCTCTCACCCGATGAGCGGCCCCAACCCGGACCAGGCCCTCAAGGGCGAAAGGAAAGCCTACTGGGACGGCGGCTTCAGGACGACCAAGATCTTCGACCGGGAGCTGATGGCCAGCGGGAACGTCATTTCCGGACCGGCCATCATCGAGAGCGCCGATACCGTGCTGCTGATACCGCCGGGTAGCGCCGCCACCATGGACAACTTCCTGAATATCGTCATCCAACGGGCTTAGGGGACCTCCGACCACTCAACCACAAAGGAGCCATCACCGATGAGCGTAAAGAGACAAATCACCGAGTATCTGGACATCGATCTCGATCGTCTGGTCTGGTGCTGCAACCGTTGCGGCCGAGAACTGATATCGGCTCGGGAAAATTACAAGAAGGGCTGTCTGGTGAACCAGCGTGACCCGCGAACCATCAACGATCCGGTGGTGCGGGAAGGGGCGCGCGGCTTTTCCGCCGATCCCGAGTGGGTGGCCGTGCTGGAATTCTACTGCCCGGCCTGCGGCGTGATGATTGAAACGGAGACCCTGCCGTTGGGGCATCCCGTTACCCATGACATCGAACTGGATCTGGACGCGCTGAAAGAAAAAGCGGCGCAGGGCCGTTAAGGAGGCAAGAATGACCAAGCAAAACGCACCGATCAAAGCGACCATCGACGTGGATATCGGGGGAACTTTCACCGATTGCTTCGGCCTGTACGGCGACAAGCGGGTCTTCGCCAAGACCTCGACCACGGGATATGATTTGTCCGTCGGTTTCATGAGGGCGGTGAGGGAAGTGGCCGCCTCGCTGAATCTGTCCCTGGACGAACTGGTCAGCAACACCGAGATCATTCGGTACTCCACGACCATCGCCATGAACACCCTGCTCCAGAGAAAGGGTCCGCGCCTGGGCCTGATCTGCACCGAAGGTTTCGAGGACGTCGTGCCCATCGGCAAGGGATCGTCCTGGGCCGATTTCAGAACCACCATGGGGGAACTGAGGAACATCGCCCGGATCGAAAAGCCCGAGCCGCTGATCGGCCGGGATATGACCGTGGGGGTAAAGGAGCGGATAGACGTCGTGGGCCGGGTCGTCCGGCCGCTGGACGAGGAGGATTTCCTGGAAAGGCTGCGCCTGCTGGTGGACAAGGGCGCCCGCGGTTTCGTCGTCAGCCTCATGTCCTCCTTTGTCAATCCGGTCCATGAGCTTCGGATTCGGGAGATCATCGAACGGGAGTACCCCGACCGCTATCTGGGGGCGATGCCGGTGGTGCTGTCCTCGGAAATCTGCCCCAAGCGTCTGGAATACACGCGCACCGTCACCACGGCGCTCAACGCCTACCTGCATGGGTCCATGTGGGACCAGCTCAGCGGCATGGGCGACGAACTCCGGGACCTGGGCTATCAAAAGGGCCTGATCATGGTGCACAACAGCGGCGGCATGGCCGAAATGTACCGGACCTCGGCCATCCAGACCTTCAACGGCGGTCCGGTGGCCGGTCTGATCGGCGGTCAGTATCTGGGTCAGGCCCTGGGTTGGGACAACGTGGTCATCAGTGACATGGGCGGCACGAGTTTCGACATCGGCACGGTCGTGGCCGGCAGCACCCGGTTCTACGAGTTCAAGCCCGTGATCGATCGCTGGTGGGTGGACGCGTCCATGCTGGAAACCAAGTCCATCGGCGCCGGCGGAGGCTCCATCGCCTGGATCAACGAACTGGTGGGCAAGCGCCTGGAAGTTGGACCCCAGGGAGCGGGATCGATGCCCGGGCCGGCGGCCTACGATCTGGGCGGGACCGAACCTACCGTGACCGACGCCGACGTGGTTCTCGGCTATATCAATCCTGATTATTACCACGGCGGCCGGATGAAGCTGAACGCGAAGAAAGCGGCGGCCAGCATCAGAGAGAAAATAGCCGATCCGCTGGGCATGGACGTGGTCGAAGCCGCGGCCCTGATCCGCAAGCTGGTCGACGCCAAGATGGGCGACATCATCGCCAAAGAGACGCTTCTGCGCGGATATGACCCCCGTAATTTCGTGCTCCTGGCTTTCGGCGGCGCCGGGCCGACCCATTGCTGCGGGTACGGCGGGTACGCCGGCATGAGCCGGATCGTGGCTCCGCCCTTCTCGCCCGTGTTCTGCGCCTTCGGGTCCAGCACCATGGATATCGTCCACCTGTACGAACAGTCGGCCCGCATACCGCTGCTGGCCCCCATGACCATGGCCCCCTTTGACGGTTACGATTCTTTCAACCGGATTGTGGCCGAACTGAAAGAAAAAGCCGTGCAGGATTTCAGCGGCGAAGGGTTTCCGGCCGAGGCGATCGAACACAACCTCGATCTGGAGATGAAATACGGCGGGCAGCTCAGCCCGCTGCGCATCAGCTCGCCTCGCCTGGCCATCGCCTCCGAAGACGACGTCCGGGCCATCTACGCCACCTTCGAGAGCGAATATAAGGAATTCTACAGCCCGTACGCGGTGTATCCCCAGGGAGGCGTGGATGTATTCAATCTGATCCTCCGGGCAACGGTTCCCCGACCGAAGCCGGCCCTGCCCGTCTATCCGGTCAAGGGGCCCACGCCATCCAAGGAAGCGCTCAAGGGATCCCGGGACGTCTATTGGGAAGATTGTCGAGGTTTTCTCCAGACGCCGATTTACGACGCCGGCCCGCTCGAAGCCGGCAACGTGATCGAGGGGCCGGCGGTGATCGAAGCCGAAAGCACGACGACGGTCCTGCCCATCGACTGGACGATGACCGTGGACCAGCACCTCAATTTGGTGATGGAGAAGTCGGAAGGAAGGTGAAATATGCATCCGCAACCGGAAACCCTGTTGCAGTGGATTCGACCGGAGCCCATGTCTCCCCAGCAGGAACAGGGCCTGGCCACGTTGAATCCAGGCGATTATGAGATGTACAACGAGAGGCTGAACAATTACCTGCTCGAAGCCCGGGAGATATTCACCCGCATGGGCATCACCAGCATGCTCCGTTCCGGCGACCTGATCGTGGGCGTTTACACCGCGGACGGCGATCTGGTCACCGGCAGCATGGGATTGTGGGTGCATGCGGTCACTTCCCAGTTGCAGCTCAAGTACGTCATTAAGACCTGGCAGGACAACCCGACCGTCGGAGTGAAGGACGGGGACGTCTTCTACGCCAACGACGCCTTGTACGGCGGCGTCCATAACCAGGACCAGGTGGCCATGATGCCCGTCTTCAACGAAGGGGAATTGATAGCCTGGATTTGCGCCGCGGTTCATCAGTCCGAGACCGGGGCGGTCGATCCGGGCTCGTTCGTGCCGGCGGCCAAAAGCAAATGCGAGGAAGGCATGAGGCTGAGCCCCATCAAGATCGGGGAGAACTTCCAGATTCGCGCCGACCTGATGGAGATGATGGAAAACCTCATCGTCCGCACCCCCCGCATGCAGAACATCGACGTGCGGGCCCGCTTCACCGCCTGCGACCGGCTGCGGAGACGGGTCCAGGAACTGGCCAGGGAGCGAGGCAACCTCTTCGTCCAGGGCCTGTTGCGCCGCCTGATGATCGAAGCCGAAAGCGCGGCCCGCAAGAAGATCAGCGGCTGGAACGACGGGGTGTACCGGGCGGTCTGTTTCATCGACACCACCGGAAAGGACGTCTCCCTGCTGCGCTTTTACTGCACCCTGACCAAGCAGGGCGACCGGCTTTCCTTCGATTTCGCCGGCACGTCTCCCGAACACGACGGCGGGTCCGTGCACGGCACACCCCACCTCCTGTTCGGCTGCCTGGCCATCTACCTGTTCAGCTACGCCTTCCACGACATACCCGGATCCACGGCCGCCCTGGCCCCCATGGACGTGTCCGTGCCCAAAGGCAGCTTCTGCAACCCGGCCCCCATGGCTTCCGTGGCCATGGGGCATATCCCGCCACTGGGCATCTTCAGCGTCTCGTACAACCTTTTCGGCAAAATGATGTTCGACAGCCCCGAACGCAACCTGATCACCGCCTCGAACGCGGGCTGCTGCGGCGCGGTTCTGGCCGGCGTAAACCAGTGGGGCGTGCCCGTGGCTGACATCTCCGCTTACCCCTTCAACGCGGACGGCCAGGGCGCCAGACACGACATGGACGGCGTGGACGGGTACGGCTTCGTCTACGCCAACATCGGCCGGGGGCCGGACGCCGAGGATTGGGAAAGCGAATTCCCGGTCCTGCACCTGTTTCAGAAACACCGCAAGGACAGTTGCGGATTCGGCAAATACCGCGGCGGCTCGGGGGTGGTCACCTGCCAGGCCATCTACGGCGTGCCCTGGTTCACCGAACAGGCCATCCTGCCTCATAACCGCATCAACGTCAGCCTGTCCCTGTTCGGGGGATACCCTCCGCCGCCCCACCCCTGGATTCGGGTGAGAGCCAGCGACCTCTGGGAGAAAATGGCGCGCGGCGACAAGGACATTCCCACCGAGCTCGAAGACCTGGTCAACCAGAGAACCATCAAGGGCGACTACAGCATCGTGGACTACACCCACGCGGTCACCATGGTGCACGACGGGGATATCTTCGTGGACTCGTCCCTGGGCGGACCGGGATACGGCGACGTCCTGGAGCGTGATCCCAACTTGGTCATGGAGGATTTGCGAAAAGAGATTATTTCCTCCAAGACCGCCCGGGAAATCTTTTTCGTGGCCTACGATCCCGCAACCCTGAAAGTGGACCAGGAGCGGACGGAAGAGCTTCGTCAACAAGAAAGGGCGGCCCGGATATCCCGGAGCCGGCCCTATGAAGAATTCATCCGGGACTGGAACGAACTGCGGCCCCCGGACGAGGCGCTCATCCATTACGGCTCCTGGCCTGATGCCGGGAAGGTGAGGGACATTATCCGGTTGTAAACCGCGCCTGGGGTCAAAGGTCGCATTTGGTTTCACTACCCTGGTCGGACGGGGTTGGGCCGAAAACTGCCTTTGACCTAGGGCCGTGAAACGGGTGGCGGCGTGGTCTGTTTTGACAACACCGCCGCCGTCGGTTTTGACCGACAGGATGAAAAGTCCGCGCCGGGCGGCGGCGCCTCCCGCCGCGCGGTTTTCGGCCACACATCGAGGTCGGGCAGGTGAGTCATGACCGATCCGCTGAACTCCAAGGAACTGGTGAAGATGTTATTCGCCGGCCAGAGGCTGGCCCGGATTCCGTTCATCCCCTGGGTCTACACCCATGCGGCCAAGTTGGAGCAGGTGGAGGTGCGGGCCATGTTGACCGATCCCCACCGGTTGTCCATGGCCCTGCAAAGGGCCTGGCGCCTGTATAAATACGACGCCATCTGTTGCCCCTTCGATCCCACGCTGGAGGCGGAGATCTGCGGTTGTGAAATGGTCTGGCCGGGCCCGAACCGGCCGCCATTCATCCGGTCCCAGACGCCGGCCGCCGGGCCTGTCCCGCTTCCGGACCCGTCGCATTTGAATGGCCAGGGCCGAATGCCCGTGGTTCTGGAGGCCATGCGCCGCATCAAAACGGTGTCGGGCCGCACCGCGGCCTGCGTGGTCGCCATGGCCGGGCCCCTGTTCCTGGCCATGTCCCTGGCCGGAGACGATTCCCCGGAAGACTTCCTGGCCGACCAGGAGCGCGCCGGGATGTTTCTGGAGCGCGCCGGTCAGGCGGCCGTGAATTTTGCCCGGATATACGGCGAACTCGAACCGGACATTCTGGCCATCGTCGACCCTCTGGCGGCCGGCCCCCAGGCCGGACCAAGGGAGATCATCACCGCCCAGTACCATTCGCTCGGCAATGTGGCCCGCTTCTATAATTGTCATCCGATCCTGGTCACCCAGTGGACCCGGGCCGGCCGACCGGAAGCGGTTTGGGACCTGAACCTGGAAGGCGTTGTCCTTTGCGGACGCATCGCTCCGGAGCAGATACGGCCGCTGATCAACAAGGGACTGGTGGTGGGAATAGAAGTGCCCGTCTCGGAAAGCGATCCCTCCGGCCCGGATTTTACCGCCACGCTGGCCGATTTCTTCCAGGCAGCCGGCCGGCGGAACCTGTTCGTTACCACGGCCCGGGAAGTCGCCTTTGACACTCCGCCGGCGGCGCTTCATCGATTGGTGAAAGCCATTCGAAACACCCCGCTATAAACGGTTTTGAGCAGGCGGAAGTCGCATTTGCGTATTCCGTCCAAGGGAGGTTCTATGTGTGCATCAATCGCCAGAATGCAGGACCGGCTTTACCATGAACTCATCCTGCCGGAGGAGACCCTGGAAATCCGGGCCAAGGCCCGGGAGTTCACCGAGCGGGTCGTGGTGCCCAGGGCCTATGAAATCGCGACCACCGAGGAAAGCCGGGATTCGTTTCCGCGCGACGTGTTCATGGCCCTGGCGGAGGAGGGGTTCTTCAAGATACCGTTTCCTGCGGCAGTTGGAGGTCTGGGGCTGGAATACCCCTGCTGCGCCACCGTGGTCACCGTGGAGGAATTGGCCTACGCCTCCAACAGCCTCGCCGCCGTATTTGACGTCCATTGCATCCTGGCCGGCCACGCCCTCGAATACGGATCGGAAGAAATCCGGGACCGCTACCTGCGGCCCATGACCACGGCCGAGAAGATCGGTTGTTTCGCCACCACCGAGCCCACGGCCAGTTCCGACCTGTCATCCCGCTCCCTCAAGACCACGGCCGTTCGCCAGGGCGACACCTTTATCGTCAATGGCCAGAAGCGTTTTATTACGAATGCCTGTGTAGCCGATTTTGTCACGGCCCTGGTCAATGTGGAGGGTCGCCTGACCATGATGGTGATCGACCTGAAATCCAAGGGCTGCCGGGTCGGCGATCCAGACCGCAAGATGGGCAACAAGGGGCAACTGACGAGCGACATCTACTTTGAAAACGTGGAAGTGCCGGCGGAAAACGTGATCGGCGTCATCGGGTCCGGGCTGCACGTAGCCCTGGGCACTCTAACCTACGGCCGGGTGGGAATCGCCGCTTCAGGCGTGGGCATGGCCCAGGCCGCGTTTGACGATTCCATCGCCTACATGAAGCACCGGACGGCCTTTGGCCGGAAAATCGGCCAGTACCAATACTGGCAGTTCCGGATGTCCGAAAGGGCGATCCAGATCGAGAACGCCCGCAATCTGTATGCAAAGGCGGCCCTAAGGATGGATCGCGGAGAGGAGTTTCCGGAACCCGAGGCGGCCGGAGCCAAGTATTACGCCACCGAATTGGCTGGAGACATGGCCCGGGACGCGGTGCAGATCTTCGGCGGTTATGGATTCATGAAGGAGCTTGGTCACGACAAGTCGCATTACAAGGTGGAACAGATATTCCGCGACTACAAGATCGCCGAGATCTATGAGGGGACCAACGAGATTCAGAAGATGATTCTGGCCCGAACCATTTTCGGCCGCGACCTGATGGAATAGCCCGCCTGATTCATGAAGCGCCTGCCCCGGCGACCGCCCTTGATGAAGGCGGGCCGGAAGTCATTTCCCCAATATTGGATCCAAACGTCGTGAGGCCCGGTGTTCCCGGGCCTCACGGCAATGGGTCTGCGCCCTGGTCGACGATTACCTTACGGGCTCGAAGGCGTAAAACACCCGCTGCGCCCAAACGACCTCGCGGCCGATTTCCCGGGGCGAGGCCTCGACTTCAAAAACGGTCATTCTCACTTCATCGCCGACCTGAAACTCGCCTTCCCGGCAATTGACGAGCCGGGTGAACAGGGTTTTTTTTCAGGCAAATCCACCAGAACGTGAACCAGCGGGGGGGTCCCGAAACCATGGGGAATCCCCACCACTTCTTCGGTCAGTTCGAGCACCTTGCCACTGGTCGGCCAGTCGACCCATTCCATGTCCGTGCTCCGGCACGCCGGACAGAGGATTCGCGGAGGAAACGGTTCCGCTCCGCACTGGCGGCTTCTGGTGGTGGTCAGGCGCCCTTCCCGCAAATGCTCGTAGAAAGGATGCATCTGGGTGAACACCGGGGACTGCTGCGGATACAGGTCCATGGTCACCATGTATTTGCCTTCGAGTAGTGATAGTCCCGGATTGCTCATGCCGCTTCCTTTCCGTAAATCACGACGGTGTGCGCGGCGATCATGCCGCTCAGATTATGAGTCAAACCGATGGATGCATCCGGGACCTGCTGCACGGCGTCGCCCCGTAATTGCCTCGTCACTTCGATCGCCTGCCTGACGCCGGTTCCGCCAAAGGGGTGGCCACAGCCTAAGAGGCCGCCGTCGGTATTGGTGGGGACTTGGCCGCCCAGATCGTTCTGCCCTTCGGCCACGAACGCGCCGCCTTCTCCCTTGACGCAGAACCCGAGGTCCTCCATTTCGATGATCTCCGAAATGGTGAAACAGTCATGGGTCATGGCCACGTCCACCTCGGTCGGTCTCACCCCAGGGACACGTCAAAGTCATTTCACGAAGCCCCGTAACCGCAAGACGCGGTTTAGGCCTCGAGCCAGGGTTCGTTGAGCGGTTGGAATGAAGTGAGCGCCGGCCAGGCGAAGGATGGAGATCGAGAGATTCCGGAGGCTGGCCATGGTTTGGGCGCCGTTTCCTTTACGGATGCGGCAACGGTCCTCATCGTAGGTGACGTCCCGGACCCAATGCAGGCGGTTTTCAATGGACCAGTGCCCCCTAGCCAATTGGAGAAGTCGAGCGGGATCGGCCCGGTCCGGGGTGAGACTGGTGACCCCGAAGACCGTTTCTTGGGTGACCTTGTCGTTCTGGAGGTTGGTGGTAATGCGGTCAAGGCGAAATACCGGGGCCGCATGGGGGAAAGTGAGATAGCCCGTCAATACCGTGCTGGTCCAGATCGCCCGTTCTTCCAGGCGGCCGTGACCTTTATCCACCGTGGTCGCTTCCGGGGGGAAAAGCGCCCCGCCCTGGGCGGGGCGATGTCCTGAAAAAGGGTGGGTTCCGAGGGCGGCTCCCGCCTTTTCGAGCCCAAAAGACGTAAGGCCGCGGGGGTCAGTTCGCTGGCCCATTCGGCGATCGCGCAAAAACTACGCGCCCCGGAAAGGGCGGCGCAGACGGCGATGGCCACGATGGTGGCCACCG
Source organism: Thermodesulfobacteriota bacterium (assembly GCA_040755515.1). Classification (GTDB taxonomy): domain Bacteria; phylum Desulfobacterota; class Desulfarculia; order Adiutricales; family JAGVGV01; genus JBFMAW01. Next base: position 356,146 of record JBFMAW010000001.1, on the reverse strand, counting down.
GATGGCGCACCCCCCGTGGTTTCCGGGGATCGACCAAGGTTTGGAGCAGGGGCATCAATCCGTCTGCGCTATCGAGGGTGAGGGCAGCGCTCTCCATCGTCCACGGAGTCTCCTTTCGAGAAGTTAAGAACGAGGGCGGGAAGGGGGCGGTCAGATGACGGACCGCGTCCTTCACCAAGGGCTTGGCCAACACTAACTTGGGCTGTCCGTGATGCCGGTAATGGCGGTTGTTTTTGGCGTACCCCCGGGTCTGGCCCAGCACCTGCCAGCCCGCCGCTCGATAGCAGGCGCCGTCATGCTCCAGAAGCATAATCCTGCCCCCGACCATAAAGCCAGTACCTTTTTCCTTTACCCTGTTTTCTTACACTTGCCTGACTTTGACGAAGCCCTGATTTCTGCTTGACTCCAACCGAATTCAATAATATAGTTGAATTAAGTTCAATAAAATAATCTGAATCAATAAAGAAATTCGCTTCGAAAAGGGCCGCGGGCATGGACGCCATCGAAACCAGAATCAAGACCGGTTCGGATGAATTCAAAAAGAATTACGAGGCCATGGAAGCCCTGGTGGCCGACCTGAAAGAGGAGTTGCGGCGGGCCCGGGAGGACCGGCCCGAAAAGACCCGGAACCGCCTGGCGGCCCAGGGCAAGATGCTCATCCGGGACAAGCTGGATATCCTCCTGGACCAAAACACACCTTTCCTCGAAATCGCCCCCCTGGCGGCCCGGGGCATGTACAGCGGCGATATCCACGGGGCGGGCCTGGTCTGCGGAATCGGCGTCGTCCGCGGGAAGGAAGTCCTTGTCAGCGGCAACGACGCGACCATCAAGGGCGGCGCGACCTATCCCCTGACGGTGAAAAAGACCCTGCGGGCTCAGACCATCGTCATGGAAAATCGTCTGCCCTTGATCACCCTGGTGGATTCGGCCGGGGGTTACCTGCCCCTTCAGTCCGAGGTCTTCCCCGATCTGGATGACGGGGGCCGAGTCTTTTACAACCAGGCCGTCACCTCGAAGATGGGCATCCCTCAGATCACGGCCGTCATGGGCCTGTGCACGGCCGGCGGGGCTTATGTGCCGGCCATGTCCGACGAGACCATCCACGTCCGGGGCGCCGGCGCCATCTTCCTGGGAGGACCGCCCCTGGTCAAGGCGGCCACGGGGGAGGAAGTGACCGCGGATGAACTGGGCGGCGCGGACCTGCATTGCCGCGACTCCGGCGTGTCCGACTACCTGGCCGAAGACGACCGTCAGGCCATCGCCATCATCCGCGACATCGTGGACTGCCTGCCCGCCCCGGAAAAAACGCGCCTGGACCGGCGAACTCCCAGGCCGCCCCTGTACGATCCCCAGGAAATCTACGGCCTGGTCAGCCGCGAACTGAAGATACCTTACGACGTGCGCGAACTGATCGCCCGGATAGTGGACGGCAGCGAGTTCCTGGAATTCAAGGAACTCTTCGGCCCGACCCTGGTCTGCGGCTGGGCCTTCATCCACGGTTATCCCGTGGGCATCCTGGGCAACAACGGCGTCCTCTTCCCCGACAGCGCCCTCAAGGGCGCCCAGTTCATCCAAATCTGCGACCGGCGCAAGATTCCCCTCGTATTCCTGCAAAACATCAACGGCTTCATCGTCGGCCGCGAGTACGAGCGCCTGGGGATCACCAAACACGGACACAAGATGGTCAACGCCGTGGCCACGGCCACGGTCCCCAAGTTCACGGTCATCGTGGGCGCCTCCTATGGCGCGGGGAACTACGCCATGTGCGGCCGGGCTTATTCCCCCCGGTTTCTCTGGATGTACCCCAACGCGGAAATCGCGGTGATGGGCGGCGAACAGGCCGCCGGCGTCCTGGTCACCCTGCGCAACGACCAACTGGCCAAAGAAGGGAAGCCGCCCCTGACCGAGGAGGAGGCCGACCAGATTCGGAACCCGATCGTCGAGGCCGCCAAAAAGGAAAGCAACGCCTATTACAGCACGGCCAATCTTTGGGACGACGGCATCCTGGACCCGGTGGACACCCGGGATGTCCTGGGTCTGGCCATCTCGGCCGCGCTCAACGCGCCCATCCGCGACGACGCGTTCGGTTACGGCATATTCCGGATGTAGGCGGATAAAGGAGAACGATACCGATGTTCAGGAAGGTCCTGGTGGCCAACCGAGGCGAGATCGCCGCCAGGGTCATGAACACCTGCCGGGAAATGGGTCTGGCCACGGTGGCCGTGTACTCCGAGGCGGACCGCCAAGCCTGGCACGTGCTTAAAGCCGACCAAGCTGTATTTCTCGGTGATTCCGAGCCCGCCGCGAGCTACCTCGACGCAGACAAGATCATCGCCGCGGCTAAAAAGACCGGGGCCGAGGCCATTCACCCGGGCTACGGGTTCCTGGCCGAAAACGCCGACTTCGCCGAGCGTTGCGAGCGGGCCGGCCTGGTCTTCATCGGCCCGCCGTCCCAGGTCATCCGGGAACTGGGCGACAAGACCGCCGCGCGACGGATCGTCAGTCAAAGCGGCGTACCCATTATTCCCGGCCTGGTTTGGCCCGAATCAGACCCGGACATCCTGGCCCGCGAGGCGGCGAAAATCGGTTATCCGGTTTTGATCAAGGCCGCCGCCGGCGGCGGGGGCAAGGGTATGCGCGTGGTCACGTCGGCCGAAGATTTTCCCGAGGCCTGTCTGGCCGCGGCCGGAGAAGCGAAAAGCGCCTTCGGGGACGGGTCCATCTACCTGGAAAAATACCTCGTCCGGCCCCGTCACGTCGAATTCCAGATCATGGCCGACACCCACGGCCAGGCCATCCACCTCCTCGAGCGGGAATGTTCCATCCAACGCCGCCATCAAAAGATCATCGAAGAGACCCCCTCGCCCATCCTGACCCCCGGGTTGCGGGAAGGCATGGGCCGGGCCGCCGTGGCCGTGGCCAGGGCCTCCGGATACGTCAACGCCGGTACGGTCGAGTTTCTCCTGGATCAGGAAGGCCGCTTCTACTTCCTGGAAGTCAACACCCGCCTCCAGGTCGAGCACCCCATCACGGAAATGATCACGGGTTTGGATCTGGTCCGCCTCCAACTGGAAATCGCCGCCGGAAACCGACTGCCCCTCGAACAGGACCAGGTGCGGAGCCGGGGGCACGCCCTCGAGTGCCGGATTTACGCCGAGGACCCGGAAAACGACTTCTTCCCCTCGCCAGGCCGAATCGTCTTCCTGCAAGAGCCTTCCGGTCCGGGCCTCCGGAATGACCGCGGCATTTATCCTGGTTTCACCGTCCCCGTGGAATACGACCCGATACTGTCCAAGCTGATCGCCCACGCCGGGAACAGGGAGCTGACCATCGCCCGGATGATCCGGGCCCTCGAGGAGTACGTCATCCTGGGGGTCAAGACGCCCGTGCCCTTCTTGCTGGACGTTATCCGGTCCGAGGCCTTCAGGGCCGGCGAGACTTGCACCGACTTCATCGAGACCCATTTCCCCGGCTGGAAACCCGATCGCCGCGAGGTGGACCTGGCCGGCCTGGCCTTCATCGTCGAAGAACTGGTCGGGCCGGGAGCGGTTCAAGCCCCGGCCGGGCTAAAAGGCGCGATACCATCGCCCTGGCAGGCCCTCGGTCCCTGGGGCCGTTAGACAATTTATTCCCGGGAGAAAGGCCGTTCCATGGAATACCGTCTCAGAATTGATGAAGACATCGTCTCCTTGAAGGTGGAGCGAGGGCAGGGCGACAGCCTCAAGCTTATCCGCGGCGATGGGGTCCAGGAAGTGGGCTATACCCTGACTTCCCCGCATCACGTGCACCTGGTGGTCGACGGCCTCGGAGTCAACGCCTATGTGGTTCCGGACGGCCAGGGCAAGACCGTGATCATCCGCGGCACTCCCTATTACCTGGAAGACGCCGCCCGCAAAGCGACGTTCAAGAAACGCGCCCGGGCCGTGCCCGCGGAGGTGACCCCGCCCATGCCCGCGGTCGTGGTCGGCGTTTTCGTGGCCGAAGGGGACCTGGTCAAGCAGGGGGATCGCGTGATCACGGTTTCGGCCATGAAGATGGAGACCACGCTGACCGCCCCCAGTGACGGCCGGGTGGCCGCGATAAGGGTCGCCGTGGGGGACAAGGTCAGGCCGGGTCAGATTCTGGTGGATATTCAAGAAGAAGGCGGGGCCGCGCCAACCGCCTGAAGATTCGCTTTATTGCCTCGAGGAGGAGGTCGGGTATGGAGGATCGCCCCTTGCTCTATCGCGTCGAAGGGAGTGTCGGGTGCATCACCATCAACCGGGAGCCGCAGAGAAACGCCCTTACGCCGGAAGCGGTCACCCTTTTTCACGAGTACCTGGACCAGGCGGAAAAGGACGAACTGGTCCGGGCCGTGCTCGTCACCGGCGCCGGGGATAAGGCCTTCTGCACCGGGGCTCAGCTTGTCGGCGGGATTTCCACCGAAGGCCAAGACGCCTTCGAAAGCTACGCCCGCCTGCTGGGCCGGATCGTGGCTTTTCCCAAGCCCACCGTGGCCCGGGTCAAGGGTTATTGCCTGGCCGGCGGGATGGGCTTCATGCTGGCCTGCGACCTCGTGATCGCCGGCGACGACTCGAAGTTCGGCACGCCGGAGGTGAACGTGGGCCTTTGGCCCATGATGATCGGGGCCCTGATCTTCCGCAACGTCCTCCATAAAAAGGCCATGGAGATGATCCTGCTGGGGGAACGCCTGACCGCCCAGGAAGCGCTGGCCATGGGCCTGATCACCCGGGTGGTTCCCGCGGCGGACCTGGATCGGGAGGTCGGCCAGGTGCTGGCCGCTTTGGCGGCCAAGAGCCCCATCGGGATGAAGATAGGCAAGCAGGCCTTCCAGGCGGCGGCGAATCTGCCGCTGGACGAGGCTCTCGTTTTCCTCTCGCGGAAAATCCAGGAAGTGGCGGCCACGGAAGACGCCCGGGAAGGAATCACGGCCTTTATCGAAAAACGTCCGCCCCAATTCAAGGGAAGATAAGACGCGGCCGCTCGGACCAGGCCAAGGAGAAGGGGAGAGAGCCATGAGCATCGAGCAGCGAATAGGTCGAGATAAACTGATCATCGCCAACTGCAGCGGCTTTTTCGGCGACCGTCTGGCCGCGGCGGCGGAAATGGTCCGGGGCGGCCCCCTGGACGTTCTCACCGGAGATTACCTGGCCGAACTGACCATGGCCATCCTCTTCCGCCTGAAAATGAAAAACCCCGAAGCCGGATACGTGCCGACCTTCCTGAAACAGATGGAAGAAGTCATGGGCGAGTGCCTGGACCGGCGGATCAGGATCGTGTCCAACGCCGGCGGCTTGAATCCCCGGGCCCTGGTCCAGGAACTGAAAAAGATCGCGGATAAGCTGGGACTCCATCCCCGCATCGCCTGTATCGAGGGGGATGATCTCATGGGCCGCCTCGGCGAACTGCAGGCCGCCGGCCAGGTCTTCACCCACCTCGACAAAGGCATTTCCCTAAAGGACGCCGGCGCCGCGCCGATCACGGCCAACGCCTATCTCGGGGGATGGGGCATTGCCGCGGCCCTCGAGCATGGCGCGGACATCGTGGTCAGCGGCCGGGTGGCCGATGCCGCCTTGGTGATGGGACCGGCGGCCTGGTGGTTCGGCTGGCGGCGCGACGATTGGGATAAGCTGGCCGGGGCCGCGGCGGCCGGCCACATAGTCGAGTGCGGGGCCCAGGCCACGGGCGGCAATTATTCCTTCATTGACGAAGTGCCGTCCTTCCTCCAGGTCGGCTATCCCCTGGCCGAGATTTTTCCGGACGGCTCGACAATCATCACCAAGCATCCCGGCACCGGCGGCCTGGTCTCGGTGGATACGGTCAAGGCCCAGCTTCTCTACGAGATTCAACAGCCGGCCTACCTGACGCCCGACGTGACGGCGCGCTTCGATACCATCGACATCTCCCAGGAAGCCCCGGATCGCGTCCGGATATCCGGCGTGCGCGGCGAACCGCTCCCGGAGACCGCCAAGGTCTGCCTCAATTGCTTGGGCGGGTACCGCAATTCCATGACCATCATCCTCACCGGGCTGGACGTCGAAAAAAAGGCCCGGATATTCGAGGAGGCTTTGTTCGACCACCTAGGCGGCCGGGGAAAATATGCCGTCGAAGACGTTCAATTGATCCGGTCGGACAAAGAGAACCCTGAAACCAACGACGAGGCCTTTGCCTACCTCCGCGTCGCGGTCATGGACCCTGACCCCAAGAAGGTGGACAGGTTCTCGGCCAAGATCGTCGAACTCGGACTGGCCAATATTCCCGGTTTCACGGCCACGGCCCCGCCGGGCAAGGGCACGCCGGCCATTATCCACTGGCCCGCCCTGATTTCGGCTGGCTGTCTGACCCAAAAAGTGGTTCTGGACGGCGAGGAATTCATGGTCGGGTTCGAACCGCCGACCGGGCCGGCGCCGGTAGTGGAAGCGCCCTCGCCCCGAATACCGCCCGTTCCGTCGGGGAAGACGGTGAAAATCCCCTTCGGCCGCGTCTTTGCCGCCAGGTCCGGCGACAAGGGGGGCAACGCCAATCTGGGCGTCTGGGGAAAGACCCCCGAGGCTTATGCCTTTTTGCGGGAGTTCCTGACCATCGCCAAGCTGAAGGAACTCCTCAAGGACCTGGGTCCCTATGAAATCGAACGGTACGAGTTTCCCAATCTGCTGGCCGTCAATTTCTATATCCGGGGCGTTCTCGGAGAAGGCGCGGCCGCGTCCCTGCGTAGCGATCCCCAGGCCAAGACCTTAGGGGAATACCTGCGGGCCAAGACGATCGAATTGCCGGAATCGCTGGTTGCCTGAATCAGGTCGCCGGTCAAGATCAGCCCACGGGCCATATCGGTTAAATCAAAAAGAGGTGGCGTTATGTATTTCGACGAGACCCATGAGGCCTTCAGGGCCACGATAAGACGGTTCATCGAAAAGGAGATCAACCCCCACGTGGACGAGTGGGAAGAGACGACGGTCCCTCTCCACGAGCTTTTCAAGAAAATGGGGGCCCTGGGATTTCTGGGCGTCCGCTACGATCCGAAGTACGGCGGGCAGGGCCTGGACTACTGGTACGAAACCGTTCTCCTGGAAGAACTCGGACATATCCACTCCATGGGCGTGGCCACGGCCATCGCCGTCCAGACCAACATGGCCACGCCGGCCCTGGCCGTGTACGGCAGCGAGTATCTCAAGGAGAAGTACCTGAAGCCGGCCATTGCCGGCGACCTGGTCTCGGCCATCGCCGTCACCGAACCGGAAGCCGGGTCGGACGTGTTCGCCATCAAGACCAAGGCGGTGAAGAAGGACGGGGGCTACCTGCTGAACGGTTCCAAGACGTTCATCACCAACGGTATCCAGGCGGATTTTCTGACCCTGCTGGCCAAAACCAGCGATGAGCCCGGTTATCATTCCTTCGGACTCTTCGTGGTTCCGACCGATCTGCCGGGATTTCAGGTGAGCAAAAAGCTGGACAAACTGGGATTGCGCAGCAGCGACACGGCCCTGCTTTATTTCGATAACGTGGAACTGCCGGTCGAGAACCTGATCGGCCGGGAAGGCGAGGGCTTCATCTACCAGATGCAGCAGTTCCAGCACGAACGGTTCGCCGTCTTGCCCGGCACCTGCGTCTGGATCAAGGAAATGGTCGCCCTGACCGTGGATTATCTGCGCCAGCGCGTGGTCTTCGGCGAACCCCTGATCAAGAAGCAGGTCTTGAGGCACCGGCTGGTGGGCTGGCTGACCAGGGCGGAAGCCCTGCAACAATTGACCTATCATATCGTCCGGATGAAGATGGAGGGGCGGGACGCGACCCGGGAAGTGTCCATGGGCAAACTTCTGGCCGGGCAACTGCTTTGCGAAGTGGCCAGCGGCTGCCTGCAGATGTTCGGCGGCATGGGCTTCATGAATGAAACCCTGATCTCGAGATATTTCCGGGACACCCGGATCATGGCCATCGGCGGCGGAGCGGACGAGGTCATGTGCGAAATCATCGCCCGGCTGCAAGGTTTTTAGTCTCCCCAAGGGTTGGAACCGCCTGGAGAGGATGAGTCGTTTTGATTCCGGAGCCATCGGAGTGATGATGAAAGCCAACGCGCGGGAAGGCCAAATGTCCCGGAGCGCCTTGAGAAGGCTGCGGGAAAAGGAGCAAAGGTACAACACGGTGCTCAAGGCGGCGGAGACGCTCTTCGCCCGGCAGGGCTACCATCAGACCAGCATCGAAGAAATCGCGGACCTGGCCGAGGTATCCACGGGCACGGTGTATTTCTATTTCAAGAACAAGGAAGACCTCCTGATCAAATTGATGGGGGAGATCGGGTTCTTTTTGAGGGAATGGCTGGGCCGGGAGCAGGAGAAAAGCGATCTGACTTTAGACGGCTTCAGCGACATCGCCGTGGCCTTCCTGCGGGATTTCTGCGTGAACTATCCGGAAAAGATCAGGATTTTTTTCCGGGAGTCCGTCGGCCAGAGCCGGGAGGTGGAAGAACAACGCAAGCATTTGTTCGAGCGGCTGACCGCTGAAATCAAGAACGTCCTGGTCAGGATCAGCGGCCACCTCGGCCGGGGCTTTGTTTCCGAAGCCGCTCCGGAAGTGATGGGCGTGTGCATCGTCGGCATCTTCGAGCGCCTGGCCTGCCATTACGTGCTCTGGCCGGATCAGGCCGTGGCCATGGAGGCCATTGTGGAGGAAACGGTGGCCTTCCTGCGGGGCGGCATTGGCGGCCTTCTCGAACCAGACCCCCGGGCAACGCATTAGCCAGCCTCGGCGCGGTCGTTTCTTGGCGTAGGGGCGTCCCGCGTCCCGCGGGACGCCGTGCCCCTATTGGCTCGCCTCACCATTTACTAGCTTACGTTCCTGATTAGTGATAAATTATAGCCGGGTTCGAAAAAAGAGTTGACATTCATAGACGACCGGTCTATTTCCTAGAAAGAGGAAGTCAATGAAGGAAAACACCAAACAGAAAATACTGGAGGCCGGCGCGGAAATCATCCACCTCAAGGGCTTCAACCATACGGGCCTGCACGAAATACTGAAGGCGGCCGGGGTCCCCAAGGGGTCCTTCTATAACTATTTCCAGAGCAAGGATGATTTCGGACTCCAGGTCCTGGACTATTTTTCGACCTATTTCAACGAACTGGCCCGGACCTTCCTAGAAGACCGATCCGTTTCGCCGCTCCAGAGAATCAAGAACCTGCTGGAGTCCTTCATCCGCTATTTCCAGTCTAAAGACTGCACCCGGGGGTGCCCGGTCGGGAACCTGGCCCAGGAAATGGGCGACTTGAGTCCTGAATTCAGAGAAAAACTGGAAGCGCGCCTGGAGGCCATGATCGGCGTCTATGCGGCCGTGTTCAAAGAAGCCCGAGAGGCCGGCGAGGTGGCGCCTGACCTGGAGGTCGAGGCGGCGGCCAGGTTTCTGGTTTCTAGCTGGCATGGCGCCCTGCTGCACATGAAGGTCCTGAAAACCACCGAACCTTTGGAGAATCATCTAAAGTTCATTTTTAGTTTCTTAGCGGGTGAGGCTAAGGGCGATTACTTATCCGGCAAGAGCAGCCCGCCCCTTTCCCGTCATTTGAGGTAAGGCCAGCCGTTCAGGTTAAGCCGAAGCCTCGATTCGGGTCGGTCATAATCGCCGCCTGGAGCTTATCGTCCCTTGGATGAGCAGAGAAAATACTTTGGTTTCCGGTTGAAATAGACCGGTCTATTAGTTGAAACAGGAGGAAGAAGATGTCCGAACTTAAACAAAAAATCCTGGCCAAACTCAAACAACCCGTCCTGTCCGCCCTGGCCACCATCACCGAAGACGGCCAGCCCTGGGTGCGCTACGTCACCCCCTTCGCCGACGACAACCTGACCATCTGGCTGTCCACCTTCATCCGGTCGCGCAAAGTGGCCCAGATACGCCGGAACCCCGAAGTCCACCTGACCACCGGCGTGACCGCGCTGGAGACCGCCGAAGCCTACCTCCAGATTCAAGGACGGGCCGAAATCCTGACCGACGACCAGACCAAAAAGGCGGTCTGGTTCGATTATTTGCAAAACATCTTCTCCGGTCCGGACGATCCCAATTACTGCGTATGCAAAATCACGCCCTATCGCATCGAATATAAGGGCATGGGGCTGAAGCCGCCGGAGGTCTGGCAGCCCTAGGTTTAAGCCGCAACCCCGGATCCCCGCGGCGATCAAGTCAGCCGGATTGACGCCGCGGGCCAAGTCTGGACCGCCGGGCCGGCCAATTCGATTTCAGATTGACCGGCCCAGCCGCCGGACGGCGGCTAAACCGCGCATAAATGTATTTGACCGGCTGACCTCGGAAACAAAGAACGAATTAGTCAGGACCAGGGGGCGGTTCGGCCGGGGCTTTGTTGCTTTAACCGATAACCCGCCGCCGCACCCGGAGGCCAAGCGCTCATGGCCGGGCCGGGTAGATGGTATTGACCTGGCCGGCCCTGACCGGCCGGTAGTCGTCCACCGCGCTGAGCAAGGCTCCCAGACGTCTTACTTCGACCAAGCGGCGGCCCTTGGACCGGGGGCGGCAGTAGAATTGGGCCAGGTAGGCTTCAAAATCGGCGGTTTCGCGGCCGGCGGTCAGGGTAAGAAAAGACGGGAAATAATAGGCCGCGGCCAAAGCCGGGCCGCAGACATACACGCTCCAGGGCCGGCCGGCGGTGGCGCCGTCCAGGTTCAAGGCCGCGGTCAGCCGACGGGTGGCCTCGGCCAGGGACGTCCCCCAATAATCCAATTCATAACGTCCTTCCGCGCCCTTGACTCCTCCGGTAAGTGTGTTGTGGTAGACATACTGATAAGGATGCAGTTCGACCATGATCGCGGCGGTCCAGAAAAACAGGGCCGCCATCAACCCCACGACCAGGAGCCGTCCCCGGCCGGAAACCAGGGCCAGGAGCCGGTCGAAGCCGGCTCCGGCCAGGACGCTCAGGGGCGGCAGGATGAACAGGAAATGCCGGATGCCGTTGTATAGGGGCGGCCGCATCAGGACACAATAGACCAAAGGGACCAGGGCGGCCAGGATCGCCACCAGCCAGACCCAGGCTTCGGGTCGCCCCAGACTGGACGGTTCCCGCCTGATTTTCCAAACAAGCCAGGCCAGTCCCAGGCCCAGCCCGATCAAGAACGGTTCCGGTTGGCTTATGGCCAGGTAGGCTGGCAAGTAAGAACCTGGCAGATTCTGGGCCGGATAGAGTTGTCCGTTGAACAAAACCTGACCGTCAAAAGGGAAGCGGGAAAACATGGTCAGGGCCAGGATTGGATTCCAGAGGCCCTGCCAGGCCCAGGGCCAGATCAGCCCCATGACCAGGTACATGATCAGTCCGGCCGGTAACAGGGCCAACAGACCTCGTCCCAGGTCCTTCCAGGGAAGACCCGATCCAGCCGGCTTCGAGCGGCGGGTTATGAACCATAAAAACAGGGGCGGCGCCAGGTAACCGAAGAAAATAAGACCATTGATCCGGGTGCCCAGGGTCAGTCCTCCAGCCAGGCCCAGACCGGCAATCGTACCCGCTGTGAGGCGTGGGAATTCGGTGATCACGCGCGTCAGAAACAAGGTCGTCCAGACCATGCCGACGCCGAAGGGCAAGTCCTTGTGATTGATGAACATATGACCGTAGTACCGGGGAGCCAGGGCCAGAATGAGCACGGCCAGGAAACCGGTCCTCGGGCCCCCTAACCTTCGCCCCAGGCGCCAGGTTCCGGCCAGGCCGATTAAGCCGATAATACCCCCCAGGAGGTGCCGGGTTTCATATTGGCCAAAGGGCGACACGTAATTGCAAATGTTGGCCAGGAGGCTGAACCCGCCGCCGTAATAATACAGGTTGGCGAATCCGAACGCGGAACGATCCTTGAATCCGGACGTGTACCAGGACAGGAGCAGGCGGCCGTACTGGTCCAGACCCTCTTCATCCCAGGAGAGGCCATAGTCCTGAAAGGTCATCAGGACCAGGGCCGCGACTATCCCCAGCATTGCCAGGCTCATCAGGTCATAAACCGAATTTCTTGGGCGTAATTCCATTGAAGTGATAAATTGACCTTATTGGAGATTGTTGTAATATGGTCGCGATATTAAATCATTCCTGGTATTTTGAAAATATTATAATGCATTCGGTTCTCGGGCCGTGAGGTTTAACGCCGCGACGGCCCGGAGCCGATCCTAGGGGGCGGGCATAATTTTTTCGGAGGTAAGGCTTGGACCATGGAACGGGAATACGCCTTTGAAATGGCCACTTCGAGTATCCGTTATGGCCCGGGGGTCACCCGGGAAGTGGGACTGGACCTGGCGGAAACAGGCGCCCGGCGGGTCATGGTCCTGACCGATCCCCGTTTGGCCTCGGCCGGGCCTGCGCAGACCGTCCTGGAATCCCTGGAACAAAACGGGATACGCTTCCGGCTTTTCGACCAGGTCAGGATCGAACCCACGGACGCCTCGCTCCAAGAGGCCATCGCCGTGGCCCGGTCCGAGCCCTTCGAGGCCTTCGTGGCCGTGGGTGGAGGGTCCACCCTGGACACGGCCAAGGCGGCCAACCTCTATTCCACCTACCCGCCCGGGGATTTCCTCGATTACGTCAACGCGCCCATCGGCCAGGGCCTGCCCGTGCCCGGGCCCCTGAAGCCGCTCTACGCCATTCCCACCACGGCCGGCACCGGCAGCGAAACCACGGGCGTGGCCATCTTCGACCTGGCAGCGCTCCACGCCAAGACCGGCATCGCCCACCGCCGCCTCAAACCCACCCTGGGCCTGATAGACCCGGAAAACACCCGGACCATGCCCCGGCTGGTCGCGGCCAGCACCGGCCTGGACGTCCTGACCCACGCGATCGAGTCCTACACGGCCCTGCCTTTTCACCAGCGGCCCCGGCCTGGGCGCCCCATCCTCCGGCCGGCCTACCAGGGCGCCAACCCGATCAGCGACGTCTGGTCCTGGCAGGCGGCCAGGCTGGTGGACCAATATCTTATCCGGGCCGTGGAAAACCCCGAGGACGACGAGGCCCGGGGCCGCATGCTCCTGGCCGCGTCCTATGCCGGAGTGGGCTTCGGCAACGCCGGCGTGACCCTGCCGCACGGCATGAGCTATCCGGTCTCCGGCCTGGTCAAGGCCTTCCAGCCGGCGGGGTATCCCGAAGACCGACCCCTGATCCCTCACGGTCTGGCCGTGGTCCTGAACGCGCCGGCCGCCTTCAGGTTCACCGCGCCGGCCGACCCGCCACGCCATTTGGAAGCCGCCGCGGCCCTGGGCGCCCAGGTGGAGGGCGCCCGCCTCGAAGACGCCGGCGACATCCTGGCCGAGAGGATCATCTACTTCATGCGGCGCCTGGGCGTTCCCAACGGCTTGTCCGCCGTGGGCTACACCGAAGCCGACATCCCGGGGCTGGTGCAAGGCGCCCTGCCTCAACACCGCGTCCTCAAGTTGTCCCCCCGGCCGGTGAACGCAGAGGATTTGGCCTCGATCTTTAGGGCCGCCCTGCGCTATTGGTGAGGCCGGCCGGGAGGACCGGTCGGCTCGGGCGCTCCGGGAATAGTTCAGGAGAAAGGTTATCTCACCGCCGGGCCTAAACCCTAATCAGGTCCCAAAGCGTAGTTAGAACCATACGAGACGCCGCACGGTCGACCGAAGTTACAGGCCCAGGGCCGCGTCCGGGCCCGGGCCGTTCTTCGGACCAAACCAGGAGGCCGGACCGACATGAGAGAGCAAACGGTAAAGTTCCTCTATTTCTTGTACCCCGTGCCCAGTTCCGCGGGCTTTTCGCCCTATCGTTTTCCCGGTATGGCCGTGCATCTTCCGGCCTGGTTCATTTTCCTCTGCCTGGGCTACTATTGGTGTTGGGCCGAATCGTGGTTGAGGCCCGTCTTCATTGTCTTCCTGGTGACCGGCTGGTATCTGGCTCGCGAGTTGGCCATCTACGCCCATTACGGCTGTCTGATCACGCCCGTGGTCTGGCTGCTGGCTCTTCTTTTCCTGACCGGCGTAAACTCCTTTTCCGCGGCCGATCTCCGAGAGTGGCTGGGAACGGCTTATGTACCCGCGGCCCTGGTCCTCGCCGCCTTGACCCTCTCGGTCTTCGCTTATGACGCCTGGAACTTCATGAAGGAATAGCTAGGTAGGGGGGGGGGGCCGGACTGCGTCCGCCAGGCCGATCCTCATCCCCATCGAGGGAAATGTGGGTAGGGGCAGGCCCCCGTGCCCGGCCCACATCCCGCTCCCCGCGTACGCGGGGGAAATCCCGCGAAGCGCGGGACCTGCGGCGCGATGGACGGCCGATCCCCGCGCACGCAAGGAAACCGGATTTGTAGGGGCGTCCCGCGTTTCGCGGGACGTGCGCCCTATCACCTTGACATGTGGTAGGATCTGAACCAAGAATTGCGTTCTGAATCAATGCGGCCATAGGGAGGTCGGAACATGGAATGCCATCGTTGTCAGGCGGCCATCGAGCCGGGAGAAGAAAAAAACCACCTGGGTCAAACCTTGTGCGAGGACTGCTATATGGACGCTCTGTCGCCGGTCCGGACCTGCGATCCCTGGGCCGTGCACAGCGCCAAATCCCTGGAAAAACATTCCGGGAGCAATATCCCTCTAACCCCGCTTCAAGCCGAAATCCTCGAGGTTCTCCAGGAGACCAGGGGTCTCGAACCACTGGCCCTGCTCCAACGCCTGGGCAACAAAATCACGGCCCAGGAGTTGGAAAGAGAGTTCGCGGCCCTCCGGCACATGGAAAAGGCCAGGGGGGAAAAGAGAGGCGATCGGGTGGTCCTGAGGTTGTGGTAGGGCGGCGAAAGCGATTCGAGCGGCGCTGGCCTTGCCATTTGCCGCCTGATCTAATAATGTCCACCGTGGACCGATCAACACCGTCAAGAGGATGGTCATGCTGCTCGATACCGTAACCATGCTTAAGCATGGCGACCGGAACGGCAACGGGATGCTGCTTCGTTTCCGGCTGCCCTCGGGCTTGGAAATTTACGGCCTGCCCACCCCGAACTTCTACGAAGGCGAATGGGACCTGGGGCCGACCTGGAATTACCTGGTCTTGGCCGACGAACCGTTCCTGGTGGACGCGGGCCGTTTCGGCCAGACCGATCTGTTGACGGACATGCTCGCCGCCGTAGGGTTCTCTCCCAGGGACGTCAGGTTCGTGCTGCTCAGCCACGGCCACGAAGACCACGACGGCGGCGTGGCGGAATTCTCGGCCCGGAGCGGCGGACGGATCGTGGCCCACGAGATTTACGACCGGCTCTGCCGGTTCTATCCCGACCTGGCCTGGACCAGTTCCCGGAAGGAATATCCGGCCCGCTGCTGGAACTGCTTCATGCCGGACTGGTTCGTGGGCAAGCATTGCCTGGCCTATCATCAGGCCAACAACCGCTTGAAGGTGGAACCGATCGCCTCGGAGTCGGCCACCCTGGCTCGGGGGGTGAAGGCCATCCATACCCCCGGACATAGCCCGGACGCGCTCTGCCTCCAACTCGGCGACGAAGTCCTGTTGACCGGCGATACCATTCTTCCGGAAATCACGCCCTGGCCCACCACGCTCAAGCTGGGCCGCAGGTTGAAGCCGGTTTTGAAGCCGGGGGAAGAAAGCCTGTTCGGACTGGCCGCCTACCTCAAGACGCTGAAAGAACTCGGGACGGGCCTAAACGGTTCCTTGATGGTGCTTCCGTCCCATCGCCTCTATTATGGCGAGAAATGGAACGAAGTCGTTCCGGGGCAAAGAATCGAGGAACTGATCAGCCACCATGTCCAGCGCTGCGGCGATATTTTGAAGATGCTGCGTGACCGGCCGCTGACCATCCGGGCCGTGGCCGAGCAGTACTTTCCGGAAAACCAGTTGAAAGGGCCCGGGATATTCATGGCTGAAAACGAGGTGCTCAGTCATCTGGAATTGATGGAGGTCGCCGGAGACGTAGCGGCCTTGGACGGAACCTCCTACTCGGCCATGGGTTCATCGGCTTTCGAGCGCCTGATCCAGTCGCTGTAAAGAAGGTTGGCTTGATCCGGCCGGCCGCGTTCATCCTGCTGATGGCCGCCTGGGGCACGGCCGGCCTGCCCTGGCTTTTTGACCTGGCCGCGGGAATCGCCGTGGCCCTGGTCTGCCGGCGGGTCTCGAAAACCGACCTGATCGTACTGGTGGCCGCCACCCTCCTCAGCCTGTTCTTCCTCGAGACGGCCGTTCGGTGGTGGCCGACCCAACCCGTCGTCCATTACCGGGAACATGAAAAATTCCTCGAGGGCGGCCGTTATCGGGCCGAGGTGGACGAATACGTGGACGTGCTTCACGGCGACCTTTTGGCCCTGGATAACCTGGCCCCGGCCACCCTCAAGGAACCCCGCCGCATACGCTTCAAGACGGACCGGCAAGGCTACCGCAACGATCATGAATATCAGGGTCGAGAGATAATCCTGGTCGGAGATTCCGTCATCGTGGCCAATGGCTCTGACCAGGCCTTTACCCCGGCCAACATCCTCGAAGGCGAGCACGGCCTGCCCGCCTACACCCTGTCCCTGGCCGGCGACCCGGCGGACTATTGCCGCCGTTTGAACAATTTCCTGCCCCGGCTGGCGCCCGAGGCCCGGGCCATCATGTTCCTGTTCGAGGGCAACGACTTCCGGGCCAAGGGCCGGACCCCGGATGTGCCCTCGGGTTACGATCGGTTCAAGGTCGCCTATCTCCGGCTGATCAACCTGAAGTATCCCCGTCTCTTGTTCAACGCGACCCGGCGTCTGGGCTGGAACCTGAACCGGGACACCGTGCAGCCCGTGGTGGTTCACCGGCTGGCCGGCCGGGAGGTGGGCTTTTACGGCAGCTACATTGACCGGGCCGTGGCCGAGGCCCCGGAGTTGAAACTCAAAGACGGCGACTGTCCGCCGCCGGTGCTGGCCCGCCTCCTGGCCGTGGTCTTCATTCCCACCAAGTACCGGGTTTACGCCGGCCACATTCGCGGCGATCAAGGCTGGAACCTGCCCGAGCCGGCCCCCGGCTATCTGGCGGCCAAACGTTATTTCGAGCGCTTTCGCCTGCCGGTCCATGACCTGACCCCGGCCCTGCGGCAACGGGCCGACGACCTGCTGCCCCAGGGCCGTCTGGTCTACTGGCGGGACGATACCCATTTGAACCCCGCCGGCCTCGAGGTCCTGGCGGCCCAGACCGCGCGGATAGTCAGGGGCGAACAGGCGGAGAGGTAAATTCCGATCATGCCGTCAATACTGCTCGACCAGAAAATAAACCCGGTAGCCTCAAAGAAGCGGTTGAGGCTTGTGAAAAAAGAATATAGCCTGCTATAGTTGATATTGTAAAAAGGTGACTTTTTATAATATTGACCCAAGTAGATAGTAGTGGCCCGGCGTATCCAAGCCCAATTGAATCAGCCGCCGAAACGAGGCAAGGCTATCCCGTTCAACCCCAGGTGAGAGCATGGACAGGGAAGCATTCTTGAGGCGCGTGAAGGCTCTCCTGGCCGAGGCCTTTGGAGAACGCCTGCAAGGAGTTGTCCTATATGGCAGCGAGGCCAGGGGTGAAGCTCAGCCGGACAGCGACATTGACCTGTTGGTTCTCCTGAGTGACGTTGCCGATTGGGGCGACGACCTGGAGATCATTATAGAAACCCTTTATGATCTGCAATTGGAGGTCTTCAGGCCGATATCCGCCCATCCCGTTGACTATGACGCCTTCACGGCCGGTGCGTGCGCCTTGTATCGGAACGCCCGAAAAGAGGGAATCAGGATATGAAGGCTGAATCCGGCTTCTTATGGCAACGGGCCTTGCGGGCTGCAGCCAGCGTTAAAGTCTTACTGGCCGACGGTGACCCCGATGGCGCGTCCTCCAAGGCCTACTATGCGGCCTTTCACGCCGTATCCGCCTTGTTCGCTTTGAAAGGAAGATTCTTTTCCAAGCATTCCGCCGTTGAGGATGCAGTACACCGAGAACTTGTCAATTCTGGAGTGTGGCCAAAGGAATTGGGCCGGTTCTACTCGCTTCTGCGCGAATTGCGCCAAGTTGGCGATTACGACAGGCTGACTTCCGTATCCGTGGAGAAAGCCCACAAAGCCCTTGAGGCCGCCACCCGTATCATCGAGGCAGTGCACAGGCTGGCCTCGGATGAGTTCCCCTTACCGGAAAGCTGGCCCCGAGCTTGATATAGCTTTCTATGGTTCTTCGTTATACGGAGTGACGACGATGCATGATTTATCCCAATGCACGGTGATGATCGTGGACGATACCGAAACCAATGTGAAGCTTCTGGTGGAACTTCTGGGCGATTCTTACGACCTGACCGTGGCCATGGACGGACGGACCGCCTTGGAGATTGTCCAGGAGGCTGTTCCGGACCTGATCTTGCTCGATATCATGATGCCGGAGATGGACGGGTACGAAGTCTGCCGGCGACTAAAGGCCGATCCGACTTCGGCCGACATTCCCATAATCTTTGTCACGGCCCTGGGTGGGATGGAGGACGAGGCCAAAGGGCTGGAGTTGGGGGCCGTGGATTATATTACCAAGCCCATCAGTCCGCCCATCCTCAGGGCGCGGTTGAGAAATCATCTGGAGTTGAAATGGCTGCGGGATCAGGAAAAGGCCTACCTGGCCCAGTTGGAACGCGACAAGGCCTCCTCGGAAAACCTGCTTTTCAACGTTCTGCCCAGACACGTGGTCGGTCAGTTGAAAGACCGGGGCCAGGTCACGGCGCAGAGCCATGAGGAAGCCACTGTTCTTTTTGCCGACTTGGTCGGCTTTACCGAACTTTCCAGCCGTCTGTCTCCCCTGGAATTGATTTCCATGCTCAACGGTGTGTTTTCCGCCTTCGACGATCTGGCCGTCAAACATGGCCTGGAGAAGATAAAAACCATCGGGGACGCGTACATGGCCGTGGGCGGCATTACCCATTATCACGAGCGGCATGCCGATTCCATGGCCGACATGGCCCTGGACATGCTCGACGAGATCAAACGCCACCGCCCGGCCAACGGCCAGCCCCTGCAACTGCGGGTGGGCATGAATACCGGCCCGGTCATGACAGGCGTCATAGGCACGAAAAAATACTTTTTCGATATGTGGGGCGATACCGTCAATGTGGCCAGCCGGATGGAGTCGCAGGGGCTGCCTGGCTTCATTCAGGTCACCGGCGCCACGTATAAGCGGCTGCAGGAGGCCTATGAATTCATATCTCGAGGCGTGATTCACGTCAAGGGCAAGGGCGAGTTCGCCACCTATTTTCTGCTGGGGCGAAAGGGTGACGCCCGTTGCGAAGAGGCTCGCCGCGCCATCCAAGCCAAAGGCCTGGCCAGCCATGGTCTGGCCCTGGCCAAGGAAGAGCTTAAAACCCTGGCCCTGAGCGACAATCTGACCGGTCTTTATTCCCGCAACGGTTTTCTGTCCCTGGCCCAGCAGCAACGCATTATCGCCCAGCGCGAAAAACGTAACCTCCTGCTGCTCCTGGTGCGACTCGACAACCTGGAGGCCGTCCAGGATGAACACGGCCCGCCGAAAGGCGACACGGCCCTAAAGGAAATAGCCAGGCTGCTATTCAAGACTTTCCGGAATTCGGACGTCGTGGGCCGGATCGGCGAAAATTTGTTTTTGGTATTGGGTATGGAAATCACCAAGGCCGGCGATGACGTCCTGGAAACCCGGCTGCGTCAGACCCTGGAAAAAACAAGCCAAACCCGCCTCCAGCCGTACCCTCTCCAGCTAAGCGTCGCCCGGGCCGCCTGGACTCCGGAATCATCCCTAACCCTGGAAGACCTGCTCACCGAAATGGAGAGCCGGATGGTCCGGCTGTCAGCCTAAGCGGTCGTGAGCCATTCATCATGAACCTTAAACACACCCAAGTCCTGGATCAAACCCGGGGGCTTGACCGCCTCGCCCTTGAAACTTTTTTCATATAAGATTATAATAAGTTTTAAAATAAGAAAAAGCTCAATATATCAAGCAATTATCATTCTGCACCGTTTTGGGGCGATTTTATTGTGAGACATCTTCCCGAGGCCCCTTTTTTCCCGACCTTCTTGCCGGACCGGAGCCGCATTCAGATGAATTTGTCCATATGTTTCTACGGCGGCGAATCTTCGTTCTTCTCCACGTTAACCCATTTTGAATCTTTGACAAAGATCTGTTATGCCCTTGGTTGTTCAGACGCGAAGGCATTGGACGAATTCTGGCCAAGACCAAATCCTCCTATCACCGTCGACAGTGTTGGTCAGGCCTTTTTATTCAAGTCTTACAATTGATCGGCTGAAGGAGGCAAGTTTGCCCTTATCTCGGGCGCAAGGAATGTATTTTTGACTATGATTGGAACATCCGCCGGTTTGGCCTTGAGGCTCGCAATTTACCTACACGAAACATCAGTAGCATGATTGATACATGTTTAAAGAGGATGTGATAAATGAAAAGTAATTTCTTCTTCAAAGTTTCAGTCATTTTTATTTTGGTTGTTTGCGCCATTTTGGGAATACAGGAAGAAATTTATGCTCAATCTACTAAATCCAGATCAACATACAAATTTGGACTAGCCACCGGCCTAGCCGGACTGGGTGACCAATCATTTAACGATATGCAGTATAATGGAATGATATTGGCCAAAAAAAAATATGGGATATCATTTATCTACGATTCACCAACCAAGGTTGAAGATGATATCCCGGTTATCGAAGGGTTGATTAAGAAAGGCTGCAATGTAATAATCGCCGGTGGCGGTTATCATATGAAAGAGCCGGTGGATTTGTTGTCCGGGAAATACCCCGCGGTTCAATTCATAATTCTCGATGACTTTGCCAAAGAATATCATAAAAATATTTGTTCGGTGGTTTTAAGACAGAATGAGGGATCATTTCTAGTCGGAGCCTTGGCTGCTCAAATGACAAAAACCGGCAATATTGCCGTTATGGGAGCCGTGAATATCGATATCATAAATGATTTCATTATCGCTTACATAGCCGGAGCGAAATATATTAATAACTCTATGAATATTATAGTAAAGTATATTTCGGAGAAAGACAGAAAGGTAAATCCTTATACCTCCCCAGAAGTAGCTAAAGAGTTGTCTTTGGAGTTATATGACCAGGATAAGGTCGATGTCATTTTCGGAGTGGCTACCGCGTCTAATCTGGGTATTTTTTCCGCGGCCAAGGAAAAGGCTAAATATGCAATCGGCGTTGATTCCGATCAGGATTTCCATGCCAAAGGGCTTGTCCTGACCAGCATGATGAAACGTCTAGATTTAGCCCTGGTCTACATCATTGGCTTGTTTCTAGATAATAAGATAGAAAACAAGCCTTATAGTATCGGTTTGAAAGAAAATGGTGTGGGATTGACCCCAATGACTTATACCAGGCATATCATTCTTGACTCCTGTCTTGAAAAACTGGATCAAATCAAGGCCGATATTATCAATCATAAGATAATAGTACCTACTGTTTTTAACTGAGGCATACGTTAGCATGCATTGAGTCAGTTGCGACCGTGAAACGAAACCATGGAACTCAAGGACAACCCATTACTTTCTAACGGAATGATATTATTATGATAAAATCCTCTCATCTAACCATTTCGAATTCAACGGACAGATATGTTAAACTATCAACTAAAACCACAATAATTATTGTATGTGTCCTTTTGGTACTTCTTCTTCCTGCCGGGATCTTCTTAACCAATCTCTATACTGAAATGCTTATTGAAAGCACTAAAGAAAAAGGAAAACAAATTACGATTTTGTTCGCTAAAATCAACAGCAATCCCCTTGAGCGGATGAATTATTATGCCTTAGAAAATAATACCAAGGAGCTTTTAAACAATGAAGATATTTTAGCCGCTAGTGTGTATGACTCTTCTGGATTTCGCTTAGCTCCTTCCGCCGGTGACGGAAAACATGTCGCGCTCCAACACGTTTCTACTTTTACCGAAGATATTTATCGTGACAAAGAAAAAATTGGGTCCGTCAAGGTCAGCATCAACCTGGCTAAGGTTCATAGAACTATTGAACGAAGCCGGATAGTGTTACTCGGTTTTGTATTGGGAATAGTAATCATTACCGCGATCGCCTTATCCTTCTTTTTTCGTCTGTATATCAATCGGCCACTAAACCTCTTGTTGGACTCGGTCAAGACCATCGCTAAAGGGGACCTTAACCATCAAATTAAAGGTTTGGCTAATGACGAAATCGGTATCGTCGGTTCAAGCTTCAACCTGATGGTCAACCGATTGAAAATGAGGGAAAATGATTTGGCCAGAGAAGCAAATGTAAACTCCATTTTAGCTGAGTTATCCGGCGTGCTTATTTCTCCGTGTTCGATTGATGAGATATCTTGTCTTGTACTCAAATATACGCAACAGCTTACCGAAAGTCCAATTGGATTTGCCGGGTATATTGATCCTCACACTGGTTATCTGGTTTGTCCAACTTTGACCAAGGACGTTTGGAATCAATGCTTTGTTGAAGAAAAGAGATTAGTATTTCAAGATTTCAAAGGGCTATGGGGATGGGTTTTAATAAATCGTAAGCCGATACTTGTCAACGCATTGGACTCTGATCCTCGTTCCATAGGAATACCCCTTGGTCACCTGCCAATCAAACGGTTTTTGTCCGCCCCGTCTCTAGTTGGTAATGAACTTCTTGGACAAATTAGCGTGGCCAACGCCGAACGTGAGTACAACGATCATGATATGGCTATTATAGAAAGGTTGGCCGTCTTATATGCTATCGCCTTGCAAAGAAGATCCGACGAAGAAGCCATAAAAGAAGCCCATGACCGGCTGGAACAAAAGGTAATAATTCGGACTGCCGAATTAGTGAGTGCCAAAGAGAAAGCAGAAATCGCCAACCGCGCCAAGAGCGTTTTTATCGCCAACATGAGCCATGAATTACGAACACCCCTCAACGCGGTGCTGGGATTCGCGCAGGTAATGAGGAATTTCCCGGGTGTCACCGCGGAACAGATGGAAAACCTGAACATAATTACCCGTAGCGGCGAACACCTGCTGAGCCTGATCAACAACGTGCTGGACATATCCAAGATCGAGTCGGGCCGAATGGAGCTGGAAGAATCGCCTCTCGATCTGTACCAATTGCTGCAGGAAATCAAGTCGTTGATGCACATGCGAGCCCTTAAGAAAGGACTGGACTTCACCTTTGAGCAGCGCCGGGACCTCCCCCGAAATATTGTGGTCGATGGGGGCAAACTGCGGCAGGTCCTGATCAACCTGATCGGGAACGCGATCAAGTTTACCAGAAAGGGCCGGGTAACTCTGCGGGCCATGGTGACAAAGCCAGACACCGCCGGGCGGATGGTCGTGGGATTTGAAGTTGAGGATACGGGACCAGGCATCCCCCTGGAGGACCGGGAGGGCATCTTTGCCCCATTTAGACAATTACAGTTGGAAGATCGACCGTCTCCGGAATCGGGGACCGGCCTGGGGTTGGCCATATGCAAGCAGTACGTGGAGCTGATGGGTGGAACGATCAACGTGGCCAGCGAACCGGGAAAAGGTTCGGTGTTTCACGTCGAGATTCCGGTGGTAGTCCTTTCCCCCGAGGCGATATCCGTTGAACGGCAACCCAGTCGCGTTATCGGGGTGGCGGAAGGGCAACCGCGCTACCGTCTGCTTATTGCCGAAGACCAGCCGGAGAGCCGTCTACTACTTCGCAAGCTAATGGAACCGTTGGGTTTCGATTTTCGGGAAGCCGTCAACGGAAAGGAGGCGGTGGCTATATTTGAAGATTGGCATCCCCACCTGATCTGGATGGACATCCGCATGCCGATCATGGACGGGCTGGAAGCGACCCGTCGTATCAAGGCAACCGAGGCTGGCGCTCATACCAGGATTGTAGCCCTTACCGCCCACGCCCTTGAAGAGGAACGGCGGGAAATCCTGGCGGCGGGCTGTGATGATTTCATCCGCAAGCCCTATAAAGTCGTCGAAATATTCGAGGCCTTGACTAAAAACCTCGGCGTGCGTTTTATCTACGGGGAAGAGACGACTCCCGCCACCGTTGTGGCGCCGTTGGATGTGGCAACCCTGGCTGACCTGCCCGACGAGTTGCTGAATGGGCTGGAACAGGCGATTGTCCGGATCGACATCGACGCGGCGGGCCGGGCGATTGAAGAGATACGCGCCCATCATCCCTCTCTGGCGAATGGCCTGGTCGCCATGGCCAGGGACCTTCAATTCGGGCGGCTTCTGCGGATGATCCGTGCCATCCCCGGGAAAACCGGTCCAGAGGGCGAAACATGCCTCAAGAAATGAACACGGCCCACTTGGTCAGAATATTGGTTGTGGATGATTCCACCGCCAATCTTCAACTTTTGACTAATTTGCTGACGGAGCATGGCTATACCGTTCATCCCGCTTCCGATGGTGAACTGGCTCTGGAGTTTACCCGTTCAGTCCTGCCCGACCTTATTTTGCTGGATATCAGGATGCCGGGGATGGACGGTTTCGAGGTCTGCCGGCGACTCAAAGCCGACGAAAGAACCCGTTCCATTCCCATTATTTTCATCAGTATCCTGGAAGATGAACGCGATAAGGTGAAGGGATTTCTGGAAGGCGCGGTGGACTACGTTACCAAGCCTTTCCAGCCGGAAGAAGTGCTGGCCAGGGTCCGAACCCACCTGCGTCTCCGGGAACTGACCGAACATCTGGAGCAAAAAGTCGCTGAACGAACCGAAGAACTGATGATCGTCACGGAACGTCTTCAGCGGGAACTGGCCGAACGCAAGAAGGTCCAGGAGGCGCTACGGGTCAGCGAAGAAAAGTACCGCCGGATAGTGGACACCGCCAACGAGGGAATCTTGGTGCGCGATCCGGATGACGTAACCACGTTCGTCAACGCCAGGATGGCCAAAATGCTCGGCTATTCCGCCGAAGAGATGATCGGGCGGCCGTTGGCGGACTTCATGTTCGAGGAGGATGCGCCCGATCATTCACAGAAAATAGAGGCCCGCCGGAAAGGAATATCGTCGAATTATGAACGCCGGTTCCGGCGTAAAGACGGGGAGACGGTATGGACTCTAACCGCCGCCACCCCCGTTTTCGATGATAAGCATAATTTCGTCGGCTCCTTTGCCATGTGTGCCGACATCACCGAGCGCAAGCGGGCGGAGCAAGAACGTCTGGCGCATCTTCGGTTCTTTGAATGCATGGATCAGATCGACCGGGCTATCCAGGGGACCACAAATCTCGATCAAGTGATGAGCGAAGTGCTCGCTCGAGTGCGTTCGATTTTCAAAAGCGACCGGGTATTTTTACTTTACCCGTGCAATCCTTCCGCCCCAACGTTCCGGGTGTTGGCCGAAGTCTGCCAACCGGAATATCCCGGGGCTTATGCTCTGAATATGGAAATCCCGGTGACCACGACCCAAGCGGAAACGTTCGGCCGCGTTTTGGAAAGTGAAATCCCCGTGGTTATGAGGAGCGATGATTTCCAGACTTTGAGGGCTGAAACCCCTGTCTTTGATGACGGCGGTTTTGTTATTCCCCAATCCGCGCTTATCATGGCGCTCAGGCCGAAAACGGGCGATGCCTGGATGTTCGGCCTTCAGCAATGCTCTGACCCGCGTGTCTGGACGCCGGAAGAGGAGCGGTTTTTCCAGGAGATCGGCCGACGGCTGGGTGACGCCCTCACCACTGGGTTGATGTATCGTTTTTTGCAAGAGAGCGAGCAGCGGTTCCGGATGGTGTTCGAGGACTCGCCGGTCTCAATCTGGGAGGAGGATTTTTCTGGAGTCAAAACCCTTTTTGATGACCTGAAAAAGAAGGGGATCGCCGACCTCGAAGCCTACTTTAACCAGTATCCCGAAACTGTAAGACGGTGCGCGGATTTAGTAAAGATCGTCAACGTGAACCGAGCCACCCTGGCGATGCACGCGGCGTCGAATAAGGAGGAACTGCAAGCTGGTCTGGCCCACACGTTTACGCCCGAGTCGTACGATGCGTTCCGGCAGGAACTGGTTTGCCTGTGGAACGGGGAGACAGAGAAGAGCCTGGACGCCATCGTCAAGACCCTCGCCGGCGAGCCTCGGAACGTGACCGTCTATTACTCCGTTTGTCCCGGTTACGAGGAAACGCTTTCCAAAGTCCTCGTTTCGCTCACCGATATCACGACGCGCAAGCAGGCGGAATATGCTTTATTCAGAAGCGAACGACAGAAGGAACTGATTCTCAACTCCACCGCCGAAATGGTGACCTACTATGACACGGATTTGCGCGTTATTTGGGGAAACCGCGCTTGGGTTGAATCGGTCGGCAAGTCGCCCGAAGAGTTGGTCGGACGGCACTGCCATGAGGCGTGGTACCAACGCGGCGAACCTTGCGCGGACTGCCCCGTCTTGGAAGCGCGCGACAACAAGGCACCCAGACAGCGTGAAATGGATACGCCCTTGGGCCGGCACAGACTGGTGCGCGCCTTCCCGATTATTGATGAAAACAGTCAAGTGACCGCCCTCGTCGGGTTCGTCCAGGATATCACCGAGCGGAAACGGGCGGAACAGGAGAAGGAGAAGCTGCAGGAGCAGTTTCTTCAGGCGCAGAAGATGGAATCGGTGGGACGGTTGGCTGGCGGCGTGGCACACGACTTCAACAACCTGCTGGGCGTAATCTTAGGCAACGCCGATATCTCCCTGCGTAGCGTTGACCAAGCCCATCCACTCTTTGGCCACCTGCAGGAAATCCGCAAGGCCGCCAAGCGCTCCGCCGACCTGACCCGGCAACTGCTGGCTTTCGCCCGCAAGCAGACCATCGCTCCCAAGGTGCTCGACCTGAATGAAACCGTGGAAGGCACGCTCAACTTACTGCGGAGGCTGATCGGTGAGGATATCAATCTCGTCTGGAAACCGGGGGCGAAGTTGTGGCCGGTTAAGGTTGACCCCTCCCAGATGGATCAGATTCTGGCAAACCTGTGCGTCAATGCCCGGGATGCCATTGCGGGCGTGGGCAGAATCACCATTCAAACGGAAAACGCCGTTTTCGACGAAATATACTGCGCTGACCATCCGGATACCGCGCCCGGCGAGTATGTGTTGATTGCCGTGAGTGACGACGGCTGCGGCATGGACCGGGAAACGCTGAACAGACTTTTTGAACCGTTTTTCACGACCAAGGAACTGGGCAAAGGCACCGGCCTTGGACTGGCCACGGTGTACGGCATCGTCAGGCAGAACAGCGGCTTTATTAATGTTTACAGCGAACTGGAACACGGCACGACTATTAAAATCTACCTACCCCGACATGCCGCCAAGACCGAACGGATACGGAAGGAAAGCCCGGCGATTCAGACCGCTCGGGGTCACGAAACCATCCTGTTGGTGGAAGACGAGTCCATGTTTCTGAACGTGGTGAAGTTGATGCTTGAAGGTTTTGGGTATCGAGTGCTAGCCGCCTCGACGCCGCGCGAGGCTATCCGTGTTTCCGGGGAGCACCTCGGCGAGATTCACCTGCTGTTAACAGACGTGGTCATGCCTGAAATGACGGGTCGGGATCTTGTAAAACACCTGACCTCCTTGCGCCCGGGACTCAAACAGTTGTTCATGTCCGGCTATACGGGCGACATTATCGCTCACCACGGCGTACTGGATGAGGGTGTCAATTTCATCCAAAAACCGTTTTCGACGCAGGCCCTGGCGTCCAAGGTGCGCGAAGTCCTGGATTCAATGAATTCATAGACCAGTTTCGGATATAGCCTGGCGGCAATAGTGATCAGTATGATCCGGCAATAAAATCTGGAAATTCAAGGCTGGCGATCGCGTCAACAGATCGAGTTGACGGGGAAGGGGCGAAAAGTCCCAGACTCGTTACTAAAATTGATTGACTTTATTGGCCGCCACCGGCGGCACTCCACTAGTACTCTTAACCAGGTGATACTGGGACATGGCTGACGGGATGGCTTCTGCTTGACCGGTAGAATACCGATGGATTACCATGTCGGCCAATTGGAGAAACGTGAGATTTTCAGGGAACTTGGCGAAAAATCGCCATTTGGGGACGATTTACCTGGCCTTCGGCCTGGATCAAAGCCTGTTCGAGAGGCAATAAGTGGAGTCGAAAGGCTTGGAACAAAAAAATAGCGGTGATGGCTGTATAGTTCGGGTTGATCGTCTATCGGTCCGTGGGCGGAAAGGAGATTATTGATGACTTGGGGGAACCTCTCCCAAACCTGGCATTTCGTGGAAAAATGGGCTCAGACCAAACCCGAAGCCGAGGCCTTGATTTTCGAAAACCAAAGGCTGACCTGGAAGAGTTTCAAGAACCATATGGATTCGATCGCCAAGGCCTATTTGGAAGCCGGGGTCCAGAAAGGGGACCGGGTGGCCCTGCTGTCCATGGCCCGCACCGAATTCCCCTTGACCTACATGGCCGCCGGTAAGGTCGGGGCCGTCTGGTTAGGTCTGTCGCCCAAATTCACCCTGGATGAACTTCGATATCTGGTCGGTCACGGTCAGCCCAGGGTGCTGATCGCCGTTCGTGATTTTCAAGGCCAGGACCTGGCCGCGACCATCAGCGCCCTGCGTCAGGAATTTGAATGTTTGCAAAAAGTTCTGGTAATCGGTGAACCATTGTCAGGGACGGAGGGTTTTGAGGCCTTTACCAGTCGGCCGCGGCCGAATCTGGACGATGCCTTGGCCGAACGATCGGCGTCGGTCAACCCCGAGGACGAAGCCCTCTTGCTTTACACTTCCGGTTCCACCGGCCAACCCAAGGGGGTGATCCACACTCACCGTAGCATAGTGGAAAATATAAAGGTCCAGGTGGCCAAGTTCCGCATGACGGAGAAAGACCGGATGCTCTGCCATTTTCCCATCAACCACGTGGCCGCCGATACGGAAATCGGCGTGGGGAGCATCATGGCCGGCTGCGCCTTGGTGCTTATGGACAGATTCGATCCCTTGGCCACCCTGGAAATCATCGAAAAGGAAAAGGTAACCGGTCTTGGTCAGGTGCCGGTGATGTTCCTGTTGGAGTTCAAGGAACCGTCTTTTTTCCAGCGGGACCTGAGCAGCTTGACTCATTTCCTGTGGGCTGGGGCCGCGGCGCCCAAGATCATGATCGATGTCCTGGACATGATCCGCCAGAAGACCGGGACTCTGATGCTCACCGGGTATGGCAGCACCGAAACCTGCGGCTTCGTGACCTATACCGATCCGGCTGACGACCTGGCAACCCTGCAAAAGACCGTCGGCCGCATGGCCGACCCATTTGAACTCAAAGTAGTGGATACCGGCCGCCAAGAGGTTCCAGACGGCCGGGTCGGGGAAATAGCCGTGCGCGGGCCGTTCCTGATGAAAGGGTATTATAAGAATCCCGAGGCCACGGCCCAGGTCATCGATGCCGCTGGTTGGTACTATACCGCGGACCTGGGGTATAAGGACCCTCGCGGCAACATCATCCTGGTGGGCCGGACGTCCGAAATGTACAAATCAGGGGGTGAAAACGTCTATCCTCGGGAAATAGAGGAACTGCTGGAATCCCACCCGGCCGTGCTGTTCGCGGCGGTCATCAGCGTCCCGGATGAATTGTATCAGGAAGTTGGCTGGGCCTATATCATGCTCAAGCCTGGGCAAAACGTCGGCGAAGAAGATCTGCGGGAGTTGTGCCAAGACAAGCTGGCCAATTTCAAGGTCCCCAAGCGCTTTTTCATCCGGCCGCTCCTGCCGCTGCTGGCTTCGGGCAAGGTGAACAAGATGGCCCTCAAGGAGGAGGCCCAGGGTCGGGGAGGATGAGTTGCCGGCCGGAAACATGGCCGACCAGTTTGTGTGTTCTGGGGGCTGTGTGTTCTGGGGACACAATACTTCATTGAGGGTCATCCGGGAAATGACCGGGTATCACCTAAAAAGTAAAGGGTCATGGTTTCACCTGGCCGCGTCGGATGGATCGGCGGCGCGTCGAGACTTGTCTGCCGTAGGCAGAATGGGCCTGATGAAGGGCTCGTCGGACCTGCCTGCCGGCAGGCAGGGATGCGCCACCGCGCCCATGGCGGGGACGGCGGGTAACGAACCTTGAACTAGCAAAAGCTTGGGTCTTGGCTTCACTGGCTGCCGCCAGCCCAGACCTGAACCGGTGTTTGATACCCCAGCGATTGATGGGGCCTTTCCTGATTATAGAACCGGAAAAAGCTACTCAGGCCGGCAGACGCTTCATTGACGCTTTGGTAGTCCTTGAGATAAACCTCCTCGTATTTGACGGATCGCCACAGGCGCTCGACGAAGATATTATCGTAAGCGCGGCCTCGTCCATCCATGCTGATTCTGATCTCTTCTACTTTCAAACGCCTTTTACATATTTCAACATGAAAACGGTATAACCAGGGTCAAAGAAACGGCATCAATTCGGTCGTTTTGGGGAAGAGGCCGATGAGGCCGCCCGTGTGGATGAAGACCACACGTTTTCCGAACCTGTGCGGGTCGAGTTCGAGTTCCCTGGTCAGCCCGAAGAACGCCTTGGCCGTGTAGACCGGGTCCAGCACGACGCCCTCAGTCCGGGCCACGTCCCGGATCAGTTTCAGTTCATCCGGACTCGACTCCGCGTATCCCCGGCCCACGTACCCGTCTATTATTTCCACGTCCCGTTTCCGGGAAAAGGATACGTCCAGGCCGAAGCGGGCGATGGCCCGCTCGCAAATCTCCCCGATCGCGTTTACAAAGTACTGCCGGTCATCGCAGACGTTGATGCCGACTATCCTGCCCTCGAAATCCAGCAGTTTTTGGCCGAGGATCAAGCCGGCCCCGGTTCCTCCGGAACCGGCTGCGTATATGACGGTGACCGGGTCGTCGGCACCGCGGGCCAGGCGGGAAAGGTCCTCGGCCAGTTCGGCCATGGCCCGGATGTATCCCCAGGCGCCCAGGGCGTTGGAGGCCCCTTCTGGGATGACGTACGGTCGTCCGCCGGCCCGCTCCACCGATTCGGCCTCCCTCCGGAAAACTTCTTCCCTGTTCCGGTATTCGGCGCGGTTGATCCATACGATATCGGCGCCCACCAGGCGGTCGAGCAGGCTGTTGGCTTCCAGAGGCGGGGGGGAAGCCGGGTCGTCCGTCCTGAGGATGAGCCTGCATTTCAATCCCAGCCTGGCCGCGGCCACGGCGGTGGTCCGGCAGTGGTTCGATTGAACGCCGCCGCAGGTCAGAACCGTGTCCGCCCCCTGGTCCAAGGCCTCGGCCATAACGAACTCCAGCTTCCGGACCTTGTTGCCGGACAGGGCGGCCCCGGTCAGGTCGTCCCGTTTGACGTACAGCTCGAGGCCGAGCTTTTTGCCCAGGCGCGGGAGCGGCTGCAGGGGCGTGGGAGTCTGGGCCAGTTTCAGGTAAGGCGGGCAAATCGACTCGATATCGTTCATGGTATCTGCTCCATTTTGGTAATATAATCCCGGGGTTGTTTATCTTCGGTTCGACCTTCCAGTGGGGAAAGCCTTGCTCAGTGGGTCAGTATCTTGCTCAAGAACGATTTGGCCCGGTCGCATCTCGGATGATGGAAGAACTCGTCCGGCGGCGCAATTTCCACGATCTGCCCCTCATCCATGAAGGCTACCCGGTGTGCGACCTCACGCGCGAAGCCCATTTCGTGGGTTACCACGATCATGGTCATACCCTCCCCGGCCAGGCCCCTCATGACGTCGAGCACTTCGTTGATCATCTCCGGATCCAAGGCCGAAGTCGGTTCGTCGAAGAGCATGATCTTGGGTCTCATGCAAAGGCCCCGGGCGATGGCCACCCGTTGCTGCTGTCCGCCGGAAAGCTGAACGGGATAGGAATTAGCCTTGTCTTCCAAGCCGACGCGCCTGAGTATCTGCCGGCCGAGGTCCTCGGCCTCGGCCCGGATCATCTTCCTCACCTTGATCGGGGCCAGGGTGATGTTTTCCAGGGCGGTCATGTGGGGGTAGAGATTGAACGACTGGAAGACGAATCCGATTTCGGCCCTGAGCCTGGTCATGTTGGTGTACGACTCGTGGACGTACATCCTGTCCACGGTCAATCGGCCCTTTTGGATCTTCTCGAGACGGTTGATACAGCGGATGAGCGTGCTTTTCCCGGAACCGCTCGGCCCGCAGACGACCAGCACTTCGCCGGCCCCCACGGCCAGGTTGATGTCTTGTAGCACATGAAAATCCCCGAACCACTTGTTCACGTCCTCGAAGAGGATCATGGGCATTTCCTTGGGTAAAACCGTCATATCCGCAATTCCTCCACCGCCATCCACTTTTCCAGCCGATTGGACAGGACGATCAGCGGATAACAGATCAGAAAATAAAGGATGCCGACCAGGCCGAAGACCATGATCCCCTCGGGAATCCTCTGCACGGTCAGCCAGCCCACCCGGGTCACGTCCACCAGGCCGATGGCCGAGACAACGGACGAGTCTTTTATCAGCAGGACGTATTGGCCGACCAGGGGCGGCAGGATCACTTTCATGGCCTGGGGCATGATGACATAGCGCAGGCGTTGGTATCCGGACAGGCCCGTGGCGGTAGCGGCCTCGACCTGGCCCTTGGGTACCGATTTTATACCGCCGGCCACTATCTCACAGATGAAACACGCGGCCAGGTTGGTCAAGGCGATCACGGCCGCCGGAAAGGCCTCGAGCTGGATGTGGGCTTCGGGAAGAATGAAGAAGATGATAAAGACCTGAACCAGGAAGGGGGTGCCCCGGATCAGGTCAACCCAGGCGGCCAGGGGCCAGGAGAGCCACTTGAAACGGCTGGCCCTGGCCACTCCCCAGAGAAAGCCTATGATAGTCCCCATAATCAGGCTCAGGCCGGAGACGAGCACGGTCATCTCCAGGCCTTTGAAGAAAAAGGGCACTGCCGGGATCAACTGTTTGAAATAATATCCCCACAAATCTCCTCCTCGCCCGGTCAGGGCGCCTCCCGGAAGATAAGACGCTTCTGACTCCAGGAGGAAGCCGTTTTGAGAAGATAGTAAATCATCAGATAGAAAACGGCCGTGGTCAGGAAGCCTTCCGCCGGCATGAACCGTTCGGAGGTCAATATCTGCCCGGCCCGGGTCAGCTCGGCAAGGGAGATGAGAGAAAGAAGAGAAGAGTCCTTGACCAACACAATGGCCTGGCCCAACAGGGGCGGTATGGTCACCCCCAGGGCTTGGGGCAGAATGATGTGGCGCAGACGCTGGAAGTAGTTAAGTCCGGTGGAAATTCCGGCCTCGACCTGGCCGTATGGGATGGACTGGATGCCGGCCCGGATGATTTCGGCCATGTAGGCCCCGCTGTTGAGAGTCAGGGCCAGAACGCCGGTGATTTCCTCGTTCAAGCGGAGGCCCAGGCTGGGCAGGCCGAAATAGAAGAAATAAATCTGGGCCAAGAGCGGGGTGGACCGGATAATCTCGATGTAAACCCCGGCGGCCTTGGACCAAGTCTTGTAAGGGCTGATGCGCATGACGCAGGCCAGGGTTCCGACCAGGAGGGCCCCGACCAGAGAGACGCCGGACAGCCAGCCGGTAGCCAGGAGACACTTGAGGAAAAGGGGCATGTAGTCCCAGATGACGAGGAAATTGAAGGCAGCCAGCATAACGCCACCGGTAAGGGATCAGCCCGGATCATTCATGAATGGCCTGCTGAGGATATGACGCGGCCGCCATTCTTGGGTAGCCGCGTCATATAAGGCGCTTAGTGGTCTTTCTTCCAGTCCAGGCTCTTGACCCAGTACTTCAGGTTCTGGTCGTAGCGTCCGTCCAACCGGAGGTACAGGAAAAAGAGGTTTACCCATTCCCGCAGGTCGGGGGAATCGTAACGGACGGCGAAGGCCAGCGGAGACTTGGATATCTGCTCGGAAATGATCTTCACGCTGCCCGGCGGGAAGTCGGCCATCTGGCCGACCACGGCGGTATCATCGTTGACCCCTACGTCCACGTGGCCTTTGAGGACCGCGTCGATCAGGAGCGGGCCGCCGCCCTTGTACGATTTCAACGTTGCCTTGGGAAAAGCCTTCTTGGCATCGGTCTCCCCCGTCGAGCCGAGGAGGACCGCCACCTTCAGGTTCTCGCCGGCGGCCTGACAGTCGCCCAGGGACTTGTATTTACCGTCCGACTTGGCAAAGACGACACTGCCCGTGTAAATGAATGGATCGGTAAAGGAAATTTTCATAGCCCGCTTCAAGGTGGGCGTCATGTCCGCGGCCAGCAGGTCGGCTTTCTTGGAAAGAAGAGCCGGAATCAGTCCGTCCCAGTCGTAATCGAGGAACACGGGCTTGACACCCATCTCTTCGGCCATGATTTTGCAAAACTCGACCGAACTGCCGGTGCGGTTCCTGTTCTTGTCCACAAAGCTGAAGGGCGGTCCCTGGGTCTGGCAGGCGATGCGCAGTTCGCCCCGCTGCGCTATCTCGTCCAAGGTTCCGGCGGCGGCCCAAGACGTCAGCCCCAGGACAAGAACGAAGGCCATCAGAATCGGTAACCATTTGCCTTTTCTCATGTCACTCCTCCTCTTGATGGAAGTTAACAGCGGCCCAAGTCCGGCCGCCTAGTCCAACCAATCCTCTTCCTCCTTCACCCGTATACCCCGAGCGGAAAGCTCGGCCAGGAAAGGCTCGTCAGGTATGTCGGCGGCCGGGGAGAGAATCCCGGGCCGGTCGATCTGGCCGCGGTATAGCCTACACCGAGGCTCATGGCGAAAAGGCCGGTCTCGAGGTCCCGCTCGATCAGCAGCCTGTTGGTCAGACGCCCGCGGTGACCGTTCTTAACTCCCTCGAACAGGTTGACCATGACCGCTAGGTCCTTCTCGTGGTCCTGATACTGGAGCCGCGGTCCGAGCAGTCCGACCAGGAACTGTTTGGAGGTCAGCCCGCCGGGCAGGCCGGGCCGCGGACTGTCGTCCAGGAAGCCCAGGCGTTGGAGCGGCCGCCAGAACGCACACCACCCCGGCCAGCGCAAGGCGTACCGCCCGGTGTGACGGATGGTCCCGGTCAGCCCCAACAGATCGGTGTAGACGACCGCGTCCCCGTTGAGGATGGCCTCCAACTAGCCCAGGCCCGGGAAAAAAATAGTATGGATCATGTCCGTCTCGTGCTGCTCCTCGAGGGGCACTTCGAGGCGGCGACCGTCCACTCAGATTCTACAATTATGGAACCCACGGGACAAGCAAGCCCCGTACTCAAGCAAAATGTCAATGTATCAGCGTACTTGCAATATTCTTTAATATTCGTCCGCCAATTTCCACCATTTTCTTTCGAACCTACGGAAGCGTTAAAGATACGAGCCCCATCAACATGGACCGCGCTTTCCGTGTGTCAAGCCCTCTGACTCCGATTTTTGCTTGATGAACGGGCATCGATACGGATCGGGGGGCTTGTATCCATCCACCAAAAGGCGATTGCTCGCCGATTTCTCTGAAAATCTTACATTTCTCCAGTTGTCGGACATAGTAATCCCCAGATACGTTCCTCGTCAAATAGAAATTGTTTGTTGTCAGACGCGGCCGCCCTGTCTGCCATACACCGTCAAGCCTCGGCTTTCTGGCCGAATAAAAACCTCAATACACCCACCCGCGTCACCAACAGATCGTAAATCGCCAGAATCGACGCAAACGACAAGCCGGCCAAGATAAAATATTTCACCAGAACATTAATGTTCCACTTGGCGATGTAAAAACCAAAACGCCGGCCCGGAGCTAACGGCACTCTTCGGTCGGGTCTTTGAAAAGGCTTACCTCTTTAAATTAAATGGCCCGGCTCAACGGAAAGTCTCAAAATATCTTTTACTCCTCCATTGCGCTCCGTCCGATCCCCCTCGAGCCGGGCGGCGTGTCCCTGTCTGCCGGCCGGCAGGTCCGACGAACTAGTTACACGCCCATTCAACCGGCGGCAGACAAGTCTCGACACGCCGCCTCTCCGGTCCAAACCTAATCCTCCGACTGGCTTATCCTACCTTAACCTGGTCCAATTACCTTGATAATTCCAACCTCATCTCCAACTCAATTTGAAAATTCGACCTACTTCCTGTCTCATTCATTTTGAGAAACTACAAGCCCGAACTCTTTTAAGGTGAAAAAGTGGACGCTAAAAAGTGGGGGAGAGATGGGGGAGAAAATGGAGTGGCAAGAGAAAATGGCCTTTCGGCCCTTAGTCTAATTCTTTGATTTTTCTGGTGCCGAGGGACGGAATCGAACCGCCGACACGGGGATTTTCAGTCCCCTGCTCTACCGACTGAGCTACCTCGGCTCATCAAGCCGGCTGCACTTTAGGGCCGCGCCGGGCCTTTGTCAAGCAAAACCTTTACCTTAAAACCCTCAGACCACCGGCCGAACCACAATACCAGGACGAATCAATACTCCTCTTCTTCCTCGTCCAATTCGTCCTCGATCTCATCGGCCAACTCCTCTTCCTCATCCTCCTCGACGTAGTCCTCGCGCAGAAAATCCTCGTATTCATCGTGGGTCATCAGGTTGTCGTAATCGGTCAAGTTCAGCATCTCCACCCGCAGCAGCCAGCCTTCCTCATAAGGGTCCTCGAGGAGCATTTCCGGCACATCGAGCAGGTCTTCGTTGACCTCGATCACTTCCCCGGTGACCGGTGCGTAAAGCCTTATCACGGTCGGCTTGGCCGTGGTCAGCCGGCCAAAGGCTTCATCCTTGACGAACTCATCGCCTTCCGAAGGCAGACGCAGCCGCGTGATCTCGTCCTTGTCCCGAATGGCTTCCTCGGTCACGCCGATCACGACCTGATGGTCGTCTTCGAGCCTTACCCAGACATGCTCGGCCGAGAATCTCAAATCGTCCAAATCCAATCCGCTCTCCTTATATATCTTTGGCGTCAGACCTGTTAACGCCGCCCGCCAATGGTCTATTAATGAATCGTGGCCCTAATGCTAAGCAGAAGATTTCCGCCTTGGCAAGAAAAAACATACCCGCCCGTCCCCCGTGATTTCAGTCTTTAAAAACCGCTAGTTGACGGATCACCGGATGCGCCGGTCCTGTCTTTACACCGTCGAACCAGGCGCCGGGGTACGGTCACCGACGGGCCGGCCGGGATCAAGGACGTCAGTTGGGCGGAACTGAAACGGCGCCAGGGTCCGGGCCCTCACTTTCCGCTTGCATTAATCCCTGGAAGGGGTTAGGACTGTTCCGGCCTCGATCGAGGCCGGTCTTATTTTCGAGATAAGGAAATGCCCCCGTCCAAATCGCTGTTCTGGCCGCTCGCCGGCCTGGTCATGGCCTCGCTTATATGGGCCAGCAGCTTCGTCGCCTTCAAGCTGACCTTCCGCAGCTACGCGCCCATGCAGGTGGTTTTCGCCCGCATGGCCATCGGCAGCTTCTGTCTTTTCTTGATGCGAGGGAGATTCCGGGGCCTCGAGTACCGCCCGGGCGACTGGAAGCCTCTTCTGTTCATGGCTTTTTGCGAGCCCTGCCTCTACTTCATCTTCGAGACTTGGGCGCTGTTGAACACCACGGCTTCCCAGGTGGGCATGATCACGGCCTTGCTGCCTTTGATGGTGGCGGTGACGGCCAGGTTTGTCCTGAACGAGCGACTGACGGGTCGAACCATCGTCGGCTTTGTCCTGGCCGTGGGCGGCGCCGCCTGGCTTTCGGCCGGCGGCCTGGTCTCGGAACAGGCCCCTAATCCGGCCCTGGGCAACTTTCTCGAGTTTCTGGCCATGATTTGCGCCGTCGGTTACACCGTGATGATCAAGAAGCTCAGCCACCGTTATAGCCCCCTTTTTCTGACCGCCGTTCAGAATTACGTGGGCATGATCTTTTTCCTGCCGCTGGTCTTTGTTCCTCCCTTGACCTGGCCCGACAGAATAGACCTCCTGGCCCTGGCGGCCACGGTCTATCTCGGGACGGTCGTGACCATAGGCGCCTTTGTCTTGTACAGCTTCGGAGTCAGCCGCATCAAGGCCAGCCAGGCTTCGGCCTTTATCAACCTCATCCCGGTCTTCGCCGCCGGCCTGGGCTGGTTGATATTGGGCGAGACCTTCACCCGGCTGCAGTATATGGCCAGTCTGGTGGTTCTGGTCGGGGTGTTTCTAAGTCAGAGCCGAAAGAGGTAACCGGTTTATTCCTTCCGGTTCTTCCATAAATGAATCAGGATAAGCCCCAGGCCGACGCTGATGCCGATGTCGGCCACGTTGAAGGCCGGCCAGTGGTTTCGGCCGATATGGAAGTCCAGAAAGTCCACCACCGCGCCTAGGCGGCTCCGGTCAATCACGTTGCCCCCCGCTCCGCCGGCGGCCAGGGCCAGACCCCAAATAAGGATCTTTTCATGGGGTTTGGCCAGGGCCAACAACAGGATCATGACGGCCAGCGCCAGAAGCGCCACGGCGATGAGCCCAAGGACCCGGTAGTCGCTGCCGCTTTCGGCGAAGAGGCCGAAGGCCACGCCGGGATTCAAGATGTACCTGAGATCGAAAAAGCCGGGTACGATCTGAATCCGGCGGACCGGCGCCAGCCAGGCCTGGACCGCCAGTTTGCTGATCTGATCGGCTGTCACCAAACCCCCGGCCGCCAGGGCGGCCAGCGTCCATTTGTTCGGCCTCATTCATTCTTCTCCCAGGGCTTGGCGGCAGCGACGGCAGGGCCCGTGGGGCCGGCCGTCCGGGGCCACGACGACCGTTTCGTCGTGCACCCAGCAGCGGGGGCATTTCGGCGCCGAGGCCGGTTCGACCCGGACCGTTATCCCGGCCGATCCACCCCGGTTCAGAATCACCCCGCTGACGATGAAGACTTCGCGCAGGTCTTTCGCCGAGGCCTCGAGCAGATCATACATTTTTTCACCGGCTTCGATCCTGACCACGGCGTCCAAGGGATGACCGATGGTCTTCTCCCGGCGCGCGTCTTCCAGGGCCTTGGTCACCAGGGACCGGACTTCCAGGAGGCGGTCCCATTTTTCGGCCAGGGCCCCGTCCAGGAGATTTTCATCCACCTGGGGCAGGTCGGTCAGGTGCACGCTGGGGGCTCGGCCCGGAAAGGCCGGCAGTTGGTCCCAGACTTCGTCGGCGGTGAAAGAAAGGATGGGGGCCATGAGCCGGACCATATCCCGCAACACGATGAACATGGCCGTCTGAGCCGATCGGCGGGCCGCGGATTTGGCCGCCGAGGTATAAAGGCGGTCCTTGAGCACGTCATGGTAGAAAGCGGAAAGGTCCACGGTGCAGAAATTGTTCAGGGCGTGATAGATGGTGTAGTATTCGTAGTCCTCGTACGCGGCCCGCACCTTCTGGATCAGTCCCTGGAGGCGATGCATTATCAGGCGGTCCAGCTCCCGCATCCCGGCCGGCGGGATCGAGTCCTTTCCCGGATCGAAGTCATACAGATTGCCCAGGATAAAGCGGCAGGCGTTGCGCACGTTGAAATAAGCCTTGGCCAGCATGTCGAGTATCTTGTCCGAGATGCGGGTCTCGTCCTGGTAGTTTTCGGAAGACACCCACAGCCTGAGGATGTCGGCGCCGTATTTGTTGATGACGTCGTCGGGCGCGACCACGTTGCCCCTGGACTTGGACATCTTGTAGCCCTCGCCGTCCACCACGTAGCCGTGGGTCAGGACCCGTTCGTACGGCGCCCGGCCGCGGGTGCCGACCGAGGCCAAAAGCGAAGAGTGGAACCAGCCCCGGTGCTGATCGGAGCCCTCGAGGTACATGCCGGACACGTCCGGCAGATACTCGCGGGCTTCCATGGTGCCCACGTAGCTGCTTCCGGAATCGAACCAGACGTCCAGGATGTCGGTTTCCTTCCTGAACTCGGTTCCGCCGCAACGGGGACAGACCGCGCTTGACGGCAGAAGCTCGGTTTCGGGGCGGTCGAACCAGGCGTCCGCTCCTTCCCGGACGAACAGGTTATACAGATGGTCCATCATGTCTTGGTTGTAAAGCCAATCGCCGCAGCCCCGGCAGTACACCACGGTGATGGGCACGCCCCAGGCCCGCTGCCGGGAAATGCACCAGTCCGGCCGGTTTTCGATCATCTGGTAAATACGGTCCCGGCCCCATTTGGGTATCCATTGCACCTGGTCAATGGCCTTCAGGGCCGCGCGCCGCAGGCCGGTCTTTTCCATGGAGATGAACCATTGGGGCGTGGCCCGATAGATTATGGGCTGCTGGCAGCGCCAGCAGTGGGGATACTGGTGCTCGATGGGTTGTTCGAGCAGCAGCGCGCCCACTTCCCTGAGCTTGGCGTTCACGTTTTCATTGGCCGCGAAGACGAACTGGCCGGCGAAGAAACCCACGTCCGCGGTGAACCGGCCGTCGTCATCCACCGGCGAATAGGTAGGCAGGCCGTAATGCTGACCGGTCTCGTAGTCTTCCCGGCCGTGGCCAGGCGCGGTATGGACGCAACCCGTGCCCTGGTCCAAGGTGACGTACGGCGCCAGCACTAGCACCGACTCCCGGTCGTAGAGCGGATGCCGGCACTTGAGACCCTCCAGACGCCGGACGTCCAGCTTGGCCAGGACCCGGTGGTCCTTTTCCAGGCCGAAGTTATAGAGGCAGTCCACCATCAGCCCCTTGGCCAGAACCAGCACTTCGCCGCCGGCCAGCACGGCCACGTATTCGAACTCCGGGTTGAGGGCAATGCCCAGGTTGGCCGGGATGGTCCAGGGCGTGGTGGTCCAGATCACGAACGAGACCTTTCTCCCGGCCAGGTCGGGGTGCACCTTTTCCGGAGCGTCGGCCAGGGGAAACTTGACGTAGATCGAGGGCGAGGTGTGATTATCGTATTCCACTTCGGCCTCGGCCAGGGCCGTCCGGCACGAGGCGCACCAGTAGATGGGTTTGTGGCCGCGGTAGAGGGCGCCGCTCAAGGCGAACTTGCCCAACTCCCGGGCGATGACCGCCTCGAACTCGTAATCCATGGTCAGGTAAGGATGGTCCCATTCGCCCAG
Source organism: Thermodesulfobacteriota bacterium (assembly GCA_040755515.1). Classification (GTDB taxonomy): domain Bacteria; phylum Desulfobacterota; class Desulfarculia; order Adiutricales; family JAGVGV01; genus JBFMAW01. The sequence goes on along the minus strand of JBFMAW010000001.1, from coordinate 315,370 downwards.
CACGCCCAGGCGCTTGAACTCGCGACGCTGGATGTCGATGAACTTCTCGGCGTACTGGCGGCAGAGGCGGCGCATGTCGCCCTGGCTGATTTCGGTCTTCTTCGAGCCGAGTTGGAGGTCGACCTGGTGTTCGATGGGCAGCCCATGGCAGTCCCAGCCCGGAATGTACGGGCTGTCGAAGCCCAGCATCTCCCTGGATTTGATGACGATGTCTTTAAGTATCTTGTTCAGCGCCGTGCCTATATGAATGTGGCCGTTGGCGTAGGGCGGGCCGTCGTGCAGGACCCATTGCGGCCGGCCTTTGCTCCTGGCCCTGATCTGACCGTACAGGTCCATCCGCTCCCACTTCTCCAGCAGGGCCGGTTCACGCTGGGCCAGGTTGGCCCTCATGGGGAAATTAGTTCGAGGCAGGTTAAGCGTGTCTTTAAAATCCATTATTCTCCTCCGCGGACATACCCTGGGGTCAGATGGCGTATGATAGTTATTTATATCGGAAAGTCAAGGCCATGGGCGTGAAGAAGGTAGGACGGAAGCCAGCCGGGTTTTCGCCCGGCCCCGGCTTCCGCCCCTCCGGCCTTGGGTCAGCCGGATTTTCCGGACCGGGGGAAGCGGATGGGCTTCCCCCGGCCGGTCCTCCTTGACCGCCTGGTTGGACGGAGAAGGAAGAAAATAAAAAGCCCCGCTTTGATGGGCGGGGCTTTGAAGTCGCTTGGCTTATCCGTGCGCGGCTACAAACCTCCCCGCCCCGGGGCGATAATTATAATCCCGATTATGGGCAGACAGGCTATGTAGTCAACACGCACCATGGTTCCTCTCAACACCGCCTAATATATCACCGCCCTCCGGCAGTGTCAAGATTTATTGTCTTAGGCATTATTTTGGACCCGGTGAAGGGATTCAGGTATAATGAAAGGCCGAGGACACATTAGATTTTGCGTCGGCGGCCGAGGAAACATGAATAAAGAATACGTTCACGGTTACAATCATCGAGAAAAGGTGCGTTTACAGGACCAAGCTTCCACCTTGGTGGAGTTGCTGCACTCCGATACCTCCTATCCGGCGGGCAGCCGTGTTCTGGAAGCCGGTTGCGGGGTTGGCGCCCAAACCGTCACCCTGGCCGGGAACAGCCCCGAGGCTTTGATCACTTCCTTCGATATATCCGGCGCCTCCGTCGTCGAAGCCAGGCGAAAAACAGCGGCGGCCGGCTTGACCAACGTTCAATTCCACCAGGCGGATATTTTCCATTTGCCACATGAGCGGGATGCCTTCGACCACATTTTCGTCTGTTTTGTCCTGGAACACCTCCCGCGGCCCGTCGAGGCGCTGATTACTCTGAAGAACTATTTGAGGCCGGGCGGCACCATAACGGTCATCGAAGGGGACCACGGCTCGGCTTACTTCTATCCTGACAGTGAAGCGGCCCATAAAGCGATTCAGTGTCAGGTGGAACTGCAACGCCGGGCTGGCGGCAACGCCATGATAGGGAGAGAACTTTATCCGCTCTTGCGCCAGGCCGGGTATGACTCCATTCGTGTCTCTCCTCGAATGGTCTACGTTGATTCCAGCAAGCCCGAACTGGTCGAAGGTTTCACCAAGAAAACATTCACGGCCATGATCGAGGGGGTCCGTGAATCGGCCATCAGGGTGGGATTAGCTGATCAAGACGCTTTTGAGAAGGGAATTGGGGATTTATATCGAACCACCGAGCCTGATGGAGTGTTCTGTTATACCTTCTTTAAAGCCAGGGGCAAGAAATGAGCGGTGAACAACCGTCTCGAGCGGATGGCTGACCGCACCCGCCGGTCCGCGGCGTTATACGTTTCCTTTCTAAGACCTAGGGGCCATGAAATCATGGTCATCCATCGGCCCAGTTGAGGATCACCTTGCCGGACAGCCCGGAGCGCATCACCGCGAAGGCTTCCTCGAAGTCCGTGTACGGAAAACGATGGGTGATGATCGGCTCGATATTCAACCCCGAGTGGATCATGACCGTCATCTTATACCAGGTTTCATACATCTCCCGGCCGTAGATGCCCTTGATGGTCAGGCCGTTGAAGATGACCAAGTTCCAATCAATGGCGATGCCGCCGGGCAGGATGCCCAGCAGGGCGATCTTGCCGCCGTGGCACATGTTGGCCAGCATGGTCTGGAGAGCGTCGGGGTGGCCCGACATCTCCAGGCCCACGTCAAAGCCTTCCTTCATGCCCAGATGCTTTTGGGCCTGTTCGACGCTTTCCCGTCTCACGTCCAGGGTCAGGGTCGCTCCCATTTTTTTGGCCAGGTCCAGCCGGTAGGGGTTAACGTCCGTGACCACCACATATCGCGCGCCCGCGTGGCGGGCGATGGCCGCGGCCATGCAGCCGATGGGCCCGGCGCCGGTGATGAGGACGTCTTCGCCCAGCACGTCAAAGGACAGGGCCGTGTGGGTGGCGTTGCCCAGGGGATCGAAGCAGGCCAGAAAGTCCGTGGGGATGCGCGGATCGCAGTACCAGACGTTGGTGACCGGAATGGCCAGGTACTCGGCGAAGGCGCCGGCCCGGTTGACCCCCACGCCGCTGGTTCTCATGCAGAGGTGCCGCCGGCCGGCCAGGCAGTTGCGGCACCGGCCGCAGACCAGGTGCCCTTCGCCGGAGACTAGATCGCCGGGCTTGAAATCGCGCACGTTGCCGCCGATTTCGGCCACGTGGCCCACGAACTCGTGCCCGATGGGCATGGGCACGGGAATGGTCTTCCGCGCCCATTCGTCCCAGTTGTAGATGTGCACGTCCGTGCCGCAGATGGCCGTCTTATCTATTTTGATAAGCACGTCGTTGATGCCGATCTCGGGCACGGGGACTTCTTCCAGCCATAGTCCCGGCTCCGGCCTGGCCTTTATCAGGGCTTTCATTCCGGCCATGATTCCTCCCTCAGGGTCAGGCGATGACGCCCAGTTCCCGCCCGACCTGGGCGAATTTCTCCAGGGCCAGGCGCAGATCGTCCCGGCCGTGGACAGCCGATATCTGCACCCGGAGGCGGGCCTGGCCCTCCGGAACCACCGGGTAGAAAAACCCGACCACGTAAATTCCTTCCTCCAGGAGCCTGGCCGCCATGGCCTGGGCCAGTTGCGCCTCCCCCAGCATGATGGGCACGATGGGGTGGCGGCCCGGCTTGATATGGAAGCCCAGCCGGGCCATCTCTTCCCGGAAAAAGTCGGTGTTAGCCGCCAGCCTCGACCGGGCCTCGCCGGTCTCATCGAGCAGTTCCAGCGTCTTCAAGGCCGCGGCCACGATCGGCGGCGCCACGGTGTTGGAAAACAGGTAGGGGCGGGAGCGCTGCCGGAGCAGGGCGATGATATCGGCCCGGCCGGTGGTAAAGCCGCCGGAGGCGCCGCCCAGGGCCTTGCCTAAGGTCGAGGTGATCACGTCCACGCGGTCCTTGACCCCGAACTGCTCGGCCGTGCCGCGTCCCGTGGGTCCCACGAATCCCGTGGCATGACTGTCGTCAACCATCACCAGGGCCTCATACCTGTCGGCCAGGGCGCAGATTTCATCCAGCCTGGCCAGGTCGCCGTCCATGCTGAAGACCCCGTCCGTGGCCACGAGCCTCGTCCTGGCGCCGGCGGCCTCCTTAAGACATCGCTCCAGGTCCCCCATGTCGGCGTGGGCGAATCTGAACCGGGCCGCCTTGCACAGGCGGATGCCGTCAATGATCGAGGCGTGATTCAGGGCGTCCGAGATGACCGCGTCCTCTTCCCCCAGGATGGTTTCGAAAAACCCGGTGTTGGCGTCGAAACAAGAGGTATACAGGATCGTGTCCTCGGTCCCGAAAAAAGCGCTGATCTTTTGTTCGAGTTCCTGGTGGATGCCCTGGGTGCCGCAGATGAACCGCACCGAGGCCAATCCGAACCCCCAGTCCTCCAGGCCCTTTCTGGCCGCGGCGATAACCTCGGGGTGGTTGGCCAGCCCGAGATAGTTGTTGGCGCACAGGTTTAAAACCTCACCCTGGCCGACCTTGATCCAGGCGTCCTGGGGCGACATGATCCGGCGTTCCCGCTTGTACAGACCCGCTTTTTCGATGCCGGCCAACTGGTTCTTCAGTTCCTCTTTCATCTTCCCATACATCGTTCACCTCGAGGTTCTAATCGTTAAAAGCCGCCCTTGAAGGTTTCGTCCCTGGGCTCGACTTCATCCCCTGGCTGAACTATTGACCAAATTATGGGCTTCATCACGGCGGCGATCAAGTTTTTGTTTGCTTGGGCTTATTGGACCAGCAGTCTCAGATCAGGCAGGAATTCAATGAATGTGTAAGCGCAAAGGGTGAAGGGGGCGGAAAAGGAATAACCGGCGGGTCCCGGTCTCTCGGGTTGCTAGCCGGGTCCGCGCCCGGATATCAACCCTTCTAGAGCACCACCTGATGAGTCTGGCTGCCTGCCAGCCCAGGCCTTAACCGGTTATTGCTGGGCTGGAGGAGTGGATTGAGGCTGCCCTTCGTTGGGTTCGATGCCCAGAAGCCGCAGGCGTTTGACTTCCCGGAGGTGGACTAGGGTCATGATCGGTCCGGAAGCCAGGTAGCAGAGGCCGATGACGAATAAAACAATCTTGGGCTGGACCGCCACCAGGGCAAAAATAAGGACGGCCAGGACCATGGTGTTGAAGGGCTTGCTCTTGAACAAAGCCGGGTTCTTGAGGCTGAAGTACCTGAAGTTGCTGACCATGAGGAAGGAGAGCACGAAGATGAGCACCAGGACCGCGTTGTTCTTGATATGACCGGTCTGGCCCCAGTAGCTGAACCAGAAGACCGTGACCGAAACCATGCAGGCCGCGGCCGGAATGGCCAAGCCTTGGAAGAATTCGGGGTCGCGGGTGGAGGTGTTGACGTTGAAACGGGCCAGGCGCAGGGCGCCGCAGGCCACGTAAATGAAAGCCACCACCCAGCCCAGGCGGCCGTAAGGCTGAAGGGCCCAGGTATAGGCCAAGAGGCCTGGCGCCACGCCGAAGGCCACCAGGTCGGCCAGCGAGTCGTATTCGACGCCGAACTGGCTGGTGGTCTTGGTCAGGCGGGCCACCTTGCCGTCCAAGCCGTCGAAGATCGCCGAGATGATGATGGCCACGGCCGCGGCCATGAATCTGCCCTCCAGGGTGGAGACCAGCGAGTAGAACCCGGTGAACAGGCTGGCGGTGGTGAACAGGTTGGGCAGGATGTAAATGCCCTTGCGCATGTCCCGGCGCTGTTTCTTTTTTCTTCGGCTCATGCTGTCTTCCTTTCCACGATAAGGGAAAAGGGTCGCGGCCGCTCGAAGCCGGCCGATACTAATATACACCCATTCCCGGTGCCTGACTTTTTTCCGGCGCCAGAAGGGCCAGGACGGACCAGCCGGCCTTGACCTTCTGTCCGGGCCGCACCTTTATTACGGCTTCCGGCGGCAGGTATACGTCCAGCCTCGAGCCGAAGCGGATCAGGCCGAAACGCTGGCCGCGCGTCAGCGCATCCCCGGGTTTGACCCAACAGGCTATCCTCCGGGCGATCAGGCCGGCGATCTGAATCACGGCGATTTTCGTCCGGTCTTCGGTTTCGATTATCAGGGCGTTGTGTTCGTTTTCCGCGGAAGCCTTATCCAGGTTGGCCGAAAAAAAACGGCCGGGATGGTACTCGATTTTATCCACCCGGCCGGTCAGCGGCGCTCGGTTGACATGGACGTTGAAGAGGGACATGAAGACGCTGATCTTCACGGTCCGGCCCGGCAGAAAGCGGTTGGCCTCGACCGGTTCGGCCAGGATGACCGTGCCGTCGGCCGGCGAAAGCACGCCTTCGCCGGTCGGGGCCCGTCGGTCCGGGTCGCGGAAGAACCAGGCCGAGAACAGGCCGAAGGCCCCGAAGATCGCCGCCAGCCACCAGCCGCCGGTCAGGGCCGACAGGAAAGCCACGCCTAAAGGGACAAAAATGAAGGGCCGGCCCTCGCGGGCCACCGGCCACGTGTTGTCCATGCCGTTTATGAAACAGCCTCCTACTTCTTTTTGAGCCAGGCCATCATGGACCTGAGCCGCTCGCCCACCTCGTTGATGGGATGTTCGGCGTCGCGGCGGCGGGCGGCGTTGAAGACCGGCCGGCCGGCCTTGTTTTCCAGTATCCATTCCCGGGCGAACTCTCCGGTCTGGACCTCCTTGAGTATGCGCTTCATCTCCCGGCGGGTCTCCTCGGTGATGATGCGTTTGCCGCGGGAGTAGTCCCCGAATTCGGCCGTGTCGCTGACCGAGTAGCGCATGAAGTTGATCCCGCCCTGATAGAAGAGGTCCACGATGAGCTTGAGTTCGTGGAGACACTCGAAGTAGGCGATCTCGGGCTGATACCCGGCCTCGACCAGGGTGTCGTATCCGGCTTTGACCAGTTCGGTGACGCCGCCGCAGAGCACGGCCTGTTCGCCGAACAGGTCCGTCTCGGTTTCTTCTTTAAAGGTGGTGCCGATGACGCCGGCCCGCGCCGCGCCGATGCCGTTGGCGTACGCCAGCGCCGTCGGCAGGGCCTGACCGGAAGCATCCTGGTGGATGGCCACCAGGGCCGGCACGCCCGCGCCTTTTTCATACTCGGACCGAACCAGGTGGCCCGGGCCTTTGGGCGCGACCATGGCCACGTCCACGTCGGCCGGCGGCACTATCTGGCCGAAATGGATGTTGAAGCCGTGGGAAAAGAGCAGGGTTTTACCCTTTTTCAGGTGGGGCTTGACCGCGGCTTCGTAAAGAGAGGCCTGGACGTCGTCCTGGGCCAGTATCTGGATCAGGTCGCCGGCCGCGGAGGCCTCGGCGGCCGAAACCGGGCTGAAACCGTAGCTCTGGGCCAGTTGGTAATTCTCCACGCCCGGGCGTTCGGCCACGATCACCTCGAGGCCGCTGTCGCGCAGGTTGAGGGCCTGGGCGTGGCCCTGGCTGCCGAAGCCGATGATGGCCACCTTCTTATCCTTCAAGGGTTGCAGGCTCGCGTCTTGTTCATAGTAGATTTTCATGACTAACTCCTTGCTCCAGATATCATTTCCGGGACCGGGCCATGGCGATCCGGCCGGTGCAGACGATCTCCTCGAGGCCGAAGTTGGATAAAAGGTCGAGCAGGGCCTTGATCTTATCTTCGCCGCCCGTAACCTCGATGATGTAATTACGCATACTCACGTCCACGATCTTGCAGCGGAAGATGTCCACCAGCCGCAGGACTTCGGCCCGGGTGGCGGCCTCGGCCCTGACCTTGATCAGGGCCATCTGTCGTTCCACGAAACTGGTTTCGGTCAGGTCCACCACCTTGATGACGTTGATAAGCTTCCGGAGTTGCTTGATGATCTGCTCGACGATGGATGCCGAACCGGTGGTGACCAAGGTGATCAAGGAGACTTTAGGGTCCAGGGTCTCGGCCACGGACAGGCTGTCAATGTTGAAGCCCCGGCCGGAGATCAGGGTGGCCACGCGCGCCAGCACGCCGGGTTCGTTGTCGACCGTGACCGACAGGGTTCGTCTGGTGTGGTAATTGTTGGCTTCCATAGGTCAGACCAGGAGCATGTTGGATATGGCGGACCCCGCCGGAACCATGGGATAGACGCATTCCTCGGGTTCGATCCGAAAGTCCATCAGGACCGGTTTCTTGATTTTCAAGGCCTCCTGGATGATGGGGGCCACCTCGCCGGGTTGGTCCGTTTTGAAGCCCACGGCGCCGTAAGCCTCGGCCAGCCGGACAAAGTCCGGCGTGCAGGTCATGGCCGTGGCGCAGTAGCGGCGGTCGTAAAAGAGCTGCTGCCACTGGCGGACCATGCCCAGGAACTGATTGTTGAGAATGACCACCTTGACCGGCAGGTTATACTGCACGGCGGTGGCCAGTTCCTGGATGTTCATCTGGATGCTGCCGTCGCCGGCGATGTCAATGACCGTCTTCTCCGGCCGGGCCACCTGGGCGCCTATGGCCGCGGGCAGGCCGTAACCCATGCAGCCCAGACCGCCGGAAGTGATGAAGGTCCGGGGGTTGGTCAGATGATAATACTGGGCGGCCCACATCTGGTTCTGGCCGACTTCGGTGGTAATGACGGCCTTGCCCCGGGTCAGGCGATAGACTTCCTCGATGACGAACTGGGGCTTGAGCGGTCCGTCCGAGGCTTGTTCATAGGCCAGGGGATGATCGTTGCGCCAGGTCTTGATCAGGTCTAGCCAGGGTTGCCGTTGCTCCGGTTTGACCAGGGTTCTGTCCCGCCCCTTGGCCGGCGTCTTGGCCAGGGTGAGCAGGTCGTTCAGGGCGCGGCGGCAGTCGGCCACTATGGGCACGTGGACCTGCACGTTCTTCCGGATCGAGGTGGGATCGATATCAATATGTACGATTTTCGCCTTGGGGCAGAACTCATCGATCTTGCCCGTGACCCGGTCGTCGAAGCGGGCGCCCACGGCCAGAAGCAGGTCGCAGTTCTGCACGGCCATGTTGGCCGTGAAGGTGCCGTGCATGCCCAGCATCCCCAGCCAGAGTTCATGGCTGGCCGGGAAGCCGCCCAGACCCATCAGGGTGGTGGTGACCGGCAGGCTGAACATCTCGGCCAGGGCCTTGAGTTCGCGGTGGGCGTTCGAGATTATCACTCCTCCGCCGGCATAGATGACCGGCCGGCTCGATTCCAGGAGCATATCCAGGGCCTTCTGGACTTGCTTGGGGTGGGCCTCATAATGAGGCTGATAGCCGCGGAGAGAGACTTGGCGAGGGTATTTGAATTCGGCCTCGTCCTTGATGACGTCCTTGGGCAGGTCCACCAGAATGGGGCCGGGCCGACCCGAAGCGGCCAGATAAAAGGCTTCCTTGATGGTGCCGGCCAGATGTTCCACGTCCTGGACCAGGTAATTGTGCTTGGTGCAGGACCGGGTGATGCCGACGATGTCCACTTCTTGAAAGGCGTCGTTGCCGATCAGCATCCGGGGGACCTGGCCGGTCAGCACCACCACCGGAATCGAGTCCATGTACGCGGTGGCGATGCCGGTTACGGTGTTGGTCGCGCCGGGGCCGGAGGTGACCAATACCACGCCGACCTTGCCCGAGGCCCGGGCGTAGCCGTCGGCGGCGTGGACGGCGGCCTGTTCGTGCCGCACTAAAATATGCTTGATCCTCGAGTCGGCCAGCTTATCGTGGATGTCGGTTATAGCCGCGCCGGGGTAGCCGAAAATGACCTCGACCCCTTCCCGTTTCAGGCTTTCGATGAGTATCTTGGCGCCGCTCAATTTCATGTCAGGTTTGTTTCTTTCTGTGTCTGGCCAGAATGGCCTCGATACGGTCCTTGCCGGCCAGCTTTTCTTTTTGAAGCCTCTTTTTCTCGATGGCTTCCTCGGTGGTCAGGTACGGCCTTTTCTGGAATTCTTCCAGCCGGCGCTCATACACCTGGTGAGCTTCGACCAGGGCGCGAAGTTCCTCGTCCTGGTTTATGAGCCGGCTTATCAATTCCTCGTCTCTTTTCTCCATTAGCACCCTCCCCGGTGGCTAATTCGGATAGAAACATTTATGTTACTTTTTTTTTACCTGACTGTCAACGCCGGCCAAATGAATCTCAGGCCCGCCTGAGCGGCCGGCCGGCCCGTCGACCCGTGGCCCGCCCGTTTTCCACGACCTGCTCGCCGGCCACGAAAAGGTGGGCCAGACCCGCGGCGTATTGATGGGGATTCTGGTAAGTGGCCCGGTCCTGGATGGTCTTGAGGTCGAAAACCGCCACGTCGGCCACGGCCCCGGCCTCGATCCGGCCGCGGTCTTTCATTTTGAACTTCCGCGCCGGCAGGGAAGTCATGGACCGGATGGCCGCGGTCAGGGGCATGAGCTTGTCGTCCAGAGCGAACCGGCGCAGTTTCCGGGGGAAAGTGCCGTAAACCCGCGGGTGAGGTTTGGTCATGTCCTTGGGCACGGTCCAGCCGTCCGAGGCGGTGATGATGTATTCCCGGCCGGAAAGGGCCTTGACCGTGTTCATCTCCATCATGAAGAAGACCCCCACGGGCGCTTCCGGCTCACAGGCCATGTCCACGTAAGCGTCGGCCGGGGAGCGGCCTTGCATTCGGGCTATCTCCTGTAGATTTTTCCCCTCGTACTCCTCGTGGCCCGGGTACATGGTGATCAGGGTCTTTTCCGGAGCCAGAAAGGCGAAGACCTGCTCGATGGCCGCCTTGATCTTGACCCGGCCGGCCGCGGTTTTGTACTCTTCCTTCACCCCGACGCTGGTGGTGAATTCGCCCGGCAGCAGGATGGTGACCATGGTGGAACCGGCTTCATAGGGGTATTGGTCGGCCGTCAGGTCGAGGCCTTCCAGCCGGGCCTTCTCGATCAGGTCCAGCACCTGGGCCGGCGTGGTCGAGCCAAAGGGACGGGCGATTTTCAGATGGGATATCTCGACCGGCAACTCGGCCCGGCGGGCCACTTCGATGGCCTCTTTGATGGCTTCAAGCAGTCCGATCTTGCCGCTGACCCCGGCCTGGCCGCTTTCGTCCCGCATATGCACGGCGAACAGGCCGCCCTTTTTCCCGGCCACCTTGGCCAGCTCGATGATCTCCTTGGTCGAAGCCATCAGACCGGGAGCGTATTCCAGCCCGGCGGACAGCCCGATGGCGCCCTTGTCCATCTCCTCGGCCACCCTGGCCTTCATGGCTTCGAGTTGGGACGCGGACAGTTCGCCCGGCTGGCTGGCCCCGAACAGTTCTTCCCGGATCATGCCGTGCGGGGCCAGGTGATAGACGTTGGTGCCGAAACCCACCGACTGAACCAGGTCGAACCAGTAGTCGGCGTCGGTATAGCCGTAGCCGCAGTTCCCGGTCACCACCGTGGTCACGCCCTGATACAGGTAATTATGGTTGCCCTTCCAACTGGGCATGAAATAGGCCAGGTACCGCTTGAGGCCCAATCTTTGGAAGGTCAGGTCGCAGTGGGTGTGTACGTCGATCAGGCCGGGGGTGACGATCAGGCCCGAGGCGTCCACGGTCCCGGCCGCCGGTTCCTTGATCTGGCCGCCGTCGGCCGGATCGAGGAGCCGACCGACGGCGGCGATGCGTCCGTCCTTGAGCCCCACGTCCGCGGTTCGAGGCTCGGCCGATGTGCCGTCATAAACCGTGCCGTTCTTGATCAGAAAGTCATACTTCAAATTGCCCGCTCCGGAACAGCCGCTCAACAGTGACGGCGTCGATGAAGCCGCCACGGCCAGGGCCGCCGTCCGGGCCGTTTTTTTCAGGAACTCTCTCCGGTCAATCCGGCCGCGCTTTTTCGGGGGCATGTCCTTACCTCAGTCCAGGAATTGATGATTCGGCCCTCCGGCCCGATTATTAATGGGGAGCGTTGAGATTAAAGTAACAAAAATAAACATAAATGACAACTGGTTCTCTGAATCCAAATCCACCATCTAATCGCGGACCGGCCCCGGAAACCTTCAGGTAAAAGCGAGGTTGGACGATCTTTACCCGCTTCTAGATAGTTGGCCCGCCGGCATGCCGCCGTAAACCGAGGAGATAAAATCGTGAAGTGAGCGTTGCCGCCGGGAGTTGGGCGACTGTTTTATCGAAGGTGATGAATCCAGATGGAACAGTCGCCGGGTCGGAACCGACACGGCTCGGTTTTGCGGCTTGACGCATAACCGTTCAACCTATAAAATGAAATAATTAAAGGAAAGATCAATACCGTTCGGGCGGTTCGACCAGCCTGGGAAACGGGAGGTCGAGCCCTGGACCGGAGGGCGGCCGAGGCGGTTATTTTGACCTGTAACCATAATCTAAAGAGGTTGAGATCATGAGGGCAAGAAAAACCATTTACCTGGGCGTGATCTGGCTGACCGCCATCTTCCTTTCGGTCGGCCTGCCGGCGACGGGTCTGGCCGTGCCCAAGGGCATGCTCAAGGTCGGCGCGGTTCAGGAAATCACTGGCCGGGCCACGGTGGTCCATAAAGGTGAAGAGAGGGCTGAAGTGGTCCAGGCCGGTCTGCCGGTGTATCTCAATGATAATTTCAAGACCCAGCCCGGCGGCCAGTTGAGATTGATTTTCGAAGATCAGAGCGTGATAAGCGTAGCCTCGGACTCGAACCTGATCATTGACGAATACGTCTATGACGTCAGCAAGAAGGAACGATCCGGCTCCTTCCGTCTGCTCTGGGGCAAGGTCAGATGTTTCGTCACCGAAGTGACCGACTTCAGGAACAAGAAGTTCAACGTCGCCACGGACACGGCCGTGGTGGGCGTCAGGGGGACCGACTTCCTGATCTGGTCGCCGGCCAAGTCCAAGACCCAGGTGGCGGCATTCAAGAACGCGGTGGACGTGGCCAGCACCGTGGACAAGTTGAAGAAATTGGTGCTCGAGGCTGGAAAGATGACCGACGTGTTGAGCGGGCAACTGCCTTCCAGCCCGGTGAACATCACGGCGGACATGGCCAAGGACCTCCTGCAAGGCCTGCTGCCCAAAGACGCCGTGCCGCCGCAACTGCCTCAAACCGGCCAGGCGCCGGGCGGGGGCGGCTTGCCTGAAGCGGCCGGCGCGGCGCCCTCGGCGGCTCCCGCGGCCGCTGGGGCCGCCGCGGCCGGAGCCGCGGCCCCCGTGACCTCGGCTTTGACCACCGCCGGCGCGGCCGCGGTCGCGGCTGGAGCGGCCGTTGGGGCCGCCGTGGGCGCGGCCGTGAGTTCGGTCGCCAGCTCCGCCAGCTCCAAAGGCGATACCTCCGCCGATAAAAAGACCTCGACCGAGGCGGAAGCCGAAAAGAAGAAAGCGGCCGACGAAAAAGCCAAGGTCGAGGAGCAGCGACTGCAGGAAGAGAAGCTAAAGCAACAGGTCGCGGCCCAGAAGGATCAACAGGCCGCGGCCCAGAAGCCGCAGGCCGCCGCTCCAGCCGCCGAGCCCATAAAGCCGGTGGTCAAACTGCGCGACCTGCCCAAGGCTTTCCGTGACCAGTTCCACCTCCAGCAGTCCGAAAGGGGCACTCGAGACGTTTTTGAAGACTTCATGAAGAAGCACCCGGAGGCCAACAAGAACCGCTTCCTGGACAACGGCGACGGCACGGTCACGGACCGGGCCACCGGGCTCATGTGGCAGAAAGACCATACGGACATCAACTACCCGGGTTTCGCCCACCAATACGCCGATCTGCCTAACAAGGCCATGCTTGGCGGCAAGAACGACTGGCGTCTGCCCACGTCCGAGGAACTGATGTTTCTCTACCTCTCGGCCGAAGCTGATCCCAAAATACCGCTCAAATTGCCTGAGCCGGGAGTAGGCTTGTGGACGGGCGACAAGACCCCGACCAACGTGGACGGTGTCTTCGGTTATGCTTATTCGGGATTCATCAAGACGCTGCTGAGCGGGATAAAGGTGGAACTAAAGGTCCCGCCCGCCTCGGGGAGTTACTCCCAGCACGCGGTCAAGGCGGTGCGGACGATTAAATAGCCCGGGGGAGGCCAGGGGACATGAGTTCCCTGGCCTTACCCGCCCAACATGGGCATCAGCACCGAAATTTCGTCGCCTTCCCTTAATACCTGTTTCAATCCTGCCGGCAGGTCCAGGCGGTCGCCGTTTAAAAGCACGGTGGGCGCCAGGCCCCGTTTAAGGGATTGCCGGAAGGGCCGGCTCTTTTTCAAGGCCAGGGCCTCGTCGGCGCGGTCGAAGAGTTTCCTTACCGTGGCGCCCTCCTGGAGTTGGACCATCCCTTCGGCCATCACCGTCTCCTGGCCGAAGACGCCGGCGATGCGGGCCTTGACCTTCACTTTAAAACCGCTCAGCCGGGATAAAGCGTCCGGGCCACTTCCTCCAGACCCAGTTTCTGGAGGTACTCGAGCCTGGGCCGGCCTGTTTCCAGGTCCCAACTCATGGCCTGGTAAAAAGAGCGACACATGGTGTCCAGGTCCACGGTGACGCCCTTGGCTGGTCCCTTGTTGAAGGGCGGCTGGCCATATATCCGGGGATTGACCTGGAAATCGCGGATGGGGTTCAGGCCTTCCCGCACGTTGAAAGCGTGGCGCAGGGTTTCGATCCGCTCGCCGATGACCAGGTATTCGTCGCTGTCCAGGTTCCAGCCGGTCACGGCGTTGAGCCAGTCGCACAGGGGCATGGGGCCGCCCACGGAGGTGCCGAAAAGACAGACGCCCGCGCCGTCCATGAGCATCTTGAAATAGACCTCCACCGCCAGGGCTTCCCCGGCGCCGTCGTATCTATGTCTCTGTTTGCGGGTCACCACCCCGGGTATCTTCTTGGCCCGCTTGAAGCTTTTTTCCAGAAGCTGCAGGTCCAGATGAACATAGGCGGCCGTGGTATGCCGGCCCGGCGTGGCCTCGCAGGCGTAAAGCGGCATGAAACCGGGATCGAACTTGGGGTCGTGCATGGGCGCTTCCACGCCGCCGCAGTGCACGGCGTATTTCTCCGCGCCCCGGCCAATCTTCTCCGCGGCCCGCCGCGCGCCTTCGGCCAGCAGGTCCCCCAGACCTTCCCGGGCGATGATCATCTCGACTAAACGGACCATATCCCGGCCATTGCCCCAGCGCAGTTCCAGCCCGCCGGTGTCCGCCTTGGTCAATAGTCCGTTTTCGAAGCATTCCACGGCCAAGGCCACCACCCCGCCGCAGGAGATCGTGTCCAGGCCGCCGCGGTTGCACAGGTCGTTCATTTTGAAAATGGTGTGAATATCGTCGTTGAGGCTGAGTGAACCGAAGGCGCAGAGGGTCTCGTACTCGGGCTTGTGCGTCTCCTCGAGCGGATACGGACCGTCCACTTTCATGAGGCCGCCGCAACGTATCGGACACGAATAGCAACCGTATTTTTTAGCCTCGTATCTGAACACGGTTTCGGCGCCGATCTTCTGCGACCGGCTCAACGGGAAGTCGGTGTAGCCTATGCCGCCCCAATTCTTGATGGGGCTGTCGCCGGATTCGGCGCTCATGGCCGTGATGCCGCTCGTGCCGAACTTTCTTAGAATCTGCCGCCACAGGTCGGCCGGCTGACGGGTATAGACCGGCCCGGTCCTGGTAATCCAGCCCACGATGCCGACCAGCCGGTCTCCGAGAATACGCTGCAGGCCCTTCCCGCCTTCCAGCTTCTTATTGAAAGCCTGGGTGAGCCGGCTGACCTTGGCCTTGTCCGCCACCCCCACCCGATCCTTGCCGGCCGCGACCACGGCCTTGAGGTGCTTCGAGCCCATGACCGCGCCCAGGCCGCCGCGGGCCGCGTACCGCCCGCCGTCGTTGGCGACACCGGCAAAGCGGCAGAGTTTTTCCCCGGCCGGACCGATGCAGGCCACCTGGGCCTTCTGCCCGTGGGTCTCCTTCAGCTTTTTCTCGGTTTCCACGGCGTCCAGACCCCACAGTCCGGCCGCGTCCCTGACCTCGACCTTCTCGTGGTCCACATAGAGATAGACCGGCGCCTCGCTCCGGCCCTGGAAGAACACCCCGTCTATACCGCAGCGTTTCAAGTACGGCGCAAAATACCCGCCGCAGTTGGCGTCGCCCCAACTGTTGTTCAAGGGCGACTTGCCCACCACCATGAACCGGCCGGTGAACAAAGTGCCGGTGTCGGTCAGCAGGCCGGTGGTGAAGCCGAGAATGTTGTCCGGTCCCAGAGGGTCGGCCCCGGGCTTGAGACGGTCCCACAAGACTTTGGCCCCCAGTCCCGCGCCGCTCAAATGCTTCCGGTAGAAGTCCTCGCCCAGACCCTCGAACTCATGGCGGCCGGAAGAAAGGTCAACGTGCAGAACGCGGCCGTGGAATCCTTGTCCTTTTTTTCCCTTCTCTTCGTCGGACATCGAGCACCCTCCTTTTCCTGGGGCCGAAGCGGCTAAAGGGAAAGTTGCCATAAAAGAAGCCCCAGGTCAAATAGTCGAAGTTGCCGGGCGGCCCGACCTTCGAAGATTTCCGCTCCCGGTCCGGGGTAGGATCGGCGATTTGAGGGGGTGGATTATAGCCGCTTATTGTTTTATGCTGGATCGTCGGCCGGTTACAAAAACGGCCTCGAGTCAGCTTCCTTCAGGAAGGCCAGGCGTTAAACAAAACCGTCCATGTCCCACCGGGTATCGATAGCCGGATCAGGCCGGGCCCTGGTCCTTCTGCGCGGAGCTTTGGGCGACGCGCTGATGACCCTGCCTTTCCTGGCGGCCCTGCCGGAACATTTACGGACTCGAGGCTTGAGCCTGGTGGGCCAGCCTTCCAGCCTGAGCCCGTTGGCTCATCTGTCTTGGGTGGCCGGCGTTCACGATTTCAACCAAGCCGACTGGGCCGGACTCTATTCCTCTCCGGCCCGGGTGACGCCCCGCCTCGGGAACTTCATCCAAGACCACCAGGCCGGCGTGGTCCTGACCAGAAATCCCGCCGACCCGATCGTGTCCGGATTGGTCCGGGCCGGCCTGAACCAGGTTCTGGTCGTGCCGTCCCGTCCGCCCGCGGGCGTCCATTACCTGGACCACCTGTTCGCCTCCGCCGGCGTCAGGCCCCTCGATCGGTTCGTGATTCTGACGCCTAAGAATGAAGGCCTCGACCGGGCCCGGTCCTTCCTCCTGGCCAAGGGACTCAAGGAGAAGTCTTTCCTGACCCTGCATCCCGGCAGCGGCGGAGCCGGCAAGAACTGGCCGCTGGAGAGGTGGCTGGAGTTGGCCGAGGGTCTGGAGAGGGAAACAAGATTAAAAACGGTTTTTCTCCTGGGGCCGGCCGAAGAAGAGTGGATCGCGAAGCTGGAGAAGGAAGACCGGGTGGTGGCTGGCAACATGCCCCTGGAGGTCGTGGCCGGGCTGATCAGCCTCGGCCTGGGCCACGCGGGCCATGACAGTGGAGTGACCCACCTGGCCGCGGCCCTGGACCGGCCGGCTTTGGCCATCTTCGGTCCGACCGATCCGGCCCAGTGGGCGCCGCGCGGTCCCCAAACGGTCGTGGTGTGTTCCAGACGGGTGGAAGGGAAGACGGTGGCCTGGACCTGGCCGGCCGCGGCCGAAGTCCTGGCGGCGTTTAAGGAACTGGCGAGGCTTTAAACCAGCCCAGGTCTTCGCCCGCGCCGTGTGGCCAAAATCGTGAAACGAGTATTGTCGCCGGGATGATGCGCCTTATTCATCCAAGGTGGTGACGCCGGGAGCAAGGGTTCCGGAAATAAAAAGGATTGATCCGATCTTTACGAATCAATCCTCTAACTGGAGTCTCGATGGCTTAAGGGCGCCGATCGCGCAGGTCGAGCGGAAGGGTTCAGCCTCCTCGGGCGGCCCGTCTGGCCCGGCGGGCCATGGCTTTACGGATGCGGCGCTTGGACTCCCGTTCCTTGCGCTTGCGCCGTTCGCTGGGCTTCTCGTAGGCTTTCTTGCTTTTTAGCTGCTTTAACAGGCCGTCGCGGGCGATCTTTCTTTTGAGAGCCTTGAGCGCCTGTTCGACGTCATTTTCCCTGACGGCGACCTCGATGCCGGTCTGGCTGCTGCTCACTTACTTTTCACCTGCCGATCTAAAATGGAATGACCGAAATAAAACCGGGTTCTGGACCCGTTTTCTCGGCTGAGATAAAGCTGACCGGGTGGTTACGGATCAACTTTTCAAAAATATTCAATTCACAAGAAATGTCAAGAAAATTTTTAAAGTTGGATTAATTGCCTTTACGGCCGCGATGGGCTAATAGTCGGTCGAAAGCCGCGGGCTATTCCGGGCCAAGACGCCGATCGCCGGAAGGACTTCGGAAGACCGCTCGGGGCTGGGCCAGGGGGAAGAGATTTGCCTCGACGAAACAAGACGCCCTTTGACTGGTGGCTGGCGGGTATCTGCCTGTCGCGGACCTGCTCCGGCATGATCTTCATGACCGTGGCCGCGCTCATTCCCGCCTTGCAGCGGGAATGGGCCTTGTCGGCGGCCCAGGGCGGTTCCATCACCAGCGGTTTCAATCTGGGCTACGCCGTTTCCCTGGTGGCCTGTTCGAGCCTGGCCGACCTCATCGGTCCCAAGAAGGTCTTCCTGGGTTCGATGTCCGCGGCGGCCGCCCTGACCCTGATCTTCGCCGCCCTGGCCCGAAATTACCAATCGGCCTTGATACTCTATACCCTGGTGGGTTTTTCCCTCGGCGGGACCTACACCACCGGACTCATGCTCCTGGCCCATAAATACCCGGTCCAGAAGCGAGGTCTGGTCATGGGTTTCTTCATCGCCAGCACTTCCCTGGGTTACGCCCTGTCCCTCGCTTTGAGCGGCCTGGCCGGGTCCGTCGGAGGGTACAGGCTGGCTTTCTGGGTGACCGGCCTGGGTCCGCCGACCGCCTGTCTGGTCGCCTGGATAACCATCTACCGGACGCGGATTACCGTGGCGGCCAGGTCGCGGCAAGAGAATTTCCACCAGGCCGTTCTGAGGAACCGGCCGGCCGTGTTGCTCATAGGCGGTTATTCGTTTCATAATTGGGAGCTTCTCGGCATGTGGGCCTGGACGCCGGCCTTCCTGACGGCCTGCCTGGTTTCATCCGGATTCGGAGAATCGGGAGCGCTGGCCGTGGCTTCCTATGCCGCCGCTTCGTTCCATCTCACCGGCCTGCTGGCCTCTTTTTCCGTGGGCTGGCTCTCGGACCGATTCGACCGCGGCCGGGTCATGGTGGTGATTTCCGGTCTCAGCGCCGCTTGTTCCTTCATCATCGGCTGGACCCAGGGTTGGTCCATCGTACTGACCCTGATACTGGGTCTGTTTTACGCCTATACCGCCCTGGGCGATTCGCCGGTCCTGTCCGCGGCCCTGACCGAAGTCACTCCCGGACCTTACCAGGGCGCGGCTTTCGGTCTGCGGTCGCTGCTGGGCTTCGGGGCCGGGGCCTTGTCGCCCCTGATCTTCGGCCTGATCATGGACTGGACCGCGCCTCCGGGTTCGGCCCGCCTGGCGGGCCATTGGGGTTGGGCTTACGGCGTTTTGGGCCTGGGCGGTCTGACCGCCGCGGTAATGGCCTATCTTTACGCCAGAACAAGCAGAAAACAACCGGAGGCGGGTTCAACCGGAAAGTCCTGAAGCGTCTGGGTCTCCGGCCCTCTTTAGCCAGGATCGAAAATTGATAACCTCGTAAAAAGTCGCAAACCGACTTTTTACTCGGCGGGAGAGGGTTGCCCCTCTCCCGCCACTTGAAGTAAATTCAAGTGGTTCCACCCTCACCCCAGGCCGGGGCTTATTCGCCCTCGGCCTGATGACGGACTTTTTATAAGTCCGTCAAAATTGAAATATCGGCGCCTTGTGGTCGGAAAATAGGCCGGGGATGATTCCGGTACGCGCCCGAGACCGGGCGGCCGCGGGGGGCCGCGCCTACTGCAAGGTGATGGCCTTTTCCGGGCAGATTTCCTGGCAGCAGAAACAGACGATGCATTGGTCCGCCGCCACCACGGGCGTCCGGTCGTCCATGGTCAAGGCGGATACCGGACACTGTTCGACGCAGGTCCGGCAGCCGGTGCAAAGGTCTGGATCGGCCTTGGGCCGGAGCTTGATCCGGCTGATCATGATGTCCCTGATGACCTCGGAGGTGGCGATGGCCTCGCCGCCCAACGGCGGCAGCTTGAAATCCGGAATAGGCTCCAGCCGGCCGACGATCTCGATGGCCGCCGGATCGTAGTCGCCCAGGCCCAGCTCCCGGGCCCGCCTCAGGAACCGAAGCCGGTCCGGCTCCAGACCCATCAGACGGGCCACGGTGGCGTCCAGGGCCACGGCGTTGTCCGAAGCCAGCATCAGGCCGATGTTCCTGAGTTCGGAGGAAGTCGGGCCGTTGCCTTCCATGCCCACGATGGCGTCCATGATAAACAAGTCCGGAACACGCAGCCGGAACACGTCCACGATCGCCTCGTGGAACTTCTCCGCCCTGCCCGAGGCGCGATGGAGCCTGGCCTTCTGCGCGCCGGGCAACAGGCCGTAGCTGTTCTTGATGGCGCCGGTCATCACGGTGAGGCCGTGGGTCTTGAATTTGGGCAGAGAGATCACCACGTCGGCTTCCATTATGGCCCGCGAGACGCCGAACCGGTCGGCGAACTCGCTGTCGGTCGCCACTTCCACGCTGTCCTGGCCGATGTTTTGGTAGTAGCCCTTGGCCGCCTCGAACAGACCGGTCTGCCGGAAACTGGCCTCGTTGGCGCCATAACTCAACAGCCCGGGGTTGTCCCCGACCACGAGGGATCGAGGCCCCAGTTCTTCCAGGACTTCCACCACGGCCCGGACCACGGCCGGATGGGTGACGATGGCCTCCTCGGCCCGGGAAGCCCGTAGCACGTTGGGCTTGACCATGATCTTCCGGCCGGCGATCCGGATCGGAAAAAGCTCGAAGGCCCGGCTCACGGCCCGGCGGCAGTCATCGTAGGTGGCGGGCTCGATCATGACCTTGGGCATGGACGGACTCCTGACCGGCGAGGCTGACGGACTTGGCCTGGTCCGTCCTCAAACATAGAGCACTTTAGGTTTGGTCGCAATAGTATGGTTGGACGAATAAATACCATGGTGACTTGCGCCGGTCGTTAAAATATACTGGCGGCCGATGGAGGCCGGTCGGGATCATAAGCCGGTCAGGGTCTTCCCCGGCCGCCGGGGATCGTATTTCAGGCTTACGGGAGAAAGGGAAATGAACCATCGAGGGGTGAAACGGGAAATCGGCCGGCTTATTTTTATCTCGGTGGTGGTCTGCGCCTGCCTGCTGATCGACGGCCCGGCCCGGGCCGCGACCTACTATTGCCGGTCCGGACCCGGTTCGGGCGGAACGGGCACACAGGCCGATCCCTTTGTCACCCTGCATTACGCGATGGACCAGCTCGCCGCCAACGACGTTTTGATCCTGGAGGCCGGGACGTACTCGAACGGCAACGGCGAACCCAGCGCCAACCTGTCCGTTCCCTATGACGGCATCACCATCAAGGGACCGGCGGTGGGGACGGCCCTGCTGGAAGGCGCCAGCGGCGGAACCTGGTCCACCGGCCTCCTGGTGAACGGCAAGAACAACGTCATCATCGAAAACCTGGAAATGAGGCACTTCCAGTCCGAGGCCGTCTACATAGTTTCCAGCAACAACTGTCAGGTCAAAGGCTGCACGATTTACGACAACGGCAGCGTGGGAAGGGGAATCGAACTGCAGGGCGGTTCCGGCAATCAGATCAGCGACAATGAAATCTACTGGACCGGGGATGGAACCTATGTCCAGGAAAAAGGCATATACGTCCTTTCCGGCGCCGACAGCTCGAACAAGATTCTGCGGAACAACATCCACGGCCATAACGACGTGGGCGCTTATGGAATATATGTCAGCGGCTCCGGCCCGGATATCGCCGAAAACTACCTATACGGCAACTTCTACGGCGTGTATCTGAACTACTCGACTTCTAGTGTCCTGCGGAACAAACTCAAGGATCATCAGTACGCGGTTTACATATACGCCGTGACGGAGGTTTCCAACGTCATCAACAACCTGATCTACACTCCCCTGGCTTTCGGCATCAGCGTGACGCAGGCTTCGGCCGGATCGGTCAGCCCCGGCCTCTATCACAACACCATCTCGGGCGCCAGCCAGTTCGGCATAGATGTCTATAACAGCGGGGCCGAACCCCTGATTTATTATAACATCGTCGTCAACTCCAACTTCGGCATAGGCTCGACCAACGCCCAGTTAGGCGGAGTGCCGACGCTGCGTTACAATGACGTATTCGGCAACACGGCCGATTATTACTGGGTGGCCCCCGGCGTGGGCGACATATCGTTCGATCCCCTCTTTGTCAATTCCGCCGCCGAGGACTTCCACCTCGACGCGGCCAGCCAGTGTATTGACGCCATCCCGGCCGCGGAGTCCGATCCGATCACCGAAGACTTCGATAAAAAATACCGCCCTTATCCGGTCAACGGCGCCTCGGACATGGGTTGCTACGAGTATTCGCCGCCCGAGTCGTACCAGACCTATGACCTGGTATTCGCGCCCGGGACCACGACCGCCCAGTACGTCAGCCGGTCCATCCCCTTCGTGCTTCAGGACCCCAGACCCACGGCCGCGTTCGGGCCTTATATCGGGGCTTACGACCCCGCCAGGATGCGCATCGGCTATTGGTGCGGGGAACTGCAGGCCTACAGGGAATATCCGGGCGGCGATCAGGCCATCAACCCGGGTGACGCCGCCTGGTTCCTCTTCCGCGACGGCCAGACCATCACCTTGAAGGGGACGCCGGTCACCACCGCGCCCGACCCCTTGTTCGAACAACCTTCCTTCAGGATACCCCTGGGTCAGGGCTGGAACCAGATCGGCAACTGCTTCCTGCATCCGGTGGCCATAGCCGACATGGTGGCGGCCGATATGAGCTTGGCGGTCAAGGAGTCTTTCACCTCCGCCACCCTCACCCAGGGCATCTTCTGGGTCTGGGCCGGCGGGAGCTATCAGGCCGCGGCCAAACTGCCCACGGCCGGCGGCGGTTGGGTCAAAGCCTTTGTCCCGGGCTATCTCTACATTCGTGACGCCGCCGTGGCTTATCCGGACCTGGCCCCGGACCGCGACACGGTGGCGGTTCCGGACTCGGTCGAGCGGCCCCCCTCCCCGCCGGCCGACATCAATGCTTCGACGACCGGCGCCTTCAGCTCAGGCGGTGGCGGAGGCGGAGGAGGAGGCGGCTGCTTTATCGACTCCTCACTGGCGGATTGACCAACCGGTCCCGGCCTGGCGGACGGCGGCGGCCGGACAATAGTCAGTTACGCCCATCCCCTGTTCTGGGCGCCCTTTATCATCGTGGGTGAAAGCGGCCGGGGGGAATAAGCGAGGCGGCCCCGGCCGGTATGGTCATTCCACCAAGCCCCGGGCCGCGTAATCCTCGGCCTTCTTGAACCAGGCCATGCCGGTCTTCATCTTGCGAAAGCCGAGCCGAAGATAAAAGCCTTCCTTGCCGGGCGAGGCGTACAGAATAAAGTTGCAGTTCGGCAGCCGGGCCATGATCTCCGCCACGATCGTCCGGCCGATGCCTTGGCCCTGATACTCGGGCCGGACGGCCACGTCGTATATGGCCGCCTGGCAGACGACGTCGGAAATAGCCCGGCCGAAGCCGATCAATTGTCCTTCATCGAAGACGAACGCCTGGACCCGGCTGTTCTCGAAGGCCGTCCGGTGGGTGGGGCCGTCGTAACTGGCCATGCCCACGGTTTTCAAGATCGAGGCCACGGTCGCCCAGTCAATACCCTCGTTTTCGAACTGCCATCTCAGGTTCAAAGCCGCTCCTCTCGGGAAGAACTCTGACCGTTGTTCGAACCGGCCGGCGGTCAACCCCGGCGCAGAACCACCAACTCGGCCAGGTCCATCACCCGCAAGCGTTCCTCGAGGCCTTCCGCCTTGACCGCGTCGTCGAGCATCTTGAGGCAGATGGGGCAGGCCGCAACCAGGATGTCGGCTCCGGTGCCCAGGGCTTCCCTGGCCCGGACCCGGGCCGGCGCGTCCGGACCCCGGCCCAGGATGTCGGTGAAGAAGTTGCCGCCCCCGCCGCCGCAGCAGAGGGCGTTCTTCCTCGAACGGTCCATCTCTACCGGCGTGACGCCGGACAGGCCGCGCAGTATCTTCCTCGGGGCCGAATATTCTTCGTTGTGCCGGCCCAGGTAGCAGGGGTCGTGAAAAACGACCTTGAGGCCCGGGCCGGAGGCCGGTTTCCAACCGCCCAGGCGTTCGGCCAGGACCTGGCTGTAATGGCGTACTTCCGGGACCGGGCCGAAGCGGGGATATTCCCGGCGGAAGGCATGATAGGAGTGGGGCGAAAGGGTGACGATCTTCTTGACCCCCAGTTCCTTGAACAGGGCCAGGTTCTCCCGGGCCAGGTGTTCGAAGAGCCCGTTTTCGCCCATGGTCCGGACCTCGTTGCCGTCGCAGCGCTCGCGGTCCCCGAGCAGGCCGAAGGACAAACCTAAGTCTTTAAGCAGCCCGGCCGCGGCCCGGGCCATCTTTTGACTACGTTCGTCGTACGAGGCCACGCAGCCCGCGTACAGCAGGTATTCCTGGCCGTCGTAAGCCGCCAGCCCCAGCCCGTCGGCCCAGCGGCCCCGTTCGGACTGGGGCCGCTTGAAGGGATTGCCGTTGACCTGAACCGCCTTGAACACGTCCCGGACCGCCGGCGGCACCGCGCCCTGGTCCACTAATTGCTCCCGGCCGGCGATGAAGGCTTCGAGCAGATAGTCCTTGAACTTGGGGAAGACGCAGTTCTGGACGCAGTTGCCGCAGGCGGCGCAGGCATAGAGTATCTCCTGGTACCTGGGGCTGGTCTTGATCTCGCCCTCGAGCCAGGCCCGCAGCAGCCACATCCGGCCGCCCGGGGCAAAGGTTTCGAACCGATAATTCAGGTAGGACGGGCAGGTCAGGTCCGTGTAATCGCCGGGCAGCTTGCAGTAGCCGCAACGGAAACACCGGTGCAGGATTTCTTCGTGGCGCATCAGTCCGCCTCCCAGTTGCCGGGGTTCATGATGCCTCTAGGGTCCAGCACGGCCCGGAGCCGGTTCATCAGGGCAAAGGTTTCCGGGTCCATCTTAGCGATGATCTGTTTCTGGGCCGGGGCTTCGGCCTTCCAGGGGATGCCCCCGGCCTCGAGGACCCAGCGGTTGGTCTCCTCGAGGGCCGCCTGGGCCCGGGCCACGTCCGCCGCGTCGGCCCGGTTAAAGGGATAGGCGAAATAGAACATCATGGCGTGGCCCTGACCGATGACCCGGGCGCCGGTCGAGTACGTGGCGCCGTTCCGCCGGGCTATTTCGATCCCGGCCCGATAGGCCCGGGGAAAGACCTCGACCGGCATGATGGCCCCCACGTATTCGAAGCCGCCGCCCTGCCGCACGTCGGCGAAGCGGGCCAGGTTGGACGCCGGCTCCTCGAGGAACGGTTTCTTCATGGCCGGCGGCATGGCCAGGAAGCCGCCGTCCTTGCGGTCCATGATCGGCTTGAGCGCGGCCCGCAGCAGGTTGCGTTTCCAGATCAGCTCGTCCTCGGTGTCGGCCGACCAGGTCAGGTTCACGTGCTGGAAGCCTTCGGCCCACTTGGGCTGCGGCGTCATCCAGGCGGTCACGTCCTCGGCCACGCCCACGGCCGTGGCCTTGAGAATGATCTCCGGGACCAGTTCGGGGTCCTCGACCACGAACACGCCCACGTCGCTCAGCTTCTTTCTAGGGAAGAGCTTGATGGCCAGCCTGGTCACGATGCCGGTGGTGCCGGCCCAGCCCAGGAAGAGCCCGGCCAGGTCCGGCAGCGGGGCCCGGCCGAACCAAAAGGGCGAAACGGCGCAGGCCCCGGCCCGCACGATCTCGCCCGTGGGCAGCACCGCCTCGAGGCCGCCCAGCATGTCGGTATGGAAGCCGGCCCAGGCCGACAGGTGGCCCGAGCCGTGGATGAGCACGTTGCCGGCCACGGTGGCGATGGGCGGCGAGTCGGGCATCGAGTGTTTGAGTCCGGGGTGGTGTTTCTGGAGATGGGCCTGGAGCATGCCCTGGGAGGCCCCGGCCTCGACCAGGGCGTACCGGCCTTTTTCGTTGACCTCGAGAATCCGGTTCATCCGTTTCATGTCCACCACGATGCCGCCCTTGAGGGCCCGGGACAGGCCGGACAGGACCAGCCCGCCGCCCATCGGCACTAGAGGCACGCCCCTTTCATTGGCCAGCCGGACCAGCCGTTGGACTTCCCCGGTCGAGCCCGGCATGACCACGAAGTCCGGGTCCCGGGGAGGCATGGTCCCCTGGTCCCGGCTGTAGATGTATTTCTCTTCGGCCGCGTCCGAAACGTATCTTTCGCCCACTATGGCCGCCAGGGCTGACTTCAGATCGCTCATGAGCCGGCCTCCTTATTTCTCGCCCAGGGCGGCCCGGCACAGGTCGCTCATCAGCAGGGGCATCAGGCCTTTCTTGGCCGCGGCTTCGCCTAAGGTGAACAGGCAGAAGGGACAGTTGAAGACCGCCACCTGGGCCCCGGCCCCGGCCATG
The DNA here is from genome assembly GCA_040755515.1 of Thermodesulfobacteriota bacterium. GTDB lineage: Bacteria > Desulfobacterota > Desulfarculia > Adiutricales > JAGVGV01 > JBFMAW01. Next base: position 289,517 of record JBFMAW010000001.1, on the reverse strand, counting down.
TCGTCCAGGTTGAGCCGCTGCACCCGGTCGGCTTCGTCGTCCCGCTGCATGCCCCGCAGGACCGCGCCGCAGCAGAGGGCGTTGTCCCGGTCGTACTCGCGCTCGACCCGGGTCACGCCGATCCGGCGGAAGATGTCGTCCACCAGGTCCTGGGTGTGGGGGGAAAGCCGGTTCGAGCAGGGCCGCTGGTACGCCACCTTGAAGCCCAAAGGCCGGATATGCTGTTTCAGTTCCTCGAGGCGCCGGACCAGGAACTCGAAGAGGTGGATGGATTTGAAAGGCACTTCGATGCCGAAGGCCGGCGCCAGTTGGGTGTAGGTGCCGTAGCACTCGTCATGGAAGTGGACGATCTCGTCCACGCCGCTGTCTTCGAGGTAATACCGCCGGATGTTCTCGATAGCCTGGGGCAGCCGTTCGCGGATGACCGAATTCTTGCCGAAGTGCAGCCACATGATGTTGCAGAAGACGTCGCTGCCCACGATGGTCGAGGCGCCTTCGAATATCCGGCCGGTGATGTTGCCCACCAGCATGGGGAAGAAGCACATGTTGATCAGGGGTTTTTGCACCGGTTTGCGTTCCAGCCGGCCCCGCATGCCCATCATGAGTATCTGCTGCCGGGTCACCGGCTTGGGCACGGGCCAGACCCCGAGTTCCTCCTGCCGGTCCACCAGCAGGTAAAAGGGGTGGTTCTGATAAGGGCAGTATTCCTCGCAGGCGTAGCAGGTGGTGCAGTCGGTCAGGACCGTCGAAAACCGGCCCTCGAGCAGGTTGTCCCGTTCCTTCCGGGCTTGTTCCAGGTTCAGTTTCAAAGGCCGGCAGCGGGTCAGGCAGTCTATCTCCCGGCATTGACGGCAGAGTTCGGGATCGTGGCGTAGTGAGGCCCCCATTTTTCCTCCTTCCCTCGGCGGTCGAACCTGACCGCCGCTTGAATAAGCCGCGGCCCTGGTTATGCCCCCCAGGCCGCAGTTCATGTCTGGATGCACTAACTCAAATAAACCAATTCATATTTTTTGGCAATATGCCCGATTTCCACGGTTGAATAACCGCGGCCCCGTTGAAGCAATCTTCGTAGGGGCGCACAGCCGCGCGCCCGAGGAGGCGCCGTTAAACCGAATCGGTCCAGGACGCAGGTCCCGCGCTTCACGGGACGCCCCTACTGAAGGCAGGTGGATTTACGCACTAGGATTTCTACGATGTTTTTGAAGCAGTCTTCGTAGGGGCGCACAGCCGTGCGCCCTGGACTTATTGGACGATTGCGCTCGGCCTAAGTCGAAAAATATTTCTCTCACTTTGTCCTGATCTGACAATCAGGGGGGTTATGATCTGGTCAATAATCAGACCAGGCCCATTGGACCAACGCTTGACATGTGATCCAGGTCGGTTATCATGAGTTGGGGGATAATATCAGGCCGGTTCGATTACGCTGAATTGGAAAAGCTGTCTAGCAGGTTTTTCTTGAAATAGCCGGGGTATTCAAGAGGGGGCTGATCATGGAACTAACTTCCAATTTCGATCAATGGTTTGAGAATATAACCAAGTTCAAGCCATTTCCCTACCAGCGCCGGATGGCCCTTGAGAACCAAATGCCTTCCGTGGTCTCGGTGCCCACCGGCCTAGGCAAGACCGCGGCCGTGATCCTGGGCTGGCTGTGGCAGCGCCGGTTCGCTGGCGAAGAGGTCCGGCGGCGGACGCCCTGCCGGTTGATCTACTGCCTGCCCATGCGCGTACTGGTCGAGCAGACGCGTAATTGCGCCCGATCCTGGCTTATGAACGCCGGTCTATTGGCTCAAGAACTGGGCGAACCAGAAAAAATCGGAGTTCACGTTTTGTTGGGTGGAGAAGTGGACCTGGACTGGGACCTCTATCCCGAGCGGGAGGCCATCCTCGTTGGAACACAGGACATGCTTTTATCCCGGGCACTGAACCGTGGTTATGCCATGAGCCGCTTTCGCTGGCCCATCCATTTCGCGCTTCTGAACAACGATTGTCTTTGGGTCATGGACGAGGTTCAGCTCATGGGCAACGGTCTGGCTACGACCACCCAACTCCAGGCCTTTCGTAGGAAACTGGGGGCTTTCGGCCCGGTTCATTCAATCTGGATGAGCGCCACCATTCGTCCGGAATGGCTGAGGACGGTGGATTTTGATGAGGCGGAGGCCAACGGCTTTTTGAATCTGAAAGAGGAAGACCGAAGCACGCCCCTCGCGGCCACCAGGCTGAACGCGGCAAAGCCACTTGAAAAAGCTCCTTTCACCGCCACCGAGGATGGACGGGAAGAGGCTTCCTTGATCCTTAAATCGCATCGTCCTGGTTCGCTCACCTTGGTTGTGGTGAATACCGTTCGGCGGGCCATGGCTATTTATCAGTCTCTTGGCGAAGAAACTCCCAAGGTTTTGCTTCATTCGCGATTCCGTTTTCCAGAGCGGAAAAAGGCGATGGAGAAGTTAGTGTCACAAATAGGGGAGTCAGGGCTTATCGCCGTTACAACTCAGGTTGTCGAGGCCGGTGTGGACGTTTCGGCCGCTACCTTGATTACTGACTTGGCTCCCTGGTCTTCGCTAGTCCAACGTTTCGGCCGATGTAACCGTCGAGGTGAATATGGATGCGAGAAAACAGATGACAAAGACGCCGCAACTAAAGGCGCAAGAGTCATTTGGATTGATCTGAAGACTTCTGGCCGGAAAACCATATCAATCCCTTATGATGTGGCCTACCTTGAATTGGCACGGAAAGTACTCAAAGGGAAAGAAGACGTTGGTCCAAGTCTTTTAGAATCAACACGTATAACCTTAGATGATGAAACGAAATTTCCTCTGCGTTTTACCAGGGTAATTCGCCGTCACGATCTGTTTGGACTCTTTTCCACCGAACCAGACCTTAGTGGTGGGTTCACTGACGTTTCCGGCTTCGTGAGAGACCCAGACCCGGACGTGGACGTCCGTGTTTTTTGGAGGCGATGGGAAGGAAACAAACCTTCTTCTACTATGGGGCCACCCAAACACAAAGAGCTATGCCCCGTGCCGGTTTCGTATTTAAGAGACTTCCTAGGTCCTCATAAAACGGCCTGGGAATGGAATGACCAGGAAGGTGACTGGCAAAGACGCAGGGGATGGGAAGTATGCCCCGGAATGACCTTACTCCTGAGCCAGGATCAGGGTGGTTACGATGAGAAATTGGGCTGGACCGGGGAAGTCAAGCATATTCCACCGCTTTGGGAATGGAATGAGGAAGCCGCTGGTGAATTGGACCTGGGCGATGAATTGAACGGCGAGTTATCGAGCCTTGCTGTCTTGGGCTGGCAAAGCCTGGAAGACCACCTACAAAAGGTTCGACAAGAGGCTGAAGTCATTGTCATTCAATCTCCGGTTGCACAAACAGCCGAAGGGGCGGATGTTGTGACAGCTGCCCTTTACCACGATATAGGTAAAGCGCTTCCGCCCTGGCAGCAGGCCGGATTGAAATACGTAGAGAGCCTTAAAGAGTGGATTAAAGAAAGCTTGAATAAAAAGCCTGAAACAAGACTGTTCGATTTCTATCGGTCGTTTCTTGAATCTCTAGACAATCAACCCAAGGTGAACGGTTTTTGGGCGAAATTTCCGGGTTTCCAGCGAACCGCGAAAAAGGCCAATTTAAACCGGGAGGGAGACCAACGAATCCTGGCCGGAAGCAAAATCCGCTTTAAGCCTGGTTTGCGTCATGAGGCGGCCTCGGCCCTTGGTGTTTGGCGCTTGTGGCGTCGCCGGGAAATAGGATTGAACGGCCTAGTCGTGTATTTAGTGGCGGCGCATCACGGCAAGGTTAGAACCGTGCTTCGCTCCACCGGGGCCGGTCAAGATGTTTTCGGTGTTGATCCCGGTGCGCAGCTACCGCCTATAGCCTCAATCTTGGAGGAACCTATGGAACTCGATCTTTCTCCCCGGCTATTCGGTGCTCACGGGGTTTGGTCGGAAGACGGCGCGTGGTTCGAGCCCACGGGGCCAAGCTGGGTTAATTTGGTAGGCGAACTATTGGGGCCGGAACTGGATGGCGATCCGGATCCAAGGGAAGCAGTGCCGGAAAATGAGCCCAGATCCTTGGGTCCCTTTCGCCTTGCCTATCTCGAGGCTTTAGTTCGGGCCGCGGATCGGCGTGCCTCACTTAAGTCGCACCTGGGAGGTTAGATATGCCGGAAAAACTCCATGTGTTTCATTTCTACGGCGTGAACACACACAGCCTAGGTTCTTATCTCATGGGGCTAGGGCTTTTGGCTGCTTGTGCCCAGAAGTGGCCCAATATTCGAGGATGCTGGCGCGACGGTCATTTTGTTCTATTGATGCGGGATATGAGTGAAGAAACGATATTGGATCACCTTCAATCGGCTTGGCAACCGACGGAATATAGCCAACGCTGGTGGGCCACTTCCCAGAAAAACGACACCAAGGAAAAGACAGATAAACGAGTCTGGGAGGATAGAAACAATCGAAGGGATCAAGCCGTCCGTCTGTTGGATAGCCAGATGGTTGGTCTACGTCGAAACCATTTTAATATATTATTCGGTACGGGTGGAAATATTGGCAAGCGCGATTTGGCCAAAGGATTTATCGAGGCCGATCTAATGATTAAGAAATATACCCAACGTTCCAGACCTTGGTTACGCCATAGTCTTTTCGGCGAGCCGATAGATGAACTTCCTGATTTTGGCAATGCCTCAACTTGGTTCGTTTCCGCCAATAAAAGATTCAATAGTGGCCAAAAAAAATGGTTCAAGGACGGAAAGATATCCCCTTGGTCTTTTCGCTTGGCACTGGAGGGGGCCTTACTCTTTAGAGGTTCAAGTTCAAAGCGGCTGGGTTCGGCCACACGGGGCCAAGCTGCTTTCCCTTTTGTAGCCTCTGCGGCGTCCCCGGTTGGTTCTGGGGAAGTGGGGAAGTCCAAAGCTGAACTCTGGGCGCCACTCTGGTCTCAGCCGGCCACGTTAATGGAGGTAAGCGTCCTGTTGAGCCGGGGTCTGGCTAAAGTGGGCAATCGAGGGGCGTCCTGGCCCCATGAATTTGCAGTGGCCGCCTTAGACGCGGGCGTTGACTTCGGCCTGGAGGCCTTCGCTCCTTTTGAATTGAGGGAAACAACAAGTAAGCAAGTGTATGAGGCCATACCTCGAGAAATTGTCAGTGTGACCGAGTCCAATAGAAACGACTCGGAACTCCTATTCGAGCTTCTACCCTGGGTGGATAGGTTGCCTCCAGAGCCAAGGAGGAGTGAAGACAAGGGCCGCTTCCAAGGCCTGCGCGGCCCGCTGGAGTCGTCTATCCGTAAGGTGGCCGCCTCTCCGCATGAACCAGAAAATTGGCGGCGATTGTTATTACTAATTGCCGAAACCCAGGGTCAATTGGATCGGAATAAGACGTGGCGGGGTAAAGTAAAGCCCGTGGGCTTTCTTTCCCCTGACTGCTTCAATCGTTGCTGGCCAGCGCCCCCACCGGAAATACGCCTGGTTCGGGCCGTGGCCTCCATCGGCACAGATAGCCTTTACCCGATTACGGCAAACATATTCGGAGTGGAGACTAGTTCTAACAATAAAAATCTTCGTTTTACGGATGCGGAACGTCCGCCTCGAGTGGTTTGGTTCCAGACTGATCCTCTCCGAGGCTTGGCGGCCATATTGGAGAGGCGACTAGTTGATACAGACCCTACCAACCCTTCACCTTTGTCGTCAAGTCTTGGCCTGACGGCAGAGGATCTGGCTCTTTTCGTTTCTGAACAAATGGACATAGAAATGATTGGTAAATGGTTGGCGCCCCTCAGCCTGATAGACTGGTCGCGGTTCAAACCGGAACCAGGCAGGTTGTCCGAAGAACCGTCTTCTGTAACTTGTTTGGATGGTATCTTTTTGTGGCAGACTTTTTTTAAACCCTTTTTTTCACCGAAAATAATTCGCTTCGGGGCGGGCCCCCTTTTTCCTGAGCATCTGAGGCCTAAAGCCGGTTTGGCCCGGAGGCTTTTCTATTTGATCCGTCAGGAAGAGTGGCTAGAGGCATTTGCCCTGGCTCGTGCACACTATTTAGCCTCTGGTCGGCCGGTGATTAGCTTCCCGGAAGGTATAAAGGTCAATGGCGCCCTCTTATCGGCGGCTCTTTTGGTCCCTTTGTCCTCACGGGACATGGCCCATGGTGTCAAACGCTGGTTATTACCCGCTAAAGCCTAATCACGAGAAAAGGAGAATAGACATGACACAAGAAGTCTTCGACCCTAAGGAATTGCTTCAACCTAATGGCCCCATCTGCATGGTCATTAAGGCGTTCTTCGAACCGGTGGGAGGCTTGGACCGTTTCCAACCAGCTGGTTTTCCCGAGGTGGGCCATGTCATCTATGAGGCCCCCCGGCCAGGTGGCAACACAGAGAAGGTATGCATTGTGGACAGCCCAGCCAGTATGGCCAACCACCTGGAAGCCGTCTGTCTGGCGGAACGAGTAGGATTCGAGCTTCACTCGGATTTGAAGGGGCTGCCGTATGTGTGTTGCGTCACCGACAGGGATGATCAGATAGTTGGCAACAGAATTGAAATAAGGGAAGGAGGTTCTCATGACCGGGTGGTAGCCACTACCTTTACTGAAGGGCATCGTCTGGCCTCAGATTACTTCTTGGAAGGGACGATAGGAAATGGGTCCGTAAGCCAAAGGCTCCGCGAGAAACTTCGCCAGGAATTCAGATTAACTGAAGTTAAGAAGGACAAAGTTTATTTCTTGAGCCCGGAAGACTGGTGGAGCGTCTTCAGCACCATTTTCAAATACGATCCAAATTCCCTGGTACATGGCCTCATGTTCGCCCGTGAACAAATAAAAATTCCCCGTTTCCTGACGGGACATTTGGAGGCTTTCGGAGCTGCGCGGGTAGGGCGATCCGGCGTCAAGTTCGACCGGTTGGGGAAAACCACATCCGGCCAGCCCATCTTTGCCGTGGACGAAGAGACGGCTAATAAGATTCGAGCCACGTTCATCCTGGACCTAGCTTTGCTGCGTTCCTTTGGTTCTCAGGTAAGCAGGGAAGGGAAACCACAGACTGTGGGGCTCAATTTATCACAGAAGGAGCTGATTCTCTTGTTAGCGCTTTGGAAAATAAACCGCTTGCTCAGCCAGCCTTATCGTTTTCGGACCGGTTGCCATTTGGAATGTAAAAGCTTGGAAATAACGCCCTCTATTAAAGGCTTGAAACTGGGGAATAACTCCCCGGGGTTCAACATTGGTGAGGCGGTCAAGGCTTGTGAATTTAGTAAGCATCCTGTGATCCACGTCTATTACCCGGCTGAAGAACTCTTTAAACCAGGTAAAGAGGAAAAAGCGGATCAGCCAGAGATGGGCGAAGAGTCCGAAGAATAGAGAATTGAAGGTGGCATGATGTCGTTAGTCCTGGAGCAGCGATTTCCCCTGGGCCGGTTCCATGCCACGCGCTGGAATCAGAATCCGTTTGAAGACCCTTATGGCGAGTGGCCGCCTTCACCCTGGCGGCTACTCCGAGCTCTGACGGCCCGATGGAACCAATACCACCGGGAGAGATCCGAAGGCCTTTTAGCTGTCGAACAATGGGGATTCGAACCACTAGAACGTCTTCTGGCCAAGTTGGCAGGTTCAACTCCGTCATTTTGGCTGCCGCCGGCCGCCTGGCGAGGGCGGCCCATCAAGCAATATCAACCCACATCCATAGCCAAGGAGAAGGCGTCTGATCGGAAATACAATACTACCTTAATTGAGGATCATTACTGGACAATGGAAGGTGAGGAGGCCTTGTATTGGTTCTGGAAAGTTGACTTGACAGATGACGAAGCAGCACTGTTGGACGCACTCTTGGAACGAGTGCTTTACTTCGGCCGATCCGAGAGTTACTGCCGATTCAAGCGGCTTGAACATCAGCCGGAAGGCCTTTCCCCTAATTGCGTGCTCTCGGATTGTTTTTCAGCCTCTGGTCGGCCAGTGCTGGCACCAGCGAAGGGAAAAGAGAAGGAATGTCTGGATGCAATACACCTGTCCACAGACGATAAGAAACTCTCTTCCCGTGATGTGCCGCCTGGTACAACCTGGCACTATGCCGTCATCCCTGATCAACCGCCACGCAAGGCATATCAAACGCTTTCCAAGTCATTGCTACCGATGAAAGGGCAACCCTTTATTCAATTCGCGGTGGGTGGTCGTGTTTATCCGCCGCCCGGCGCCTGGGTTCGTCTGCTTGGACGCTTCCGTGGGCGAGTAATCAAACGCTTTTGTGAACTGATAACCGGAGACCGGCAGGCCAACTATGCCGCCCTCTCGGTTGATGAAAAGGACCGGGTGAGCCTAATCTCAGGGAAGGACGCTCAAGGCCTCCCTCTAAGGGGCCATCCCCACGCTCACTTCGCCTACTGGCCGGACATTAACAGACGACCCTCTCGACTGGTCGTCTGGCGACGGGAAACACAATTCGACCATATCGAAACCCGGGCTTTGCTCGAAGCGGCCTCAACACCATTGGGTCTTCAAGCCGGATTTTCAGAGTGGTCGCTGGTCATGGTACCTCTACCCTTTGATACTCCTATCCCTGGTGAAATGATTGGTCCGTCCCGGCTATGGCAGAGCGTAACACCGTTCGTCCCACCCCAGGCCCGTCACCGTTTCCGCCGAGGCGGCCGGGAACGCCCAAGTGAGAAATCGGAAAGGCTGCTGGCCCGACTATTGGAGGCTGAAGGCCGGCCAGCGCCAATCGGGGTAGATACGAGTGACCTGACCTGGACCAGCCTGCACCTGAGCCGCCGAAAGAGGCCGTTCGAGACTGAATCTCGCACGACCCCTGTGGGTCTGGGCAATTTTTTCAAGCTTACTTTTGAACAACCAGTTGAAGGCCCCTTGGCCTTGGGAGAGTCGTCACATTTCGGTTTAGGACTTTTTAAAGCCATACCAGAATGATTTCTATTACAGGAGTTGCCTTTGCCGCCGGTCCTCGAAAAAGACCTCCCCGACCTCCTGCCTGCGCGGATGCTCAACGAATACGCCTACTGCCGGCGGCTGGGCTACTTGATGTGGGTCCAGGGCGAGTGGGCCGACAACGCCTTCACCGAGGACGGCAAGTATCAGCATCGCCGGGTGGACGCCGAGGAAGGCGATCCGCCCTCGCCCGAGGACGAGACGGCGCCCAAGGCCGTCCGCTCGGTCATGTTGTCCGCGCCGAAGGCCGGCCTGATCGCCCGGATGGACCTTCTGGAAGTGGAAGGCCGAAGGGCCGTGCCGGTGGACACCAAGCGGGGTCATAAACCGGACCTGCCGGAAGGGGCCCATGAACCCGAACGGGTCCAGCTCATGGCCCAGGGCCTGGTCCTGAAAGAGAACGGCTATGACTGCGATCACGGCGTTTTATACTTCGCCGGATCGAGGGACCGGGTCGCCATTCCTTTCACGCCGGAGTTGGAAGCCCGCACCCTGGCCCTGGCCGAGGATTTCCGCGCCGCGGCCGGCGGCGGAAAAGTCCCTCCACCCCTGAAGGACAGCCCCAAGTGCGACGGCTGCTCCCTGGTGGGCGTCTGTCTGCCGGACGAAACCAATCTTCTCCAGACTCCGGCCGCCGATACTCAAGAGGCCGAACCGCGCCGCCTCATCCCGGCCCGGGACGACGCCCTGCCCATCTACGTCCAGGCCCAAGGCGGGTACGTGGGCAAGAAAGGGGACGAACTGATCATAAGACAGAAGGACGAGCCCGCGGCCGCGGCCAAGCTTTTCGAAACCTCCCAGCTCAGCCTCTTCGGTAACGTGCAAGTCACGACGCCGGTGGTGCGCGAACTCTGCTCCCGAGGCATCCCCATCCTCTATTTCTCTTCGGGAGGCTGGTTTTATGGTCTGACCCAGGGCGAATTCCATAAAAACGTGGAACTGCGCTTAGGCCAATACCGGGCCGCTCTCGAAACCGGGACGACTTTGGCGCTGGCCCGAAGATTCGTGGCCATCAAGATACGGAACTGCCGCACCCTGTTGCGGCGCAACGCCGAAGGTCTGGAACCATCTGTTCTAGACGGTCTCAAGGAAAAGGCCGCGGCGGCCGAGTCCGCCGAGTCGGTCGAATCCCTTTTGGGGATCGAAGGCTCGGCGGCCAGGGAATACTTCAGCGCCTTTCCTCTCATGCTCAAAAAAAGCGGCGTGGATAACGGTTTTTCCTTCGAGGGCCGCAACCGCCGTCCGCCGCGAGATCCGGTCAACGCCCTGCTTTCCCTGGCTTACGCCCTCCTGGCAAAAGACCTGACCGTGGCCGCCCTGGCCGCCGGCTTCGACCCGTTCCTGGGATTTTTTCATCGCCCCCGGTACGGCCGGCCCTCCCTGGCCCTGGACCTGATGGAAGAGTTCCGGCCTTTGGTGGCGGACTCGGTGGTCATCGGGACGATCAACACCGGCGTGGTCGGCCCCAAGGACTTCATACGCGCCGGCGGAGGAGTGGCTTTGAAGGAAAAGGCGCGCAAGGAGTTTATTCTGGCCTACGAGCGGAGGATGGATCAGTTGGTCCGCCACCCGGTCTTCGGTTATCAGATCAGCTATCGCCGGGTGCTGGAGGTGCAAACCCGTTTGCTGGGCCGTTATCTGCTCGGCGAAATCCCGGAATACCCGGCCTTCACCACGAGGTGACTACTTGCGCGCCGCCTACCTGGTGAGTTATGATATCACCGACCCCAAACGCTGGCGCAAGGTGTATAAGACGCTCCACGGCTTCGGCGATCCGGTCCAGTATTCGGTCTTCATCTGCGAACTGTCCGAGGCCGACAAGGTGAGGATGGCCGCCAAGCTCGACGGTCTGATCCACCACGATGACGACCAGGTGCTCATCGTGGACCTGGGGCCGTCGCCCGGTCGGGCCGATCAATGCGTCAAAGCCCTGGGCCGGCCCTACCAGCCCAGGGAGCGCCGGCCCATAGTGGTGTAGGGTCATGTTCTTTGACAACCGAATACTAGGAGAACGTCATGAATCGAAATAAAGACTGGCGAGCGGTGGTATGGTGGCGAAAGGCCTGGAGGCGCTCGCCGGCGCGAATGGCCAGTAATATGGGCCTTTTGGACCATGGAGGCGGCCGGGCGATCCGGCCTGAAGGACTTTTATGGCCTTTACCCGGAGGCCACTCGAAAATGGCCCTTGAAACCCCGGAGATTTCAGGGCAAAATAAGGCCGCCATTTCCGCAGTTGAATAACTGCGGCCCCATTGAAGCCCATCGGCAATGTCCTAGTTCGCCACCGCGGACATAGATTTCCGCAGTTGAATAACTGCGGCCCCATTGAAGCATAAACGAAGTGCGGCGTTTTTTCTGATCGCGGCATATTTCCGCAGTTGAATAACTGCGGCCCCATTGAAGCTTTTGGCGTTTTGCCAAACGCGATTGCCTGAAATCATTTCCGCAGTTGAATAACTGCGGCCCCATTGAAGCCCCAATTAGTGTGCATTATTTGTGCCAGGCCGATATATTTCCGCAGTTGAATAACTGCGGCCCCATTGAAGCACCTCGATGGCGTCCGCGGCCTGGGCCGCTTGTATGGATTTCCGCAGTTGAATAACTGCGGCCCCATTGAAGCACCACCGAACAAGGTCTGGGCGGCGTGCCAATCTTGATTTCCGCAGTTGAATAACTGCGGCCCCATTGAAGCCAAATACGCCTCGGTCATGAGTAGGAGATCGTATCGGCATTTCCGCAGTTGAATAACTGCGGCCCCATTGAAGCGCCTGTCGTGAGGACAACCGCTGCGTCTCTTCGACATTTCCGCAGTTGAATAACTGCGGCCCCATTGAAGCTGCGTCTTACGCTAGCAGATGCGCCTCACGCAAATACAATTTCCGCAGTTGAATAACTGCGGCCCCATTGAAGCGTTTCAGGATTGACTGCTTCAGAATACGGTCTATTCGATTTCCGCAGTTGAATAACTGCGGCCCCATTGAAGCATTTTAAAGATTTTTTCTTTTGATTTTATATACTTATTTCCGCAGTTGAATAACTGCGGCCCCATTGAAGCTACGTTTTCTGGATGAACAATAACTGTTCCCGCTTTAATTTCCGCAGTTGAATAACTGCGGCCCCATTGAAGCTGGTTCAGGTTGCGGTTCGGGTTTGATCGTTACAGTATTTCCGCAGTTGAATAACTGCGGCCCCATTGAAGCTGTACAACCTGATTGATCTCAATGACACGAGGCAGGGAATTTCCGCAGTTGAATAACTGCGGCCCCATTGAAGCGCGGTAAGGGCGTCAGCGGTATAGTAGTATTCCTCATTTCCGCAGTTGAATAACTGCGGCCCCATTGAAGCTTTTTGCGTTCCAAATCATATATAGTTCCCTCTTTAATTTCCGCAGTTGAATAACTGCGGCCCCATTGAAGCAATAACCCAAAAAACAAGGAGAACGTCTCATGATGCATTTCCGCAGTTGAATAACTGCGGCCCCATTGAAGCAGGTCTAATGGCGTCGATAGCCCGGAACACCTGCCAATTTCCGCAGTTGAATAACTGCGGCCCCATTGAAGCTCTGGCTGTTCAGACAAAGGCTTATCCCAAAATAGATTTCCGCAGTTGAATAACTGCGGCCCCATTGAAGCCTAACCAAGGCAATCATGCACAGCGTATATTTTCGTATTTCCGCAGTTGAATAACTGCGGCCCCATTGAAGCTTTAGTAAGAAGAGTTAGTGTTCCTGTATGGACTGATTTCCGCAGTTGAATAACTGCGGCCCCATTGAAGCCGCGTTGTCGCCGATTACGATGCGCGTGACACCTTCGATTTCCGCAGTTGAATAACTGCGGCCCCATTGAAGCTGAGAAAATCACAAGCGGCGACACTCCTGCGCATAAAATTTCCGCAGTTGAATAACTGCGGCCCCATTGAAGCATATTCCTGGCTCACTAATCCCCATTTCCCATTTTGAATTTCCGCAGTTGAATAACTGCGGCCCCATTGAAGCGAACCGAATGCATTCCAACGCCGATGTGTTCGGCGAATTTCCGCAGTTGAATAACTGCGGCCCCATTGAAGCCGCAGTCGTATCTAGTGTGTTTTGGGGTGCAGTCGAGATTTCCGCAGTTGAATAACTGCGGCCCCATTGAAGCTCCTCAAATACGCACCGAATTCGAGGGCAATTACGTTATTTCCGCAGTTGAATAACTGCGGCCCCATTGAAGCTGTCCGCTCCCACGCGCCGATTCGGACGCCGTGGACGATTTCCGCAGTTGAATAACTGCGGCCCCATTGAAGCCCTGATTTGTTCCATCTGCCACCTCCGTGTTGCCAATAATTTCCGCAGTTGAATAACTGCGGCCCCATTGAAGCGGTATCAGGCCCTGTTTGGGGTCCTTGCCGTTGTACATTTCCGCAGTTGAATAACTGCGGCCCCATTGAAGCGATGTCGGGGGGGAGGGAAGATAGGATATAGACCGATATTTCCGCAGTTGAATAACTGCGGCCCCATTGAAGCGGAGAGATAAACATGATCCTGGGCCGCCATTCATAATTTCCGCAGTTGAATAACTGCGGCCCCATTGAAGCCTTCATCTCTCTCTCCTCCGTTGCCGGCCCAGCCGTAATTTCCGCAGTTGAATAACTGCGGCCCCATTGAAGCTTCAACCGAACGCTCGCGTGTGCCACGATATCGTGATTTCCGCAGTTGAATAACTGCGGCCCCATTGAAGCGAGTTGGGGCTGCTAAACATCGGATTCCCATCGAGTGATTTCCGCAGTTGAATAACTGCGGCCCCATTGAAGCTTGGCTTTGGCGTTTTCGACGGCCTTTTGCCAGGCCATTTCCGCAGTTGAATAACTGCGGCCCCATTGAAGCATCCCAGCCCACTAGGAGGCCTCATGCCCCGTAAACAATTTCCGCAGTTGAATAACTGCGGCCCCATTGAAGCTACAGCGGCGGGGACGCGGCCAATCAGACCAAGTTTAATTTCCGCAGTTAAATAACTGCGGCCCCATTGAAGCGAGTGCGTCTTGACCGAGGCGATGTAGCGCAGGCCCGATTTCCGCAGTTAAATAACTGCGGCCCCATTGAAGCGAGTGCGTCTTGACCGAGGCGATGTAGCGCAGGCCCGATTTCCGCAGTTGAATAACTGCGGCCCCATTGAAGGCATCTTCGTAGGGGCGCATGGCATGCGCCCAAGGAGGCCTCATTAAACCTAATCGGTCCAGGGCGCACGGCAGTGCGCCCCTACAGGAATTCCCTCGATTGAAAAATTGTGGTTCCATTGAAGCGTCGACGTGATCGGACCAGAGGATCTGGACATTCCTATTTCCGCAGTTGAATAACTGCGACTCCATTAATGCCCATTCCCTCACCCCGGCCCTCTCCCAAAGGGAGAGGGAGGAAGTCTCGCGGGACAGCACGCCTCTACGGGAATTACCGCGATTGAAAGACTGTGGCCTCATTGGGCACATCTTTCCTTCGTGTTCTTCGTGCCCTTCGTGGTAGTTCTTGGGTTTAATAACCGCGGCCCCAGGTTAAAGAGCGACTTCCCGGCCCAGGCCTTTTTCGAGAGCCTTGCGGTAGATAAGCCAGGAGACCAGGACGTCGAAGAGGGCCATACCGACTGACTTGAACAGCGTGGTCTGGCCGGGCCTAGGCCGGCGGTCGCCCGGCTCGAGCAGAAACCGGCCCAGGGTCTCGACCTGATCCCTCTTGAGCCAGCCCTTTTGCAAGGGGTCGGTCAGGTCGCCGCTTTCCTCGAGGGCGTACACCGTGTCCACCCAGACCCGCTCGACCAGGTGGAACAAGGCCTCGGGGAACTCGCGCATGGTGGGTCTATACGACCCGATGCCGACGAAATGCCGGCCGGCCAGCAGTTCCGGCCGGTCAGGCAGAACCGGCTCGTTCGAAGTGGTGGCGGCGATGACGGTCCGGCAGGATTCGAGCAAGGCCTCGGCCGATTCGGCCCGGGCCACGGGCACGTCCGGCACGGCCTGGGCCAAGGCCTGGACAAAGTCCGGGACCTTGTCCGCCAGGCGGTCGTGAACCAGTATCCGGTCGATTTTACCCGTGGCCGCGGCGAAGCGGGCCTGCTGAAAACCCTGGACCCCGGCGCCGATCAGTCCCAGGGCGTGGGGTTGGTCGGGCGAAAGACGGCGGACGGCGACCCCGCCCACCGCGCCGGTGCGCAGGGCGGTCAGGGCCTTGCCGTTGAGCAGGGCCAGGGTTTCACCGGTGGCGGCGTTATTGAGGACCATGAGCGATTCGATCACCGGCCGGCCCTTCTCCGGGTTGCGGGGAAAGACCGTCACCAGCTTGGCGCCGAAGGCCGGCGGCGTGAAGCAGGGCATCAGGAGAAAGCTGTTGCCCTCATATTCCAGGTAAGTCCGCAAGGGCATGACGTAGTCGCCGGTTTCGCCCAATCGCAGGGCGTTTTCCACTTCGTCCATGATTTCTTCGAGGGATACGGCCGTCCGGATGTCGCCTTCGTTCAGGATCAGCATGGGGCCTCCTAGGGTGACGCAAGGGTTAAAGGCAGATGAATTGAAGCTGTCACCATTCCGAGGCCTTGTCAAGACGATAGGCGAACGTCGGGGCCAGTTGACACCAGGGCCAAGACCCCCTATTATTTACCGGTCTCCGGGAAACACGGCCGCCCGGCCGGAAGACCAGGCCCAGGCCCGTAAATCAAACCCGGCCAGAGAAAAATGAACATCCTAGGCATCTCGGCTTTTTACCATGACAGCGCGGCGGCTTTGATCCGCGACGGACGCATCGAGGCGGCCCTGCAAGAGGAACGTCTGACCCGCGTCAAGCACGACTTCAATTTCCCTGCCCACGCCATCGCCTTCTGCCTGAAGCAAGGCGGCCTGGCGGCCCGGGACCTGGACTATATCGTCTTCTACGACAAGCCCCTGATCAAGTTCGAGCGCATCCTCTATTCCTACCTGGCCAGCGCGCCCAAGGGCATCGCCTCCTTTCTCCTGTCCATGCCCCTTTGGCTCAAGCAGAAGCTCTGGCTGCCCCAACTCATCAGCCAGGAACTCGACTACGACGGCCCGATCCTCTTCACCCGCCACCACGAAGCCCACGCGGCTTCGGCCTTCTTCCCCTCGCCCTTCGAGACGGCCGCCTTTCTGACCGTGGACGGGGTGGGTGAGTGGACCACCACCAGTTACGGAATGGGCCAGGGCAACCGGCTCCGCTTCTTCAAGGAACTCAGGTTCCCCCATTCCCTGGGGCTGCTCTATTCGGCCTTCACCTATTTCACCGGCTTCAAGGTCAACTCGGGCGAATACAAGCTGATGGGCCTGGCGCCGTACGGCGAACCCAAGTACGTGGACCTGATGCTCGAGGAACTGGTGGACCTCAAGGCGGACGGATCGTTCAAGCTGAATCTGAAATACTTCGACTACGTGGCCGGCCTGACCATGACCAACGGCCATATGGACCGGCTCTTCGGCCGGCCGCCGCGGAAGCCGGAAAGCCCGGTGACCCAGCAGGACATGGACATCGCCCGGTCCATCCAGATAGTCACCGAAGAGATCATGATGCGCATGGCCCGGACGGTGCATAAGGAGACCGGGGCCGAAAACCTGTGCCTGGCCGGCGGCGTGGCCCTCAACTGCGTGGCCAACGGCCGGATGCTGCGCGAGGGGCCGTTCCAGAACATCTGGATTCAACCCGCGGCCGGCGACGCGGGCGGCGCCGTGGGCGCGGCCCTGTTCGCCTGGTACACCTACCTGGACCACCAACGGACCAGGGCGGCCCATGACCCGGGCCTCGAACCGGACGACGACATGCTGGGCGCGTACCTGGGGCCTTTCTATCCGCCCGAGGAGATCGAAGCCTGGTTAAAGGAGCGGGGGGCCGGGTACGAACGCCTGAGCGAGGAAGCCCTGCTCGAACGGGTGGCCGAACTCTTAGCCCAGGAAAAGGTCATCGGCTGGTTCCAGGGCCGGACCGAATGGGGGCCGCGGGCCTTGGGCAACCGGAGCATCATCGGCGACGCGCGCAGCCGGACCATGCAGAAGGTCATGAACCTCAAGATCAAGTACCGCGAGTCCTTCCGGCCCTTTGCGCCCACGGTGCTGCGGGAAAAGGTGGCCGATTATTTCGAACTCGATAGGGAAAGCCCGTACATGCTGTTAGTGGCCCCGGTCCGGGAAGAACGGCGGCGGCGGATGACCGAGGACGAGGAAAGGCTCTTCGGCATCGACAAGCTCAACGTGTCCCGTTCGGACGTGCCGGCCATCACCCACGTGGATTATTCGGCCCGGGTCCAGACCGTGGACCAAAAGACCAACCCGCTGTATCACCGTCTGATCAGCGCCTTTCAACAAAAGACCGGCTGCCCGGTCCTGATCAACACTTCCTTCAACGTGCGGGGCGAGCCCATCGTCTGTTCGCCCGAGCACGCCTATACCTGCTTCATGCGCACCGAGATGGACTTCCTGGTGCTGGGGCCGTTCCTGCTGGACAAAAAGGAGCAGCCGGCCTGGCAGGAGGACAAGGACTGGCGCAAGGAGTTCGCCCTGGATTGATATGAATAAGCAGCTCGTACCGGATAATAGGGAACTGAGGAAATTCGGCCTGGGACTGGCGGTCATCCTGGGCCTGATCGGCGGCTTTCTAGTCTGGCGGGGCCGGGCGTCCGGTCCCTATTTCCTGGCCGTGGCCGGCGCGGCCCTGGCCCTGGCCGCGGCCTGGCCGACGGGGCTGAAACCGGCGTACCGGTTCATGATGTGGCTGGCGGCCAAGCTGGCCTGGCTGAACACGCGCATCATCCTGACCCTGGTCTTTTACCTGGTCTTCACGCCGGTGGCCCTGGTCCTGCGCCTGATCGGGAAGGACCTCCTGGACGCCCGGATCAAGTCCGGCCGGGACACGTACTGGGTGGACTGGGAAAAAGGCGACTTCGATAAGGACTCGTACCGCCACCAGTTCTGAGCCTTTGATAGCGATGGCTTCGTCACTCCATCGTCGTGACTCACCATGACGAAGAATCATCGGTTCGGTCGCTACGTATGATTAAATATTCAGCGAGGTAACCCTAATGCAGCCCATGATCTCCTGCTGCGGCCTGTTCTGCCACGAATGTCCGGCCTTCCTGGCCACCGTCAACGACGATGCCGCGGCCCGGGCAAAAACGGCCGAGGAATGGTCCCGGCTGTATCGCAGCGATTTCAAGCCGGAAGACATCAACTGCCGCGGCTGCCGGTCCGAGGGGCAGGTCCTTTTCAATTACTGCCGCGTCTGCGAAATTAGACGCTGCGTGCTGGAACGCGGAATGGAAAACTGCGGCCGCTGTCCGGACTATGCCTGCGAGCGTCTGACCGGGTTTTTCCAGATGGCGCCCGAAGCCAGGACCAACCTGGAAAGGATCAGAAAGGAAACAGCGGCCCCGCGGCCTTGAAGGGCACGGCACGCCGTGCCCCTACCGCGTTTCGCGGGACGCCTTGCCCCTGCTTATTTTATCTGGCCGTCCACGAAAGTCAGGACGTCGTCGATGACGGCCAGGCCTTCCTTCAACTCGTCCTGGCTGACGACCAGGGGCGGAACCACGAAGACCCAGTTCCAACGCACGAAGGTATAGACTCCGCCGGCCAGGAGACGCTTGTTGATCTCCTTGTTCAAGGCCAGGTCCGGGCCGGCGGCGTTCCAGGGCACCAGGGGCTCCCTGGTCTTCCGGTCCTTGACCAGTTCGAGCACGGTGAAAAGGCCGATGCCCCGCGCGTCGCCCACGCAGGGGTGCTTGGCCTGGAGGGCCCCGAGTTCCTTCATCAGGAAAGAACCCAGGGTCCGGGCCCGCTCGATCAGATTTTCCTCGTGGTAGACCTGAAGCGTGGCCACGGCCGCGGCGCAGCACAAGGGATGGGCGTTGTAGGTCAAGCCGCCCCAGAGCATGTTCTTCTGGAAATAATCGGCAATCTTCTTGGATAGGGCCGCGCCGCCCAGGGGCAGGTACCCGGAAGTCAGGCCCTTGGCCATGGTGATGATGTCCGGGACCACGTTCCAGTTGTTAACGGCGAACCACTGGCCGGTGCGGCCGAAGCCGGACATGACTTCGTCCGAAATGAGCAGGACCCCGTAACGGTCGCAGATTTCCCGGACCGTCGGCAGATATTCGGGCGGGGGAACAAAGATGCCGTTCGAGCCGCAGACCCCTTCCATGATAATGGCGGCCACCGTGTCCGGGTTTTCGTACAGGATGACTTCCTCGATGTTCCGGGCGCACCGGACGTCGCAGCCTGGATATTCCAGGCCGAAGGAACAGCGGTAGCAATAGGGATCGAAGACCCGCACCACGCCGGGAATGCCCGGCTCGACCGGAGGCCGCCGCGGGTCGCCGGTCAGGGTGATGGCGCCGAAGGTGGCGCCGTGATAGGAGCGGTAGCGGGAGACGATCTTGAACTTCTTGGTGTAAAGACGGGCTATCTTGACGGCGTTTTCATTGGCGTCCGCGCCACCCAGGGTGAAGAAGAAATGCTTGAGGTCGCCCGGCGTGACCTTAAGCAGTTCCGCCACCAAGGCGCTCTTGCTCTCATAGGCCATGCCCGGCGCGCAAAAGCAGACCTTGGCCGCCTGGTCCTGGATGGCCTTGACCACCTTGGGGTGCTGGTGGCCGGTGTTCTGGTTCATGAGCTGGGCGGAAAAATCCAGGTACCTCTTGCCGGCGGCGTCCCAGAAGCAAGAACCCTGGGCCCGGTCGAAGACAATGGGGTCCAGGACCCCCTGGACCGACCAGGAATGCAGATGATGCTCCCGGTCCAGACGTTTGATCTCTTGAGCGTCCATATTCGACTCCTTTTAGCTAGAGGGGAAATGATCAACAGGCCCGTCCCGCCCCACGGCGAGGAGGACGGGTCCGGCGCCACAGACCGTCGTCCGGGGGCGCGGGGTCGCGCGCCCCCGAAATATCACCTTATTGACTTGTTTTTCCTCTCATGTCTATCGTGCCATCCCAAGTATCCACCTTTTTGACGGCTTCTTCCATGGGATCGAACCAGTGGTAGGTGACGGTCTTGGGTTCGGTGTAGAAGCGCAGGCCGTCCGTGCCCAGGACGTGCAGGTCGCTGAAGAACGAGTTCTTGTGGCCGGTGAAGCCGAACATGGCCACGGGCACGGGAATGCCCACGTTGACGCCCACCATGCCGCCGTGGGTCCTCCGGGTGAACTCGCGGGCGTAATAGCCGTTCTGGGTGTAGATGACCGAGCCGTTGGCGAACTCGGAGGAGTTCATCAGGTTGAGGCCTGCCTCGAAGTCCTTGACCCGCTTGACGCAGGTGACCGGACCGAAGATTTCCTTCCAGGCGATGCTCATGTCCGAGGTGACGTGATCGAAGATGGTGGGGCCGATATAAAAGCCCTTTTCATAGCCGGGGACCACCACGCCGCGGCCGTCGCGCACCAGCTTGGCCCCTTCCTTTATCCCGGTCGCGATCCAGTTGGAGACGAACTGGCGATGGCCTTCGTTGACCACGGGACCGAGGCGGGAGGTCCGGTCGTAGGCCGGGCCGATCTTGAGTTCGCCGGCCAGCTTGTCCAACAGGGCCACCAGATCGTCGGCGATGCACTCCTCGACCACGACCACGGGCAGGGCCATGCAGCGTTCGCCGGCGCAGCCGCAGGTGGCGTTCATGATGCCAGCGGCGGTGCGGGGGAGGTTGCAATCGCGGAGAACCAGGGCGTGGTTCTTGGCCTCGCACAGGGCCTGGACGCGCTTGCCGTTGGCGGCGGCGGTGGCGTAGATGTGGCGGCCTATGCTGGTGGACCCCACAAAGGAGACGCCGACTATATCGGGGTGGCGGAGCAGGATTTCCGCCTCGTTGCGGCCGCAGGTGACCAGGTTGAAGACGCCCTTGGGCAGGCCGGCTTCCTCCCACAACTCCAGGACGCGCATGGCGCTCTGGGGGACGAAGCTGGCCGGTTTGATGACAAAGGTATTGCCGGTGGCGATGCAGAGGGCGGCCATCCAGCCGTGGGGTATCATGGCCGGGAAGTTCCAGGGCACGACGCCGGCAAAGACCCCCAGGGGTTCGTTGAACTGAACCGTGTCGTAGCCGGTGGTGCAGTTCATGACGGCCGGGCCTTTCATCAGGTGGGGGATCCCGGCGGCGAACTCGACCGCTTCGATGATCTTGAGGACGCAGCCCAGGGCCTCGTCCCAGCACTTGCCGTTCTCCTTGGCCACCAGCAGGGTAAGTTCGTCCAGGTGCTTTTCCAGAAGCTCCTTGAGACGGAAAAGGACCTGAACCCTTTTCATGGCCGGAGTGGCGGCCCAGGCCGGGAAGGCTTCATGGGCGGCCTTGATGGCCGCGTCCACTTCGTCCTGGGTGCACTGGGGGGCCACGGCGATCACCTCGCCGGTCGAGGGATCATAGCAGTCCATGTACTTGGTGGTCTTGGATTCGAGCCATTCGCCGTTGACGTGATACTTCAGCTTCTTGGGTGCGCCAGCCATTTTTCCTTCCTCGCTTGTGTTTTATTTAAGTTGTTGACCCTTCCGCCCGGCGTTCGGACAAGGCCGAAGCGCCCGCGGGGTCGTTTTCGCCTCGATGTTTTTGTCTTGAAGTCGAGGTCCGTGCCCGGATCAAGTCCACTTCAGCGGTGGATTGTCCCGGGCCAGCCTGATCAGGCTTTCTTCCACCTTCGAAACGTCCTCCAACATCTCCCGGGCCGCCCAGTCCTGGTCCCGGGCCGACAGGGCCTGACAGATTCGTTCGTGGGCCTCGATGACCGACTTGGAAAAGCCATAATCGGGCTTCAGGATGTTCTTCACGTCCTCGAGCATGTTTTCGATGAAGTCCAGGATGAGGATCAGGATTGGGTTACGGCTGACGTTGGCGATGATGCGATGAAACCTGACTTCGTTCCTTCTCAGTTCGACCGTGCGGCCTTCGGCCAGCAGGACCCGGCAGGTCTCGTTGATGTTTTTCAGCCGGCTCAGGTCTTCCTCGGTGATGCCGGCGGCCGCCAGCCGGGCCGAATAGGGTTCCAGGTTCCGGCGTATCTCGGACAAGTGATGGATGGACAGGTTCTTGAAGTGCAGAAAGTTGGTCAGGCTCTGCCTGGTGGTCTCCATGTCCACTTCGGAGATGAAGACGCCGCCGGCCGCGCCTTTCCTGGTTTCGATGAGTCCCAGGTATTCCAGGGCCCGCAGGGCTTCCCGCAGGGTGGCCTTGCTGACCCCGAACTGGTCCATGAGTTCTTTTTCCGAGGACAGGCGGTTGCCGGGTTTGATTTTGCCTTCGAGGACGGCGTTTCTGATCTGGTCTATTATCTGGCGGGGGGCTTTGGGCTGATTGACGAGATTGAACATAATTTACTGTAATAATAAATAATTATTTTGAGTATAGCCGGCCGGGCCTTGATTGTCAAGAAATATTATAATATTTGCATTATTTGATATTTGTTTATTTAACTTCCGAGACGGACCAGCGAGGCCTTTTATAGTAATCATCGGATATTCATTAAATATTTTATAAAAGACACCATGAATATTTTCCCTCTTGACAATGTATCGAACGTTTGATACATTCGCTCTACCCTGAATCGAACGATCGAAACACATACCCGGACCGGGCCAAATCCGCCCCCAAGACGGCGCCGCCAGCCCCACCGGTTGGCCACGTTTGAATCGGACCGCCAGGGAGCTTCGGCGCCGCTTCACCTGGAACGAGGTTATTCCATGAACGAAGTCCCCGACCAAAAAACCCGGCTCATGGAAGCGGCCATTGACCTTTTCGCCAGCAAGGGCTTCCGCGGCACTTCCATCCGGGACATCGCCCACGCCCACGGCACCAGCATCTCGAATATCTATCACTACTTCGGCAGCAAGGAAGGACTCCTGGTGGCCATCCTCCAGCACCTGTCCGAACTATTGCTCCAAGGACTGCGCCAGGCCGCGGACAGCCACCCCGACCCCGTCGAAGGTCTCGAACGCCTGATCGAAACCCACCTGCGTCTTTCCTTCGAAAACCTGAACGGCGCCAAGGTCTTCATCCTGGACGAGGAACACTTTTCGCCCGAAGGCAACAAGATCAGCCGGGACATCCAGATGGAGGTCCTGGACATCTACCTGGAACAACTACGGAGGGTCCAGGCCGCCGGCCGCCTCAAATCCGGTCATCTCAAGGTCATGGCTTTCAATATCCTGGCCTGCGTCAACTGGCAGATGCGCTGGTTCCGGCCCCGGGGCCCGCTGTCTCATCGGGAAGTCACCCGGGAGATACTGTCTTTCATTCTTCATGGAATCATGAAGGAGGCCTAGGCGGGCCATTCGTTCCGGCTCGAACCGGCGCCGGACGACTTGACCATCCCTTGAAGGAGGCTATCCCCCATGGGCTGCACCATAGACATCGACACCGGCGGCACTTTCACCGACGGCTTTATCGTCCTTAACGGCCGGGTCCGGACGGTCAAGGTGCCCACTACGCCCCATGACCTGACCGTCTGTTTCCTGGAATGTCTCAAGGCCGGGGCCCGGAGCCTAAGCCTGACCATCGAAGACCTGCTGTCCCGGACCGAGATCATCCGCTTTTCCAACACCATCGGCACCAACTGCCTCATCCAGCGGGACGGCGCCAAGATCGGCCTCCTGGTCACGGCCGGCCGGGAAAGCCTGGCCCCGACTAAAAGTCAAGACGGCCTGCCGCCGCTGGTTTTCCCGGAAATGGTGCTGGGGCTGGACGAGGAGACCACGCCGGACGGCCGGATTATTAAAGAGCCGGACCCGGCCGCGGTTTTGACCGCGGCCCAGGAACTAATCGACCGCGGCGCGCGCTGCCTGGTGGCGGCCCTGGCCAATTCCGAGGCCGATCCGGCCAATGAACGGATGATCCGCCGGCTCATCAAGCAGGAGTATCCCCGGGATTACCTGGGTTCGGTCCCGGTCTTTCTGTCTTCGGACATAACCTTCCGGCCGGGCCAGGCCCAACGCCTCAACGCCGCGACGCTGAACGCCTATATTCACGCCAAGCTGGCCCGTCTGCTGTACAAGGCCGAGGAGGAACTCCGCCGCCGCCATTATGGCCGGACCCTTTTCATCAGCCATAACAACGGCGCGGTGGCCAGGGTGGCCAAGACCAGGGCCATCAACACCTACAACTCCGGTCCGGCCTCGGGCCTGCTCGGGGCCCGGCTCGTCGGCCGGTTGTACGGGACCGGCGACCTGATTTCCGCCGACATGGGCGGCACTTCCTTTGACGTCGGCTGCGTCCGCCGGGGCCAGCCCGGGTACAGCCTCGAGACCGACGTGGAAGGTTTTCCGGTCAACGTGCCCATGCTCGGCATCCGGGCCATCGGCGCCGGCGGCGGCTCGATCGCCTGGCTGAAAGACGGAGACCTCCAGGTCGGACCCCGGTCCGCCGGGGCCCTGCCCGGACCGGTCTGTTTCGACCTGGGCGGCCTCGAACCCACCGTCACCGACGCCGACGTCATCCTGGGGGTTCTCGATCCGAACCATTTCCTGGGCGGGACCATGAAACTGAATCTGGCCAAGGCCGAGGCGGCCATCAAGGAGAACCTGGCCGACCCCCTGGGCCTGACCCCGGCCGAAGCGGCCCTGCGGATAAAGAACAGGGTTGACCGGGCCATGGGCCTGGAGATCAAGCGCATCAAAGACAGGCTATGGCCGGACGGCGATCCATTGCTGGTCATATACGGCGGCGCCGGCCCGGCCCACTGTTGCGATCTGGCCCGGACGGCCGGTCTCAAGCGCCTCATCCTGACGCCCTTCTCGGCGGTCTTCTCCGCCTTTTCCTCCTCGAGCCTGGACGTCGGCCATCTTTACTATCGCCGGCTGGAAATCCCGGTCACGGACCGGTCCAGCCTGACCGCCGCGGCCGAGGCCGTGGAAGACCTGAAACGGCAAGCCGAACGCGACATGCGCGGGGAAGGCTTTTCCGCCGGTCAGGTGAACTGGCGGCTGGAACTGTTCCTGCGCGGGCCAGGGGCGGAAACCGAAATCAGAATCGAGGCGGGCCTCGAGTTCCTCGATGATCCGTCTCCGGTCCTCGATCAGGCCAGGTCGCTCTGGCGGGCCGCCGGCGTAAAAGACCCGGGTCCGGTCCTGATCTTGAGCGCGTTGGGTCTGATGGCCCAGGCGCCGGCGCCCCACTACTCGATCGAGCCCATCCCGGCCGCGGTGGCCGGACCGGAATCGGCCCGGAAAGGGAGCCGGCCGGTCTATTCCAGCCACGGCTTCCGCGAAACTCCGGTTTACGACCGGGCCGGCTTGACCCACGGCCACTCTCTTTCCGGCCCGGCCCTGGTCGAGTCCGACCACACCACGCTCCTGATCCAAACCGGCTGGCGCCTGACTATAGACCAGTACGACAACGTCCTTCTCGAGGAGGTCTCCTGAGCCATGAAGGTAAGAATCACCGAGTGCCTGGAGATTGACCTGGCCAAGGAAACATGGTGCTGCCAGCGCTGCGGCCGGGAACTGATCGACGCCCGGGACAATTACAAGAAGGGCTGCCTGGTGGCGGAACGGTCGTTGGAGGAGGTCCATCCGCCCGTAATCGAGGGCCAGGCCTATTCTTTCAGCCCCCATCCCGATTTCTGCCGCTTGATCGAGTTCTACTGTCCGGGCTGCGGGGTCATGATCGAGAATGAATACCTGCCGCCGGGGCATCCTCTGACCCATGATATCGAATTGGATTTGGACGCGCTCAAGAAAAGGGCCGGGGTCTGATCTTGGAGACCGGACGGGAACTGTTCAACCTTTTTCTCCGGGGCGAACCGCTCTCGAGGCCGCCTTTTCTGCCCTTGCTCCGCGGCCTGCTGGCCCGGGTGGGCGGGACTTCGGTCCAGGCCTTGACCTCGGACCCCACGGCCTGGGCCGGGATACTGCTGAAAACGGCCGACCTCTTTGATCTGGACGGCGTGGTGGCCGGATTCCATTTCAGCCTGATGGCCGAGGCCTGCGGCTGCAGGATCGAATGGGAGAACGACCGGCCGGTTATCCTCCCTCCGGCCGGCGGATTGCGCGATCGGCCGGAAGAGGCCGGCCGGATGAAGATCGCCCTGGAAACGGCCAGCCGGGTCTTTCAAGTCTGCCGGTCCAGGCGGGCCTGCGTGGCGGCCCTGACCGGACCCTTGACCCTGGCCCATCATCTCTTCGGCGGCGAGGGCCCGGAACGGCTGAGCGAGGTCAAGGAACACCTGACCCGGGCGACCGAGGCTTTCTGTCGGGTCCGGCCGGACGTGATCATCTTCCTGGAAGGCCGTTCCCTGACGGCCGGCGGTCAGATGCCCGGGCAACGCCGTCTGTACGGGACCCTGAGAAAGATCGCCGGCCACTATGGGATCACCACCGGCCTTTACCTTCAGGGGTACGAACCCGAGGACCTGGACCGTTTGACCGACCTCGACCTGGACGTCTACATCCTGGGACCTTCGAGCCGTCACGAACCGCCGCCCCCGGCCGCTCTCGAGGCCATCGCCGGCCGGGCTCTGGGCGTGGGCCTGGGACTGCCCTGGCAGGACATCGAGGCCTCCCGGCGGGCCGTTGACGAGGGCGAGGCTCTGTACCGGGCCAGGGACGGTCGCGGCTTTTTCTTCACCAGTTTCGGGCCCCTGACCCGCCAGGTCAACCTCGAGGCGCTACACGAACTTACCAGGCTGATCCGCCGGGTCCGGCGGTAAGGCCGGCCGGCAAGGAGGTTTGGATGGCCTTCAGCATCAACGTGGATATCGGCGGAACGTTCACCGATTTCTTTATCACCCGGGACGGGGTCGGGACCGGGTTCATCAAGACGCCGACCACCCACTACGATCTTTCGGTCGGCTTCATGAAGGGCGTCCAGGAAGCGGCCAAAGTCTTCGGCCTGGACCTGGGCCGGTTCCTC
This sequence comes from Thermodesulfobacteriota bacterium, assembly GCA_040755515.1. Classification (GTDB taxonomy): domain Bacteria; phylum Desulfobacterota; class Desulfarculia; order Adiutricales; family JAGVGV01; genus JBFMAW01. The sequence continues at coordinate 262,743 of JBFMAW010000001.1, read as the reverse complement.
GGCCAGACCGAGGCCGTCCGCTATTGCACCACCCTGGGCACCAACGCCCTGATCGAGAGGACCGGCCCCAAGCTCGGCCTGATCACCACCGCCGGCTTCGAGGACGCCATCTACATCGGCCGAGGCAGGAGTTGGGCCGACGGCGGCACTTCCCAGGAGAACAAGGACCTGGGTCGTATCGCCAAGCCCGCGCCGCTTATCCGGCCGGACATGGTGGCGGGCGTGCGCGAACGGCTCGATTCGAACGGCCGGGTCATCCGGCCCCTGGATCGCGAAGAGGTCAAGGAAAGACTCCAGACCTTAGTGGATCGGGGGGCCATGGGTTTCGTGGTCTGTCTGCTCTGGTCCTTCGCCAATCCGGTCCACGAACGCGCGATCAAGGAGATCATCGAGGAGGAGTATCCGGAGGACTACCTGGGTTCCATGCCGGTGACCCTTTCCAGCGACGTGTCGCCCAAGTCCGGGGAATACACCCGCTTCGTCACCGCCATAGTCAACGCCTACATCCATGGGGTGATGGCCGAGGAACTCAACAAGCTGATCGTCGAGCTGCGCGACGGCGGGTACAAGAAGCCCCTGGTTCTGGTTCATAACACCGGCGGCATGAAGAAGGTTTCCCGCACCCGGGCCGTGCTGACCCACAACGCCGGACCGGTGGCCGGCCTCCACGGGGCCCTGACCCTGGGCCGGATTTATGGCTGGAACAACGTGGTCTTCACCGACATGGGCGGCACTTCCTTCGACATCGGCGTGATCAGCGGCGGCCGGCTCAGGACCTATGATTTCATCCCGGTCATCGACCGATGGCGGACCAACATCCCGGCCATCGAAGTCAAGTCCATCGGCGCGGGCGGGGGTTCGATCGCCTGGATCAACGAACTCCTGGCCAACGCCCTCGAGGTCGGGCCGCAATCGGCCGGTTCGATGCCCGGGCCGGCCTGCTACGATCAGGGCGGCCAGGAGGCCACGGTCACCGACGCCGACCTGGTGCTGGGCTATCTCAACCCGGACAACTACCTGGGCGGCGGCATGCTCCTGGACCCGGAACTCAGCTTCGAGGTCATCGAGAAGAAGATCGCCCGGCCCTTGAGATTGGACGTGGTCGAGGCCGCCTCGAGGATCAAGCGGGTGGTGGACGCCCGGATGGGCCAGGAGGTCTTCAACGAGGTGGCCCTCAAGGGTCACGATCCGCGGGAGTTCGTTCTTTTTGCCTGCGGCGGGGCCGGTGCCACCCACGCCTGCGGCTTCGCGCCGTACATCGGCGTGAAGAAAGTGGTGGCGCCCCATTGTTCGCCGGTCTCGGGCGCGTACGGCGCCTCGACGGTCCTGATCCAGCAGGTCTGGGAAAAGTCCAAGACCATGAAAATCTTTCTCTGGGCCAACCAGTCCTATAGCGAAGACTGCGAGGGCTTCAACGCGATAGTCAACGAATTAAAGGAACTGGCGGTCCGGGACCTGCGGCTCGAGGGCTTTTCCGAGGACCGGATTGAGTTCCGACTCGAACTGGATATGCGTTTCGGCCTGCAGTACAACCTGACCAAGATCGTCTCGCCCCATCTGACCGTCGCATCGCCCCAGGACTTCAAGGACATCGGCGACAAGTTCATCCAGGAGTATTCGGACATCTATTCGCCCGAGGCCACTTTTCCCCGGGGCGGCATCAACATCGAGTGCTTCTACCTGACCGCCGGCGTACCCCGTCCCGGCCCGGTCTGGCCCCGGGCTGAAGTGAAAGGAACCCGGCCGCCGGCCTCGGCCGGCCGCGAACCGCGCCGGGCCTGGTGGGAAAATCCGGCCGGTTTCGTCCGGACCCTGGTCTTCGACTTCGACGGTCTCGAACCGGGCAACGTGATTGACGGGCCGGCTTTGATAGACGCCCGCCACACCACCTACGTCATCGCGCCCGGCTGGCGCTTCACCCTGGACCCCTACCGTAGCGGTTTGCTGGAGCGGAGGTAATGAGATGGGCGCCCTGACCTACGGCCGGGACCTGGAAGTCGCGCGGCGGCTCAAGCCCGAGCCCCTGACCGCGGCCGAACTGGCGGCCCAGGACCGGATTGACGACGTGGATTTCGAGATTTTCAAGCACAAGATGAACATGATCGCCCTCGAGGGCAAGGAGACGACCATGAAGCTGGGCGCCTCGACGGGCATGCGCTGGGGCGACGTGGCCTTCGGCGTTTATACGGCCCAGGGAGACCTGGCCGTGGTGGCCACCGGCATATGGTTCCACGCCGTCCTGGGCCAGATACCGGTCAAGTACATCGTCAAGCATTGGCTCGACGAGCCCACGGTCGGGATCAGGGAAGGCGACTCCTTTTTCTTCAACGATCCTTTCTATGGCGGCGTGCACGGCGCGGACATGGGCCTGTGCGTGCCGGTCTTCCACCAGGGCCGGCTGGTCTGTTTCACCGGCGCGATAGTGCATACCGGCGAGAACGGGGCCACCGAACCCGGAGGGACGCCCATCGGCTCGAAGAGCAAGTACGACGAGGGTCTCCTGGTGCCGCCCCTCAAGATCGGAGAGAACTACGCGCTCAAGGAGGACATTCTCAACATGTTCGCGGCCATGAACCGCGATCCCCGGACCATGATCCTCGATATCAAGGCCCGGCTGGCCGCCTGCCGCATCGCCCAGCGCCGCGTTCTCGACTTCATCGAACAGAAAGGTGAAGAATTTTTTATCGGCGCCCTGCGCCGGGTCCTGACCGTGACCGGCGAGGCGGCCCGGAAAAAGGTGAGCCTGCTGAACGACGGCGTCTTCCGCCAGCCCCGCTTTCTGGACATAGTCGGCTCCGAGGAGTGCCTGCTGAAGATCGGCCTGACCGTGACCAAGAAGAACGACCAGATCAAACTGTCCTTCGAGTCCACTTCGCCCATGCTGGCCGACAAGCCGCTCAACACCTATTTTCAAGGCATCATCGGGCTGGCCATGGTCTATTTCTGCGGCTGGTTCATGTACGACCTGCCGGCCAACAACGGGTTGCTCGAGGCCCTCGAGTGGGAGTTCCAGGAAAACACCTTCATCAACGCCCAGGGCGAGGCGCCCACGGCCCTGGCGCCGGCCGTCCAGGTCTGTTTCGTGCACGGCCTGTTCCTCTGCGGCGCGCGCCTGACCTTTCACCTGGACCCCAGGCGGGCCGTGGCCGCCTGGTATCAGGGCTTTGGCGTGCCGTATTTCGGAGGCTTGAACCAATGGGGCGAACCCATCGCCGACATGACTCCGGAACTGAACGCCACCGGCGCGGGGGCCCGGCCGGATCGGGACGGCGTTGATTGCGCCGGCGCCTTCTTCGCCACCATGAGCGACTGTTCGGACGTGGAGACCACCGAGTCGGACCGGCCGTTCGTCTATCTCTTCCGCAACTACTTCAAACACTCCTACGGCCACGGCAAATACCGGGGCGGCGCGGGCGTGGGCTTCGGCCTGATGATCCACCACGTGCCCTGGCTGGCCCTGGGCGGCCTGGGGTTCGGTTCGAGGTTCCCCTCGACCATGGGCGTCTTCGGCGGGTACGCGGTCTCGCCCGGCTTCATCCAGACCGTGCACGGCAGCAACGTCAAGGCCCTGCTCGAAGAAGGCCGGGCCGCCCTGCCGGCCAACCTGGACGACCTTTATCTGGACGAGAACCCGGAACAGGGCAACCGCCAGTTCCACAACGTGACCTACAGCCTGACCCCCTTCCTCAACGGCGACACCTATTACCTGGGCGTGGGCGGCGGAGCGGGTTACGGCGACGCCCTCGAACGCGACCCCGAGGCGGTGGTGAAAGACCTGCGCGACAACATGACCACCCCCTGGGCCGCCCGGAACATCTACCACATAGTTTACGACCCCGAGACGCTGCGCCTGGACCGGGCCGCCACCCAGGCCGAAAGGGACGAGGAGCGCCGTCGGCGCCTCGAGCGCGGCCGGCCCTACGACGAGTTCGTAAAAGACTGGTCCAAGAAAAGGCCGCCGATGCGGATACTCAAATACTACGGCGGCTTCCCGAATCCCAAGCCCCAGCCGTTCTTCAATCTCTTCGGCTGACGGCGCCGGCCGCGTTTACCAGGAGGAAGGAAAATGACCCAAAACGACCCGGCCCATCAGAGAACGATCCACCAACTGCTCAAGCAGAAAATCAAGGAGAGGGGCGACCGCGAATTCTTCCATTTCCGGGACCAGGTCTACACCTACGGCGACCTGGACCATCGGTCCGACCGGGTGGCCGCCGGTTTCCAGTCCCTGGGAGCGGTCAAGGGCGACAAGGTGGCCATCGTCATGGGCAACCGGCCCGAGTTCCTCGACACCTGGTTCGGCCTGGTCAAGCTGGGGGCCATCGAGGTGCCGATCAATATTTTTCACCGGGGGGCCATCCTCGAGTACATGCTGGACCGGAGCGACTCGCGCTTCGCCGTGGTCGAAGCGCCTTTTCTCCCCCAATTGGCCGAAGTCCTGGCCGGGCTGCCCAAGCTGGAAAAGATCATCGTCCTGGCCGAACCCGGCGCGGCCCCGCCTAGGGTCGACCGGCCGGTGTTGAGCTACGAAGTCCTGACCGACAATGACGGCGGTTTCGAGCCGGTCGAGGTGATCTGGTCCGATCCCTTCATGATCTCCTTCACCTCGGGCACCACCGGACCGTCCAAGGGCTCGCTCATGCCCCACAACTACGCCGTATTCATGGCCGAGTTGGTCAGCCGCTTCGTCGAGTACACCGAGAAAGACTGCCTCTACAACGCCCTGCCGCTCTTCCACGGCAACGCCCAGCTTCTGTCCACCATGCCGGCCCTTATGAGCGGCGCGCGCCTGGTCCTGGCCGAACGCTTTTCGGCCGGCGCTTTCTGGGACGAGGTCCGGAGATACAACTGCACGGCCTTCAATTACATCGGCATCATCCTGCCTATACTACTCGCCGCCGAACCCAAACCCGACGACGCCGACAACCCCTTGCGGGTCTTTGTCGGCGGCGGTTGTCCGCCGGACGTCTTCGATTTGGTGGAAAAACGCTTCGGCGTGACCATCATCGAGGGCTACGGTTTGAGCGAACTGGGCCTGCCCCTGGGCAATTCCTTCCGGGACCGCCGGAAAGGGACCATAGGCCGGGTCACGCCGGGATACCAGGTCCGGGTGGTGGACGACCTGGGGCAGGAAGTCGGCCCGGGCGTGGCGGGCGAACTCCTGGTGCGGGTGGACCAGCTTTATTCGATGATGCTCGAGTACTACCGGATGCCCCAGGAAACGGTCGAGACCTGGCGGGACCTCTGGTTCCACACCGGCGACTACGTGGTTAAGGACGAGGCGGGCTGGTACCGGTTCGTGGACCGCAAGAAGGACGCCTTGCGCCGCCGGGGCGAGAACATCAGTTCCTACGAAGTGGAAAAGATCATCAACGGCCATCCGGCCGTGGCCCAGTGCGCGGCCATCGCCGCCAGGTCCGAACTGTCCGAGGATGAGGTCATGGTCTGCGTGGTGCTCAAGCACGGCCAAGGCCTCGAGCCCGAGGAACTGCTGGATTACTGCGGGCGGCACATGGCCTATTTCATGGTGCCGCGCTACGTCCGCTTCATGGCGCGACTGCCTCAGACCGCCACCTTGCGGGTCCAGAAAGTGCTGCTGCGTCGGGAAGGCGTCACGGCGGACACCTGGGACCGGGAAAAGGCCGGGTACCAGGTCAAACGTTGACGAGCGGACATTAAGTCCGCCCCTACGAGGAAGGACGGGAACACCGTTGACGTAGGGGCGGGGTTCATCCCCGCCCGTAAGTCTTATTGCCGAAAAAAGGAAAGGGGGGACGAGCGTGAAAGCGGTGGTACTCGAGCCGGGGCATAAATTAGCCCTGAAGGACATGCCCGAACCTAAAATCCTGGAACAGGACGATATCATCGTCAAAGTGACCACCTCCGCCATCTGCGGTTCGGACATCCACATCAAGTACGGCGAAATACCGATCCCGCCGGGCACGATCATCGGCCATGAGTTCGTGGGCACGGTGGTCGAGGCTGGACCGGCCGTGACCAGGTTCAAGAAAGGCGACCGGGTCGGCGTGGCCGCCGGCATATGGTGCGGGTACTGCCCGGCCTGCCGCCGGGGGGAAATCCAGAATTGCCTCAACGGCGCGGTCTTCGGCGGCGGCCTGTTCCGGGGCAAGACCCTCGAGGGCGCCCAGGCCGAGTACGTGCGCGCGCCCAACGCCGACATGTGCGCCATCCCCGTGCCGAAAAAAGTGCCGGACGAGCAGGCCATCCTGATAGGCGACGTGTTCAGCACCGGTTATCACGCCGCGTACGAAGGCCGGATCAAGACGGGCGACACGGTGGCCGTCTTCGGGTGCGGCCCCATCGGCTTGGCCGCGGTGATTTCGGCCCATCTCTTCGGACCCCGCCGGGTTTACGCCGTGGACGTATTGGACAATCGGCTGGCCCTGGCGGAAAAATACGGGGCCGTGCCCATTGACGCCCGCCGGGACGACGCGGTCAGCCAGATCATGGCCGCCACCGATCTGGAGGGGGTGGACGTGGCCATCGAGGCCGTGGGTCTGGTCGAAACGTTCAGCCAGGCGATTAACTCGATCCGCCGCGGCGGCACGGTCTCGGTGGTGGGGCTTTTCAAGGGCTTCTACCAGATGCCTTTGCCGATTCTGGGGCTGTCCGGTCTGAAACTCAGTATTGGTTTGGCCAACTTGTCCTTCATGGGTCAGCTCATGGGCATGCTGGCCGCCGGCCGCCTGGACCTGTCGGCCTTCTGCACCCACACCTTCCCCTTGTCCGAGGCCATGGCCGCCTACGATCTGTTCGAAAACCACAAGGACAAGTGCCTGAAGGCGATGCTCAAGCCCTGACCGGTCCGGCCGGACTTCAATCTTCCGGTGTACCGGCCGTCGTTACCCTAACCTGCCAAGGAGGTATTGGCGATGTCTTTTTCCGTTCCGCAAGAGGCCTTCGACGCCATGATCCAAAGATTCGTTCCCGACGCGGCCGAAGGCGTTGACGCCGTCTTTCAATGGGAAGTGGTCGGCGACGGTGGCGGTAAGTGGCATATTGTCGTCAAGGATAAGAAGGCCGAGCTTTTCCAGGGCAAACATGCTTCGCCCGGCGTGGCCCAGCTTTGTTCGACCGACACCTTTCTGGGGCTGGTCAACTACGAGATCAACGGCATGCAGGCCTTCATGAGCGGCAAGCTCAAGGTCACCGGCGACCTCATGCTGGCCCAGAAGATCATGGAAATCTTCCCCCTGGACTGAGAAGGGCTTGGCTAGCGCGGGGTTCCACCCCGCACCCCGCCTGGGGCCGTACGCCCCCTGGACCCCCGCGGTTCGCGGTTTTCAGGCTCGCTGAAAGCGAGCCTGAAAACCGCAAACAGGGCGCCGGTGAATCATGGTTGTTATTATGTGGCCCCGATGAAGGTTGGCTCTGGAGAGATACTCGGGGCGGAGCCCCGCCGATAATAAAAGACAAGGCAAGCAATTATGGAAGCTGACCCTTCAGCGAAATCAGCCGGCCTCCCGCCGGTGATGCCGGGAATATTCAATTGGCCCGAGGGCGGTGCACCCAGTCTGTCCGGCGGTCATTGTCCGGCTTGCGATCGTTACTTCTTCCCCCGGCCCAGTTATTGTCCCGGCTGCCTGGGTCGGGCGGACGAAGCCGAAGTCGGTAATTCGGGCGTCATTTACAGTTATACCGTGGTCAGGACCAGGGCGCCGCTCGGGCTGCCCGAGCCTTACCCCGTGGGGTACGTGGACCTGGATCAGACCGGTCTGCGCGTCTTCAGTCTGTTGGACCCGGAGGCCATCGGCCGGCTGCGTCTAGGCCTGCCGGTCAAGCTGGCCGTCAAACCCCTGGGCCATGATCTTTTCGGCTCCCCTTGTCTAAGGCCTTTATTCACTCCTAAGGACTGAAATAGGCGGGAAAGGGAGGAGACATCGATGCCTGAAGTAATGGTCCTGGGCGTGGGAATGGTGCCTTTCGGCAAGCACTTCGAACGGACGCTGGTGAACCTGGCCGCGGAGGCGGCCTGGTTGGCCCTGCGTGACGCCGATATTAGGCCGGACCGCATCGGTCTGGGCTTTTTCGCCAGCGCCACCGCGGCTCCTTTACTGCGAGACGTAACCGTGGGTCAGAACGTGTTTTGGGAAGTGGGCTTGAATCGGCTGCCCGTCTTCAACGTGGAAAACGCCTGCACCTCCGGGTCCACCGCCTTTTATCTGGCGGCCAACGCCGTGGCGGCCGGACAGGCCGAGGCGGTCCTGGTGGTCGGCGCGGAAAAGATGCTGGTGCCGTCGCTGGGCCTGATCAATTCCGGCGCCACCGAACTCGAGACCCAACTCGGCCTGGTCGCGCCGGCCGGTTTCGCCCTCAGGGCCAGGCGGCATATGGCCGAGTTCGGCACCACGATCGAGCAACTTGCCCTGGTGTCGGTCAAGAACAGAAGCCACGCCCGCCTGAACCCCCTGGCCATGCTCCACCACAAGCCTCTCAGCCTGGAGGAAGTTCTGGCCGCGCCCCTGATCGTGGACCCGCTCACCAGGTTCATGTGCTGTCCCAGCGCCGACGGCGCGGCGGCGATAGTCCTGGGATCGGCCGCCCAGGCCGGGAACCGGAGCCGGGCGATCCCGGTCAGGGCCTGGGTCTACTGCACGGGCGGTTACGAAAATCCCCAGGACCTGGCGCGCTGGGAGACCGACTACCGGGCCTGCCGGACGGCGTACGAAAAGGCCGGCCTGGGGCCCGCGGACCTGGACGTGATTGAATGCCATGACGCCTTCGCCATTGCCGAACTGCTGCACTATGAAGCCCTGGGACTCTGCGCGGCGGGGGAAAGCGGAGGTCTGGCGGCTGAAGGCCGCACCACCTTGAGCGGCGACATTCCGGTCAACGTTTCCGGAGGCCTCTTGAGCCGCGGCCATCCGCCGGGGGCCACCGGCCTGGCCCAGGTCCACGAGATAGTCACCCAGTTGCGCGGCGAAGCCGGTCCCCGGCAGGTCAGCGGCGCCAGGGTCGGTCTGGCCCACTGCATGGGCGGGGACAAGGCCGCGGACGCCAAGAGCTGCACGGTCCTGGTTTTTACCGATAGCTAGAGGACGGCGTCATGACCGCCGGCCTTCATCGAGCTTAATGAAACCGGGGCTCGACAAAATGAAGGATACGACGGTAATCCCTCGAGGCGGCGGCCAGGGTTCAATCTCTCGGTTCCGGCGGGGGCAGCGTTATGGTGAAGACCGTCCCGTCTTCCCGGCGGTAGTCCAGCTTTCCTTTGAGCTGGTGTTCCACCAGGATTTTCACTAACGGCAAACCGAGCGACCCCGGCTTATCCCAAGCCGGGTCCTGGGGCAGGCCCACGCCGTTGTCCCGCACGGTCAGGATGATCCGGCCGCCGCCGTCCCGGCCCACGGTTATGGCGATTTCGCCGGCCCTCGAGTCCGGGAAGGCGTGTTTCAGGGAGTTGGTCAGCAGTTCGTTGAGAACCAGACCACAGGGTATGGCCTGGTCCAGGTTTACGTGAATCCCCTTGGGCGATTCTATTTTCAGCAGCTTGACTCGACTGTCCAGGGTGTAGGTTCTCTTCAAGGTTTCCGTCAGGCCGCGGAGATAATCGCCCAGGTCTATCTCCGCGAAAGACTCCGACCGGTACAGGGCCTCGTGCACCAGGGCCATGGCCAGGACCCTGTTCTGGGCTTCTCTCAACGACGCCACCACCCGGGCGTCGTTTTCCTGGTTGATCTGCAGGTTGAGCAGGCTGGAAATGACCTGCATGTTGTTCTTGACCCGGTGGTGTATCTCCCGCAGCAGCGTGACTTTTTCCGACAGGGCGCTTCTTATTCGATCTTCGGCCGCCTTTCTTTGAATAAAAGACCACATTCCGTTCATGAGCAGGGTCAGTTGGTTGACGTCGCTCTCGTCGTATTCTTCCTCCTTGTTGCCCACGCCGGCTACGGCCACGATGCGCCGGCCTTCAAAGACCGGCAGGTTGAGGTGCCGGTTGACTTCGACGTGGCCCTCGGGACAGCCTTTCTTGAGTGGATTGGGGGCCCGGTAATCATTGGTGATAATCGGTTTCCTTTGCCGGACCGCTTCACCCCACAAGCCCGTGTCCGAGACCCGGAAGACCGTCTGTTTGTTTTCGATCCGGCATTCCGCCAGGGCCTGCCTGGACCAGGAATGGACGGTCAATAATGTTTCGTCCTCGTTCATGAAATACAGATAGCCGACCTTGCTCTTGGTCAGGCGGACCGCTTCCTCCATTACGAAATCGGCGATGTCCTTGATCGAGGCCTCGCTCATTTGACTGAGCTTGACCAACGTTTCCAGGCGGGCTAGATTCAATTGAACCGAGGCTTCGATTCGTTTCCGGGCGGTGATATCCCGGGCGATGCCCAGGATCAAGTTTTCACCCTTCATTTGGACCGGGAAGGTGGTTATTTCCACCACTAACCGGTCGCCGGCCTGGTTGATCAGTGCTATCTCCGTCGGGCCGGTGCTCCGTCCCGCCCGGCTCGAGGCCAGGATATCCTGAACCTTCCCCAGTTCTTCCCGGGGTAGTATTCCGGATTCCAGATAATTCCGGCCCAGCATTTCCTGGTTGTCATAACCCATCAATTTCCCGGACATGCGGTTGGCGTCCACGAAATTGCCCTCGAGGTCGGTCAGAAAAACGGCGTCCGGCGCATAATCGAAAATAATCCTGAGGTAGTCCGCTGTTTCCTTGAGGGCCGTTTCCGCTTGGTGGCGTTTTGCCACTTCCCCGGTAATTATCAGAGACCTGAGGGCGAAATAAATCCAGAGGCCGCTCACGGTTATCAATAAAAGAACCAAAGCCGCCCATCTGAATTTGAACCCTTCCATCACCTTCAGGGCTTCGCTCTCCGGCGTGGCCACGACTATTGACCAGAAAGTGTCGGCTACCTTTATGGGCATGTAGACGGCGTGTTTCTTGATGGTCTCCACTTTTTGCCCGCGAACCTGGTTGAAATAGTAGACCGTTTGTTCCTGCCGGCCTTGCAGCATCTCCCGGGCCATGGCCAGAATGGAAGGGAAGTCCCGGCAGGTTTCAAAGATGGACCGGCCCAGATGTTCCGGAACCGGACAATACAACTCGATGCCTTTTCCACTGATGAGCCAGGCGTATCCATCTTGGCCTATCTTGATGTTCTCCAGGTGTTTCCTGGCCAGGTTATCGAATTGGATCAGCACGGCCAGGGAGCCCTGAAAGACGCCTTCTTCAAAAACGGGGACGTGCAAGGCTATACCTCTATATCCTTGGATCGAGGTGAAGACGTCGCTGGCCACGGCTTTTCTGGTTCTCAGAATCCTTTGGATGTGCTCCTGGTTGGAGATATCCGTGCCCTTGGTCCCAGGGCTGTAGGGGACGCTGTCAATTATCCGACCTTCGGCGTCAACCCGGGTGACGGCCTTGAGATATTCGGGATGGGACAGGTAAAACGTATTTAATAATTCCCAGCCGTTCTGATCGAGGTGGATGACGTTCTTTTTGCCGGCTAGTCCGTTCAAGCATTCGAGATAATGCGCGATGGAATCTTCGATACTCGTCTTGGCCTGTCTGGCCAATAGAAACTGCTGGGCGTTGATCTGGTCGATGGCCTGGGCCTTGACTTCCTGGTAGGTGGAATAAAACAGGTAGGACAGGGGCGCCAGCAGCAGTAGGAAATAGGCGGTTAGCTTAAGGTATCGTCTCATGATCCGTCTCTAGGACTTGCGGTCATCTTCATGGGGCCGGTCCGCTGAGCCCCGCGTTAGGCGGGGCCTGACCAGAGGCAAGCCGCGGGGGATACGAGCGCTTGGCCAATTCAATCGGTGAGGTTCGAGATATAGGCGTTCTTGTATCCTTTGGCCGTGATCTGGTCCAGGGTGGCGCGGGCTTGGTCCCGGGTCTGATACCGGCCGACTCTTATCCGGTAGTAGCGCCGGTTGTTGAGTTCGATGACGTAGTAATAAGCGTCGAAGCCGTGACCCTGGAGTTTTTTGATCAGGACATCCGCGCCGTCGGCCGTGTCCACGGAAGCAATCTGGACGGTGAAGTTGTCGCCCGCGCCTTTGGCTGGCGGGGCAGAGGTTTCAACTGTCGGTTCGGTCTTCTTGGTTATGACTTCGGAGCCGGGGGCCGGCTTGGCCGCCTCGGTTCGGGCGGAGGGCGCTTGATCCATTGGGGCCGCCCTCTCCGGAGCCGAGGAGGGGAGGGGAGGTTCGGTCACTTTTGCCTCGGTTGGGGCTGAAGTCGATGGTCTCTCGGACCTGGCCGCGCCAGGGGCAACTTGCCCCGGCTGGCTCCGAACATCGGCATCCGGCGGCCAGGTGATAGCCGGTTTGGGTTTGGGTCGAGCGGCCGGGGTGGACTTGGGCGGCTTGGCCGGCTGGGTCGAGGCAGAAGTTTTGGGGCCCGGTCGGGTCTGGGGTTGGGTCAGGTCCGGAACCGGCATTCTGCGTTCCTGTTCCAACCGGGCCAGATAGTCATACGGGCTCTGAAAAACCTGGTTCAGGTAATTCGAACTTATTACGTATAGAACGCCGGCCAAAACGAGCCAGACCATGAATACGGTTCCCAGGGCCAGCCATAAGAAAGTCCGGCCGGTATTGGTCTTTTCGACCACGGGATGTTTGAACCGGGCCGATCTCGGGCTGGCCGGGCTGGCTCCGGTCGATCGGGGCCGGGAAACCGTTGATCCCGCCTGGGGTTCAGCCGGAACCTTCTCCTGAAGATCGGCGGATTCCCGCTGGCCGGCCGATCGAGCCTCGATCTCGGCCGGGCTGGAGGAAGCGGGTTGGTCGGGAGGCCGGACTATGGTCGAACCCTCCTCTGGCTTTCATTTTAAAATTTATCTTATCATAGGGTTGAGGCCGGCCGCAAGACAATGAGGTATTTAGAGGACAGCCGGCCGGCCAATGATCCAGCCGGGCCTAGTCCGGACCGTCGGCCGCGATCGTTTCGTCGCCGGTGAGGAAATATATCCCGGGCGTCCTGGCGCCGTTGAAGCCGAAGGGCCGGTCGAACGGTGAATAATCCAGAGTGTAGGCTCCGGTGTTGCCGATGAATACCCGGCTGCTGTCCGGGGGATGACGATGATTCGCCTCGAGGGCCGGCAGCGGGATTTCCTCGGCGATGACGTCTTCGCCGTCGCACGTGGGCCCAAGAATAGTATAGAGGGTCCGCCGGCCTTTTGAATTTGTCTCGAGCGGATATTCGAATCCATCCTTGAACTCGAGCTTTTCGATCAGTCCCATGAAGAGCGACATGTCTATCACCGCGCGGGAGACCGGCTTTCTGTCCTCCACCTGCAGGACCGACGAGACGATCATGCCGCTGTCGCCGGTGAGGAACCGGCCGGGCTCGGTATAGAACAAAGGCTTCTTCTTGAACGACTCCCTCAGGGCGCAGGCGATCACCTTGGCTATTTCTTCCAGCGGAGCCACGGCCTCATTGTATCTGACCGGAAAACCTCCGCCGACGTTGATCATTTCCAGACGGGGAAAGGCGTCGCCCAGCCGAGCCGCTTCCTGCAACCCTATCTTCCAGTTGTCCAGTTGCGAGGACTGCGAGCCGACGTGAAACGTCAGGCCGTAGGGCTCGAGGCCTTGGGTTTCGGCGTATTTCAGCATTTCGGGCGCATCCGCCGGGTGGACCCCCAGACGCTTGCTCAAATCCAGCTTGCTGCCTTTATTGGTGGTAAAGAGTCTCAGATAGACCTTGGCGCCGGGGGCGTTGCAGGCCAGGTTGTCTATCTGGTCTTTGGAGTCAAAGGCGAAACACCGGACGCCCTGGGAGTGCATCCCTTTGATGTCGCCGGCGGGCGTAATCGGAGAACTGTTGATCACCTCCTCGGCCGGGACGCCCAGGCGGGTGACTTTATCCAGTTCGGCCAGATTGTTCACCTCGAAACCGCAGCCTTTCCGGGCCAGCGTAGTCAGAATCTCCGGCAGGCTGTTGCTTTTTACCGCGTAATAAACCTTGTCCGGTTTTAGAAGAGAACAGACCAGAGCGTATTTCTGTTCCACTATCCTGAGGTCGAACAGGAAGAAGGGGGTGTCCAGGGCTAAGATGGCCTTTTTCTGCTTGTCCGTCAGGTGGGAATAATTCATGGTCACATCCGCTGAATGATTTACTAGAACTGGACCGACCCGGTGATGGACTATCCTATATTGTTCAAGTTTCACGCCAAGTTGCGAATGAGCCGGTCTTCGGCGGTTCGATGGCGGCGGATCGGGGCTAGTCATCGTTTGGGACAGGCCAAGCGGCTTATTACCTTGTTTTGAAGCAAATTTCAAGAGGATGTTTCAACCTGGGTTTGGTGGCTTCGATATTGTTCTCCGATTTATATTTTCCTTGACCCGAATCAGGTAATATGAAAAAATACTTAGAGTTATCTATGGATAAGCGCCGCCGGCTTCCGGCTCGGCCTCGAGATAATCGGCAGGTTGATTTGAGGGCCCGGGGGGACTTGCTTGTCCGGAAAGGGTCTGGATTTCATCCAATGGCTTAGCCAGGGGTTCATTGATTAATAAATTGATATCGCTAATAAAAGTTAGAGTTACTTCGATCCGGTCCCGGTCCGTTCCCATTCCAGCCCATTCAGGGTGGAAAGACGGAAGATGGTTGGTCTTAACCAGCCTTCTGCTGTTGCCGCTGGTCTTCTCCCTGGCTTGCGGAGGCGGGAAGCCCAAGACCGCCTCGCCGGATATTATTCCTATCACGGCCGAACCGGGCGCGCCCAAATACGATTACGGGTCCAACGCCGTGATCTTGCGTCTTAAGGCCGACGCCACCCTCAATCAGGTGGACGACCAGCCCCATACTTTGGTGCTCTGCGTGTATCAGTTCAGCGATCCCAACGCCTTCCAGGACCTGGCCAAAAGCAAGACCGGGGTTATTAAACTGCTGAACTGCCAGCGTTTCAACGAGGGCGTGGCCAGCGTCCAAAAGGTCATTCTCCAGCCGGGAGAATCCCGCAACGTCATCCTGGACCGGGCCGAGGGGGCCAAATTCGTGGGGTTGGCGGCGGGATATTTCGATCTGGTCCCGGAAAAAGCCACCCGTTTGATCAAGGTACCGGTGGATGTTGCGCTTAAAGGATGGATATTCAAAGATAAATATCAAATACCCGCCCGACTGGACAAGCGCATTTTCCTGGGCCCCAGCGAGATACGAGAGGAGGAGTCGCCCTAAGTGCAAAACGAACGCCCGCTCTTCTGGCACCAGGGTCTGTTCCTGCAGCCGCAGCATTTACAGCTTCTGGATCAGTACCATGACTCGCGACTCCAACCTTGGCTGCAGTACGGCCTGCCTTATTTCTGGGGCGTGGTGGATTTTCAGATACA
The DNA here is from genome assembly GCA_040755515.1 of Thermodesulfobacteriota bacterium. Taxonomy (GTDB): domain Bacteria; phylum Desulfobacterota; class Desulfarculia; order Adiutricales; family JAGVGV01; genus JBFMAW01. Next base: position 247,437 of record JBFMAW010000001.1, on the reverse strand, counting down.
AGAGGCGGGACTGACCAACAAGTCGTTCGAACTGGTCAAGGGCGAGTTCATCTTCCCGGATGGAACCCATGCCGTTTTTCCGGGCACGGCCGTAATCAGACCACGCTCCTTTGACGACGCCTGGCTGGAGGGAGAGAAGCCTTTCACTGTATTCCTTGGCTTGCGCAAATGGGACCCGGCCGGACGGAACGTGAGCGTGGTGGACCGGTTGAGCGACCTGTCCGACCGGAACACCCGTTACGTCACCACCGTCACGCCGGAGGAAGTGCTGGACCTGCACGGCGATGGTCCGGCGGGTCAAGTCAAGAGGTTGAGCCTGGCGCTCAACGTTTTTTGGGAAACCGAGAAGGGGCAGCTTGACGACTACCTGCTTCTGCCCATCGCCCAGTTGGAAAGGTATGGCGAGGAGATCAGGCTGTCGCGTCGCTTCATCCCGCCTTGTCCCACCCTGGCCGCTTCGGAATGGCTGATCAGGATGATGAAGGACGTGCGCGACCAGATAACTTCCCGGTGCCGCCAGTTGGAGGAGTATAAAAGCCCGAAGGAAGTCCAGAGCATGGAGTTCGATCTCGGGTACTTTGTCTTCCTGCTGGCCTTGCGTTCCCTCAACCGGTACGTTCCCTGGCTGTATCACCTGGCCGAAACGGCCCATGTGCATCCCTGGAACGCGTACGCCGTGCTGAGGCAACTCATCGGCGAACTGTCCACTTTTTCGGACAACCTGACCGCCTCGGGCGAGCGGCCGGACGGCTCCCGGGCCCTGCCGGCCTATAATCACCTGGACCTCTGGGATTGCTTTTCCGCGGCGCAATCCCTCATCAGCGAGATGCTGGACAGCATCACCGTGGGGCCGGGTCATCTCATCAGGCTGGAGTTTGACGGCGTTTATTACAGCGGTGAAGTGGCCGAGACCATGTTCGACAGCCGCAATCGTTACTGGCTGGTGCTCAGGACCGAAGCCGACTCGAGACTGGTCATCGAGGCCCTGCGTCACGTGGCCAAGCTCAGCGCCAAGAAGAGCATAACCACCCTGATCGCCCGGGCCGTGCCCGGCCTGCCTCTGGAATACTTTCCCGTGCCTCCGCCGGGCCTGCCTCGCCGGGCTAATTCTTATTATTTCCGTATAGATCATACCAGTCCCCAGTGGCTGGACGTGGCCGTGGCCCGACACCTGTCCTTTTTCTGGGACACGGCGCCCAAAGACCTCAAAGCCGAAGTCCTGATCCTGCGGGGATGAATCCTTGCGCCTCATTGACTGCTGCCTGAAAATCCTGGCTTACACGGCCTGCCTGCGCCGCGATCTGAACCGGATCAACCCGGCCTATGACGACGTCCGCCAGGACTTCGAGAAAATGTGGGCCGAAGCCCAGACCAAGGCCGGGTCCGGCGGCCTGGCGCCGGACGACTTTCAAGAGGCCAAATTCGCCGTCTGCGCCTGGGTGGACGAGACCATTATGCTGTCGACCTGGGCAGGACGGACCCAATGGGCCGCCAACACGCTCCAGCGCCAGTATTTCAACACGGCCAACGCCGGCGAGGAATTCTTCGTCCGCCTGGAAAAAGTCCCAGCGGAAAACCCGGCCGTGCGGGAAGTCTACGCCACCTGCCTGGGCTTGGGGTTTTTGGGGCGATACTGGTCCGAAGAACGGAAGGCGGAATTGGAGGAAATCAAGCAGGCCCAACTCGGATGGCTGGCTCGACGTGATGGCCAACCAAGTCCTTTCGAAGAGGAAATTATCCCCGAAGCCTATCCTCCGGCGCCGGACCGCCGCCAGCGTCGCTGGGTCTGGGGACGCCTGGACCCTTTGACCGTGATCCTTTTTCTGCTGCCTCCAGTTCTGGCCGCCACGTTATTCGTGATTTTTCGATTTCTGTTGAGCAGGGCCGCCTATGATTTTTTCCAAGCCCTTCCTTGAGACGCGATCATGCTGAAGCTGTTGTGGCAGGCTTTAAAGATTCTCCTGGTCCTGGTCCTCCTGGCCGCCTTGGGCGTGGGGCTCTATTTCCTGGTCCAGCGCCTGCACTGGCCGTGGTGGGCGGGCGCGGCTATATTCGTCGGTCTCCTGGGCCTGATAACGGCCGGCCTCTTTCTCAAGAAATGGCTCTTCCGCCGCCGGGAAAAGAAGTTCGTTCAGCGCATCGTCGAACATGACGAGTCCATAATCCTCAAGAAGCCGGTCACGGAAAGACAACCGCTTCTGGACCTTCAGGCCCGCTGGCGGGAGGCGGTGGAGCGCTTGCGGGCCTCCCATCTACGGCAATACGGCCACCCCCTGTACGTGCTGCCCTGGTACCTGCTCCTGGGCGGACCGGGCTCGGGCAAGACCACCGCCATCCGGAGCGCCCGCCTTCATACGCCGCTGACCGAGATAGGACCCGCGGCCGGGATAGCCGGAACCAGGAACTGCGATTGGTGGTTCTTCGATCAGGCCGTGGTTCTGGATACGGCCGGCCGTTACGCCATCCCGGTGGATGAGGGCCCGGACAAGGAAGAATGGCAGACCTTCCTGAACCTGCTGATCAAGTACCGCCGCCGGGAACCGTTGAACGGCGTGATGATAACCGTGTCGGCCGACGAGTTGACCGGGTCCCGCCAGGACGCCCTGGCCGAGGAGGCCCGGGCCTTGAGGCGGCGCCTGGACGAACTGATGCGGGTCCTGGGGGCCAAGCTGCCGATCTATCTGGTGGTGACCAAGATGGACCAGGTGCCGGGCCTGGTCGAATACGCCGAGTCATTGTCCGCCGGCGGCCTGGACCAGGCCCTGGGATGCATCAACGCCACCTTGCGTCACGATCCACGGGCCCAGGTGGAAGAGTCCTTGAACATCGTCAGCGGTCGTCTTAAGGATATCCGACCCTGGCTCCTGTCCTCCAACCCGGACGCGGCTCCCGGCCTGTTGTTGTTTCCGGATGAACTTGCGAATCTGGGCCCCAGCCTGGCCGCTTTTGCCCAGACCCTCTTCGAGGAAAACCCGTACCAGGAGACACCGCTGTTCCGCGGCCTGTATTTCACCAGCGGCCGCCAGACCGGCCGGATACATTCCCGGCTGCTGGCCGACACAGGCGTGTTCAAGGATTATAAAACCGACCTGCCCGGCACGGATAAAGGCATCTTTCTGCGCGGCCTTTTGACCGGCGTCCTGCCCCCGGACCGCCACCTCATATCGCCCCTGCGGGAATTTCTGTCCTGGCGGCGGATGACCAGGAGCCTCGGACTCGCCTCCTGGACCGCCTTGATGGCCTGCCTCTGCGGGCTGTTGACCTTATCCTATTTCCATAACGTCAAGGCCCTGGTGGGTTTCACTTCGGATATCCCTCGACCTCCCGCCCTGACCCGGGACCTGGTCATGGACCTGGCCTTGATGGATAAGTTCCGATCCGAACTCATCGAGATCGAACAAAATAACCGCGACTGGTGGCTGCCTCGGCTGGGCCTGGATCAGAGTCTCCTGGTGGAAGCCAAACTCAAGGACCTCTATGGCCGGCACTTCCGCCACGGCCTGATGGACTACTTGGATAGGCTCTTGAAAAACGAGATGGACGGCTTCACCGCCCAAACTCCAGGTGAAGTCATAGGCGATTTCGCCCGGCACCTGGAGACCCGCATAAACCTGTTGGCCGCCCGCCTGGCCGGCGCTTCCACCCGGGAACTAGAAAAAATGCCCCAGCCGGCTTATCAGGCCCTGACGACCCTGGACAAGCACCTGTCGTCTCAAATCGCGGCCAGGTTCAGCCCCCTCTATCTGTCTTACCTGGAATGGGACCAGGACCAGCGGGTTTTAAACCTGGACGTATCGTTCCTCAGATTCTCCCTCCGGCGTCTGATTGAAATCCAGGGCTCGAACCTCCATTGGCTGGTTCTGTACGCCAATACTCATTCCGGCCTGCCGCCGGTCACCCTGGAAGATTTCTGGGGCAAGGGCCGGGTGGCGGACGCCTGGAACATCAAGGTGCCGCCGGCCTTCACCGTCAAAGGCCGAACCGAAATATACGATTTCATCAAACGGCTCAGGTCGGCCCTGGCCGATCCGGGCCTGCTCGGCCGGCTCGAAAACGAGTTTAATTCCTGGTACCAGCGCCAGTACTTGCTGGCCTGGGAGAACTTTGGACAGGGCTTTGACCGGGTTTACATTCATATTGGGGGCGAGGACGACCGCCGGACCCTGGCCCAGATCATGGCCGATCCCAAGAATCCCTATTTCGAACTCATGGACCGCCTGGCCCAGGAGCTTGAACCCTTCCGGGACCAGGTGGAGAATCTGCCCTTCTGGGCCAAAAACACTTTCGCCCTGGAATGGGTCAAGAAGGAGGCCGCTCGTCAGAAAGCGGCCAAGACCGGCGGAACGTTGTCCAAGACCATCGAAGCGGGCGAACAGGCTTTGCGGAAAGTCGCCGCGACGCCGGACGCCAAGGAAATGAAGAAACTGGAAACAGTGGACAAAGCGGCCGAGCAATACAACAACTACGAAAAGGCCTTGACCGACTGTATTCCCGTGACTACTTCCCGGGAAATCGCCTTCAAAATGGCGGTCAAACTCTTTTCGGGCGAAATCCCGACCGGCGGCCAGGCCGCCGCCGGGTCGGCCCCTGGCGCGACCGAAGGCGCCTCGCCCTTCCAGGACGCCCACAAAGCCATGACCAGGCTCAAGAATACCACGCTCACCGAGGCCGGACGACAAGACAACGTCTTCTGGCGCCTGCTCACCGGCCCTCTGGATTTCCTGCTTTCCTACGCCATCCACGAGGCGGCCTGCGAGCTTCAGGTCCAATGGGAAGGTTCGGTCTTGGCCGAAGTCGAAAACGTGCCCGAGGAGAAATTCCGCCAGGCGCTCTTCGATCAGAACCAGGGCGTGGTCTGGAAGTTCGTCAAGGGCCCGGCGGCCGGTTTCCTGGGCCGGGGGGCCCAGGGCTATTTCCCCCGTAACTTTTTGAACCATCAGGTGCCCTTTGACAAGTCGTTCCTGTTTTTTCTGGACCTGGGCGCCTCCCGCACCCAGATGGCCCTTCCGGAATATGAGGTGACCGTGGCCTCCCGGCCCACCAACGTCAACCGCGGCGCGCTGCTCGAACCTTTCGCCACGGTCCTGGTCCTGGACTGCGCCGACGGTTCCCAGCAGATCGAGAACTTCAACTATCCCTCCAGCCAGACCTTCAAGTGGAAGCCGGACAAGTGCGGCCAGGCCACCCTGAAGATCAACTTCAACGACTTCACCTTGACCAAGGTTTACGGCGGGGTTCAGGGTTTTCCCTATTTTCTGGAAGATTTCCGCAATGGCTCGAAGACTTTCACTCCGTCCGATTTCCCGGCCCGCGCCAACGATCTGAAGAACATAAACGTGAAGGAGATAAAGGTCAGCTACGTCATCAGCGGCAGCGATCCGGTCCGCCGGCTGTTGCGCAAGGAGATTCTGCAACTCCCCCGGACCATCACCGCCTGCGGCGGCTCTTAGAAACCTCCCATGGACTTGTCGAGCCTGGGCCAGACCCCCATCAGCGCCGATCAGCCGGCCGGCGTGGACGTCCGTTACGAAACCGAGTTCGAAGAGCTTCAGAAAGAGATAGACAAGCTCTCCATCGCCACTTCCGAGGGCGGTGGCATAGACTGGTCGAAGGTGGTGGACTTGAGCGCCGGTATTCTGGCTCGCAAGTCCAAGCACATGCAGGTGGCCGCCTACCTGGCCGCCGGTCTCATCCAGACGCAAGGCCTGGCCGGCGTCTCTCTAGGCGCGGCTATTCTCCGAGACCTGGTGTCCAACTTCTGGGAAAACATGCATCCGCCGTTGAAAAGGCTCAGGGGCCGGCTGTCCGCCTTCTCCTGGTGGCTGGACCGGGCCGAGGCTTTTTTAACCGGATTCACGCCTGAACCTTTGCCGGCGGAAAAAGTGTCGAATCTGGTTGGCTGTCTCCAGGCCCTGGACCGGGGACTCGGACAAAAGACCGAGGAAGCGCCGCCTTTATCCCGTTTGATCGAACTGGCCAACCGACTGCCGATTCAGGAACAAGCCCCGGCGCCGGCCGTCGCTCCCGTGTCGCCAGTGGTGGCGCCCACACCTGTCTCGGCCCCGGCGGCGGTTCCAGCCCGGCCCGCGCCCGCCCCGGTCCCTCCCGCGGCGGCCCCGGCCGATATCCAGGACCCCGGGCCATTGATCGCCCAGGGCCTCGAGCGCCTTGGCCGGGCCTCGGAGATTCTGATGGCCAGGAACCCGGCGGACCCGCTGCCTTATCGTCTGACCCGTTTGGCCGCTTGGCTGACCGTGGATCAACTGCCATTGGCCGAAAATCGGCAGACCCTGATTCCGCCGCCCGATCCGGTCATCAGGAGCGCCATTGAACAACTCATGACCGGCCGGGATTACAAAGCGGCCGTCGCCGCGTCCGAAGCCCGGGTCACCCAGTTCCTCTTCTGGCTGGACCTGAGCCGGTTCACGGCCCAAGCCTTGGCCCAGATGGGCGGTGACGCCGGAGCCGCGGCCGAGACCGTGGCCCTCGAGACGGCCCTGTTGCTGAAAAAATTGCCCGGTCTCGAGAACCTGAGTTTTTCCGACGGCACTCCCTTCGCCGACCGGGAGACCAAGGCTTGGTTGAAGACCATCGGTCTCGGGGCCGCCCCGGCCGATGAGACCCGGGCCGCCCGGCCAGGCGTGGCGGCCGAAGCGGCCGAGGTTTATAGTCAGGCCGGCAATCTGCTCAAGGACAAGAAGCTGGCCGAAGCGCTCAACCTCTTGGAGACCCGCCTTACGCGCGGCCCCTCGGCCCAGGACAGACTCACCTGGCGCCTGACCCTGGTCCGCCTTCTGCTGGACGCCGGCCGATCAGAGTTGGCCAAGCCTCATTTAGAGGAACTGCTGGCCCAGATCGAACGTTTCAGTCTGGAGGAATGGGACCCGGACCTGGCCGTGAGCGCTCTCAAGTTGATATATCTGGGCCTGGACGCCGGCACGGACGAACGGGACAAACAGAAGGCCGCCGAGGCCCTGGCCCGTCTGGCCCGTCTGAGCCCTTCGCAGGCCTTGAACTTTTTTGAGGGTTGATTTTTGCGGCTATTCAATTATTATAGCCTGAGATCGAAATACAAACCGTGAAGGTTCAGCCGGGCCTGTTCTCCGATGGAAAGCCGGAAAGAACCGAAACCGGTTTAATATTTCCCTTTGCCCGCCCGCGATGGGGCTTTCCCAGGTCAAGGGGACCTGGTCGCCGGTTCAGACTGACACGGCGCGGTCAGAGACTGGACATGTCCCGACAGTCTGCCGGATAGTTGGCCTGGACGGTGAATCGGCCGGAGAATAAACCGACGTAATAACCATAAGGAGGACGATAACATGCCTCAGGAAGGATCCGTGGCGCCGAAGGAGCGCATAAATATCGTTTATAAACCGGCTACCGGCGACGCCAAGGAAGAGGTCGAGCTTCCTCTAAAGTTGTTGGTCATGGGTGATTTCACCCTCAAGGCCGACGATCGTCCGGTGGAAGAGCGCGATCCGATCAGCGTGGACAAGGACAACTTCAACGAAGTCCTGAAAGCCCAGAATCTCGAACTGAATATGCAGGTGGCCAATAAACTGGGCGGGGATTCTGATTCACCCCTGGGGGTCAAACTGAAGTTTGAAAGCCTCAAGGACTTCGAGCCCGATCAGATAGTGGCCAAGGTGCCGGAACTGGCCAGGCTCATGGAACTGCGCGAGGCGCTCAAGGCTTTGAAGGGCCCCCTGGGCAACGTTCCCGATTTCCGCAAGAAGCTCCAGGAACTCATCTCCGAACCCGGCGTGCGTGAACGTCTGCTCAAGGAGCTGGGACTAGAAGGCTAAGGAGGTAACCAATGGCCGAAGAACAAAAAGAACAGGCTCGGCCGGCGGAGGCGATCGCGGCCGAAGCCCCTGGTCTGCTCGAGGATATACTGCAGGCCACGCGCCTGAAACCCACGGACGAGGCCTATTCCCTGACCAAGGCCGGCATCCAGGCTTTTATTGACGAAATGCTCAAGCCGGAACGCGAAGGCCAGAAGGTCGCCGCCTCGGTGGTGGACGAGATGATAGCCGGTCTGGACCAGAAATTGTCGGCCCAGGTCACGGCCATCCTCCACGACGAGCACTTCCAGAAAATGGAGTCGTCCTGGCGTTCGCTCAAGTTTCTGGTGGACCGGACCGACTTCCGGGAGAATATCAAGATTTCGCTGCTCAACGCCAACAAGGATGACCTGTTGTCCGACTTCGAGGACTCGCCGGAAGTGCCCAAATCCGGCTTGTATCGCCTGATTTATTCGGCCGAGTACGGCCAGTTCGGCGGTCAGCCCTATGGGGCCATGATCGCCAATTACGATTTCGGCCCGGGCCCGCAGGACATGAAGCTGCTGGGTTACGTGGCCGGCGTGGCCTCGATGGCCCACGCGCCCTTTGTCGCCGCGGCCAGCCCCCAGTTCTTCGGCGTGGATTCCTTCGAGGGACTGCCCAGCTTAAAAGACCTCAAATCCATCATGGAAATGCCCCAGTACGCCAAATGGCAGTCTTTCCGCGCTTCCGAGGACTCGAGGTACGTGGGTCTGACCCTGCCCAAGTTCCTGCTCCGTCTGCCCTACGGTCCCGGGACCGTGCCGGCCAAGACCTTCAATTACCGGGAAGACGTGGTCGGCGGCGACAGGGACTTCTGCTGGGGCAATACCTCTTTCGCTTTTGCCGCCCGACTGACCGACAGCTTCGCCAAGTACCGCTGGTGCACCAATATCATCGGCCCCCAGGGCGGCGGAGCGGTCGAGGACCTGCCTTTGTACCAGTACGAGGCCATGGGCGCCATTCAAACCAAGATACCGACCCAGGTGCTTATCTCCGAGCGCCGCGAGTTCGAACTGGCCGAGGAGGGCTTCATTGCCCTGACCATGCGCAAGGGCAGCGACAACGCCGCCTTCTTCTCGGCCAACTCCTGCCAGAAACCGAAGTTCTTCGGCATTTCCAAGGAAGGCAAGGAGGCCGAGCTGAACTATAAATTAGGCACCCAACTCCCCTATATGATGATCGTCAACCGGCTGGCCCATTACATCAAGGTCATCCAAAGGGAGAACATCGGCACCTGGAAGGAGCGGGGGGACCTCGAGACCGAACTCAACAAGTGGATCAGCCAATACGTGGCCGACCAGGAGAATCCTTCGGCGGCCGTGCGTAGCCGCAAACCCTTGCGCAAAGCCCAGATAGAAGTGAGCGACGTGGCCGGCGAACCGGGTTGGTACGCCGTCTCCATGAAGGTCCGACCCCACTTCAAGTACATGGGCGCTTCCTTCGAACTGTCCCTGGTGGGCAAGCTGGATAAGTCTTGACGGACTTGTAAAAAGTCCGTCATCAGGCCGAGGGCGATTAAGCCCCGGCCTGGGGTGAGGGTGGAACCACTTGAATTTACTTCAAGTGGCGGGAGAGGGACAGCCCTCTCCCGCCGAGTAAAAAGTCGGTTTGCGACTTTTTACGAGGTTATCAGTCTTGATAGTTGCGTTTCTGACCGGCGGACGGCGATGTCCCGGCCGGAGGTTGAAAAGCGATTCCCGGAAACTTGATCAACCACTTCAGGCAAAGGAGGAATTGAGACATGGCAATGACGGGCTATTTGACCCTCGAAGGCAAAAACCAGGGCGCGATTGAAGGCGATTGCAGCCAAAAAGGCCGGGAGAAGAAAATCCTGGTCTACTCGATCGAACACAACGTCGAGATTCCCCGTGACACCCACACCGGCCTGCCCACCGGCCAGCGGATTCATCATCCCTTCATGGTCACCAAACACGTGGACCCGGCCTCGCCTCTGCTCTATCAGATGTGCTGCACCGGCGAGCAGACCAAGAAATGGAGCCTGGATTACTACCATATCAACGAGAAGGGTCAGGAGGAACTCTATTTCCAGGTCCAGCTCGAAAACGCCATCGTGGTCCAGATTCACCACTATAAGCCCATGACCTTCCTGCCGGACAACAAACCCTGGCTGGACATGGAAGATGTTTACTTCACTTACGAAAAGATCACTTGGTCCCACAAGGTGGCCAATAAGGAAGCCGTGGACGACTGGAAGGCGCCCAAGGCCTGATTGAAGATAAGATAACCGGGGCGGCCGGTCCGCCCCGCTTAAAGGCAGCCGTTGACACCAGGACGGGAGGCCAGTGCCTGCCGGGCGGGACCGCGGGCGGGGATGAGCCCCGCCCGGCTTTTTTGAAGCCAAGGCCATGCTGCGGGAAAGACTGCTGGAAAGATTGCGCCATATCGAGGCCGAGCCGGGCTACCGGGGCGCCACCGACCCCAACCAACTGGTGACCTCGATCATGGTCCATCTGCGCAAGATTCTGAACACCCGGCAAGGCAGCGCGCCCATTGACCAGGGCTACGGCATGCCCGACTTCACGGACTTGGCCTCCAACTTTTCCAGTGAGACCATCAAGGACCTGGTGCGCTCCATCAAACAAGTCATAACCAAATACGAGCCTCGTCTCAGCTCGGTGCAGATCAACGCCGAGCCGATCGGCGCCCAGGTCCTGGAACTCAGATTCAAAATCGAAGGTCGACTCACCCTGGACAACCACCTCGAAATGCCCGTGGCCTTCGAAACCGTAGTTGACCCGGACGGCCGGATCAAGATCAATAAATAAAGACGGACTTGTAAAAAGTCCGTCATCAGGCCGAGGGCGATTAAGCCCCGGCCTGGGGTGAGGGTGGAACCACTTGAATTTACTTCAAGTGGCGGGAGAGGGGCAGCCCTCTCCCGCCGAGTAAAAAGTCGGTTTGCGACTTTTTACGAGGTTATTAATAAAGATACGGAGCCCGCGCCCGGTCAGCCATGATCAGCCGGTTTTATCAACAGGAGCTCAATCACCTGCGGGAGCTGGCGGTCGAGTTCTCCAAGGCCCATCCCGCTCTGGCGCCCATGCTCAGCGGGCCCAGCCAGGACCCGGACGTGGAAAGGCTGCTCGAAGGCACGGCTTTCCTGACCGGCTTGGTGCGCCAAAAACTCGAGGACGACTTCCCGGAAGTCATCCACGGCCTCATGCGCCTGATCTTCCCGCATTATCTCCGGCCCATCCCTTCCACCACCATCGTCACCTTCTCGCCTAAAAAGAGCCTTAAGGAAGCCCTGGTCGTGCCCGCCGGCACGGCCCTGGATTCAGTGCCCGTCGAGGGAGTCAAGTGCGGCTTCAGGACCTGCTATGACGTGGAGGTGTTTCCCCTCTCGGTCATCGAAGCCAGGTTGGTGGATCAGCCGGGTCGGAGACCGGTGATAACGCTCCGCCTGGCCGTGACCGGCGTCCCGCTGGCGGCCTGGAAATCTTCGCGCCTGCGCCTTCACCTGGCCGGACCTTACGGGGAAGCGGCCACCATCTGGTCCCTGCTGATCGGCAATCTCGATAGCTGGAGCGTTTCCGCGCCGGGACGGACGGCCGTCGCCCTGGGACCTGAAAACCTGAAACCAGTGGGTCTGGTCAACGAAGAGAGCCTGCTGCCCTATCCGCATCAATCGTTCCCCGGTTACCGGATACTCCAGGAGTATTTCATCCTGCCGCAGAAGTTTCTGTTTTTAGACCTCCTCGGCCTGGACCGCTGGCAGGACCGAGGTCCGGATTCGGAATTTGAAATCGCCTTCGTTCTCAAGTCCCTGCCGCCCCTGCCGCCTCAGGTCCGGGCCGATTCCTTTGTCTTGTTCGCCACGCCGGCCGTGAACATATTTCCCCATGACGCCGACCCGGTCACCCTGGACCATCGTCAGCCCGAGTACCGCCTGGTGCCCTCGGGCGGCCAACCCGACAAATACCAGGTCTACTCGGTGGAAAGCGTGGTCGGTTTCGCCTCCGGCACGGTCCGGCGGCGGCCGTATGCCCCTTTTGAACTGTTCGTCCCGTCGACGGAAGACACACCCAGCTACTACGTCAACACCCGGCCTTCGGCCGTGCGCAACATCCAGGAAACCTATCTGTCCGTGGCTTACCCGGACAAGGCCGCCGCGCCCGAAACCGAGACCCTGTCCATCAAACTGTGGTGCACCAATGCCGCCCTGCCGGAGAACCTCAAACTGGGCGACATCTCGCAGGCCACCAGCAGTTCGCCCGACCTGTGCGCCTTCAAGAACATCCTGCCGCCCACCAGCGTGGTGCAGCCGCCCCTGGGCCAGAACCTGCTCTGGCGGTTTCTCTCCCACCTGTCCCTCAATCTGCTCACCCTGGCCACGCGGGATAATTTGAAGGCCATGCTTCGTCTCTATATCTTTCCCGACAGCCGGGACCGGGCCGTGATACTGGCCAACGAGAAACGTCTCGAGGGTATCGTGGACCTGAGCGTGCGGACGGTGAACCGCCTGGTGGCCGGGTTGGCCCTGCGCGGTCAGGAAATAAACCTCAAGCTCAACCCGGACCATTTCGCCAGCCGGGGCGACCTTTACCTGTTCGGCGGCGTCATGGACTATTTCCTGGGCACCTACGCCAGCGTGAACTGCTTTACCCACCTTACGGTGACGGATTCGCTCAAGGGAGACAGGTACGAATGGCCGGTCAGGACAGGCGACCGCCAACTGATCTGAAGAGCGATCTCCTGGAACGCCCCCGGGCCTATTCCTTTTTTCAGGCCGTCCGGCTCCTGCGCTTCTATGCCCAACAGTTCCGCCAGGATAGGGAGGAAGGACTTTTTCACGACCTGCTGCGCATCCGGGCCCTCCTTTCCCTCAGTTTTCCGGGCACGGACGTCGAGAGCATCGAAGAAGTGCCGGCTGAACCGGGCGTCCGCTACCGGATCACGGCCACTTTCCTGGGGCTTTATGGAGCTTCTTCGCCCCTGCCCACCCATTACACCGAAGACTTGTTGGACGAAGCGGCCGAAGATCGATCCGTAACCCGTGATTTTCTGGACGTTCTCGGAGACCCGTATTACCGCTTGTTTTTTCAGGCCTGGAACAAGAACCGCTGGTTCCTGAAGACGGTCGAAGAAGAAGCCGCGCCTTACCTCGAACGGCTTTTTTGTCTATTGGGGCTGGGTCTCAAGGAGTTCTGGCAGGCCGTGCCCCAATCGCGCCGACTGTGGCGGTACATCGGCCTTTTTACCATGAGTCCGCGTCCGGCCTTGGGCCTGAAAACGCTCCTGGCCGACGCCCTGGATCTGCCCCAGTTGGACGTGATCAACAACGTGGCCCGCCTGATGGCCATTCCCGAGGACCAGCAATGCCGGCTGGGCCTGCAGGGGTCCGGGCTGGGCCGGGACTCTTACCTGGGGAGCCTCATAGCCGACCGGATGGGCAAGATCAGGATCGAGGCCGGTCCCCTGGGCGAGGACAAATTCCATGATCTCCTGCCCGGAGGCGAGGCCTTCGCGCAGGTGGGCGAGTTGTCGCGGCTCTATCTGACCCAGCCGCTGGAAAGGGAAATCGAGTTGGTGGTGAAGGAGGATGAAGTCCGGACCATGGCCTTGGGCCAACCCAAGTGGTCCTGGTTAGGATACGACACCTGGCTCTTCGCCGGTCCCGACTTCAAAGGAGAGGCCAAGGTTTACTTTCAACTATAGATTAACTCCAGGCACACAGGAGTCAGGCCATGATCAACGTCGATTTGCGGACCCTTTTGTCCAAATTGAATTCGTTCTGCGCCGGCACGCTGCACGGCGCCGCGGGCTTATGCGTCACCCGGACCCACTACGAAGTGACCATCGAACACTTCCTGGTGAAAGCCCTGGAAGACGCCCGGAGCGATCTGCCTTTGATCCTGAGGGCCTTCGGGGTCGAGGCCGGCCGGCTGTCCAAGACCCTGACCGCCACCCTCGAGGATTTCAAAACCGGCAACGCGGCCAAACCGGTCTTTTCTCCGTTGCTCATCGAACTGATTCAAGACGCCTGGATGATAGCCTCCATTGACCTGTCCGAGGCCAAGGTCCGTTCCGGGGCCATCGTCCTGGCCTTTTTGGCCAAGCCCGGTTTCTTCGCTTCCGGCCCCTACGCCGATCTGATCAAGACCATCGGCCGCGAGGCCCTGCTCAAGGATTTCTGGACCATGGTCAAAGGCTCGTCCGAGGAAAAAGCGCCGGCGGCCGAGGCCGCGGCCGGAGCCGCCGAAGGCGCCGCCCCCGCCGCGGCCGGGTTTCTGGCCAAGTACTGCCAGGACTTCACGGCCAGGGCCAAGGAAGGCAAGATCGATCCCGTCTTCGGCCGGGACCACGAGATTCGGGAAATGGTGGATATCCTGGCCCGCCGCCGCAAGAACAACCCCATTTTGGTGGGCGATCCCGGCGTGGGCAAGACCGCGGCCATCGAGGGTCTGGCCCTGCGCATCGTGGAAGGGGACGCGCCGGACCTGCTCAAGGGCGTGACCCTCCTGGGCCTGGACATGGGCGCCCTCCAGGCCGGCGCGGGCATGAAGGGCGAGTTCGAGAGCCGGCTCAAGGGCGTGATCAACGAGATCAAGGCTTCGGAAAAACCGATCATCCTCTTCATTGACGAAGCCCACACGCTGGTGGGCGCGGGCGGCCAGGCGGGCGGCTCGGACGCGGCCAACCTGCTCAAGCCGGCCCTGGCCCGGGGCGAACTCAAGACCTGCGCGGCCACGACCTGGAGCGAGTACAAGAAGTACTTCGAAAAAGACCCGGCCCTGGCCAGGAGGTTCCAGCTAGTCAAGCTGTCCGAACCTTCGGTCGAAACGGCCGCCCTAATCCTGCGCGGCCTCAAGGCAGCGTACGAAGCCTCTCATAAGGTCATCATCCGCGACGACGCCATTCTCAAGGCGGCCGAGTTTTCCGACCGGTACATCTCGGGCCGCTTCCTCCCGGACAAGGCCATTGACCTGCTGGACACGGCCTGCGCCCGGGTCAAGGTGAACCTGTCGGCCAAGCCGGCCAGGCTCGAGGACAAGGAACGGACCATCCAGGCCCTCGAGCGCGAGAAGAAAGGCCTGGACCGCGACCGCGTCAACGGCCTGGCCATTGACGAAGACCGTTATCGGACCATCCTCGAGCTGATCGAAAAGAGCGCCAGGGAGGCCGAGGAGATCAAGGCCGCCTGGCTCAAGGAAAAGGAGGCGGCCGAACGGGTCTTGGACCTGAGGCGCCGGCTCCAGGCTTTAGGCGAAGAAGACGCGGACCAAAAAGCCGAACTCAAAACCCAGCTCGACCAGGCGGATCGAGACCTGGCCGAAATCGGCGGGCCGGAGCCCATGATCTGCATCGAGGTCAGCCCGGACGTGGTGGCCCAGGTGGTGGCGGACTGGACCGGCGTGCCGGTGGGTAAGATGCTGCGGGACGAGGCCGACACCGTCCTCCATCTGGAAGATCGGCTCGAGGCCCGGATCAAGGGTCAGGACCTGGGCCTCAAGGCCATGGCCGAGGTGATCAGATCGGCCAAGTCCGGATTGAAAAACCCGAATTCACCCCTGGGCGTCTTTATCCTGGTCGGCCCCAGCGGCGTGGGCAAGACCGAAACCGGTTTGTCGCTGGCCGACCTGCTCTTCGGCGGCGAAAAGAACGTCATCACCATCAACATGAGCGAATTCCAGGAAAGCTACACGGTCAGCACCCTGATCGGCGCCGCGCCCGGGCTGGTGGGCTATGGCGAAGGCGGCCGGCTGACCGAGGCGGTCCGGCAGCAGCCTTATTCGGTGGTGCTGCTGGACGAGGTGGAAAAGGCCCACATTGACGTGATGAACCTGTTCTACCAGGTCTTTGACAAGGGCGTTCTGGCCGACGGCGAGGGCAAGGAAGTCAACTTCCGCAACACGGTCCTGATCCTGACCAGCAACCTGGGCACGGACGTGATCCAGGAAATGACAGCGGGCGGAGAGGCGCCGCCCCTCGAGGCCGTGGTCGGGGCCATCCGGCCCATCCTGTCCAAGCATTTCAAACCGGCCCTGCTGGCCCGCATGAACATCGTCCCCTACGTCAGCCTGAAACCCGAGGCCATGCGCGAGATCGTGGAATTGAAACTGGGCCGGATTCAGAAGACGCTCCTGGAAAACAACAAGATGACCCTGACCTGGGTCCCGGCCCTGGTGGACCAGATTCTGGCCCGGTGCACCGAAGTCGAGACCGGCGCCCGCAACGTTGACTTCATACTCAACGGGAACGTGCTGCCCGAACTGTCCCGGACCATCCTGGCCAACATGGCCACCGGCGCCATGCCCTCCCAGGTCCACCTGGACGTGAATGAAGACGGCTCGTTCAAAATAGACTTCGAAGCCGTCGGCGGATGAGGAGGGGTCATGAACAAAGTCGTCTGGATAACGGTGTTGAACAAGGACAAGGACGAGGCCCAGGCCAAGAAGCTGTATCAAGCCATCGCCGGATACGGCCTCAGCCCGGCCGGACACTTCTGGCAGGACCGCCTCGAGGAAATGGCCTGGGCCGGGGCCCGGGAAGACTTAGTCAAAAAAGAGACCGCCCTCTGGATCGTCCTGGGCTCGGCCGAAGCCCTGGCTGCACCGACCATACGCTACGGCCTGTCCCTGCTGGCCCTGGGCGTACAGGACCAGAAGGGTCACGGCTTTCCAATATTGATCGCCGTCACCGCCGGCGAAATCAAACCAGAGACGCTGCCTTCGCCGCTCCGGGCCGCGGACGTTCTCTCGGCCGCCCAAGCCAACCTGGGGGTCAAAATCGCGGCCAAGGCCAATATGCCGGTCAAGAAGGTCCCGGCCGATTACCGCCTGGACGTTTACGGCCTGCCGGGGATCGGCCAGTGGTTTGAAGTCGGTCCGGCCCAAGGACACGCCTGGAACGGGGTGATGTTCGGCGTCAACGCAGGGGACATAGACGCCCACGGGGTGGGGCCGGCCCACAAGCTGCCGGAGAGGTCGGTGCTCGAATACCCGATGAAGGGAATGAAGATCGACCTGGGCGGAGTCGAGTACACGGCCTGGGCCGCGCAAAACGAACTCAAGAGCGATTCTTCCTATTATCTCCGGGTCAAGGGTTTCCCCTCGGCCGTTCTCTTCGGACCGCTGGCCCAGACCGAAGAGGCCGAAGCTTACGTGATCAAGCTGAAGTAGCCGCCTACCAGTTGAAGGTGAATTCCAGCCTCGATGCGCCGGGCCAGACCGACCGGGGCGGGGTCAGGCCGATTTTCAAGTGGACCGGCCCCTCCGGACCGGCGCCGCCGGGCGTCACCTCCAGGTCATCCGGCGGCTGATGCCCGGTCCCTTCCCAGAACCGGGCCAGGGCTGCTTTGACCTGACCCGCCAGCTCGACGGTCCCGGCCGGGACGGCTAGGTTCTCCCGGCACCAGAACAAGAAGCCGAACAGCCGCGCCACAAAAAGCTGGCCTTTGAATGACCCGCGGGCCAGGGTGGCTTCCTTGGGCAGGAAGGCCACGTCCTTGCGCAAAGGCCCGAACAGGGGGGACAGACCGACCTCGATGAACTCGAACAAGCGATCCTCGGACAGGAGCATCTCCGTGGCGGCGGGCCCCTCGCCGCCCGCGCCGGCCAGAGGCAGGTTGGTCAGGCTCACCCGATTGTAATCGGTCAGCCGGCTCGGCCAGCCGAAGCCGTTCACGCTTTGGGCGGCCAAGGCGCCCAAGGCCCAAACCGGGCTCAGCCAGAGCGGCTCCTCTTCCTCGAAGTACACGCCCTTGGGCCGGTTGTCCCGGCCGTAAGGCAGCCGGCCCAGGAACCGGTTCAGGGTCAGGCACAGCCAGTCCGCGGCGGACCGGTCCGCCAGCTTGCGCCATTTGGCAAAAGCCGCGTCTTCCAAATAGTGCTTGAGGTAGGGAACCCGCTTGAGTTCGCTCCAGTCTTTTAAATGGAAAAAAGCCGGGCCGAGCCAACAGGCGGTCGGCGTCAACAGTTCCTCGGCCCAGTTCGCCGTTTTTTCCAGCAATTCCAGGCCGCGCGGGGAACTGTCCCCCGGCAGGTCAATCAGGCCGAGATGGGGTGGCAGAGCGGAAAAATCGTCCTTGAGCCGGTTCAAGGTTTCTTCCAGGCTGTCCAGGCTGACCGTGGCCAGGTTGAGCTTGAACCCCTGGCCTTCCTTGATCTGGCCTTGGCTGACCAGGACCTCCAAGCCGCGCCAGGCCGCCTCGGCGGCCCTGAACTCGGGCTGGCCAAATATCGCCCGGAGCAGATCGGCCAGCAGATCGTCAAAGCGGGCCGGCCAGTCCTTGGTTTGAGGGCCGGGTGTTTTGCCGCCTCCCTCGGGTTGGGCCACCAGGGTCAGGATATCGTCCACCTGGCTGGGGGCGCGTTTCCCGGTTCTCGATCCGGCCGGCGGGCTGGTCAGGCCGGCCGGAAGTCCGGGCCAGTCGGACCTGAGCCTTTCGCTTATCTTCCGGGGAGCGGCGCCGCCGGCCAGGGCCTCGGCCACGTATCGGCCCGCCTCCCGCACGGTTTTCAAGTAGGCCGTGTTGCTGACCAGCCGGTCGGGCTTGAAATCCTTCAGGCTCTTGATTTCGATGGCTACCCCGCCGGCCGGGCAGGCCTCGAGGGGAGCGGGGATATAAAACCTGGGGTTGACCGCGGCCGCGGCCTCGTCCAACGAACTCAAATCCGCCGGGATGAGTCCGCCTTGCGGGCCGGTCTCCGGGACCGGCGCGAAGGGGGCCAGGACCAGTATCGAGTAAGGGACTTCGGTGACCGGCATTGGTATCCTCCTGCCCGGGGTCAAGCTTCCCCCAAAATGAAATGGCCAGCCGAACCGTTCGATCTTCTGGAAACAAGCGATACTCGTATTTCCAGCTTACAGGCGCCGGGCCGGACAAGCAAGCCTTCGTTTGAGCAGGCTCGGGTGAGCGTAACAATTCAATTATTAGTGGCTGAAGATAGTGAATGGTCATTGCGAGCGAAGCGAAGCAATCGCTATAAATAGCGGATATGATTCATTTAATAGTCACGACAGGGCGTGACTTCGCTTTTAAGAAACAACCTAACCGAGGCTGTTTCTTCCGCCCAAAACTTGCCGTGCTGCATAGGGTAAGATGACACACGGTCCTGTCCAGGAGTAGGGGCACGGCGCGCCGTGCCCCTACGCCGCTAATAACTGCAAGGTTATCTTTTTCTTGCCTCGCCTGGGAAGTTGAATCATAATAGGTTTGTTTCCTGTTCAACGTGTTTCCTTACCCAATCCTGGCCTTGATATTAGTGCGTCCCTGGTTTCATGAACCTAGGGGGATATATGAAACCAAAGCCGGTTCGAGCCACGAACACACCCCGGCCCTGACAGGCGAGGAATCATGAACCGCCCGAACGATCAGCCTATTGTCATTCTCCACCTTTCCGATCTGCACTTCGGCTGGAAAGGAGACGGGATCCGCCCTAGCACTCTCCAATCAGCCCTCGATGGTTTGACCAGATGCCTGAAAAGGCTTGAACCGGATTGGAACCCCACCCATTTGCTCATTACCGGTGACTTGGGTTGGTCAGGCAATGAAATAGACTATCAAGAAGCCGGGACTTGGCTGAATAAGTTCATGGCCGACCTAACCCTTGAGCCTGAAGCCGTCTTCCTTTGCCCGGGCAACCATGATTCGATTCGGCCGCTAGCCCGACAATATGCCCGGCCCGGTACCGCCGCTGAAGCCGACCGGGTTTTGAGCAACCAACCGATCCCGGACCATTTCAAGAAACCGTTTGAAAAATACGCCGACTTCTGCCGGGATTTGGGATTGCCTACTTACCGCTTGGCCGGCGAGGAAAACTATTTATGCGGTGTCAGGGACCATGAAGGTCTCCGGGTCGCCTGCGTCAACTCGGCCTGGTTCGCCCAGGATGACCGGGATAAAGAGAAACTATGGATCGGTCTGCCATTGATCAAACAGATGCAAGTGGACGGGGGCCTGCCGAGTCCGAAAGACCTGCCGGCGGCGCCACTCACTCTGACCTTGATGCATCACCCCAAGGATTTTCTGAACTACGCGGAAAAAAATGCTTTAGACAAGCGGCCTAATACCTGGGATTTCCTCGGCCGCCGTTGCCATTTCCTGCTGACCGGCCATACCCACGGCGAAGTCAGGGAGGCTGATCGGATCGCCCTAAAGACCTGGCACTTGACTGGCGGAGCCACTTTGGCCGGGGAGGAACATTTCAATAATTTCCGGTTAATCCGGCTGGAAGAGAGCTGGTTCTTTTATCGAGCTTATGAGTTTGACCCCAGGGATACAGACAACAAATGGTCCCTGAAAATAGAATCCGGCCCGATACTTTTCAGGGACGTCCCGCCGCTTCGCCTTGCTCTGGAATTGCGGGAACCTAAGGCCGGCGATCCGCCCAGTACCTGGCTCAGGCCGGAATACCAGTTTGTTCCAGTGGTGGGCCGGGAGAGCGAGAGGAAGACCCTGGTCGAATGGCTTGAAGCGGCGAATCGCTTCCTATGGAAGGTGGTTATCGGCGACGGCGGCATGGGCAAAACCCGCCTGGCCCAGGAATTGGCTTTGGAATATCGAGAGCAGGGCTGGGAGGCCGGATTCCTGGAGCGGGACAACTTGGCGAACTTAGTTGATCACTCTAACTTCGATCAATGGATTCCCCACCATCCCACGCTGGTTATTGTGGATTACGCAGCGGGCAAGGTGGAACCTCTTAAGAAACTACTGAAACGCGGCCTGATATTGGCCGCCGGGAATAGGGGCAAATCAGACACAATCAAGCTCCGGGTGTTGCTCCTGGAACGCTCGGCCGAGCCGGGCCAGGGCTGGCTTCGGGATATGGCCAATCTGGAAGGAGCCTGGGGCCATGATCTGGAAGCCTCGGCGTCGCCGATTCTGAAACTGGACCCTCCGGCCGAAGAAAAAGCTGGTCTGACTGAAAACATGTTCCAGATCGCCCGGACGGCCATGGACCAATGGTCCAGGCTGACCAAGAAAAAGGCTCCAGCCTTCCCAAAACCCGATGAACCTGCCTTGATTTTACTGGCCCATAACACCGGCGGCCGGCCTTTGTACCTGCAAATGGCGGCCTTGAAGGCCTGTTTCGAGGGCCGGGCCGAAAACCTGGTCAATTGGCGGCGGGAAGACCTGGTCCAGGATGGGGTGAAGCGGGAGAGGGATTACCTTGCCCGTCAAAGCACTGGGGCTAGCCACGTAGTTAGGTATATGGTTGAGAGGGCCATTGCCCTGCTATGTCTCACCGGCCCATTGCCGTCGGACGATCCGGCCTGGCTGAAACTTTTATCTGAAGAGGCCAGAGATATTGGTTGCGGCCATATTCCACCGATAGAGATTGTTGAGCGCCTGGGACCAATCTTGAGCCAGGTCCGGGCAGCCAGCCCCACGGTCTTGAACCCTATCAGGCCTGATATTTTAGCCTCCGGCTTCGCGGCGCAGGTACTTAACGAAAGACCGACTCTCCGTCCCCTGACTCTGACCAGAGTCCTTGACTTGGCGGGACTCAAGGCCTGGGAAAACATGATCCGATTTGCCCAGGACCTGTTCACCTTTACCGACTTTCATGTTGAAGACTGGGTGCGGCCCATTGTGGCCAGCCGGCCGAAGGAAGAGCTTCTGGACGTGGATAACAGAATACCAGTACAAAATCCGGCCCTGGCCGCCTGGGGGGTTGATGTTGTTCAGTCTCTTTTGTCCAGACTGGTCAAGGGCTCGGAAACGGAGGCCGAGCGGGCGCGGCTTCACCATAATCTTGGCGGTCATCTAGCGACTCTGGGCCGTCGTGAGGAATCGCTGTCAGCGGCGGAAAGGGCGGTGGAGATAAGAGAGCGTCTGGCTAGGTCCAATCCGGCAGCCTATGAGCCGGACTTGGCCAGTAGTCTGAACAACCTGGGGAATCGGTATAGTGCCTTGGGCCGTCGTGAGGAAGCGCTGTCAGCGGCGGAAAGGGCGATGGAGATCTACGAGCGTCTGTCTGGGGCCAATCCGGCGGCCTATGAGCCGGACCTGGCCAGTAGTCTGAACAACCTGGGGAATCTGTATAGTGCCTTGGGCCGTCGTGAGGAAGCGCTGTCAGCGGCGGAAAGGGCGGTGGAGATATACGAGCGTCTGGCTAGGGCCAATCCGGCGGCCTATGAGCCGGTCTTAGCCAAATCATATGGCGCCAAAGGGAATATTCACCGGGAGGCTGGACAGAATCGAGAAGCCGCTCTATCCTTCCTTGAAGGAATAAGGCGATTATCCCCTCATTTTCTGAGATTGCCCCAGGCATTTAAGGCTTTGATGCAAAATCTTCTTCGTGACTACCTAACCGCCTGCAAAGAGGCCGGTCTTGCCCCTAACAAAAAGGTCTTGGCCCCCATACTGAAGAAATTGTCTGAAAATCAGTAAGCATTTTTCCGATTAATAGAGATTGCTTCATCCCGCGTTTCCCGGGATTCGCAATGACACGAATGTTTCTTTCCCTTAAAATCAACCGCACCGCGGGGGGTAATGCACTTCTAAGAAACAATCCCACCGGGTAGGGGCATCCCGCGTCCCGCGGGACGCCGTGCCCCTACGTCGCTTGGTTCGGGTCGAGTTTGGGGAAAATGCAAAACCATGATAATATATCAAGTAAATCCCCGAGACTGGTCCCGGGTGATCATGAGACTGTTTAAACCGGATTGGAGCTATATTTACAAACGCCGCCTGGATTCAGGCCGAGCGGTCCTGTTCGCCCTGGCCTTGGTTCTGATGGCGCCCTTATCTTCGAGAGCGATGGAAGGCGACTGTCTGAGAGGCGACTGCCAGCAGGGTATCGGGGTAATGATCTTTTCGTACGGCCTGAAGTATGAGGGTCAGTTCAAGGACGGACTGTTCCACGGCCTGGGCGTCCTGACCCTGCCCGACGGCGGGACCAAAACCGGTGAATTCAGGAACGGCGAGTTCATGTGGGTCTTGACCAGCATAACGCCTCGGGAAATAGGCCGGATCAGGGAAGCCGGCCAGTCTTTATCCTTGGAGCCGGTTTCAGCGCCGGAAAAAGAAAAGCCTGGCCCGGAAAAGAAAGAGACCGCCAAGCCGGCGGTCTCGCCGGCCCCGGCCGAAGGCAGTAAGGCCGGGCCGCCGAAGCCCGAGGTGGAAAAGGCCAGGAAGACCGGTGATTACCTTCTCAAAGGGGTCCGGGCGCTGGATGACCTCTACGACCTGAAGAACAAGGCCAATCCCTAGCTTCGCTTCAAACGACTTCAATGGTCCCGGGCGGGCCGGGCAGGACTTGCCCGATGACCGCGGTCCGGGGAGCGCCCCTGGCTTGAAGCAGGAGGACGAGGTCTTCGGCCCGGTCGGCCGGGACGGCCATAAGGAGACCGCCCGAGGTCTGGGCGTCGGCCAGGAGGCTGACCGTTTCCGGCTTGATATCCGGCGCCAGGGCCACTGACTTGGCGCAGAAGTTTTGATTAACCCAAGTGCCGGCCGGGACCAGGCCCAGGGAGGCATACTCGAGGGCGCCGGCGAGAGCGGGCACCCGGGCGCTTTCTATCCGCAGCCGCACTTGGCTGGCTTTGGCCAACTCGAGGCCGTGGCCCAGCAGGCCGAAGCCGGTCACGTCCGTGGCGCCGGTCACGCCATAGTCGGCCGCTACTTCCCCGCCGACTCGATTGAGCGCGGTCATGACCGCCACCATCTCCGCCACGACCTCGTCCGAGGCCAGGTTGCCCTTGAGGGCCGTGGACACCAGGCCGGTGCCCAGGGGCTTGGTCAGGACCAGGACCTGGCCGGCCCGGGCGCCGGTGTTGGTCAGGACCCGGTCCGGTCTTACTACGCCGGTCACGGACAGCCCGTACTTTAGCTCGAGGTCGTCCACGCTGTGGCCGCCCACCAGGACGGCCCCGGCTTCATGGACCTTGTCCCAGCCCCCTTTCAATATTTGCACGGCCACGTTTTTTTCCATCTTGCCCACGGGAAAACAAAGCAGGTTCATGGCCGTCAGGGGCCGGCCGCCCATGGCGTACACGTCGGACAAGGCGTTGGCCGCGGCCACCTGCCCGAAGGTGTACGGATCGTCGACCATGGGCGTAAAGAAGTCCACGGTCTGGATCAGGGCCACCTCGTCGTTGAGGCGAAAGACGCCGGCGTCGTCGGCCAGGTCATAGCCCACGATCAGATCAGGATGCTTCTCCTGGGGCAGGAGGCTGACTATGTCCCCTAGGTCGCCCGGACCCAGCTTGGAAGCTCAGCCCGCGGCCCGGACGGTCTGGGTAAGTTTGGTCTCGCTCATTACTTGGTCTTCTCCGGCCTGAACCAGGCCATGTTCTTCCCTTCGGTTCTAACAAATTCGAGGAAAGCCGCGGCCACCGGCGAGCGCGTCCTTTTCTCGTTGGTCACTATATAGAATCGGCGCGACAGGTCCAGGCCGCGCACCTTGACCGCCTTGATCGAACCGGCCTTGACCTCGTCGGCCACGGCCACGTAACTGAGAATGGACGCGCCCAGGCCGGCTTTCACCGCCTGCCGGACGGCTTCGGTGCCGCCCAGTTCGGCCACTATCCTCAGGTCCTTGATCTCGAGCCCGGCCTTGGTCAGGGCCGCCAGCATGGCCTTCCGGGTCCCGGAACCTTCTTCCCGCAGGATGATATCGGACCCGGCCAGGGCCTTTAAATCCGCCTGACCGCGGGCCTGGGCCAGCGGGTGATCCGGCGGCGCGGCCAGGACCATCTCGTCCTCGAGCAGCGCTTCGTAGGTCAGGTCGGCCCGCTCGTGAACCGCGCCCACCAGGCCGAGTTCGATCTCGCCTCGGGCCGTCAGGTCCACGATGCCGGCCGTGTCGCTTATGACCAGGCTCAAACACGTCTCGGGATAAAGACGGTGGAACCGGCTGATGACCGCCGGCAGGAAATAGGCGCCGGGGATGTTGCTTCCGCCCAGGCGCATCCCGCCGGCCACCCGACCCCGGAACCTTTCCAGGGCGTACCCGGCCTCGCGGCTCAAGTCCAGAAGCTTCTGGGCATAGTCGTACAAGACCACGGCCGCCGCCGTGGGCTTGACCAGCCGGCGGTGCCGGTCGAAAAGGGTCAGGCCGATTTCCTCCTCGAGGCTCTTGATGTGGCCGCTGACCGTGGGCTGGGTCAGAGATAGTTCCCGGGCGGTCCGGGAGAAGCTCCTGGTCTCCATGACTTTGCCAAAGACGGACAGCCGCTTCAGGTCCATTGCTCAGCTCTTGAGTTCCTCGAGGTCGGCGTAAAGCTCGAGGGACTCCGGGTTGGCCAGGGCGTCCCGATTGGTCACCGGCCGGCCGTGGATGACGTTGCGCACGGCCAGTTCCACCTTTTTCATGTTGATGGTGTAAGGGATGTCGGCCACCGGGATTACCTTGGCCGGCAGGTGCCTCGGGCTGGCGTTCTCCCGGATGGCCTTGTTAATCCTGGCTTTGAGTTCGGCGGTCAGTTCGAAGCCGGGTTTCAATTTGACGAAAAGGATGACCCGGATGTCGTTCTGCCAGTCCTGGCCCACCACTAAGCTGTCGGCCACCTCCGGCAGTATTTCCACCACGCTGTAAATATCGGCCGTGCCCAGACGCACGCCGCCGGGATTCAAAGTGGCGTCGGAGCGGCCGTAGATGATGATCCCGTTTTCCTTGGTTATCTCGATGAAATCGCCGTGATGCCAGACGCCCGGGAAGCGGCGGAAATAGGCGTTCAGGTATTTCTGGCCGTCCGGATCGTCCCAGAAGTAGATGGGCATGGACGGGAAGGCGGCTTCGCAGACCAGTTCGCCCGTCCGGCCGACCACCGGCCGGCCTTCTTCGTTGTAAGCCTTGACCTTCATGCCCAGGCCGCGGCACTGGAGTTGGCCTGCATGGACCGGGCCGATGGGATTGCCCAGGGCGAAGCAGCCGTTTATGTCCGTGCCGCCGGAGATCGAGGCCAACTGCATGTCGGCCTTGATCTCCCGGTAGGCGTACTCGAACCCCTCGATTGGCAGGGGCGATCCGGTCGAGCAGAGGCACCGCAAGGCGCTCAGGTCATGATTCGCGCCGGGACGGGCCTTGGCCTGCATCAGGGCCAGGATATAGCGGGCGCTGGTGCCGAAGACGCTGATCTTCTCCTCGGCCGCCATCTTCCACAGCGCTTCGGCCCCGGGATGAAAAGGCGAGCCGTCATAAAGCACCACCTTGCTCCCCACGGCCAGGGCGCAGACCAGCCAGTTCCACATCATCCAGCCGCAGGTGGTGAAGTAGAAGATGGTGTCCTCGGCCTTGAGATCGGTATGCAGAATATGCTCCTTCAACTGATGCAGCAGGATGCCGCCCGCGCTCTGGACCATGCACTTGGGCTTGCCCGTGGTGCCCGAGGAATACATTATGTACAAGGGATGCTCGAACGGCGCCTGGAGGAATTCCATTTCCCGGTCCGTATGACCGGAAATGAAGTCCCCATAGGCCACGGCCCTGGGCACCCGGCCGAGGTCGGGCCGCGGGTTCAGGTAGGGCGCCACCACCACCTTTTGGGTGGCCGGAAGCTCGGCGATTATGCCGGCCACCCGCTCCAGGGAATCGAAGGTCTTGCCGCCGTAACAGTATCCGTCGGCGGTGAAGAGGATTTTGGGCTCGATCTGACCGAAGCGGTCCAGCACGCCCTTGATGCCGAAGTCCGGCGAGCAGGAAGACCAGATGGCGCCCAGGCTGGTGGCGGCCAGCATGGCCACCACGGTCTCGATCATGTTGGGCATGAACCCGGCCACCCGGTCGCCTTTGACCACGCCCGCCGCCTTAAGAGCCCCGGCCAGGCGGGCTACCTGGCCGTAAAGCTCGGAATAGCTCATTCCGGCCGTTGGCCGGCCTTCGCTCCGGAAGACCAGGGCGATCCGGTCGTCGCGATGGCGCAGCAGGTTCTGGGCAAAGTTGAGTTCGGCTCCCTGGAACCACCGGGCGCCCGGCATCTTGTTCGGATCGTCCACCACCTGTTGGTACGGCCGGGAATGCATGACCCCGGAAAAGTCCCACCAGGCGGCCCAGAAATCGAGTATGGCCTCGACCGACCAGTCCCAGAGTTGATCGAAGTTGGTGAATGAGCGCTTATAACGCCGGTTCACGTATTCGATGAAACGAGTCATATTGGCTTGTTTGATCTTTTCCGGCGAGGGGGTCCAAAGCGGTGCGGCCATGTTTCGATCCTCTCCCGTCCGAGTTCCAGACGTTGCGTCCTGGGTGGTGGTTCGAGGCTATGATTATGCCAGAAGGGTCGAGCAAGTCAAGGCGTCCGGGCGGACATGATCCCGCGAAGCGCGGGACCGTCCCTAGGATGAATGACAGTGATCGCGGGTATTGTAGGGGCGGGGTTCATCCCCGCCCGAAACGGGGCGGATTCGTCACCGCCTGTTAGATGGGCGGACGTAATCCCGCGGGACGCGGGACCGCCCCTACGATTGATGACGGGACCGCCGATGACGTAGCGCCCGGCCGGCCGGAGACGCCCCCGGCTTGATTCTTGACAGTCATGACGGCCCGGCCTATTGTCCGGGAAGGAACGACGCGCCGACTTTCAGCGCCAGAGCGAGGAAGGACTGGTGTAGTACAAGGCCTCTCCGTCGGAGGAATGCCTTTTGACCAGCACGTTCCGGACCGACAATTCCTCGAGGGCCCGCCCCAGGGCTTCTTCGGAGACGGTCCAGCGGGACCGGATGGTCGGCCAGTTCGGCCTCAGGTTGTCGGTCAGAATGGAGGCCACCACGATGTAGGCGCTGGTGGCCTCCACGCTGAGGTCGAGTTCGAATATCTTCTGTTCCATGGTCAGATGCACGTGTTCGCTCATGGACTCCACCTAGAATCGGAAATGGAAAAGGACTAGGATCATGCCCGCCGGCGCTTTATTTTTCCCGGACGTGGACCTGCCGCCGCTTCGCCTGGCCAGGACGCTCCTGTTTTTCGACCGGATTATACTCTATCGGCTCCCGCTGGACCAGCCCGGCCGGCCTTTGCTGGAGGCCGAGGCCGAGGGCCGGCTCCTTCGCCCGATAGCGACCTTCTTCGAGGATGAAGCCGAACTGAAAAGCGTCCTGGCCGGATTTAACCGCCTGACCGAATATTACCCCGAACCAGGATCGTTGTCGCTGCTGAAAAATCTGGACCCGGAAGACGAGGAAAGCTCGATCAACCGCCTGCGGGCCAGACTGAAGGAAGGCCGGAGCGGCCCGGAGGAAAGAGACGATCCCCGGCGCACGGCCCAGGTTTGGCTCACCCTGGCCCGGGACCTGGACCGGAAACGCCAGGAGGTGGAAGTTCTTCTGGCCGAGGTGGAAAAAAATGAAAGCGAACTGGCCGGCGTGATGGGTGTCGAACCGGACGAAGAAACAGGACCGCCGCCGCAAGTCTCGATCCTGGAACCGAGCTTCGAGGAAGAGACCCGGGAGATTACGTCGCGTCTGGCGGCCTGGGTCCATTTTTACCTGGCCTGCGGACCGCCGGGAACACCGCTCCTCACCGATCGGCCCGGGCTGCTGGCGGAAATGGACCAAACCCTGGCCAGGGGCCGTGCTTCGGCCAGAATGATCGGGGAGTCAAAAACCGAGGTTCTGGAGCCGCTGCTGGAGATCGCCCTGCCCCTCCCGGCCGATCCGGGTTCATCTCCGGCCGAGGGCCTTGCCCGCATCCGGCGGCCGGCCTGGTCGGCTTTTCTGGCCAAAGCCTCGGCCAAAGCCTGGGCCAGGTCGGAACTGCCGGAACTGCGGCGGGAAGCGGCCGCGGTCGCGGCCGGGTTGACCGCCGGCGCCTCTAAGCCGGCCGGGCCGGTCTTGATCTTGTCCGGGTATCTCCTGCCCGGGTCGGAAGTCAAGGGGGCCTTGGCCGCCGCGGCTGGTTTGACCGAGTCGGCCGGCGAGCCGGACCTCTTTTGCGGCCCCGTCTTCGAGTTGGCCTCGAGGTTGGACTAGCCTGGGAGTGGGGGTGGAGGCTTGCAAGTTAGACCGCTTGGAGTTATATTTTTATATAACTCTGGTAGTGGAGGGAACTATGTACACAACTAATCTGCGAAAGGTCGGCGGCTCGATCATGCTGGCTGTACCACCCGCCATCCTCGACCTGTTGCACTTGCACGCCGGCGCAACGGTCAGTTTGGCCATCAATAACGGCCGCCTGGTGGTCGAACCGACGCCACGGCCGCGGTACCGCCTGGAGGATCTGCTGGCTCAATGTGACGCCTCGGCCGAGATCAGCGAGGAAGATCGCGCTTGGTTGGACGGCAAGCCCGTCGGCCAAGAGTTGCTTTGATGGAGCGCGGCGATATTTACCTGGTGTCGCTGGACCCGGCTTCAGGCCATGAACAACAGGGAACACGGCCCGTGTTGGTGGTGTCTCCGACCGCCTTCAACCACCTGACCAAAACCCCGGTCGTGTTGCCCATCACCAGCGGCGGCCGGCACGCCCGCACGGCGGGCTTTGCCGTGTCGCTGACTGGAGCGGGAACGGGCACGACCGGCGTTATTCGGTGCGACCAGCCTCGATCCCTCGATCTATCTTCGCGCCGGGCCCGAAAGCTGGAAAGCGTGCCGGCGGCGATTATGGACGAGGTGCTGGCTAAGCTCGTCCTGCTTTTCGAGTAAAATCCGGGAAAGGAAGCGGATGAAAGGGTGAGGCCCTTCGACGGCGGGCGGGTCAGGTCGTCGGTTCGGAGATCGCTCGGGCCGCCTTCTCCCGTTGAATCCTGTAACGCTGGAAGGCCTGGACCCAGCGGGACAGGTCTTCAAAGCCCATGAGCGTGACCGGCCGGAAGAGGACGGTTTTCTTGCGGGCGTCCAGGTATCCCCGGCCGGTGAACTGGACCCGGATGAGATGGGGCCCCACGGTCTGCTCGTCCATGATCCTGGACATGACCCGGCGGCCGGTGGCCAGGCGTTCGATGGAGATAATCTTTCCCCGGGCGCGAATCTCCTCGGGCACGTTTTGGATTTTAAGGCCGGCCAAAGGCAGGTGGAAGTGAAGGTAGACCTCCTGACCGGGCCTGATCCGGAGTTCGTTCGACCGGGCTTTTAAAATGGCTTGCAGGCCGCCGATGCCCACGTCCAGGACCTCGACCTCGTGCAGGCGCCGGAAGGCGTTCAGGAGGAAACGGTTGCCGACCATGGCCGGCTCGAGAAATTCGGCCTTGAAGGCGAACTGGCCGCTCGGCGAGACCCTTAGGTAGCGCCGTTTCTGGCCTAGAGATATGGTCCGCGGCGGGCTCAAGACCACGACCCTCTGCTTCAGCCCCAGGGCCTTGGTGTAACCCAGGCCTCGGGCGAAGGTCTCAAACTGGTAGAATTCCTTCTGGCCCCGGCGGGAAACGCCGAAGGCCACCCGGGCCTCCTGATCCTGGAAGTCGAGGTTGGGGTCCGTGTATGACCCGAGTTCCATCTCCAGATCGCCGTCCTGGTTGAGGCCCAGGACCTGTCCTTTGTATATCTGTTTGTAATCCGGATGGAACACCTCCAAGTCATAAAGGGCCCTGAGGTCGATGGACTTCTTTATGATGTCCCGGATTTTGTCCGGGTCGGTGATCTGTTCGGTGGGAATGCGGCCGAACCTTATCCGGGTCGGCCGGAAGAGCAGGCGTAGAAGCAGCAGCAGGAGGATGACGCCCAGCAGGACCAGCAGGATCGGGATCAGGGTGTGCAAGCCGGCCAGAATGCCCGAGCCTTCGAAACCTTTACGGACGCCCTCGGCGTAGGTCGGGTCTATCCCGCGTCCCGCCTGGGCGGCCAGAGAATCAATCCCGAACGGCGCCATCTCCCCCCTCGCCTTTGCCCTTATATAATATCAGTTTTGATCCGGGGCGTCGAGGTTGACCCCCTGGTTCGGGGCATGAAAAACCGGCGGTGGCGGGAGCGTCGGACTCTTAAAGCTTGATAACCTCGTAAAAAGTCGAAAACCGACTTTTTACTCGGCGGGAGAGGGCTACCCCTCTCCCGCCACTTGAAGTAAATTCAAGTGGTTCCACCCTCACCCCAGGCCGGGGCTTATTCGCCCTCGGCCTGATGACGGACTTTTTACAAGTCCGTCAAAGCTTGACCACCTTGACCAGACCTTCTTCCTTGAGCTTTTTCAAGGCCAGGGCCTGGGAGATCTTGCGTTCTATGGCCGCCAGGGTTTCGGCGTATTCATCGGCCTGGGTTTGACCGCCGGGCCAGATTTTTTCCTCCTGGATCAGACTTCGGGCCTGGGCGATGACGGCCTGGACCTTTTCCCTGGGGACGAGCAGATCGGCGTAAACGTTGCCCAGCATTCTTTCCAGTTCGGAGATCAAGGCCTGGGCCTGGGTGGGGACTTGAGACCCGGCGGCCGGTTGGTCGGGGTGGGACGGCGTCATCATGATCAACTCACGTCTTTATGTTGATATACGCCGCATTGGGCCGTGAAGGCGATCAACTCGTTGAGTTTGGCCTTGGCCCGGCCGGAATCTATGGCCTCTTTGGCCCGCTCCAGGCCTTGTTTCAGGTCCGCGGCCAGGTCGGCCACCAGGAAGACGGCGGCGGCGTTGAGGAGGACCACGTCGCGTTTGGGTCCGGGGGCGCCGTCAAGTATCTCTCTTATTATCTTGGCGTTGTCTCCGGCGTGGCCGCCCTTGATCTGCTCGACCCCGGCCCGGGTAAGGCCCAGGTCTTCCGGCACGAGTTCATAATGGTAATTGGCGCCGTTCTTCAAATGGCTGATCAAGGTCGGACCGGTGATGGATATCTCGTCCAGGGTGTCCTGGCCGTGGACCACCAGGGCTTCCCGGCACCCGAGGAGCTTGAGCACCTTGCCCATGAGCACCACCTTTTCCGGATGGTACACGCCCAGCACCTGTCTTTGGCCGCCGGCGGGATTGGCCAGGGGTTGAATCTGGTTGAAGATGGTCATGACCCCGATCTCTTCCCGGACCCGGGTGGGGTGGCGGAGCGGGGTGAGAAAGACGTTGGCGTAGAGAAAGCCCAGGCCGATCTGCTCGAGGCAGCGTTCCACTTCGGTCAGGGTCAGATCGAGGTTGAGACCCAGGGCCGTGACCACGTTGGCGCTGCCGCAAAAGGTGGATTCGAAACGGGACCCGTATTTGGCCACCCTGATGCCTCCCCCGGCGGCCACCAGGGCCGTGGCCGTGGAGATGTTGAAGGTGTTGGTCAGGCCTTGGTCCAGGCTGCACGTCTTGGCCACGGTCTCCTCGTCCAGGTTTATCTCGTCCCGGTCCAGCACCACGACGTCGTCGGAGGCGCTGATCCGGGGCGTATAACGCCTCATAACCTCGGCCGCGGCGGCGATCTCCTCGGCCTTTTCTCCCTTGAGGCGCAAGGCCACCAGAAAGGCGGCCGTCTGCGATGGGCGGGCCTGGCCGCTCAGGATGAGTTCCATGGCTTCGATCATTTCCGCCGGAGCGAGGTCTTCACCCCGGACCAAATTCCTGATCATGGCTTTGAGCATGGTTTCCTCCCGCGGCTCGGCCCGAGCAGGATTTCAGGCCCGAGGCCGGCGATTCACGAGCCTCTTGGGGGGCCGACGGACCGGCCGGGAAAGCGCTCGCTCCCGCGCTGGCCGATTCGACCTCTCCGCCGGGCCGTAAGCCCCGGATATCCAGGACCGGGAGCCGACCTTCCCGCGGCCTGGTCCGCCGCCGTCCCATGGTCGAGTCTGGCTTTCTTGGGGCGCGTCTAGGGTTGGGCTGAAGTGTTTACTTGGTCCGGGATTCGGTCAAATGGTCCGACGCCGACCGGGCCTGGGCCCGGGCGTGTTTATTCCCCCCTGGCTTTTTCCGCGGCCTCCGCCTTGGTCTTGCACTCGATGCATTGCGTGGTGACCGGTCGGGCCTCCAGCCGCTTGAGACCGATCTCCTCGCCGCAGTCCTCGCAGATGCCGAAGGTTCCATTCTCGATTCTTTCCAGGGCCTCGTCAATCTTGGCGATCAGTTTACGTTCCCGGTCCCTCAGGCGCAGGATGAAGTTGCGGTCGGATTCAACCGAGGCCCGGTCGGTGGGATCGGGGAAGTTGTCCTTCTGGTCGGTCATATCGCTGACCGTGGCGTCGGCGTGGCCCAGCAGTTCGCGGCGCCGTTGCAGAAGTAGCTTTTTGAATCGCTCAACCTGCTTTTCGTTCATGGTCACTCCCCTGGCAAAGGCCTGATTCGGCCGGGAGGCGCGCCGGCCGAGTCAATAAAAATAGTGTTATATATCATATGACGCCGGGTATGTAAATTCAAATTAATGATTCCGGGAAAAAGGCGGCCGAGCGCCTGGCCGGGATTGAAGACTGACCAGCCCGCGTGGTAGGATATCAGCCATGGTCAAGGGTGAAGAGTGAGGGTGCGATGACCAACCACGCCCCTAGCGAGTCGCTGATCTTTGGTCAAGGTTCGGACTGATGGACCTCCCCTCCCTCCATCGCGTGAGGCAGAAGTTTTCCACCGCCCGGGAGGCCGACCCGGCCGGAGCCATCGAGCGCGAGTTCCAGCGGCTGGACCTGAAGTCCCGGGTTCAGCCGGGCCGGAGCGTGGCCGTGGCCGTTGGTTCCCGCGGGATCAACGCCCTGCCGCTGCTGGTGGCCACCGTCATCCGCCTGCTCAAGGAGATGGGACTCAGGCCCTTCATCCTGCCGGCCATGGGCTCCCACGGC
This sequence comes from Thermodesulfobacteriota bacterium, assembly GCA_040755515.1. GTDB lineage: Bacteria > Desulfobacterota > Desulfarculia > Adiutricales > JAGVGV01 > JBFMAW01. The sequence continues at coordinate 214,049 of JBFMAW010000001.1, read as the reverse complement.
GGCGCCACCGGTCCTGGTCAGGCCAAACTTCTGGAGCATCTGGGGGTGACCGAAGAATCGGTCGGCGCGCCGGTCGTCTCGAATATGGACGTCGTTTCCCTGGGCCGCCTGGCCAATGGCGCCGAAGCCTTTCTGGCCCGGGACGCTCTCCAGGCCGGCCATTTGCTGGTCATGAACCGGGTCAAACCTCACACGGCCTTTCGCGGCCGGGTCGAATCCGGGTTGTGCAAGATGCTGGCCGTGGGCTGCGGCAAACACCAGGGCGCGCTCAACATGCACAAGTTCGGTCTGGCCGAAACCATCATCCCCGCGGCGCGGACGATATTGGAGCAGGCGCCGGTCCTGGCCGGACTGGCCCTGGTGGAGAACAGCCTGGAGCGGATTCATACCGTGCGGCTGGCGGGGCCGCGTGATTTCGTCGAGACGGACGAAGAACTGCTCGATCTGGCCTGGTCTCTGCTGCCTCGTCTGCCCCTGGACCGCCTGGACGTGCTCATCGTGGACGAGATGGGCAAGAACATCAGCGGCGCCGGACTGGACCCCAACGTCACAGGCCTGTGGCGCCGTGACGGCGGGCCTCGGGTTCCGGACTACCGGACCCTGATCGTGCTGGACCTGACGGACGAGTCCGGCGGCAACGCGATGGGCATCGGCATGGTTGATCTGACCACCAGGCGGGTTCTGGACAAGGTGGATTTGAAAGCCACCTATACCAACGCCCTGACCACGGGCATATGGCCTTCGGTGCGCCTGCCCCTGGCCCTGGAAAACGACCGGGAAGTCGTGACCACGGCCTTGAGCCGGGCTTCACGTCCGGATCAGGTCCGGCTGGTCCGGATAGTCAACACCCTGGAACTCGAGACTTTCTGGGTTTCCGCCGCCCTACTGCCGGAATTGCGGGATCGGCCGGACCTGGAAGTTGACCTCGACCCGCGGCCCTTGGTCTTCGATCCCGCCGGCCGGCTCCTGCCGTTCGAGGGCGGGAAGCCGGGGAAAAAATCGTCCTCGCCCGTTCAGAACGATAATTGAGAGCCGGCCCCTGGTCTAGGCGGCCGTCGCTTCCGGCCTGACTCATTCCTCCAGCATAGCGGCCAGGGCCTCGAGGCAGAGGTCCGGGCTGGCCAGAACCGGCGCCGGCAGCGATTCATTGAGTTCCGGCGCCAGGTGGGCCATGGAGGCCTGGGCCAGGACCACCACTTCGACCCGTTCGCTCAGACGCCGGGCCGCGGCCTTGACCAGGCGGTCGTGCCCGGGCCGGTCGCCGGACATGACGGCCTGAAAGGCCCGGCTTTCCAATTCGGACGTCACCTGGACCCGCCGGCCCAGGCGGGCGGCGTGCTCCAGAATAAGCCGGGTGCTGGGTTCCTGGGTCGTGGCCGCGGTGCAGAGGAGGCCGATCCTTTCGCCCAGGGTGACGGCCCGGGCGGCCATGGGGTCGTCAATCTTGATTATGGGCACGTCCACCAGGGCCCGGGCCGTGTCGACCGCCGGAGAGGTGGAAGAACAGGTGAAGAGGATCAGCTCCGCGCCGGCGTCCCGGGCCAGCACGGCCTGGGTGACGATGCGCCGGACGAGGGCGGGCGTGAGGCCGCCTTGCTGGAACAGGTCCGGCAGGATACTCTCGTCCAGGACGTGAAAACAGTCCAGCTTGGGAAATCGTTCGGCGATTCGCTTCTTGAACAGGTCGGCCAGGAAGAAGACCGTATGCAGAACGGCCAGTCGTTTCATGATCGTCGTCGCTCCACTGGGTCGTCGGGTCCGGCCGGCCGGGCCCGGACCCGGTCCGGCCGGTCAGTGTATCAGCCTCGGGGGACTTGGCGCAACAGCCGGCCGTAGCCTTCTATCACGTCGTTGATCCCCAGCAGCTTCATCAGGTGCCAGGCCGTGGCCTGGTTCGAGGTCACCACCGGCTTGCCGGAATCGTGCTCGATCTCCTCGATCACGTCGCTGCAGCGGAAGTTGGTGCAGGTGATGAAGACGCCGTCCGCCTCGGGCACCACGGCCGACATGGCGATCCGGTAGGCCTCCGAGGGCTTGGTCGCGCCCATTTCGTACAAATCGGACAGCCCCAGGCCCATTACCTTCAACACCTGGAAGCCGGAATTCTCGTAGAAGACCCGGAACCTTTCGTTGATTTCTTCAATGTACGGGCCGGCGATGACGATCTTCTTGAAGCCCAGAAAGCGCATGGCTTCCTCGGCCGCCGTGGCCGTGGTGGTGCAGGGGATGCCTCCGCTCTGGGAGCGCAGGGCCGGAAGGGCCTGGGCGCAGGGGAAACAGCCGACGGCCGTTTCCATCATCTCGATTTCCTTCTTGTCCCAGCCCGGTCCGCCCACCAGGGAGCCGGCGGTGCAGGCAAAGGCGATGGCCGAACGATTGCCCAAGACCGGCGAGGTCAGGCCTTCGGACAGGACCTTGGCCGCCTGGCCCAGGGGCTGGCTCAGTTTCGAGCATTCCTCCACGTTGACCACGGGCTCCATGTGAATGCGGGTCTCGCGGATTTGCACGTAATCCGGCAGCATCCGGGCTATCTCCGGCGTGGGGTTGAGGTTGGGGCCCACCACGATCAGGCCGACTTTGGCCCGGTACCCGTAGGGAACTTCATAAACCTCGCGTTTCTTGAACATCTCGATATCCTCCCGGTCATATGGAATCAAAAGCTAAACAATCTCGGCAGCCAGGTGCTCACCCCGGGCCAGAAGGCCACCAGGGCGATCACGGCCAGTATAAAACCCATGAACGGCCAGACCTCGAGGGCGGCGTCCTCGAGGCTGCACTCGGCCAGGGGGCAGCAGATGAACAGGCTCAAGGCCACCGGCGGGGTCAGCAGGGCCACCTGGACGGTCATGACGATGATCAGGCCGAAGTGATGGGGTTCGAGGCCGTAGGCCACGGCTATCGGCGCCAGGATGGGGATCAGCATGATCATGGTGGCCACGGCTTCCAGGACGAAGCCCAGCAGCCACAGAAAGAAGATGGTCAGCAGCAGGAATATGTACGGAGACGAAGTCATCTGGGTGAACAATTGACCGATCAGGGCCGGAACCTGATGGGCGGTCAGGATGAAGGAGACCACCTTGGCCGTGGCCAGCATCATGAAGACCATGGCGCTGGTCTTGCAACTGGCCAGGAAACAGGCGGCGATGTCTTTGAGTCTGAGCCGCCTGGTCAGAAACAGGCCGACCAGGAGGCCGTAGGCCACGGCCACGGCGCCGGCCTCGGTGGGGGTGAAGATGCCGCCGATGATGCCGCCCAGGATGATGAAAGGCACCATCAGCCCCGGCAGGGCGGCCACGAACGAACGGCCGAGCTTGACCAGGTTGAAGTTTTGTTGGCTGAGCGGTATCCGGTATTTGCCGGACAGCAGGCGCACCAGGGCCATGAGACCGAGGCCGATTATAACGCCCGGGACCGCGCCCATAAGGAACATCTTGGCCACGGATATCCCGCCGCCGTACACGCAGGCGAAGATGAGCATGGCCACGCTGGGCGGGATGATGGGGCCCATGACCGAGGCCGCGGCCGTGACCGCGGCGGAGAAAGGCCGGGTGTATCCTTGTTTGACCATGCCGGGAATGAGCATCGAGCCGACGGCGGCCGCGTCGGCCACGGCCACGCCGGTCACCCCGGCGAAGAACATGCTCGACAGGATGGTCACGTAGGCCAGGCCGCCGCGCAGATGTCCCACCAGGCCGTCGGCCAGGTCGATCAATTTCGGCAGGATGCCGGCCCGGGCCAGGAGATCGCCGGCCATGATGAAAAAGGGCACCGACATCAGGGGAAACGAGTCAATGCCGCCGAACATCAGGGTCGGCAGCAGGTTCAGGGGCATGCCCTGGCCCAGGACCATGTAGGCCAGGGCGCCCAGGCCCAGGCAGAAACAGACCGGCACGCCCAGGATGATGGTGAGGACAAAGACGATAGGCAGGATGATCAGCATCGGAGATTCCTTTCCATCTCCGGGCGCCCGGCCGCGGATTGGTCCCGCCAGGCCTCCTTGAACTTGGGCGCCAGGAAGAGCATCATCAAGACGCCGCCCACCGGTATGGCCAGATAGAAATACAGGATCGGCACGTCCATGGTGATGCACGTCTGCTCGAGCTGCCGGGGCAGTATCCTGAAGCCTTCGACGGTCAGGGCCGCCAGGAAGAGCAGGGTCAGCAGGTGAGCGGTCAGGCGCGCCCCGGCCCTCGGTTTGGGTCCGAGTCGCTTCACCACCACGTCAATGCCGATGTGGGTGTTGTCGCGGATGGCCAGGGCGCTGCCCAGAAAGACGATCCAGACCATGACGTACCGGGTGAGTTCCTCGGTGAAGACCAGCGAACCGCCGAAGACGTAGCGAAGGATCACCTCGATGGTGACCGCGCCGACGATGATCGCCGCGGCCACAATCACCAGCCACTCCACCAGACGGGACAAGAGGCGATAGAACATGGAGCAACCCCGATCGCTTGATCGGCCGGACCAGGGGCCGGCCGCTCCTAGGCCCGGCAAATCACTTGTTGGACCAGATCAGCAGGTCCACCATCTCCTTGGCCCCGGGCCCGAGGTCCTTCAAGGCCTCGGCATAGACCGTCTGGGCGGTCTTGCGGAATTCGGCGATGGTCTCCTTGGGCACTTCGTTGACCTTCATGCCCACTTCCTTCAGCTTCTTCAGGAACTCGTTGTTGTCCTTCTCGGTGGCTTCCCTCTGCCAGATGGTGGCCTTCTCCGCGGCCATCATCACCGCCAGCCGCACGTCCTTGGGCAGTTTATCGTAAACCACCTTGCTCATGACCAGGTTGCCCGGCTCGTTGACGTGGGCGGTCAGGGAATAGAATTTCTGAACCTCCTGGAACTTGTTGAAATAGACCATGGCCGGCGGGTTTTCCTGACCGTCCACCACGCCCTGCTGCATGGCTTGGAAAAGCTCGGTGAAGTCGATGGGCGTGGGCGAAGCGCCCAGGGCCTTGAAAAAGGCCACGTGCACCTTGGTGGGCAGGGTCCTCAGCTTCAAGCCTTTGAGGTCTCCGGGCGCCTGGACCGGCCGGGTGTTGTTGGAGACGTGGCGGAAACCGTTGTCCCACCAGGCCACGGAGACGAAGCCCTTTTCCTCCATCCTGGCGCCGATATAATCTCCAAAGCGCCCGTCCAGGACCTGGAACATTATCTCCCGGTCCTTCCAGAGATAAGGCAGGACCGGAATGCCCAGTTCGGGTACGTACGCGGTCAGGTGGCCCGAGCCGCAGAGCACAAGGTCAACCGTGCCGGCCTTGGCCATTTCCAGGGTCTCCCTGATCTTACCCAGGGCGCCGGAATGATGGACCTGGACCTCGACCCGGTTCTTGGTCGCTTCGGCCACCATCTTCTTGAACTCCTCGGCGGCCCGGCCCCAGGAGTGGTCCTTGGCCACCGGGTTGGCGAATTTCAGGGTGAACTCGGCCGCCGCGGCCAGGTTGGCCGCCAGCAGCAAGGCCAGTCCCAAGACAGCCGCCCCAAGTAATGCTCTCTTCTTCATCGCTTAACCCTCCTCTTCGTTGGTGCTTTTGGGATTCGTTCTTATATGGCCAACCTGACCGCGGCCGGTTCCGGCCGGCAGGTGAATGTTCAGGAGAGGCAGATCGGCCGCCTCGGGATAAAGACTGCCGCGGATTTCCCAGTCGAAGCCCGCCAGGAACTCCGGTTCCCGATCGGTCCAGGCAAAGGGGCGGTCGTGACCGGGCACGATCACCTCGGCCCAGTCGAGGATGTCCTCGAGGCTGGTCCTGGCCGCGGCCCGGCCGGCCCGGGCCTGGGCGATCTCGCCGGTCAGTGCTTCCCAGGCGTTCTTGATCGCGTCGCCGCAGACGGCCGTCCGCCTGGAACCCTGATAAAGCAGGACCAGGCCGCCGGGGGTATGCCCGGGCTTGAGGCTGAGTTGGCAGGAGGCGGAAAGGGTGAGTTCCTTCTCCACCAGGACCAGTTTTCTCTTCTCCAGGAGCGCGGGCCAGAAATCGGGCAGGGCCGTATCCTCGCCGCCGGCGGCCTTTTGGGCGTATTCGATTTCTGCCCGGGCCAGGTAGACCGCGGCCTCGGGGAACAAGGGCAGGTTCAGGCAGTGATCGAAGTGGAGGTGGGACAGCACCACGTGTCTTATCCCCTCGGGCTCGAGTCCCCAGGCCTCGAGGGCGGCCAGGAGCAGATGGCGGTCGCCGTAATGGCCGACGTCGAAGAGGGCCCATTCGTCGGCCAGGGGAAAGGCCAGGACCGTGCAGTAACCCAGGTAACCGCGGCTAGTCACGGCCGGAACCCCCGGCAGGAGAAGGCGCAGGTCTTCCAGACTAGTCTGCCGCGGACCGGTGTCCGACGGTGTCAGCGCAAGGTTATTGATGGTTTCTCCCCCCGACGAGGCGCCGTCAATCAAAGGCCGGCGCCGGCGGTCTCAGCCGTCAAGTTTCAAGGCGGCCCGGCGGCCTTCGCTGATGGCCTCGTGGATGGACCGGGGCTCCCTGGCGTCGCCGACGATGGTGGTGGGGACCCGGTCCGACGGCCAGTCTTTCACCGCGGGATCGCTTTGATAGCCCACGGCCAGAATCAGGGCGTCGAAGGGTCCGAGCCGGGTTTCCACCCGGCCGATCCGGACCCGGACCATATTGTTCTCGACGGCCAGGACCTTGGTGTTCAAAAGCAGGTTCACCCCGGCCATCTTCAGCCGGTCCAGGATGAGGCGGAGCCTTATCTGGCCCAGACCCTGGCCCGGCTGATCGGTCATTTCCACCACGGTCACGTCCCGTCCGGCTTCGCTCAAGCGCAGGGCGGTTTCGAGCCCGACCAGTCCGCCGCCGATTATGAGGTCTACCCCCGCGTCGGCCGGCGGGTCGACCAACATCTTCTCGGCCGTGAACACAGGTCCCGAGTCGAGACCGGGCAGGTCCGGCCGGATGGGCCGGGCGCCGGTGGCCAGAATGACTTCCTCCGGATCGAGCCCAGGCAGGTCGGCCGGGCTCAAAGCCCGGCCCGAGATCATTTCCACGCCGGCGGCACGGGCTTCCCGGACCAGGAAGTCAATCAGGTCCTGAATGGGCTCCTTGAACGGCGCCTGCTTGGCCAGGTTGAGCGTTCCGCCCCAGGACGTTCCGGCTTCGAAGAGAGTCACCCGGGCGCCCCGCCGGGCCGCCGTGGCCGCGGCGGTCAATCCGCCGGGGCCTCCGCCGGCCACCGCGACCTTCAGCGGCCGGGCCAGGGGCTCGATCTCCTCAAGCTCCCGGCCCAGATCGGGATTGACCGCGCAACGGACCGCTTCGCCCCGGTGGAGGCAGGCCAGACAGAAGTTGCAGGCCAGGCAGGGCCGGATGGCCTCGAAGCGGCCTTGTCGAATCTTGGCCGCGTACTCCGGATCGGCGATCAGAGCCCGGCCGGCGGCGACCAGGGCCACGCCTCCCTCGGCCACCGCCTTCAGGAAATATCGAGGCCGGTCCAGACGGCCCACGCCCATGACCGGCAGGCGGACGGCTTCCTGGAGGGCCCGGGCCAGGACCAGTTCCGATCCGCGGGTCACTTCGGCCGGCGGCGACATGCGGTACTGGGTCCGGGCCAGGCCCACCGAGGCGCTCAGGTAATCCACGCCCAGTTCCTCGAGCCGCCGGCCTATTTCCAGGGATTCCTCGAGCCGCAGGCCGTCTTCGACGAAATCATCCAGGTTGAGACGGACGCCGAGCAGGATGTCCCGGCCGACCTGCCGGCGGATGTCGGCGACCACTTCGGCCAGGAGACGGAAACGGTCGTCCAGTCCGCCGCCGTACCGGTCGGCGCGGTGATTGAAATGAGGGGAAAGAAAGTAGTTGAGCCAGTATTCGTGACAGGCATGGAGTTCGATGGCGTCGAAGCCGGCCTGGAGGGCTCGCCGGGCCGCCTGGACAAAGGCCTGTTTGATGGCGGCGATTTCCGATAAAGAGAAGGCGTCCGGGAGCCGCCCCGGGCTCCGGTAACTCAACTGGATGCCCAGCCGGCTGTGAGGTTTGACCGTCACGGCTAGGTTGATCAGCCCGGGCAGCAGATCATCCGAGTGCAGGCCCAACTGGTTGGGCTGGCTCCGCCCCTCGGGATGGACGTAGGCGGCGCCCAGGACGATATAGCCCAATTCGGCTCGGGCCCGGGCCAGGATAAAGTCCAAAAGCGCGGGCGTGACCGCGCCTTCGGCCGTGGCCATATTGAGGACCATCGGCGCCAGCACGGCCCGGTTTTTCAGGGTTAATCCGCTGATTTCAATGGGCGAAAAGACGTCCATCCGGACCTCGTTTATTGTGGACCACATTATTAACAATTAGATTACTTAATATCGATCTTATTGTCAACGATTAATAACGGTCCGGCCGGAGGGCGGAAGGCGGCGGGGCGGGGGAGGGCGGCGATCGGTCCGCGGCCTGATCATGTGGAGCGGCCGGAGACCGGCCGGCTAGGGCTAGACCGAGAGCAGGGGTTTGCCCGGCAGGCGTTTGAGCCGCAGGGCTTCTCCGGCCCGGAGCTGGAAAAGGTAGGCGTCCCGGGCCCGGGTGATGTGGCGCTCCGAAAGGTCGTTGATTTTTTCCGGGTCGTTCTGCTCCAGCGCCTCCAGGAAGGTCGCGTGTTCCTTGATCACCAGTTGCAGGACCTGGGGCGACGACCAGGCCGAGTAGCGGATGATGTGGCTGCGGTTCCTCAGGTCTATGATCATGCGCCGCAGGGTCTGGTTCCTGGCCAGTTGGAAGATGTAGTCGTGAAAACTGCTGTCGGCCTCGATCATCTCCTCCAGGTCCTGGTCGGTCAGGCCTTCTTCGATCTTGGCGGCCAGGCGCCGGAGGACGGCCAGGTCGGCCGGTTTCACGTTTTTCAGGGCCAGCCGGGCGGCCAACTGTTCCAGGCAGATGCGGATGGCGAAGATTTCCTCGATCTCCTCCTCGCTCAGCTCGCTGACCTCGGCGCCCTTATAAGGGTTGATGGTCACCAGGCCCTTGGTTTCCATTATTTTGAGGGCATCCCGGATCCAGTACCGGCTCACGTTGAACATTTTGGCCAGGCGGGCTTCGACCAGGCGTTCCCTGGGTTTGAAGCCGCCGATGAGTATCTTGTTCTCGAGCCGTTGCACCAGTTTCTGGAAATCTCGTTTGGTGTCTTTCTTGACCGAATTTTTCATCGTGTTCGGGGCCATCGATCCTTGCCTCTGGTCGGTTAAGCTTACCTTGCCGGTGGTTCAATGGATTTATTATGCCTGTCCCGAGGGGTGGAGTCAAGAGCGGTGCTAGCCGGGTCGAGGAGGTTTTTCGGTCGGCCTTGGGAGCGATTCGCTTTATCTAGTCCATGAAAAACACTTGACAACGCTGTCGGAAGGGAATAGAAATGTTAACAATATTGCAGCATTAATGTTTACTACAACTAGAAGGAAAGAATAAACAGATTGCCGCGGTTAGACGACAGGTTCCGCCTCTCCGGTCTGGAACTCAAAAACCGGCTGGTCATGACCGCCATGTCCACCGGCCTGGCCGGACCCCAGGGACAGGTGACCGACCGCCTGGTCGAATATTACGCGGCCCGGGCCGCCGGCGGCGTGGCCCTGATCACGGTCGAGGAAGCCTGCCCCCACCCCGGGCTGCCCCACGTCCGCGGGGCCCTGGCCATCCACGGCGACCACCTCCGGCCCGGCCTCGAAAAGCTTACCAGCCGCCTGCATGCCGAAGGCGCCCTGGCCGCCCTGCAGATAGGCTTGTACTTCCGGCCGGCCGTCAGCGGCTTTCCCCGTTACGTCGCCTGGGCCGGCGCGCCGGACGCCGGACCAGAGGTCAAGGAGTTGACCGCCGCGGAAATACAATATCTGACCGGACTCTTCGCCGCGGCGGCCCGGCGGGCCCGGAGCGCCGGTTTCGACGCCGTGGAAATCCACGCCTGCCACGGCTGCCTGCTGGCCGAGTTCCTGTCGCCTTACTGGAACCAACGGACCGACGAATACGGCCGGGACCGGGCCGGACGCTTCCGTTTTCCCCTCGAGGTGCTGGCGGCGGTCCGGTCCGCGCTGGGCCGGGACTTCCCGGTCATCTTCCGCCTCTCCGGCAGCGAATTCCACGAACCCGGCTTCAGCCTCGAGGACGCCGCGGCCCTGGCCCGGGAACTCGAGGCCGGCGGCGCCAGCGCGGTGAACGTTTCCGGCGGACTAGGCCACATCAACCATATCTCCATTCCGCCCAGCGCCGTGCCCCGGGGAATACTCCTGCCCCTGGCCGAGGCGGTCAAGAAGGCAGTCGGCCTGCCCGTCATCGCCGGCAATTCCCTGACCCCGGAAATGGCGGCCCGGGCCGTGGCCACGGGTCAGGCCGACCTGATCGGCCTCGGCCGACCCCTGATCGTGGATCCGGAATGGCCGCGGAAGGTGTTGGGCCATCACCGGGACCAAATCAGGCCTTGCCTCCGCTGCAACCAAGGCTGTTTCGGCGGCCTGCGCCATCCGGGTCGGGGCGCCATCACCTGCCTCTATAACCCGACCGTGGGCCGGGAAGGCGAAACTCTTCCGGGTCAGGCTCCGAAAAAACTCAAGGTAATAGTCATCGGCGGGGGACCGGCCGGGTGCGAAGCGGCCCGGGTGGCCAGGCTCCGCGGCCACGAGGTCATCCTACTGGAGAAAGCGGACCGTCTGGGCGGCCAATTCAACCTGGCCGCGGCCGCGCCGGGCAAAGAGGACTTCCTGGCCTTGATCGAGTATTACACCCGTGAGCTTTCCCGGTTGGGGGTGCGGGTCAATCTCGAGACCGAGGCCACGCCGGCCCGGATGGCCGGCCTCGCTGCGGACGTGTTCATACTGGCCGTAGGCGCGATTCCTTATCTTCCGCCCATTCCCGGCCGCGAGCTGCCCCAGGTGACCACGGCCCACGCCGTTCTGGCGGGTCAGAGCAAATTGACCGCCGGGCCGGCGGTGATAGTCGGCGGCGGCGCCGTGGGCCTGGAGACCGCGGCCCATTTGGCCAACCGGGGCCTCGAGGTCACGGTGGTGGAAATGCTGGTGGAAGTGGCCCGGGATATCCAGCCTGGTATCGGCGTGAGGGAACTGCTCCTGGCCAGCCTCGAACGGAGCGGGGTCGAAATCCATACCGGCCTCAGGGTCGAGGCCATAACGCCCGAGGCGGTCATCGCGTCGGACCGCCCCTTGATCGGCGGCGGCCGGCAATGGCGTTTCCCGGCCGGCCTCGTGGTCCTGGCCACCGGCGTGCGGATCGATCCCGGATTGGATGAACTGGCCGCCGCGGCGCCCGGACCTTGCTTCCGGGTGGGCGACTGCTCGAGTCCGGGTCAGGCCCTCGAGGCCGTGCACGCCGCCTTCGATCTGGCCAGGAGCATCTGAAGGAACCTGTCCGGATTCACCCGTCGGCTGGCGGAAGGAAATACCAGCCGCATGGTTTTCAGCCCAAGGGCAAAAACAAATCGTCAGGAGGAGGTAGCGAGATGAAAAGTCGAACGATGACCCTGGCGGCGGTCGTATTCCTGGCCGTCCTGGCCGTGATGCTGATCGCGGCCGCCGAGGCGCCCGCGGCCAAAAAAATCCAGGTGGCCACGGTGGCCCTCCCGGAAACAACCATTTACCAAGGCCTGGAGAAATGGAAAAAGGTGCTGGAAGAGCGTTCCAAGGGCAGCCTGACCGTCCACATTCTGGGCCGGGCGGTCATGGGCGGGGACCGGGAAATGATCGAAGGCTGTCGCCTGGGTACTTTGGAGACGGCCGTGGTCAGCGGCTCGGTCATCGCCAACATCCAGCCCGAATTCTTCATGGTGGCGATGCCTTATTTGTTCAATGACCATCCCGAAGCCAACGCCTTTCTGGATGGGGCCATCGGTCAGAAGCTCTTCAAACTGGTGGAGGCCAAAGGCCTGGTCGGCCTGGGCTGGGCCACTTGGTCCTTCCGCGGCGTCTGGAACAACGTCCGTCCGGTGACCGATCCCGAAGCCTTGAAAGGATTGAAAATCAGGACCGTGGAGACGCCGCTGGACATGTCCATCATGAACTCAATGGGCGGCGTGGCCACGCCCATGGCCTGGAGCGAATGCCTGCTGGGCTTGAAGCAGGGCACGGTGGACGGCATATCCACCACCTATGGTCTGGGCTACGCGCTCAAACTCTATGAACTGGCCAAATTCGCCTCCCGCACCAACCATTACTATGAGTCGGCGCCCTTGATCATGAGCAAGCAGGTCTTCGACGGCCTGACCCCGGAAGAACGGAAGCTGGTCAAGGAGACCGCGGCCGAGGCCATGCGCTGGTCCCGGATGGAGCAGGGCAAGCTGGACGACGGCATCAAGGAACAGCTCGAGGCCAAGGGCGTCAAGGTCAACTACATTTCCAAGGAGGCCTTCGAGGCTTTTCGGGGGAAAACCAAGCCCCTCTACGAACAGTTCCGCGGCAAGATCGGGGCCGAGTTCATGGACGAAGCCCTTAAAGTATTGGAAACCAGCCGTAAGAAATAACTTACTCCGTCAGACCCGGGACGCGGCTTCGGCGCGTCCCGGGACAAGGAGCGGCCCGTGAAGACGTTCCTGAACCTGCTGGAAAAGGTCATCAATATCTCCAGCCAGGTCTTTATCTCCGGCATCATATTACTGACCTTTTATTCCATAGTCCTGCGCTACGTCTTCAAGAGCCCGCCGGCCTGGTGCATGGAGTTCACCCGCATCATGTTCCTTTGGCTGGTCATGCTGGGCGCGGCCGTGGTGGCCCGGGAGAAAGGGCATATCTCCATCAATTTTTTCGTGGACCGCTTTCCACCCGCTCTAAAAACCGCCTGGCAGGTTTTGCTCCACCTCATGATTCTGGCCTTCTGCGGGCTCATGATCCACCAGGGCCTTAAAATCTACCCCTTGGTGGCCGAAGCCGAAACCCCCACCCTGGGACTCTCGATGGGCTGGCTCTATCTTTCGGTCCCGGCCGGCGGACTGCTGATGGCCGTTTACTACCTGGAGAATCTGGCCGGTTTATTCCGCCGGGGCGGGTGAGACGGGGGAAAAGGCTTGACCCATGCTGATGCTGATCGTCGTGATAATCTTTCTGATGCTGTCGCTGTTGGGACTGCCCATCTTCTTTTCCTTCGGCGTGACCGCGGCTCTGGCCTGTATCTTCGGCGACTATCCCTTGCAGATCATCGCCCAGCGCATGATGATCGGCATGGACTCCTTCGCCCTGTTGGCCGTGCCCGGTTTCATCGTGGCCGGGGACTTGATGTCCCAGGGCGGCATCTCCCAACGGCTGGTGGATTTCTCCAATTCCCTGGTGGCCCACCTCAAGGGCGGTCTGGCCATGGTTACGGTCCTGACCGGCATGATCATGGGCGGCATCTCGGGCTCGGCCGTGGCCGACACCGCGGCCGTGGCCACGGTCCTGGTCCCGTCCATGGAAAAGGAAAAATACCCCAAGGATTTCGCCGCGGCCGTGGTGGGTTCGGCCGGACCCCTGGGCAACATCATCCCGCCCTCGATTCCCATGGTCATCTATTCCATGGTCTCGGGCCTGTCCCTGCTCGATCTCTTCCTGGCCGGATACGTGCCGGGCATGATGATCGGTTTCAGCCTGATGTTTTTCTGCCACTGGGTTTCCAAGAAAAAAGGCTTCGGCCGGGAGACGGCCCGCTTCAGCCCGCGGGAAGTCCTGGTCACTTTCCGGCGTTCCATCCTGGCCGTAATCATGCCCTTGATCATAGTGGGCGGCGTCCTGTCCGGCGTGTTCACCGCCACCGAATCGGCCATGATCGGAGTGGTCTACGCCTTTTTCGTGGCCGTCTTCATCTACAAGGAAATATCCTGGCGCGAACTGCCCGGGCTGCTGCTCAATTCGGCCAAGGCCACGGCCAAACTGGTCATCATCATGGCCTCGGCCTCGGTCTTTTCCTATATCTCCATCCGGGAAGGCGTGCCCGACCTGTTCAAGGATTTGATGCTGGGCCTTTCCAGCAACAAATACGTCATTCTGCTGGCGCTCAACATCATCCTGCTGCTGCTGGGCTGCGTGATTGATATCCTGGTGGCCACCATCATCCTGGTGCCGGTAATTATCCCCCTGGCCCAGGTCCTGGGCGTTGATCAGCTCCATATAGCCATGATCTTCGTGATCAACATGTCCATCGGCCTCTTGACCCCGCCGGTGGGATATTCCCTGTACGTGGCCTCGACCATCGCCCAGGCGCCCTTCGAGAGGGTTTCCCGGGCCGCCGTGCCCGTGGTGCTGGTCATGGCCGTCATTCTGGCCCTGGTAACCGTGTTTCCGGGATTGTCCCTTTTCGTGCCCAATCTTTTCCATTGATACGCCGGCCCGGTTAAAGGAGAGGCTCGCGGATGTACTACGTTAAGGAAAAAGACACGGTCGGCCTGGACCTGCCGGGCCGGCTCTGGAAAAAACTCATCGGCCCGGATCGAGGCGACTGCCGGAACATGATCCTAGGCGTGGTCACTTTCCCGCCCGGCAGCGATCCCGGCGCCCATCGCCACGAAGGCGAGGAGGAGATCATCTACGTCATTTCCGGACGGGGCGAGACCAAGGTCGGAGACTTAACCTATGCCTTGGAGCCGGGTACGGCGGTTTTCACCGAACCTGGAGTCGAGCACGGGGTGAAGAACCTGGGCCTCGAACCGCTGGTCCTGATCAGCGTCTTCAGTCCGCCGGTCCAGCCCGGATCGTACGACCGCAAGAAAAAATAGTCGGCGGGCCCCGGCCGCCTAAGTCCGCGGCGGCCGGGGAGCGATACAAACTGGAACAGCCGTCAATAGGGAGGTACATAAATATGGATCGACAGGCCTTGGTTCAGGAAGTTAAGACCTATTTCGCCGATTCCGATCACTGGCGCCGGCTTTGCGCCGCCCTCAATGACCCGGACCCTCGAGGCACCCACATCCACGCCTACGTGGACACTTCGGTGCATCCGGATTCCCTGGAAGCCATCATGAAGGCCTATTTCCACCGCCTGGGCTGGCCTTCCAGCCGGAAGATCGATCATATGTCGCCCAAGAAGGGAATGGGCAGCCTGCACGGAGTCGAGCCCCTGGGCCGGCCTCACTTCGACTACCAGTGGTTCTTCAAGAAAGACGTGGGGCTCAAGGCCCGCGAGGGCGGGGAATCCGGCTGTAATCTCTTGATCTGGAACCGTTGGTACATCGATCGGTTCTATGCCCGGTTCCCCTTCCGTAAGGTGGGGCTCCCGGAGGAAAAGGTTCTGGAGGAGTATTTCAAGTCCGATCATTTCCTGAAGGGGCTCGAATTCCCGGTCAGGCCCACCACCAACCACATGCACATCAACGTCCACGCGAGCGTGCATCCGGATCATCTCCAGCAGTACGCCGAAGCGGCCTTTAGGCGCGAGGGGATAAAAATCTATTATACCTGCCCCAACGTCTATCTGGTGGCCGGCCAATACCGCGGCAAGTTGGTCTTCATGGGCCGAGCGCCGGAAATGGTCTTCGACATCGGCTGGAAGTTCACGCCCGAGATAGTGGTCGAACCGGCCTGGGAACCGTGGATTTTCGAGGCCAACCCGGGTTATGACGTCTGGACCGCGGACATGCTGGCCGAGGTCATGGCCGAGGACTATGTGCGGTTGACCGAGGGCGAGATAAAAGAAGTGCTGGACGCCTGCTTCTGGCCGGCCTGAGAGGCTGAAT
The DNA here is from genome assembly GCA_040755515.1 of Thermodesulfobacteriota bacterium. Lineage (GTDB taxonomy): Bacteria > Desulfobacterota > Desulfarculia > Adiutricales > JAGVGV01 > JBFMAW01. The sequence goes on along the minus strand of JBFMAW010000001.1, from coordinate 198,431 downwards.
CGTCGGGGCGGGCCGGGATCACCGCCCGGGGCTGTCTATGATTCCGTCAGGCTCGGCTCGGGCCTGATCCAGGTTCCGCTCCGGCCGCCGGATTTGCTCAAGAGGACGATATCGGTGACGGCCAGGCCTTTGTCCACGGCCTTGGCCATGTCGTAAATGGTCAGTCCGGCCGCGGCCACGGCGGTCAAGGCTTCCATCTCCACGCCGGTCCGGCCCTCGCACCTGACTTCGGCCGTTATCTCGATTCGGCCCTGACCCGGCCGGGGTTCGATTTCCACGCTGACGTGGCTGAGGTTAAGGGGGTGGCAGAGCGGAATCAGGTCTGAAGTCTTCTTGGCGGCCATTATGCCGGCCACGCGGGCCAGGGTGAAGACGTCGCCCTTCTTGATCCGGCCGGACATGATCAGGTTCAGGGTCTCCTCGGACAACTTGACCGCGCCTCGAGCCACGGCCCGCCTCGAGGTGACGTCCTTATCACCCACGTCCACCATTCCGGCCCGGCCCTTATCGTCCAGGTGGGTCAGTCCTTCTGCCTGATCGCGGCTCAACCCAAAGCCTCCGCCATCATTTCCTTGGCTTTCTTGGTCCAGCTTTTCTTTTCTTTCTTTTCTTTTTCCAGGGCGGCGAATTCGCGCAGAATTTCCTCCTGGCGCTTGGTCAGGTTGTTCGGCGTCAGGACCGCTATCTCCATGATCTGGTCTCCGCGGCCGTAACCCCGCAGGTTGGGAAAGCCCTCGCTCCGGAAACGCAGGAGTTCACCGTTATTGATGCCTTTGGGTATTTTCAGTTTACGTGTTCCGGACAAAGTCGGCACTTCGATCTCGGCGCCCAGGGTCGCGTCCACCATGGAGATGGGGATACGGCAGATGACGTGGTCATCCTGGCGCTGGAACAATTCGTGGGGCCTCAGGTGAATGACCACGTACAGGTCCCCCGCCGGCCCGCCCAGGCTGCCGGCTTCACCCTCACCCCGCAGCCTCAGCTTCGAACCCGTGTCCACGCCCGGCGGCACCCGCACGGAGACGGTCCTCGTGCGCTCCACTCGGCCCCGGCCCCGGCAGGCCCGGCAGGGGTCGGTCACCACCCGGCCCTGGCCGCCGCAGGTGGGGCAGGTGGTGGCCAGGCGGAAGACGCCTTTATTCTGATATATCTGACCCTGGCCGCCGCAGGAGGTACAAATCTGGCGCTGGCCGGAGGACGACCCGCTGCCGTGGCATTCCTCGCAGTTCTCTTCCCGGGGTATATTGAGCTCCACTTCCTTGCCCGTGGCCGCGTCCGTGAACTCGATCTCCAGGTCATAGCGCAGGTCCCGGCCTCGCCTGGGACCGGATTTCTGCCAGCGCCTGGTCCCGCCGAAGAATTCCTCGAACAAGTCGCCGAAGCTGGAGAATATGTCCTCGAAGCCTCCGAAGCCGCTGAAGCCGGTCCGCTGAAGGCCCTCGAAGCCATAGCGGTCATAAAGCTGCCGCTTTTCGTCATCGTGGAGCACTTCGTACGCCTCGGCCGCTTCCTTGAATAGTTCCTCGGCCTTCTTGTCGCCCGAGTTGCGGTCGGGATGATACTTGAGGGCCATGGTCCGATAAGCCTTTTTGATCTCTTCCTGGCTGGCGTCCCGGTTGACCCCTAATACCTCGTAATAGTCTCTCTTGGCCATGAACTCACCCGTTTGCGGTTTCGGCCGAGGAAGCCCCTGAGGTCTGGTGTTGCCGTCTGGCCGACTCGGCGAAGCTGGTCTTGCCCAGCCTGGTCGCGTTATCGGCCAACCGGGCCAGTTCCTCCGGTTCCGGGAGCCGGCCCAGGGCCTTCCTCGATTTAGTCAGTAAAAACAGATCGCCTTCCTCGATGGCCGCCTGGGCCAAGGCTTCCAACCCGGCCGCGTCTCCGGCCTTGGCCAGAAAATCCACGGCGTCGGAAAGAAAACCTTCACCTTGGAACCGCCGTCCCAGCTCGCGGTAATAATCGGGATTATCTTCCTTCGAGTTCAGCAACTCCCGGCGCGTCAGGGCGGTCAGCTCGCCTCGAGGGGAGGAGCGGATCAGTCCGTAAAGCCCGGCGGCCGACAGCATAACGCCGGTCAGGCCCAACAGCAGGGAACGGCCGTAAGGTCCAGGGAAAACCCCGGCCTTCAGGGTAAGGGGGGCGTCGCCTTCCCTTTCCGTCAGGACCGTGGCAGGTCTGGTCAGAGAAAAATCGGTCGCGGCGGCCGTCATCAGGATCACTCCGGCCGCGAGCAGAGCCAGGGTCAAGGTTTTGCGCCGGGTCAACTCTTTCCTCGCCGATCGGGACGGCCGGCGGCTCGGTGCGGGCGACGATTGATCGCCCGGACGGACCCCCGGCCCGGCTCGTCACTCAGTGAAATCTTCCTCGCTCAAGGTGTCGGCCAGGTCCAGTTCCTCGCGGGGCTGCGGTTCGTTTTCGTTGATGTTGGCCCCGGTGACCCTGACCGCGGCGATCTCGCGCAGGGCGGTCACCACGTCCTTGTTGTCACACTCGAGCAAGGGGGTCGCCCCGCCTCGAAGCTGGCGCACGCGTCTGGCGGCCAAATGAACCAGCTCGAAGCGGTTGTCCACCTGTTTCAAACAGTCTTCCACGGTTACGCGGGCCATAGTTGCTAGAAACCTCCCAGGCTATTTCTTGTTCTTTTCTCCCTGCTTCTCCGCCGGCCGCATTTCCCGGGGCAGAGATGACAGGAAATCATTCCGATTCACCAGGGCCACGGCGCCCTGGCCGGCCCGGACGGCCAGATACTTTTCCTCGATCGGCTTCAGGCCGACGCTCAAACCGACCGGGGCCGTCTCCGGACCCTCGAGGGCTATGGTCATCTCGGGCTCCTTGAGACCGTACCGGACTACGGTCTCGTCGGCCGCGTCCAACAGCCGGACGTATTTCAAATCTATCAGGGCCCTCAACCAGGCGTTGACCTCCCGGTCTTGACTGGTCGAATCCGACGGCTCGAGCACCTCCCACAGGTCCTTGTTTTTTACTTTCTCGGCCCGGAATCGGCGTTCGCCCCGGGTCACGGTCACCGCGTTCAACCCGCGCGGGTCCAAGTCCAGGACGTGCCGGTCCTTGATCTCTTCCCAGGTCCGGTCCAGGGTCCGGACCGTTTCTTCGGTCACCAGCATGATTTCGGGCCGTTCCGTACTCCGGGCGTAGTATACCGGCCGGTCGCCGGCCGCCGGTCCGCCGGTTTGCGGCCGGTCAGGGGAAGACGAATCCAGGCCCGGCTTTTCCCTGGCCTTGCCTATGATGACGGCGGCGGCTTCCCGGCCCCCCGACATCACCTGCATCCTGACCCTGGGCGCATCGAATCCGTAATCTTGACCGTCCTGAGGGGCGACAAACTCGATCACCCGGCCCTTGAGGGCCTGGTAGATCATCTTTTGGACCTCGTTATCATCGGCCGGACCGGCCGCCGGCCTGGTCACGTCCCAGCGGCGGATGCCCCGCCGCGCCAGTTCCACCTGCTCGCGGCCGAAAAGGTTCAAGCCTTCAATTTTCTCGCCCGGAACCAGGACCAGGGCTTTGTCCCTGAGTTCAAAAAGGGTTTTGGTCAGATCCTGTCTGAAGTTGGAAGTTACGGTGAAGACCTCATTGGTTTCGCCTAAACGGCCGTATATCAATTGGCCCATGGGGTTTTCCCGGCCCAGGTGCAGCGCTGGAGCCAGCAGTCTGTCCCCGTCCATCAGGCTGAGACTGAGCCCCGGCTGGTCCAGACCGAACTCGGCCAGGTTCTTGACCTGCTCGGTGAACACGCGGTCTTTTTCCCCTTCCAAAACGGCCCGGATCAGGTTTTCCACTTCCCAGCGGTCCGCCGGGGTCTGGACCGGGGCGACTATTCGCCACCGGTCGGGCGCCTCTCTAATAATATGATACACCGTCTGGCCGGCGCGGTACTTCAAAGCCTTGACCTGGTCGAAGGACAGGTCGTAAATCCTGGTCCCGGCTTCCCGAAGGCGGTTCTCCTTTTCCGCCAGCTTGACTTCATACAGGTAGTAGAAAAGGCCCAGCGCCAGAAAGACCAGAAAATACGAGATCAAAGCCTTGGGCTTCATTGCTCCTTTCTCCGGGCCAGGATCACGCTCAAACCCAGCGTCATGACGCCCAAGGGCATGATCACCACCGCCAGCCAGAAGACCATGTTTACTTGAAGCTGGGACAGCATCAAAGGCCGGTTGGACTTGTCCTTGGGCCGGATGGCCAGGAGGTCCGCTTCCTCGGCCAGCCAATTGACCGAGGATAAAAACAGGTCGCCGTTGCCTTGCAGATTCATATAGGCGTTGGAAGCGAAATCCGAATCGCCGAAAACGATGAACTTGCCTTCCTTGTTTTTAGTGTCCTTCTTCTCGGGCGTGGCCTTCTTGGCTTCGCCGGCCGGGTTGATCGTCCCGACCACGGCCACCGGGACCGGTCCCTTGAGGTCCTTGCCTTCCTCGTACTCGGCCGAGCCCCGGCCCAGGCGCACCAGATCGGTTTCGCCCCAGGATTTGTCGCTCGCCGAGGCCAGGACGGTAACCTTGACGCCTTCGACTTTCTCCCGGTCCACGGAAATCGAACGGGCCATGGGAAAGAAGGAGGCCAGGGTGAAATGCTCGGTCACCGGGTGCCGGCTGTAATGTGACACCAGGGGCATGAGATAATCCGCGCCGTACAGGCGGCTCATCTTGTCCACGATGACGTCAAAACCAACCTTGACGTTGAACCGTTTCAGGAAGGCCGCCAGTTCCGGCCCGGACTCCGGGTCCACCAGGAAAAGCACATGGCCGCCCCGGCGCAGGAACCGGTCCAGGGCTTCGAACTCCTGGGGCAGAGGTTCCTTTCTGGGACCGGCTACGATCAAGACCGCCGCGTCCAGCGGCACGTCCTCGGACTGCATCAACAGCAGCGTCTTGACCTCGTAGCTTTGGTCGGTCAGGGCGGTCTTGGCCGCGCTGAAACCGGCCCGTCCCGAGTCGCTCAAATCCTTCTCGCCGTGACCGGTGAGGAAATAAATCGCCTTTTTGCCAGGCCGGGTCACCCGGATGATGGCGTTGGTCACCCTTTCTTCCGAGAGGTCGGTTATCTTTTCGCTGTTTTTGGAAGCCTCGACCACCACGGTGTCATACCGGGTGACGCCCGCGGACTTGGCCTGGGCCGGAAACCGGTCCGGGTCCACGAGGTCGTATTGGAAATTGGACGAGGTTTGGGCGTACCGCTCGAAAAGGTCCTTGCCGCGCTCCCTCATGGCGCCGCCGCTCTGGAAGAATCCGGTCACCTTGACCGGCACGGCCAAGGCTTTCAGGACCTTAAGGGTCTGATCCGAAAGACTGTGTCTTCGGCTCGAGGTCAGGTCATAGCGGACGTTGTGTTTGTTGGTCAGCACGGCCGTAAAAATCAATATACCCAGGACCAGGATCACGCCCGCGGCCGAACCGGCTCCGTACCTGGCCCCGCGGCTGGCCAGAAAACCTTTGATCCGATCGGGGTTGAAAGCGGCGTAAACGGCCAAACTGACCGTGGCCAGGGTCCAGGGGATGACGTAAAAGCCTTTATACATGGGCGCCATGCCCAAGCCCAGGAAGCCGAGCAGCAGCAAGACCAGTCCGGCCGTTCCACAATAGGGACTCCAGCGGCGCACGGCTAGCCTCGCCACCGTTTGGATTCCAGGCTGCGCCTGGTCAGGAACAGAAATAAAAAGGTGAAGCAAAGGTAGTAGGCCACGTCGGCCGTGTCCACCACGCCTTTGGCGAAGTTGGCCAGGTGCTTGATCAAGGCAAGGTATTCAAAAACCTGGTTGTAAGGCGGATTCACCGTGGCCGCGGACCACCCCGCCACCCAGAAAAGGAGCAGCCCGCCGAAGCTGACGGTCGCGGCCACGATCTGGTTTTCGGTCAGGGAGGAGATGAAAAGGCCTAGGGCCAGGAAAGCCGCACCCATCAGGAAGAGTCCCAGGTATCCGGCCAGGGTCGCGCCCGGTTCGCTCACGCCCAAGGCCCATAAGATGAATTGATACAGCCCGGTCAGGCCGATCATGAGGGAAAAGACGGTCAAGGCGGCCAGATACTTGCCCAACAGGACCTCGATGTCCCGGACCGGGTAGGTGAAAAGCAGTTCGTAGGTCCCGGACTTTTTTTCCTCGGCCAAAAGGCGCATGGTCAGCAGCGGCAGCATGAGCATCATGACCACGCTGACGTTGCCGAAGAGGGGCGTCAGCACCATGTCCATCAGGTTGAGGCCTTCCACAAAGGGGTTGCGCATGGCCTGATAGCTGATCAACACGTAGTAGGCCAGTGAACTGTAAAAGAAATAACCGGCGATCACCAGAAAGATGCCTATGACCGTATAGGCGATGGGGGAAGAGAAGTAGACCCTCAGTTCGCGCTTGTAGATGGACCAGGTCTTACTCATGGCCGGCCGCCTCCTCTTCCTGGGTCACCAGGTTGAGGAACACGTCTTCCAGGGTCGCGGTCAGGGGCGTCATTTCGAGGAGGTCCCAGCCGGCCTCGACGACGGCTTTGGCTAAAACCGGCCGGGACGAGGCCGCGGCTTCGATGATGAAGACTTCGCCGGTCGAGTCAATGACGTGGCGAACTCCGGGCAGGGAGGCCAGCCTGGTCCTGATTTCCGCGGCCGGTCCGCCGATCCGCATTCTTAACCGGTCCTGGCCGGCCAGTTGCGCGCTCAGGTTTTGGGGCGTGTCCTCGGCCACCACCCGGCCCTGGTTGACTATGACCACGCGCTGGCAGGTCATGGAAACCTCGGGCAGGATATGGGTGGAGAGGATGACCGTCTTTCGTCCGGCGAACCCTTTGATAACGTTCCTGATTTCGTTTATCTGCCTGGGGTCCAGGCCGATGGTGGGTTCGTCCAGGATGAGCACTTCCGGGTCACCGATCAAGGCCTGGGCCAGTCCGACCCGTTGGCGATAGCCTTTGGACAGTTTCTTGATGTGGCGCCGGCTGAAGCCATCCAGGCCGCATGTTTCCATGGCCCGGCCTACGGCCCCATGACGTTCGGACCTGGTCAGGCCCTTGATCTCGGCCACGAACCCCAGGTATTCGTCCACGGTCATTTCGCCGTACAAGGGCACGTTTTCCGGCAGGTACCCGACTTTTTTCCTGACGGCCAGGGAGTCTTCGAAAACGTCCCAGCCGGCCACTTTGGCCCGGCCGCCGCTGGGAGGATAAAAGCCGGTCAAGACCCTCATGGTGGTGGTCTTGCCCGCGCCGTTGGGGCCGAGAAAGCCCAGTATTTCGCCCTGGTCCACGTGAAAGCTCACGTCGGACACCGCTGCTATCTGCCCGAAATACTTGGAAACATGCTCGACCTCTATCATTCCGTCTCCGCCGTTGGCCTGTCCGGGACGCCCGTCAGGCAAACGTGACCAATAGCACACGGCTTCATGTAAGTAAAGAAGAACCGCCGAAAGCCGCGCAAGACTCGACCTTGCCAACTCTCGGGTTGGTTTGTTATTATGAATAATCACTTACGGCCCGGATGCAAGTGGCGGGGGCCATTTTTGTTGGGGGCCCTGGGATTTGCTGTCCCAAGTAAACAGTGGCGCGCTGTTAGGCATTGAAGGCTACAAGGTCGAGGTGCAGGTGGACCTGGCCCGGGGACTGCCTTCCTTTGCCACCGTGGGCCTGCCCGAAGGGGCGGTGCGGGAGAGCAAGGACCGGGTCAAGAGCGCCCTCAAGAACTGCGGTTACAGTTATCCCCGGGAAAAGGTCACGGTCAATCTGGCCCCGGCCGACGTGAAGAAGACCGGCGCCGGCTTCGATCTGCCCATGGCCGTGGGCCTCCTGGCGGCCCAGGGCATCCTGACCTTGGACCGCCTGGGAGATTATTTGCTGATAGGCGAACTTTCCCTGGACGGCCGCCTCCAGCCCATCAAGGGCGCCTTGTCCCTGGCCATGACCGCCCGCGAGGCCGGACTCAAGGGCCTGGTCCTGCCCCGGGATAACGCTCCGGAAGCGGCCGTGGTCAAGGAGATCGAGGTCCGGCCTGCGGACCATTTGCCGGCCGTGGTCGAGTTTCTGGCCGGCGAGGCCGACCTGCCGGTCTTCCACTTGGACCTGGCCGCCGTCTTCGACGAAGCCGAGCCCGATCACCTGGACCTGCACGACGTGCGCGGCCAGGAACAGGCCAAGCGGGCCCTCGAAGTGGCCGCGGCCGGGGCCCACAACGTCTTGATGCTCGGCCCGCCCGGCTCGGGCAAGACCATGCTGGCCCAGCGGCTGCCTTCCATCCTTCCGCCGCTCACCTTCGAGGAGGCCCTGGAGACGACCCGGGTCTTCAGCGCCGTGGGCCTGGTGCCGGCCGAGCGGGCCCTGGTGACCGTCCGGCCGTTTCGTTCCCCCCATCACACCATCTCGGACGCCGGTCTCATCGGCGGCGGCGCCAACCCCAGGCCGGGCGAAGTTTCCTTGGCCCATAACGGCGTGCTTTTTCTCGACGAACTGCCGGAATTCAAGAAGAGCGTTCTCGAGGTGATGCGGCAGCCCCTCGAGGACGGTTGGGTGACCATCGCCCGGGCCGCGATGTCCCTGTCCTTTCCGGCCCGCTTCATGCTGGTGGCGGCCATGAACCCCTGCCCTTGCGGCTATTTCGGCGACCTGATCAAGGAATGCACCTGCACGCCGTCCCAGGTGCAGAAGTACCGGAGCCACGTCTCCGGACCCCTCCTGGACCGGATTGACCTGCACCTAGAAGTCCCGGCGGTCAAATACAAGGACCTGGGCACCGAAACCAGCGGCGAATCGTCCCGGATCATCCGGGAGAGGGTCAAGGCCGCGAGAAGGAGGCAGGCCGAACGCCTGGCGCCTTTCGGGCTGTACTCCAACGCCCAGATGCAGGCCGCGCACTTGAGGCGCTTCTGTCAACTCGACGACCAGAGCCGCCGGCTCCTCGAGACGGCCATGCAGCGCCTGGGCTTGTCGGCCCGGGCCTACACCCGGGTGCTGAAGCTGGCCCGGACCATCGCCGACCTGGAAGGCGATGACGAAATCGCCGTCCACCACGTCAGCGAGGCCATCGGGTACAGGAGCCTGGACCGGGCCAGGGGGTGATAGCGATTCTGAAAGAAACGATTATATTTTGTTTCACTCTTGTCCAAGAACTGCTTTGAGGTGAAAAATGAAATCTTCCCTGTGGTAGAATTCAAACGGCGATTCAGAAACACCACATCAAGGGGTGGATTCGACCTATCAGGTGTTGCGCTAGCCTGTTCAGCCAACTGATTTTCTTGTTCGACGGGTATCAATTCGCGGCTTTGGTCCGTTGCTCCCGGCGCCATCGTGGCCATGGACCGGGGATATACAGACTACAGGCTGTTTGACCTCTGAACCCGAAACGGTTTCTATTTCGTTATCCGTCTCAAGGACAACGCCCAATATGAACTGCTCGGGCTCTATTCTCAGCCCTTGAGCCGGAATATCCTGTCCGATCAAATCATCCGTTTCACCGGCCCCCAAGCCAGGGAAAACTGCCCGCCGTATCAGGCTCTATACAATGGCGCCATTGAGCACCCTCAGGGCGAGTTTAAAACCTGCCTCGGCCGCTGGGAATGGGAGGTGGGCAGTGCCGATGGAATGATATTGCTGGCCGAAATTGCCGCTCATGACTTGAACCATCAACCCCGCCGCTGCCTGGAGGGAATGACGGCCTGCCGCGCCTACTTCGGCGCCCGTCGGATACGCTGTCCCGGCCGTTGGAGAAAGGCCGTGCATCGATGGATCCAGGACCTGGCTGCCGAGATATCCATCCGGGCCGGAAAGCCGGCCATAACCCCGCTGGCGTGGCCGGTGGCAGCCAAACAGTGGCTGGTGAAAAACGGACTAATCGGAACCCGGAAAGCGGGAAAAGTGTTACCCGATTTTTCTCTGAAAATGTGTCATAATCAGCCGGGTCGCACATGGATTTTATAACCGATGAAGGACGTTACTATCACTAAGTTGGAAACGGAGATTCACCGAGGTTCCGGACCCGACGGGCCGGAGGAAACGGACTTCCTGACTCGGGTCATCGAATCCAGCCCGATCGGCATCATTCTGACCGATACCGAGGGCCGGGTCCGGATGGTCAACAAGCAAGCCCAAAACATCTTCGGGCTGAACAGGGCCAAAATCAGCCAGTACGTCGATCAGGCCCCCGACGCCTTTATCGCCCACCATCTGGGCCGGGTCTTTCAGGAAACGAATCTGCCCTTTCACATCATCGCCAAAACGAAAAATGCCGTGTACGGCATTGAGCGCGCCATCGAGACCCTCGAAGGCCAACGGTTGATCGTGACGATCAATTCCGCCCCGTTTAAAGATCGGGCCGGGCGGATCACGGGAATCATCTCCATTGTCGAGGACACCACCGATCACAAACTGGCCGAGGAAGACAGGGAAAAACTGGTTAGGGAACTGACCAATCAGTCCAGGCAGCTGACCGAACTGAATAACGCCTTGAGGGCTCTGGTGACCCAGCGGGAAAAGGATAAGGAGGAATTGGAGGAAAAAGTCATGTCCAATCTGAACAATTCCGTATTCCCCTACCTGGAGAAGCTCAGCAACAGCCGGTTGTCGGGGGACCAACTGGTGTTTCTGGACATTGCCATTTCCAATCTGACCAGCATCTTCTCATCCTTCGGTTCGAGTCTGGCCGCGCAGTTCACCCAATTCACCCCCCGGGAATTGCAGGTGGCCACCCTGATCCGGCAGGGCCGATCCAACAAGGACATCGCCGACCTTCTCCATCTGTCCGTGCGGAGCGTGGAATCCCACCGGCGGAGCATCCGTAAAAAACTCGGTCTGACCCGGGTCAAGACCAACCTGAGATCCTATCTGGTGTCCATGAAATAATACGTAGATCAATACCGCAATAATTGCGCATTTAAACCCCAGTCCTGCGCATTTACTCCACCCCCTTTTCGTGCTATCGTTTACCATACCCGCAATTGGTCCGGGTTTGACGAAACCCGGTTATTGTCCGGTCCTTTCGTATGGCTCAACCACATATCTAGCTACGGAGGTGTATCATGTGGAACTTTTTGACGAAAGCTCTTGCATTCCTGGTGATGGCGTCCCTGGCCCAACCGGCTTCGGCCGAGGTGAACCTGGCTCTGAAAAGCGCCCGGCAGGCTTCGACCTATTATGCCTTTGCTGTAGGCGTTTCCAACGCCATCATGGCCGGGGCTCCCGAAATCAAAATCACTTTGGAAGACAGCCCCGGCTCCATGGTCAATGTCAAGGAAAGCCTCAAACGCAACGACTTCTTGTTCACCTCACCGCCGGACCTGATTCAGTCCGCCATTCGGGGTGAAGGACAATTCACGGAAAAGGGCTACGATCAGATCCGTTCCCTGTGGCCGGTGCCCGGACTGGTCATGCATTGGGTGGTGACGAAGGATAGCGGGGTGAAAACCTTGGCGGATCTGGCCGGAAAACGGTTTATTCCCGGAGGCGCCGGATCGGCCGGAGCCAAGATTACGGTTCAGGTCCTGGAAGCGTTGGGGGTGAAAGGTCAGGTCGAGCTATTGACGGTCGATCTCAACGAGGGCGTCCAGGCCGTGAAAAACCGCCGGGCCGTGGGTTTTTGCACCGCTAGTTCTCCACCGGCCTCCATGGTGACCGAAATCGCGGCCACCATGCCCGTGAGGCTTTTGGAACTGCCCGACGCTGCTTATGAAAAAGCGGCCAAAGGTTTCGCCCGGTACGTGATCCCCGCCGGGACGTACAAAGGCGTTGATCAGGACATCAAGACCATCAGCCTGCTGGTTGGCCTATATACCAAGGCGGATCTTTCCGAAGACACTGCCTACAAGATCACCAAGGCATTCTGGGAAAACCGGCCCGTCTGGGAAAAGGCTCATCCAGCCATGAAGCTGTTAAAGATGGATGACCTCAACGCTCTGGTCGCCAAAATCCATCCCGGCGCGCTCAAATACTACGAAGAGATCGGCTTCAAGGTGTCGGATCAGCTCAAGTAATAAGGCTCAGGCCGTATCATGGCCGGGCCCGGCCATCAGGACCGTATCGCCCCTGGCCCGGCCCGCCCTGCTTGAGCTGGGCGACCGGATCACCCCCCAGATAAAACTGGGCCCTTCCCGTGTTGAATGATCCGGCCAACTACGACCGGCTGGCGGAAATGATCGACATGGAAATCGACGTTGACTATCTGGGCCACGAAACCAAAGCTCAACTACTAAAAGCCCTGACCCGGATAAAAGCGGCCGAATAACGGTCCGCCTTGAATCGGCTCCCCCTGATGCAAGGAGGGAAATTGATGAAATCCTGCGGCTTTGAGTTTTTTATCTTGGTTGTATCCATCGTATTTACCGTTTTTCATTTGTTCTTGCCCGTGTATGCCTTTCTGCCCGGAATGAAAGAACGCGCCATTCATCTGGGACTGGCCATGGTTCTCATCTTCCTGGGCGGGCAAAAACCGAAAAACCGGGTGTTCAGGCTGCTGGATTTCCTTTTGGCCGGAGCCGGCGCGGCCATCTGTCTGTACGTGCTGATTAACTTCAATCACATTATCGAACAGTATGGGACCGCCGAAAGTCCCCTCCAGGTTTTCATGGGCCTGGGTCTGGTGCTGCTCATTTTGGAGATGGCCAGGCGAGCGGTCCGGCCGGCCTTGCCTTTGATCGCTCTCTTGTTCCTGCTGTACGTGTTTTTCGGGCACCTGATTCCCGGCGGGTACGGCCATCCCAAATACAATCTGGAAACCATCGCCTCTTCCTTGTTTCTGACCACCGGCGGGATCTGGGGCGAACTGTTGGGGGTCAGTTCCAACATCATCGCCATCTTTGTGTTTTTAGGCGCTTTCATCGCGAACTCCGGCGGCGGGATCGGATTCATGAAGATATCGGTCCGCCTGGCCGGCCGCTACAGCGGCGGTCCGGCCAAGGTAGCCGCCTTTTCTTCGGCCCTGTTCGGTTCCATCTCCGGATCGGCCAGCGCCAACGTGGCTTCGACCGGTACCTTCACCATCCCCATGATGAAACGACTGGGGTACCGGCCCGAACTGGCGGCCGCGGTGGAGGCGGTGGCGTCGACCGGCGGCCAGATCATGCCACCCATCATGGGGGCCGGGGCTTTCGTCATGGCCGAACTGGTCCAGGTGCCCTATCTCGATGTCGCCGCGGCGGCTTTACTGCCCGCCCTGCTCTATTTTGCCACGGTCCTTCTGGGCATTCATTTTTACGCCGGCAAAGAGCATTACCAGGGGATGACGGCCGAAGAAATCCCCGGCTGGGGCGAGACGATGAAAGCCAGTCTTTTCTTTTTCATCCCCTTTTCCATTCTGGCCTATTGGCTGGCAAAAAGTTATACGCCCCAGTACGCCGCTTTCTGGGCCCTGTTAGGCGCCGTACTGTTGACTGTTTTCAATATCGAATGGCGGTTGGACTTCAAGGCCGTCTGGCCCAAATACAAAACGGCCATCCTGTCCGGAGCCCGTCAGGCCTCGATCATCGCCGGTATCTGTGCCTGCGCCCAGATTATCGTTTCGGTCATCGCCATGACCGGTATCGGCGTCAAATTCACCAACAGTATCCTGTCGGTGACCGGCAACTCCCTGTTTTTGGCCCTGGTCCTGGCCGGTCTGACCAGCATCCTGTTGGGCATGGAAGTGCCCACTACCGCCGCCTATATCGTGTCCGTGGTGGTCTGCGGCCCGGTTCTGGCCGACTTGGGGGTTCCCCTGTTGGCCGCCCACCTGTTCATTTTTTACCTGGCGATCCTATCGGCCATTACGCCCCCCGTTTGCGGCGCGATTTTCATCGCCGCCGGTATGGCGGACGCCGACTGGATAAAAACCGCCAAGGTGGGGTTGAAACTTTCCTTTGCCGCCTTCATGCTCCCTTTGCTGTTTACCTACTCCCCCAGCCTGGTCCTGATCGGATCGCCCTGGGAAACCGTCGTGTCCGTTATCAAGGGATTCTTGGCCATGACCATGATGTCCGCCGGCTTTATCGGTTATTTGCGTTCCGAATTGAAACTTCCGGCCCGTATCATCCTCGTGGCCGGCGGCTTTATTCTCCTTCTGCCGTCTTTTTGGATCAATCTGGCCGGAGCGATGGTTCTTCTAGGCCTATGGTTTCTCGGCGGGCCCGCGGCCAACACCGACCCTGGTACCGTCCCCGACGTTTCGGATCCGGCCGGTTCCTGAGTCGATCCCGACGGCCCGGCCCCAACACTCATTTCAGGTTTCGTCCAATGGCAGAAAGTAAAAAACACCTCGTCTCGGTCGCCGAGGGTGACGACCCCTACCGGACCACGTTAATAGCCTTAAGCCGGCTGGACCTGCCCGGCATTTCCGGCCGGCGGGTGCTCATAAAGCCCAACATAGCCAGGCCGCTGCATTACTCGGCCGGGGCCACCACCCATCCCCAGGTCCTGGCCGCGACCATCGACCATTGCCGCGACCTGGGCGCGGCTGAAGTGGTCGTGGGTGAAAGCCCGATCACCGGCGTCAAAATGAGCGACGCATACCCGATATGCGGCATCTCGGAGGTGGCGGAGGAAAAAAAGGTCCCGTTGCTCGATTTCGACGCCCAGCCGTTTCAAATTCTGGAAATTCCAAGGGGCCGGGTGATCGACCGGGTCAAGGTCACGATTTGCCTGGCCGAATACAACTATGTCATCTCCCTGCCCGTGATGAAAACCCATATCCATACCGGCGTCACGTTATCCCTGAAAAATATGAAAGGCACGCTGTGGCGGCGGCAAAAAGTGGCCTTCCACCAGATCCACGCCCCGGAATCCGTGACCAACGGCGAAAAGGAACTGGACCTGGCCATTGCCGACCTGTCCACGGTCCTTTATCCCGATCTGGCCGTGATCGACGGCATGATCGGCATGGAGGGCCTGGGCCCGGGCTCGTCGGGCAAACCCAAGGGGGCCGGACTGGTGGTGGCCGGCCGGGACGCGTTGGCCGCCGACTGGGTGGCCTGCCGTTTGATGGACGTCGATCCGAACGAGGTGGCCCATTTGAAACTGGCCGCCCGGTATCACGGCTTCATACCGGACCAGGTCGTAACCACGCCGGACGACTTCATCAAATGGCGCTGTCATTTCAACCATCCTCCCAGCAAGATATCCTTTCGATATCCCGGAGTAATAGTCCACGACCGGGATTCCTGCAGTGCCTGTCAGAATACCCTTTTCCTTTTTTTAGAACGATTCCATCACCGCTTGTGGCCCCTGCGGGACACATCCGGCCCCTTGCATCTGGCCATGGGTAAAGGCGTCAGCCGTTTGCCCCAGGGTACGATCTATGTCGGCAACTGCTGCTTTCACGCCGTTGAAGAGGGAAATGTGGTCGGGGTGCCCGGCTGCCCGCCGGTAGCCAGCCAGATATGGGAAAAGGTCCTGGCCCATTACATGCCCGCCACCATCGCCGCGGAGAACGTCTTTCAAACGGACTGAATCGGAGGCGGCCCATGGTCGCGGACCGGAAAAAGGTCGGAAAAATCAATCCGGCCTGAAGCCGGGTTTTTTCAGAAGCTCCGTGGTATTTGGGTTCAGGTCGAGGTCGCTCAGATCCGCCGGGCTGAACCAGTCGGCGGAGGAAACGTCGGTGGCGGGTGAGGGCCGGCCGGAAACGTACTCGGCCATCAGATCAATAATCACGTCTTGATGAAGTCAACGATCCGTTTGAGGTGGTGCGGCTTGGGATAGACTCCACGGAGTTCCCAGTTGATTATCGAGTTTTCATCTGCGTGTAGAATGTCCTAAAGCTGTTTTAGTTCAAGGCCCATGTCCATCCGTGTTTTTCGGAGCAGGTCGCCTATGATTTCAATCTTTTCCGGGTAGCTATCGATAAAGGTTTGTTTTGGAATTTCAATGGATAAGTGATATACATTCCCGAATGAGAGAGATTGCAACTGGTATAAGTTCTGTCCCGCATGGCTGCCCCTGCGGCTATTTCGGCGACCTGATCAAGGAATGCACCTGCACGCCTTCCCAGGTGCAGAAGTACCGGAGCCACGTCTCCGGACCCCTCCCGGACCGGATTGACCTGCACCTGGAAGTCCCGGCGGTCAAATACAAGGACCTGGGCACCGAAACCAGCGGCGAATCGTCCCGGATCATCCGGGAAAGGGTCAAGACCGCGAGAAGGAGGCAGGCCGAACGCCTGGCGCCTTTCGGGCTGTACTCCAACGCCCAGATGCAGGCCGCGCACTTGAGACGCTTCTGCCAACTCGACGACCAGAGCCGCCGGCTCCTCGAGACGGCCATGCAGCGCCTGGGCTTGTCGGCCCGGGCCTACACCCGGGTGCTGAAGCTGGCCCGGACCATCGCCGACCTGGAAGGCGATGACGAAATCGCCGTCCACCACGTCAGCGAGGCCATTGGGTACAGGAGCCTCGACCGGGCCAGGGGATGAAGGTACGACGGTGTATAATCGGCTAGGGAGGTGGTCCAAGTGCCAACCAGACTGAAAAAAGATAAAAACCGCGCCCTTAGTTTTCAATATATATTCCTCCAGAACTGGCGAAATTTTAGTAATGCTAAAATAAGTATTCAGAACAGGACGTTTCTGTTCGGACCGAATGCGTCCGGGAAATCCAATTTTCTGGATGCGTTTCGCTTCTTGCATGACCTGGCTTCCATCGGCGGCGGCGGCCTGCAGGAAGCTGTCCGTAAGAGGGGAGGTGTATCTCGACTCCGGGCCTTGTCGGCGCGGCGCTACTCCGACATTATCGTTAAAGTAAAAGTGGGGAGTTCACTTAGTCCCAATATTTGGCGTTACGAAATCCATTTCAATCAGGATAACCGCCAACGGCCTGTTATTAAGAAAGAGTATATCACCAAAGATGGCAAGGAAATTTTAAACCGTCCCAATCAAGCGGATAGAAAAGATTCGGAACTGCTTACCCAAACTCATCTGGAGCAGGTCAATGCCAACCGCGAGTTTAGGGACCTGGCCGATTTTTTTTCCACGGTGCGCTATTTGCACCTAGTACCCCAACTGGTTCGCGAACCTGACCGATCCGTTGGCCGTAAGAAAGACCCGTATGGTGGGGACTTTTTAGAGCAAATCGCCGGTAAACCGGATAAAACCAGGGACAACTGGTTGATCCGCATCAGCGAAGCTCTCAAAGTGGCCGTGCCCCAAATAGAGGAAATCAAAATGGAGCGCGATACCCGCGGAACTCCTCACCTTAAGGCCAAATACGAGCACTGGCGAGCCCAGGGGGCCTGGCAGTCGGAAGATCAATTCTCGGATGGGACATTAAGGCTGATGGGGCTCTTATGGTCCATTCTCGAAGGAAGCGGCCCTTTACTGCTGGAAGAACCGGAATTATCCCTCCATCCGGAAGTGGTCAAGCATCTCCCGCAAATGCTGGCCCGTGTCCAAAATCGAACCGGAAGACAAATAATTTTGAGCACTCACTCGGCGGACCTGCTTCGTGACGAAGGAATAGGCTTGGATGAAGTAATCCTTTTCACTCCTGAAAAAGAGGGTACGACCTTGGTTGCGGTGAAAAAAATAAGCGAAGCCAAGGAACTTCTGAAAGGCGGGCTCACGATAGCCGACATCGTCATCCCGCGAACTCGTCCTCAAGGAGTCGAAACGTTGCCGCTGTTCGAGGAACATAAGTGACGGACATCTCTTCTGAATTACCTGTATTCGGAGTGGTTGAAGGTTCGCTTGACGAGGTCGTGCTTCTGCGGCTGGCTGGAGACTTCAATTTACCGTTAGGCCCAGTCCATGTTAAGAATGGAAAAGATCACCTGCGTCGCCATATTAAGGGATACAACCAAGCCGCCCAATCCAGTTATTGGATTGTGCTGGTAGACCTCAATCATGAGGCCGAGTGCGCGCCGGACCTGATAGACAATTGGTTGCCTAAACGCATTCCGAGGCTCATTTTCCGGGTGGTCGTTCGTGAAGTGGAGGCCTGGCTCTTGGCTGATCGGGAGAGAATTGCTCACTTCCTCGGCGTTTCAGAGGCCAGGGTGCCCCGGAATCCGGATTTGCTGGACGATCCCAAGCGAAAGGTCATTGAACTGGCGAAAAAGTCACGAAAACGTAAAATAATAGAAGACATGGTGGCCAGGATTGACAGCGGGCGAATAATCGGTAACGCCTATACTTCACGACTATCGGATTTTGTCCGCTCGGACTGGTGTCCTAAGACGGCGGCAAATAACTCCGACAGCTTGAAACGCTGCCTGAAGCGCCTGGCCGAAATCAGGCGATGAAGTCCGGAGCAAAGACAGTGGGCATAAAGGTCGTGCCATCAGGCGAGGAAAAATTGGACCGACGAGAGCTGCTTCAACGAGTTAAAGAGGCGGTCCTGGAAATTGAACCTGGAGCCGAAATAATTCTTTTTGGTTCGCGGGCCAGGGGAGATGATACCCCTGAATCCGATTGGGATTTCCTTATTTTGGTTGATGGTCCGGTCAACACGGAACGTCAGAGAACGGTCAGGCATAGACTCTATGAAATAGAATGGGATTCCGGCGAGGTCATTTCTTCGATTGTCCGCGGTCGTGAGGTTTGGGAAAGCCCGCTTCACCGAGCCATGCCTTTCCACGAGAACATCAGCCGAGATGGGGTATCACTGTGAAGAGTTATCAGGGCCAAATAGTGTATTATCGCCTGAAAAGGGCCGAATCAGCCGGGTCTTGAGTCGACCGCATGACCATGAGGGAGAAAAAGGAGAACAGGGCCCTTTCCTTTAAGCTGGCAGCGCCGTCTTCGCCGCCGGCCGGCCCGTCCGAACCGGCCCGCTCCTCCAGATGGATGACGATAATCAGGCTCGTCATCCTGGCGGCGGTGCTGATATACGCCTTGAGCGGCACCATGCTTCAAAGCCTGGGTCAGGCTCTGATTCACGAGGATCAGCCGGCCCGGGCCGATCTGATTGTGATCCCGGGCGGCAGCCCCGTGGTGCGAGGCCTGGCCGCGGCCGACTGGTACCGCAAGGGCTTGGCCCCCAAGGTCTTCGTTCATCGCGGCGGCCTGGAAAGGTCCGAACTGGTCAAGAAGCTGGACCTCTCCGGGACCGGCGACTGGGGCCTGACCTTACGCCTCCTCACCAGCCGAGGCGTGCCCGCGGAGGTCATTATCATTGACGAGGTCTTCGGGGAGAGCACCCTGGCCGAAGCCCGGAGACTGAAGCAGTATCTCCAGGGCCGGCCGGAAAGGTCACTGATCCTGGTTACGTCCCGCTATCATTCGGCCCGGGCCCACCGGATTTTCACCGACGTCCTGGGACCCCAATACAAGATCATCAGCCTGCCCAGCCCCTATGACCCATTCGATCCGGACCAATGGTGGCGGCACAAGGAAATGGCCAAGAACCTGTTCCTGGAATACCAGAAGACCGTTTTTTACTTCTATGAATCCTGGACTGATAATGATTGATTGATCCGGGCCGCTCCTCGGGCCAACCCTTTTCCCCGGCTCAGTCTCGGGTCACCCTTTTTCAGACGCCGGGCATCTTCAGCCTTGGGGCGCCGCCGAATTCACCTAAGCCCCGGCCGCGGTCAGGCCTCGACCACGCGGGCCTGGATCAACTCATCTATTTCCGGATCAGGATAACCCAGTTCCCTCAACACTTCCCGGGTATGCTGTCCCTCTTGAGGGGAGGGACGTCGGACCCTGGCCGGCGTGTCGCTCATCTTGACCGGAAAACCGGGCATTTTGACCGGCCCGCCGGGCTGGGGAGACTCCAGGACCATTTCCTGGTGCCGCACCTGGGGATCGGCGAAGGCCTGGGCCAGGTTGTTGACCGGCCCCGCCGGGACTCCGGCCTGGTTGAGTATCTCGATCCAGTCCTCACGACTCCTGGTCCGGATGACGCCATCCACGATCCGATTTATCTCTTTACGGTTCAGGCGTCGTTTTTCCGCGGTGTCGAACCGGGGGTCGTGAATCAAGTCGGGACGTCCCAGGGCCTCGCAGAGTTGCAGCCAGGTCTTTTCCGTACTGGGGGCGATGGCCAGGGGACCGTCGCTGGCGTGGAACAATCCGTAAGGCGCTACGACCATGTGATCGTTGCCGTTGCGCGGCGGCAGTTGGCCGGTGGCGAAATAGGCGCCGGCAGCGAAGGTGAACATGGATATCAGACCGTCCACCATGGCGCATTGTATTTCCTGTCCGCGTCCGGTCCGTTCCCGCTCCCGCAGGGCCGCCAGGATGCCGAAGGCCAGGTAAAGCCCGGCGATGGTGTCGCTGATGGGAATGCCCACCCGGAGAGGAGGCATGTCCTCCGACCCGTTGAGGCTCATGAATCCGCTCATGGCCTGGGCGATGAAATCGAAAGCCGGCCGGTCCATGTACGGGCCGTCCTGGCCGAAGCCGCTCACGGCGGCGTAGATCAGGCCGGGGTTTATTTCCCGCAGGTTCTGATAGGCCAGCCCCAGCCGGCCCAGGACGCCGGGCCGGAAGTTCTCCACCAGGACGTCCGACCTCAGGGCCAGCCCGCGGACGATCTCCCGGCCGGCCGCGGCCTTGAGATCAATGGTCACGGCGCGTTTGTTGCGGTTGAGATTGACGAAGTAGGGATTTTCCCCTACGCCCATGATGCCGGTGACTCGGGACGGGTCGCCGCCCGGCGCTTCCACCTTGACCACGTCGGCCCCGAAATCGGCCAGCAGCATGGTGCAGAAGGGTCCGGAGACGACCCGGGTCAGGTCCAGGACTTTAATTCCGCTCAGCGGCATGTCAGACCCTCCTTATCCGTTGGGCTAGACAGCGTGACCCAGGCCGCAGACCCTGGCGGCCAGTTCCGGATTCCGGGGGCCGCTCTTCATGACTTGGCCGGGCAGGGCGCGGCCGAGTATCCGTTCCAACAAGTGGGCGGCCTCGATGATCTTCATCAGGTTGATGCCCGTTTCGTAGCCCATGTCCTCGAGCAGATACACCACGTCTTCCGTGGGCAGGTTCCCCGCCGCCTGGGGTACGTTGGGACAACCGCCGATACCGCCCAGGGCGGTGTCGAAAGTATCCGCTCCGGCGTCGAGGGCGGCGTAAAGATTGGCCATGGCCGTGCCGCGGTTATTGTGGAAATGCAGAGAGAAACGCGTCCCCTGGAACCGTCCGAGGAACGCCTCGAGCAGGCGCTGGACCCGAGGCGGCGTGGCCATGCCGGTGGTGTCGGCCAGGATGAGGGACGAGGCCCCGCCCGAGAGGTAGGCGTCCGCCAGGCGAAAGACGTCCTCGACCGGGACGTCGCCCTGATAGGGGCAGCCGAAGGACACGGCCAGGGCGCCGGCGACCGGCGTCCCGGCTCCGGCGGCCAGGGGGAATATGCTTTTGAGGTCGGCCAGGGACTCGGCTATGGTCCGGCGCACATTGGCCAGGTTATGCTTTTCGCTGGCGGAAATCACGACCACCAGTTCGTCGGCCCCGGCTTCGACGGCCATCCGCGCGCCTTTGAGGTTCGGGACCAGCGCGGCGTAGCGGCAGCCGGTCCTGGGAACGGCCTTCATGACCTCGGCGGCGTCCCGCATCTGGGGAATTAATTTCGGGCTGACGAAGGACGTGGCTTCCATCTCCCTCAGACCGGCTTGGATCAGGGCCAGGATCACTTCCAGCTTGCTTTCCGTGGGCACGAACTCGGGCCAGGACTGAAAGCCGTCCCGTGGCGCGACTTCGCGAATATGGATGGTCGAAACCGCGGTCATATTGTTCTCCCATGGACAGCCGGGTCCGGGTTTCAGCGCCCGCTGTTTCCCGACCGGACGGTGTCGTCGCCGGGATCGGAGGGCCGCGACTGCCCTGGGGCTTCCGCCGGCGCCGGGTACATTGTATAATTGTATACTAATATATAAACAATCGTGGCCAGCGTCAAGCAAAATCTTTCCGTTCCGGGGACACAATACTTAATTGATTGGCTTAGGACCCGGTTTCTGGCCGCGGAGCCAACGGTTTAAGGCTGTTTCCAGGTTCCGAATGAAGCCTTCGGGTCTAAGGGGCGACCCGCTTCCGCGGAGAAAAGTCCGCTGTCGGCGGTTGTCCCGCTGGGTGACGTGGTGAAGAAGTTCTGGAACCTAAACGCGGGCCATTCTTGCCCGGCCGAGGCTTGGGCAGGTCAAGCGATCATTGGCCATTCAAGTATTGTGTCCCCGAAATACTACTTGCCCTTGGGAATGGGCGCGCTGGTCAAGAGGTACTTCAGATCGTCGTCGTTGAACTGGAGGCCGATGCCCACGAAGGGCGAGTCGCGGTCCTGATCGCTGATAATGTCATCGTAGCCCAAGGCCACGTAGAAATACTTCCAGAAGGTGTAGGAGGCGAAGGCCCGCAAATGGGCGTTCCGGCCGGTGTCGCCGGTAAAGGCCTCGACCGTCAATTTGAGGCGGTCATTGAAAAGGTAATAATCCAGCCCCAATCCGCCGCCCGACTCGATGAGCCCGCCCCGGACCACGAGATCATAATACCGCTTGGCGATCTGGGCGTTGAACTTGAGTTCGCCGCGGGTCCAGGTTTCCTCGCGGGTGGCCGTCGAAGTCCCGGCCGAAGTGTATACTTTATCCTTTTTTTCGTACTGGCCGAAAGAGTCCACGGATACGCCCAGGATATAGTACTTGTCCGGATTGGGCTGGAGACGGATGTTCAAGGTGGATTTCAGATCGCTGTGTCTGATCAGGTAATCCCCCCGGTAGTCCACGTAGACCTTGAAAGCCTCGTTCTTGGTCAGATAGTCGTTTATCCCGGTCAGGGCCGTGTCTATTTTCTCGGCCGTGGTGGGGTCGTTGACCAGTTTGCCCAGCGTTCCCTGACCTTGATTGATCTTGTCGGATATGTCCCTGAGGGCGGCCAGGCTGGAGTTGAGGTTCTTGATGGTGGCGTCGTCGTTGACCAGTTTGCCCAAGGTCCCCTGGCCGCGGTTGATCTTTTCGGATATATCCTGCAGGGCGGTGATGGTGTGGCTCATCTTCTGCGAGGTCTGGGCGAAGCTGGCCAGGATGGTGTTGATGTTATTCTTGTTGGCCGTGGACATGTTGCGCAAGTCCGCCGAGAACACGGTCAGATTCTCGATCATCTTCTGGAGTTGTTCGGTGTTGTCCCGGGTGAGCTTGGCCAGGTTCTGACTCATTTCGGAAAAATTGGACAGGATGCGCTTGAGTTCGGCCGAACCCTGTTCGCCGCCCAATACATCGCCCAGGGTGCTGGTCACCTTTTTGATATCGTCGGAAATCTGCCCCACCTTGCTGATGATCTGGTCCACGTCGGTGGGGGTCTGGGTCTTTACGATCTTGTCGCCGGCCTTGAGCGCGGGCAGGCCCTGGGTCCCGGGCAGAATCTCGACGAACTTGTCGCCCAGGACGCCTTTGGTGCGGATGACGGCCTGGCTGTCCAGGGGCAGGCTTACCTGAGGTATGAGGCTCAAGGTGACGCGGGCCCGGTTTCCCTCCAAGGCGATCTCCTGGACCTTACCCACCTGGATGCCGGCGATCTCGACCGAAACGTCCTTTTTCAAGCCCGAGGCCGAATCGAAGATGGCCTGGACCTGGTAACCTTCCTCGCCGCCTATTTTAAAGCCGCCGACCCGGACGGACATGTAACCCAGTAATAAAAGCCCGATCAGGACAAAGACGCCGACCTTGGCCTCGGTGGTGAAACCAGCCATCCTTGGTCACTCCCTTCATTCGCCCAGGATCATGGGACCCTCGGCCTCGCCTCCCAGGAATTGTTTAACCACGGGGCTTTCCAAGGCCTTTATTTCCCGGGGGGATCCGTGAAACACTATTTTGCCTTCGTAGATCATGGCCACGCGGTGGGCGATCCGCAAAGTGGCTGCCATGTCGTGGCTGATGACGATGCTGGTCACGCCCAGCCTTTCCTGGGTCCGGACGATCAGTTCGTCTATCTGGTCGCACATGATGGGGTCCAGGCCGGTGGTGGGTTCATCGAACAGCAGTATCTCCGGTTCGAGGATCATGGCCCGGGCCAGGCCGACCCGCTTGCGCATGCCGCCGGAGATTTCGGAGGGCATAAGGCGCTCGATGTCCTCGAGTCCCACCAAGGCCAGCTTTTCCCGGACCATGTCCCTTATCTCCCTGGCCTTGAGACGGGTGTGTTCGACCAGGGGGAAGGCCACGTTTTCCCCCACGGTCATGGAATCGAAAAGCGCGGCTTCCTGGAAAAGCATGCCGAAACGCTTTCTGATCCGGTTCATGACCGCTTCGGTCTGGCCCACCATGTCCAGCTCGTCCAGGAAGATGTGGCCCGAATCCGGCTTCATCAGGCCGATGATGTGCTTCAGCAGGACGCTCTTGCCGCCTCCGGAACGGCCGATGATGAAGTTGATGCGGCCGCGTTCGATGTCCAGGTCGAGCCGGTCCAGGACCTTGACGCCGGCGAAGGATTTGGTCAGTTCGACGATGCGGATGATCGGGTCCGACATGGCCGGCTCAGAACATGATGGCCGTCAGTATATAGTCGCTGATCAGGATCAAAACCGAACTCAACACCACGGCCTCGGTGGTGGCCCGGCCCACGCCTTCGGCCCCGCCCTTGGTGTAAAAGCCTTTATAGCATCCAATCAGGGACATGATCACGCCGAATATGGCCGACTTGATCAATCCGTTGGTGATATCGGACAGGCGCACGAATTCGACGGTCTTGCCGATGAAAAGCCCTTCGTTTATGCCCAGCAGTTTCACGCCGACCATGTACCCGCCCACCACGCCCAGGAAGTTGGCGATGGTGGTCAAAAGGGGCAGCATAAGCAGGCCGGCCAGAATCCGGGGTACGACCAGGTACTTCACCGGATTGGCGGCCATGACGGTGAGGGCGTCTATCTGTTCGGTCACGCGCATGGTGCCCAGTTCGGCGGCCATGGCGCTGCCGGCCCGGCCGGTGACCATGAGCGAGGTCAGGACCGGGCCCAATTCGCGGGTCATGGCCAGGGCCACGGTCGGGCCGACCATGCTTTCCGCGCCGAAGAGCCGGAATCCGTAGTAGCTCTGCAAGGTAAAGACGCCGCCGGTGAAGGCGCCGGTCAGGATGACCACGAACAGGGAGTTGACGCCCACGAATTCCATCTGTTTGAAGAGAGCCCGCGGCCGGAACGGAGGGCGCACGCTCCAGAGCGCCGCGTTGAAAAACAAAAGGAGAATCTGGCCCATTTCCTCGAGGGCCCGGATGATGTATCGCCCCAGTATCTCCAGCAGGCCGAACATCGGGGCTATTTTTCCTTCATCACGTACACGCCGTTCCAGTCCGGCGGCGGAGGGTTCTTCATGAGGTCGGTCACCCTGTCCAGGTAAAGAAGGGTGGGTTTGTCGTCGGGGAAGTGGTGTCGGATGGCCGAAAAGATTTGAAGGGCCTCGTCCCAGCGCCGGCTCTTGTAGGCCACGAGGCCGCGGGTGAAGGCCCGGGCCAGTTTCATTTCCTCGGGCCGGACCGCGCCGGGCTCGCCCAGCAGCTCGAAAATCCTCACCGGTTGCTGTTTACCCTTGACCGCCACCGAGTCCAGTTCGCGGCAGTAGAATTCGTTTTTGATCTGCTCGAAGGTCACTTCGCCGATGATGATGTTGGTGCCGTACTGCTTGTTGGCCCCTTCCAGGCGCGAGCCCAGGTTGACCGCGTCGCCCATGACCGTATAGTCGAATCTGGTTTCGGAACCCATGTTGCCCACGACCATCGGCCCGGTATTCAGGCCTATGCCGATGTCAATGAAGGGGATCTTCGGGTCTTGTTGGCGCCACTGGCGGCGGAGTTCGGCCAACACCGCCATCATTTCCAGGCAGGTGCGGCAGGCGCGCAGGGCGTGGTCGGGCTGAGCCAGGGGCGCGCCCCAGACGGCCATGATGGCGTCGCCGATATACTTGTCCAGAAGTCCGTCGTATTTGAAAACCACGTTGGTCATGGCCGTCAGATATTTGTTGAGCAGGTGCACCAGGGCTTCCGGGTCATCCATCGTCTCCGAGATGGTGGTAAAGCCCCGGATGTCGGAGAAGAGGACGGTCATGACCCTCTTGTCTCCGCCCAGCTTGAGCATGTCCGGATTCTTCAGCATCTCGGACACGACCGAGGGGTTGACGTAATAGCTGAAGGCGCCCTTGATCTTCCTTTTTTCCCGCTCCTCGGTCATGTACTTGAAGACCGTGACTCCGGAATACACCAGGATGACCGTCAGGAGAGGATAGATCACGTCCACCCAGATGCCTTTTAAGAACAGGTAATAATTGGCCAGGGTCCAGGCTAGTCCCAGGCCCACGGCCAGAAGCGGACCCATCAGGGCGGAGAGTTTGGGCAGGATAAGACCCAGGAACAGACCCAGGACAATGATGGAAACCAGGTCCAGAATGACCGACCAGCCCGGCCGCACCAGGAAGTCGTTGCGCAGCACGTTGTCCACCACGTTGGCGTGTATCTCGATGCCGGGAAAGACGCTGTCGAAAGGCGTGACCCGCAGATCATAGATGCCCACGGCGGTGGCGCCGACCAGGACCAGCTTGTTCTTGAAGGTGCCTTGGGGCAACCGGCCGGCCAGGATATCGGTGATGGGGTAATGGGGAAAGGTCTTTTCCGGGCCGCGGTAGTTGACCAGGAGCCGTCCGGTCTCGTCCGTGGGCAGGTTGTAGTTCCCGACGGCGACCCTGTCCACGCCCAGTTCGTTCAAGGTGATCGAGGCCGGGACGCCGCCCAGGAATTGCCTCAAACCCTGCACGGACAGCGGCAGGAAGAAGTCGTCCCGGCATTTGATGGCGATAGGCACCCAACGCACCGTGCCGTCCGTGTCCGGAAACATGTTGAAATAACCGCTGGCCTGCGAGACGTTGTGCAGGGCCGGGATGTTGGCCTCGGGCATGAAGGCCTGAATGGCAAAGGGCGTCCTTTGCTCCACGCCGGCCGAAGACCGCCGGACGAAGGCGTAACGGCCGTTGGCCACGCTGGCTTGGCGGGTCTGGATCTCGTCGTCCGGAATATGGGCCAGCGTGGCGTCGCGCAGCATATGAAAGAAGTAACCTAAAACGATGGGACTGCCGGAACCCTTGATGGACTGGGCCAGTATGAAGTCGTTGTCGGCCCTCAGGCGTTCCCGTGCCAGGAACTGCTGCAGTTCCCGGTTCTTCAGATCCAGGAGCCGGATTTGTCCTTCCAGGCGGTCAATGAGCTCCAGGTTGGTGTTGATGTCCGGTTCGAAAAAGCCTATATCGAAAGCCACGGCCTTGGCCCCATCTTCGGACAACCGGTCTATCATTTTGGCTATTTTGGCCCGGGGCCACGGCCAGCGGCCGATCTCGTCCACGCTTTTTTCGTCAATGGCGGCGATGACCACTTCCGGCCCGGGTTTGATCGGCCCCCGGACCAGGAAGCGGAAATCCAAGGCTTTTAATTCCACCTGCTGCAGGAACCGCGGCCCGATGATGTAAATCGCCGCCAGGATCGTCACCAGCAGCAGGCTCAGAAGAAACGGACTCGGGCTCAGGATTTGTCTCAGTCTACCGGCCATGGCCTTGCCGTTCCGGGCGGACTGACGCCCCGCCCGTCGAGCGTTTGATGTTTTATCGTCGTCGGTCAGAACACCGTTCTATCCGCGTGGGACCAAAAGTCGCCCCAATTGGTCGATGTTAACAAATGGCCTCATGGTTTTCAATCGCATTCAACAGGTTCATGGCTGAGGGGCGGACCAGAGGACCTTGCCTTCCGGAGAATAGAAGGCCAGGGTGGACCGGTCGTTCTTTTTCATGGTGAAACCGGCCCGGGGCCGGCCTTCGGCGTCGGCCAGGGCCAGCCCGGACTCATCCTTCTCCTGCCACAAGGCCAGGCGGTCCTGCCCGGCGCCGTCGCTCATGATCAAGGCCGGCTCGCCCTTCTGATTCAAGGCCACCGCCGCCCGGGACTTGCCCTGGGCGTCAAACAGCCTGAGGGCCGGACCGCCGGCGGCCAAGGACAGTTGACCTCGAGTCCGGCCTTCCTGGTCCCGCAGCCACAAGGCCGGTTCGCCCGCCGGCCCCAACCCCAGCTCCATCCGGAACTCGCCTCGATCGTCCATCAACATCAACCGGGGTTTGCCGCGGAGCAGGGAGAACAGGGCCCTGGTCCGTCCGGCCTCGTCCACCAGCCTAATTTCCGAAGCCGTGACCAGGCCGAGGTGCTGGCCCTGGGCCTGGGCCGATGAAAGGCAAGGTCGGGTCAGGGCGGCTCCCAGCAGGACGCCCAGGCCGGCGGACAGAAAGAACGCGGCGCATCGTTTTATGTTCATGGGCCTCCTCCCCGGGCAAGCGGTAATCCTTCTTCCGTAGGGGCGTCCCGCGAAGCGCGGGACGTGCGCCCGTGGGGCCTGAAAGGGTCAGGCCGCACTATAATCACAATTCCGTCGGGAAGCCAAGCCGATCCGGCGGCCGGACCGGAAAATTGATTGACAAGTCAATCAATATAGGCTATTGACTGACCATGCCCCCACGGTCCGAAACCAACCACCAGAAAAAAGAACGGGAGTCCGCCATCTTCGACGCGGCCTGCCGCGTCTTTCGGGACAAAGGCTTCCACCAGGCCCGCATGGCCGATGTCGCCGCCGCGGCCGGCATCTCCTACGGCCTGGTCTATCATTATTTCAAAAGCAAGAACGATCTTCTGGACGCCATGACCGAAGCCTGGTTCAGTTCCCTGGACCGGCTCATGGACCGTCTGCTCGAAGAATCCCCGCCGGCGCGGACGAGTCTGGAAGCCATCGCCGACTATTTCCTGGACCAATACATCAGACGGCCGGACCTGGTTCAAGTCTTTATCACCGAAATCTCGAGATCAACCGCCAACCTGACGCCCGACCGTCTGGCCCGCTTTAAAAACATGATGGCCCGCACCGAGGAGATCATCAGGCTGGCCCAAGTCAACGGACACCTGCGGTCCGATCTGAAAGCCAGATATCTCACCTTTTTTTTCCTGGGCGCCATAGAAACTCTGCTTTCGACCATGGTTCTGGACGGCCAACCGCTCAAGACCACCAAACACAAGGCCGACCTGGTCGGCGCGGTTATGACCATGTTTCTGGAAGGGGCGGCGCCGGAACCGCCCTCTCCGGCCGGGTGAAAAATCGGCTTCCGGCTCTTGACCAGGCTATCCTGACAGGAGGCTGGCTATGGACTTTGCCCTGACGGAAGAGCAATTGATGTTCAAGGAACAGGTCTACAAGTTCGCCAAGAAGGAGATAGCCCCCCGGGCCCAGGAATTCGACCTCAAGGCGGAATTCGACTGGGAATCCTGGCGGAAGCTGGGCGAGTTCGGCATTCTGGGCCTGCACTTTCCGGAAGAACTGGGTGGCGCCGGCGCGGACGTCATGACCTCGGTCCTGGCCGCCGAGGCCCTGGGCGAAGCCGGCGTGGACGGCGGGCTGAGCTTGAGTTACGGCGCCCACACCTATCTCTGCGCCGATACCATTTATGTCCACGGCACCGAAGAGCAAAGGCGCAAATACGTCCCCCGGCTGGCCTCCGGCGAATGGGTGGGCTGTATGGGCCTGACCGAGCCCGGAGCGGGTTCGGACGCGGCCAACCTCAAGACCAGGGCCGAGAGAAAAGGCGATGCCTGGGTCCTCAACGGCGGCAAGATGTTCATCACCAACGGTTCGATCGCCGACGTGGCCGTGATTTACGCCAAGACCGACCCGGCCGCCGGCCATCAGGGCATCAGCGCCTTCATCGTCGAGAAAGGCACGCCGGGTTTCTCGGTCAGCCGCAACCTGCATAAGATGGGCTGCCGGGCCTCGCCCACGTCGGTCCTGGCTTTCGAGGACTGCGTCCTGCCGGCCGATAACCTGTTGGGGCGGGAAGGCCAGGGCTTTCTGATGTCCATGCAGACCGTCGAGTGGGACCGCAGCACGCTCCTGGCGCCCTTTCTGGGCGGAATATCCTTCGCCATCAACAAATGCGCCCGCTACGCCCAGGAAAGAGAGCAGTTCGGCCGGCCGATAGCCAGTTTCCAGGCCATCAAGCACAAGCTGGCCGAAATGAAAATCTTCCTGGAAGCGGCCCGCGGCCTGGTCTATCGCATCGCCTGGTGCAAGGACCAGGGCCGGCCCCTAAACCATCTCGAGGCGGCCGTGGCCAAGCTGTTCATCGGCGACTGGTCCATGGGCCCGGCCAACGACGCCGTGACCCTGCACGGCGGCTACGGCTACTGCCACGAATACGACGTGGAAAGAATCTTCCGGGACAGCCGCCTGGCGGCCATCGGCGGCGGCACCTCCGAAATTCAGCGGGTGATAATCTCGAGACTCATGTGAGGCGGAAAGATGAACTTCGACTGGACCATCGAGGACAAGGAGCTGAAGAAAAAGCTGACTGGCCTCTTCGATCCGGCCGCGTTGGCTGAAGTTGACCTCCTGGAAGAGGCGGACCTGCCCGAGCTGCGCACCGCGACCCTGCGCCTGCTGGACCGGCTGGCTGAAACCGGATACACGACCCTGGCCGTGGGCCCGGCGGCCCGCGGTCAGACTTTGACCTTGACCGGGGCCCAGGAGGAACTGGCCAAAACGTCCGGGTCCTTGTATCTGGCCGTGGAATCTTCGGTGCGGTTGTTCGGCGGCTTGATCGCCGGCTGGGGCGGACCGGCCTTGGCTCGCGAAATCCTGGAGCCCATTCAGGCCGGGCGGAGGATCGGCGCCCTGGCCCTGACCGAACCGGGCGGCGACGCGCCCGGTGAAGACTGGCTGACCAAGGCCGATAAAGCAGGCGATGACTATGTGCTCTCGGGGCGCAAGAACTTCGTCACCAACGGTCCGATCGCCGACTGGGTGGCCGTGGCCGGCGCCGTGGCCGGCCGCCCCGCTTTTTTCATACTGAAGCCGGGAGACCCGGGCCTGAAGCCGGGGCCGCGGCTGAAGACCCTGGGCTACCGCGGTTTGGCCGTGGGCGCCCTGGAGCTGAGGCAAGTCAAGGTCCCGGCCGAGAGAGTCATCGGACCGTTCCAGGATTCCGAAGCCCTGATTTATCCGCGGATGGTCCAGGACCTGATTCTGTGCGCCCTCAGCCTGGGAGTCATCGATCGGGTCCATAACGCGGCCAACGTCCACGCCCGGACCCATCACCGGGGAGCCAAACCCATTTACAACCACCAGGAGGTGCGCTTTAAGCTGGCCGACAGCTTCACCTTGCGCCAGACGGCCCAATTATTGATTTATCGCGCCGCCTGGTGCTTCGCCGTCGAAGATAAGGAAGCGGCCGCGCTGATACACACCGCCAAGGTCTTCTCGGCGGAGGCGGCGGAAAAGATTGCGGCCCTGGGCTTGCAGATACTGGCCGGCCAGGGTTACATCACGGGCAACGTGGTGGAAAGGGGTTACCGGGAAGCCAAATACGCCGGTCTGGCCGGCACCACCAGCGAAGTCTCGCGCATGAACATCGCCGACGACCTGTTGAGACGAAACCCGATTTAGAACTTCACCGTGAAGCTTTCGATCCATGGCGGCGGCCAGGGGAAATGATGCATCTGAAGGGCGCGCTGCACGTTCATACCACCTGCTCGGACGGCGAACTCAGCCTCGAGGAGGCCATCCAGGTCCACGCCGAACTGGGGTACGACTTCCTGGCCCTGACCGACCACGATTATCTCTTGCGGCCCGATTGCTACGACCCGTTGCCGTTAATAAAATCCGATCTGATTGTCTTCACCGGCCGGGAGATGACCGTTTTCGAACGGGGTTATTGTCACGTGAACCGGATCGAGGGCGGCCTGGAGGTCCTGCACATGTTCAACCATCCGGCCCAACTCAGCCTGCCCCTGGCCAAGGCGATCGAGCGGATAAAGACCGTGGCCCAACGCCTGCCGCTGGACGCGGTCGAAATCACCAACTACGGCTTCAGGACGAGGGAATTCGAGACGCCCCTGTTACCTTTTCCCAAGGTGGCCACCGACGACTCGCACAATCGGGCCATGTGCGGACGGGCCTGGATAGAAATGGACTGCCGCCGCGACAAAGACGCCATTCTCCGGGCCATCAAGCGGGGAGATTTCTGGAATTGTTATGAAGGTTGACGTTTGGAGCAACCGAAGCATGATTGAAACCCGTCCCTTCGGTCTTTCCAACGGCCGGCGGGCGGCCCGGACCAAATTTGACGGACTTGTAAAAAGTCCGTCATCAGGCCGAGGGCGATTAATCCCGCTGGAAGCGGGACTGGGGTGAGGGTGGAACCACTTGAATTTACTTCAAGTGGCGGGAGAGGGACAGCCCTCTCCCGCCGAGTAAAAAGTCGGTTTTCGACTTTTTACGAGGTTATCAAATTTTAGGAGGCATACGGCCATGGGCAGTCGAGTGGGTGTTTGCGCGGTCGCCCAGACCACCTATGAACGGGATAAATGGTCCACGCGCTTTCAGGGCCTGGCCCTGGAAGTGCTGGAAGAACTTTTGAACCGGACCGGACTCGACTTCAACGAGGAGACGGGGATCAACACCATCGTCAGCGTCTCCGACGACGTCTTCGATGCCCGGACCATATCCGACAACGCCATGACCGACGTTCTGGGCGCTCATTTCCGGTGCGAGGAAAAAGTGGCCCAGGAGGGTTTGCAGGCCGTTTATTACGGCCTGGCCTGCATCGCCAGCGGTCACGCCGAGGTGGTCTTGATCATCGGCCACGGCAAGGAGTCGCAGGGTCAAAGCCGCAACATGGTCACCCACCTGGCCTTCGATCCCTTTTACACCCGGCCGGTGGGGCTGGACTTCTGCGTCGCGGCCGGAC
The DNA here is from genome assembly GCA_040755515.1 of Thermodesulfobacteriota bacterium. GTDB lineage: Bacteria > Desulfobacterota > Desulfarculia > Adiutricales > JAGVGV01 > JBFMAW01. The sequence goes on along the minus strand of JBFMAW010000001.1, from coordinate 165,807 downwards.
TCCAGGCCCAGGCTTACGCGTCCAGGTCCGGCCTGACCGACGAGCACCTGGCCCGGGTGGTCGCGTCCAGCCGGAAGAAAGCCCGGCGAAATCCCCATATCGTCGACCTGCCGGCGGTGACGCCGGCGGAGGTCATGGCCTCGCCCATGCTCGCCGATCCCATCCGCCGGCTTCACGCTTACCCGATGTCCGACGGCGCGGTGGGGATGATCCTGGCCGCCGAGGAGAGAGCCAGAAAGATCACCGACCGTCCGGTCTGGATTACCGGCGTGGGCAACTGCATGGATAGCTTCTTCCTGGGCGATCGGGACCTGGCCTCCAACTTCGCCCTGAAAAAGGCGGCCGAACGGGCCTGTCACCGCGCCGGGATTTCCGATCCCCGGCGGGCCTTCGACGTAATCGAGTTATCCGATCAGTACGCCTACCAGCAGCCCATGTGGCTGGAAGGCCTGGGGCTGCTGGAAGAAAACCAGGCCGGCCGATGGATCGAGTCCGGCGGTCCCGAAGACCCGAAGATAAACCCCTCGGGCGGCCTGCTGGCCGGCAACCCTCTGCTCCTGGGCGGCCTGGTGCGGGCGGCCGAAGCGGTCCTGCAGCTCCAGGGCCGGGCCGGGGAGCGACAAGTGGAAGGGGCCAAGCGGGCCCTGGCCCACGGGGTCATGGGCCCGGCCGGTCAGTTCCACGCCGTGGCCGTCTTCGAGACCGACTAGGGGGACGACATGAAAAAGAACCGCAACGTGGGCATCGTGGGCGTGGGTCAGACCCGTTATTCCAGCCACCGCGAGGACGTCAACCAGCCGGAGATGGTGCACGAGGCCGTGGTCGCGGCCCTCGAACACGCCCATCTGACCATCGAGGACGTGGACTGCCTCGTCCACGGCAACATGGAGCTTTTTGAAATGGTCCATCAGCCCGACCTGTGGCACACCCTGGGCACCGGCGCCTACGGCAAGGAATGCCTGCGGGTGACCACCGGCGGGACCACGGGCGCCACCCTGGCCTGCGCGGCCGACAACCTGGTGGCCAGCGGGCTGCACGACGTGGTCCTGGCCATCGGTTTTGAAAAACTCCAGGAGGGACATACCACCGGCGGCATCACCAACATGTCCGATCCCTTGTGGGGCCGGAACCTGCAGACCGGCGCCCTGACCGGCATGACCGCCACGGAGATGATCGAGGAGTTCGGCGCGGAACGGGCCAAGAGGGTCTCGATGCTCTACCGCGTCATCATGGACAAGCACGCCATGAAAAACGAGAAGGCCCATCGCCGGCTGGGCCTGGAATTCGACCAGATCGAAGACCTGGCCAGGAATTCGCCGGCTTTAGTGGGCGAATTGAGGATGATCCACATGTGTTCCCAGAGCGACGGGGCCTGCGCCGTCATCTTCGCCTCGGAAGAAAAGGCCGGGAAGATCAGGCCCAATCCGGCCTGGGTCCAAGACCATGTCACGCTGCACCGGGAGGAGATGTTCGTCCTCTTCGGCGACGCGCCGGTTCGCACCACGCATCGGGCCGCGGCCGAGAAGCTTTACGCGCGCAACGGCATCAAGGACCCGCGCCGGGAGATTGACGTCTTCGAAATGTACGATCCGTCGAGTTGGTGGGGCGTGGACTGGCTCCGCGAATTCCTGCTGCTGGAAGGCGACGAACATTTGAAAATGATCGAAAACGGCGACATCGCCCGGGACGGATCCTTCCCCTTGAATCCTTCCGGCGGCGTGATCGCCTCCAACCCCATCGGCGCCACGGCCCTGGTCCGCGTGGCCGAGGCCGCCCTGCAGATCATGGGCGAGGCCGGCGGACACCAGGCGCCCCGGACCGTGCGGCGGGCCCTGGCTTCCGGTTTCGGCGGTACGCTCTGGACCGTCCTGATGCTGCTGACCAGGGATGTCCCCCGCTGACGGTCGGCCGAACATGAAGGTCTCCATGGGAAAAAGGAGGACGAAATGAACCTGGGCCTGTTACTCGACGACCGAGTCAACAAATATAAAGATAATCCGTTCCTCGTCTTTTATGACCGGATCATCACCTACGCCGAGTTCGGCCGGCTGGTCGACCGACTGGCCCACGCCCTGAAAAGGCTGGGTTTCCACAAGGGCGACTTCATCCACGTCCTGGTCCAGAACAGCCCCGAAACCCTGGTGAGCTACTTCGCCATACAGAAGATAGGCGCCGTGGCCGGTCCGATCAACGGTTGGTGGAAAGGCCCGGAGGTGGAATACCTGCTCAACGACTCCCAGGGCCGCGGTCTGATCATCGAGGACCAGTACCTGCCCATCCTTAAGGAAATCCGGGACAAATGCCCCCATCTGGAGAAAGTGATCGAGGTTTCACCCGATCCCCGGCCCGGGCATATCTCGTTTAAGGCCCTCCTGGAGGAGTCCGAAGACGAGACGATGGTCTGCGAAGCCGATCGGGACGACGCGGCCTATATCTTTTACACCTCCGGCACCACCGGCAATCCCAAGGGCGTCCTGCTGTCCCATAAGAACGTCCTGGCCGACATGGAGGGGATAACCCAGGCCCTGCGCCTGGAAGAAGGACTGACCGTCCTGGTCTTCCTCCCGCTGTTCCACGTCAACGCCATGCTCACCTGCGCCTTCTCCTTGAACTCCGGCTTCAAGATGATCCTGCGCCGGACCTTCTCGGCCAGCGAGTTCTGGGAACTGGTGGATAAATACAAGGTCAATTTCTGGTCCGCTGTCCCGGCCGTATATCAGATACTGCTGGCCGATCCCACCCGCCAGAAGTACGATCTTTCTTCGCTCCGGTTCGGCGTCTGCGGCGCCGCCCCCCTGACGCCGGAGACCTTCCATAGCTTCCAAAACACCTTCAACATACCCATCGTGGAAGGCTACGGCCTGACCGAGGCCACCTGCGTCTCGACCATCAACCCTCGCGACGGCGTGCGCAAGGTGGGTTCCATCGGCCTGCCCCTGCCCGGTCAGACCGTGGTGATCCTGGACGAACAAGGCCGGGAATGCCCGAAGGGCGTACCGGGCGAAATCAGCGTCGGCGGCGACGTGGTGATGAAAGGTTATTACAACCGTCCCGAAGACACGGCCAAAACCATAATCGACGGCCTGCTCCACACCGGCGACATCGGTTACCAGGACGAGGACGGCTACATCTTCATCGTGGACCGTATCAAGGACATGATCATCCGGGGCGGTGAAAACATCTACCCCAAGGAGATAGACAACCTTTTGGCCACCCATCCCCGGATAGCGGAAGCGGCCGTAGTGGGCGTGCCCGATCCGGTCATGGGTGAAGAAGTCAAAGTGTTCGTGGTGGCCAAGGACGACGGCCTGACCGAGCAGGAAATCATCGAGTTCTGCCGGGCCAACCTGGCCGGTTTCAAGGTGCCCAAGTACGTCGAGATACTCGAGGAGGACTTCCCGCGCAGCCCCATCGGCAAGGTTCTTAAAAAGGAACTGCGCCGCTGGGGGCTGACCCCGCGGCCCAAGAAACCCAAGGGGCCGCGGGTCACGGTCGAAGACATCTTCGGCTCCATGGAAGCCCGGGTCAATCCGGACGGGGTCAAGGGCATCACGGCCAATTACGGTTACGTGATCACCGGCGAAGGGGGGGGTGAATGGACGGTCAGCGTCAAGGACGGCCGGGTCAAGGTGCTCAAGGGTTTGATCGAGCCCAAGGTGACCACCACCTGCGCGGCCAAGGACTGGATCGCCCTCACCCTGGGCCAGTTGGACGGCATGACCGCTTTCACTTCCGGCCGCCTGAAGGTCGAGGGCGACCTGGGCCTGATGACCAAGGCCACCAAATTCTTCAAGAAATACACCCCGCCTTCGGGCATCCAGGAAGAGAAAAAGGAAGAACTCATCATGCTGCCCCAGGTTCTGTCCATTCCGCAGCGGTTCGCCACCGGGCCGGTGATGGGCAAGTTCCTGAAGGCTTTGAAGGAGAAGAAGATCCTGGCCAACAAGTGTCCGCGGTGCGGCCGGCTGCAGCTTCCCCCGCGCGAGGTTTGCGCCGAATGCCGGGTCCGGGTGGATGAGTTCGTCGAGGTCGGTCCGGAAGGCGTGCTCACCCACTCCTACGACGTGGCCTACTACGCCAGTCCGGACCCGCTCACGGGCGAAAGCCGGGAAACGCCGTACTGTTCGGCCCACGTGCTATTGGACGGCTGCCGGGGCCACGAGACCTTCTGGCATGAACTCAAGCCGGAGGACATCCCTCGGATCGGGAAGGGCGCCCGGGTCCGGCCGGTCTGGAACGACGTCCGGACAGGCTCGATCACCGACATCAAGTTTTTTGAAATCATTGATCAGGCCTGAGCCTGGATAGGAGGAACCATGCCGACGAGCCTTGAAGATTGCTTCGTGGTGGAGGGGAAGCTGGCCCTGCCTTACCAGTACTTGGCCGGTCGGACCGGGAGCCGCTTCATCATCGGCCTGAGGGACCAAAAGAAGATCAAGGGCGTGCGCTGCGACCAGTGCCAAAAGGTCTTTGTCCCGCCCCGGTCCACCTGCGAACGTTGTTTCAGCGACTTGACCAACGCCTGGGTGGACCTCGAGTCCACCGGCACGGTCACGGGTTTCACCGTGGTCCGTTACGCCGAACCCCATCAGCCTTTCGAGCCGCCTTTTATACTGGCCCTGATCAAGCTGGACGGAGCGGACACGCCCCTGGCCCACGTGGTCCGAGGCCTGGACGCCTCGCGTATCAAGGTGGGGCTGCGGGTCAAGGCCGTCTTCGCCGAGAAGAGCACTTCCACCATCAGGGACATTGACCATTTTCGGCCGGACCTGGAGGATTAGCCCCAGTCGGCTCGCGGTCAGGCGAAACTGGAGGACCGATAAGTTTAAGGAGGTGAACGGATGCGCCGGGTGGCGATTGTCGATGTCGCGCAGTTGTCGGGGGGAGACTCCAAGGACAATTACTATGATCAGGCTTATCGGGTTACCAGAGAGGTTCTGGACAAGGCCGGTTTGAGCCGCGAGGAACTGGGAACGATCGTCAGTGCTTCTTCGGACGTTTTTCACGGCGGTATAAGCTGCGCCAACGCCTATTACTGGGAGGCCGTGGGTTCCTTTCTCAAGGCCGGCACGCGGCAGGACGCCGAGAGCCTTTTCGCCCTGTTTTACGGGGCCTTGAAAATAATGACCGGCCATTACGAGACCGTCCTGGTCATCGGCTTATGCAAAGGCTCGGAGAACCCGGAGAACGACTCGATCACCTTGCATTACGCCGATCCGTTCCATCTGCGGGGCGTGGGTATGAACGAGACCGTGGCCGCGGCCCTGCAGATGAAACTCTATCAGGAGCGTTACGGGATAACCCTGGAACAATGCGCCCTGGTGGCCGAGAAGAACCTGGCCAACGCTTTGCGTAATCCTCACGCCCACCGCAAGGGCCGGTACACGGTGGACGAGATACTGGGTTCGCCGTCGCGGGTGGACCCTTTGACCGAACTGATGTGCGGGCCCAAGTCCGAGGGCTTCGTGGCCGTCCTGCTGGCTTCGGAGGAGAAAGCCCGGCGGATGACCGCGAAGCCGGTCTGGCTGAAGGGGTACGGTTGCAGTCTGGACACTTATGATTTCGGCGCCCGGGACCTTCTGGACGGCCAGCTCAAGAACGCGGCCCAAAGGGCCTACCTAATGGCCGGGATCACCGATCCGCCCCGCGAGATTGACCTGGTGGAACTCACCGAGCCGTACGCCTTCCAGGAGCTGCTGTGGCTGGAACAGCTAGGTTTCTGCGACGCCGGCCAGGGCGGGAAGATGATGGACAGCGGCGCCACCCGCCCGGAAGGGCGGATTCCGGTCAATACCTCGGGCGGAGTCACGGCCACCAACCCGTACGTCGCCCGGGGGCTCCAACGGGTCGTGGAAGCGGTCTTGCAGATCAGGGGTCAGGCGGGCGAGCACCAGGTGGACAGGAAAGTCAAGACCGCCCTGGCCCATGGAACCCACGGTTTCGCCGGCCAGTGCCAGACCGTGGTCATCTTGGGATCGTAAGGAGGCGTCATGGGACGGGCGGTAGGCATAATCGGGGTCGGACAGACCAAACACGGCAAGAGGATGGACCTTTGCTACCCCGACCTGGTGCGGGAGGCGGTGACGGCCTGCTTCGCCGACGCCGGGCTCACGCCCCGGGATATAGACGGGGTGGTTTCCGGCACCATGCCTTCCATGATGGAAGGCATCGCCATGACTCATTTTTACTTCGCCGACGCCATGCAGGCCGTGGGCAAGCCTATTCTCAAGACCGAAACCTGCGGCAGCGTGGGCGTGTCCACGGCCCACACGGCTTACTACTGGGTGGCCTCGGGCCTGGCCGATCTAGTCCTGGCCGTGGGCCATGAAAAAATGAACGAAGGGGACAGCCAGGCCACCATGACCACGGTCCTGGAACCTTTCTATCAGAGATACTTCATCGCCGGCGCGCCGGGCGTCTTTTCCATGCAGAGCCAGCAGTGGTCCACGCGTTTCGACATCCCCGAGGAAAAGATCAGGGAGGCGGCCACTCACATCTCGATCACCCATCACGACTCGGCCTTTGACAACCCGTACGCCCACGTCAAGATCAGACTCACTCCGGACGACGTAAACAACGCCCGGGTCATTACCTATCCCATCCGGCTCTACGACGTCTGTCCCAACTCGGACGGCGCCTGCGCCGTGATCTTCGCCAGCCAGGAAGCGATCGGGAAGCTGGGAAGAAAGGCGGCCTGGGTCAAGGGCGTGGGGTATCGAGGCGAGGAGCAGTTCTTCGGCGACAGCGACAAGGCCGTCTGGCCATCGGCCGTCGAGGCGGCCAAGGAGGCCTACGCGCAGGCCGGGATTTCCGACCCGCGGAAAGACCTGGACGTGGCCGAGGTTTACAATCCCTTCACCTACCAGGAGATGCTTTTTTACGAATGCTTCGGCTTCTGTGAGTTCGGCCAGGCGCCGGAACTGGTGCTGAAGGGCGTTTTCGATCGGACGGGCGAACTGCCCTGCGACCCTTCGGGCGGCGTTCTCTGCACCAACCCCATCGGCGCCACGGGCCTGATCAGAACCGCGGAAGCGGCCTTGCAGGTCCTGGGCCGGGCCGGCGAGCACCAGGTGCCCGGAGCCAAACTGGCCCTGGCCCACGCCATGGGCGGCATTGACCAGTTCAACGGCATAATCATTCTCGGGTCCGAGTTATAAAGAGGAGAGGTCGAGCCATGACCAAAGAATATCGCACCATCGAGACCGAAGTCAGACTGCCCTACCGCCTGGCCTACGGCGAAACCTGGACCAGATTTTTCGAGGGCATGAAGGCGGCCAAGCTACTGGGCAGCAAATGCCGCCAGTGCCAGAGGGTGCTGGTGCCGGCCCGGACCTTCTGCCCCCGCTGTTTCGTGGACACCGATGAATGGCTGGAATGCTCCCAGGAAGGCATCGTGGTCGCCTGGGTGCTGACCAACTATCGCTATTTCGCTCAACCCATCGAGCCGCCGTTCATATCGGCCCTGATCAAACTGGACGGGACCGACGTGAACTTCCTGCACCTGATCGGCGGCTTCGACCTGACCGACATGGAAACGGTGCGCCGCAAGGTCTGGAACGGCATGAAGGTCAAGGCGGTCTGGGAGGAGGAAAGGCTGGGGCACATTCTGGACATCAAGTACTTCGCCCCGATGTGAGGCGCAAGCATATCCAAGTCCGTTATATTTAACGCGGCATCGCGATCACGCCCGCGGCGTGACTTCGCCGTCCCGCTGGAAGCGTCATGACCCGGGCGTGACTAGACATTAATCATAAGTCTTAATTGGGCGAGGAGGAACGGCCGATGGGCTCGGTTGATTACTTCGATGAATCCCACCGCATACTCAGGCAGACCCTGGCCAAGTTCGTGGAGAAAGAAATAAAACCCCACGTCGAGGAATGGGAGGAGGCGGGGGGCTTCCCCCGGGAGTTGTACCGCCGGGCCGGCGAGGTCGGCCTTCTGGGCGTGGGTTATCCCGAGGAGTATGGCGGTTCCGGCGGGGACGTCTTCCATATGATCGTGGCCATCGAGGAACTGATTCGTTGCGGTTCGGGCGGGGTGGCCGCCGGCCTGGGCACTCACGGCATAGCCATTCCTCCAATTCTGGCCATGGGCACCGAGGAGCAGAAAAAGCGCTTTGTGCCGCCGGTCCTGAGCGGAGAGAAGGTCGCGGCCCTGGGGATCACCGAACCGGGCGCCGGATCGGACGTGGCCTCCATCCGCACCCGGGCCGTGCGCGACGGCGACGGCTACGTGGTCAACGGCAGCAAGACCTTTATTTCTTCCGGCGCCCGGGCCGATATCGTCACCCTGGCCGTGCGCACCGGCGGCCCCGGGCCGCACGGCGTCAGCCTGCTGGTGGTCGAGACCGACACCCCGGGCTTCGTCGTCTCGAGGCAGCTCAAGAAGATGGGCTGGTGGGCCTCGGATACGGCCGAACTGGCTTTCGAGGATATGCGCGTACCGGAGGCCAACCTGCTGGGCCAGGAAGGCCAGGGTTTTTACGGTATTATGCATAATTTCCAGATGGAGCGCCTGACCCTGGCCGTCATGTCCAACGTCACCGCCGAGCTGGCCCTCCAGGAGTCCATAAAGTACGCCAAGGCCCGGGAGGCCTTCGGCCGGACCCTGGCCGGTTTTCAGGTCATCCGGCACAAGCTGGTGGAAATGGCCATGCTAGTGGACGTGGCCCGGGAGTACGCCTACCGGGTGGCGGCCAAGGTCAACGCCGGCCTGGACGCGGTGACCGAGGTTTCGATGGCCAAGATTTTCTCGGCCGACGCCTGCGCCAAGGTCTGCGACGCGGCCGTCCAGATACACGGCGGCTACGGTTTCATGCGCGAGTACCTGGTGGAAAGACTCTATCGGGACAGCCGGATACTGTCCATCGGCGGCGGCACGTCCGAGATCATGAAGGAGGTAATCAGCAAAAGGATGCTGTGAGGGATGGGGCCGGGTTTTACTCTGGCTTGGAACCCTGGTCCGGAGGATCGACCGGCCCGGCCGGAACCCCCTTTTGCAGGACTTTTATCAGGTCGGAATCGGCCATGGGGCGGCCGAAGAGAAAGCCCTGCATGACCTTGCAGCCTTGATCGCAAAGGAACTCCTTCTGTCCGCAGGTTTCCACGCCTTCGGCCACGGTCTTGATGTTGAGGTGACGGGCCATGGAGATGATGGTCTTGATGATTTCCTGGTCGTCCCGGTTCTGCAGGGAGTCTTTGACAAAGGACCGGTCTATCTTGAGTGTGTCAATGGGGAACCGTTTCAGGTAACTCAGGGAGGAATAACCCGTTCCGAAGTCGTCAATGGAAAAGCAGATGCCCTTGGCCCGGAGCTGCTCCATTTTCGTGATCGCCAATTCCGGGTCGTCCATGACGCTGCTTTCGGTTATCTCCAGCTTGAGATACTGCGCCGGCAGGCCGGTGACCTCGAGGGCGCGCTGCACCGTGTCCACCAGTTCGGGTTCGCGGAACTGGCGAGGCGACAGGTTGACGGTCACAAACAGATGCTCATGGCCCTGTTCATGCCACTGCCTGACCTGGCGGCAGGCGGTTTCCAGGACCCATTCTCCGATGGGGACGATGGCGCCCGTTTCTTCGGCGGCGGGTATGAACCTGTCCGGAAGCATCAGGCCCATCTCGGGATGCTGCCACCTGAGCAGGGCCTCGACGCCCAGGATGCGGTCATTTTCGTCCACCAAAGGCTGATAATACAGCACGAACTCGTCCCGCTCCACGGCGTTGCGGAGGCTGCTTTCCACTTTCATTCTTTCCAGGGCCTTGCGGTTCATCTCCCCGGTAAAGAAACGATAGCCCTCGCGGTCCTCCTTGGCCGCGTACATGGCCATGTCGGCGTTCTTGACCAACACCTCGACTTCCTGGCCGTCGTTGGGATAGACGCTGATGCCGATGCTGGCCGAAGTGAAGATTTCATGGCCCTTGATCTTGAACGGCTGGGACAGGGTCTGGCGTATTTTCTTGGCCACTTTGGCCACGTCCAGGTCTCGCGTGAGGCTGGTCAGGATGACGGTGAATTCGTCGCCGCCCAACCGGAAGATGCGGTCGCTCTTACGCAGACAGGTGGCGATCCGGTCTGATACGGCTTTGAGAAGTTCGTCGCCCACGTCGTGGCCCAGGGTGTCGTTGACGTGCTTGAAGCGGTCCAGGTCCAGAAAGAGCAAGGCCCAGGCCTTGCCTCCGTTGCGGCGGCGCGACTGGTTGATTATGTCCTCGAGGTAAGTGTAGAAGGATTTGCGGTTGGGCAGGCCGGTCAAGAGGTCATGGAAGGCCACGAACCTCAGTTCATCCTCGGTCCGTTTGCGGACGGTGATGTCCTGCAGGGTCACGACCGACCCTTGGGGACGGCCCTGGCCGTCGCAGAAGACCGCGCCGCTGATGCTCACCTCGACCGGTCGGCCGTCCTTGGTCAGACGCCGGGTCTCGATTCCGGAAAAAGACTCGCCTTGTTTGATCATCTCGTTTAAGGCTTTGGCCTCCTGGCGATTCTCCCGGGGAATGAAATCCAACTCCTTGCCTAGACATTCCTCGAGGGTCCAACCGAAGACCCGGGTGAAAGCCGGATTCAGGTAGGCCACTTTCATGGCGATGTCCCGCACCACCACCGGATCGGGAGCGGTTTCGAGCACGGTGCGATGGCGTTCTTCACTGGCCCGGAGCGCCTCCTCCGATTTCCGGCGGTCGGTCACGTCCCTGACCACACCCCGGAAACCGACGATCCGCCCCTCCCTGTCTTTCTTCAACGTGGCCGACATTTCCAGTGTTCTGGGTTCGCCGTCCTTCCTGACGATTTCGTAATCGGCCACCTGGACCGGTTCGCCGCTCCGATACAGGCGGTTGAATATCTGATACATCCTTTTGGCCGTGCGCGGCGACGAATAGGCCCGATTGTTGATCTCCGCCAATTCCTGGCGGGGATACCCCAGTATCTTGACCATGGAATCGTTGAAGAAGATGAGGTTGCCTCTCAAGTCCGTCTCGAAATAACCCTCCTCCATGCTCTCCAAAATGGTCCGGTACTTCTCTTCACTCTCCCGCAGGGCTTCTTCCGCGGCATTATGCGCGGTCATGTCCCGAATGATGCCCCGGAATCCTATCGGTTGACCGTCCAGGTCCCGCATGAGGGAGGCCGAAGCTTCCAGGACCCTTTTGGCGCCGCCCGCTGTGGTGATGGCATAAGAGACTTGCTTGACCGGCCGGCCGGTGACGAAAACATCGTGATAGGCCTCGAACAGGGCCTTGGCGTTCTCTTCGTCGCAGAACTCCTTGAAGTTGCGCCCCAGGAAATCCTCCTTGGGTACGCCGGAAATCTTGGCCGTGACGTCGGTGGCGAAGGTGAAGTTGCCGGCCAGGTCCAGTTCGTAATAACCATCCTCGATGCTCTCGAGGATGGCCATGGATTTTTCTTCCTGCTGCCTTATCTGGGCTTCGGCCTGATCACGGGCCGTCAAATCCCGGTAAATGACGTAGTAGCCGATCCGACCGGTGATCAGCCTGATGGATGTGGCCAGGATTGAGACGCGGATCGGTTCGCCGTTTTTCCCGCGCCGGACCGATTCCGCGCTTACGGTTTCGCCTTCGGCCGTCTGCTGGGAGAATCTGCGGCCTTCATCCTTCAGGGCCTCTGGGACGATGAACTCGTCTATATCGCCGCCCAGGACCTCTTCGGCCTGATACCCGAACAGCCGGCTGAACTCGCCGTTGATGCGCATGACGTGCTGGTTTTCATCCAGAACAACGATGGCTTCGGGCGCGTGGTCAATCAAGGCGTCCAGAAAAGCTTTTTGTATCTGTAGGTTTTCCTCGGTCTTCTTGAGCTGGGTCACGTCCTGGACCGTGGTTCTCAAACCCACGATCCGGCCCTGTCGCCAGATGGGCGAGGAGGTGGCCAGGCCGAAAAAGACGCGGCCGTCACGGGTTAACATCCTGTATTCGGTCGGGCCGAGGGTTTCCCCGGCCAGAACCCGGGCGATCCGGCCGCCGGCGAATTCGAGTTGGTCAGGATGGATCAGTTGGGGCAGATGAATACCGTCTTGCAGGTCTTCCGGCGAAAAGCCGAAGGTGGTGAAGCCCATGCGATTGCTGTAGGTGACCCGCAGTTCCAGGTCGGCCTCGGCGATGACGGTGGGCAGAAGATCGGCCATTTCCCGGAAGCGTTGTTCGCTTTCCAGCAAGGCCTCCTGGGTCCGCTTACGGGTGGAGATGTCCCGGTAGATGGCGTAGATTTCAACCTGGCTCCCTTCCAGCCGGATGGGCGTAGCCAGCAGGGAGACGTCCAGCCAAGCGCCATCCTTGCGCCGGCGCTTGGTCTCGATCTCGAAACGCTCTCCCCGGGCGGCCCGCTCAAGCAGTTCCGCCGATTCAGTTTGCCTGTCTTCCGGAACGATGAGATCGATCAGTTTCCGGCCGAGCGCTTCTTCGGGCGCGTATCCGAACAGTCTGGTGAACTCCCGGTTCACCCGTTTGACCTGATCGTCACTACTCAAGAGGACGATGGCCTCGGGCGCCCCCTGGATTAAATCCTCGAGATAGGTCTTCTGGATTTTCAGTTCCTGATCGGTCTGGCGGCGTTCGGTAATGTCCTTGAACACACCGACGATGCCGGTCAGCCGACCCTCGGCGTCGCAGTTGGGGGCCCCGCTGATGGTGACGTAGTGAACCGAACCGTCCTTGGCTATCAGCTCGCCGTCCACGTCCTTGATGGTGATCCGCGTGTCGCGGACGAATTTGAATAAACCCTCGTAACGCCTGGCCTCGGCCGGCGAACAAAATTCCGCTAGGGGGCGGCCCAGAACCTCTTCCGGCCGGTGGCCTAGAATTCTGGGCCAGGCCGGGTTGATATACCCGATCGTACCGTCTTCCTTGAGGGTGTAAATGATGTCCGGCGCGTTTTCACTCAGCAGGCGGAATTCTTCTTCGCTCTTTCTCAGCCTTTCCAGGGCTTGTTTCTGGGCGGTGACGTCACGGATAAGGCCCTGATACCCTATCAGGCCGCCATTGTCGTCCAGCCGCCGGGTAACGGTCATCAGGCAGATCATTTCCAACCGGTTCGGTCCCCAAAGCTTGACCTCGAAGTCCTTGACCGATCCGGACTTGGCCACTTCGGCCACGAAACGCTTGCCGTTGCTCGGCAAAACGTATAAATCGCGGAAGTTCCGAGATAGTATCTCTTCCCTGGTCAGGCCAAAAAGGTCCAGCGCGGCCTGGTTGGCGTCCAGGATGCGTCCATCTTCGTTGGTAATGATCAGGGCGTCCCGGACTTCCTCGAATAAGCGGCGGTATCGCCCCTGATCCCCGCCGGACGTGGCTTTATGACGGTTGAGGCGCAGGCGGATCTCTTCCAGCTCGGCGATAAGCTGAGCCTTGGTCTTGGCCCTGTCTTTCATTTGAATCCCCCGAAGGGCGAAAAAGCCTGTAGCCTTGGAAATCCTATTCAATTATGATAGCATTTCCGCGGCCGGACGGCAATAAATTTGTCACCACCAAGACGGCTGATGGCCATGAACAAAACGCCGGAACTTGAAACAACCCTGGGCCTGAATTGGCCGTCCGAACAAAAGGCCCTGTACAACTTTTTTCAAGTTCTGACCCGAACGACCCGCGCCAGGCCGGGCACGACTACGGCTATTCTCGAACGGCCGGGAGTGAGCTACTCCTTCAGGGGGGCCATCCAGCCTCCTGGTCGCGCCAGGCCGGTCTATCTGCTTCTGGACGTGATCGTCTCCTCCACCGAGCCCTGGTTTCTCTCGGTCTGCTTTTACCAGGATGAGATCACCGATCCTGAAGGCCGGGGCAACCCCGTCCCCGGTGGTCTGTTCGGCGAAACGGGATACTGTTTCGATGTGGAAACACCTGACGGAGACACGCTCGACTATCTCCTGACCCGCCTGGATGAAGCCCATGCCGCGGCATCAGGCTTAACTTGAACACAACGGTTGAGTAAAAATCGAAGGGGTAACGCGGCCCGGGTTGAATCCTGGGACGCCCGATCTTCGAGGAGGGAATCCTTATGGGCTTTAAGGTGATCATCGTCGGCGCCGTGGCCGCGGGAACCAGGGCCGCCGCCCATCTGAAAAGGCTAAAGCCCGAGGCCGAAGTCGTTCTGGTGGACCGGCAGGCCTTGGTCTCCTACAGCGGTTGCGGTCTGCCCTATTTTATTTCCGGCGACGTGAACGACGCGCGGGAGCTTATGAACACCACCTACATGATGCTCAAGGACGAAAGCTTCTTCGAGCGGGTCAAGGGCGTGACCCTGCTGACCCGGACCGAAGCCCTGGCCCTGGACCGCAAGTTGAAAAAAATAAGAGTACGAAGCCTGGAAACGAACGAAGAAAAAGACTTGGACTACGACCAGCTTGTTCTGGCTACCGGCGGCCGGCCTATCCGGCTGGAGATTCCCGGCGCGGACCTGCCCGGCGTCATCACTGTTTCCAATCTGGCCGAGGCCGTCAAGTTGAGGGAGCAGGTGGCCGCCGGTCGGATCAACCGGGCCGTGATCATAGGGGGAGGCCCCCTCGCCTTGCAGATGGCCGAAGCGCTGAGCGACCTGTGGGGGGTGGAGACGGCCTTGATCGCCGCCGGGAATCAACTATTGAGCGGTCTGGTGGGACCTCAACTGGCCGGCATGGTCAGGCGTAAACTGGACGAACATGAACTTCGGGAGGTCTACCTGGGGGAAAGAGTGAAACGAGTCGAAGAAGGCGAAGATGGTTTGAGGGTGATCACCAGCCGGCGCGAACTCGAGACCGATTTGGTCATGACGGCCCTGGGCGTCCGGCCCGATTCGGACCTGGCCCTGGCCGCCGGGCTGGAACTGACCCCCGGCGGAGCCGTGGCGGTGAATTCCCGCTTCCAGACCTCGGACCCGGACATATATGCCGGAGGCGACTGCGTCGAGAACGTCAATCTCCTCACCGGCCGCGGGGTCTATCTTTCTTCCGGCGCCCTGGCCTCCCGACACGGCCGGATCATCGGCACCAACCTGGCCGGCGCGATCGAGGAACACGACGGCGTGTCCGGAGGTTTTTTACTCAAGGTCTTTGACGCCGCGGTGGGCGCGGTGGGTTTGAGCCTGTCTCGGGCCAGGGAAGAGGGCTTTGACGCGGCCTCGGCCCTGGTGACCCAAGCCGACCGCGATCAGTTTTATCCAGGCTGGGAGACCATGCATTTGGAGCTGATCTTCGACCGGACCTCGGGCCGGGTGCTGGGTCTGGCCGGATTTTCGCCCAAGGGCGAAGCCCTGGCGGCTAGATTGAACGCGGTGGCGGCCATTTTGAAATACCAACCTGGCTTGAGGGACGTGGCCAATTTGGAACTGGCTTACGCGCCGCCTTTCGGAGCGGCCGTGGACATACTGCATGTCGCGGCCTGCGCGGCCGAAAACATCATGGCCGGCAAGAACCGGGTCATGGACGTGGACGAGTTCGCCGCTCTCTTTTCCCGCCGCCAAGAGGTGGCAGCAACCTTCCTGGACGTGCGCGGACGGGACAACGCCGAACCTTATCTGGCCAGGTATCCCGGGGATTGGATCAACCTTCCCCTGGACGAACTCAGGGCCAGGATAGGGGAACTCCCCCGCGACAGAAAGATAATACTGATCTGCAATTCCGGGGTTCGGTCCTATGAAGCCCAGGTCATCCTGGACCAAGCCGGCTTGGTCTCGACCTACAATGTTCAGGGCGGTTTGGGGGCGGCCCGGCGTTGGGGCCTGGAACTGGTCTAGGGCCGACCGGTGTTTCAGTTCTTGCTCATCAACCTGATCACGGCCTTTTCCAGACCGTCCAGGGTGAGTTCGTACATGGGGAAGATATTCTCAATCAAGCCGATGGTTCTGGTCCAGGGCCACTCCAGGGCCGGTTTGGGGTTGAACCAGACCGAATGGGGAAAGAATTCGGTCAAGCTCCGCAAGCGCTCGATGCTGGGCCGGCCGGATCGTTCCTCGATGTGGATGGAGCCATCCGTGGCCATCAGTTCATAAGGCGCCATGCTGGCGTCGCCCACCACGATCAGACGGGTTTCTGGATCGAACCGGGCGAATTCATCCACTTTTTGGGGTTTGCGCAGGCGGGGTGGATCGGCCCAGATATAGTCATAGATGGTATTGTGGAAGTAATAGGTCTTCAGGTCCTTGAACTGGGCCCGGGCGTAGTCGAAGAGGGTCTGAACGATGTGCACGTACGGCTCCATGGACCAGCCGCCGTTGTCGATAACCAGGATGACCTTGAGGCGGTCTCGCAGGGACCGGTCGAAGACGATCTCGATCTCACCGGCGTTTCTGACGGTTTCCCGTATGGTCTTGTCCACGTTGACCATGTCCTTGGGACCCGCCGGGACCAGGCGCCGTAATCGTTTCAAGGCCTCGCCGATCTGGGACTGGGTCAAGGGACCTTCTTGCGAATAATCCTTGTACCGCCTGTCCAGGGCCACTTTGACCGCGGATTTGTTGCGACTCATCCCACCCACGCGCATGCCGCCGGGATGGAATCCGGAATGGCCCACGGGCGACGTGCCCCGGCTGCCGATCCACCTGTTGCCGCCGTGATGGGCTTCGGTCTGTTCCTTGAGGCGTTCGAGAAAGTACTTGATCAGCTCTTCCGGGCTCAGGTTCTTGAGCGTCTCCGGGTCCAGGCCCAGGGCCTCGGCTATCTGCTCCGGGTCCCTCAGCCACTCTTCCAATAAAGTCCGGGCCGCCGCGTCCAGATCGAAGTAATAGAACTCGGGCAACTCGGCGCCTTCGAAGTGATGGGCGAAGACCTGATCGTACAGGTCGAAATACTTTTCGCTCTTGACCAGGACGGTCCGGGCCGCGATGTAGAATTCATCCAGGCTGTTCACCAGTCCTCCGGCCAGGGCCTGCTGCAGGCGCAGAAAAGAGGTCGGACTGACGGGGACGCCGTGGTCGCGCAACCGGTAGAAAAACTCGACGAACATCCTTGAATTACTCTCGTCCTAACGCCGGAGCCGGGCGATCTGCTTGCCGGCCTGTTCGTAGTCGCCGCTTTTCTTATAGAGCACGCCCAGGTACGGCACTTTGCCCAGCAACAGGTCCTTGGCCTTGAAATCCGGGTCCATGGTCAGGGCCCTGACCCAGTTGATCAACTCCCTCGTGGCCGGTTTCTTTTCGATGTTGTGCAGTTCCCTGAGCCGATAGAAGGTGTCAATGGCCGATTCGGCCAGGGCGTTGTCCAGGCCGGGGAAATGGACCCGGATGATCTGCCGCATCATCTCCGGCTCGGGAAAGGCCAGGTGATGAAAGTTGCACCGCCCCAGGAAAGGATCGGACAGGTCTTTCTTGGCGTTGGAGGTAATGATGATGATCGGCCGTTGTCTGGCCTTGACGGTTTTGTCTATCTCGATGATGTCGAACTGCATCTGGTCCAGGACGTCGAGCATGTCGTCCTGAAAATCGGTGTCGGCCTTGTCAATCTCGTCAATGAGCAGCACCACGCGCTCATCCGAGACAAAGGACTGGCCGATTTTGCCCATGCGGATGTACTCCTCGATGTTGGCCACGTTCCTCGTCGAATCCCCGAACCGGCTGTCGTTGAGCCGGGTCAAAGTGTCGTATTGGTACAAACACTCGACCAGCTTCAGGTTGGATTTGACGTTCAACACGATGAGTTTCAGGCCCAGACTTTCGGCGATGGCGTGGGCCAGCATGGTCTTGCCGGTGCCGGGTTCGCCCTTGAGCAGCAAGGGCATTTCGAGGGCGATGGAAATGTTGACGATCTTGGCCAGTTCCGCGTCCAGCACGTATTTGCTGGCGCCGGAAAACCGCCTTACAGGTTGAATGGTCATAGGGCTGATGCTCCAATTTAAAATAAGGCCCGAATCCACCAGGACCAAGTCTTTGAGCTGGCCCATGATTAACGCCGGCCCGGTTCTTTGTCAAGGCCGCGGACGGAGGCTAAAACGGGCTGATATTGAAATTGTTTTGTATAATTGACTCCGGCCTGGGGATGGCGGAATATAAGGCGGCCGGCTGAAACCGAACTGAAATCCGGCCCGATCTCCATCTGTTGGGTGAAAGGAATCGCCCCCGGAAATGGCTTCTGAATCGCTGCCTCGAATCATGGTCGCCGGAGCGGGCGTCACCGGCCTGAGAATCTCCTTGAATCTGGCCGAGATGAGTCATGAAGTCCTGCTGCTGGACGAGGCGGCCTCGCCCGCCGGCCTGGTTCTCCCGCTGGAAAAGCAGTTTCCGACCAATCATTGCGGTCTCTGCCGGCTGCTGCCCCAGGCCCACCGGGGCGGCGCGACCGAGGGCTGCCTGCGCCGGGGCCTGATTCACGACAACGTGGTCTTTATGCCCCGGACCAGGTTGACCGGAGTGAAAGGAGTCCCCGGCCGGCTAACCGTGACCGCGGAAATACAACCTCCCGGTATTGACCCGGGCTTGTGCACGGCCTGCGGCCTCTGCCGGACCGTCTGCCCGGTGAATTCTCCCGATCCATTCCAATCCGGAATGAGCGGCCGCCCGGCCGTTCATCCGGCTTCGCCTTTTTCTCCGGCCGGCCGATGGGTGATTGACTGGACTAGTTGCACCCGTTGCGGCGAATGCGCCCGGGTCTGTCCCACCGGCGCCGTGAACCTGTCCGCGAGGGTCGAACAGCGGATTTTCGAACCCGTGTCGATGCTGGTGCTGGCCACGGGCCGGAAGCTCTACGATCCCGCTTCGGTGGACCTGTACGGCGCCGGCCGGCTGCCTAACGTCATCACGGCCACGGCCTTCGAACGCCTGATCAGCCCGGCCGGTCCTTTCGCCGGCGTCTCCGAGTCCGGCCGGCCTTTCCGGCCGTCGGACCGCCGGGAGGCCGCCAAGATCGCCTGGGTCCAGTGCGTCGGCTCCCGCAACCTCATGATCGGCGCCGACTACTGTTCCAACGCCTGCTGCATGTTCGCCCTCAAGGAAGCGGCTTTGGTCCGGGAAGCTTCGCAAGGCCGGGTGGAGACGGCCGTTTTCCACATGGACCTGCGCACCTTCGGCCGTGACTTCCAAAGATACAAGGACTGGGCCGAGAAAACGATCGGGGTGCGCCTGGTGCGCTGCCGGGTGCACAGCCTGGACCAGGCCGAGGAACCAGGCCGGGTCCTGATCCGCTACACCGACCCTCGAGGCGGTCCGGCCGCCGAGGAATTTGACCTGGTGGTCCTGTCCACCGGCCAGGCGCCTGGACAAGATCGGGACCGGTCAGACTACGCCTCCCAACCTGGGGTCTTGGCCGCGGATTCGGCTCATGGCTTGACGGACATGAGCGAAGCCCTGATCGGCGCCGACGCCGTCACGGCGCGGGCCGCCCGCCTGCTGGACGAGTTAGGGCTTCAGCCAAACCGAACCAAGGTGGGCGTGGCGCCGGACAAGTCCAAACCGGCCGGAGGGAAGCCCAGGGTCCTGGCCGTGTTCATTTCTCCCGGCGATGAGTCCCAGGATTGGGGCCGGGTGGACAAGAATTTGCCGGCCGAAGTGGCCCTGGTTCGGATAAAGACGAAATTGGATGAGTCGGCCCTGAAGCTGATAAGACAGACCTGGCTCGAGTCCGGCGCCGACCGCCTGATCGTCTATGCTCCCGGCCCGGCCGCGGAAGTCCTGACCGTGTCCGCTTTGGCCAGGGCTTTGGACGCTCCACCCGCCCTGATTGAAGTGGTGGATTACAACTTTGTCCTGGATCGGACGGTTGAGACCGGCGCCAGGGCCGTGGCCCTGATCAGGCATATCAGACTTGCTTCCCGCGGGCTCCTGGCCAGGACGCCGGAAGCCATCGAGCCGGTGGCCTTTATCCCAAAGGTCCTGGTCGTAGGGTCCGGCCCGGCCGGGCTGGCCGCGGCCGCGGCTCTGGACCACGCCGGGCTGGATGTGGCGCTGGTGGAAAAAACCGGCGAATTGGCCGGAACGGCCCGGCGGCTTCGGCTGGAACGGGATCGTCAAGCCGTGGCCGCCATGGTTGATCAGGTCCGGAAGAGTCCTCGTTTGTCCGTTCGGCTCGATCATGAGGTGATCCGCTGCCAGGGTATGGCCGGCCGGTATAAAGTCTGGTTGAGGGACGATTCGGGCCGAATCGAGGAAATAGCCTGTGGGGCCGTCATCCTGGCCCCGGGCGGGGGACCGGCCCAAGTCCGGGTTTATGGTTTAGGCCGGCACGAACGGATAATCGCCGTAACCGAACTCCACGAACGTCTGACCAGACCAGACGCCGGCCGGGAAAAGATCGAGGATGTCGTTTTGATCCTGTGCGCCGGCTCCCGGGAAGAGCCGCGCAACTACTGCGGTCGGGTCTGCTGTCCGGCCGCCCTGGAAACCGGCCTCGAGATCAAAGAGATCAATCCCCAGGCCAGAGTCACTGTTTTCTATCGGGACATAATGACTTACGGCTTGTCCGAAAGGCTGTATACCGAAGCCAGGAGGGCGGGGATATGCTTCCTTCCTTTCGAACCGTCCCATCCGCCGCAAGTCCTGATCGAAGACGACCGGCCGGTGGTCGAGGGATTCGATCCGCTGCTTCAGGAAAAGGTTAGGTTGACGCCGGATTGGCTGGGATTGGCCGTGGGCGTGAGGCCCAACGATAATTCCCGACTGGCCCGGGTCTTCAAACTCGACCTGACCCAGGACGGATTCTTGAAGGAAGCCGAGGTGAAATGGCGGCCGCTGGATTCCGGTCGCGAAGGCATATTCATCTGCGGTCTGGGTCGGGCTCCGGCCAGGTTCGAGGAAGCCCGGCGGGAAGGCGAGGGAGCGGCCGGCCGGGCCATTCGTCTCCTGGCCCGGGGAGCGGCGTCCGGCGCGCCCAATACCGCCTATGTGCAGGCCGGTCTGTGCGTAGGCTGCCTGCTCTGCCTGCCGGTTTGTCCGTACCAGGCTCGATCCATCAACGAAGCCGGCGGACCGATTCTGGTGGACCCGGCCGCCTGCCAAGGCTGCGGCTTGTGCGTGACCGCCTGTCCGACCGGAGCGGCCGAACTGCCGGACCACGACGGGATCGGCCTGCCCGAGGCGGTCAAGACGGCGCTGAGAATTAGAGAATGACATATGGCAGCCTGGCGCCGGCCAGCGTTCCGCCAGGAACCAAAAGGCCTCTTAACCCCATCGTAAATCCGGCCTTCAATTCCCCAAGTCAGGCTCGGACGATACCAAGGTTTATAAGAAGCCTATTTCACCTATTTAAGAAAAGGACTTGTCCATGACCTCTGTATCGTCTCTTAAAGCCCTGGCCCCGTTGCGTCCCTTGGGCAGCCCGCCGGACCTGTGCCTGGGCTGCGGGACTTGCGGCGCCGGCTGCCCCCTGACCGGCGTGCAGGGATTCGATCCCCGCCGGATGGTGCGCCTGGCCTTGCGGGGCAGGGATCAAGAGCTTATCGAATCCAAATGGCCCTGGCTCTGTACCATGTGCGGCCGGTGCGAGTATGCCTGCCCCATGGGGGTGAATATAACCGCCCTGGTTCGCACGGCGCGTGGCTTGGTGGACCGGGACAAGGTGCCGGGCCAGATACATAAAGGGGTGGCCCTGGCCCTCGAAACCGGCAACAACCTAGGCCTGCCCGCGGACGACTTCAAATTCATCATCGAGGACGTGGCCGCGGAAATGGCCCAGGAAGAAGGCTACGGGGACTTCCAGGCGCCCTTTGACCTGGAGGGCGCCAACCTGCTTTGCACCCTGCACAACAAACTGGTCAACACCCAGAACGAGGACTTGGTCCATTGGTGGAAGATATTCCATAGAGCCGGCGAGAGCTGGACCATTCCGGGCGAAAACTGGGAAGGGGTTTTCTGGGGGCTCTTCTCCGGCGACGACGAGGCGGTGAAGATTCAGGTCGGCCGGCTGGTCGAGCACATGGAGCGCCTCCGGGCGGCCAACCTCATGTACCCCGAGTGAGGCCACGCGTATATGGCGGCCCGGTCCGGGCTCGAGAGATGGTTTCCCCGGTTCTTCGATAAATTCGGCGCGCTCACGACTTTCGACCTGCTCAAGGAATACCTTGGTTCCGGCCGGATCAAGATAGACCAAGCCAGGCTTTCCGGCCGGGCCACCTATCATGACCCCTGTAATTACGGTCGCAAGTCAAAGGAGCGGTTCGGTCAGGCCTTTTATGAAGAAGGCCGCTGGGTTATGGACCAGTGCTTTGACGACTGGGTGGACCTGTACCCGAACCGGGGCAACCAGTATTGCTGCGGCGGGGGCGGCGGCGCCATGTTGACCCCGTTCACCGAGGAACGGCTTCATTACGGCCGTCGTAAGATGGAGCAGATCAGGAGAAGCGGCGCCGACCTGATAGTCGTGCCCTGCCACAGTTGCCACGGTCAGTTCAAGGCCATGATCCAAGCCCTGGGTCTTAAGGATTTGAAGGTGAAATACCTCTGGGAGGTCGTGGCCGAAGCCCTGGTGGTCGTTTGACAGTAAAATGAGTTAAGGATAAACTATAGTACGGCTGGCACTTCGGAAGGAGACTGTTTTTGCTGTTATCCCATATTAACGCCATCGAGAAGGTGCTTCTGGCCCAGAGCGAAGCGGCTAAAAATGCCGGACATCCAAACCTCAGAGGCGGACCGCGCGAGTGGTTTATTCGAGATTTCTTAGAGAACCATATTCCTACCAGTTTAGAAATCGGTCAGGGGGAAATAATTGATGAAGATTCGGAACCAAACCCACCGCCAGAACGTTACAGGCCGCAAGTGGACATTGTTATTTACCGAAGAGACCTCCCTAAAATAACTTACTCGAAAGGAAACGCGGCTTTTCTGTCCGAAGGAGTCATGGCTACTATCGAAGTTAAGTCGTACCTTGACCAGAAACAGCTCAAAGAGGCTTGCAAAGCAAGCATAAAAAACAGATCATTGATTAGAACTCCACCTTTGCACGGTTTTGGTAAAATACCGACCGATATAGCTTATTACGTTATCGCTTATGATGGTCCTGGCAACATTGGCAATATTGCTAAGTGGTTTAGAAAAATTTCTAATGAAGTTAAGGAACCACAAGATAGACTGGTCGATATAGTCGTCATATTGGGGAAAGGTGTAATTGGCAACTCAAATATCCTTGCGGGGCTATTGGATCTCAAAGTGACCGAAAAAAACCACTGGGCTTATTTCGAACAAATAGACACAAATCTTTTCATCATGTTCATGCACATGTTAACTTGGTTTTCATTTCTTTCATCGCCACCTGATACAAGTGGATATATAAAGCCCTACTTGGATTTTACATCAATTAATCTAATATGAAAGAGGTCCATTATGAAAGTGAACATTTATAAAGGCAGGAAGACGCCGAGCCCTCGAGAAAGATTATATGTTTTAGTCCGAGCAGGGTATGATATTAATAATTTGCCGCTGACAGTCAAGGAACAAACCGGCGATCTGATTTTCAAGAAGACAATTGATCTAAAACCCGGTGAAAAAAGAATAGCGATTGATTCTAACGAGACAATTGATAATATTAAAAAAAATGGATATCACCTCCAAAGGACTAAAACTTATTTTTATGGATCGGATCAGTCAAGTGGCCAAGGACTTTGGGCTGCTTCATCGCCAGGATTTAGTGATGACGTATCTACTAAATAATATTGAAAATATGATCTATAAAACCAAAAGGAACAATCGCGCGTAATATTTTTAAGGCAAAATAGCCGATTGGACAGACTTACGCAGCTTAGCCGAGATGGTAAGCCATGGGGGAATGTGAGCATGAGGATAGGCAATACTCTGATCCTGGGCGTGGTGTGTGTTATTGTTTTTACAGTGTCCGGGTGCGTCGGGCCGGAGATAAAGCAGAAGGCGGGCAAGCCGGCCGAATACGAAGACCCGGGTACGGCCGGCGCGGCCAGCGGCGTGGGCATGGAGTCCCAAGACCTGATCGGCATGACCGACAAGATGGCCCGGGACATGCTGGCCAACCCCCTCCTGGCCGCGGCCCCCTCTCCGCCGCGGGTGATCATTGACGCCGAGTTCTTCATCAACGAGAGTTCGACCCGGATAGACAAGAACATGATCACCGACCGGCTGCGGATCGAACTCAACCGCGCGGCCAGCGGCCGGATGAGGTTCGTCGGCCGGCAGAACGTGGCCATGGTGGAGAAGGAGCGCCAGCTTAAAAGAGAAGGCGTGGTCACCAAAGGAGTGAAATACGCCGAGAAGACCACTGGCGCCGACTATCGCCTGACCGGCCGCATAACTACCATCGATCACTTGGAAAAGTCCTCCGGCACCGCGGCCAGGTTCACCCAGATAGCGTTTGAAATGATAGACCTGGAGACGGCCGAAATCGTCTGGGGCGGCCTATATGAATTCAAGAAGTCGGCCGCGGACGACGTCATCTATCGCTAGTTTCGTCCGCCGTCCGCTCCTTTTATGGCTCCTGCTGCCCGCGCTCCTGGCCGCGGCTTGCGCCGTGGACGAGGAGATCGTCGTCCCGCCGGAGCAGCTCAACGCCTATCTGAGCGACAAACCGCCTCAACTCAGACCCTTGTACGAAAGGGTTCTGCGCGAAGGCGACCGCAACATGGTCTTGAACCAGATGCAGGCCGGTCTGGCGGCCATGGAAGAGGGGGAATACCGCCTGGCCGAGGAGTCCTTTGACCAGGCCTTGCTGGGCATCGAGGCGGTGTACGCCAACAACGAAAAAGCGGAAAAGGCCCGCGGCTTGTGGCGCAAGGAAGGGGCCAAGGACTTTAAGGGCGAACCTTACGAGCGGGCCATGGCCTACTACTACCGCGGCCTGCTCTACTTGAGAAAGGGCGATTACGAGAACGCCCGGGCCTGCTTCAAGAGCGGCATCATGCAGGACGCTTTCGCCGAGGAGGAACAATACCAGTGCGACTTCGCCCTGCTCATCTTTCTCGAAGGATGGGCTTCCCAGCAACTCGGGGCCATGGACTTGGCCCGGGAGGCCTATAAGGAACTAAAGACCTTCCGGCCGGACTTCGCCGTCCCGCCCGAGGATCATAACTGCCTGATCCTGGTGGAGACGGGCCTGTCGCCGGTCAAGGTGGCCGCGGGCGAACATGAGTCGGCCCTGACCGTGGCCCGGGGCGAAGGATTCCCGGAGGAAAGGGCCAGGGTGAGCGTGGGTAAGGTGCTTCTTCCGGTCTACGCCATGGAAAGCATATATTTTCAGGCCTCGACCCGGGGCGGGCGGGCCTTTGACGCCATTCTACAGGGCAAGGTCAGGTTCAAGGAGACAAGCGACACGGTGGGAACGGTCATGCAGACGGCGGGCCTGGCGGCCATGAAGATCGGGCAGGCCCAGCATAACCGGGACCTGCAGGCCGTAGGGGCCGTGGTGGCCATCCTGGGCACGGCTTCGCGGGTGATGGCGGCCATGGTCCGGACCGAGGCCGACGTGCGTTACTGGGGTAATCTGCCGGACCTGATCCACGTGCTGACCGCCAGGATGCTCCCGCCCGGCGCGCCCGCGCCTTCGCCCAAACCCGGACAACCGGCGGAAACGTTCGTCCGTCCGGGTGACGTCATCCAGGCGTCTTTTTTGGATCAGGCCGGCCGGGAGATGACCGGGCTCAGACGGCGGGCTCAGATAAACTTGATTGAAACCGGTCCATCGGGCTGGGGCTGGATAAGGTCCAGATCGGCCCTGACGACCGCAATCCCTCAATAGAACGGAGAGACCCATGCTTGGAAGAATTCTGATTTTACTGGCCGGTACGGCGTTGCTCTTCGGCTGCGCCGGCGGGGAGGTGGTGAAGGGCCCCGGCGTTCCGCTCAATACAGTGACCTTCCTCGATACCGGCCTGGACCAGAAAGTCGGCCTCCAGTCCACCGACTCCCGGAGGTCGCCTTCGGACACCGTGGAAGTCTGGGCCGTGATCAAGAACAAGACCGGTTCTCCCTTGAAGCTGGAGGGGAGGGTCCAATTCTTCGACCGGCAAAAGGCTCCGGCCGAGGGACCCACGGCCTGGCAGAAGCTTTTTCTGCCGCCCAGCGGGCTGGCCACGTACCGGGAGTTCTCGACCAAGGTCATGGAAGTCGGCTATTACTACATTGAAATCAGGGAGGGACGCTGACATGAGAAAGACCGCCGTCCTTCTAGGCTTGCTGGCGGGCCTGATGCTGGCCGCCGGCTGCGCCGAAACAGGCCCTCGACTGGAAGGCAAGAGGTACGGAACAGTGCCGCCGGCCTTGCCGCGCGGCGAAGCGCCTCCGGAGAAATCCCAGTGGCCGGCGGACGACGAAGGCCGGTCCCAGGAGGAATTGGCGGCCCGGACCATTGCCAGCTTCCGCGAGGCGTACCTGGCGGCCGGCAAACCCCGCCTGGCCGTCTTCCTCAACCGCCAGCTCAGCGACGAGGTCCAGGAATGGGTGGCCGAAATCAGGGAGGTGACGGCCGCCAAAAAGAGTTCCTGGTTCGGCGAGAAACGGGACGAATCAAAGAGCGAAACCGTGGCCTACACCCAGAAGTATCAGGGCGTGGGCGGACAGCGACCGGCGCCGGAGGAAGTCTGGGTCTGGGCCTTCGAGGATGGGTTTTTGGAGCCGTTCCTGGCCGCCGGGACCCTGGTGGTTGACCGGGCCACGATCATGAGGCAGGCCGCGGCCAAACCCGGCCAGACCGAGACCCTCGGCCCCGATGTTTCGGTCAAGGGCCTGGAAATGGAAGCCCTGCGCGGCGGGGCCGACCTGTTCGTGGAAATGCTGGTCACCCGGTCGCCGTCTTCGGCCCTGGGCTACGAGTTCAAAGCCGCGGCCAAGGAAGTCAAGACCGGTTTTATCCGGGCCAACGTCACCAGCCTCAGATGGACGCTGAAGAAGAAACGTGAGGCCGTGGTCACGGCCAAAGGCTACGAACTCAAGGATAAAGAGACCGACCTGCCCTCGGTGAGACAGGTCTCGACCAAGTTGGCCGTGGAGATGATGAACTCCCTGATGCGGGCCTGGGGCAAGGGCGAGATCGCCCCCGCCAAGCCGGTTATAAAGGAAGAAGCCCTGCCGGAAACGGCGCCGGAGACCGGTCCCAAATCAGGCGGTTGATGGCCGGACCGTTCTTTATCCCGGAGAACCCAAGACCAGGAACCGGAAGGGGACGCCAGGCCGAAGGCATGAAAGCCCGGTCGGCGTCCCTGTTCCTTGTCCGACGACGGGTCACGGCCTAGTTGACGAACTCTTCGTTCGAGCCGATGACGCCTAGGGCGATCTTTTACTCGATCATAACCTGGTTCCGTTTCGTAAATGTTACTCATCAGAAACATATTGTTTAACAAAGATAACACGGAAGCGAGTCCGATTTTTTAAATTACCAAAGTTGTAACCTATCAATTACGAGTGGCAATAACATACGAGAATCAGCATTGCGCGTCACGCCAGCAGCCCACCGCGGGCGGGGTGGAAGCGGAACGACGAAGTCACGCCGGAGTGTGACTATTAAATGATGGATATCTGTATCTTACAGTCCCGCCTGGGCGGGACTTCGCTTCGCTCGCGATGACCATTCACTATCTTCTGCCCACAATAACTGAAGGCTTACCTATTGTTTATTAAGGGTTGACGAACCGGCCCCCTTTTGGCACGCTTCTTTCTTAACCTAGAGCCGTCCTAATGTTAAAGTGGAAGTCGTCCTTGCGGGGGCGGTTGATAAGTGACCGGCGTCAGGCCGAAACGGGCCGAGCGTCTTGGCCTCGAGACCCTCTGGGCTAAAGGGATCGGCCGGGCAGTCCTGTGTCAAGGAGGAGGATATTGAATGATCTCGGATAATCCTATCATCCCGTACATTGAAGGCGACGGCGTGGGGCCGGACATCTGGCGGGCCGCGGTGAACGTGTTCGACTCCGCCGTGGGCAAGGCCTACGGCGGCCGGCGACGGGTCAGGTGGCTGGAAGTGCTGGCGGGCGAAAAGGCCCTCCAGCAGACCGGGCAGTGGCTGCCGGATGAAACCCTGGTTCTGCTGCGCCGGCACGGGGTCGGTATCAAGGGGCCGCTGGCCACGCCCATAGGCGGCGGCATCAGAAGTTTGAACGTGACCATCCGCCAGAAGCTCGATCTGTATGCCTGCATCCGGCCGGTCAGACACATTGCCGGCGTGCCCAGTCCGGTCAAGCATCCGGAAAAAGTGAACATGGTCGTCTTTCGCGAGAACACCGAAGACGTCTATGCCGGCCTGGAATGGGCCTCGGGCAGCCCCGAAGCCCGGAAAGCCATAGCCTTTATCAAACAAGAACTGGGTCAGGAGATAAGGCCCGACGCGGCCCTGGGTCTCAAGCCCATGAGCCCCTACGGTTCCAAGCGCCTGGTGCGCCTGGCCGTCAAGTGGGCCCTCGATCACGGCGGCCGCAGCGTCACACTGGTGCACAAGGGCAACATAATGAAATATACCGAAGGCGCCTTCCGTGAATGGGGCTATGAGGTGGCCCGGGAGGAATTCGGCGACCGGACCGTGACCGAGGCCGAGTTGGGTTCCGGCGGCCAGGCCGGAGACCGGGTGGTGATCAAGGATCGCATCGCCGACGCCATGTTTCAACAAGTCCTGCTTAGACCCGAGGAGTACGACGTCCTGGCCATGCCCAATCTCAACGGCGACTACATGTCCGACGCCCTGGCGGCCCAGGTGGGCGGCCTGGGCATGGCCCCCGGCGCCAACGTGGGCGACGAAGCCGCGGTCTTCGAAGCCACCCACGGCACCGCGCCCAAATACGCGGGTCAGGACGTCATCAATCCTGGCTCGATGATTCTTTCCGGCGCCTTTATGTTCGAACATATGGGCTGGCTCGAGGCGGCCGGGCTTATCCGGTCCGGTTTGGAGAAGACCATTCTGAAAAAGATCGTGACCTATGATTTGGCCCGGCAGCTCGAGGACGCCGTCAAGGTCAAGTGTTCCGAGTTCGGACAAGCCATTGTTGATCATATGTAAGTAAGGGAGGCTGAGTCGTGGGACAGAACCTGGTCCAGAAGATCATCGCCGGCCACTTGGCCGAGGGGGAAATGATACCCGGCCGCGAGATCGGCCTAAGGATTGACAACGTTCTCATGCATGACGCCACCGGCCAGATGGCCCTGCTCCAGTTCGAAGCCCTGGGTCTGCCCCGGGCCAAATCCAAACGGGCGGTGGTCTATACCGACCACAACATTCTCCAGGTCGGTTTTGAAAACATGGACGACCATCACTTTCTCGCTTCGGCCAGCCGCAAGTTCGGGCTGTATTATTCCCGGGCCGGAAACGGCATCTGCCATCAGGTCAACCTGGAGAGGTTTTCCGTGCCCGGCGAGACCCTGCTAGGCGCGGACAGTCACACCACCACGGCCGGCGCGGCGGGTATGCTGGCCATAGGCGCCGGCGGCCTGGACATTGCCGTGGCCATGGCCGAAAAACCGTTTTATCTGGCCATGCCCAAGGTCTTGCGGGTCAATTTGACCGGCGTTCTGCCCGCCTGGTCGTCGGCCAAGGACGTGGCCCTGGAAGTGCTCCGGAGGCTGACCGTTTCGGGTGGAAGGGGCAAGGTTCTGGAATTCACCGGCCCCGGCCTCGATACCTTGTCCACCACCCAACGGGCGACCATCGCCAACATGAGCATCGAATGCGGGGCCTTCACGGCGATTTTTCCCAGCGATGAGACCACCCGGCGATATTTCGCGGCCCAGGAACGTGAGTCGGACTGGCGGGAGTTGTCCGCGGACGCCGGCGCCGTCTACGACGAAGAGATGACTATTGACCTGTCCCGGATCGAGCCCCTGGCGGCCCGGCCCCACTCACCCGACAACGTGACGCCCGTGAGGGAGGCGGCCGGCCTGGCCGTCCACCAGGTGGCCATAGGTTCCTGCACCAACTCGTCCCTCGAGGACATGCTCAAGGTGGCGGCCATTCTGCGCGGCCGGCTGGTTCCGCCCGGCGTCAGCCTGGTGGTGGCCCCCGGCTCCCGTCAGGTCCTGCTGGACCTGGAGAAGATGGGCGCCTTGAGGGACATCCTTTCGGCCGGCGCCAGGCTGGTCGAAACCGCCTGCGGCTTCTGCAACGGCGTGGGCCAGGCCCCCCGCTCGGGCGGCGTCTCCGTCCGGACCTCGAATCGGAACTTCCCGGGGCGCAGCGGCACCGCCGACGCCGAACTCTACCTGGTCAGCCCGGAGACGGCCGCGGTTACGGCCATAAACGGCCGGCTGACCGACCCCAGGTCTTTCGGCGAAGCCGTTACGGTCAGTTTACCCGAGAAGTTCACCATTGACGATCGCCTGTTCGTGCCGCCGGCCGGAGCGGGCGAAGAGGTGGAGATCATCCGCGGTCCGAACATCGCGCCGCTGCCGCGTTTTTCCGCCCTGCCGGATGAACTCGAGGGCGAGCTGTTCCTGGTCCTGGGAGACAATGTGACCACGGACGACATTCTCCCCGCCGGAGCCCACATCTTGTCCAAGAGGGCCAATATTCCGGTCATAAGCCGATATGTCTTCACTAACATCGATCCTGGATTTTCCGAGCGAGTCCGGTCCGCCGGGACCGGTTTCATCGCCGGCGGCCGGAACTACGGCCAGGGCTCCAGCCGGGAACACGCCGCCCTGGCCCCGCGCTATCTAGGCATCCGGGCCGTGATGGCCGTATCTTTTGCCCGGATTCACAAGGCCAATCTGGTCAATTTCGGCATCCTGCCGCTGGAATTGAACGATCCGGCCGACATATCCGGCCTGGCTCAAGGAGACAGGCTCCGTCTGACCGGACTCAGAGCGTCTCTAAAAGAGGGACGTCCGATCGAGGTGGAAAACCTGACCCGGAAAACGACCTTGATCACGAAACTGGACGTCTCGACCCGGGCTCGTGAGGTCCTGCTGTCGGGCGGAACCCTGGCCCACGCCACGTCCGCTGGTTCCGGCGGCTAATAAACCTTGAAGGAGTTAGTATGGATGCTTGGCGAGGTCTGGCTGTTTACCTGGTTGTGGGGGCTGTCGGTGGTCTGATTGGATTACGCTTGAAAGTCCCCGGCGGACCTCTCGTCGGAGCCATGATGGCGGTCATTCTCTTGAGGGCTTTCGTCGATAAGCCTTGGTCCGTACCCCGCGGATACAGCCATTTCGTTCAAATACTGATCGGCGTCATGGTCGGGGTCGGCTACTCCCAGGAGATCGCTCAGGCCTTCGGCCGGCTTGTTCTACCGATTATCGCCTCGACCTTGATCCTGATGGCGGTGGGTCTTCTGACCAGCCTGCTCCTGGCCAAAATCAACGTGCTCGATGCTTCCACGGCTTACTTGAGCACGAGTCCGGGAGCCCTGAACGCCATGATCGGCCTGGCCGAAGAGAGCGGGGCCAACGCCACCATGGTCTTGGCTTTCCACTTCTTTCGACTGGTGTTTATCATTTTGACCGCCCCACTGGTCTTCCAGTTGATCCGGTTCTTTTCCAACCGGGCCGGCGGTTGAACCTTCTGGACGGCGGTCTTGTTTCCAGTTATGGTGAAGCAGGTGACTCTGATTAAGGCAATAAGATCCCCATTGTTGGTTTGGACGACGTTTAAGCCGGACCGGGACTATTTCATCATTCAACCTCGAGGTTTAGCCGAGGTGGTCAACCCGAGGAGAGGGGGGGCCTGGTCTTTCCACTAGGATTTATACGGATAGCCCGTGACTATCCGCAAGACGCGCGCAGCGTAATAAGAAAAAGGAGGTCTTTCGATGAAGCGCATCCCTAGGATCTGGGTGTGGTTGCTGGTGGGAGCAGGCCTGATGATTTTCGGCCAGTGGTCGGCCGCTCTGGCCTGGGAGCCCAAGGATCAGTGTGAATGTATCGCTCCGGCCAACCCCGGCGGAGGTTGGGACGCCATCTGCCGGACTTCTTCCGCCGTGCTCCAGAAAGCCGGCCTGGTGAAACCGAATGTCTATGTTACCAATATGCCCGGCGGCAGCGGAGCGGTAGCCATAGCCAACGTCATAACCAAGAGAAAAGGCGACCCCAACCTGATCGTGGCGGCTTCCAACGCCCTGACCTTCACCATGTCCATGAAGAGAACGCCCCACACCTATGACGACATAATCCCCCTGGCTCAAGTCGGGGCTGAGATCGGCGGATACTTCGTCAAGGCCGACTCCAAGTACAAGACCTTAGCCGATTTGATAAAAGCCCTGAAAGCGGACCCCAAGGCCGCCAATTTCGCCGGCGGGTCGGCTCCCGGCGGCCTGGATCATATCAAGTCAGCCCTGTTGGCCAAGGCCATAGGCGTGAATCCGACCCAGCTTGCCTACGTACCCTTCCAGGGCGGCGGCGAGGCTCTGACCTCCCTCCTGGGCGGCCATACGGATGTGGCCTCGTTGGACGTCTCCGAGGCCGCCGGCCAGTTGGAAGCGGGCAAGATTCGCTGCCTGGCCCTGCTGTCGGAAAAACGCTCGACCAAGTTCAAGGACGTCCCCACCACCTATGAGCAGGGTGTAAAGGTGAGTTTCCCCATCTGGCGCGGTCTGTACATGGCGCCGGGCGCTCCGGCCGACGCCGTGAAGTTCTGGGCCGGGGCGGTCAAGAAGATGGTGGCCACCCCCCAGTGGGACGCGGAACGGGCCAAACTCGGTTGGGAACCGACTTATAAATTCGGACCTGAATTCGCCAAATTCGTCAAGGACGAGTATGTCAGCTACCAGGCACTCCTGAAGGAGCTTGGTTTTCTCAAGTAAACCTTGACCAACGAACATACTGGCTCGTAGCCGCTTATTCAATTGAAGAAAGGTTGTCCTGCCCATCCTGGCCCCGCTTCCCCAGACCATGATCG
Source organism: Thermodesulfobacteriota bacterium (assembly GCA_040755515.1). Taxonomy (GTDB): domain Bacteria; phylum Desulfobacterota; class Desulfarculia; order Adiutricales; family JAGVGV01; genus JBFMAW01. The sequence continues at coordinate 133,136 of JBFMAW010000001.1, read as the reverse complement.
AGTCGGGGCCGGGATGGCGGGAACGCATGTATCTTGCGGTTTTTTATTTGTTCAAGGGAGACATCCATGGGCTCCGTTAAGAAGATGATCACCAGATCGCGTGTTGAAGGGCTGGCCATTTTGCTGGTGGCCCTGGGGTTTATGTGGGAGGCGCGGAACGTGCCGACTTTTTATCAAGTGCCGGGAGTGCCTGGTCCCACGACCTTTCCTTGGATTTTGGGCATCGTCTTTGGGTTATGCGGTCTGTGGCTTCTTTTTTCTCCGGATAAGCTCTTAACCAAGAAGAAAGAAGCGGCGGATGAAGAGGAGATACTGGATGAACCAGAGGCGCCTTTACCTTCCCTGATGGATATCTTACGCCGGATCACCGGCGATTGGCACTTCTATACCATGTGGCTGATCATTCTGGCTTATCTCTTTCTCATGCCCTGGCTGGGTTTTCTAGTGGCCACGGCCTTGTTGTTGGCGCCCTTCTTTTTCCTCCTGGGTGAAAGGAGATGGTGGCTGGTCACCGGACTGGCCCTGGGCGTGACGGCGATAATTTACGCGGCCTTTGCCCTGGGCCTGAACGTCCGGCTGCCTCTAGGCGTACTTACGCCATTGCTTAAATGATTTATAGTCGGTTCCTCACCCGTCTTGAACCCTGGTCCACGCCTTGGCGTGAGGTCACATGATCCTCTCCAGACCGAAAAAGGATCAAGAAAATGTTTGAACATCTTCTGAACGGCTTCCTGGTTGCCCTTCAACCCATGAATGTAGGTATCGCTTTGATAGGATGCCTGATCGGGACCATCATCGGCGTACTGCCCGGCCTCGGTCCGACGGCCACGCTGGCCATGCTTATCCCCCTGGTCTTCAGCATGTCTCCCACCACCGCGATGATCATGCTCACCTCGGTCTATTACGGTTCCATGTACGGCGGTTCCACCACCTCGATTCTGGTCAATATCCCTGGTGAGTCCGCTTCGGTCATAACCTGCCTGGACGGACACAAGATGGCCATGCAGGGGCGGGCGGGCCCGGCCTTGGCCGTGGCCGCCATCGGGTCCTTCATCGCCGGGACCTTCGCCGTTCTGATTTTGACCCTGATGGGCAGCACCGTGGCCGGGTATGCCCTGCGCTTCGGTCCGGCGGAATTCTTTTCCCTCATGGTCTTCGGTCTTTGCACCGTGGCCAGTCTGACCGGCACCAACGTGATCAAGTCCGTGGTGACCACCTGCTTTGGGCTCATGATCGCCATGGTCGGGATTGACCTGGTCTCCGGCGCCCCCCGTTTCACTTTCGGCAACCCCTTTCTTCAAGACGGCATAGATTTTATCGTGGTGGCCATAGGGATGTTCGCCTTTTCCGAGGTCGTCATCACCGCCAGGGAGGTCAGGGCCGGGACACGCGCCGAGATAATAAAGGCGAAAAGCATCTGGCTCAGTTGGAAGGAATTCATCTACAGCCTGCCCTCCATCCTCAGGGGAACGTTCTTCGGCTTCCTGGTCGGCATGCTCCCGGGCGCCGGCGCGACCCTTTCCACCTTCATCTCCTACAACCTCGAAAAGCGGATTTGCAAGAATCCGGAACTCCTGGGGACCGGGGATATCCGGGGCGTGGCCAACCCCGAATCGGCCAACAACGCGGCCAGCGGCGCCTCCCTCGTTCCCCTGCTGACCCTGGGACTGCCCGGCGGCGGCGCCACCGCCATCATGCTCGGCGCGCTGATGATGCTGGATATCACGCCCGGCCCCCTGATGTTCGAAAAGAACGCGGCCCTGATCTGGGCTCTCATCGCCAGCATGTACGTGGGCAACGCCGTCCTGCTCCTGCTGAACTGGCCGCTGGTCAACGTCTTCGCCCGGATCATGTCCGTGCCGGCCAGGTACCTGATGCCGGTCGTATTGGTCATCTCCACCATCGGCGTCTGGGCGCTGAGTTACAGCCCTCTGGACCTGATCCTAACCGGCATCGCCGGCCTGCTCGGCTACTATATGCGCCTGCACAAGTATCCCATCGAGCCCTTGATTCTCGGCCTAATCCTGGGCGGCCGGATGGAACAGGCCTATCGCCAGGCCCTCATCATCTCCAGAGGGAGCAACCTGATTTTCCTGGAAAAGCCTATTTCCCTCACGCTGCTGGTCTGCGCCGTGCTCTTCCTGTTCCTGCCCACCATCCTGGCCAAATCCAAACAGTTTCAGTTGGCCAGAAAGACCAGCGTCGAGGCGGCTTAAAAGGATTGTGAAGCTTCGAGCGGCCAGGTAACATGGGTCGAGATTATTGAAGGCCGATAACCCGCGGCGGCGGCCACGGAATGATATAAGAACACGGCGGGTATTTGATACTCGGACCGCCGCGGAGCCAACGGCATGGCCGGCGGAGAGGTAACAGTCATGGCCAAGGCAAAATTAAAGGAACATGTCATCAATCGGGAGTGGTGCAAGGGCTGCGGCATATGCGTGCATTTCTGCCCGAAGAAGGTTCTGGCCCTCAACGATGAGGACAAGGTCGAGGTGGTCCGGCCGGAGGATTGTCTGGCCTGCAAGCTATGTGAATTAAGGTGTCCGGACCTGGCCCTGGAAGTCGTTATCGAAGAGGCGGCGGAAAAAGAAGCAAAGAAAGCCAAGGGTGCGGCTTGAAATCCAAGGCGTGGCGGCTTTTTGGCGGGATGAGGTTTTAAACATGGGCACCGTTAGGTTTGTGCAGGGCAACGAAGCCTGCGTGGAAGCGGCCTTATACGCCGGCTTGGAGTTTTTTGCCGGTTATCCGATCACGCCTTCGACCGAGATAGCCGAGCATTTGTCCTATCGTCTTCCCCAGCGGGGAGGCAAATTCATCCAGATGGAAGACGAGATCGCCTCGATGTGCGCCATAATCGGCGCTTCGCTGACCGGCCACAAGGTCATGACCGCCACCAGCGGCCCAGGTTTTTCCCTTATGCAGGAGGCCCTGGGCTACGCCATCATGACCGAGATTCCCTGCGTCATCGTCAGCGTCATGCGGGGAGGTCCTTCCACGGGCCTGCCCACCCACGTCAGCCAGGGCGACGTCAATCAGGCCCGTTGGGGAGTCCACGGCGATCACGCCATCATCTGTCTGACCGCCTCCAACCATCAGGACATCTTCTCCATAACGGTGGAGGCCTTCAACCAAGCGGAAATCTACCGCACGCCGGTCATTTTGCTCTTCGATGAAATCGTGGGGCACATGAGGGAAAAGCTGATTATCCCCGAACCGGGCGAACTGCCCCTGGTCGGCCGCCTGCGCACGGCCGTAAAGGAAGGCGTGGATTATCATCCCTATCTGCCTCGCGAGGACGGCCGACTGCCCATGTCCGATTTCGGCGGTGTGCACCGTTACAACGTGACCGGCTTGTTTCACGATATGTGGGGCTTCCCTTCGGAAAGCCCGCCGGTGATCCACGGCCTGCTGCGTCATCTCGTGGACAAGATCAACAATAACGCCTACCAGATCGCCCGGTATAAGGAGTTCTACCTGGACGACGCGGAATGTATTCTGATCTCCTACGGCGCTTCGGCCCGTTCGGCCAGGCATCTGGTGGAAAACCGGCGCAGCCGCGGCCAGAAATTCGGACTGCTGGAACTTCAGACCCTCTGGCCTTTCCCCACGGACATTATCAGGGAAAAGTGCTCCCAGGCCAAATACATCGTCGTGGTGGAACTCAATATGGGCCAGATACATCAAGTCGTGAAAGGGGCGGTCGATCATCCGGAGCGAGTGTTCCTGGCCAATCGTATCGACGGCGGTTTCATCACGCACACGGACATTATGAACATTTTGCGGCTCGTCCAAGGCAAAGGAGTTTGAGTCATGGCCATCAAGGATTTCATTCGCGCCAGATTCTTTCCGCACATATGGTGTCCGGGTTGCGGTCACGGCATTGTGCTCAACGCCTTGCTTCGGGCCGTGGAAAACCTCGGCATCAGGAAGAACGATATCGTCATGGTTTCCGGAATAGGTTGTTCCTCCCGAATCTCGGGCTACGTGGACTTCCACACCCTGCACACCCTGCACGGCCGGGCCCTGGCGTTCGCCACCGGGGTCAAGCTCAGCCGGCCCGAATTGAACCTCATCGTGCCCATGGGGGATGGAGACGCCCTGGCCATCGGCGGCAACCATTTCATTCACGCGGCCCGGCGGAATATTGACATAACCGCCCTGGTCATGAACAACCGCATTTACGGCATGACCGGCGGCCAGTATTCACCCCTATCCGGTGAGGGCACTCTGGCCACCACCGCGCCCTATGGCAACATTGATCAGATGTTCGATGTGGTGGCCCTGGCCATGGCGGCCGGGGCCTCTTTCGTGGCCCGCTCGACCACGTACCACGCCCAGGAATTATCGAACCTGATCATGAAGGCCATCGAGCACAAAGGCTTCTCCGTGGTGGAGGTGTTCTCCCAATGTCCCACCTACTTCGGCCGGAAGAACAAAGCCGGCGACGCCGCCGCCATGATGGAGCAGTACCGGAAAACCACCACGCCCATGGGTTCCCAGGCCAAGAAGGATAATCCCGAACTCATCGAGCGGGGCCTTTTCGTGCGGAAGGAGATACCGGAATATTGCGAGGAATACGCCAAGATCATCCGGCGGGCCGGGAAAAAAGCTTTGGACGCGGGCAAGTTGCCAGGCTGAGGTGACCATCATGGAAAGATGCAGGTTGGTGTTTTCCGGTTCGGGCGGGCAGGGGGTCATCACCGCCGCCATTATCCTGGCCGAAGCGGCGGTATTATACGAAAATCTTGAGGCGGTCCAGTCCCAGGCTTACGGCCCGGAAGCCCGGGGCGGAGCCACCAGGTCCGACGTGATTATCGCCGATTCGCCCATTTATTTTCCTAAAGTCATTCAACCCAACGTCCTGGTCAGCCTGACCCAGGAGGCCTACAATAAATTCTCCGGCATCATCAGGCCCGGCGGCCTGCTTGTGACCGATCCGCGGTACGTCATCACCCAGCGTAATGTTGACGCCCGGCAAGTGGAATTGCCCATATTTAGAACGGTAATGGACAAAATAGGCCAGCCCATCGTCTTCAATATCTGCATGCTGGGCGCTTTACTGGGCCTGACCCGACTGGTCAAGCCTGAATCAATACTGAAATCCCTGGAGACGAGGGTGCCGGCCCATTCGCTGGTCATGAACCGTCAGGCCCTGGAGTTGGGCCTGGAGATGGGGTCGGCTGATCAATTCCAAGATGCCGGAGCCGGGCGATGATCGCGGCAAAACCAACCGCGGCCGGCGCGAACTCGAAGGAGGCGGAGATGAAACGAAGAAGATGCCCGGCGGTGATCGATCGGCGCTTGACCCAGATCGCCTTCATGCTGTCGGTAGTTGTTATTTCGGCCTGCGTGGCCGGGCAGACCAAGGAGGCGGCCCGGAAGGAAGTGGTCACCGGGTTGGACGGCGCTTCCAGCCAGTGTCTCACCTTGTTTTTGACCAGGCACGGCGACCGGTGGTTCTCCGAGTCAGATCATATCAAACCGGTCTGCATCCCCTACGAAAAAACCGTGGTCTCCTTGAGCCTGGAACAGAAGAGCGGTTCCGCCGCGGAAATCGGGTACAGGCTGCGGGTCACCTATACCCAGCCCCAGGAACCGCCCGCGGTCTATTGGCGCACGTACTGGTTCGACCGGCACGACAAGCAGGGGGCGGAAGAACGACTTAAAGCCCTGCTGGACCTGGGCGCGGTCAAAGAAAAATAGACCGAAAGCCTTGAATCCAGGGACGATTCAATTGGGATTCAGGTTCAAAACCACCCCGGCGGCATCAAGTCTTAAAGCCTTTGGGCCGGTTACCCCGGCCCGCTGATCTTCAACCGGGGAGACAGAGGCCCCGGCCAGCGTATCCAGCGCCTCCACTCGAACCCGCACGGAGCCTGTTCTGACCATATCCAGGGCTCTGGCCGCGGCGAAGCTTAAATCAATGAGATAGTCGTCATTGAAGGGACCCCGATCGTTTACCCGCACGGTCACGGATTTCGAGTTGGAGAGGTTGGTGACTTTGACCGTGGTCTGAAGCGGGAGGGTGCGGTGGGCCGCGGTCAGGGCGTTCATGTTGAACCTCTCGCCGCTGGCGGTCCGGCGGCCGTGCAACTCGCGGCCGTAATACATGGCCAGGCCTTCCTGGACATACCCCCGGGCCGTGGCCAGGATATAGTAACGCTTGCCCCCCACCAGGTAAGATTGGCTGGAATAAGCCGGCGGCTCTAGTTTGGGAGACGGGGTAGTCTTCTCGGGTTCCGGGGTTTGCATCACAATCTTCGACGGGAGCGGCGTGACCTTCTGGACCGAACATCCGGCCATCAGGCAAACCATCGTCACCAGAAGCGGGGCGGCCAAAGGCTTTAATATCCAGAGGGAGGCGGCCTTCCGTCCGTTCATCTGCACCTGTGGCCGTTGACGGTCAGTTCATTGACCGTCCACAGATATCTGACCTGATAGGTTTTTTTTTCCAGGCACGAGACCTCGGCCGTAAAACCATCCTGGCCGGCCAAGGGGTGAAGGGAGGCCTTGAACATGGCTGGGCAGTCGCCGCCGCATCGGTCCAACAGATCGAACAGTAGGCGCATTTCCGGACTGATTATTTCCACGGTGTAGCTGGTGAAGTTGCGGCGCATGATCGCCCGGCGTACAAAGGTCAAGTCCCTTTCAAAGGCGACCTCGGCCGGACTGGGCAGGCCGGCCGGACGCTGGGCCAAAGGCCGGGCCGGCCTTTTTAGGGGGATGTTTGATTGGCGGCCGAGGGTGTAATAAGAGACTGTTCCCGCCAGAAGCAAGAACACGGCCGCGATGACGTACCAACCCCGCCAGGCTTCCGGTTCCGGAAGCAGGGTGGGCGGTTCTTGATCGCCATCATAATATTCTTGGTCCGGAACCGGGGGCGGTCTTAGTGAAGAAGCCAGGGGCGGCCGGGCCGGGCCCATCCCGGAACGAGGGGTGGCCGCTTCCCCGGTCCTGGAGTCAGGTGTTTTGGCGGCCGGCTTCGGCCTCTTGATGAAGAACCGCTCCTGGCACTTGGGGCAACGGGCGTAAGCGCCTTGGGGCGGTATTTTGGCTTCGGATATCCTGGAGGTTGTTTGGCAGGTCGGACAGATTACCTTCATGGTCACCCGCCTGATCGCCACTTGATCCTGCGCTCCAACTCGGAAGAGGCCGCCTTATATCCCTTGTTGTCGGGCGCCAGGCGGGCGGCCTGCCTGTAATCCTCCAGGGCCTTGTCCAACTGGCCCAGCTTCTCGTGAACCACGCCCAGGTTGAACCACGCTTGAGCCAGGTTGGGGTCGATATCCACGGCCAGGCTGAGATCGGACCAGGCCCGGTCGAGATCGCCCTTGGAGTAAAATGCGGCGCCGCGGTTCTGCAGGGCCTTGGCGAACCGGGGGGCGATATCCAGGGCCGCGGTGTACTCCAGGATGGCCCGGTCCAGGTCTCCTTTCTGATGGTAAGACAGCCCGATATTGTAATTGATTATGGCTTGGTTTTCTTGCAGGATTTCCAGGTAGCGCTCGGTCAGTACACTCAAAGGCGGCTGGTCCGAGGGACCGGTCTTTGCGGCCGGTGGGATTGGAACCGGCGTGGGGCTGGTTGACGGCGGCGTCAGGTTCTGTTCTTTCAGCCCGCCTTCGGTCGGCGGCCGGGCCTCGGCCCTCGGCGTTGGAGGCGCCGTCTTTTCCGTGGGCGGAGAGGCGGCGGCCGGTGATTTGGCTGACTCGCCGGCTGACGCCGGCGGCGAAACCGGCGGGGATGGCTTTTTAGTCGGTTGCCCAGGCCTGGCCGCCGGTTTTCCAGCCGACGGCTCGTCAGGGGCCGGCGGGGCCGACGGCGCTCCTGCTCCCGCCAGCCAGGTGTAAATAGGCAGATTGAAATGGTCTATGGTATAGTTGAGCTTGGTCCAGTAATCCCAGTCTTCGGCGCTTTCCAGGATCAGGACCAACCCGGCTTTTTGGCCGGCTTGCCGGGCGCAGTCAAGGCAGCGACCGAGGGCTTCGGACCACCTGACGGCGAAGTCAACGACCACGGCGTGGTATTCGGTCAGGCAGTCGCAGGCGGATTGTTCCTTGAGCCGGTCCACGATCCGGCCGTTTTGCTGCCGGCACCAAATATCCCGGCGCCACTCCCGAGATCGGTCCGTTTGGGCCGGGCTTACGGCCGGGAAGGCTATCGAGAGAGAGAGCAACATGAGCGCGGCCGAGATGAAAAAACCGCCGAGCAAGGGATTCTTGTTCTTGAGCCGCCTCAATATCATGTCTAAATGTTACCGTCCCCCGAACCGGCTGGTCAAGGTTTATCGAAGTCTAAGCATCCGGCCGGCTTTCATCGTTAATCCACCTTGACACCGGATCGCTCCGGAATATAGCCTTAAGGTATAATCAATCTCCGTTCTTGAACCAGATAAACCGCCGGCCTTGGGTTCGGCTGAGAGGGGAGGCAACCGGTAAATGAATCAAAACAAGGAAATTAGACTGGCGCCCAAGCCGAGTGTTCTTTTTGAGGAGAACATCGATGAGTTCAATCGTCTGGTGGAATCCGGCCGACCGCCGGACCTCAAGAATGCCAATCTGGCTGGTTTGGACCTGCGGCGGGCTCGCCTGGCCGGATTGAATCTTTCCGGCTGTTATCTGCGTGGCGCCAACCTATCGGGTCTGGATCTGACCGGCTGCAACCTGGCGGGCGCCAGCCTGCGGGGAGCCCATATCAGCGGGACACTGTTCCCCGATAACCTTTCGGCGGAAGAGATCAAGCTCAGCGTGGAATACGGCACTCGCCTGCGGATCAGGAAGAGTTGATGACAAAGGTCACGCGGGACGCGGAGCCGATAAACACGGAATAACTTGCGCCCGGCCTTGGAGGTTGAGGCTATGATCCTGAACCAGACCGTCCTGACAAGAATGTCCCCTTTGGCTTTGGCGGTTTCCATCCTTTGCTTGATGTTTGGACCGTGTTGGGGAGCCGCGGAGACAATTTCGGTCACCGTCCAGAAGGTTTCCGGCCCGGTCCAGGCGGTCCAACCGGATGGTCGTTCGATCCCGCTGCGAGTCGGCGACAGGCTGACTCCGGGCCAGACCATCGAGGCCGGTTCCGGCGGCCGGGCGGTTCTGAAACTGGCTGACGGTTCGACTTTAGAAGTCTACGAAGACGCCCGTCTGGAAATAAACGAGTCCCTGGCCAGGGAGGAAAGTTCCTTCTCCCTGGCGCTGGGTTACATCCGCCTTAAACTGCAAAGGCTCCTGGCGCCGGAAATGGTGGTGACGCCGACCATGATCGCCGGCGTGCGCGGGACGGAATTCGGGGTCAACGTGGCCGCGGACGGCGCCTCGGTCGTTTCGGTGACCGAAGGTGAAGTATCGGTTTCCACGGACCAGGACGACGAGAATGAGCGGGAAATAATGCTTCGGGCCGGGCAGGAGGTCGAGGCTGAAGAACATGGGCGGGCACTGACCCCCCGATCCGTCCAGATCAGGTCTTTCGAGGACGCCAAGGCCTTCCGTCAGGCCCGCCTGGAGAAGCTGGCCGGAAATCTGCCCCAGATCGCCGAGAAAATGCAAAAAATGATCGGTCCCAGCCTCGAACGTCTGGACCGGACCAAGACCATGTTCCAGAACAAAGCCAAGAGAGTGAAGTTCATGGCGGAACGGCTGGAGAAGATGGACCGGCAGGAACGAGCCAAACAGCGGGCCCTGATGTCCGAATTGAAAAAAGAGTTGGAGAATATTCAACGGGTGGGCAAGGCCTTGCGCGGGCAGATCATGCGCCTGAAGACCCTGAGCGGCCGGGCGGCCCACTTGAAGAAAATCCTGCCCTCGCTCAAGGACAAGCTGGGCGCCGGCTATGATCAGGTGGACCAGGGTCTGGGTAGTATCGTGAGCCGCGGCCCCGAGATCAAGTCCAAGGTTCAGGCCGCGATTCAGGAAACCAGACAGGCGGCGGAGCCGATCAAACCCGTGTTCATGAAGTTCAAACAGATGTCAGGGGACGCCCCATCCAGGCCCGAACCTCGACCACAATCCCCGGTGAAACCCAGGGGAAAACCAGGTCAAGCCGGGTAGGATCGAGTGGAGCCTCGTTGGCCGGCGCCTTCATTTATCCAGCAGCCCGACGGGAATGGACAGGTGGAAGATCGAGCCCTGAGATTCCGCGCTTTCAACCCAGATGCGGCCGCCCATCAAGTCCACCAACCGCTTGACGATGGTCAGGCCCAGCCCCAAACCGCCGTACCTGCGGTTAAGGGAATCGTCGGCTTGGGTGAAACCCTCGAACAGAGAGGCCATACGATCGGCCGGAATACCCACGCCGGTGTCGGCTAGGGCAAAGTGGAGGCGGAGGAATTTATCATCCAGGCTTTCCCTGTCTACCGTCAGGCTTATCCCTCCTTGCTCGGTGAACTTGACCGCGTTGCCCACCAGCAACATCAGGGCCTGCCTCAAGCGTCTGTGATCGCCCACGGCCAAGACCTTGACTTCAGGTTCCAGGTGGGCGGAAAGTTTCAAACCTTTGGTTTCAACCTCGGCCCGTTTCTCCCGTAACACCGACTCGACCACGGATTTCACGTCAAAGGGTTGCTGTTCGAGCCTGGTCCCGCTCGCCTCGAGGTAACTCAAGTCAATCAATTCATTAATCAAGCCGTGGAGTTTGCGGGCCGAGTCCTTGACGTCGGTGAGCAGCCTCGTAAGCTCCGGCTCCGTGGTTCTCTCCAAAGCCAGATCGGTCAGGCCGATGACGGCGTGGAGGGGAGTTCTCAACTCATGACTGATATTGGCCAGGAAGGCGCTCTTGGCCCGGTTGGCCGATCTGAGATCGTTCTCGGCCTGCTTGATCCGGGTGATGTCGTCGAAGCTGGTGTAAACTCGATAAGGCTTGTCTTCGCCGGGCCGGAGCAACGGAACCGCGCTTAACTTGATCCACCGGAAAGCGTTCTCGATGGGGTTGAAGATACCCATGATCACGTCCATGATCCTTCGCCCGGTTTTCAAGGCCACCACCGCCGGATGAGTATCCACGGGGAAATCGGAGCCGTCTTCAAGGATGATCCGCCGGTTTGGGTACAGGGACGACCGGCCTATCAACTGGTCCAAAGTGAGCCCCAGGATTCGAAGGGCCGAAGGATTGGCCTCTATTATTTTACCTTCCGCGTCCTGATAAACCACCCCCTGGGCCATGGTCTCGAAAAGGGTCCGGTATTTTTCTTCGCTCTCTTTCAGGGCGTCTCCAGCCCTCTTCAGCTCGGTGACGTCTCGGGTCAGGTAAACCACCTGACGCACGCCGCCATTCTGGTCCTTGATGGGATAGGTCCACAATTCGAACCAGCGAGGACCGATGCGCATTAGTTCATCTTTCAGGCTGGACACCTCGCCCGTTCGAAACGTGCGCAGCGCCGGACACAGCGGCCCCGGTCCCATGGGGCAGGGAAAGACCTCGTAACAGTGGCGGCCCACGACCTGCCGGTCGCGGGATACGGACTGGGCGGCTTGGTTGGCCCGCAGCAGGCGCAGGTCCTTATCCAGGATGGCCACCGGGTCGGTGATCGCGTCGAAGAGGCTTCGCCATTCTTCGGCGGCCCGGGCCAGGGCCACTTCGGTCGCCGATTGCTCCTGGGGTTTGTCGAGGTCGTTCATGGCTCTCCTCCGCGGCGAACGATCTTGAGCCGGCTGCGGTCGCGCTCTCACTCAAAGGCGAACTATAAATTACGGGACGCCGGCAGGCGTCCCGTCTCAGGGATGATTATTGGCCGCCTCAGGCGCTTTTGACGAGCAAAATACGGCTGTCGGCCACCACGCAGCCTTCTCCATCAGGATAAACAATCAACGGGTTGATATCCAGTTCGGCTATTTCCGGATGGTCGCTGATCATCTGGGACAGGCGCAGGATGCAGTCCTTGAGGGCATCTATGTCCGAGGGAGGATTGCCCCGGACCCCTTGCAACACTTTGTAGGCCTTGATGGACTGCATCATGATCTCGGCGCTTATCTCCCACATGGGGGCCAGGCGGAAGGAGACGTCCTTGATGGCCTCGACCAGGGTGCCGCCCAGACCGAACATGACCAGGGGGCCGAATTTCGGGTCCCGGATCGCCCCCAGGATGACCTCGACGCCGCTGCGGGCCATCTTCTCCATCAATACGCCTTTGATCCTGGCTTGGGGATCGAAGTTCCGGGCGTTGGCCATGATGTCCTCGTGGGCCTGCCTGGCCTGGTCCAGGTCCTTGATCTTGAGCCTCACTCCACCGGCGTCGAATTTATGAACAATGTCCGGCGAGCAGATTTTCATGGCCACCGGAAAGCCCACGTAGTCGGCTGCGTCCTCGAGTTCGGACAATTGGGTGATCAGACGTTGAGGCAGGATGGGAAAGCCGTAGCATTGCAGGAGTTCATTGGCTTCATGCTCGGGCATGAAATGCCTATCCTGGCCGGCCAGGCGCTTGTTGATAATGCCGATGGCGCCGTCCCGGTTGGCGGCCACCCGGCGGACCTGCCTCTTTTCCAGTCTTAACAGGTCGCCGAATTTGAGCATGGTGGACATGGCCCGGACCGAGGCTTCCGGAAAGACATAATTGGGTATGTTGTTGGCTTCGAGGTAGCGCACGCCTTCCGAGACATCCACTATGCCCATGAAGGAACATAACACGGGCTTCTTTATGCCCTGGAGCACCCGGGGCATGATTTCCGCTGTTTCCAGGGGCCGGGTCATCTTCTGCGGGCTCAGAATGACGATGGCGCCGTCCACGTTGTCGTCCGTCAATACCTGCCTGATGGCCGCCTCGTAGCGTTCATGGGTGGCGTCTCCGATGATGTCCACGGGGTTGTTGATGTTGGCGGTGGGCGGCAAGTGCTCTTTGAGTTGGGCCCTGGTTTCCTCGGAAAACCTGGCCAGCTCCAGGTTGTAGCGATAGGCCGCGTCCGTGGCCATGATGCCTGGCCCGCCCGCGTTGGTGACGATGGCGATCTTGCGGCCTTTGGGGACGGGCTGGCGGGAGAAGGCTATGGCGTAATGAAAGAGTTCGGTTATGCCTTCCACACGCTGGATGCCGCTCTGCATGAAGATGGCGTCGTAGGCCGCGTCCGACCCGGCCAGGGAGCCGGTATGCGAGGCCGCGGCCTTGGCTCCCTCGGGCGAGCGGCCGGACTTGATGGCCAGCATGGGTTTGCGGGCTTCCCAGGTTATCTCGCGGGCGACCTCGATGAATTTGCGGCCGTTGGATATGTCCTCGAGGTACATCAGGATGACGGACGTATCCGGATCGTCCTTCAGGTAGCGCAACAGGTCCACCTCGTCGACGTCGGCCTTGTTGCCGAAGCTGATGAACTTGGAAAAACCCACGTTGCGGCCCTCGGCGTAGTCCAGGATGGCCGTACACAGCGCGCCGGATTGACTGATAAAGGCCACGTTGCCGGCTTTGGGCATCTTGGTGGCGAAGCTGGCGTTGAGTCTGACCGCGTCGCTGGTGTTGATAATGCCCAGGCAGTTGGGGCCGATCATGGAGAGGCCGTTCTTCTTGGCCGTTTCTTTCAACTGGTTCTCCAACTCGACTCCGTGGCCGCCCACCTCCTTGAATCCGGCGGTGATGATGATCACGCCCTTCACGCCTTTTCGGGCCGACTCCTCGAGGGCCTTATTGACCGATTCCGCCGGAACGATGATCACCGCCGCGTCCACTTCATCAGGAATATCCAGGACGGATGGATAGGCCTTGACGCTCTGAATGGACCTGGCCTTGGGGTTGACCGGATAAAGAACACCGGTGTAGCCGGCATCCAGAATGTTACGGAAGACGGCCAGGCCCACGCTGCCCGGGCGGTTGGTGGCGCCGATTACGGCGATGGATTTCGGACTCATGACGGACGCTATGTAATTGGACATAAACTACCTCTCGAAGTCGGGTTTGTTTTATGGCAACATCTTTGTGACCGCTCGCGGCGGCGTGTTCGGCTCGTTTCCTTTTGGCTCCTTTTTGTCCTTTTTAATGGCCGTGATGGCCGAGTCAATCCGCTCCCGGACGTCGGGCGGGGCGGCGGCGGCGTTTTCCTTGGCCTTTTCCAAGTGATACATGGCCTTACCCATCTCGCCTTCCGCTTTGAAATACAGGCCGGTGTGGAGATGAGCCCTGGCCAGATCCCCCCGGCGGCCATATAGATTGCCCAGGTGGAAAAGGGTTTGGGCGTTATCCGGGTCTTCGACCAGAGCCCGTTCGTAATAAAGTTGGGCCTGGTCCATGAGGCCTTTTTCTTCGTAAACCTGGCCCAACAGGAAAAGCGCCCGCCCGAAGTGAGGCCTTAGCACCACGGCCTTGCCGAGGGCGTTCAGGGCGCCGTCCATATCCCTCTTCTGATAGAGTATGGCGCCCAGGTCCGTCAGGTAGTTGGCGTTGGCCGGTTCGACCTTGAGGGCCAGATTCAGCTCTTTGACCGCCTGTTCGTATCTTTGTTCCCTATGGTGTAGCATGGCCAGGCCGTAGTGGCCCGAACCGCTGCCTCGATCCTGCTTCAGTCTGGCTTCAAAGTAGTTTCTGGCTCGGTTCGGGTCGGCCAGGAGAGCCATGACCCGGTCTTTGATCGCGCGGAAAGCCTTTTCGTCCCCCCGGCCCAGGACCCGGCCGTAGCCGGGATGAGCTTTGACCGCGGCTTCGACCGCGCCTATTCTTTCGCTGAGGCCGGGATGGGTATTGAGATAGGTGGGGATGCCCGTCGAACCGTAGTAGGCCTTCTTCAGCATGACCTGAAAGGACGAGGCCATGAACCGCGGATCATAGCCGGCCTGGACCAGGAAATCGGTGCCCCTCAGGTCGGCCTCCTGTTCATCCTCACGGGAATAAGCCAGCATGGCCTGCATTCCGCCGCCCATCGAGCCCATCATCAGGGCGGCGCCGGCCTGGCCGCCTATAAGGATTCCGGCCATCAGCCCGGCCAAAGCGGCCAGGGAAACGGCCCTGCTCCGGGCGATGCGGTTGGCTATGTGCCGACCCGCGACGTGGGCTATCTCATGACAGAGAATGGCCGCCACCTGGCCTTCGGATTCCATGGCGTTTATGGTTTCGGAGTGTAGAAAGACGTACCCGCCCGGGACGGCGAAGGCGTTTAGTACACCGCTTTCTATCACGAAAAATTGATATTCGAAAGGCTGCGGGCCGATGGCCCGGACGATCTTCTGGCCTAGTTGACGGACATAGTCGTTGATAACCTGGTCGTCCACCAGTTTAGTGTGCTTCTTGACCGCCACCAGGACCTGCCGGCCCATGGCCCTTTCATCTTCATAGGTCAGGGCCGAGGCGGGCCGGGCCGGAACGAGCAGGATCAAGGCCATGACCAGGGCGAGAACCCTGGCCGGGATGCGGCCGGGAAACGACCACGACATCAGGCGTTCTCCCTTTTCCGGGCTCGACCGGACCGCCGGCCCCTGGTTCCGGTCAAAGTATCCAGTTCCACCCGCTCGGCCTCGCTCCACAGCCCTTCCAGGTCATAGAACCCGCGCAAGGGCTCATGGAAGACGTGGGCGATCACCTCGCCGAAATCCAGCAGCACCCAGTGGCCTTGGGCTTTGCCTTCCACGCCCAACGGCTTGTAACCACCCTCTTTCTGGGCCTGTTCGAGTATTTCGTCGGCCACTGATTGGACTTGGCGGCTGGAGCGGCAGGAGCACAGGAAAAAGTAGTCGGCGAAAGAGGTCAGCTTGTCCACCTTTAGAAGGACCAGATCAAAGGCTTTATGCCTTCGGGCCGCGGACACAATCAACTCGGCTTTCAGCAATGCGGTGTCCGTCATCTTATATGGTTCAGCCTTCCCTCCGGCCCGGCTCGCCGCGGAGGTACAGACCGTTGGCCAGTATGTACCGCCGGACTGCTTCCGGGACCAGATAACGAATGGATTGTCCTCGCCCCAGCCTGGCCCGAATGTCGGTCGAGGAGACGTCCAGCCTGGAGACGGGGCGGAAATAAACGGGTTTATGGCCGGGGCAGACGAAGGCCGCCGGACCGTCGCGCCAAGTGTATCCCTGGGAGACACGATCTTTGAGCAGGGGGGCCAGGCGGCCGGTGTTGGAGCCCGGCCTGGTAATGACCACGAAAGAAGCCAGTTTGAAGAGATTATGATACTCTTTCCAGTTGTCAACTTCCAAGAAAGAGTCCAGGCCGGTCAGGAAAAACAGTTCAGTTCGGGGACCGGCGGCCTGTTTGAAGTAACGTAGGGTCTCGATGGTGAAAGAAGGCCCGTCCCGGCGTCCTTCGACGTCGGAGACGAAAAATCCCGGCCGATCGGCCGTGGCCAGCTTGACCATCTCCAGACGATGGGCCACGGAGATGACCGGAGAAGGGTCCTTGTGGGGCGGCCGGGAAGCCGGGATGAAGATCAGACGATCAAGGTCCAGGCTTTCGGCAATTTCCTCGGCCACACGGAGATGGCCGAGATGAATGGGGTTGAAGGTGCCGCCCATCAGACCCAGCTTCAGTCCGAGGGGGACCATCAGCTTCTGATCTGCCCCGAGCCGAGGGCGATAAACTTGGTTGTGGTCAGTTCGGTCAAACCCATGGGGCCGTAAGCGTGAAGTTTGGAAGTGCTGATGCCTATCTCCGCGCCCAGACCCAGTTCGCCGCCGTCGTTGAACCGGGTGGAGGCGTTGACCAGGACCAGGGAGGCGTCCACCTCGTCGAGAAACCGCCTGGCCCGGCTGTAGTCGGAAGTGACTATGGCCTCGGTGTGGTTGGAGCCATAGGTGGCTATATGTTCCAAGGCCTCGTCCAGGTCGACCACGACTCTGACCGCCAGGATCAGGTCGTTATACTCGGCCGGCCAGTCCGATTCCTCGGCCGCCTTGCGTCCGGGCAGGCGCCGCAGGGTTTTCGGGCAGCACCTGAGTTCCACGCCCGCCTTTTCCAGGGCCTGGGCCGCCCGAGGCAGGAAACGATCGGCCACGGCTTCATGGACCAGCATGGTTTCCATGGCGTTGCAGACGGCCGGCCGTTGCGCCTTGGCGTTGAGGCAGATATTCAAGGCCATGTCCAGGTCGGCGGATTCGTCCACCAGGACATGACAGACGCCTTTATAATGTTTAAGGACCGGAACGCGGGAATTCTCGGCCACGAACCGGATCAGACCCTCGCCACCGCGGGGAATGATCAGGTCTATCTGCTCGGACAAGGCGAGCAGAGCCAGCGTGGCCTGGCGATCCACGGTCGGCACGACCTGGGCCGCGTCCGGGGGAACGCCGGCTTCGGCCAGGGACCGGGCCATGACTTCGGCCAGGGCCATATTGGACCTGAAGGCTTCCGAACCGCCTTTGAGTATGACCGTGTTGCCTGATTTAAGACATAGTCCGGCCGCGTCAATGGTCACATTGGGCCGGGACTCATATATGAAACCTATCACGCCCAAGGGAACGCGCACCCGGCCCACCTGCAAACCGTTGGGTCGGGTCCACATGCCGGTGACCTGCCCCACCGGATCGGGGAGGGCCGCCACTTCCCGCAGACCCTGGGCCATGCCGGCCAGCGCTTTACCCGTGAGAGTCAGCCGGTCAATCATGGCCGCGGACAGGCCGGCCGTCCCGGCCGCCTGTACGTCCTTGGCGTTTTCCGACTGGAGGAAGCCGGCTTCGGCCGATAAACGGTCGGCCAGAATCAAAAGGGCCTCATCCTTGGTCCTGGAGTCCAGCTTGGCCATAATCCTGGCCGCCCGGCGAGCCCTGAGGGCCAGATCCAGCATGCTCTGGGTGACGGTCATTCCCTGCTCCTCGATACCTGACCGGCCTCGACCGGCCGAACAATATCTTAATTATAACTGGAATCGGCTCAAGAATAAACCCGACTCCGCGTCAAGTCCCGAGGATGGAGGAAGCGGCGCCGTCGTTGTCCCGGTCGAGGCGGTTTCTCCAGGCCGGGCGTGGCTCTCATTCTAGGCCGTCAGATCGTCGCCGGCCACCAGGTTGTCGCGATGGATCACCTCGTCCGAATGTTTATAGCCCAACCTGGCTTCGATGTCGGAAGTGTGGCAGCCGGCGATGAGCCTGAGTTCCTCGGAAGAGTAATTGGTCAGGCCCACGGCGATGACCTGCCCGGCGGTATCCAGGACTTTGATCGGATCGCCCGAACTGAAGTTTTCCTGGACCTCGACCAGGCCGCTGGGCAGCAGGCTTTTACCGTTGTCGATCAGGGCCCGCCGGGCGCCGTCGTCCACCACGATCCGGCCCCGGGTTTTGGCCGTGAAGGCCAGCCAGTGTTTGCGGGAACGCAGAGTTTTCTCTCGGGGCAGAAAGAGGGTCCCCTCGACTTCACCGGCCATGATTCTCATTAGGGTGTCTTTCCTGGCGCCGTTGGCGATGATGGAAGGCACGCCCAGCCTGGCCAGACGCCGGGCGGCCACAATTTTCGTATACATCCCGCCCGAACCCAAGGCCCCGGGAATCCGGCCGGCCATGGCCTCGATTCTCGGCCCCACGGTCTCGACCACGGGGATGAAACAGGCTTGACAATCGCCGCGGGGGTCACGGTCGAACAAGCCGTCGATGTCGGTCAGGTTGATGAAAAGGTCGGCTTCGATCAAGCTGGCCACCAGCCCGGCCAGGGTATCGTTGTCGCCGTACTTAATTTCGGCCACCACCACCGTGTCGTTTTCGTTGATGATGGGAATGACCTTCCACTCCAGCAGGGTGGTCAGCGTGTTGCGGGAGTTGAGATAACGGCGGCGATGGGACAGGTCGTCCGCGGTCAGGAGGACCTGGGCCACTTTATGGCCTCGCCGTTCGAAGCACTCTTCCCAGATAATCATCAATCCGGGCTGGCCCACGGCGGCGCAGGCCTGCTGCTGACGCACGGTGCGCGGTTTTTCAGCCAGCCCCATCTTCTTGAAGCCCGAAGCTATGGCCCCGGACGACACCAGGACCACTTCGCGTCCCTGTTCTTTGATCTGGGATATCTGAGTGGCCAGGCGGCCCATGCGGCGGGTATCCAGCCCTTCGGCGCGGGACAAAAGACCGCTGCCCATTTTGATCACCAGGCGCCGGGCTGAAACAACCAATTTCCGGCGCAGTTCCATATCGTTCATATGACTTTTCCTTCCGGGAGGTCATGGCCCGAGGGTTGGTCTTCTTGAATCAGGTCCCACAAGAACATTTTGAGTTCTTTCAGCCCCTGCCCGGTCAGGGCGCTGAAAGCCAGAATGGTCAACCCGGACTTGGCCCGTCGAAGGGACTGGAGGGCTTGCGCCGATCCCGGCAGGTCCATCTTGTTCAGGCCGATCACCTGTTTCTTACGGGCCAGGTCCGGATCGAAAGCCGCCAACTCGGCGTTGATCGCTTTCCAGTCGGAAAGAGGGTCTTCGGCGGCCACGGCGCCGGCGTCCAGGACATGCAACAGGACCCGGCAGCGTTGAACGTGCTTCAGGAACCTGTGACCCAGGCCCGCCCCCCGGCTGGCGCCGGGGATGAGCCCCGGGACGTCGGCCAGCACGAAAGAGCGTTCCTCGTCCACGGCCGCCACGCCCAAATTGGGCGCCAGGGTGGTAAAGGGATAATCGGCTATCTTGGGTCGGGCCGCGGATAATTTGGAGATGATCGAGGATTTGCCGACGTTGGGCAGACCTATCAGTCCGACGTCCGCCAGAAGCTTGAGTTCAAAACGAAGGCGGAGTTCTTGTCCGGGTTGTCCTGGTTCGACTCGGCGGGGCGCTCGATTGGCGGGCGTGGCGAACCGGGCGTTGCCTCGACCGCCCCGACCGCCTTGCGCCGCCTGAAAAGTGAGGCCGGGTTTGTCCAGATCGGCCAAACGTTCGTTCGTGTCGGCCTGATAAACCTCCGTGCCGGGAGGTATTTTTATTATCAGATCGGCCCCATCGGCCCCGTGCCTGTTCCCGCCCTCTCCAGGCTTTCCGGATTCGGCTTGAAAGTGTTGGTTGAAGTGGAACCGTAACAGGGTGTCTTTGGAGGAGGAAGCCGCCAGGATTATGTGCCCGCCCCGACCTCCATCGCCGCCGTCCGGTCCACCCTTGGGGACGAATTTTTCACGCCGGAAACTTACGCAACCATGGCCGCCTTGGCCTGATTTGACCCAGATCGTGGCCTGGTCAACGAATTTCATGAACCGGACAGTAGGCTGGACCGCCCTGGATCAGGCCCCTGGCTCGTCCGGCCATCTTGGTCAATCAAGCCTGGGAGGAGCCGGTTTCGATCCCGTAGACGCTGACTTTCTTCCGGTCCTTACCCAGTCGCTCGAAGGCCACCACGCCGTCCACCAGGGCGTAAAGGGTGTAGTCGCGCCCCATCCCGACGTTTTGGCCGGGATGAATTCTGGTGCCGAGCTGCCGCACCAGGATACTGCCGGCCGACACCTTCTGCCCGGCGTAGCGTTTCACTCCGCGCCTCTTTCCGGCGGTGTCGCGTCCGTTACGGCTGCTGCCGCCCGCTTTTTTATGTGCCATGAGCGCTTGCTCCTCAGACCTTTATTTCCTGAACCCTTAGAGCCGTGTAATACTGGCGGTGGCCTTTGGTCAGGTGGTAGCCCTTGCGGCGTTTCTTTTTGAAGACGATGATCTTTCTGGCCCGGTGCTGTTCCACAATCCTGGCTTTGACCTCGGCTTCGGCCAAGAGGGGGCGGCCGACTTTGACCTGATCGCCGTCCGCCACCAGCAGCACGTCCTTGAGTATGATCTCGTCGCCGATGTCGCCGGCCAGCCTCTCCACCCGGACGGTTTGATCCGGGGCCACCCGATACTGTTTGCCGCCCGTCCTGATTACCGCGTACATTTTATCAAGACCTCCACTAACGTAAACGCTAAAAGTACCCCGGAATGAGGAAAAGTCAAGTAATATTTATTGGGCCATCCGCGGTCCGGTTCGAACCGGTCCGCCGGGGATCGTACCCCGACTGGGAGATTATAGTCATGAAGGCGCTCTGCAGTTCGTCCTTGTATCTTTCTTTTATCGCCAAGACTTCGTCCAGCACGCTTAAAAAGGCGTCCACCACCTCGGGATTGAAGTGGGCGCCCCGGCCGCTACGAATGATCTCGATGGACTTCTCCACTGGAAATGCGTCTTTATAAGGTCGTTTCGAGGTCAAGGCGTCGAAGACATCGGCGATGGCCACCACTTGTCCAACCAGGGGGATATTCCGGCCCTTCAACCCCCGGGGATACCCCTTGCCGTCCCATTTCTCATGATGGGTCAGGGCGATTACCTCGGCCAGTCTTATGTAGCCTTCCTCCGACCCGTCCAATATCCGGCCGCCGATGGTGGTGTGCTGGCGCATTATCTCCCATTCCTCGGCGGTCAGCGGGCCGGGTTTGAGCAAGATATGGTCGGGGATGCCTATCTTACCCACGTCGTGCATGGGCGCCGCGTAGAGTATCCTTTCCACCGTTGTCTTGCCCAAACCCAGCGTTTCGGCTATCAAGGCCGAAAATTTGCTCATGCGCATGATGTGGGCGCCCGTGTCTTCGTCTTTATACTCGGCCGCCCGGGCAAGTCTATGGATGGTCTCCAGTGAAGCCTTGGTCACCTTGCCGTAGGCCGCGCGCAACTCCTCGGTGCGTTTGGCCACCTCGACCTCCAACTCCCTCCGATAATTCTGCATATGGTCGTTGTACTCCTTGACTTTCAAGAGGGAGCGAACCCGGGCCCACAATTCCATCCGGTCCACGGGCTTGGTCAGGAAGTCGTCGGCGCCGACTTCCAGAGCCCTGACCCGGTCCTCCACGTCCTGCAGGGCGGTGACCATGACCACGGGAATGAGCCTGGTGTCCGGGTCTTTCCTGAGCCGCCGGGTGACTTCGAAACCGTTCATCCGCGGCATCATTATGTCCAGGAGTATCAGGTCAGGCGGCGATTCCTTCACTTTTCTCAAGGCTTCCTCGCCGTCACGGGCCAGGGTGACCGAGTAACCTTGGGGACGAAGCAGGGCCTCGATAAGTCGAGTATTCAGTTCTTCATCGTCAACGATGAGGATCAAGGGGGGCTTGCTCTTGGTTTGGTCTGGCATGGTGGTCACGTCGGCGTCCGGTTTGTTCCAATGATCCTGGTGCGGGGCGATAATTCTCGGGCTGAAATCCAGGCCTCGACCAACTGATAAACGCCATCCGGCCGGAAAGGACTGGCGGTGGAGTCGCCCGCGGCCTGCCCGGAGCCTAGCCGGAACGCGCGCCGGGCCGGAGACGCCTGACGTCACTTTACTTCATGGGATTCCGTAAGGGCAAGATAAAAAGAAACGGACCCGCCGGCCGACCTGAAACGGACGGGGAATGAAATAAGCTTGAATTTCGGCTTGTTTTCTGCTAGGGTGAAAAATCGGCTAGTGGATAAACCCATCTGACCGTTAATCTTTTTTGAAAGATTTTGATATTTTGATGACTTCAGGAATGTAACGCCATGTGGTTCGATTCGGTATTAGGTTGGTTTTCCAATGACCTGGCCATTGACTTGGGCACGGCCAATACCCTGGTTTATCTCAAGGGTAAAGGCGTGGTCCTAAGCGAACCATCGGTGGTGGCCGTCCGCAGAGACGGAAAAGGCGGCAACAAGGTTCTGGCGGTGGGCCACGAGGCCAAGGAGATGTTGGGCCGGACCCCCGGCAACATCGTGGCCATCCGGCCCATGAAAGACGGAGTCATAGCCGACTTTGAAATCACCGAAGCCATGCTCCGACATTTCATCCGTAAGGTGCATAACCGCCGGACCCTGGTCCGTCCCCGCATCATCGTCTGCGTGCCTTCCGGCATCACTCAGGTGGAAAAGAGGGCGGTGCGGGAGTCGGCCGAATCAGCCGGGGCCAGGGAGGTTTACCTGATCGAGGAGCCCATGGCCGCGGCCATAGGCGCCGGCCTGCCCATTACCGAACCCACGGCCAACATGATCGTGGACATCGGGGGCGGGACGACCGAGGTGGCGGTCATTTCCCTGGCCGGCATCGTCTATTCCAAGTCGGTCAGGGTGGGCGGCGACAAAATGGATGAAGCCATCCTCCAGCACATCAAACGGAAGTACAACCTTCTCATCGGCGAACGCACGGCCGAAATCATCAAGACCACCGTAGGCACGGCTTATCCTTCGGATCAGGTTGACACCATCGAGGTCAAGGGCCGGGACCTGGTCAGCGGCATACCCAAGATCGTGGCCATTGATTCCGAGGAAGTGCGCAAGTCCATAACCGAGCAGATCGAAACCATAGTCGAAACCGTCCGCATCGCCTTGGAACAGACTCCGCCGGAATTGGCGGCGGATATAGTGGACCGGGGCATTGTCCTGACCGGCGGCGGCGCCTTGCTCCGGAACCTGGATGTGCTTTTGCGCGAAGAGACCGGATTGCCCATCACCATCACCGAAGACCCCCTCTCCACCGTGGTCCTGGGTTCGGGCCGGGCCCTGGATAACCTGGCGGTGCTTAAAGAGGTCATGATCCAATAGACCACCAAGGCGCATATCCATCAGGTCAACCTGCCCGGCCGTCACTAGCTTGATTCCATGCCCGAGCGGAACCGATTACTGGTCCTGATGACGCTTTTGGTTTTGGTAATGGTCACGGTTTCGCTCCATTCCGATCCGAGGCGAGAACCATCCCTGCCCCAGAGGGCCCTTCTGGAAATAGTGGGAACCCTCCAGAGCGGCTTGACCTTCTCGGCTGAAACCCTGGAAGACTTATGGCTGAGCTATTTCTATTTGTCCGGCCTCCAGCGGGAGAACCAGGAGCTGAAAAGAGCCCTGGATCGCTATCGCCAACAGGTCAACGCTCTGAAAGAAAAAGGCTTGGCCAATCAGCGCCTGCTGCGGCTTTTGCGTTTCAGCTCCGAGAGGAATTTGAACACTCTGGGCGCCCGGGTGGTCGGGTGGGGGCCGGGCCCCTGGTTCAAAACCATAACCATTGACCGGGGCCGCACCGATGGCTTGACCATCGGCCTGCCGGTGGCTAATGATCAGGGCCTGGTCGGCCGGATAGTCGAGGTCTCCCCGCGCTACGCCAAGGTCCTGCTTCTCACCGATTACAATAGTTCGATTGACGTTCTGGTCCAGCGCAACCGCATCCGGGGCATATTGGCCGGCCGTTCCGAAGATACTTGCAGCCTCAGGTACGTTCGGACCAACGAGAATATCGTCCGCGGTGACCTGATTGTGACCTCCGGGCAGGAAGGATCAATACCTCGCGGCCTGCCCCTGGGCGCGGTCAGCCGGGTCAAGAAAATGGGTAACGACATGTTCCAGGAGATTGACGTGACCCCGGCCGTGGACTTCGACCGATTGGAAGAAGTGTTGGTCATATTGACCGCGCCGCCTCCTTTTTAAACGATTGGTTTGATTTCATGGAAACCGCCACCAAAGCGCCGCCCCTGTCCTGGAAGGGCGAACTCTTCTTTTCCGGCGTGGGCGTCTTTCTGTTGATGTTCCAGACGACCATACAGGGCTGGATTGACCCCTGGGGTTTCGGTCCGGACCTCTGTCTGGCCGTGGTGATATATACCGGGCTGTACACTCCCTTGGCCGCCTCCGCGGCCCTGGCCGTGGGTCTGGGGTTTCTCAAAGACGCCACCAGCGGTGGAGTTTTCGGCTTTTACCCAGGCCTTTTCTTGATCGTCTCCCTGGCCGCCGGCCTGGCCCGGCGAAAACTGGACCCGGCCGCGCCCTGGTATCAGGTCCTGATCGTTTTTATCTTTGTGTTGGGAGCGGGGGGCTTGACTCTGGCCGGCCTGCAGTTTTTCGGGCGGCCTTATAATTTCCTGCCTTCCAGTTGGTACAGTCCCGCGGCCGCGTTACTTATCTCGGCCGTGGCCACGGCCCTGGTGGGACCTTTGCTTTTCTGGATGCTGGATCGGGTTAAACCCAGGACGCCGGCCGATTCCGGGGAAGAGTCGTGAGACTTTCGCTCAACCCCTTTTCAGACGAGACCGAGGATTTACGCGGTCGACACGCCTATCTGGTCGTGGCCGTCACGGCCTTTTTCATCATTCTGCTCCTGCGCCTCTGGCACCTCCAGGTCATACGGGGTCACGATTTCAAGATTCAATCGGAAAGCAACCGCACCCGGCTGCAGGACATTCTTCCGGCCCGGGGCCTGATCATGGATCGCTACGGCCTCGTTCTGGCCGAGAACCGCCCGTCCTACGACCTGGCCGTGATCAAAGAAGACCTGGGTGACCGTAAGACCCTGGCGGCCCGACTGGCCCAACTGCTGGGCCTGTCCTTCGAGGAGGTCTGGTCCAGGTTCGAGGCCATTCAATCCAAGCCGAGCTTCGAACCGGCCGTGCTCATATCCGGCCTCAATCGGGAAAACGTGGTCACCATCGAGACCCATCGGTATGAGCTTCCCGGCACGATGATACAAGTAAAACCCCAGCGCACTTATCATTACGATCAACTGGCCTCCCACCTCGTAGGTTATATGGGGGAAGTGAATCAGGACCAACTGGCCCGGGCTGAATATCGGGAGCACCGCATGGGCGATCTGGCCGGTCAGTACGGCATCGAAAGAGAGTGGGAGACCTATCTTCACGGCAAGCGGGGCCGGCGCCTGGTCGAAGTGGACGCCTCCGGCCGGGTCCTCAAAATCATTGAAACCCTGGACCCTTCGCCGGGCAGCAACTTGTACCTGACCATGGACACGCGCCTGCAACGCATCTGCCAGGAAATATTGACCGATAAAGTCGGGGCCATCGTGGCCCTGCACCCGTTCACCGGCGAGATTCTGGCCATGGCCACTTCCCCCACCTTCAGTCAGAACGACTTCGCCGGCGGGATTTCTTCGGAAAAATGGCGTGAGCTGCTGGATAATCCTTTACACCCTCTGGAAAACCGCGCCATCAGCGGCCAGTACCCACCCGGCTCGACCTTCAAGATAGTGACGGCCACGGCGGCCCTGGAGGAGGGGGTGGTCACGCCGGAGACGATCATAACCTGTCCGGGAGTATATCCATTCGGCGATACGGTTTTTCACTGCTGGAATACGGGCGGCCACGGCGCGGTGAACATGCACCGGGCCATCAAGGAGTCCTGCGACGTATATTTCTATGAGGTGAGCCGGCGGTTGGGGATAGAACGCCTGGCCAAATGGAGCCGGGCCTTCGGTTTGGGGCGGAAGACCGACGTGGGCCTGACTAATGAAAAGGGGGGCGTTGTTCCGGACCGGGAGTGGAAGAGGCAACGTTTCAAGACCGCTTGGCGGCCGGGCGAGACCATGCCCGTGGCCATCGGCCAGGGCTATAATCTGGTGACCCCGCTGCAGATGGCCCAGGTCATGGCCGTGGCGGCCAACGGCGGTGTTCTGTACCGATCGCGGTTGGTCAGGTTGATAGCCGACACCGAAGGCCGGGAGGTCAAATACTTCCAGCCCGAAGTCGTCCATAACCTGAATCTCAAACCGCAGACGGTCGAGGTTCTGCGCCGCGGCTTGGCGGCGGTAGTCAATGAACCTGGGGGAACCGGTTACCGGGCCAAGCTCAACGAGGTGGCCGTGGCCGGCAAAACCGGCACGGCGCAGGTGGTGGCCTTGAAACGTTATCAAGGCTGGTCCAGGAAGGACCTGCCCTATAAATACCGGGATCATGCCTGGTTCGTGGCCTATGCTCCGGCGGACCGGCCCAAAATCGCTCTGGCCGTGCTGCTGGAACACGGCGGCGGCGGCGGAGCCAATGCCGCGCCCTTGGCCAAACAGGTCCTCGAGGCCTTCTTCCATCCTGAAATGCAGTCCGCGCCTCCCCCGCCGGCCGCGGCCGATCAAGCGGAACCGGGGGATTGACCATGATGTTCGACCGCCGGCTTCTGGAGAATTTCGACTGGGCTTTTCTCTGCCTGGTTCTGGTCTTGACCGCCATGGGTATAATAAACCTGTACAGCGCCTCCCAGGGTTACGGCGAGGGGACGCCTATTTATCTGAAACAAATCTATTGGACGGCCATCGGCCTGGGAGCCATGACCGCCATCCTTTTTTTCGACTATCAGTATCTCAAGGAACCGGCCTACATCATCTATGGCCTTTGCCTGGTCATGCTGGTTCTGGTCATGGTCTTGGGCCGCAAGAGCCTGGGGGCCCAACGGTGGCTCAACCTGGGCTTCGTGTCCATCCAGCCGTCGGAATTGGTCAAGGTGGCGGTCATCCTGGCTCTGGCCAAATACTTTTCCCGGGGCGAGTACCCTGACGGCCTCGGCTTCAAGCACTTGATCGGTCCGGCCCTCTTGATCGGACCGCCTTTCCTGCTCATACTCCAACAGCCCGACCTGGGCACGGCCATGCACTTGGCCTTCATCAGCCTGTCCCTGTTGCTGTTCCTCAAGGTCCGGCCCCTGGTCCTGGCGGCCCTGGGCGCCGGAGCGGCCGGAGCCTTGCCCTTCGCCTGGCATTTCCTCAAGGAGTACCAGAAGAAAAGAATCTTTACCTTCCTCGATCCGGAAGACGACCCGCTCGGAGCGGGTTACCATATCATTCAGTCCAAGATCGCCGTAGGTTCAGGCCAATTCTGGGGCAAGGGTTTCATGAACGGCACCCAGAGCCAACTCCGGTTTCTTCCGGAACAGCACACCGACTTTGCCTTTTCCGTCTTTGCCGAGGAATGGGGTTTCATCGGCTCGGTGGTGATGATTATCTTTTTCTTCTTCTTGATCATGGTGGGGCTGCGTATCGTCTGGCGTTCCAAGGACCGATTCGGGGTCCTGCTGGCTCTGGGGCTGCTGGCCAAGATTTTCTGGCAGCTTCTCATCAACGTCAGCATGGTCACCGGCTTGCTGCCCGTGGTGGGCATACCCTTGCCTTTTATCAGTTACGGCGGCAGTTCGCTGGTGACCAGCTTCATTTCCGTGGGTCTGCTTCTCAACATAAGCATGCGGCGTTTCATATTCCAATAATGATGATGGACCGAGGAAAAACTCCATCAACGGCCCCCGCCTGGGCGGCCTCTTTTATTTGGACCGTAACAGTACGTAGCTGGCGCCGGCGCCGCCGTCATGGGGCCGGGCGCTGGTGAAGGCCAGAATGTGGCGCCGGACCGGGCTGGAAAGGAGCAAGGTTTCGAGCCTTTTCTTCAGGACGGGGATATTATCCTTCGAGTTGAGCCCGCGGCCGTGTATCAAGAGCACGCAACGGTGTTTGAGGGCCACGGCCCGATTGATGAAAGAGGCTACCGCGGTTTCGGCCTCTCTGACCGTCAGACCGTGCAGGTCCAGATGAGCCTGGACCGAGAACCGTCCGGCCCGCAGTTTTTCCAGAAGAAAGGGCTTGACTCCCCGGACGCGGCCTTCCAGGTATTCGTCGGAATCCATGACGTCGAACTGGACGCGGCCGGCCACCAGGTCTTCCAGGTGGGCCTTGACCGCCAGGTCTTCCGAATAGAATACCGGCGACATTCGCGGTTTGAGACCGCGCGGCCGTGACAGCCGGCGGTTCCTCCTGTCCAAGGGGGTCACGTCGGCCATGGCCGAACGGAAGAGTTCATGGTCGTTTTCGGCGGGAAAGGCGGGCGCCGGTTCGAGTCCAGCTATCGCTCCGGGCTTCTTATCATCACAGACCACGATTTTCAGGAGGGTGAAAGGGCGATGAAACAGAGGCCCGGGTTCAAGGCCACGCCTGGCTAATAAGCGCCGAGCGTTCATGTTGGTCCGGCGGCGTTCCATCGGTCTGCCCTCCTTTTTTTAGGCTCCCTGTATAGACACGGGCCGGAAGGGACATTAATATATTATAGCGCCCAGCGATGGTTGTAAAGAGACGTCGCTCACTCGAGCGCGGGGAGGATGGACGTGGCCCGCAAGGACGATTTCATAAACGCCTTCAAGCTGGCGGCCCAGGAGTTGCAACTGAAGAATCCGATGGAGGTGGGTCGTTTGAGCGGCGCGGGTTTCGATAAAGATCGAGGGTGGTACCAACTCGATTTCATTAACCGTCCGGTGATCGTCAACGTGCCGGAAGTGACGGTCAAGTACCTGGATTCAAGCGATGAGATTCCCTTGACCGAACAGGTCCTGGTCCTGCATTATCTAAATGAAGCCAAGGGATCGCCCTTGACCGACGATCTGATCACTTACCGGGAGGTGCCGGCGGGAGAGTTCTATTATCCGGCCTTCCGTAAAAGGGCCGAAGCCCCTTTTTTGTCCGTCTTCGGCGGCCGGCCGGACCTGCTGCCGCGCCTGGCGCCGCTCCTTGGCGGGGAGTCCCTGCCTGGTCATGGAGACGCGGCGGCCAGGTTCCAGCCGCTGCCGCGGGTGCCGGTGACGATCGTCGTCTGGGGTGGCGACGAGGAATTCGAACCCGCCGGCAAGATTCTCTTTGACCGCAGCATACACCATTACCTTTCCACCGAGGATGTGGCCTGGCTTTCGGGCATGATCGTGTACCGTTTGATGAGGCTGGCCTCGATCGCCGAAGGAGAATGACCGAATGAAGATCGCGGTCAGCGGAAAAGGCGGCGTGGGCAAGACCACCCTGGCGGCCACCCTGGCCAGGCTGTTCGCCGAGGATGGCCGGAAGGTCCTGGCCGTGGACGCCGATCCGGACGCCAACCTGGCCGGGGCCTTGGGCTTCCCCCGGCCGGAGGACATCGTGCCTCTGTCCGAGATGCGCGAACTGATCGCGGACCGGACCGGCACCGAGCCCGGCAAATACGGCTCGGTTTTCAAGATGAACCCCCGGGTGGACGACCTGCCGGAGACGATCGCCAAGGATATCGGCGGACTCAAGTTCATGGTCCTGGGCGGAGTCAAGAAAGGCGGCGGTGGTTGCATCTGTCCCGAAAGCGTCATGCTCAAGAACTTGATCATGCACCTGGTCCTGGGCCGGGATGAAGTGGTGATCCTGGACATGGAAGCCGGCTTGGAACATCTGGGCCGGGCCACGGCCTCGGGCGTGGACAGGCTCATCGTGGTGGTCGAGCCGGGCCGCCGCTCCCTCGACACCGCCGAAGCGGTCCGCCGCCTGGCCCAGGACCTGAAACTCAGGAACATCGCCGTGGTCGGCAACAAGGTCCGCCACGCCCAAGACGAGCAGTTCATACGCCAGGGCCTGGCCGGTTTCGAGATACTGGGTTTCGTGCCCTACAGCGATCAGGTGGTGGAAGCCGATCTCACGGGCCGGGCCGTGTTCGACACCGCGCCCGAAGCGGTGGCCGCCATAAGAAAAATTCACCGGAAGTTGGCGGCCTGAAAGACCACCGGCCGTTTTTCCAGCGGGGATGATTAACATGCGCAAGAAAGTCTGCGTCATAGACGGACAGGGCGGCGGCATCGGCGCGGCCATCATCAAGGGCCTCAAGGAGACCTACGGCGAATCCATCGAGATATTGGCCCTGGGTACCAACGCCATCGCCACTTCCCAGATGATGAAGGCCCGGGCCAACCGGGGCGCCACCGGTGAAAACGCCATCGTCCGAACAGCGGCCCAGGCCGACATTATCGTGGGCCCGATCGCCGTCTCCTGGGCCAACGCCATGATGGGCGAAGTCACTCCGCGCCTGGCCGAAGCCGTCACTTCCGCGCCGGCGCCGAAAATCCTTTTACCCCTGTCCCAGGAAGGAATAATCCTGGTGGGATTGAGTGGCCAACCTCTGCCCCACCTGGTCGAGGAAATCGTCGCCGTCAGAATAAAGGAGATATTGAACCATGTGTGAAGCCGCCGCGTACGTGGCCAAGGAAGACCGGGAGGAATTGATCCTCGAGGCCGTGGACCTTATCGAACCCGAACCCGACGGGACCTTTCGCCTGGTCAGCATCTTCGGCGAACAGAGGATCGTCAAAGGCCGGATCAAGATCATCAACCTGGTCAATCACCGCGTTGTGTTTGAAGAGTGACCGACTGGGGCACTCCCCCGGCCCGGCTTCCAGCGTGGACCGGGCGCGGAAAGACTCGAGACGAATAGAGAAGTTGAAGCGATTTTCACCCGCCTCTGGCGGATTGGCGCGCAAGTCTATCAATCAGGCGTCGAGGAGCCAAAATAGTGAAACGGGCATGGCCGCCAGGAGTCAGCGGCCTGTTTTATCCAACGTAACGAACCTGTGAACCCTTTCCCCAAGTTACCGTCACGGCATGATTGACCGTAAGGAAATAGCCGCCGCCTTCGAGGAAACAGCCGCCTTGCTCGAACTCAAGGGCGAGAACCCCTTCAAGGTCAAGGCTTACACCCAGGCGGCCCGGGCTATTCTGTCAGTCCCCGGCGATCTGGCCGACTTGGTGACCACCGGCCGCGTAGCCTCGGTCAAGGGCTTCGGGCGAACCCTCGCCGGCCACGTGGCCGAACTGGTGACCACCGGCAGGCTGGGACTGCTGGTCGAGTTGCGGAACCACTTCCCGGCCGGCGTCCTGGAGATGATGCAGGTGCCGGGCCTGGGACCGAAAAAAGTCAAGGCGCTATACGAGGACCTGGGAATCAAGAGCCTGGGCGAACTCGAGTACGCCTGCCGGGAGAACAGGCTGGTCACGCTAAAAGGCTTCGGCGCCAAGACCCAGGCCAAGGTGCTCCAGGGCCTCGAGGCCCTGAAGAAATACCGCGGCCGGCATCTCTGGGCCGAGGTCGAACACACGGCCTTGGACCTGGCGGCCGGCCTCGCCGGCTGTCCCGAGGTCGGGCGGGTAGAGTTGGCCGGCAGTTTTCGCCGCCGCAAGGAGATCGTCAAGGACCTGGACCTGGTGGCCGTCAGCCAATCACCGGCCGGTGCGGTCGAGTGCCTCGAAGGACTGGACCTGGTGGAAGCCTTGACCGGAGGAGCCGAAACAAAGTTCTCCTTCCGTCTGAAGACGGGCCTGAACGCGGACCTGCGCCTGGTGCCGGCCGAGTCCTTCGCCTTTGCCTGGCATCACTTCACCGGCAGCACGGAACATAACACTCAGATGCGCCAACGGGCCAAGACCCGCGGGTTCAAGCTGAACGAATACGGCCTCTTCGATCAGGCCGGCCGGAACGTTTCACCGGGTATTGTCCTGGATGAGACCGGCGTGTTCAATCTGCTGGACCTGCCTTTCATCCCTCCGGAACTCCGGGAAGGCCTGGGCGAGATAGAGGCGGCCGCGGCCGGCCGATTGCCGCGATTGATAGAGGATAAGGACATCCGGGGCCTCTTCCACGTGCATTCCAACTACAGTGACGGCGGCCTGACGCTGGCCGATCTTATCCGGCACGCCCGCGCTCTGGGCTATGAATACCTGGGCCTGTCGGATCACAGCCGCGGCGCGGCTTACGCGGGCGGCCTGGACCTGCCCGCCCTGGACCGTCAGTGGGCGGAGGTCCTGGAACTGCGCCAGGGCAACCCGGATTTCGGCCTGTTCTGGGGTATCGAATCAGACATACTGCCGGACGGCTCCCTGGATTACCCGCCCCAGGTCCTGGCCCGCTTCGATTTCATCCTGGCCTCGGTCCATTCGCATTTTTCCCTGACGGAAAAAGAAATGACCGCCCGGCTGGTGAAAGCGGTCCAGAATCCGTTCACCACCATCCTCGGACACCCGACGGGCCGGCTCCTGCTGGCCCGCGAGCCATATGCCCTGGACCTGCCGGCCGTCCTGGCCGCCGCGGCCGAGCACGGGGTCGCGGTCGAGATCAACGCCAATCCCCACCGCCTGGACCTGGATTGGCGCGAGATGCGTCGGGCCAAGGACCTGGGTCTCAAGACCATCATCTGTCCGGACGCCCATTCGGCCTCGGGGCTTCAAGACGCCAGGTACGGCGTTAACGCGGCCCGCAAGGGCTGGCTGACCCAGGAGGACGTGATCAATAGCCTGTCCAGGATGGAGATGGCCCGATTTCTGGAGGCAAGAAAGAGAAAGGCCGGGGCCGGCTGAAAGGGGCGGGGAGTTAATGACCGGCGGCAAAATCAAGTTGAGAACCGAAGAGGAAGTGGAAAGAATTCTGGTCGCCCTGGATGAAGAATATCCCCAGGCTTCCTGCAGCCTCGATTTCAAGACCCCTCTGGAACTGCTGGTGGCCACCATCCTGTCGGCCCAGTGCACGGACGAACGGGTCAACCAGGTCACGCCGGCCCTGTTCAGGAAATACAGAAAAGCCGAAGACTATGCCCGGTCTCCCACGCCCGAACTCGAGGCGATCATGAGACCCACCGGTTTCTTCCATAATAAGGCCAAGGCGATCAAGGCCCTGGGCGAAGCCTTGGTCAAGACCCACGGGGGTCGTGTGCCTGATTCCCTGGAAGCCCTGGTGAAGCTGCCGGGAGTCGGACGCAAGACGGCCAACGTGGTTCTGGGTACGGCCTTCGGTGTACCCGGCGTGGTGGTGGATACCCATGTCGGCCGAGTGGCTCAAAGGCTGGGTTTGACCGCCAACCAGGACCCGGTTAAGGTCGAATTCGATTTGATGGCCCGGATTCCGAAAGAGAAATGGACCAGGTTCTCCCACCAGCTCATTTTGCACGGCCGAAAATACTGCCAGGCCAGGAAGCCCGATTGCGCCCGCTGTCCCTTGCGGGAATGGTGCGATTTCTGGAGAAAATGAGACAGGGGGCCGGTGAGGCGTAACCGCCTCCCCGGCGCGCTCGATCCTACCGCCTTAGAATTCGGAGAAATCGTCGGAAAAGGGAATCGCTTCCTCGCCCTTGACCTTCCGGCCGTTCCGAGGCGCCGGGGGCAAGGCTGGTGTGGGTCCTTTCTTGAGGGGGCGCCCGCCAGACAGAACCTGGGCGTAGGTCATAGGCCGGCCGGCGTTCCGGCCCCGGCCGTCAACCCCTCGCCGTTCCTGGCCATTGCCGTTTTCCGCCTTCCGGATCGGGTGGGGATTACGGTCTTCGGATTTGCTTTGGCCGTTGGAACGGTCATGGCCGTTAACCAGGGCGACCAACTGGCCGACCACATCCAGCATGCCTTCGGCCTGGGCGTTGAGTTCTTCCGAGGCGCTGGCCGATTCCTCGGCCGTGGCGGCGTTGGCCTGGGTCACCCTATCCATCTGGCCTATGGCCTGATTCAATTGTCGGATGCCTTCCGCCTGTTCAGAGGAAGCGGCGGCGATCTTGCCGACCAGTTCGGCCACCTTGGCCGCGCTGCCGGTCATCTCTTCAAAGGCTTGGTTGGTCTTCTGAACCAGGGCGCCGCCGTCGTTGATCATGGCCACGGTCGTTTCGATCAGGGTGGCTGTATTCTTGGCCGCTTCGGCGGCCCGCTGGGCCAGATTGCGCACCTCGTCGGCCACCACGGCAAAGCCCTGCCCGGCTTCACCGGCCCGGGCCGCCTCCACGGCCGCGTTGAGGGCCAGGAGGTTGGTCTGGAAGGCGATTTCGTCAATGGTTCTTATTATCTTGCCGATTTCCAGGCCGTGGCTGGAAATCTCCTGCATGGCCTTCATCATCTGAACCATGGAATCCCCGGCCTGCCGGGTCAAGGTCCTGGTCTCGGCCATCAGTTTGTCGGCCTGGCCGGCGTTGTCGGCGTTCCGCCTGGTCATGGCGGCCATCTCCTCCAGGGAGGATGAGGTCTCCTCCAGGGAGGCCGCCTGCTCGGAGGCCCCCTCGGCCAGGGACTGACTGGCGGCTGAAACCTGGTTAGAAGCCGAGGTCACCTGTTCCGAGCCTTCGGAGATGGCTTCGGCGACCATCCTGATCGGCCGGCTGATGGACCGGGTGATCAATATCCCCAGAATGACGGCCAGAAGGATTCCCCCGGCCACTCCGGCCAGGGCTTTCAGAAGCGAAAGACGCGCGATGCCGCGGGATTCAGCCACGGCCAGGTCAATGGTCCGCTTGGCCCCGTCCTCGACTCCGCCCAGCATCTCGATCATCTTTCCGCCGATTTCATCGGCTTGCTTATCCAGGGTTTCGCCCCGGACGGTCAGTTCGGCGATCTTTTTCTGCGCGGTCATCAGTTCGGCCGCCTTGGTTTGGAAGAGTTGATCGTGCCAGCGGTCTATTTGGGCCACCAGATCGCGCAAGGCCGCATCGGAAACCGGGGCGATCCGGCCTTCCCGGGAATCGGCGCCGTTAAGCAGGGCTTTTATCCATCCGTCGAATTCAACCAGGGTCTCCTGATATTCCTTCTCCAGTTCGGACAGCTTGGACGCCTCCAGGCCCTGGACGTACTCCTCGAGGGCGATACGGGACAGGGCCAGGGTGGTCTTGATTTCCATGGCCATGTCGGCCCAGGTGTTTTCCACGCTCAGTATGTCTTTGGCCGAAGCGCCGGCCTCGATTCTGTCCTTGATCCGCTTCTTGACCCCGGTTTCAAGCTTTTCGCCCAAGTTCAAAACCTTATCGAAGCCATCCTCGACTCCTTTCATGGCCGCGCCGAGAGTAGCCTGGAGGGCCAGACTCTCCTTTTTCAACTGATACATTTCCAGGAAGGCCGGCTGGAACTGGTCGTTGTGAAAAGCATCGGCCTGTTCGGCGATTCGGCGCAGGGTCTCGTCCTTGGCCGCGTAAAAGACGCCTTCCTTCATTTGCGCTCCTTTCAGGATGGCCCCGGCGAACCGGTCGAATTCCTCGACCGTGGCCAAGTGTTCCTTCCAGACTTCCTCCAAATGCCTTTCTTCTTGGGCCGCCAGGAGTTCCATTAATAAATACCTGTCCTGATTCACGGCGACTTTCATCTCCATGGTCGCGTCAATCAGAGGGGAGACCCGGACGATGTTGTCGGTTTCGGCTTCCATCCGGTTGATAGCCTGGTATCCCACCAGGCCGACAGCCAAGACCACCAGGGCCACACCCAGGAAGCCCAGCATGAGTCTGGTTCCGATTTTGAATTTAGCGCTCATGGTTTTACTCCTTTGAGACTTGTTGAATTTATTCACGATGCCCGCGACTCCGTTCCTGGCGCCCACGGGCAGGTTTTTCCCGGTCCACCAAAGCCGTAGCTCCTGTTTCGGTCTGATTCATGATTTCCTTACCAGGGGTTTTGTCAGCCGGCCGGCCGGTCATGTTTCTTAAAACAGCCGCCAGGTCGGTCATATCGCCGGTCAGGGAGCCGATGTATCTCGGATTTAGCAGGCGGCCCTGGGCCAGGGCGCCCGGGTCCGAATCGGCCAGAATGAGTATGCTGCGCAGGCCGGACAGCAGTTCCCGGCGCTTTAGAAGCTCTCGCAGGTCAGTCTCGGTGGGCGCGGCCAGCACTACGACCGAGGGCGAGGCCATAAGGTGCCGGAGCCTTCTTTCCAGGGTGGGTGGATCGGTCACTATTTCAAGCTCGGCCGGGCTGATCGCGTCCAGTAGGACATCTTTCAGGCGGCCGTTGTGCCTGTTTGGCTGTTCCGGAAGGTAGAGCAGCACGGTCATTTCGGGTCCTCCCGCGAGCTTGACTCCGGCCGTTCAAGAGAGCATAAGTCGTGCCGACTCGGGCCTCTTTTAAATTTATAATAATAAAGATATGTTAGATGAAGAGATCTGAATCGGGGTGCTTATGACCTGGTGTTTTTACTTCTTTAAACGAAAAAATTTATCGTTTCACGAAGTATAACTTTATCTTTCGAGAGTTAATTATTATCGTTTATGAAGTAAAAACCGGAGAGTTAGTATACCTTAACTCGCTTGATTTTGTACTTTTTCAAAAGGGTGTAGAGCCTGGGTTCGGACAGGCCGGACAGGGAGGCCGCCTCCTTGATCCGGCCATTGGCGTGAACCATCAATTCGGTCAAGTATTCTTTCTCGACCCTTTCGACGGCTGTCTGGCGGAAGTCCTTCAAACTGGGATAAGAAGCCTTCTCCTGGACCGGTTCAGGGGGCCGGGCCGGAGAAGGAGTCCGGCCCGCGGCGATGGCGGCGTGATGGGCCCGGACCTCGGCCGGCAGGTGGACGGGATATAAGGTCGGT
Source organism: Thermodesulfobacteriota bacterium (assembly GCA_040755515.1). Taxonomy (GTDB): domain Bacteria; phylum Desulfobacterota; class Desulfarculia; order Adiutricales; family JAGVGV01; genus JBFMAW01. The sequence goes on along the minus strand of JBFMAW010000001.1, from coordinate 96,461 downwards.
CCCGAGCCGAGGTTGAATAGGGCATTTTCCAGGACGTTTATCAGTTCCCGGACGTTGCCGGGCCAGTCATAGGCCGTCAGTGGCTCGAGGAGCTCGGGCGAAAAGCCTTTGGTCTCCAGGCCGTACCGCTCGGCCAATCTGGACAGCCAGTACATGGTCAGGTCCTTGATGTCTTCCCGACGTTCGCGCAGGGGCGGAATCTTTATGGTCAGGCCCTGGAGCCGGAAGAAGAGGTCCCGGCGGAAGTTGGCTTCCCGGACCATTTGCTTCAGGTCCCGGTTGGTGGCCGCCACCACCCGGAAGTCGCTTAGCTCCTCCTCTTCCGCGCCCACGGGCCGGAAGCGTCTTTCCTGCAAGACTCGCAGGAAAGAAGTCTGCACGTTCAAAGGCAGTTCGGCCACTTCATCCAGGAAGAGTGTCCCGCGGTGGGCTTCCTTGATCAGACCGATGTGAGGCCGGTCCGCTCCGGTAAAGGCGCCTTTTTTATGGCCGAACAGGATGCTCTCGACCAGTGTGGACGGCAGGGCGGCGCAGTCGGCCACCACGAAACTGCCTTCCTGGCGCCGGCCGTTTTCGTGAATGGCCCGGGCCAGCAATTCCTTGCCCGTCCCGGTTTCGCCTACTATCAGCACGTTGGCTTCGCTCAGGGCGGCCTGGCCCACCAGTTCCAGGCAGGACGTCAGAGCGGCGGAACGGCCGATGATCTGGTCTCGCTTCAGGATCAGGGCTCGGTGTTTCTTGATCTTTTCTTCGCGGAAGTGCAGGGCGCGGCTGAGGGTCAGGGCCAGGTCGGGCCGGCTGACCGGCTTGGTCAGGTAATCCCAGGCCCCGCTCTCGAAGGCTAGCTGGGCGCCTTGGGCCAGTTCGGCGCCGGTGATGATGATTATTTCAGGCGAGGAAGGGGTCCGGGCCAATTCAGGCAGAGCCGCCAAACCGTTGCCGTCCGGCAGAAGCACGTCCAACAGGATAAGGTCAGGTTCTACATTTTGCGCCGCCTCCAGACCTTCGTTTAAGGTGCCGGCGGCCCTGGCTTCATGGCTCAGGCCGGTCACCAGCCGGAGCAGAAAACGGCTGGTAGTGGGATCGTCCTCGATGATCAAGACCTTGGCCACGCTTACTCCGCCGGGTCAATACCCGATCCTGCCAGACTGAAAAAGACCGGGAGCCATCCTAAGAAAATTGACCATAAAGGCTCCCTGTGTCCTATAGTCAAAGTTACATATCAAAAAAAGCAGGCGATAACAATCGCTCTTGGTCAATACCTGTAACTATTACCGCCATTACCCGGTCGTCTTGGGCCCGGAGTGACGTTTAGGTTGCCGATTGACAATGAACGATTCGAGGGGCTACTATGCCCATGACCTGGGGAAATCGCCTGATTGTATATGTTTTTAGCGAGATATCGTCCCTGGAAGAAAGGTCGACAACCATGAGGGTTTATTATGACGACGAAGTTGATGCCCTGTACTTGAAGATGGGAGATGAGTCTCCGGAAGGAGTAATAGAGATTGCGGAAGGCGTCAACTTGGATACGACATCTGAAGATAGAATAGTAGGCATAGAAATATTGGACGCCTCCAAAAAGATAAACTTGAATACTATACTATCTTATACCCTTGAATTAGATCAGGATTTGATCAGCCGAAAAACCGCCTAGTATCCGTCTCGACGGAACGCAGGAACCATTCCTTACCCTCGAGACGGAAAAACACTGGTACGCCGGCCGTTCTCCATATTCCTCCAAGGAAGGTAATATGGCAGGGCTTGTACTGACAACATGCTACGCGGTATTACGGTCGGTGATAACCCTACCGGCGAATAGAGAATAACAATGATTGGTTCGGCTTTGAATCAAACTGAAATAATATTAAATCAGGAAAGGCGAAAGACATGGGCATGGCCAAAGACATTCTAAAGAAGAGGACGAAAAACAGGGCCCGTCTGGAAAAGGAAGCGCCCAATCTCTTCAACGGCTTCAATGAACTGATGAAACACTACTACAGTCCCGGCGTTCTGGAGCGAAAGTACAAGGAACTCATGGCCGTGGCCGCCTCGGTGGCGACGCGCTGCCTGCCCTGCCTGGTCAACCACGCCAATAACGCGATGGCCGCCGGCGCGACCAGGGAAGAAATCCTGGAAGCGGCGGCGATCGGGGTCGAGTTTGGGGGCGGTCCAGCCTTTGTCGTCGCTCGGGACAACCTGTTGGAGTTTTTGGATGAGATTGAAGCCGGCGGAAAACGTGGCAACAAAGGTTGAAGGTCTTACCCGTCCGAGAGCTTGTAGCGCAACGGTTGGAGGAACGTAAGGGTTCGGACTGGTGGAACACGAGTGTCCCCGAGAATGTCCGGAAACGTGTTGAACAGAAGCGCAATGACATCGAGAAGAATAAGTGGCATCAAGCTGATTATCAAAAGAACATCGACCTGACATTATTCGGCGATCTCGCGGCAATAATCATCAAGGAGTGGGTAGAGTTCGATGACCTGTTTCCGAGCCAACCGTGGGTGAAACAGCGTTTGGATGAACTCGAACGATCCCGAAACGTGATCGCACATGCGAACCCACTACCAGCGCCGGAGATCGAGCGGATTGAGCAATATCTTGAGGACTGGCTACGGCAGGTGCCTTGATCACCATGCAAGAATATTGCCTTCATCAGAGGGCTAGCTAGCAACGGCATAAAGCCGCTGGCACAAAAAGCGTGTTCCGGTTGATGCCCTTTAGTAGATAGATCATATAGATAGGAATTGTGCCTTAAAAAAAGGTTGACAATTATGTTCAAGTATGAGACATGAACAGAAGCGGTTAAGAGGGCTGCCAAAGCGGTCCGTTGGGTGATTCCCACTTGGCCGCATTTTCTCTGCTCATGATATAAAATGCATCTTCTCTACCTTGACGATTCTGGATCAAGTCCAAACCCTACCGAGGAATACCTTGTATTAGGTGGACTTTCAGTATATGAAGCGCAGGCACACTGGTTCACCCAGGAGATGGATCGCTTAGCTCAAGATATTCATCCAGCAAATCCCCATGAAGTCGAGTTTCATGCATCAGAGATCTTCAGCAGGCGCAATCCACCGTGGAACCGAATGTCAAGAAATGAGGCTCAAGGTGTAATCAAAGCAGTATTAAGGATTGTCGCTCAATCCTATGAGACGGCCAGGGTATTCGCTTGTGCAGTCCATAAGCCTTCTTATCCAAGGCGTGACCCCATGGAAATTGCATTTGAAGACCTCTGTAGTCGTTTCGACTTGTTTCTTACAAGGATGGGTTCAGCCGGAGATAGGCAAAGGGGCCTTATAATACTTGATGAGAGCACCCATGAAACTAGCCTTCAATCAATGGCCAGGAATTTCCGCGTAATTGGCACAAAGTGGGGCAGCATTCGAAACTTGGCCGATACTCCCTTGTTTATCGATTCCCGGGCTTCACGATTAACGCAAATAGCTGATCATATTTCGTATTCAGTTTTCAGACGTTATCAATCCGGCGATACGCAGTACTTCGATATCGTTGCAGGTCGCTTCGACAGTTCCGATGGTATTATTCACGGCTTGTCGCATAAACAGAACATCGACTTGAATTGCATGTGTCCCGCTTGTTTGAGCAGACGATCTTTTTCTCGCAGATCTGAATCACCCTACCAATAAGAAAATATATAGAAGGGTAAGACATAAAGCGACGTAAGGTCAGTCCCGCCGAGACGCGGGATTCATTTTTAACACTCGAAACAGAAGGACATGGGTTTGCCGGCCATTCCACAATATACAAAAGCAAGACAAGGTGGCTCGACATTTGCGCCTGACCCATACCAACACCTTTTAGTCTGTGACTTGCCGGGGCGATGAGCGCAAGGCGGTGTTCCTGATTACCGACGCTAAGGAACAATTTCTTGATTACCTGGCCACGACCAGCCAAAGGTACGATGGGTTGTACCCGCATATTATTCTGAGGGACAACACCTATCATCTGTTGCTCCAAACGTCTTCGGCGAATCAGCTCCAGATCATACGCCAACTCAACAGCGCCTATGCCGCCCAATTTAATGTTAGTCGCACCAAGTCCGTTTACTTCTTTATAGGAGGGTATAAATAGGTTAGAATGTACGAAGAATGAATCCCGCGTTACGGCGGGATTAACCCCTAGGCAAGAGGAGGCGTCCTGATGAAAATCACCATCATTTTTCCGGCAGAGGGGCCACGCTTTGGCAGTGAAACAGTGAAAGGCCTGGTGGACGACTGCTGCGGGCGCTTTGCTCCGGTTAATATGTATCGCTAGGAGATTAAAAAATGAAGACGGCGGGAATTATTGGCGGAATTGCTCCGGAATCAACCATTCAATACTACCGTTTGATGATCGCGGAGTACCGTAAACAGAAGAAGGACGGAAGTTATCCGCCCATCCTTGTCAATAGCATTGACATGAAAAGAATGCTGGATTTGATTGGCGCGAACGACCTAATAGGGGTGACGACCTATCTGGTCGGCGAAATCGAGAAATTGGCCCGGGCCGGAGCGGCTTTCGCCTTTTTCGCTTCCAATACGCCGCACATTGTTTTTGACAATGTTCAGCAACAGACTTCTATCCGTTTACTCAGCATAGTGGAAGCAGCCTGCGATTCGGCCCGAGGTCTGGGATTGAAACGGGTGGGATTGTTCGGCACGCGCTTTACCATGCAAGGCCGGTTTTATGCGGACGTATTCTCCCGACAGGGTTTAAGTGTAGTAGTACCCAATACAGAGGAACAGGAGTATATTCACGGCAAGTATATGAGCGAACTGGTTGAGGGTGTCTTTCGACTCGAAACGAAGGAGGGAATGTTGGCCATCGCCGATCGTCTGCAAGAGCGAAATAAGATAGACGGCCTGGTGTTAGGTGGGACGGAATTACCCTTGCTCCTCCACGACGTGGGGCCAAGTGCAATTCCGTTTCTGGATACCACGAAGATTCACGCCGAAGCCGCGGTGGCGCGGATGTTGTCCTAGATGACCGCCCAACACCGGCAGCATCTGACCGCCTTCGGCTGGGGTAGGTGGTGGCATTTTGCCCGCGAAGTAATACTAAGGTCTGTCGGCTTACCGGAATCGGCGGCGGATCGGCCTTGCCCTTGGGCGAGGAGGTGGTAGACTCGAGTATGACCACGGACTATTCCCACTTGAAACGACCGCGATACCCGATGCCCGACTTCGTGAAGCAGGCCCTGGAAGAACGAGGTTTGATGGCAGCCTACCAGGCGCGCCCCGCCTATCAGCGGAATGACTATATCGGCTGGATTGAGCGCGCCAAGCTTCAAGAAACGAAAGAAAAGAGGCTGCGTCAGATGCTTGATGAACTTGAAATAGGCGGCGTGTACATGAACATGAAGCATCCAGCCTCGAGGAAAAAGGTCTGACAGGGGTCACCCGAGGAGGCGTCCTGATGAAGATCACCATCATTTTTCCGGGGCGGGAGATCGAGACCGGCCGGCACACCATGCCGGTCATGCCCCTAGGGCCGACCCTCCTGGCCGCGCTCACCCCGGCCGGGCACGAAGTCAACCTGGTGGACGTGCTGTCCGGCGACAAGGTTGATTATGAGGCCGCCTCCGACCTGGTGGCCATCACCGTGCGTACGCCTCTGGCCGCGGCCGCTTATCGTATCGCCGATGAATTCCGGGCCAGGAGCAGGACCGTGGTCTTAGGCGGCCCGCACACCTTCCGTTTTCCCCAGGAAGCCAAGGCCCACGCCGAAGCCGTGGCCATTGGTGAAGGGGAGGAACTCTGGCCGGTGATGCTCGGCGACGTTGAAAGAAAAGACCTTAAGGACTATTACGTCTGCGGTCTTTACGACGTTGGGTCTTTGGGGGGAAGCGTGCACCACCAAAAGGAGCGGCCGGACCTGAAGGGACTGCCCCATATGCGCCGGGACCTTCTGCCCCGGAACAACTACCTGATGGACTCGATCTTCACCACCCGCGGCTGCCCCAATTTCTGCCGCTTCTGCCCGGTGACGCCCATTTTCGGTTCCAGGATAAGGCATCGGCCCATCGAGGAGGTCGTGGCTGAAGTCGAAACCTTGCGCCCCCGGTTTTTCAACGTGGACGACAGCGTCTTCGGCCACCCGCAGATGGTAGAGCGGCCCGAGGAGAATCAATATTACCTGGACCTTTATAAGGAACTGTCCAAGGTCCGCCCCAAGAGGCTCTGGGCCGGGGCCGGCGGCCTCTCGGCTGTAAACTACAAGGACGGCCGGAAAATCATCGAACTGGCGGCGGAGAGCGGTTTGTGCGCCATATCGGCGGGCCTGGAGTCCATTTCCAGCGCGGGTCACAAACAGTCCGGCGCCTGGCGCAAGCTCCATTTCACCTCGCCCGACGCCTTTGACCTCAAAACCCTGAAGGACAACATCCGCCTGATTCAGTCCCTGGGCATAGAAATCCTGGGCTTTTTCGTCCTGGGCTGGGATGAGGATACGCCGGAGTCATACCGCCGCACCCTGGAATTCTGCGACGAGATGAGGATTATTCCTTTTCTCTTGACCCTGACCCCCATGCCGGGCAGCCTGATCTATGACGAATACCTGGCTCAAGGCCGGCTGGTGGAGGGGCTGACCTGGGATAATTACGGCGCCGCCGCCGTGGTCTTCCGGCATCCCACTATGTCCCCGGCGGAAATGCGTAATCTCAACGCCGAGGTTGTCTGGGAGGGTTACACCCTGGGCCGGATTCTTGCCCGCGCCTTTCACACCTTCAGACACCGCCTCTCCCTGGGCGTGGCCCTGAATTCGTTTTTTACGCAACTTGGGCTGAGAAAGGCTTTAAGGCAGCATTACGTGCGCGAAGATAAAACCTGAATAGCCTGACGGGCCATGCCGCGGCCTTATTCGCTTAGCGACCTGAAAAGCATCGAAAACATATATGAGATGCTTGATACCTATCGGGGAGGTCTTCTTGGACCGGAACTCCAGCCCAGCCGGAGTTCCGGTCCCGGTTTCAACCCACCTTGATCGTGACCGCCGCGGCGGTGTCGCCCGCGGCGCAGCCGGCGAAGAGCCCGCAACCGCCGCCCTTCAGGACCAACTCCTCGATCAGCTCGATGATGCAGCGGGCGCCGGTCGGGCCCTGGGGATGGCCGAAGATCAGCGAACTGCCGTAGTTGTTGAATATCTTGTCGTCGATGGCCATGAGCTTGCCCATGACCACGTCGTTGACCGAAAAGGGGTTGTGGGTCTTGACCGCGGCCAGGTCCGGCACCTTCAACCCGGCCTGCTCGAGGGCCATCTGGGCTGCCGGCGTGACCGCCGCGGCCATGTAGGTCTTTTTGGCCCGGGCATGGCCGTAGGATAACACCTGGATGGTCACTTTCTTGTCCGCGGACAGTTCGGCCGCCTTGTCCCGGGAAGCCACGATCAGACCGGCGTTGCCGTCAGCCGGGTGGGTCTGGGCGCCGAAGGAGATGACCCCGCCGGGAAGGACCGGCTTGAGGGCGGCCAGGCCTTCGGCCGTGCAGGGCGTGATTCCTTCATCGGCTTCGACCGAAATGGTCTTCTTTTTACCCAGGCGTATCTCCACCGGGATCAGGTAGCGTTTCTGGAACTCGCGATCGTTGGCCGTGGAAGCCAGGTACTGCTCGTACCGGCGGACGGCGCAGGCGTCGGATTCCTCCTTGGTCACGCCGTATTCCTTGGCCACGTTCTCCGCGGTCTGAATCATGGCCTGGCCGCCGTACGGGTCCTTGTTGAAGTTGTCCATCATCCAGTTCTCGTGGATGACCTCGCCGCCTGGGCCGTTGGGGTTGGGCCAGACCGTATGCGGTCCGTTGGAGCAGCGGTCGGTGGTGGCCACTAACAGGCTTTGGTACGCGCCGGCCTCCACGGCCGCGGCTCCCAGACCCAAGGCCGTGGCCGAGGTGGCGCAGGCCTGGGAGATGGTCGGGCCGCTGATCTTGTCGTGGCCAATCAGAGCGGCGAACCAGGGCGCGCCGTAAAACCAGCTCTTGGCGCCGATGGTCATGCCCAGGAAGACTCCGTCCAGGACCTCGGGCGACAGGCCGCGCAGTTCGAAAAACTTCCTGGCCGTGGCCGCGCCCAGTTCGATGGCGTGTTCGTTCTGAAAACTACCCTGCCAGCGGCAGAACGGTGAACTCCAGTAGCCTTGGTACGGGATGAAAGCTCTGCTCAGCACTTTAAACCCTCCCTTGATGATTCATTCATTAGTGGTCGTGTCCTTATTCCTGTAGGCTCGAGTTACATTTGATCGCTCCACTTGCCGTATCTCTCGCGCAGGGCCCGGTGCAGAATCTTGCCCTGGGCCGTCCGGGGCATCTCTTCTTCGCGGATGAAGTCAATCGTCTTGGGTCTCTTGAAGCCGGCTATCTTGTTCCGGCACCAGTCCATGATTTCCTTGGCCACCTGTTTGTCCGGCGCGTGTCCTTCGTGAAGGATGATAATGGCCTTGACCGCTTCGCCCCACTTGGAGTCGGGCACGCCGATGATGGCCACGTCCTTGACCTTGGGATGGCCGCCGATGACGTTCTCGATCTCGGAAGGATAGACGTTCTCGCCTCCGGTGATGATCATGTTCTTCTTGCGGTCAAGCAGGTAGTAGTACCCTTCCTCGTCCCGGCGGGCCATGTCGCCGGCGGAAAAATATTCGTCGCGGAAGGCCTCCCGGGTGACTTCCGGGAGATTCCAGTACTCGGTGAAGAAGGCCGGGCCGCGGGAAAACAGTTCGCCCACTTCGCCGTCCGGGACTTCTTTCCCCTCCTTGTCCAACAGCTTTATCCGGTCCGTGCCCATGATCTCCCGGCCGATCGAGCCCAGTTTTCTTATCTGGTCCTCGGGCCGAAGCAGCGTGACCAGTCCGGCCTCGGTCGAACCGTACGCCTCGAATAGCCGGGAATTCTTGAAATGATCCAGAATGCCCAGCTTGGTGTCCCGGCGGGCCGGCGCCGACGAACATAGGAGCTTGCTGACGCGGGAGACGTCGTATTTGTTTTTGATCTCATCCGGCAGGGCCAGCATCATGATGTAATGGGTGGGGACCAGGGAAGTGAAGGTGATCTTTTCTTCGGCCAAGGTCTTGAGCAGGTGTTCGGGGTCGAAGCTGACCCGGTTGTACACGCAGACCCCGGTCTGGATATAGGTGAAGGTGAAGCTGTAAAAGATGGAGTTGACGTGAAACATGGGCATGACCAGGAGTCCCAGGTCTTCGCGGGTGAAGCCCATCTCGGCCACGTTGACGATATAGAAGGCGGTGTAGCTCTCGTGAGTCCTGACCGCGCCCTTGGGCTTGCCCGTGGTGCCGGAGGTGTACATGAAGGTCCAGACGTCCGTGTGGCGGACTTTCACAGGCGGTTCCGAGTCCGAAGCCTGGGCGATTATTTCTTCGTAATGATGATACCCTTCCGGCGCCGGCTCCTGGCCCAGGTACACGTAGCCCTTCAGGGACGGCAGTTTCCGGCGGATCGAGTCGGCGCCTTCGACAAAAGGCTGCTCCACGATAAAGGCCTTGGCTCCGGAGTCCTTGAGTAGGTATTCGTACTCGAGGGGAGTCAGCCGGAAACTGACGGGCACGGCCACCAGGCCGGCCTTGGCCGCGGCGGCATAGATTTCCATCCACTCGACCCGGTTGTAGGCGATGACGGCGAAGCGGTCGCCCTTTTCCAGCCCGAGTCCCAGGAGGGCGTTGGCCAGGCGGCAACTTCGTTCGTTCCACTCCTTGAAGGTCATACCGCGGTTCAGGTCCTTGGCGCCCATCTTGTTCGGGTAAAGCGCGGCGTTGATCCTGAGAATCTCCCCCGCGTTCAACCATCGGCTCATGTTATCCTCCTCCCTCGGCAATAAGGTAATAAGCGCGGTCTGATCAGTCGAAATGAAAGGCCCGGTGTTCGGACAATTGCTCCTCGACCGGCAGCTTCAAGGAATACACTTCCATCACCCGTTGCATATTGACGCCGTCCAGTTCCTTGAATTTCTCCCGGACGTCCTGGCCCGGCATGACGTAGACCGGGTAATCGTGATAATCGAAGGCGTCGTAAACCACGATGACGTGGCTGGCCCCCATTTCCTTGGCTTGAGCCAGCCAGCCTTCTATGTCCCGCCGGGTGGCCGTCAGGTCAATATCGGGCATGGGCGTCCGATCAGTTGTCCTGGCGCGAGAGTCCGGCCGAAACCGATTCCCGCCAGGCCAGCAAGGCCGCGCCGAAGGCGCCTATCAACTGCGGCCGGGGCGGCGTCAGGACCGGCCGGCCCAGCTTTTGGCTCAAGACCTCGACCAACACCGGGTTGAAGGCCGCCACGCCGCCGGACATGACCGGCGTGTCGTTGATGGTGTCCATTTCCAGCACGCGTTTGGCGATGGAATGGTAAATGCCCAGCACAATGTCCGGCACCTTGAAACCGGCCCGTATCTTTTCCAGAATCTCGGTGGCGGTGAAAACCGTGCAGTAGCTGCCCAGTTCGATCGTCTTTTCGGCCCGTCGGGCCAGACCGTTCATTTCCTCCAAAGGTATATCCAGCCGCAGGGCCATCTCCTCGAGAAAGGCGCCGGTTCCGGCCGCGCACTTGCGGTTCATTTTGAAGCCGATCCGATGGCCCTGGGCGTCCACCTTGATGATCTTGTTGTCCTGGCCGCCGATGTCGATCACGCTCAAGGCCCGGGGGTAGTGATAATAGCAGCCCGCGGCGTGGCAGCTAATCTCCGTGCGGGTGCTCTGGGCAAAGGCCACGTTTCTTCTTCCGTACCCGGTGGACACGCAGGCGGCTATCTGGTTCCGTTCGAGGCCGGCCTGGTATAAAGCCTGTTCGAGCAGGCTTTCGGCCTTGGCGGCGAAGTCGGTGCCGGACCGGGCCGTGGCCTCGGACACCAGTTCGCCCGCGGCCCGGATAATGACGACTTTGGCCGCCGAAGCGCCGATGTCCACGCCGGCGAAATATTGATCGTTCAGAGCCACCGCGGTCGGTGATTTCTCCCGGCTGGCCTTATTTCTCGGCCAACATCTCGATAAAGGCTTCGATGTTGGTCACGGCCTGTTCCTCGGAATAGCACCGCAGATCGTTCAAATCACCGTGCAGGATCAATCCGGGCAGGCCCAGCTTTTCCGTGAGCCGCTGGGGCAGGCCGTAGCGGCTGTTGGTGTTGTTGGGACAGGTCTTGGCGTCGTGGAAAACGATCCCGTCCAGTTTGAACAGTTCGTGCATGCGCTCGATGTATTCTTCCTTATACTCGTCATTGCGCACGATGAACAGCTCGACGTAGGCCCGGGCCATGCTCTCGAAGGGGTGGTCCGGATCAAAGGCGTCGAATATCCAGGAATTGCAGTAGGTGGAGGCCACGACGCAGGCCTCGAGCCTCAGGAAAAGTTCGGCCAGGGGCCGGAGCTTGCCCCAGACGGGCATGCCGTCCCAGTAGAGGCGGAACTTCTCGCCCTCGACCGCGGCCTGGCCGGAGGCGATCTTGTCTTTCAACTCGTCCAGCAGAATCCGGTAATAATCATTGGCCGGCCTGGTGCCCCGGGCCACCACCGCCGGCCCCATCAAAATGGTGGCGTCGAAAAAGGTCAAGGGTGACGGCCTGGCCGCGGCGGTCTCGAGGACCTCCCGCCAGAGCCGGCTGGTGGTCAGCGATTCGGCCACGATCTCGCGGAGTCGGGTCGGATCGAGCCCGCGGCCGGATATCTCTTCCAGGATGGGCACCAGGGCTTTCATCTGGGCTGCCTGGTCCTCGATGTGGCTGGTTTGGACCGGACCCACGCCGCGCGGGGAGACGATGCCGATGGAGGGGACCTTGAACTCCCGGCCGTAGTAAGCGAACCAGTCCTGGACGTCCCGGCACTGGTTGGTGTTGTACACCAGCACGTCCGGCCGGGGCGGACCGGGCAGGCCAAAGGCCTTGGTCAAGGGCGTTTCCCGGCGCAGGTACGACCCGATGTCCGAGGTGAGGTACGAGCATATGTCGGGCGAGTACCCGATGGCGTTGGCCAGGGGAATCAAGTCGGTGGCCACGCGGCTGGCGCCCAGGAGCGCGGCGTGGTTTTCCGGAAAGTAAACCAGGAAACCCATGGCCCGCAACAGTTCGGCCGGACCCACGCTGGTGCACCAGGCGATCTTGGGAGAGCCTTTTTCCGAGGCTGCCCGCAGTTCGTGGAAGTGGTCGGCCATCACCTGCCGGCAGAGCCTGGCCGCGACGATTTCCTTGCGCTTGACTTCATCCGCCATATGGTTCGACTCCAGCCGGTCTCAAGCCATCCGGCCGGCCACCAGTTCGGTCAGGTCCATTACCTTGATTTTGCCCTTCTTCTCTTTTTTCAGCCGGGTCGCGCCCTGGTTGAGGCTGTTTTTGCAGGAAGGGCAGGCCGACACGATGGCTTCGGCCCCTATGGCCACGGCCTGTAAAACCCTCTCGAAGGCGATGTCGTTGCTCAAGGTGTTGTCAAAGGCCTTGACGCCGCCGCCGCCGCCGCAACATTTGGCCAAAGTCCGGTTCTGGGGGAACTCGATCAGCTTGAGGCCGGGGATGGCTTTCAGCACGTTCCGGGGCGGTTCATACAGACCCATGTGCCGGCCGATGTCGCAGGGATCGTGATAAGCCACCTTGAGCGCTTCGTCCTCCTTGAACTTGATCCGGCCGTCCTTGATCCGGGCTTCCAGATACTCGATGGCGTGCCGGACCTCGAGGCCGTTCCAGTCGGCGCCATACTTGGGATATAAATCATGCAGGGTCTTGTAGCAACCGGCGCAGGTGGCCACGATCCTCTTGGCTTTGGTCTTCTTGGCCCGGGCCACGACCTTGTTCATGGTTTCCCGGAATCGGTTCATGTCTCCAACCAGGTAGGCCAGGTATCCGCAACAGACTTCCTCGCCGCCTAAGGCGGTGAAGTCTTCGCCCGCGGCCGCGGCGATTCTGATCATGCCGGGGATGATCTTGAGGTCCTGGTACGAGGCCACGCAGCCCAGGAAGAGCAAGGTCTCGGCCTGCTCTTTTCGTTGGAAGTCCGCCGGATATACGTCCGCCCGCTTGGTCGGGCTTTCGGCGAAGGGGTTGCCGTGCTGGGCGATGCTTTCCAGAAGCTGCCCGTGTATCTCGGGCATGAATCCTTCCCGGACCAGGCGTTCGCGGGCCGCGTGGATTATGGGAGACAGGTCCACCTGGGCCGGGCAGGTGTATTTGCAGTTCAGGCAGATCATGCACTGGTAGAGCCGCCGGGCCAGGTCGGCCGAGGGCTTGATCTGACCGGTCAGCATGTTGTAGGCCAAGGTGATGCGTCCCCGGGCGTTCAGGGATTCGAGCTTGGTCCGGCCGAAGGTGGGGCAGCCGGCTTGGCAGAAACCGCACTGGATGCAGGCCAGTATTTCCTTGTCCACTTGATCGCCGAAAGATCTGACCGTTTCCGGCGTCTTGTACAGGGCGTCGAAGGCGTTCCTGTCCAGGATGTCGGCGATGGCGCCGCGAAATATCATCTTGCCCGGGTTGAGTATGTTCAACGGGTCCAGGGTGTCTTTGATCTTTTGCATCACCTGGGCCGTCTCGCCTAATTCGGCCCGGATGTAGGGGCTCTTGGCCATGCCCAGGCCATGTTCGGCCGACAGGGTGCCGTCGAATTTGACGGTCAGGTCCACGAACTCGAGGGCGATCTTCTTGACCACGGACCATTGGCCGGGATCGCGCACGTCCATGATGAAGGTGGCGTGCAGGTTGCCGTCGCCGATGTGGCCGAAGGTGGCTATCGGGAAGTTGTGTCGTTGGCCGATTTCCTGGATGGCCCGGATGGTGGCCGGGATGGCGGACATGGGCACGCCGAAGTCTTCGACGATGGGGACCAGGCGGTAGAAAGGCTTGATCCGGCTCATGGCCGGCACCAGGCCGTGGCGGATGCGGGACAAGGCCAGCCGTTCGGCCGGGTCCACGGTCCAGTTGATTTCCACGGCCTGGCGCCGGCGGCAGATGGCGTCGATTTTCCGCCGGTCGGACTCGACCGCCTCCTTATGGCCGTCTATCTCTATCAGTATCTGGCATTGAACAACCTGAGGAATGTCGAGTCCCAGCTTGCCGGCCATGATATCTATGGAAACCCGGTCCAGGACCTCGCAAGTGCAGATGGGCAGGCCCGAGGTCAGTATTTCCTCGACCGCCAGGCCGGCATCCTCGAGGGAGGGAAAGTCTATCTTGGCGAAGAGCGAGTACTCGGGCACCGGCAGAATTTTAAGCACCGCCTCGACTATGACTCCGAGGGTGCCTTCGGCCGAGGTGAAAAGGTAGGTCAGGTCAAAGCCGGTCGAGTGCTTGGGGGCCAGACTGCCGGTCTTGATGACACCGCCGTCGGCCAGGACCACCTTGAGGCCCTTGACGTAATCCTTGGTCGTGCCGTATTTCACCGCCCGGATGCCGCTGGCGTTGGTCGAAATCATGCCGCCGAGGGTGGCCACGGGAGCGCTGCCCGGGTCGGGCGGAAAGAAATGGGTGGGCGCCAGCTTGGCGTTGAGGGCGTTGCAGATCACGCCCGGCTCGACGCGGACGTATCCGTCCTTGAGATTTATTTCCAGTATCTTGTTCAGGCGGACCAGGTCCAGGAGTATGCCGCCCTGGGGCGCCAGGGCCGCGCCGGTGACGCTGGTGCCGCTGCCGCGGGGAATGATCGGCGTTTTATGTTCGGCCGCCACCTTGACCACGGCGGCCACTTCTTCGGCCTTTCCCGGAAAGACCACTACGTCTGGCGCGCCCACGTGCACGGACATGTCCCGGGAGTAACTCAAACAGTCCACCAGGTCGGCGGTGACGTTTTCCGGTCCGACGATGGCTTTCAGCTTGTCCAAGTAGTCCATGGCCTGGATCTCCTTGTTTGTTGGCGGTGTATCTGAATAGCGGCGGGGCAGGAGCGATAAGGAGGGAAAAAGGCATAAGAATCGGAGTCGGTCACTATCTACCCGCCAGTCTATTTTGCCCTTTGAATCAATCAATCCCGATCAATCTTTAGGATTGATTACATAATAGCTACGTTATAGCTTCATGTCAACCCTATTTCGCCGAATTTTAAGCCCCCTGACTCGAGACGGGGATCATGTTATACTTAACCAGGCAGGCCGATAAGATTACGAGGAAAAACGCTAGACCACAATGAGGTTGATCCGACATGTCCGGCCACAACGTCTGGACGATCCGGCTGAGCCAGGAGCCAAGGGCTAGGGTAAAAGCCCATCTTTGAGGGCGATAACTTGATAATCGAGGAGGCGACCGATGATCGGCTTGATTAAACCTCTGTTATTGTGGACGGCCCTGGGCTTGACCATCCTGGTGGGCTCTTCCGGTTGCGCCATCCCCATCGCCGCGGCCGTGGGCGCGGCCCAGGCCGGTTCCACGGCCAAAGATGCCTATTCCGTGGCGCAGGACGAGCGTTCGGTGGGTACGATCCTGGCGGATAAAGCCCTGGCCACAACCGTCAAGGCCAAACTGCTCGGCGCCGAAGGCCTGAAAGGTTTTGACGTTTCGGTCTACTGTTTCAGAAGCCACGTCTATCTGGTGGGAATTAAGGAAAAGGAGGAGGACGAGGAGAAAGCATTGGCCCTGGCCAAATCCGTCAGCGGCGTTAAATCCGTTTCGGCTTATTTATTGTCCAAAGACGAGGGCGGCGTGGGCCGGTTCGTGGATGATTCAAGCATAACCACCAAAGTAAAATCAGGTTACATAGCCGACGGCGCCATGAAATCGACCCAGATTGAAGTGGAGACCATAAAGGGGAACGTGGTGCTGTTGGGCGTGGTCTCTTCCGGCCAGGATATCTCTCGGGCCGTGGAACTGGCCTCTCAGGTGAAGGGAGTTAAGGGCGTCAAGAGCTTTCTGAGCGTCAAGTAGGGGCCAGGCCCGGCGAACAAGTCCCCTTGGCGCCGGCCGCTCAAGCCCAGGGTGACAGCAGAACCTTCATCTTGGCGATAAGGAGCAGGTCGCCTTTGACTTTGACCTTTCGGGTCAGGAGGGCTTGGGTCGGCCTCATCCGGCCTTCCGCCAGCCTGACCACCGTGTCGGCGCTGGCGGTGATGGTCACGTCCGGCCGCTGATGAACCCCGGACTTGACCTGGCAGTGGTCACCCCGACAAATCGCGTGCCATTGGCCCCCGCCCGGACCCCGGACGTGAAACTGAAAAATTCCGTGCACGTCCTTGAGCCTGAACTCCTGGAACTTCTCTCCCATTCTGGCGAAGACTTCGGCGCAGGTCACGCGGCGTTTCCCGGATCAGGTTTCCCCAGTTTGAGCAGGAGTTTCCGGGCCTGGTCCAGGCGGGGGTTTATTTCCAGGGCCCGGGTCAAGGCCCGGACCGCTTCCTTGGTTTGCCCCGTTTCAAAATAACAACGGCCCAGGTTGAAGTGCAGGTTTTCGTCTCGTTCGTTTATAGCCAGGCCCTTGTTGTAATAATCGGCGGCCTGAGTGTGCTTGCCCTGTTTGCGCAAGGCCATGCCCAGCCGGTTCAAGACATGAAGGTCGTCGGGCTTCCGGTCGTACAAGTCCTTGAACAAGGGCTCGGCTCTTTCCGCCTGGTCGGATAAAAGGAAGGCCTCGGCCAGATTTATCTTGATCCTTTCGCTTCGGGGATCGAGGGCCAAGGCCCTTTCCCAGGCGCGGCCGGCTTCCGTCGGCCGGCCGTCGGCCAGATAGGCTTCGGCCAAAGCCTCCTGGACTCTGGCCAGGCTGGGATCGGCCAGGACGCCCCGCTCGAATTGCTCGATGGCTTCCTTCAGGCGACCCTGTTTTTTCAGAATCAAACCCACTTCCGCATAGAGGCCGGCCAGTCTTTGCCGGCCCGCGGCCAGGGCCCGTCGGTATTCGTCCAGGGCTTCCTCGGGATGGCCGTCAGCCAGCAGGCGATCGGCCAGATGTTCCTGGTCCAGCGGCCAATGATCGCTCCGGCCGCCCACGACGGTTTTCTCGACCCAATGGGCCAGCGAATGCTCGGTCAAGGGCCGGACCAGGAATCCGGCAACATCCGTGTCTTCGGCCAGATTCTTTTCGTTTTCGTGGTGTTCGGGTACGATAAGATGACAAGGACAGCGGGCCGGCAGTTTATTTCTGACTTCCCTGGCCAGCCTCAACCCACCGAGCCGCGGCAGTTCCCAGGCCGCGACTACGAAGTCCGGCGCGGCTTCCTCCACCAGGCCCAGGGCGTCCAGACCGTTGTCCACCCAGGTCACGTGGAAGTATCCGGCGTCGGTCAGGGCGCTTTGGATCAGGCGGCCTTCCGCCGCGTCGCCGTCCGCCACCAGGAATTTGGTCTCCGGGCCGAGCATGGACGTATAAATACTATCTCCGGTCTCGAGGAACAAGGATTTTCCAAACCCGGACTTACCCGGCTGGTCAAAGCTCTTTACAACGGCCTGGGGTTGAGCCTATAAAGCTGTTCATGACGGATGATTTATCCCCGAAGCTGCGCCGGGCGCGGGCCTTGGTTTTTGACTTCGACGGCACCCTGGCCAGCCTGGAAATAGACTTTGCCCAGATGCGCCGGCAGGTGTTGGAACTGGCCCTGACCTACGGCCTGGAACCTGGAGACTTCGACGGCCGGTACGTTCTGGAGGGCCTTGACACGGCCAAGGCCAAGCTGTCGGCCGCGGACCCGGCCGCGGCCGAATCGTTCATCCGGCGGGCCCTGACCCTCATCGAGGAAATGGAACTGACGGCGGCCCGGAGAGGCGGGCTGTTTCCGGGCACCCGATCGGCCTTGCGGTCCTTGAACCGCGCCGGCCTGGCCCTGGGCGTCATCACCCGCAACTGCCGGGCGGCCGTGGCCCTGACTTTTCCTGATTTGATGGATTACTGCCGGGTCTTCCTGCCCCGCGAAGACGTGGTCCGG
Organism: Thermodesulfobacteriota bacterium; assembly: GCA_040755515.1. Classification (GTDB taxonomy): domain Bacteria; phylum Desulfobacterota; class Desulfarculia; order Adiutricales; family JAGVGV01; genus JBFMAW01. The sequence goes on along the minus strand of JBFMAW010000001.1, from coordinate 78,644 downwards.
GTGAAACCCGATCCGGCCCACCTCTTGGCCGCCCTTCGAGAATTGAATATTCCTCCTTCGGACGCGGTCATGGTCGGCGATCATCCCTTGGACATGGCCACCGGACGCGCGGCCGGCGCCATGACCGCGGGCCTGGCTTCGGGCCGGCTATCCCGGGCCGAACTGTCGGCCGCCGGCGCGGACGCGACCTTTGCCGGCATCGCCGAACTGGCCGAATACATGTTGGGCGGGACTTAATGACCGGCCTGGTTCGGGACGGGACGGCCTCGACTCGCGTCCCGGAAAGAGTGCTCGATCCACCAGGCTCCCGTTTTCTCCGACTTATCTCATTTTCGCCTTGCCAGGCCAGACGGAAATTGGTTATATAGTAATTCTTCAAGCGAGGCGGATCATGTCAGAATTGAATCTTAAGGAGAGCATAAAGAAGCTCAACCAGATAGGGATTGCGCTTTCCAGCGAGACCAATCTGGTGAGGTTGTTGAGCCTGGTGGTCCGGGAAGCGCGGACCTTTACCCGGGCCGATGCCGGCAGCCTTTATATCCGTGACGGCGACCGCCTGTGTTTCGAAGTGGCCCAGAACGACACCCTGGAACGGCGGGGCGGGTCGGACGCTCAAGCTTTCAAGCCTTTCCCGGTGCCTTTGACCCGGACCAGCATCTCCGGGTTCGTGGCCCTGACCGGCAAGGTGTTGAACATCGATGACGTGTATGACTTGGACGCGGACGAATCGGTCGAGTTCTCCTTCAACCGGGAATTCGACCGGCGCAACAACTATCGTTCCCGCTCCATGCTGGCCGTGCCCATGTTGGACCACCGTCACGAAAACATAGGCGTGCTCCAACTGATCAACGCCCTGGACGACAAAGGCGAGGTCGTTCCCTTCGCCCAGGAAGTCGAGGAACTGGTCCTGTCCTTGGCTTCCCAGGCCGCGGTGGCCATTCGCAACGCCAAGCTCATAGATGACATCAAAAAGATATTCGCGGCCCTGGTCGAATACTCGGCCTCGGCCATAGACGCCCGAAGCCCGCATACGGCCGGCCATTCCCGGCGGGTGGCGGCCATGTCCCTCCTGTTGGCCGAAGCCGTCAGCCGCCAGACCGAAGGGCGTTTCGCCCAGACCTTTTTTACCCCCGAAGAATTGGAGGAACTTTCCTACGCGGCCTGGCTGCACGACATTGGCAAGATCGGCGTCCGCGAGCAGGTGCTGGACAAGGCGGGCAAACTGGCTCCGGATCGGATGGCCCTGGTGGAAGCCAGGTTTCAGCGGATAGACCTGGCGCTGCGCCTCGAGTTTCAAAACAGGATTCTGGCTTTGTACCGGACCGGCGAGCCCAAGCCGGACGAAGTGTCGGTCCTGGAAAAGGAGAAGAAAGCCCGGCTCATCGAGCTGGAACAGGACTTGGCCTTGATAACCAGACTCAACCAGCCGGGTTGGATCAACGACGAGGAAGCGGCCCGCCTACGGGAGATAGCGGCCAAGGAATTCAAGATCGAAGACGGCCGGACGATCAGGTGTCTGGATGACTTCGAGCTGGAAAACCTGAGCGTCCGCAAAGGCAACCTCACCCGGACCGAATACGAAGAAATGCAGTCGCACGTGGTTATGACCCACGACATCGTCAAAAAGATACCCTTTACCCAGGAGTTGGCCCGTATTCCTCTTTTCGCCGCCGCCCATCACGAGATGCTCAACGGCACCGGCTACCCCCATCGGCTCAAGGCCGACGAGATACCCATCCAGGCCCGCATCCTGGGCGTGGTGGACATCTTCGACGCCCTGGTGGCCCGCGACCGTCCTTATAAAAAGGCCATGCCCGTGGAAAAAGCCCTGGAGATACTCTGGGCCGAGGTGAAGGCCGGCCGCCTGGACCATGATCTGGTTGACCTTTTCATCAGGGAAGGAATCGGCAGCGAGGAGACGGTCAACATGCTTTCCCGGCAGGAAGAACGACCCCTGGCCGGCCGGAACGAAGCGGACCGCTGAGCGCCGCGGCCGAGATTGGCCTTATCCTCAAGAGCCTTTTAATTTGGACGCTTTTACCAAGATAGCCGAACAGCGAATCAAGGAGGCCCAGGAGCGGGGCGAATTCGACCATCTGCCCGGTCAGGGCCGGCCCCTCGATTTGGAGGACTACTTCCGCGGGCCGGAAGACCTGAGGATGGCCTACCGGATTCTGAAAAATGCCGGCTGTCTTCCGCCCGAGCTGATGCTCAAAAACGAAATCCAGAAAATGGAAGACATGCTGGCCACGATGAAGGACGAACAAGAGAAATACCGCCAGCTCAAGAAATTGAATCTGCTGGTGACCAGACTGAACCTTATGCGCCCGCGGCCGGTTGACTTCGAGGAACAGCAGCGATATTTCCCGCGGGTGGTCTCGAAAATATCGATCCCTCCTAAAAAAGATTAGTCGAGTCGGGAGGCGGAGTCAGCGATTATGGACATGAAGAGGGACTACTATGAGGACGTCCAGATGTTCCCTTCCTGGGTGGAGGCGTTCTGGTTCGGGGTCTTGATAGTCGCCCTGCTCATCTTTCCCCGTTTTGCCGGCAACTATTACTGCTACCTGGCCAACCTAATAGCCATTAACGCCATCGTGGCCATGGGCCTGAACATCCTGGTGGGTTACACCGGCCAGGTCTCGCTGGGCCACGCCGGCTTCTTCGCCATCGGCGCCTTCTGCTGCGCCAAGCTTTACGGCGTGTATCATTGGCCTTTTGTGCTGGTGCTGCCCCTGGCCGGGTTCGTGTCCGCCTTTTTCGGGTTCCTGGTCGGACTGCCCGCCCTGAGGCTCGAGGGGCCATATCTGACCATCGCCACCATGGGCTTCGGCATGGCCGTCACCCAGATCGTCGGCCATTGGAACTACCTGGGCGGCCGCATGGGCATAAGCATACCCAAACTCAAAATCCTGGCCTGGGAACTCAAGGCCGACGCCGATATTTATTACGTCATCATGGCCATCGCCGTGATCATGACCGTCGCCGCCCGGAACCTGGTCCGAACCAGGGTCGGCCGGGCCCTGATCGCCCTTCGCGACAGCGACATCGCGGCCCAGACCGCCGGCGTGAACCTGACTTACTACAAGACCCTGGCCTTTGCCATCAGCGCCTTCTATACCGGCATCGCCGGCGCCCTGATGGCCCCGGTCCTGGGTTTCATTTCCCCGGAGAATTTCAACCTGATCATGTCCATCGTCTTTCTGGGCATGGTGGTGGTGGGCGGCCTGAGCTCGATCCTGGGCTCGATCGCCGGCGCGGCCCTGATGACCATCCTGCAGATACAACTGTCGGCCGTCCAGGACATGTGGCTCATCGGCCCGCATATCGTCAAGATAACCCAGCGCTGGTTCAACACCGGGGGCATGGCCAACATTCAAAACATCATCATCGGCCTGATCATGGTCCTGATCGTCATCTTCGAGCCCATGGGCATCAACGGCTTCTGGCTCAGGACCAAACGATACTTTAAAACCTGGCCGTTCTGAGGAGAAAAAATTGCTGGCCCAACTCGTCGTCAGCGGGCTGGCCATCGGGGCCTGCTACGCCTTGATCGCCCTGGCCATGGTTATCGTTTACAAGACCTCCGAGGTGCTGAATTTCGCCCAGGGCGAGATGGCCATGCTGGCCACCTTCGTGGCCTTCTCCATCTTGACCGAACACCAGGTCGGCTTCCCGGCGGCTTTTCTGCTGACCATGCTCTTCGCCCTGATTTTAGGCGTGGTCCTGGAACTGGCCTTTCTGCGTCCGGCCAAGAACCCCACCGTCCTGGGACTTATCGTCATCACCCTGGGGCTGGAGATGATCCTTTACGGCCTGGCCGGTTGGCGTTGGGGACCGGAACAGCAGGGCCTGCCCTTTCCCGTCTCGAACATCGAGGTGTACAAGTTCGGGCAGGTGGCCGTGAGCAAGATCAGCATCTGGGTTTTTCTCATGGCCATGACCATCATGGTCCTGCTCTTTCTTTTCTTCAGATACACCAGGCTGGGCGTGGCCATGAAAGCCACCCAGCAGAACCGCCTGGCCGCCCGCATCATGGGCATCCGGACCAAAAGAATACTCTCCTTCACCTGGGCTCTCAGCTCCCTGGTGGGCACGGTGGCCGGCGTCCTGATCGCCTCGTCCTACCCGCTGGACGTGAACATGATGATGGACCCCATGATGAAGGCCTTTGCCGGCGCGGTCATGGGCGGCATGACCAGCCTGCCCGGCGCCGTGATCGGCGCCGAACTCATGGGCATAATCGAAAACCTGTTCGGGGGGTACGTTTCCCTGGAGTTCAAGTCCGTGGTGGCTTTCGCCATCATCGTCCTGGTTCTCTGCGTCCGGCCCAGCGGCCTGCTGGCCCGGCATTTTGTGAAGAAAGTGTAAGACGCGTTTCACTAAGATCACCTGAAACCGTTTTCAGGTAAGAGACGTCAACGCTATGATCTCATGAGCCTTAAGGAGGTGGCGCGATGAGAAGGACGAGAGGCTTGACCATTATCGGTGTTGTTTTTGTTCTGATGCTGGCGACGCCGGCTTTGGCCGCGGAAGTCAGGGGAGTGACCGACACCGAAATACGCATTGGGCAATGGGGACCGCAGACCGGTCCGGCCGCGGCCTGGGGCGCGGTGGCCCGCGGCACGGATTTGTATTTCCAGTACATAAACGCCGCGGGCGGCGTCCACGGCCGGAAGATAAAGTACTATCTCCGGGACGACGCCTACAATCCGGCCAAGACCAAGGCCATAGGCAAGGAGTTCGTGGAACAGCTCGGCGTCTTCGCCGTGGTGGGCGGCGTGGGCACCGGCCCGGGCATGGCCGTGCGTGACTATTTGAATGAGAACAAGGTCGTTTGGGTTTCGCCCTCCACCGGCTCCAATCACTGGACCAAGCCGCTACAAAAAAACATCTTCGCCGCTTATCCGCTCTATACCGACGAAGCCTACCTGTTGGCCAAGTACGCCTATGAGAACAAGGGCAAGAAGATCGCCTTCTTCTATCAGAACGATGACTACGGCAAGGAAGGCCTGGAAGGCGCGGAAAAGGCGCTGAAGGAAAAAGGCGTGAAGCTCGCGGCCGCGGTGTCGGTCGAGGTGCCGGACACGGACCTGAGTTCCCATGCCCTCAAGCTCAAGGAGTCCGGGGCCGACGTGGTCATCATGTGGCTCCTGCCCAAGCATGCGGCCATCATCCTGGCCGAGGCGGCCAAGATCGGCTTCACGCCCCAGTGGATTTCCAGCAGCACCCTGTCCGACTCCGTTCTCATGTTCCAGGTCACCAAGGGTCTGTGGAAAGGCGTCATCTGCGCCGGTTTCGGCGACCTTCCCGACGCCGACACGCCTCTCATGATCAAATACCGGGAGGCCCACAAGATATACGCTCCCACCGAGCGCTGGGGCACCTTCTATTACGCCGGGATCATCTGGGCCGAACCCCTGGTGGAAGGCCTGAAACGGGCCGGCCGCGATTTGACCCCGGAATCTTTGATCAAGGCCATGGAGACCATCAAGGACTGGCGGGGCATAGGGGCGCCCTTGACCTTCACCGCCGATGATCACCAGGGCGCCAAGAGCGTCCAGGTGAGCCAGTGCGACGATAAAGGCAATTTGAAGATATTAACCGACTGGCTGAAGATAACCAAATAAACTTAAGTGACGGGAGGGGGCTCATCCCCCTCCCCTGGCCAAGAAGTAAGACCATGCCCTTATTGGAAGTGGACAAGATCAGTCTGTCGTTCGGCGGCGTGAGAGCCCTGATGGAGGTATCCTTCCAGGTCGAGGAAAAGGCTGTCTTCTCCATCATCGGACCGAACGGCGCCGGCAAGACCACCATCTTCAACTGTATCAGCGGGCTGTATCGCGCGGACCAGGGCCGGATCACCTTCGCCGGCCGGAACATAACCTCCCTCAAGCCGCACCGCGTCGCCCAAAAAGGCATCGCCCGCACCTTCCAGAACATCGAGCTTTTCTCCCACATGACCACCCTGGACAACCTGATGCTGGGCCGGCACCTGCACATGAAGACCGGCGTTTTCTCGGGCGCGGCCATGCTCTGGCGAAGTTCGCCCGCGGCCCGGGAAGAGGTGAAGCAGCGCCATCAGGTGGAACGGATCATAGACTTTCTCGATCTGCAGTCCGCCCGGAATCAGATCGTGGCCAGCCTGCCCTACGGCGTCCAGAAAAAGGTGGAACTGGCCCGGGCCCTGGCCCTGGAGCCTAGACTCCTGCTTCTGGACGAACCCAGCGCGGGCATGAACCTGGAAGAGAAAGGCGACCTGATGTTCTGGATCAAGGACATCCGGGACATCCACGGCGTCACTATTCTGCTGGTGGAACATGACATGAACCTGGTGATGGATATATCGGACCGGGTTCTGGCCCTGAACTACGGCCAAGTGATAGCCGAAGGTCCACCGGATGAGGTGCAGCGGCATCCGGAGGTGCTCAAGGCTTATCTGGGCGAGGAAGAGGGAGGGGCCGTTGCTTAAAGTCAAGAACATAGAAACCTATTACGGGCCCATCCTGGCCATTCGGGGCGTTTCGCTCGAAGTCAGGGAAGGCCAGATAGCGGCGATTCTGGGCGCCAACGGCGCGGGCAAGACCACCATTCTCAAGACCATCATGGGCCTGCTGGACGACCAACCGGACAAGGGCGTCATCGAATTCCTGAACCGGCGGATAGACGGCCGGGACCCGGCCGAGATCGTGTCCCTGGGATTGGCCTATACGCCCGAAGGCCGGGAAGTCTTTCCGGAACTGACCGTGGACGAGAATCTGAAGATGGGCGCCTATACTCGCGGCGACCGCCACGGGATCAAACAGGACTACGATCGGGTGATGCACCATTTCCCCAGGCTCCAGGAGCGCCGGAGTCAATGGGCCGGCACCCTGTCGGGCGGCGAACAGCAGATGTTGGCCATAGGCCGGGCCCTGATGGCCAGGCCCAAACTGCTGATGCTGGATGAACCCTCCCTGGGACTCTCCCCCATACTGGTCCGGGAGATATTCAACATCATCCAGGAACTCAATCGGGAAGGGACCACCATCCTCCTGGTGGAACAAAACGCCCGCATGGCCCTGAAAGTGGCCCACGTGGGCTTTGTCCTGGAAAGCGGCCGCATAGTCCTGACGGGCTCGTCCGAAGCCTTGATGGAAGATCAGGACGTGCGCGAATTCTATCTGGGCGTGCGTTCCGAACAGTCGGTCAAGGGCTACCAGCGCTGGAAGAGAAAGAAGAGATGGAGATAGGAGGGGGTCGGAGACCGCCTCCTTCAAATCGCCCGCATATCGGGATTACCCAACCTTATCCCTCAACTGGGCCGTCAGTTTCCGCACCAGGCCGGACGCCTCCTTAAATTTATACCTGTCGATAAGTTTGGCCAAATCCGCGGCGTCGGCAGCCAGGTTTTCGGGCCAAGAATAATCTTCGATCTTCTGAATGAACGGCAGGCAAAGTTTGGGCTTTCTACTTATGAGGTGGGGCGCCAGTCCTTCCAGGCATTCCATGAGCAGGGCCGGGTCCGTGGCCTGGCCGGATGCGGTCATGGGAGCTTCTTTTTCTTTGCCCAATCCCGAGGTGATTAATGCATCCGTGACCACCCTGAGCGCGGCGGACATTCGAGGCAATAGATCGTTAAATGTATCGGGCTGCCAAGACTTGATGGCCGCTTCCATGGCCGCGGCGGTCGCCTGGATGTCATCCGCCCCGATATTTCCGGCCACGCCCTTGATCGTGTGGGCCAACCGCCGGGCGGGTTCCCGTTCATCCGCCTCGATCAACTGGCGGATTTTATCCACGGCGTCTCGGTATTCCTGGAAAAACTTGGACAACAGTTTACGGTAGAGCACTCGGTTTCCACCTACCCGTTTCAGGCCGGTCTCCACGTCAATTCCGTCTAGGAGGGGTATATCCGCTTCCGACGGTACGGAGACCGTCTTCTCCGAGGGCAGGTCTGCTTCCGCCGCCCCGATCTTCGGCTTGATATACTTGATCAAGGTGCCGAAAAGTTCGCGTGTGTCGATGGGCTTGCTCACATGATCGTCCATGCCCGCCGCCTTCGCCTCCGCCCGATCCTGAGTCATGGCGCTGGCCGTCATGGCCACTATGGGCAGCGTATTAAAGCGTTCGTCTCTACGGATTTCCCTGGTGGCCTGGTATCCGTCCATCACCGGCATCTGCACGTCCATCAGCACCAGATCATAGTTGCCTTCGCGAACCCGTTCCACGCCTTCTTTTCCGTTCCCGGCCACGACGACCTTCAGACCGGCCCCTTCCAGAATCTCGCGGGCCACTTGCTGATTGATCTCGTTGTCTTCCACCAGCAGGATGTGCGCCCCGCGAATGGAACGAACCCGTTCCACGTCCGGATCGGTTTCTTCGCCGTCACTCTTGCGCTTGGCCGCGGCCTTGCCGAAGGCCCTCATGATGGTATCAAATAGGTTTGAGGGAGACACCGGTTTGATGAGCAACCCGTCCAGGCCTAAGGCCTTCACTCCCTGCATGGCTTCATCATGGCTGTGAGCCGTGGCCAGGATGATCTTCGGCTGCTTGGATAACGCAGGCGACTCGCGGATACACAAGCTGGCTGTAAAACCGTCCATACCCGGCATTTTCCAGTCCATCAGGACCAGATCGTAGGGGCGATCCTTATCGGCCTGCCTGATCTGTTCTATAGCCTCTGGGCCCGAGGAGGCCGAGTCCGATTCAAACCCAAAATTTTCGAGCATCTCACCGAATATCTGCCTGGAGATACGGTTATCGTCCACCACCAGGACACGAAGACCGGTCAGGTCTTCGGAAGCGACCAGGGCTTCTTTTTTCCGGCCTTCACCCAACTCGAAGGAGGCTGTAAATATGAATTGGCTGCCGACGCCAGGTTCGCTTTCAACCCATATCTCTCCCTTCATCATCTCCACCAGGCGTTTGCTGATGGTCAGTCCCAGTCCCGTGCCTCCATACCTACGTGTGGTCGATGTATCGGCCTGGGAAAAGGCCTGGAAAAGCCTGGACTTCTGCTCTTCGGTCATACCAATGCCCGAATCACTCACTGAAAAACGTAGTATGACCTTGTTTTCCCTCCACTCTTCGAGCTTCACCGCGACCACAATCTCACCGCTCTCAGTGAACTTGACCGCGTTGTTACCCAAATTGATCAATACCTGGCCCAGGCGCAGGGGGTCTCCCATCAGGAATAGGGGGGCCTCCGGATCTACTCGGATGAGTACTTCCAGGTTTTCCTTCTCCTGAGCCTTTACGGTGATCAGGTTGGCCACATTATTCAGGGTCTCGGTCAAATCGAATTCGATCCTTTCCATATTCAGCCTGCCGGCTTCGATCTTGGAGAAGTCCAGGATGTCATTGATTATGCCGAGCAGGGATTTGGCCGAGTTGTCGATTTTTTTGAGGTAATCTAACTGTTTGGCTGTTAACTCGGTCTTCAGGGCCAAGTGGGACATGCCAATGATGGCGTTCATGGGCGTCCGGATCTCGTGAGACATGTTGGCCAGAAAGTCGGACTTGGCCTTGGTAGCGGCCTCGGCCGTGTCCCTGGCTTTTTTTATCTCCTCTTCCGCCCGCTGCCGGGTCAGAAAAGCCCCGATGATTTCGGCGGTAGTGCTGAGCAGAGTCACATCCGACGAAGTCCAGTTCCGATGCTGGTAGGTGTCGTCAAACCCTACGAATCCAAACCATTCGCCCTGTACGTGCAGGGGCAGGATCAATAAGGAAATGGCCTGCCTGGCCGATAAAACCATTTGTTCTTCCTCGGGGAAATCCTCTAACGAGCCCATTATGGGCTGTCCCTGACTCAACGAGTCCCGCCAACGGGCAAAACCGTTTTGATAAGGGGATTCCCGAAGCTCGGGGATGAGCGCACCGGCCACAATACCTGGAGCACAAGCTTCGAACTTTTGTCTCATGCTCAGGCCGTTAACCGGATTATAATAATTCTCGTAAACATAGACCCGGTCCACTTGGGCCGCGACCACAAGTTGTTGAAGCGCGGTTTCCAGGGTTTTCGCTTCGGTGTCGGCGCTTAACAAAGCCTGGGATATTGAAGCCATGGCCCTTTCCGCCCGGAGTCTTCTGGCCTGCGCCCCTTCCGACCTTTTTCGCATGGTTATGTCGGTCACGGTGGTCACTGAAGCCAGGTAGTGTCCCTGGTCGTTCCTGATCACCACGGCACATACATCACCCCAACGCCATTCACTGTCTTTACGTACAAAAAGCATTTCCCGCTGGATATGATCGACGGTTTTATGAGTCAGTGATTCTATCATCTCATTCGATTTTTTCCAGTAATCAGGATGGAGGATGTCATCCAGGCTGAGATCCTTGAGTTCTTCCCAGGTGTAGCCGATAAAACGGAGGAAGGTCTCGTTGGACCTTAGGAAACGGTTCTTAGGGTCGATACTGAAGATGCCGACCCCGGCGTTGGCGAATACGGCGCGAAAGAATTCTTCCCGTTCGCGCACGGCCGCTTCAAGTTTCTTGTTTTCGGTTATGTCATTGCCCACCGACAGGATTTCGATAAACTCGCCCTTATCGTTGTATATCGGCTTGTTCGTCCAGGCCACCCAGATTCTTTGACCGTTGCGGAGGATGTTTTCGTTCTCATTCGCGGCGTAACGATCCGGATTAGCAATTATATTGGATATTAATTCACGAAGGTCACGACCGGAAGATTCCGTCTCGGGCACAATAGTTCCAACCAGGTTTTTCCCGATGATCTCGTCTTCCTCATAACCGAATAATTTTCTGGCGAATTCATTGAAAAAGGTGATCCTGCCGGTTGCATCGAAGCGAAAGATGATACTGTTGGCGTTTTCGACCAAGTCACGATATTTGGATTCACTCTGGCGGAGTTCTGCTTCGGCCCGCTTCTTCTCCGTTATGTCTTTGGCATTGGCAACCAAAAGCTGCCGGTTTTCATACTCAACCCAATAAACGGACACTTCCACGTCGAACAGGCGACCGTCCTTGCCCCTGTATCGGCTTTCAAACCTCACGGATTCCTTTTTCTGGAGTTCCTCCCTGAGCCAGGTGAATTTCTCGGCTGGAAACTCGATATCCACTTCAGCAACGGTCAAATTGAGCATTTCTTCGCTGGTGTACCCGAGTTGGTTGTGGGCTGTGTAATTGGCATAGACTAAACGACCATTCCCCGCGTTCACCCACAATATCATGTCGGCGGCGTGGTCGACGCTATGCTTGGTGAACCTCAGTTGCTCTTCCGCTTCCTTGCGTTCGGTGACGTCTCTGAAGGTTATGACCGCGCCGGTCACTGCTTCGTCGTTACGGATAGGAGAACTGGTGTACTCAACTTGGAAATACGTGCCATCAGAACGCCAAAGCACTTCATCCGACACTTTGTAGACTTCTCCATGGGTTATCGATTTGTTCATGGGACAGACCTCGACCGGGTAAGGGGATCCGTCCGCAAAGGAATGGTGGATGAGTTCATGCATATTTTTTCCGATGATTTCCACTTTACTTAGGCCCAGCATGTCACAGGCCGCGGTATTGATAAAAAGCAGACAACCTTCGGCGTCCACGCCGAAGATTCCTTCTCCGGCTGATTCCAGGATGAGACGCGTCCGCGCCTCTGATTTCAACCGCTCTTCATTCTCACTGGCGAGCTGACGAGTTCGCGCTTCAAGATCCGAGGTCCGCTCCAACACGCGCTGTTCCAGTGCTTCGTAGGCCACGGCTAGTTCTTTGCGCAATCGCACTTGCTCGGCCAAATCGGCGCGGTTTCTTCTGGAAAACATGGCCCCGACCCACAGCAAGAGCAGAAGAGCGCCGATGCGCGTGCCCAGTGCTGCTTTTCTTATTTTACTGAAACGGAGCGCGGTTGCGGAAAGTTCCCCCATCACCGCCCCGACGGCCGTTTCGATGTCAATTTCATTGGTTTTCCTTATAAACACGTAGGTATCGCCAAACATGGCTTCTCGGGCCTCGTTCCACTTCTCCGCTTTCATCAAAGTGATGACATTTACTTCCAGGGCTTGTCGTTGGCCGTAACTTGCGCTCAGAGCGGCCATTTCCTGGGATGAACTCTGTGTTTTAGTTAGATTGACCACTGCTTTGATCGTCTCTTGCAGTTCATTACTAATAGTGTCATAACTTGCGACGCGTAAAATGTTTCTATCAAGGACGGCGACTAAAAGCATATTGGTCAACTCCTGGCTGAGTCGAACCATCTTTTCCAATCCCAAATTTGTTTCCAGGTGTTGAACATGCATATCTTCCTTCATGATATCCACATAGGAATCAATAGCAACAGTAAGAAACAAAATCACAACCGCCGCATATAACGCCTTGACACTATTAAAGAATCGCATTGGGCTGCCTTTGTGTCCTAAAATGCTTACTTGATCACCTTATCCGCCATCTTTAAAAGTTCAGGGGCAACAATTACACCTTGAGTCATTGCCGCCTTTTGATTTATGACCAGGCTGAATTTTTCCACGGGTCCCCAGGGAATATCACCAGGCTTTACGCCTTTGAGAACTAAAGCGGCCTTTTTCCCCGCCGAATAACCCACCAGATAATAATCCAGTCCATATGCGGCCATGGCCCCCCTGGCAACGCTGCCGACATCACCGGCGAAAAGAGGGATTTTGTTCTCATTGCATACCTTCACAATCGTATCGAATTCCGCGACCGTGGTGTTGTCCGAGGTGATCGTCATGGCCTGCACTTTTCCCATCAAGGATGAAGCCGCCCGCGCGACATCCTGGCCGCTCGAAACCGTCGCCTCGATCAGTTCCAGACCCATCCTCCTGGTGGCTTCCCTCATCATTTTGATATGTATGACCGAGTTGACCTCCGCGGGATTGTAAATCGTGCCCCATTTTTTGACAGTGGGAACAAACTTGACGTAGGTTTCCATCTGCAGCGATACCGGCCACATATCACTGACACCGGTAACATTCGTGCCTGTTTTTTTACCGGGCGAACTGTTCTTGGGGACGATACCCGCGCTCACTGGATCCGTGATCGAGGAAAAAATCACGGGGATATTCTTGACGATATTCACAATGGCTTGGGTGGTTGGGGTGGCTATGCTATGAATCAAGTCCACTTTGGTATCGTTGAAGCTCTTGGCAATGGCGTTGGCCTTGGTCATTTCTCCCTGTGCGTTCCGGCGGTCATAGGTCACCTGAACACCTTCTTTTAACCCGGCGCCCGCAAGAGCCGCTTCAAACCCCCGCTCGTCGGCATCCAAAGCTTCATGGGAAACGATCTTGGTTACGCCTATTTTTACCATCTTTTCCGCGGCAAACAAAGAACCAGGGATGAAAAATAAAACCAGGGCCAGAAAGAGGCCTGTCATTTTTAATACAGAGATTCTCTTGTTTGCGTATGCTCTCGCTTGATTAAACATAACGCCTCCTTCTTGACTAATCTTATTTTTTAATAATTGGTACATGATTCAACTAAAGAGGATAATTCAAGGTCATCGGGCTTTCCGTGGTCACAAATCAACGTTTCAGACCTTCGGGCAGGTGCTTTATCTTGATCGGTTTGGACTTAAGTTGTTTAGCCCGCTGGGCTTTCGTGCCGCCATCTTGGTTCCGCCAGTGGTGGCGGGCGCCGCGCTCAGTTCCTGGGCCTTGCCCACCTTGGATGATGCTTTGGCCGGCGGTCAGCCGAGGGTCTTCTTCGAGCTTCCGGATGATCTACTCGGGATGGTAATGTTTTCTTTTTACCATAGTCCTAGCCGCCTTCATTACTTGTAGGGTGATCGGCGACTCTCATAAGATTTGGACCGATTATAGAGGGATGGAGCACCCGCCGCAAGACATTTTAGCGAATATTTCTTCCTGGTCTGGGTGGTCACGCAGCCCAAAGCTTCCGTGCAGCCGTAGCCGTCGGTCACCGTGCCGCCGAAACGCTCCTGATGGCCTCTGCCTGGGGCTTCATGAACACCCGGTCGTTTTTCCGCCAAACCCTTATTAAATATTTTGAAATTAGTTCAAGATCGTGTATTATATCATTATAGTTATAGAGTTTAAATAAAGTTGAGGTGCATCGTGGAGTTGACTGAGAGGTTGAAAGAGCTTCGGCAGACGCAAGGTCTGACTCTCAAGGCTTTGGCAAAAAAAAGTGGAATTTCAATAACTTATTTGAACCAAATTGAACGGGGCAAATCAAATCCCTCCATCGGGACCTTGCGGAAGATCGCCGCGGCCATGAATACCACCTTCGCCTCCTTGATGGGCTTCGAAGAAGCGAGCACGCCCCCGGGCAAAAATGCGGATAACCAAGTGATGATCGTCCGCAAGGACAGGAGAAAAGCCCTGCTATATCCCGGAAACCTACGAAAAGCCTTCCTTCTGACCCCGGATCTCCAGCGGAAATTGGAGGTTCTACTGACTCAGGAGGAACCTCAAGAGATGGAAGAGGAAGAATGGTATCGTCACGAGGGAGAGGAATTTGGGTTTATCATCGAAGGGAATTACGAGGTAACTATAGAAAATAAAACATATTTATTGAATGAAGGGGATTCCATTTATTTTCCCAGCCACCTGCCGCACAAGATGAGATGTATCGGCGAAAAAAAAGCCTTGACCCTTTGGGTGATAACCCCGCCTTCCTTCTAGTAACCGCATCGGGCCCTGATAACGAGAAAGCCATACTAATTTAATAAATCAATAAAATCACTTGACACCTCTGGGCCGGTGTGGTCTAATGAAACTATAGTTATAATATTAAAATATAGTATCTTGTCCAACAGGTCTACGACTCGAAAAATAGACCTTTTCGCGGTGAGAGGCCTGTTATAGGCGAAAGGAGTTTCGGGTGCGTAATGATTTCCATGTCCGTTTGCAGCCGAAGTTGACCATTCTTAACGAGGAACAAAAGGAGGAAATACATCTGGCCAGCCTAGAAATACTTGAAAGGACTGGAATACTGGTTCAGGAAGACGAAGCGGTTCGCCTTCTGAGCAAGGCTGGATGTTACGTCAAGGATGGGAATAGAGTCTTCATCCCTGCTCCCGTCCTGGAGGAGGCGATTCGCAGCGTCCCTAAACGGATCGCGATCTCCAACCGCCTGAAAGAGCGGGTCATGTTCCTGGAAGATCGGAAGTCGTACTTCGGGACGGGGTCGGATACGCCCAATGTCCTCGATATCGCTGGGGGCGAACACAGGAAAGCGGTCTTGAACGACGTCAGAAACGCCGCCCAGATTTGTGATTCTGTTAAGAATATCGACTTTGTCATGAGCATGGCCCTGGCGGATGATGTCCCTGCCTCTCTGGCCGATCGTTATCAGTTTGAAGCCATGGTATCCCATACGACCAAGCCCATCATGTTCACGGCTTGGAATCGGCGGGGACTTGAAGACATTTACCACATGGCCATCGCCGTTGCCGGCGGTGAAGAGAACCTCCGGCGGAACCCTTTTCTCATCCATTATTCCGAACCGATTGCCCCGTTGGTTCATCCAAAGGACTCGCTCCAGAAACTCCTCTTCTGCGCGGAGAAGCATATTCCCGTGGAATACCACAGCATCAGTATGGCTGGAGCAACCGCTCCCGCGACCCTGATGGGCAGTTTCGTTCAGGCCAACGCGAGAATGCTCAGTGGTCTGGTCATCCACCAATTGAAACAGAGAGGCGCTCCGTTAATCGTGCAATCTCCTATTATCTGTCTGGACATGAGGACTACCTTGATGCCGTATTTTGGACCAGACTGGTGCTTGGGCGCTCTTCTGACCAAAGAAATGGCGCTCTACTATGAAATACCAACCTTTGGCAAAGCGGGGGCAACAGACGCCAAGGTGCTCGATCAACAAGCCGGCATCGAAATCGGTATGTCTATTCTTCTCGAGGGTCTGGTTGGAAATAACCTGATCCACGATATCGGTTATCTGGAAAACGGTTTGACCTCGTCCCTAGCTTCCATAGTGATCTGTGATGAAGTCATAAGCCACGTGCGACGTTTCCTCAGAGGTATCGACTTGAGCCCGGACCATATGGCCATCTCCCTGATTGATCAAGTCGGCCCCCAGGGAAATTACCTCGCGCTCGAACATACCTTTAAATTCTATCGAAAGGAGGGTTGGTTCTCGAAACTGATAGATCACGAACGCCGTGGTAAATGGCTCGAACTTGGAAGCAAGACCATGCTCCAAAAAGCCGAAGAGACCGCAAAAAAAATTATCGAGAGTCATGAAGCGCCACCCCTAAGCCCGGAGGTTAAAAGAGAATTAGAGGTAGTATTAAGAAGGGCGCAAGAGAGAAGCCAGGGTTGAAGTGTTATTACCCGAACTCATTACAGTCCAAGAGTGGTCCAGCGGAAATCATGATTGAAAGGCCCCAATGATGATTCTTGAGATAAAGGGCGTATCGAAATACTTTGGAGGTCTTCCGGCGTTGCGGGATGTCTCCTTTGAGGTGAATCAGGGAGAGATCGTTGGCGTGATTGGACCAAACGGAGCCGGCAAAACGACTCTTCTGAACTGTATTTCGGGAATTTTCCCTCTTTCCGCGGGGACTATTTCACTGGATGGCAGCCAAATCAACCATCTAAAACCCCATCGAATCTGTCGAGCCGGCATAGGGCGGACCTTCCAAATTCCACGACCCTTCGGAAGAATGAGCACACTGGAAAATGTAATAGTTGCACACCAATCAGTCACCGA
Organism: Thermodesulfobacteriota bacterium; assembly: GCA_040755515.1. Taxonomy (GTDB): domain Bacteria; phylum Desulfobacterota; class Desulfarculia; order Adiutricales; family JAGVGV01; genus JBFMAW01. Next base: position 62,009 of record JBFMAW010000001.1, on the reverse strand, counting down.
GTCGCCCGAGCATTACCTCGAGATTGTCGGTCTTTCCGATAAGACTCGGCTCCCGGCGAACCGGCTCACCTTTCACGAGCGCAGGAGGCTGGAACTCGCCCGCGCGCTCTCGACGGAACCCAGGATATTGCTTCTAGATGAGATAATGGCGGGGCTCAATCCGTCCGAGACGATTCAGATGGTTAGCCTGCTTAGATCAATTCATGAAGGAACGGGGCTCACGATTCTGTGGATCGAGCATGTAATGAGGGCCATCATGGAGAGCGCGGACTGGCTGGTCGTTCTTCATCAAGGCCGGAGGCTGTTGAAGGGTGTTCCCCGGGAGATTGCCCATCATCCTAAGGTAGTTGAGATTTACCTTGGAGAAAAATACCAGTTCAAAGGAGACTCCGTTGCTCAAGGTTAACGGCCTTGATGTTTTCTATGACGGACTTCAAGCCCTCGACGAGGTTTCTTTCGAGGTTGAAGAAAAAGAGCTATTGGCTTTGGTTGGGAGCAATGGCGCGGGCAAGACCACCCTCTTGAATTCCATTAACGGACTGATCAGGCCTAGAAGCGGTTCGATCGAATTCCTGGGCTCGCGAATCGATGGTCTGGCTATCCATAAAGTGGTGGCCCGGGGAATCACGTTGATCCCGGAATCAAAGTGGATATTCCCCACCATGTCGGTCATGGAAAACCTGATGATGGGCGCCTATCAAAAAAACCGCCGAAATGGATTCCAGGAAAGAATGGAGTCCTTGTTCCAGTATTTCCCGATTCTGAGGGAGCGAGGAAAAAATTTGGCCAACACCCTTAGCGGCGGCGAGTTGCAGATGTTGGTCATCGCTCGAGGCTTGATGAGCGAACCCAAGCTCCTCCTGCTCGATGAACCTTCGCTCGGTCTGGCGCCGCGGCTGGTGAAACAAGTCTTTGAGGTCATCGGTCGCCTTCATCGGGAGAAAGGGCTTTCCATCATCTTGGCCGAACAGAATATCAACCTCGCGCTGGAGTTGGCTCAGAAGGGCCTGGTTTTGGAGAACGGCCGGATAGTGATGTGTGGGCGCGCCGCCGAGCTGATTCATGATCCAGGCATACGCGAGAAGTACTTGGGTCTCTAATCTGGAAAGGAGAAGGAGCGATGAGAAAGGGAAACGGATTCATTCTATGTGCGTTTCTGGTAGTAACCTTGATTCTGGGATTCAGCCACTTCGGATCTGGGTCGGCCCAGGCTCAGACTGGAGGGCCGGTCAAGCTGGGTTTTGCCTCGCCATTGTCTCCGCCCGGCGACGTGGAAGGGGGACAGATCAACCTTAACACGGTCAAGCTGGCGGTGAAGGAGATCAACGACCGAGGCGGGATTAAAGGCCGCCAGGTGGAAATCGTGGTCGGAGACGACGAGGGTACACCAGGGAAAGGCGCCAGCGTCGTCGAAAAATTGATCACGGATGACAAAGTCTCCGCGATTGTCGGTGTCTGGCATAGCTCCGTGGCCATGGCTCAAGCCAAAGTGGCCACGGAAAACAAGGTTCCCCTCATGGTCCATTACAGCTTCACGGACGACCTGACCACCGCGCATTCGGATTACGTCTTTCGCGTTGGTCCTTTTAATTCCAATATAGCCGTGAAGCTTGCCCCTTACATGAAAGCGAAAGGTTACAAGAATGTCGCCCTGGTTTCAGAGGACACGGCCTGGGGCATTGGGTTCGCCAAGGTTTTTAAGACCGAGTTGGACAAGCTTGGCGTTCCATCCGTGACCCGTATCTATCCGGCGCAAACACTCGACGTGAATCCGCTGCTGCTCGAAATCAAGGCCCTCGCCCCCAAACCGGATGTGATGGTGCTCTGCGCCGCCTATCAAGCCGCTTATCTTATCCCCAAGACAGCCAGGGAACTTGGCCTCACCCCGGGCATGGAGATTATTGAAGGATACGATCTCCCGGGCTGGGCTCCAGATTGGTGGAAGATTACGGGCGAGGCGGGAGTCGGCGTCATGTACCCGACCTTTTACGCCAAAGGACTGACCCTTTCCCCCGCGGGCGAAAAATTCCGCGAAGCCTTCCAGAAAGCCTACCAGCAGGCTCCCCCCATTTACAGCTATTTCCTTTATGACGTGGTCATGATGCTGGGGCAGGTCATCGAAAAAGAGGGTTCGGATCCCAAGGCCATAGCCGCCGGATTGAAGAAGATTACTTACCCGGGTACGACCGGCAGCATTAAGTTTGAAAGCCACCCTGAGCCGGGTCCGGTTTGGAACTGCTGGCTGGGACAACAGATGTTTCTGGTGAAGCTCGCCAAAGTCGGACAGAAGGGTGAAGACGCCGAGGTCGTTCACGCCTGGGCGAGCAAATAGAAGGTAACCATTCCTGGATGGCTTGGCGACCCCGTCAAGTCATCCAGGAGGCGAACGGGAGACCATGGGAGCGCTCGAAATCTTCGGTGAGGTCTTTGCCCGAGGGCTGGTGATTGGAGTCGTTTACGCCCTTATGGGACTTGGTCTCACTCTCATTATTGGCGTCATGCGAATCATCAACTTCGCCCAAGGGGAATTTTACATGCTGGGGGCCTATTTCGCCTATTACTTATCCGCGGTGTATGGGTTTCCCTTCCCCTTGGCTATTTTGGGAGCAACTCTGGCGGTCTTCGGAGTGGCTTATCTCGTCGAGAAGACGCTCATCAGTCCAATGAGACAAGAGAGCGTCGAAAATCCGATGGAATACAGCCTTATGATTACTTTTGCCCTGAGTATCTTCTTACAAAAGATGGCTGTTCTGACCTTTGGCCCGCACGTCAGAAGGCCTGAATTCCTGAGATCAATGGTTGATTTTGGCATCGTGCGGCTGCAAGGGGACTGGGTGGTCGCCATGATCGTGGCCGCCGCCTTGATTCTTCTGGTTACCTTTTATCTCGGACGAACTTGGCGGGGAAGAGGCTGGCGGGCTATTGCCCAATGCCTGCCTGGGGCTTCTATCATGGGGATCAATATCAACAGGGAATCGAGCCTTGTTTTTGCTTTGGCTTGCTTGCTTGCGGGTGCCGCCGGAGCCGTTCTGGCGCCGATCACCCTGGTCTTCCCGACGGTCGGCTCTTCTCCTCTGGTAAAAGGTTATGAAATAATGGCCATAGGAGGACTTGGGTCTATTCTCGGGAGCTTCATCGGCGGCCTGTTACTGGGATTGGCGGAGGTTTTGGGTTCCGTGTATATCTCCAGCGCTTATCGAGACCTCTATGGGTTCATAATTCTAGTGATTTTTCTCGTCGTGAGACCCAGGGGATTGTTTGGTCGGGCGTAATAGGGTAAATTGAAATGAAAAAAAATCTTCTTCTCATCCTCATCCCTGTAGCTCTTATCATCTTTCCTTTCTTGAATTTTTCTCCTCGATGGCTTCATATTTTTATTATCGTTTTCTACTATATCATGCTCTCCGCCAGTTGGAACCTGATGATGGGATATACGGGCCTTTTCTCGTTCGGGCACACGGCGCTTTCGGCTGTTGGTGGATACGCCTCGGCTCTCCTGATTACCCATCTCGGCGTCACGCCTTTACTTGGACCTTTTCTCGGAGGTATAACGGCCGCTTTCTTCAGCTTCTTGCTGGGCCTTATTTGTCTTCGCCTTCGTGGCTTCTACCTCGCCCTAGTTACCTGGGCCTTCGCCGAGATTGTTATTGGCATCGCCAAGGTTCAATACGATATAACCGGCGGCACTCAAGGACTCAGAACAGTCAGTCTATTCTGGCCGGGAGCCGGTAGAATCCCTTATTATTATTTCGGCCTTTTGCTCGCCACCATTTTGATCTTCAGTATTCATCGGCTTTCCAAGATTAAGATCGGATTCTATCTCCGGGCCATCAGGGAAGATGAATCAGCGGCCGAAGTCCTGGGCGTCAACACCGTACTTTGGAAAATTTCTTGTTTTACTTACGTGGGCTTTTGGGCGGGATTGGCCGGAGCTTACTATGGGCATTACATCGGTGTGGTCGACCCCTCGCTGGGGTCTCTCGGGGAAATGAGTATCGTGGTTCTTACGGTTGTTGTTGGAGGTATGGGAACTGCTCTTGGTCCGGTCATAGGGAGCTTCTTGGTAATAGTCGCGGCGGACCTTTTTCGGGGGAAATTGGCCGCCTTCAGCATGGTTTTCTTTTCGCTCCTAATGATACTGGTGGTCCGATTCTTCCGGGGAGGACTCATGCAGGTCTTGACCGCCAGGTTCGATTCCGTGAAAAAGGGAGTCGGCGTCACGGGGAGATAGTATTTTACCCCCCTTAAACATAAAAGCAATTGTCCCAGGCCCGATCTGAGTTCTGGCCGGACTATTAATCCGGCAGACGCCGGCGGAGAATCTTGCCGTGGGAACTCTTGGGCAGCTCGGGCCGAATCTCGATATATCGAGGCACCTTGTAACCGGCCAGCCGTTCGGCCAGGAATCGCCTTATTTGGTTTTCGTCCAGGGTTGAGCCCGGGTGCAGAGCCAGAAAGGCTTTGAGTTCCTGGCCCATGATCGGATCGGGTACGCCCTTGACCGCCGCTTCCCGGACTTCGGGATGCTGATAAAGCTGATTCTCCACTTCCCGCGGGTAGATGTTTTCGCCGCCCCTGATGATCAGGTCATCCTTTCTTTCCAGGAAGATGTAATAACCGTCAGGATGCCTGAGGCCCCAATCGCCGGATAGATATTTGCCTTCTTTCAGCCTGTCCGCGGTCAGGTCCGGCTTTTTCCAATATCCGCGCATGACCGTGGCCCCGGAAATCAAGAACTCGCCGGCCTGGCCGTCGGGCAGGACCCGGCCCTGTTCATCCACCACTTCGAGCCGGTCGCCCTGGATCACGAATCCCTGGGACCCCGGGGGCGAATATTTCTTCCTGGTCTGGGTGGTCACGCAGCCCGAAGCTTCCGTGCAGCCGTAGCCATCGGTCACCGTACCGCCGAACCGCTCCTCGATGGCCCGATGGTTGACCACCGGCAGAGGCGCCCCGCCGGAATCCCAATGGACGACCGATTTCAAATAGTCCGGCGCCTGGGAATGGGCCAGCATGAGGGCGTACATGGTCGGCACGGCCCACATGAGACGTATCTGGTGTTTACGGATGGTCTCGAGCACGGCCTCGGTGCGGTATTGAGGCAGAACCACCGTCTTGTTGCCCAGGAAATAGGTCATGCCCATGACCATCAGGCCGTAAGAGTGAGAGAGAGGCAGAACCAGCAGTTGGGAAAGCTCGGAGGGGTCTTCACCGGGCACGGAAAAGGCCTCGGCCACACCTCGGCCTTCGGCCATGATATTGCCGTGGGTCAACATGACCCCTTTGGGTTGTCCCTGGGTGCCCGAGGTATAAACAATATAGGCCAGGTCCTCTTCCCTTCCGCCCCGGTCCGGAATATCCGCGCCGCGTCCCCCGGCGGCCAGCAATTCTCCGACCTCGACGATCTTCACGCCCAAATGAGAACAGCTCCGAACGGCCCGTCGGGCCGGATCGCCCAGGCTCAATATCCACCCTGATTCCGAATCCCCGGCGATGGCTGCCAATTCCGGCTCGGTGAGCCGCGGGCCCACCGGGACGGCCACGCCGCCCAGCCGGGCCAAGGCCAGAAAAACCAAAAAGATTTCGAGGCCGTTGGGCAGGAGGAGCACGACGTGGTCGCCCGGCCTTATTCCCTGCTGGGCCAGCAGCCGGGCCAGCCTCTCGGCCTCGCTCACCAGCCGGGCGTTGGTCAGGGTTTGACCCTCGAAGACGAGAAACGCCTTCTCCCCGAACCGGCCTAAAGATTCTTCCGCGATGGTGAAAAGATTCATGTTCCCCGCTTATCAGGGCCAGATGCCGGCCAACTGTCCGCCGTCAATGAACGAGACGCTGCCGGTCATGAAATCCGAGGCCCGGGAGGCCAGAAAGACGACCAGCGGCCCGATCTCCTCGGGTTTGGCCAAGCGTCCTTTGGGAATCCCCCTCATGATCTCTTCGAACCGAACCGGGTCCTTGGTCAAGGGGTCGGTCAGCGGCGTATGGAACCAACCCGGGCCGATGGCGTTGACGTTTATGTTGTAACGCGCCCATTCCAGGGCCAAGGTTTTGGTGAATAGAATCACGCCGGCCTTGGTGGTGGTATAGGCGGTGTACCCGATTTCGCCTTCCACCCCGCTGGTCGAGGCGATGTTTATGACCTTGCCCCGCCTTTGTTGCACCATGTGCCGTCCCACGGCCCGGCAGCAGTTGAACAGACCGGTCAGGTTGACGCCGAGCATACGGTTCCAATTTTCTTCGGTTTCATCCAGGAGATTCCGGCGCCAAGCCAGTCCGGCGTTGTTGACCAGAATATCCATCCGGCCGAACCGGGCCAGGGTCAGGTCGACCATGGCCTGGACCGAGTCGGATTTGGCCACGTCGCATTCGACCTCGATGGCCCGGCCTCCGCTCGCCGTCACCAGGGCGACCGTTTCCAATCTGTCCTTTTCGATAAGGTCGGCCACGACCACCGCCGCCCCGGCTTGGGCCAAGGCCCGGGCCATGGCTCGACCCAGTCCCCGGCCGCCGCCGGTAACGATGGCCGTTTGACCGGACAGGTCAAAAACATCAGTCCACATCCGCCCCTCCTCGAGTGGACATCTCCTCCAAAGCTCGATCCACCTGGTTCAAGGTGTACTCGATTTCCTCATCCGAATGGGCCGCGGAAAGGTACCAGTTGCCTCGGAAGATGAGCCGGACGCCCAGTTCCATCAATCGTTTCTGAAAAACATTGTAGCTCCGGCCGTCGTTATCCAGTAGATCGCGGTACTCGAACAACTCCCGGCGGGGGGTGAAATGGACGTGGAAAGCCGTCTCCCGGCCGCTGACCAACACCGGCAGATCGTACCGAACGGCCCTTTCCCGAAGTCCGCTCATCAGGCGCTTTCCCCGGGCGGTCATTTCCCGGTGTATTTGGCCGTCATTCTCCCTGAGACAACTTAACGTCTCCCGGGCCGCGGCCAGACCGACTACGTTGCCGTTGAACGTTCCGGCATGCATGACCTCGCCCCCGGCGATCAGCTTCATGATGTCCCGCCGGCCGACCAGGGCCGAAACGGGAAAGCCCCCGGCCATGGCCTTGCCCAGGGTGGTCAGGTCGGGAGTCACTCCCAGAAGGGTCTGCAATCCTCCGGGATGAAAACGAAAGCCCGAAATCACCTCGTCAAAGATGAGCACGACGCCGTGGCGGTGACACATCTCGCGGACGGCCTCCAGATAACCCGGCCTCGGCCATATTCCACCGCTATTGCACATGGCCGGTTCCATGATGATGCCAGCCACTTCCTTGCCCCGGCGTTCGAGAACGGACTCCAGAATATCGGCGTCATTCCAGGGCAGGACGATGGTTTCCTCGGCCAGGAACGAAGACTGGCCCTGGGAATGCAAGATGGACGGCGGCTTCGATCGGTCGCCGAGCTGAGGCGGCGATACCCAGGCGCTGACATAGACGTTGTCCGCCCAGCCGTGGTAGTGGCCTTCGAACTTGATGATCTTGGACCGGCCGGTGAAGGCCTTGGCCAGGCGCAGGGAAAGCTGGGTGACGTCGGTTCCGGAAAGAGCAAAGCGAACCATCTCGGCGCAGTCTATGACCTCGACCAGGGTCTCGGCCACCTGGGTCTCCAGTTCATGCTGGCCGGCGTAGACTTGGCCGCGGTTCATGGCCGCGGCCACGGCCTCGATGACCCTTGGCGGCGTATGCCCCAGAATGAGGGGGCCCAGGCCCAGGACGTAATCTATGTAGACGTTGCCGTCCACGTCGAACATTTTCGCCCCCTGGGCCTGAGAAAAAGACAGGGGCACCGGCTTTTCCAAAGAGCGGAGGTGCGAAGAAACGCCCGCCGGCATCACTTCTTTGGCCCGTTCGTAGAGCTCGATCGATTTTTCATGACTTCGGGACACGGGCGGTTCTCCTCTTCAGTTCAGGTTCGTCTGGACTTCAACCACCAGGGTACGCGCACTTCTCCCCGCAAAAGGCCCATGACGCCTCCGGGGAAGAAAAGGCAGACGACCATCAGCACCAGGGAATAAACAATCAGGTGACCGTAGGACGACCAGGTGGAACGAACGATTTCCCCCAGGATGTAGATGAAGACCGCGCCCACTATTGGTCCCAGGAAGGTCCCCAGACCGCCGAAGATGGCCATGACCAGCATGGCCTCGCTTATCACGATGTTAAAAACGTCAGAGGCCTCGATATAAATTACGTAGTGGGAATAAAACGCCCCCATCACGCCGGGGAAAAAGGCGCTGATAACGAAAGCGTACATCAGGTAACGGTTTGTCTGTATGCCGCACATTCGGGCCGCGTCTTCATCCTCCCGGAGAGCTATGAAGCCCATACCCAGCCAGGACCTGGGAATCCAATACATGACCAGCAGGGAGGCCAGGGTCAGGCCGAGTATGAGATAATAGAACAGGCGGATGTCATCGGTGATGATGGGCAGGCTCAACCCCCGCGAGGATTTGAGCCAAAGGTCTTCGTTATAGAAATAGACGTGGAGTATCTCGGCCAGGCCCAACATGCCCAGAGCGAAATAGCCACCCCTCAATTTGATAAAGGGATAGCCGATCAGGGCCGCGAACAAGGCGGCCGCGACGCCGCCCAAGAGCAGGGTCAGGGGGAAGGGCGCCAGGTGATTGATGGCCAGAACGGCCGCCGTATAAGCGCCCAGACCGTAAAAGGCCGCCTGACCAAAAGAAGTCAGGCCGACGTATCCGCCCAGAAGATTCCAACTGCTGGCCATGACCACAAAATTACAGACGAGGATCATCGAGTGAAGGAGGTACCGGGGCAGGAATCCGGGCGCCGCGATCAGGCCGATGATGAGGGCGATAAGGAATATGGCTTTGACTCGTCGCAAAATTAACCCGCCTTTTTCCCGAGAAGTCCGGAAGGACGCAGCAGCAGAACCAACAACAGGATGATGAAGCCGATGATCGGTTTATACATGGCCGGCATGAAGAGGGTGGCCACGGACTCGATCAACCCGATTATCAGCCCGCCCAACATCGTTCCCCAGATGTTGCCCATGCCGCCCAGAATGACGATGGTAAAGGCTTTCAGGGTTTGAACGCCGCCCAGGCCCGGATTGAAAACCTGGGAGGTGACCATCAGGGCGCCGGTCACCGCCGTCAGAGCCGCGCCCAGTCCGAAAGCCCAGCAGGAAATCCTCCGGGGGTCGATGCCCATCAATTGGGCGGCTTCTTCATCCTGGGCGCAGACGCTCATGCACTTGCCCAGCCAGGTGCGGTTCATGAACAGGTGAATCAGAATGAAGAAAAGGCCGGCCAGGACCAGAATGGCCAGGTCCTGGATATTGAGGATGACGTTGGCGTCCATGAAATCCAGGCTGTAGAGCGAGTAGGAAGTGACGACCGACCTGAGTTCGGATTTGAAGGAGATAAACATCAGGCCGACCATCAATATGGACAGGGAATAGGTCATGACTAAGACGAAAAAATGATCTTTTCTGACCGGGTCCAGGAGATATTTCTGGGTGACATGTCCGAAAATGAAAACAACGGCAAAAGTGATGGGAAGAGACAAGAACGGGTCGAGGTGCAGCAGGCGGAACAACCAATAGGCCAAATAAGCCCCGATGAGCAGGAACTCTCCATGAGCGAAATTGATAATGTGCATCACCCCGAAGATGATGGCCAATCCCAGGGCCATGAGAGCGTAAACGCCGCCCTGAAATATTCCGTTGCAAAAAGTCTGGATGAAGCCGGCTAATGTCGGCATGGGCCGCCTCTCTCGGGGGAGGCTTGGATCAAGCCTCCCCCAAGGTTTGGATTAGTATCTGATTTGAAATCTAGGTTCCTGTGCCTGGTAAGAGGCGCTGCCTCGTGTCACCCCCGCGAAAGCGGGGGTCCAGTTTTTTCTACACGCAATACATAACGACATAATCAATGCCGCCAGTCAGCGACAAAGGTGTTTACTGAGAAACGACTAGTTGAAGGGATAGATCACCTTCGCCTCGGCCACTTCCGGAGGCCAAACGCCCACGGTCTTTCCTTCCTGGTTCTGGCTGATGTAGGTTCCGCCGTATCCGGCGTTCCAGCCGGCCTTGTCAAACTTGACGTGACACCAGGCGACATCCATGTCCAGACCGGCGATGGTATCGCGGACTTTGACCGGATCGAGGCTTTGGGCCTTGTCCACGGCCGCTTTCAACACCTGGGCCACACCGTAGGCCCAGGCATGGGAATAGATGGGGTCCTTGCCGAACATGGCTTTAAAGGATTTGACAAACTCGGGATAGCCGCCTTTCTGCCAGGCCGGGGAAAGGGGATAGGCGCTGCAATATTTGTAACCTATCGGACCCAATTCCTTCCATTCCGGCAGGTCAGGACCGGTGCCCAGGAAGACCACCTTGAATTTCATTTTCAATTTGGCGATGGTCCGGGCCAGGATGACCGAGTCGTTGTAATAGGAGACCGCGCACAGAACCTCCGCCCCCGCGTCTTTAATCTTTTGGAGCATGGGGGTGAAATCGCCGGTCTTGGCGTCGTAAAGCCCCTGGTGGACGACTTGAAGGCCGACTTCCTGGGCGCGCTTCACGCACCGATCCACGGCGTCGCGGCCGTAAGCGCCGCTGACCGCGATGATGGCGATTTTGGTCGGTTTGGGTTGATCCTTGGGACCCCACTTGTCATAACCGTTGAGCATGTCTATGAACGGCACCGAATAGGAGCCGCCGAAATAACGACTGGCGCAAATACCGAAATGATACGTGTAACCTTGGTTGTAAATGGATTCGCCGGCGGCATAAGAGCTGATTATGGGCACCTTGTGCTTCTCGGCCACTCCGGCCGCCGCGGCGGTGACCGAAGACCCCAGGGGTCCGAACAGGGCCACGGCTTTGTCTTTGGTGACCAGTTTCTCGTAAATGGTTATGGCCGTAGCCGCGTCGGTCTGGTCGTCCTGGATGAGCAATTTCACCTTTTTGCCCATCAGTCCGCCCGTTTTGTTGATCATATCCACGCCCAGGGTATAACCGTCCCGGAAATAAGGCGCTTCGCTGGACAGGCCGCCGGTATAAGGCAGAGAGCAGCCGACGATCAGCTCCTCCTGGGCCTGAACCGGTCCGCCCGCCGACCATCCGATAACCAACATCAGGGTCAGGGCGATACCAAAGAACGAATGCCTCCTCATCGCTTTCCTCCTTTTCAGGTACGTTTGTTGATGAAGTGAAAACATCCACTTCCCTATCCGCGGTTCATCGTTTTTCTTCCGCTCCCGAACCTTAATGGATGAAACAGGGTATCAAATCGGTCGAACCGAACAATCCGGTCACCTTCCGGCGGTTGAGTTCCACGGCCCGGGCCAGGTACCCCACCGCGGGCCCGGCCGTGTTGGCGAACATGCTGGTCTCATTCCCCAGTCTCAATTCATGGGACGACCTGCGGCCGTCAAAGGTCAGGCCGGTCACCGTAACGGTGGTGGTGGTCGGTTTGAGGTCCTTGGTCGTGTCTATACGGCCGCCGACCTCGACCCGGTCACGGGGGGCCACCCCCGAACGCTCGATAAGAACGTCGTCGCCGTGAGAAAGCCCGGAGACGTCCAGGAGACCGTTTTCTTCTTCCAGGATGGTTCGGATTTCGTCCTTGGTCAACGCCTCGGCCCGCTTCACTCCCATTCCCCGCCAGCCGGCCAGAACTTCCCTCAACGAGGCTTCATCCCTCTCCAGGTACCCGGCGATGCCGACGCCGAAATGAATCCTCACCTCTTCCACTTCGATGAAAGAGTGAGCGCACAGGGAGGCGGCCGCGGTCAAAAGACCCGGGGTGCACCCGCAACCGGTGACGTAGGTCATTCCGGCGGCCCTGATCTTCTCCTCGAGGGGCAGGACTTGCGCCAGGGCGCCGCTCTGGTCGAGCACGTCCACCACCGCCCCCTTGAATCCCAGCTCGATCAGATGGAGAACCTGGCGGGCTACCAGATCGTGGGGAATGCTGGGAACACTCAGCAGCAAGGCTTCGACTCCCGGGGCGGCGCGCAAGAGCGAGGCCACGGGATCGTCCGGCGGCCGTCCGGCCGGGGACGCCTCCGACAGGCTGCCGCTGCTCTTTTTTCTCTCGAGGACCTGGTCCACATTCAACCCCGCGGCGTCGGCCGCCAGATCGAAACGGTCCACCAAGCCGACGACCCGAAATCCGCCTTTTTGGGCCATTATCCTGCCCGCCGCCGCACCAATGCCGCCGACGCCGATGACCGCCGCCTCGATCATGCCGCCCCCTCCACGAATGACCACTGGTGGATGGCCAGGGCCATTGTCTTGATCGCCGTTATCAGGTCCTGCAATTCGACGTACTCGTCCACGGCGTGCATCTGGGTTATCCGGCCCGGTCCGAAGATGACCGTGGGAATCCGGCCGTGGTTGTTGATGATCCAGGGGTCACACGCCCCCTCGTGGCCGCTGATTCTGGCCGGACGGCCCGTGGCCGCCAGAAAAGACGCCTTCAGACACTCCACCCAGGGATGACCCTCGGGCACCTGCATGGATTCGGCGAAAAGCCCTTGCCAACGGAACCGCGGCGGCCGTTGCCGCAGGAACGGGTCCAGAGCGGCCACGTTGGCCACGTATTCCTCCACGAGCCGGCGGGTTTCCTCCGCCTCCATGCCCGGCAGGAGTCGGACCATGCCGCCGATGACGGCCTCATCCGGTAACACCGTGGTCTGCAGCCCGGCATGAAAGGAAGTGACATAGATGTTCATGGACCGCGGCGGAAATAGAGGATGATGGTGCGTCACCCGCAGACTGGACTCCAGGTCCGTCATGGCCTGAACCAGCCGAAAGCCCTTTTCGATGGGACTGATGGAATCGTCTTTGCGGGAGATGGGCGTAGGTTGTCCGTAGACGTGGAGGAAATACTCCATGATCCCACTGTGGGCCGGCTGGACCTCGAGGTCTGAAGCTTCACAGTTGAGGCAGGCCTCGGCCGTATGGCCCCTCAACAGTCCGGCCAAGGAACCATTGATCCCATTCTCTTCATCCACCACGGTCTGGACGAGTATGTCGGCCTTGGGGTTTAGGTTCAGGTCTTTCAGGACCCGGAGGGCCATGACCATCGCCGCCACGCCGCCTTTCATGTCCGAGGCCCCCCGGCCGTAGAGTCTGCCCGCCTCGATTTCGCCGCCGAAGGGATCGTGGCGCCAGCCCGAGCCGGGCTGAACCACGTCCACGTGGCCGTTGAGGAGCAACGAGCGGCCGCGGCCCCGACCCGGCCAGCGGCCGACGACGATGGGTCTGTCCTTGAAGTCGGACTTCACCGGCGCGGCCAACGGGTGGCCTTTCAACTCCTCCGGGTCCGGTTCCCAGACATCCAGCTCCAGCCCCATCTCTTCCAGGACGCGGACAACCTCGTCCTGGATCGGACCCTCTTGGCCGGTGATGGATTCGATCCGCACCAAACGGGTCAAGAACGCCACCGCCTGGTCCGCCGTCCGATCGGCCTGACTCAGTATCGCCCGCTCGACGTCCATCTCCGCCCTCTTCATAGACCCAGATAGGCCTTTTTGATCTCTGGTTCGGCCAGCAGCGCCGAAGCTTTTCCCGATAGCACGATACGGCCGTTCTGCAGAACATAGGCCCGATCGGCGATCTCCAAGGCCCGGACCGCGTTCTGCTCGACGATAAGCACGGCAATGCCCTGTCTCTGAATACTGGACACTATCTCGAACATACTCTTGACCACCAGCGGAGCCAGGCCGAGGGAAGGTTCATCGAGCAGAATCAGCTTGGGCTCGTTTATTATGCCCCGGGCGATGGCCAACATCTGTTGTTCGCCGCCCGACAGGGTTCCGGCCGACTGATCGAGTCTTTCCCTCAAAACCGGAAACATCTTCAGGCACGATTCCAGGCGCCGGGCGAGGTCTTTTTCCCGGCGTCGCGGGTAGGCCCCCATTTCCAGGTTGATCTTCACCGTGCTGCCGGCGAAGACCCTTCTCCCCTCCGGGACATGAGACACCCCGAGAGAGACGATCCGGTGCGCCGGAATTCCGGTCAAATCCTGGTCGCGCAGCAGGATTTTCCCTTTGGCCGGGGAAATCAGGTTGGAAATGGTTCGCAGCAAAGTCGTCTTGCCGGCGCCGTTGGCGCCCAACAGGGCCACTATCTCGCCGCTGTCCACCGCCAGGCTGACATCCCAGAGGGCCTGCATGGTTCCGTAAAAGACGTCTAGGCCCTTGACTTCAAGGAACATCGCCGAATCCTTCGCCCAGGTAGGCCTCGATGACGGCCGGGTCGTTGGCGATCGTCCGAGGCGCGCCTTCGGCTATCTTCCGGCCGTAGTTGAGAACCGCGATCCGCTGGCACAGACTCATGACCACCGGCAGAACATGCTCGATGATGATGAGGCTGATCCCCCGTTGATGAATCCGGGAGATCAACTCGATCATGGCCTTCACCTCGGTCGGGTTCAATCCGGCGGCCGCTTCATCCAGTAAGAGCAGGCGCGGCGATGAAGCCAAGGCCCTGGAGACCTCGAGCCGTTTGCGCTGTCCGATGGTCAGGCTGCCGGCCAGGTGGTCCTTCCGGTCAATCAAGCCGGTGAAGTTCAGTATCTCCTCGGCTTTCCTCAGAGCCTCCCGCCGCGGCAACACCTTCCTGGATGTGCCGAACATGGCGCCGATGCAAACATTTTCGATAACCGTAATATGGGCGAACGGTTTGACTATTTGGAAGGTGCGGCCCACGCCCAATGAGGCCAGGCGGTAAGTCGGCAAGCTGGTGATATCCCGGCCGTCGAATCTGATCCGGCCCTCATCCAGGGAATGAAATCCGGTGATCAGATTGAACAGCGTGGTCTTGCCCGAGCCGTTGGGGCCGATGAGCCCGATGATCTCGCCGGCTTTGACTTCCAGGTCGAAGTCTCTGATCGCCTGAAGACCGCCGAAAGCTTTGGAGACCCCTGTAAGCTCTAAAATCATCCGCTGCCTCGACGGCGGCCTTCTTCCCGCTCGCTCAACAGGTCCCTGGCTATGACCAATCTTTGGATCTCGCTGGTCCCCTCGAAAATACGGTAGAGACGCACGTCACGGTAATACATTTCCACCGGCAGATCCTTCATGTAACCCATGCCGCCGTGAATCTGAATCGCCTTATCGGCCACCCGACCGACCATCTCGGTGCAGAAAAGTTTGACCATCGAGGCTTCCCGGGTAATCCGCCGGCCCTCATCCCTCAGCGCCGCGGCGTGGTAGAGCATTTGCCGGCCGGCGTAGACCTCGGTGGCCATGTCGGCCAGCATGGCCTGAATCATTTGGAATTCGCCGATGGGCTTGCCGAACTGGACCCTTTGCCGGGCGTGTTCCACGCTCATATCCAATAGCTTCTGGGCCGCCCCGACGCTGGCGGCGCCCATGGTCAACCGTCCCTTGTCCAGGACTTTCATGGCGGTCTTGAAGCCTTGTCCGATCATCGGCTCGCCGCCGATGACCCGGTCCCTGGGGACCCGACAGTCGTCAAAAAGAAGCTCGACCGTATGCGACCCCCGGACACCCATTTTTTTCTCCCGGACGCCGATGGAGAAGCCAGGCCTGTCGCTCTCGACGATAAAGGCGGTGATTCCGCCCCGGGCCCCTTTTTCCTTGTCCGTAACGGCCATGGTGGTAAAAACGTGCGCACAGTCGCCGTTGGTGATGAAGTGCTTCCGGCCGTTGATGATCCAATCATCGCCGGCCGGTTCGGCCTTGGTGCTGATGTTCGCCGCGTCGGAACCGGCCTCGGGCTCGCTCAGGGCGAAGGCGGCGGTCCATTCGCCGCTGGCGATACGCGGCAGATATCGACGTTTCTGCTCTTCCGTGCCGTCCAGGAGAATGCCCATGGACCCGATGCCGTTGCTGGTCGAGAGGCGGGTTCTGAAGCAGGCGTTGGTCTTGGCCAGTTCTTCGTAGACCATGACCTCCCCTAAAGTGGACAACCCCAGTCCTCCATATTCTTCGGGAACGGCTAAACCGAACAGGCCCAGGTCGCGCATCTTTTGGACGATTTCATCCGGTATCCGGTCTTCCTCCTCGACCCGGCGGCCGAGGGGCTCCAAATCCTGGGCGACAAAGCGCCGGACGGTATCCAGGATCAGTTTCAGGTCTTCGGAAATTTCTTGACCCATCGCCATCCTCTTCGATCAAATCCGGCCCGCCGCCGGGGGGCCGGCCGGTTTCTTGAAGTCTTTGAGCTTCTTGGCGGCGGGCCAGACCGGATAAGGACCTTGGTAGCCCAGCAATCTGGAAAGCTTCTCGCCTTCGGCCCTGAGCCTTTCGACATATCCTTTGAACGATTTGCCTCCGGCCTCTTCGGTCATCAGTGAAACGTTCAGCGCGGCCGAGGTCTGACCGTCGTGGTCCATGAGCGGGACGGCCACGGATATGAGAGCCAGGGACAACTCCCGGTCGCTGACCCCGTAACCACGACTCCGCGTCCGGGCGATTTCCTCGAGGAGATTTCGGCGATTGGTTATGGTGTGACTGGTGTATGGTTCGAGTTTCATGCGTTTAACCCGGGCCATGAGATCGTCGTCGTCAAGGGAAGCCAACAGGACCTTGCCGGTCGAGGTGCAATAGCTGGGCAGCCGGGAGCCCTCATAGAGTTTGAACTGAAGAAACCGCTTGATCTCATGACGATATATAAACACGATCTCGAGGTCATCCAACACGGCCAGGTTGACCGTGTGGTCAATGCTTATGGCGAATTCTTTTATCCGCGTTTCCCCGAGCTGGCGCAGCTCTGACCCCCTTAAATAGGCATAGCCCAGGGCCAGCACTTTGGGTTCGAGATGGAAGCGGAGATGCTCGTCGCGCCCCAGAAAACCCAGGGTTTGCAGGGTGTCGGTCATACGCTGGGTCGTGGTCATGTTAAAACCGGTCAGTTGGGATATCTCTTTTAAGGTCAAGCGCGTCCGCTGGGCCGAGAAGACCTGGAGGACGGAAAGACCCCGGGCGAGGGATTGGACGAAATGCCGGCCTGGGCGGATCATGTTCCCAATAACGCTCTGCGTGATTAGATAACTAAATATTACAAGAGGTCTTCCGGTCGAGTCAAGCGAAAATTCCGTTGACGCACCCGGGGGGCGATGACGATGGGAAGCGGCGCTCGGGCGGCAAGACGATCCGGGAAACCGAGCCGGCCGCGGGCATGAGCCGGGTGTAACCCATCAGTTATCGGGGGCGGAAGATAGTGAATGGTCTTTGAGCGTGTCCCACTCTCCGCGGCGCGGCGGGTTTTAAACGGAAGAAACATTAATGTCATTACGAATCCCGCGTTTCGCGGGACTATTAAAAGAAAATTTACATCTAAAGCTTTTCTCTCCGATTTTGTCTCAAGAATATACCGCAATCCTCAAACAAAATCGGAACTATCTTTCAGATGACGGCTCGGTATGGGCCCCTGAAGAGCCTTCGCCCCAGAATCAGCGTCGTTACCGCGCAACCAATCGCGGTACTCACAACACCAGGCCAGAAGATAACAGCGGCGGCCCCCCCGAGCAGGATTCTTTCCCACATGCTTAAGCGTCCCTTGAAATACCCAACCTGCATCGCTGCCAGGGCAACGGTCGCCACGAGCAGGGCCGCAAACGCGCCCAGAAACACCGGCCACGTTGAAAGACTCATATCCTGCAGCATCAGCTCGGGATGATAAATCCACATGAAGGGCAGAATGAAAGCCACCAGGCACAGGCGCATTGAAATGAGAGCGATCTGAATTACCGGAACTTGGGCGATCGCGGCCGCGGCGAACACGGCCAGCGCCACCGGCGGGGTGATGGCCGACATTACGGCGAAATAAAAAACGAAAAGGTGGGCCGCCAGGACGGAGACGTTCAATTTAATGATGGCCGGCCCGGCGATGGCGATGACCATCAGGTAGGAGGCGGCGGTCGGAAGCCCCATGCCGAGAAGGATCGAGCAGGCAGCGGCCATGACCAACGCCAGCACCAGGTACGCGCTGCCCAGGGAGACAATCGCCTGACTGATCTTGACCCCGAGGCCGGTTCCCGCCACCGCGCCGATGATGATGCCGATCGCCGCACAGGACACGGTGACCGACAATCCTTCCTTGCCGCCGTCCACCACTATTTGCTTTAGCTTGGCCCAGTTGGGCCGGGTCCAGGGAAAAAACAGGGAAAGGCCGATCACCGTAACGGTGGCCGCCAGGCCGCACAAGTCGACCGAGTAGCCGGTGAACAGCATGACGAGCAGCACGCCGAAGCCGGCGGCCATGACCACAAACTGGACGAGGCGTAGCGTCGTCCAGGGTTCACGCTTCTTATGGCCTTCGCCCCTGATGCCAAGCTTTTCCGCCTCCATGGCCGTGACAATGCTCAACGAGAAGATGAATATCAGGGACGGCACGATGGCGGCCAGCATGATGTTGAGGTAGGGGATGCCGGTGATCTCGGACATGATGAAAGCACCGACGCCCATTACCGGCGGCATGATCTGGCCGACCACCGACGAAGAGGCCTCGACCGCGCCGGCGTACGCCCGGGTGAACCCGGCGCGAGACATCATGTTGATGGTGATGGCGCCGTTGGCGACCACGTTGGCCGGCGCCGAGCCGTTGATGGAGCCGAAAAGCGCCGAAGCGATGATGGCGCACTGGGCCGAGCCGGAACGGTATTTCTTGGTGAGGGCCTCGGAGATCCAGTCGAAGAAATCGCCCACGCCGGTCAGGCGCAACGCCGCGCCGAAAATGACGTAGATGTAAACGATATTCACCACCGCGTCGAGGGCCACGCCGAAGATGCCCTGCTGGCTGAAAGACAGCTCGAAGGCCTGCTTGGCATCCATGCCGCGGTGGTTGAACATGCCGGGCAGGTAGGGCCCGGCGAACATGTAGAGCACGGCCGCCATTACCACGGCCAGAAGGACCCAGCCCTCGGCGCGGCGAGAGGCTTCTAGAACGATCAGCGTGCCGACGACATAGACCGCCATGTCCCAGGTGTTCGGCACCCCCTCGCGGAATGCGGCGATATCCTGGTAGTTTTGCATCATATAGGCCCCGGTCAACACGGCTCCGCCCATAAGAAGGAGCGCCAGCACGGATTCCACCGAACTTGCTGGCAAAGCACCCTTCTTGAGGGAGGGGTTGAAGGCAAACACGGCGACCAGCGCCAGCGTCAGCACCCCCTCGAGCTGGACCCAAGCGGGTTGTTTACCCACCAGGGTGGTGTAGGCAATGAAGAAAACGATGCCGGCGCAAGCCGCCGCCCCGAGCCAAGCCAGGAAACGGGCCATTGGAGTCGAAGTCGGAGGAGTGACTTGATCCACGGCGGTGTTCATCGCCTGCATCCTCGCCAGATCTCTTTATGGCGTCACTTCGCCTTCAGCAGCCCCTTTTCCTGGAAATACTTGGCGGCTCCGGGATGCACCTCGGCGGAGACGTTCTCCAGGGCGACCTTCGGATCGAGGAGGCTCAGCGTGTTGCTGCTGGCTTTGACCTCGGCGATCTTCTCCCAGAACTCCTTGACAAGCGTGTAGGCGGTGTCGCTGGTCATGTCCTTGTTTACGATGACCATCATGGGAAAGGTCCACAGGCGCATGGGAGCATCCGCCGCCACGGCATCGCCATACGCCGCCTTGATTTCTGTCGGAGACACCTCTCGAAACACGTAGTAGGCCCCGTTCGTCAGGGACTTCTGAAACTCGGGCAGCTTGGCCGCATCGGGGGATACGAACCGCAACTTGTTGGCGCGCGAGGCATTGTAGACGCCGGATTGAGGAACCCCACCCCAGACAGCCACGGCGTCGAGCTGGTTGTTGCCCAGGGCTTCCAGGGCCGCGCCGTATTCGAGGTACTGGGTCTTGATGTCGCCCTTTTCGGCGTCCAGACCGTGGAGCTTGAAGAGGACGGTGGACACGCGGCCCATGTTGCCTCCGGGCGCACCGATGGCGACCTTCTTACCCTTGAAGTCGTTGATAGTTTTAATGTTCGAGTCGACACGGGTCACGTACTGGGCTCCACCGGTCTGGATGGCGAAGAGGGTCCGCATGGTCTTGTACTTGGCGACCATGTCATCCGGCTCCTCTTTGAAGCCGCCGGCCTTGTCGATGGCGTCGCGATAATGGGGGGCGCCGATAAAACCTAGGTCCATCCGGCCGGCGGCGAGGCTGCGCAATATTTTATTGGTGCCACCACCATCCACGGGGGTCAATTTCAGATCTCCGCCCTTCTTGAGCATGAGATTCGACCAAGCGATGGCCATTTGGTAGGTGTCCCCGGTCAGTCCGATGGTCCCGATGACCAGTTCTTTTGCCGCTGCCGGACCGAGGCCAAACACAAATAAAACAGCTAAAGAAATCGTAATGGCTAGTTTTCGTTTCATGGTTACCTCCTTGGTTAAGGTGTCTGTGGCTTTCGCCTCTTATGGAAGCGCTTTCATATGCGAATACATCTCCCGGCCCCGAACCGGTAAGTAGGCAACTAGAATACTGCCGGTTTCCGATTCGGTGAGATAGAGATTCCGGCGGTCTTGGCCGCCGAAAGCCACGTTCGTGACCGTTCCACCCGTGCAGGCACGGACCTGGTAGAGCAATTCTCCCTTGTGACTCAGAACAAAGGCCGAGGCCAAACTCGCGTGGGCCACGACGAGGTGGCCGGCTTCATCCATCGCCAGGCCGTCCGGGCCGCTGCTTCCAAAAAACTGAAAGAATAACCCTACCTTGGACACGCTCCCGTCTCTTAGGAGGGGCATGCGCCAGACCGCATTGGCGCGCGTCGCCGCCACATACAGCACATTCTCCTCCGGGTTCAGCACGAGGCCGTTGGGGCTGGGCACATTGGCGATCAAGCAGTCGAGCCTTCCTTCCGGTGAAAGGCGGTACACCCGACCGCTAGGGTCGTGCAGGCCGGTCTGGCCCTGGTCGGTGAAGTAGAGGTCCCCGTTGGAGGCGAATACCAGATCGTTCAGCCCCTTGAAATTTTCGGAGTGGCGCCGGGTGAGATATGGCGTGACGCGGCCGGTGCCGGGGTCAAGCTGCATGAGGCCATTGCGGTAGTCGGCCACGAAGATTCGGCCGTCTTGGTGAACCTTGAGACCGTTGGGCTCGCCATCGTATTCGGCTACAAGATTCCAGTCTCCTTGGGGCGAGATGCGGAAGATGCGCCCGAAGGGGATGTCGACGACATAAAGGTTGCCAGCACGGTCGAAGGAGGGGCCTTCGATGAAGCTATCGATGAGGGATCCGCCCTTATTTGCCTCGGCCCATTGAGAACGCTGTCCAGTCCGGCGAAAACGCTGGGGCAGGGACGAGAAAACTTCGGTTTCAATGACCGCGGGCGGGCCGAAAAGGTTGAGCATGGGTTTTCTCCGGTGGTTCCGCCGAAGCTTCTCCTTTTATATTGCCGTCCGCCGGTCGGGAGCGCGTTTCAACGCCAACTCTCGACCATCCCAGTTGCCGGGAGATCTGGGTGGCGGCGGCCAGCAGGACCTTCACGTACGATTTGCGGATGGGAAGAGTGAATCGGCTGACGGGGCCGGAAATGCAGAGCGCGCCTACCAGTTCATGCCCATGTTCGAAAACGGGTGCGGCCAGGGCGCAGACATCGGCCGCGCGCTCGCCGATGCTGACCGCATACCCTTGGTCTCGGATGTTTTCCAATTCCTTGGTCAGTTTGTTCCTGTCGGTGAGAGTCGCGGCCGTGCGTTTGGGCAAGCCGGTCTTGGCGATAACGCTATCCACCAAATCCGCGTTCGAATAGGCCAGAATGATTTTACCGGCGGCTCCGGCATGCAAGTCCATGCGCTGCCCCTCGGAGATGGCGTGGCGAATGGAATGAGTGCCCTCCTCGCGCGCAACGACCACGCGTTCCAAACCCTCGCGGGCGTAAAACGATGCGGACTCACCGGTTTTCAGGGCGATGTCGCACAAAATGGGCCTGACGAGGGCCAGGATGACTCTGTTGCGCTCGAAGACCTTCCCCAGCGCAAAAACCTTCGAACCGATGGTGAAGGTTCCTGTGCCGTCATCTCCAATTAAGTAGCCTCGGTGCGTGAGAGTCCCCGTCAGCCGAATCACCCGGTTACGGGTGAACCCGGTGGCCTGCATGATCTCCATTGTAGTGAGGCTGGGCTTGACCAAAAAACATTCCAATACATCGAGTGCGGCCAGCACGGCCTCCACGTGGCGATCGGCCTGGCGGGTCGGCTTATTCATCCGCAAGAGACTCCTTGGGATTTGATCACCCGGTTCAGGCGGCCCGGCAGGCCGCGGCCCAAAAGCTCTTCATAACGGTCCACCACCTGGTCAAGGGCCTTCAGGTCGATTCCCGTCTCGAGCCGCTTTACTCCCGCCGCCGCCAGGAGGTAGAGAAGGGAAAGTTTTTCCTCCAGGAACAGGACTTACTGCTCGAACTGCAGTCCGTCTCGGAACGATTCATCTTCTAATACCACAGGGGACATTAGTGATCTTCCTGAAAAGCTATTTAGTAGCCAATTTGACTATTAAGTAGTCACACTATCACATGCCCTTATGTCCTTGTCAAGTTCTTTTTCGTTCAGAATCGCTGAAACAAACAACTGTGTATCGGATTACAAGGAATCCTGCTCAATATGGATTAATTCTATCCATTAACCCCAAAAAAAGCGGTCCCGCTTCTGCCGGGACCGCTTTCCGCGCCCCTGGAGCAGGACTTTTCAGCGATACATGGATTCGATCAGGTCCTTGAAGGCCTCGTTGATATACTTGCGCTTGACCTTCATGGTGGGCGTGACCTCGCCGTCCTCCTCGTAAAGCTTCTTGGGCAGAATCTTGAATCTCTTAATCTGCTCGACCCGGGACAGGGCGTTGTTGACCTTCTCCACTTCCTTTTCGATCAGGGCGATGATCTCTTCGTTCACCGTCAGGCTTTCGTAAGTGTTGAAGGGTATCTTGTTGTCCTGGGCGAACTTGGCCACGTTCTCCTCGTCCAGGACTATCAAGGCGGTCATGTACTTGCGGCGGTCGCCGATGACCACGGCGTCGTTGACGTACGGACTGAATTTAAGCTGGTTCTCGATGAATTGCGGCGCGATGTTCTTGCCGCCGGCGGTGATGATCAGGTCCTTCTTGCGGTCCGTTATCTTCAGGAAGCCGTCCTCGTCCATCACGCCCACGTCGCCCGAATGCAGCCAGCCGTCCTTGAGGGTTTCGGCCGTGGCCTCCGGGTTCTTGAAATAACCCTTGAACACCCCCGGGCTCTTGACCAGAATCTCGCCGTCCTCGGCGATCTTGACCTCGCAGCCGGGCAGAGGCTGGCCGACCGTGCCTATCTTGACGTGGTCGAACCGCGCGGCCGAAGTCACGCCCGAACCCTCGGTCTGGCCGTAGCCCTCCCGCAGCGGCACGCCTATGGCGTGGAAAAAGATCAGGATGTCAGGGGAAATGGGGGCCGCGCCGCTCACGGCGATCCTGGTCCGATCAAAGCCCAGGCGCTTCTTGAGTTTACGGAAGATGGCCGCGTAGGCCAAGCCGTAGGCCAGTTTCAAGTAGCCGGGAATAGGCTTGAAGTCCAGCTTCAAACGGGCGTGCTTGAGCCCCACGCCCAAGGCCAGCTTGAAGACCTGCCGTTTGAACCAGGTGGCGTCGGCCATCTTGATCATGACCGTGGAATAATACTTCTCCCAAATGCGCGGTACGGCGTAGCTCACCGTGGGCGAGACCTCGCGCATGTTGGCCGTGACCGTGTCCGTGTTCTCGATGAAGTTCACCACCGGGCCATAGCGCAGATTGGCCAGGATGGTGAAGAGCTGCTCGAAAATGTGGCAGAGAGGCAGGAAGGAGAGGAACTCGTCCCGGCGGCGGACTTCCACCACCTGGCCCAGGGACTCGCTTATCCAGAGCAGATTGCCGTGGGTGAGCATGGCCCCTTTGGGCGGACCGGTGGTGCCGGAAGTGTAAATGAGCACGGCCAGGTCTTCACCGCTGGTATCGTCAACACGGCGTTGGAAAAGGTCGGGCTCCCTTGAACTCATCTCGCGGCCCAGTTCGAGAAGTTGGTCGAAACTCATTACCATGGGGTCACGGAAGTCATGCAGGCCCTCCATGTCCCAGACAATGATCTTTTTCAGATGAGGGGTTCGTTCCCGGAAACCGAGGACCTTATCCAGTTGCTCCTCGTTCTCGGCAAAGTAAAACCAGGCCTCGGAATCGGCGACGATATACTCGCACTGGGCGGCCGCGTTGGTGGTGTAGATGCCCACGGTCACGCCTCCGGCGCACATGATGCCCAGGTCCGCGTAAACCCACTCCGGTGAATTCTCGCCTATTATGGCCGCGGTCCGTCCTTTCTCGAACCCCAGGGAGATAAGGCCCAAGGCCACCCAACGGACGTGCTGTAAATAGTCGTTCCAGGATAGGTCGCGCCAGAGTCCGTATTCTTTCTTGCGCAAAGCCGTTTGCGCCCCGTTTTTTTCCACGGTGGCAAGAAAAAGCTTTGGCACTGAGTCAGGGTTGACCATTCAGACCTCCTAGCCGACAAAAGTTGCCTGCGTCCATCGGACGGCGTTCAGCCTTGCCGAAACGGCGCCAAGGATTTAAGATGACTTGTCTGAACTTTTATATATAGCATGAACCAAGGCCCCAGGCCAATGGATTTAGACCCAGGTAGGATGGTTTCTTAATGACTCTTGAACCAGGAACCTATCGCCGCCGCCTGCTTCCGACCCTGCTTCTGTTCCTGAGCCTGTCTGGTCTAGCTTACGCGGCCGGAAGTCCTGACCCGGCTCCGTCGCGGGACCCGGCCGGCCAGGTGATCCGGATAGGGTCCTGGGGACCTTTGTCCGGGCCGAACGCGCCCTGGGCCGCCATCCTGCGCGGCGCGGCCGCCTTTTTCACCCAGATCAACCACCAGGGCGGCCTCCACGGACGGCAACTCAAACTGGTCATGTTCGACGATCGTTCCGATCCGGCGGTGACCGAAGCAGGCGTCAGGACCCTGGTCGAAGAAAAAAACGTATTGGCCTTTGTCGGCGGCGTGGGCACGGCCTCGGGCCTGGCTGTCCTGGATTACCTGGATGAGAAGAGGATACCCTGGGTGGGCATGATCTCCGGTTCCGGCCGGTTCGCCGTCCCGCCCAGGCCGGCCGTCTTCGCGGTCCGTCCGACGGACCGGGACGAGGCCTCCGCCCTGGTCAAATACGGAGTCGAGGTCCTGAACCACCGGCGGATAGCCGTCGTGCATGACGACGGCCCCTTTGGCCAGGATGGTCTTGCTGGAGTCCTCCGCCGGCTCGAGATGTACAACCTGGCGCCGGCGGCCGCCATCGCGGTCAAGAATTCGGATTATGACCTGAAGGACAAGGTTCAGGCCCTCGAACAAGCCCGGCCTGAAACCGTAATCATGTGGCTGACCCCGGTTCAGGCCGCGGTCTTGCGGCGGGAAGCGGCCGGTCTGCCCGGCGGCGGCCCGGTCTGGATGACCAATGGATCTCTGGCCGACGCGGCCCTGTTGGATAAAATGACCGACGGCCTGTGGGCAGGAACTATTTTCACTACTTGGTCGGAGTCGCCGGCCGACCCATCACCATTGATGGAAAAGTACCGGCGGGCCCACGAGGAATACGCGGCCCGGGGAGATAACTGGGGCGCTTTTTTTTGCGCCGGTTTCGGCTTCGCCGAACCGCTGATCGAGGCCTTGCGGCGATGCGGTCCGGAACTGGGCCGGGAAAGACTAGTCTCCGAACTCGAGGGCCTGAAGGATTTCAAAGGGGTCTTCGGCCGGATTTCCTATGGACCGAGGGAGCGGCAGGGACAGAAGGAGCTTTTCATCGCCCAGGCCCTGCGGGGCGGACGGACCCGGCCGCTCACCGGCTGGTTCGTCATGGATTGAAACAGTGGAATCATGTTATAAAACTCTTCTGACGCGGCCCAGGACCTGATCTATATCTGGCGCGACCGGGGTATACGCAAACATGATCGATTACACCAAATCCGACCTGCTCCGACTGGCCGGCCAGTTGGCGGCGACGCTGAATCGAAGCGGCGGCCAGGGGCTCAATACTTATAACTTCCAGGTGGTGGAGGAATCCTTTCAAGTCCTTTCCTGCCAGGACCTGCCCGGGGGCGGCCGTCGGATCGCCTTCGAGTTCGAAGGCCTGGTTGATCATTTAGGAGAACCGACGGCCTATTTGGCGACCGGCTCGGTGATCGTGGCCGCGGACGGCTCGATATGCCCGGAGACCCTTTGTTTCTAGAAGCTCGACCTTCCGCCCCGCCTTCCGGCCGGGAAGTGGTGGTCTTCGAGGACGTGGTCAAGGTATACAACGGCCGGCGCGTGTTGGACGGAGTCTCCTTCACGGTGAGCGAAGGAGAATATATAAGCCTTACCGGCGAATCCATGAGCGGCAAGACTACTATTTTCAAAATCATCGCCGGCCTGGTCAAGCCGGAACAGGGCCGGGTGACGGTCTTCGGCCGCGACATACGCGAACTGGGAGAAAGGGCCAGGAGAGACCTTTTAAAAAAGATAGAGATGCAGTTCCAATCCGGGGCCTTGTTCGATTCCATGACCGTCCGCGAAAACATCATGTTCGTTCTGGACGAGGAGACGAGTCTGCCCTTCAAGGAAAAGGAGGCCGTTATCACCCGCCTGCTTAAAGGCGTTAATCTTTTATCGGCCATCAATAAGTTTCCTTTCGAGCTTTCCGGCGGCATGAAGAAGCGCGTGGCCGTGGCCCGGGCCCTGGCCACCACGCCCGAGTTGGCCCTCTTTGACGAACCGGCGGCCGGACTGGACCCGGTGACTTCCGTGCGCATCGTCAACCTGATCAAGTCCCTGGTGGCCCAATATAAGATGACCCTCATGGCGGCCACCACCGACGTTCACACAGCCATGAGGTTCGCCGATCGGTTTCTGCTGCTTAGAAACGGCCGGATACACGCCGACGCTTCCTGGACCGTGCTGAAGGATTCGGGCGACGAATACACCCGCCGGTTCCTCGACCGGACCTTGAAAACCAAAGACTGATCCCCTTCTCGATGTAATAATGATTTGAGGTTGCTTTTATCCCTCATGTCCCTTGTCACCGACAGACTGGAGAGACTGGACCGGCCCAGCCGATATCTCGGCGGCGAAGTCGGCGCGGTTATTAAAGACGAGGCCGCGGTCAGGCTGCGGATCGCCCTGGCCTTCCCGGACGTATATGAGATCGGCATGAGCCACGTGGGCCTTAAAATCCTGTACGGCCTGATCAACGGCCGGCCTGATTTCTGGGCCGAACGGGTCATGGCGCCCTGGCTGGACCTGGAAGAAGACCTGCGGGCCAAGGGACAAAGACTGGCCAGCCTCGAGTCGGGCCGGCCTTTGGGCGAATTCGACCTCATCGGCTTTTCACTGCAGTACGAACTGTCCTATACCAATGTATTGAACATGCTCGATCTGGCCGGCCTGCCGCTTCTGGCCAGGGAACGCGGCGCCGGAAGGCCCCTGATTGTAGGCGGCGGCCCGAACGCCGGCAATCCGGAGCCTCTGGCCGACTTTTTCGATTTCTTCTTTCTGGGCGACGCCGAAGCCGGCTTCCTCGAGGTCCTGGACGAGATCGCGGCCTGGAAAGAGGCGGGCGGATCAAAACCAGAGCTGTTGTCGGCCCTGGCCGGCCGCCCTGGTATTTACGTTCCCGCCTTTTTCGAACCGATTTATGACCGGGCCGGCCGGTTGGTCCTGGTCGAACCTAAGAAAGCGGGATACGAAACCGCGGCCCGGGCGGTCTGTCCGGATTTGGACGCCGCCTATTTCCCCGACCGGCCCATAGTTCCTTTCACCAAACCGGTCCATGACCGGGTGGCCTTCGAGATCGCCCGGGGCTGCACCCGCGGCTGCCGTTTCTGCCAGGCCGGGTTCATCTATCGGCCGGTCCGGGAACGCCGGCCGGAGACCATCCTCGATCTGGCGACCAGAACCCTGGCCTCCACCGGCCTGGACGAAGCCTCGTTCCTTTCCCTTTCCGCCGGCGATTACACCTGCCTGACCGAACTTCTGGCCGCCTTCATGGACGTTCATGGTTCCAGGCACGTGGCCATGTCCCTGCCCAGCCTGCGGGTCAAGAGCCTGACCCCGGAAATGATGCGCCAGATCAAGCGGGTCCGTAAGACCGGTTTCACCCTGGCCCCGGAAGCAGGCACCCAGCGCCTGAGGGAGGTGATCAACAAGGACCTGACCGAGGAAGACTTGACGCGGACGGCCCGGACCGCCTTCAGCCTGGGTTGGCGGTTGATCAAGCTCTATTTCATGATCGGACTGCCCACGGAAACCGAGGCCGACGTGCTGGCCATAGCCGATCTGGCCCGCCGAGTCCAGGCCGGCGCCAGGGCCCAGGTCAACGTGAGCTTCGCCGCCTTCGTACCCAAGGCCCACACCCCTTTCCAGTGGGAACCCATGCTGACTCCCGAGGAGATCAGGACCAGGATGGACCTCCTGCGGGGCCGGCTGAAACGACCGAAGCTCAAACCCAAATGGAATCCGGCCGAGTCCAGCCTGATCGAAGGCCTGCTGGCCCGCGGCGATCGCCGCCTCGGGCCGGTGATTCGGTCGGTCCAGGCCCGCGGCGGACGTTTCGATTCCTGGAACGATCTGCTCCGGCTCGATCTCTGGCGGGCCGGCCTGGCAAAAGCCGGCTTGAATCCGGATGATTATCTGCGGGGCAGGCCAAGGTCCGAGACCCTGCCTTGGGGACATCTGAAGTGCGGACCTGACCTCGACTACCTCTGGGCCGAAAGGGAAAGGGCCTACCAGGGCCGGACCACGGCCGATTGCCGGGACGGCGCCTGCGCCGGTTGCGGGATGTGCGACTTCCAGGAAGTCCGGCCGCGGCTCTGCCCGGAAGGCCCTTTCCGCGAGCCGGTCATGTCCCCTCTCTCCCTCCCGGAATCGTCCGATCGCTACTTGATCAATTACGCCAAGGAGGGTCGGGTCCGGCTCCTGAGCCATCTCGAAACCGTCGAGGTCTTCACCCGGGCCTTCCGGCGGGCGGGTCTGGACTTCAAGATGAGCCAGGGCTTCCATCCCCAGCCGCGCCTCTCTTTCGCCACGGCCCTGCCGGTGGGGCTGGCCAGCCGGGACGAATATCTTCAGAGCGAAATACTGGGGTCCCCAGAGGAGGCGGCCGTGGCCGATCTTCTAATCCGGGAACTTCCGGCCGGGTTTCGCGTCAAAGGCGTGAGGCGGCTTGACCCGGAGGAGCCCAGGATCAGGGTGAAAGGCTCGCGCTACCGCCTCGAGGTCGACCGGGAAAGATTCGATCCCCTCGCCCTGGAAGCGGCCCTGGCCGCCGACAACATCTGGGTGGACAAGAAGACCAAGTCCGGAATCGAACCCAGGAACCTCAAGCTTTGGTTGGGGCCAGTTAAGGTCTTGACCCCCAAGGAGATAGAGCTTACGCTGTTCCAGGACCAGACGGGGTCGATCAAGCCCTTGGCCGCCGCCAAGGCCCTATTCGATCTGACCCCCGAAATTCTGGCCGAAATCAGGCTGGTGAAACTGGAAACCCTGCTGGCATAGGTGACGGGTAATGGCCACGGAACTCATTATCAACGCCCGCAAACATGAAATACGGATCGCCTTGGTCGAGAACGGCGCCGTGGTCGAGTTTCACGTCGAAAGGTCAGCCACGGGCGGTCTTGCCGGCAATCTATACCTGGGCCGGGTGGTCCGGGTCCTGCCGGGCATGCAGGCGGCTTTCGTGGACATCGGTCACGACCGGGCCGCTTTTCTGTATGTTTCGGACGTGTACGATCACAAACAGGAATTCGAACAGCTCCTGCGTTTGGAGAACGGCGTCGAGGAAGAGCCCATTGTCCTGGAAAAGCCCGTCGAGCCCGGCTTCCAGATAGAAGACCTTCTCCACGAAGGCCAGGAGATACTGGTCCAGGTCTCCAAGGAACCCCTGGGCCACAAGGGCGCCCGAGTTACCTCCCACGTCTCTCTGCCCGGCCGGCATCTGGTGTTGATGCCCACCACCAACCGCATCGGCGTCTCGCGCCGCATCGAGGACGAGGAAGAGCGCCGGCGGCTGCGGGAAACGATCGAAAAGCTCAGGCCGGCCGAATACGGTTTCATCGCCCGGACGGCCAGCGAAGGCGCCGGTCCGGAAGTGATCAAGTCGGAAATGGAATTCCTGAAAAGGCTTTGGCAGGGCATTCAGAAAAAGGCGGCCAACGCGCCCGTGCCCAGCCTGGTTCACCAGGAACTGGACCCCACGCTGCGGGCGGTCCGCGACCTTTTCACCGCCGAAGTGAGTCGTCTGATCGTGGACAACGAGGCCGAGTACGAAAAAGTGCTCAAGTTCATCGAGACCTTTTCCCCGGGGTTGCGGTCTTCGGTCGAGCTTTATAAGGGCCGGGAGCCCATCTTTGACGTGTCCGGGGTGGAGATGGAAATCGCCCGGGCCCTGTCCAAGAAGGTCTGGCTCAAATCGGGCGGATACATCGTTATCGAGGCCACCGAGGCCTTGACCTCCATTGACGTCAACACCGGCCGTTACGTGGGTCAGCACAACCTCGAGGAAACCATTCTCAAGACCAACATCGAAGCGGTGCGGGAGATAGCGTACCAGCTTCGCCTGCGCAACATCGGCGGTCTGATCGTGATCGACTTCATAGACATGGAGCGGGAAGCCAACCGGGAGAAGGTCTTTTCCGCCCTGGTCGAGGCCTTGCGCCGGGACAAGAGCAAAACCAAGGTTCTGCCCATGTCCGAACTCGGCCTGATCGAGATGACCCGCAAGCGCACCCGCGAGGACATCGACCGCCTGCTGCGCGAGCCCTGCTTCTACTGCCAGGGCGAAGGTTATCTGCTCTCCAAGACTTCGGTCTGCCACGAGGCCTTCCTGGACCTCGAACGCGAGGCCATGGCCACCAGCGCGTCTTCCCTCTGCCTGACCGTGAATCCGGCCATCAAGGAGATGCTCCTGGACGAGGAGCGCCACGACCTCGAG
Source organism: Thermodesulfobacteriota bacterium (assembly GCA_040755515.1). Lineage (GTDB taxonomy): Bacteria > Desulfobacterota > Desulfarculia > Adiutricales > JAGVGV01 > JBFMAW01. The sequence goes on along the minus strand of JBFMAW010000001.1, from coordinate 31,121 downwards.
GAACTCGAGTTGCGGATCGGCAAGAGGGTCATCATCCGCGCCGAGGACGAACTGCACCTCGAGGAATACCGCGTCGAGCCGTCCTGAGCGACGGCCAGGACACCCAACGATCGCGGGTTGGCCAGCCTCGAGGGCTGGATTCCAGGGATTAAGTGAAATGGCCGTGCCTCGAAACCGGATATTCCCGAGGCCGGTTATGAAAATCGTCCGGTAATCAGGGCTGGCTCAGTATTTCTTAAGGTGTCGTTCCAGGAAAACCCGGGTTCGCTCGATGGCGTCGGCGGCGGCCGCGGGATCGTAAGCCAGATGGTGGTTCAGGTAGTCCCGTGTCTCGTGGGCGAAGTCGAAGTCATGGTACGCCTCGGGGTAGACCACCAATTCGGTGGTGCCCGGCCGGATCAGGCGGGGCATCAGGTCCCGGCAACGGGAGGCCGGAGTCCAATCGTCCCTGCCGCCGATCAGGATCAAGAGCGGCAGGCCCACGTTGGCGTCCTTTTCCGGATCGCAGCGGGGGTAGAAGGCCACCGCGGCCTGAAATAGCGGCGGGTTCGATCGGCTCTGGACTATTCCCAAAGTCGTCCAGCCGCCGTGGGAAAATCCGATGACACCGATGCGGTCCGGCTGGACGAAATCAAGCCGTCGCAGGTACGCGGCGGCGGCCTGGGCATCGGCGATCCTGTCGGCCCGGGTGACGTTGGCCTGTTGGCAGACGTCTCTATACCCGCGTGGGCCTAAGCTGTCCAGAATCAGGGTGACGTAGCCCCAGCCACGCAACCGCTCGGCCCATTCCGGTTCCCGCCGCCCGATCCCTCCACAACCATGCAGGACGATCATGGCCGGGAAGGGTCCCGGACCCTCGGGGCGGCCCAGCTTGTGCCATTTCAGGTCGCTCAGGATATGGGACGGCGCGGCGGTAGGCGAGGGCAAGGGAACGCAGGCCGCCCCCAAGGCCAGACCCCCGGCCGCGGTCATCAGGGCCAAGGCGATGCCCACCCAGCGTCGCCGGGGCGGCGTACGGGGATTGATCTTCACGGCCGGCCTCCCCTCCGATATCTGAATCCTGTCCCGGTCCGCTTCCGCGGCCGATAAGGTGGACCGTTGACTCGACCCGCAATTTATCGCTGTTTTTTTTAATAACACGGTCCTGCCGGAGTCGCCAATTCTTTTTTCGACTCGCGGGCAAGCTTGCAGTCAGGCGTGGCCTCAATTTAATGAAGCATCCCATAAATCCAGGATAGCTCCGAGTTATCAGCTTCAAGGCGCGAGATCGTCCAAGATTGAAAAAGCCGGCGCGATACGCCTCCTATCGTTGAGCCGGGTACGGGCGCTACGGCAGGCCAGGTCTGCTTCGCCCCTGTCTCGACCGGGCAGGCGAGAGTTGGGGCCAGGGTCGATACAGCGTCTCCACCTTCAGCCCATAACGGGCTTCGACCGCCGCCGTCTCCTTCGATTCAGGCACAATGACCCTGATCTTCTCCTCGGGCACGGCCTTTAAATCCAAATCACCCGCCAGGCGCCATTCCTTTTCCCGGGGCCAGTCCCGGCCGGCGGAACCGCGGGATTGAAATCGGTAGCGCTGATCTCCAGGCAGACGCCGCCAGGTGTCTTCGTCTCCATAAACTACCGGCCGGGCGCCTAGTTCGAACAAGGTCCGGCGGTCAATGGCTAGGCCAAAAGGCTCGACCGTCCAGCGGGCCAGGGTCCGGCGCCAGTGGATCAGGTTCTCGAGTCCGGCCAGGCCGAGGGCGGTGAACGATACCACCGGATATTGGCCGCGGATAAGTCGACCCGAGCCGCGCAGCCGGCCTTCCTCGAGAATACGGCCCAGGGCGTCGAAGGCCGTATGGCCGGCATTTTCTTCTTCCGCGATCAAGGCCCGATAGTAATCGAAAAGGGACTGACCCGGCCACGGCCCCAAGCACGAGCGGGTGAAATGAATCAGGTAAGACCCAAGTTCAGGCGGCGAGGATTTCGTCCCTGCTTGGATGGCGCCGGTCTCAACCTTTTTGGCTTGCTCAAGTCCGGCCGAAACCGTCGCCCCAGGCTCGGACCAGGGTTCGGCGCCCAGGGCCAACAGGTTCCGGTTGCCCCGCGTGGCCGAGTCGAATTGGTCGGGTCGGTAGACCCGAATCCCGCGGTTTTGTTTTATTGCGCCGGTCAATAGCCGTTCCATGTGGCCGCCGGCCCGGATTTCGGCCGCCAGGAGTCGATCGGCCAGCCGGATCACGGCTTCATCCCGAACCAGTTTCCTCGACCTTAACGGCGGCAGCCGTCGCGGAAGGAAAGGGGAGAGCAGGACCGTTTGGCCGGGAACGATGAAGGAACCATATCGCTCCTGGAAAGCGATCTTCTTTTCCTCCGGCGTAAACAAGGGTAAAGGGCCATCCAGGACCAGGATCAGCGGACCTTGATTCTCGATGGCCGCGCAGGCGGCCAGTTCATAATGACGCTCGCCCAGGCTGGCCACCAGGGCCATACTTTCCCGGCGGGCCAGTTCGGTCAGCCGCCGGGTGATCCGGAGCCAGCGGTCGCCGGGACGATTAGTCTTCGGTTTGCGGGAATTGATCACCGCGGCGCGGGGAAGTTTCAGGATTTCCAGGTTGCCCCAGGCCAGATAAACCGGCCCTGGATCTTGCCCCGCCGGGGATGGTTCGGCCTGATACTGGGCTACCCCCAGGGCGCGCCATTTTTCGACCAAGGTCCGGGCTTCTTGTATCGAAGACCGGGAAGAGAATAAGAAACTCTTCTCCCGGATGGTGGAGGAAAGATGTTCATCGCCTTTCAAGGGTGGTCCGCGAGAACGGTCTTCAATATCCGGGTTGCTTCCGGATGTGGCCGCCGGTTAAGTAGCCTATTTGATCGTCTGCTCCTTGATCGGCCCGCCGCCGCCCTTGGCCTGCTGTTCCAGCATGAGCACGGTGATGTCCAAATCCCCGGCCATCTTGGCGGCATGGTTGATCACCTTTTCCACCAGGGCCACGGTCTCTTCGTCCTTGATGAACGGGAAGAGCCGCTTGATGTCTTCCAGACGGTCCCGCACCACCTTGGCCGCGGCCTTGGTCTGGATGGCGTTGTCCCGGTAATAATCATTCTTGGCTTCGTCCTTTATCTTCTCGTGGAGCCCCAACAGCCTGATCTCGTAATGGCCGTGGGCCGCGATCATCTCGCCGCACCAGATGACCTGGGCCAGGATGTTGTATTTGCGGTCGTTCTCGATGGACTTGAGGATGGACCGCAGGTCCCTGTTGATGTTGTTCAGGTCGTTGACCTTGGGCGTAAGCCGGTCATAGACGATGATGCCCAGCCGGGCGGCAAAAGGCTTGCCCTCCAGGTCGCCCTGGGCCGAAATCAGATGAGGCCAGAAAAAAAACGCGGCTGAAACCAGTATCAAGACAACCTTTTTCATCTCGCACCACCTTGTCTAGGCCATGGGAGTAAAACCCTTTTGTTCGCTAGGCCATTATGGAATCTATCAAGCTCTTAAAATATCTTCCAGGGCCTGATTTATCTCCGGAAACCTGAATTCAAATCCCATTTCCGACAGCCGTCGGGGCAGGACTTTCTGGCCTTCCAACAGAACCGACCCGAACTCGCCCAGGACCAGCTTGATCATGAAGGCGGGGGCGGGCAGAAAGGCCGGCCTTTTCAAGACCCGGCCCAGGACTCGGGCTAGTTCCTTGTTCCGGATCGGGTTGGGCGCGGTGAAATTGAACGCACCGGAGGCCTCGGGCCGTTCCAACAGGAGCAGCGTGGCCCGGATCAGGTCCTGGCGATGAATCCAGGAGAACCACTGCCGGCCGCGGCCCAAAGGGCCGCCCAGTCCCCGGCGGAACAGCGGGAGCATCCGCCCCAAGGCGCCGCCGTCAGGCGCCAGCACCACGCCGAAACGCATCAAGCCGACCCGGACTCCGGCCGCTTCGGCCTTCAGCGCCTCGGCCTCCCAGGCCTGGGTCACTTGAGACAAAAAGTCATGGCCCGGCCGGCCGGATTCGTCCAGGTCTTCGTCTCCTCGAAAGCCGTAATATCCCACCGCCGAGGCGTTGAGCAGCACCTTGTCCGGATCGGGTTGTCGGGCCAGGGCTTGAACCAGGTGGCGGGTGGTGTCGAGGCGGCTGTCTATTATTCTTTGCCTCGCTTCCCCGGTCCAACGGGTAAATATGGAGGCGCCGGCCAGATTGACCACGGCCTGAACTTCGGCCGCGGCGTCTTGCCATTCGCCGGGGAAATTAGGGTCGCCCTCGATCAGTCTTATTCCTGAATGAACTTCTCGGCGGTCGTGGGCCGATCTGGACGGAACCAGGACTTCGTGGCCGGCCCGGGCCAGATGGCCGGTCAAGGCCCCGCCGACGAATCCGGTTCCACCGGTTACCAGTATCTTCATCTCAATCCTTCGACGATTTCGGGCGGACGCTGGCGCGGTCTTAAAAATTCCTCAGACCCTATTGGCTCAAGGCGATGGACAAGGCCGTGGTCAGCCGCACCACGTCATCGCCCGATTTCTTGAGCCGCTGACTGAGCAGTTCGGCCAACCTCATGGTGACTTTGAAAGCCAAGGACGGCCGGGCATGGCTCAGATTCAGAAAATCGTCCCGGGATATTTTATAGAGCCGGCAATCGGAAAGACAGGCGATGGTGGCGCTCCGTTCGCCTTCGGTGACCAGGGCCATTTCGCCGAAGACCACGTGATCTTCGGCCCGGAACACGCTCAAGGTCTTTTCCGTCTCCCGGAAGTCGTCCTCGCCGAATTTCATGGTCAGGGATTTGGAAACCTGGACTTCGCCCGAGGCGATCAGGTACATGGACCGGCCGGTCTGGCCTTCCTTCATTATGGTTTCACCGGACTTGAACTCGCAGGGGTTCATTATCTGGGCCATGGCCTCGAGTTCGTCCGGCTCGAGGTCTTGAAAAATATAACTCTTGCCGGCTACTTCCGCTCTTTCCTTCAGGTCGGTTTCCACGCCTCAAGCCTCCGCTCAACCGCTGCCGGTCATGAGGTCCAGGGATTTTTCCAGCAGGGACGTTTCCCCGGGTCTAACGGCCCCCAGCACAATGGCCGCGTCATGTCTGGTCAAGACATAATCACGAGGCGGGTTGATCTGAATCGAGATGCGCGTCTTGCCCGAGGCGAAATAGTCCTTGCCGGATTCCTCGAACTTGCGTTTGATGAACGAATCGATGGCCGAATGATCCTGCGAGAGTATGTCCTCGAGCTTCATGGGCGTGGTCTCGGTGACTAGGGCTATCAGGATGGCCGAATACTTGGTTTGGAAATAATCCATCGCTTCGGTCACCGTTTGTCCGATCAGTTTTTCCGGCAGGCGGGCCCGCCACAGCCGGTTGGGCTCCTCCACGTCCATCAGCCGTTTTATCACCTGGGACAGGCCGGTATCGGCGGCCGCGCCGGCCAGGATGGCGGCGTTGTATTCGCCGCGGACCACGATCTCGTCCACGTTGGCCCGCTTGAGGTGTTCCTTGTTTTCCGGGTTCCTCAGCTCGGCGCAGGTCCTGACCTTGGGGGCCAGGGACTTAATGGCCAGGCAGCCGAAAATGGTCCGCTCGTCGGCCTTTTCATAAGGGTGATCGCCGCTCGTGTCGGACATGATGATGGCCGCCCTGGCCCGTCTGATGTTGGCCCGGGCCAGTATCTCCTCCTTGGTGAAATTGCCCCGCACGTAACGGAAGGTTACATCCTTGAAGCGATAGATGATGGCGTCCACGTCTTCCCGGCTGAGTTCGTTGACCAGGACGATGACCGGCACCCGGGGCTTGAAATCATGATAAAGACCCTGCAGCAGGGCCGATCCGTTGTCGTTCCAGCCGCAAATGACGATATGATCCCTGTCGCGAACGTCTTCCAATCCTTCAACCTCCTTTATCCGGCGGGACACGAATACCGAAGCGATACTGGCGGTCAAAAGGGATATCAGAACCAGACCTGAAACCATGACCATTATGCCGATAAGACGACCCAGCACGCTTTTGGGCACAATGTCCCCATAGCCCACGGTCATGATCGTGACCATGGCCCACCAGAAGGCGTCCCATAGTCCCTGGTCGGCGGTGGTTTTGAATTCCACCAGATACACGCCCGCGACGGCCAGGAAGAGTATGACCAGGGTCAGGCCCATAACCCGGAAGAAATATGTCCCGCGCAGGGCCTTGACGGCCTCCATCGCCTTCATCCGCCAGCCGGCAAGTTCGATCATATCCGAAACCCTGGGAAAAGCTGGGAATTCAAAACAGCCGTCTTTTGACTTGCGGCCAGCTTAGCAATATTTCCATGAAATAACAAGGCAACCGGTCGGCGACTTCCGGCGGCTTTCAGATATCGGGCCGGCCAGGCGCCGGGTTCGTGTTTTTCGGAATTTCCCCTTGACAAGACCCCGGTCCTATTCTATGAAGTGTAATTACAATATAGTCACAATATAACCATGGCCGGCCCAAGTGGACGCTCCTGGCGTTCCGGTTCTTTGCCGCGGGCCGGCGAAACCAGGCAAGGAGTCAACCATGAAACTCGAGAACAAGGCGGCCGTCGTCACCGGCGGCGGCCGTGGAGTGGGCCGGGCCGTAGCCCTGGCCTATGCCCGGGCCGGCGCCGATGTCATCGTCAACTATGTGCGGAACGACCGGACCGCCAAGGAGGTCGTGGTCGAAGTGGAAAAACTGGGCCGCCGGGCCAGGGCGGTCAAGGCCGACGTGGCCGTCAAGGCCGAGGCCCAAGGCCTGATCCAGGCCTGCGTGGACGAGTTCGGCCATATCGACATCCTGGTCAACAACGCCGGTTTCACCCGGCCGGCCATGATGCGCAAGATGACGGAGGAGGAATGGGACCAGGTTCTGGGCGTGCATCTGAAAGGCGCTTTCTTCTGCGCCCAGGCCGCGGCCGATTTCATGGCCGAACAAAAGTCGGGCAAGATTATAAACGTAACTTCGGTGGCCGGCCTGGTGGGCACGGTCGGCCAGATCAACTACGCGGCGGCCAAAGGCGGGTTGCTGTCTTTCACCAAATCGGCGGCCCGGGAGTTGGCCCGGTACAACATCTGCGTGAACGTGATCTCCCTGGGCATCGTGGCCACCGAGATGACGGAAAAAATACGCACGGATGAAAAACTGAAAGCTATATACCTGGGTCGGATACTCTTGAACCGGTTCGCTGAACCGGAGGACATCTCACCCGCCTTCATCTTTCTGGGTTCGGACGAGGCCAACTATATCACCGGCCAATTGTTGTGCGTGGATGGAGGCTATGGTCTGACCTGATTTTAAGCGGCGTTAATTTCCAGGAGGTACAAGAATGTCAGCGATTCCGAACAAGATCAACACCTGGCGGATGGTCGAAGGCCCCATCTTCGACCAGGAAACCAAGAAGATCATGGCGCCGGGCAAACTGGCTAAAACGGAAATCCCGGCCCCGGAACTGGGGGCCGATGAAGCCCTGGTCAAGGTGGCCGGCTGCGGCGTCTGCCACACGGACCTGTCCTATTTCTATGACGGCGTGCCCACGGTCAACAAGCCGCCCCTGACCCTGGGCCATGAGATCGCCGGCACCGTGGTGGCCGGTCCGTCCGGCCTGATGGGTAAGAACGTGATCGTGCCCGCGGTCATGCCCTGCCACAAATGCCCCATCTGCGCCTCCGGCCGGGGCAACCGCTGCCTGGCCCAGAAGATGCCCGGCAACTCGCTGGGAACGTACGGCGGCTTTTCGGACTACATTCCCGTTCCGGCCGAGGACCTGTGCGTCATCGAGGACCTCAAGGGAATCAAGCTGTCCCATTACGCCGTGGTGGCCGACGCCGGCACCACGCCCTATCAGGCGGCCATGAGGGCCGAGCTCAAGCCGGGCGACCTGGTCATGGTTATAGGCGCCACCGGCGGCGTGGGGGTGTACATGACCCAGGTGGCCAAGGCCCTGGGCGCCAAGGTGGTGATCGGCCTGGGCCGGGATCAGGCCAAGCTGGAACGCAGCCTCAAGTACGGGGCCGATTACATCATCAACCTCAAGGATAAAGACTTCAAGGCGGTCAGGGACGCACACAAGGCCCTGTGCAAGGAAGCGGGCGTGCCCAACAACTTCGGCTGGAAGATATTCGAAGTCACCGGCGCGGGTTCGGCCCAGGACATAGCCCTGAACATGCTGTCCTTCGTGAGCAAACTCATCATCGTCGGCTTTGGCACGGCCCGGAACACCTATTCCATCAGCCGCCTCATGGCCTTTGACGCCGACATCATCGGCACCTGGGGCTGCCTGCCCCAGTATTACCCCAAGGTCCTGGAACTGGTCCAATCTGGCCAGGTCCAAATCGAACCTTTCCTCGAGACCAGGCCCATGAGCCAGATCGCCCAGGTTTTCGACCAGCAGCACCACGGCGCCTTTGACAAGCGCCAAGTCCTCGAACCCGATTTCTAAAATTTATAATTTCTTAATTATTCAGGAGGATAAAAGATGGCTTTGGAATGGCTGCCCAGGGAAAATGAACCCAAGAATCACCTGCTTTTCGGCAATGAACACTATGGGACCGAGCCGCCCTGCACGGTCTTCGAGAAGAGGCCGCTCGCCGATCCCGAGGGTAAGGTCCAGGACGGCCTGTACGTGGCCGTCATCCGCTTGAACAATCCCAAGCAGTACAACTCGTACACCACCGAGATGGTCAAAGGCGTCATCGCCGGCTTCAACGCGGCCTCGGCCGACCGTAGCGTCGTGGCCGCCGTCTTCACCGGCACCGGCGACCGGGCCTTCTGCACCGGCGGCAACACCAGGGAATATTCCGAGTATTACTCGAAAAGACCGCACGAGTACGGCGATTACATGGACCTGTTCAACGGCATGGTGGACGCCATCCTCAACTGCAAGAAGCCGGTCATCTGCCGGGTCAACGGCATGCGCGTGGCCGGCGGCCAGGAGATCGGCATGGCCTGCGACCTGGCCATCGCCTCGGACCTGGCCATCTTCGGCCAGGCCGGCGCCCGCCACGGTTCGTCGCCCGACGGCGGCTCGACCGACTTCCTGCCCTGGTTCCTGAGCATGGAGGACGCCATGTGGAACTGCGTCTCCTGCGAAATGTGGTCGGCCTACAAGATGAAGCGCCTGGGCCTTATCTCGAAGGCCATACCCGTACTCAAGGACGGCGACAAGTTCGCCCGCAACCCGCTGGTCATCACCGACCAGTACGTGGAAGACGGCGAGATCGTTTACGGCGAGTTCAAGACCGGCCCGGCGGCCAAGGAAGCCAAGGCCAGGATGGAATCGCTGCCCATTGACTTCACCCTGCTGGACAAGGAAGTCAACCGGGTCATCTGGACCTTCGCCAACCTCTTCCCGGGCTGCCTGATAAAAGCCATCGACGGCATCCGGGCCAAGAAAAAGTACTTCTGGGACCAGATGAAACTGCCCAACCGGCATTGGCTCATGGCCAACATGAACTACGAGGCCTTCCTGGGCTTCGGCGCCTTCAACACCAAGAAGATAACGGGCAAGGACGTGATTGACTTCATCGAGTTGCGCCGCCAGATCGCCGGCGCGGCCGAAATGAACGACGATACTTTCGCCAAAATACTGGGCCAGCCACAGAAGTGAGAGACCGGGGTGACTTTTGAATAAAGTTACCCCCTTTCCCCATTGAGAACTTCTCACGGGGCGGCCGTTGTTCCGCTGAAAACGTAGCAACGGCCGCCGGGCTGTCAGATCACTAAAGGAGGGCTGGATGACTTACCGGTTCATTTCCCTGGAGGTCAAGGACAAGGTCGCTTCGATTACACTCCAGCGGGAGCCGCTCAACGTGCTCAACATCGCCATGATGAAGGAGATCAACGCGGCTTTGGATTCCCTGTCCGGCCAAAACGATTTGGCCATCCTGACCTTCAAGGCCCAGGGCAAGGCCTTTTCCGCCGGCGTGGACGTGGGCGAACACCTGGGCGACCTGGTCCGCGAAATGATCGAAGTCTTCCACGGCATCTTCCGGCGGATGGACAAGCTAGGCTTGGTCTCGGTCGGCGCGGTCCAGGGCGCGGCCTTGGGCGGCGGCTGCGAACTGGCCGTGTACTGCGACTTGCTGCTGGCTTCGACCAAGGCCAGGTTCGGCCAGCCGGAAATCCTGGTGGGCGTCTTGCCGCCCATCGCCGCCCTGGTCATGCCCAGGATCATGGGCCGGAAAAAGGCCATGGAACTCATCCTCACCGGCGACACCATCACGGCCGATGAGGCCAAAAGCCTGGGGTTGGTCAATAAAGTGGTCGAACCGGATCAACTCGAAGCCGAACTGGAAGCGCTGCTGGCCAAGCTGCGCGGCCTCAGCCCCCTGGTGCTGAAAAAGACCCGGAAGGCGGTCATGGACGGACTCAAGGACCAGGCCGCGGAAGGCCTGGCGGTCATCGAAAAGATTTACCTGGACGAACTCATGACTAGCCAGGACGCCGAAGAGGGACTCAAGGCCTTCCTGGAAAAACGCAAGCCCGCCTGGCGGAACAAGTGATAAGGCGGGCTCCCGGCCGGCCACGGGTCGAGGGTGCGGCCTACGGGCAAGATACCGTGTCGGGCAGGAATACTCGGTGGGGGTCCAAAAGAAAGCCCGGGTATTATGACGGCGACAAAAAGCGAGAAACAAAAATCCAGAGCATATCCTTATGAAGCTTCGCCAATGACTCGGGTACACAACCCGCGGACTCTTTGGCGCCCTAGGGGCTAAGGTAGTTCCTCCGGCATTCGCCGTCTTACGGTCATGAGTTGCGCGGCGACAAGGGTTGATGAAACTTGTTACACGCGCTGCCAGTTGCGCAACGGCCCCGCTTACTGGTGGAGCCGACGGGACTCGAACCCGCAACCATGTAGTTCCATCGGCATTCGCCGCGTTCGGTGACCGCTGGACGACCTTAGCGCGAAAAAAACGGGCCGACAAGGGTTTGTTGAGACGACGTGGCTTACGATGTAGTCCCAACGGCATTCGGCCCAAGCCGATTATATAAAGGTCGGACGGAACAATAAAGGGTTTTTTGACCTCCGGCCGTGGTTCATATCTCGACCATTTTGATCTTTTCCAGCCAGTGCCCTGAGCCGAGACGGCCGGCGGCGAACAGGCTGATCACCCCGAAGACCTGATCGGAAAAGCCGCCGATGTTCATGATGTCTTCTCGCTCCTGGGCCTGGGTGGTCCGATAAGGTTGAATGTCTATGCAGACCAGCCGGGCCTGGGGATTGCGTTTCTGGAAATGATTCCACTGGTGCATGGTCTGGGTCCCTCGGCCAACCCCGGCGTCAACCCAGGACTCGTTGTCTGAAATAAAAACCACCAGCTCGCCTTTCGCCTTTTGCTTGTTCAAGCGGGTCAAGGGAGCGCTGCAGTTGGTTCCACCGCCGCCAACGCCGGCTAGTTTGTCCGCGTTGGTCATGATGCTGTCCCTGGGATTCAAACTCAAGTTCACCACGTCGTTCTCGAACGGCAACACCTGGGCCTGGGGATTCTGGCGCAGGATCGAAGCGGCGGCCAGGGCGGCCACGTCAATACATCTGACCGCGCTGGTCGAGCCCCGCCGACGCCCGGTGATTGGGCTGGACATGGACCCCGAGACGTCTGGACAGACATAGACCTGACCGGCGATGGCCGGAACGTTCTCGGTGGCTGTTTCCATGGCCTCCTGCAGTGACTCTCTGATCTCTTGAGGCAGTTCTGGACCGGCGCTCTTGTAAGCGATCAACAACTGATAAGGGAAAACCCTGGCCTTCTTGATCGCTTCCCGGTCGCCGAGCCGTTGGGCGACAAGCCGCACCATTTCTTGATCCGTGAAGACGCCATGACGGATAAAAGTGTTAAGGTTCATGCGGGTCATCTGCCAGCCGGCGTTTCGGGCGATCTCCTTCCATTCTCGGGGGCCCAGTTCCAGGGCGGTCAGCATCTCGAAAGGCACATCCGGCATCGGTCCGGAAAGGTCTTGCTTGAATTTCTCGTAATGTCGGACCAAGTCAGGCAATAGTTCAGGATCGAATTCGCGGCCGACTAGATATCCATAAAAGGCTTCCCTGATCTTGGTCTTCGGCTTGGGATGAACCATTTTGACGACGTCGGCCAAGGAAGGGTCATTGCCGACCGAAGCCTTGAACAAAGCCTCCTCGCCGCGATATTCCAGCCATTCGCGCACCAGACGTTTAGGCCCCGTGCCCAGGGATTTCCGGCCGGCCGCGCCCGAACGCAGAATCTGGACGAAATTCCTCAGCATCCGGCCGTTGTCCATGACCCGATGAAATATCCGGGCCAATGTTTTCTGATCCTTGACCGACAAGACGGCGCAAAGCAGGGCCGGCATGTCCTTCATGTTCCCTTGTTCGCGGCTGTACACGGCCACCCGGGCCAGAAAGTCCGTTTCCACCTGCTCGGCTAATTGCAGCACCAGGCCCAGTTGTTCATCGGCGGCGGCATAATAAGTCGTATTCAGACAGCCCGTGGCCGCGTATTGGGCCAAGGCGGCTTCCGGCGATAAACCATAGGCCGGCGCGCCCTCTTCATTCCGCGCGTCCGTCGCCGGGATCATTTTGTTTTTCAGGCTGCTGAACAGCTTCTTGTTGGCCATACGCCACTTCCACCTATAAGAAAGCCCGATCCGTCCTCGAGCGAATCTTGACCCGCGGCCGGCTTCGTATTAACCTGACTTCATGATTCAGGTTTCTTCAAATATAACCCTGGCCGACAATGAAATCCAGGAGTCTTTTGTTCGTTCTTCCGGGCCGGGAGGCCAGAACGTCAACAAGGTGGCCACGGCGGTGCAGCTTCGTTTCAACGCGGCCGCTTCGCCCTCCCTGCCCGAGGACGTCCGGCGGCGACTGATCAAGTTGGCCGGCCGGCGGGTGAGCGGCGAAGGAGTGCTGATAATCGAGGCCAGGCGGCACCGGACCCAGGAGATGAACCGACGCGAGGCTTTGGAAAGGCTGGTCGAGTTTATCCGGCGGGCCGCGGTCAAGCCCAAGACGCGCCGACGGACCAAGGCCCCGGCCTCGGTCCAGGCCGCCAGGCTCGAGGCCAAGCGCCGGCACGGAAGTCTTAAACGCCAGCGGACCCTGCCTCGAGGCGAAGAGTAATCCGTTTTCCTCTTAAAATCAGTGACGGCGACCCGTTCCCCTATCGGCAGGAGCTGATTCCGGCCAGCCATTACGCCGCCTGTCCGGCCGCGGGAGCGGCTGGATAGGCGGCGCATGATGGTGGTCCAGGGCGGACGCCCGCCCTGGCGGGATGCAGGGGCGGCGCCCCTGCCTGTTCTCCGGCCTCAAGCCAGGCCGTATAATCGGGCCGCGTTGCCGCCCAGCACGGCGTCAATTTCCTCCTGGGTGAACTTGATCCCGCCCGGCGCGGCTTCGGGAAGGCTTTTTACTATCTCGATAAAGTTCTTGTCCGGCAGAACCATCCTCAGGTAGGGACCGTCGGTCCCGAACATGACCCTTTCCGAGGTGAAGTTGTCCAGGGCCGCCCGCAACGTTTCGGCGAAGAGGTGCGGCTCGTGCGCGGCCCGTCTCTGCCAGTCCGAGCAATCGGTCCAGAGGTTGGTCTTGCAGGCGCCCTGGTGCATGATCTGGTCCCGGAAGCCATGGCCCATGTGGGCCGCGATTATGGTCAGTTCCGGGAAGTCCACGCACACGTCGTCCAGGTACATGGGATCGCAGTACTTGCTGTACAAAGGCTGGACGATATGGCCGGTATGAAAGACTACGGGCACGCGGCGGTCGGCGATCGATTCCAGCAGGGCGTAGGTTTCCTTGCCGTTGGGGTAGAAGCCCGAGGCCTGGTGCAGCTTGACCCCGCGCATGCCCCATTCCTCGAGGGCCTTCTTGACCAAGTCGCGGGCCTGGGGCCGCCGCGGGTCCACCGTGACCAGGGTGATGAACTTGTCCGGGTAACGTTTCTGGAGATCGGCAAACATCCGGTTTACCTCTTCGATCGGCACCGGCGGTTCGCCTAGCGGCATACCGTAGTCCACCGGAAAGATGACCACTCGGTCGAGGCCGGCTTCTTCCATGTTCTTGAGTTGACGTTCGCCCGTGGGGTCATAGAAAAAGGCCGGCAGCAGGTCCCTGATAACGCTCTCCGTGGTCACGTCCGTCATGCCCATCTTGCGGAGAACGTTGACCGCCACCTTGGCCAACTCCTCCCACCAGCGTTGGGGCAGCCATTTCTCGTCCACCAGATGACAATGCGCGTCAATGATCATGTCCGTCCCTCCTTTATCTTGTCTATGCCGGCCGAACTCTCTTCGTCCTCGTCCGGTTTCAACACCACGGGATAGAGAAGGGGAGCCCGACCCCGCTCCTTTTCCACCAGGCACCACAGCACGTCTTCCTGTTTGGCCTCTTCCATGTGGCGGGAAAAGCTCACGGCCAGGGTCCGGTCCGGTCCCAGGCACTTATGGCCCACGACCTTCACCGCCTTTACGGCGATATATCCCCTCAGAACGGTATCCTCATCGGCCAGGAGATCGGCCAGTTCTTTCATACCTGCTCCCGCTAATCGAAACATACCGGCAATCGCGGGCTGGAAGCCCGGGCTGCCCTGGTTACTTCACGACCTGGCCCCACGAACCCGTCCGTCCCGATAAAAATACAACGGAAACCGCGGACCTGCGGCCAAGTCTTGGATCGTCCTATCCGGTCCCGGCCTTAATCCCGGCGGCCGTGGCCGCGGCCCGGTCCAGTTCGAAATACGGGTCTCTCGAACAAGCAGGGTCCGCGGCCAGCATCTCTTCGGCCCGAGCCGATTCCTTGGCGGCAAGATCATCCTGTCCCACGCCTGACCAGGCTTCGGACAGAAGCAGATGGGGCCAGGGCCTGTCGCCTAAGTGGTTTATTATCTGGACCGCCAGGGCCCTGGCTTCGGCCCAGCGCGACAAGGTCAGGTTGGCCCTGGCCGCCAGCCCCAGGATTTCCGGGACGAGCCATTGCCCCTCGCCCGCCTGGTCCCAGGCCTCCTCGAGGCAAGGCCAAACCTCGTCCGGTAGATTTTTGTTCAGGGTTTCGGCCGCCTGCCGCAAGAGCGTTCCTATCGGACTGGTCAGGGACAGCCGCGCGGCTGACTCCTGACGATCCGGTTGGGATTGAAGCTTTTTACGCCTGGCCTTTTTCGGTACAGGCCCGGGGTTGGCTTTGATCTTGCCCGAGCGCCGGCGGTAAAAGACCACCGGGCCCAAACGTTCGGTGGTGAAGTAATCCGCGCCGTAAGGCAGAGCTTCATAGGGCGCGGTGAAGACCACGCCGGCCGGCGCGGCCAGGGCGGCCAGGAATTCGGCCGTTTTCCGGCCGGCCGGGGGCGACAAGTCCACCAGCACGTTCTTGCATAGGATGGCGTCGGCCTGGCCGATCAGGTCCGGCCAGGGCAACTCATCGGGCCGGAGCAGGTTGACCGCGGCAAAGGACACGATGGCTTTCAGTTCGTTCCGGACCTGAAGCCGTTGGCCCCTGATCTTGAACCAGCGGCGCAAACCTTCGGCCGGCATGTTCGGCCGGGCCGACGCCGGATAGACTCCGGCCCGGGCCTTGGCCGTGAACTCGGGATTCAAGTCCAGGCCGTAAATCCTGACCAGCCAACCTTTATGGATCAAGCCCAGGTCCCAGACCAGCATGGCCATGGACCAGGCTTCCTCGCCCGTGGCGCAACCGGCGCTGACCAGGGTCAGGACCCGTTCGTGGCGCCGCCAGGTCAAATCGGTAATGAGGCTTCCCCAGACCTCGAACTGAACCGGATTGCGGAAAAAGGCGGTCCGGCCGTCGGTGAGGAGCAGCGCTAGCCGGAAGCATTCCTTCTCGTCCCGCCTCAGGTGAGACAGATAATCCGACCACGGGATCGAGTCCAGGGCTTTGAGCCTGACTTCCACCACCCGCCGCAAGGCCGCGCGGCCTCGCGGTCCATAGGCCAGACCGGTTCGCTCCTGGACCAGGGCGGCCAGTTCTTCCAGTATTTGTTCGCGATAATCCGGAGCTTCCGGTTCCATGCGAGTCATGACCACGACGGCCGGTTCAATACCAGGCCGGCCGGAAAAACGAGGGTTGGCAGGTGATCAGACCGACCATAATCCAACTTTAGACCCTTTGCGCCGGGCCTGTCAAATCGGCCGATATCGGGAATCGCTTCAAACGGTTTCCATAGTTATGATACACTTAGTTCATGATCAATATTGACGGACTTGTAAAAAGTCCGTCATCAGGCCGAGGGCGAATAAGCCCCGGCCTGGGGTGAGGGTGGAACCACTTGAATTTACTTCAAGTGGCGGGAGAGGGACAGCCCTCTCCCGCCGAGTAAAAAGTCGGTTTTCGACTTTTTACGAGGTTATCAATATTGTGAAGTTCGCCGTTATAAGCGACAGCCACGGCTTTACGGATAACGTCAAGCGGCTGGCTGACAGATTAGTCCGGGCCGGGATAAAACTCGCGGTTCATCTTGGCGACGAATACGAAGACGCTGAACCGCTGCTGGCGGCCGGCCTCGAGGTTTCGAGGGTCCCCGGAGTTTTCAGCCCCGTCTATCAAGACCCGGACATCCCCAACCGGCTGCTGACCTCCCTCGGCGGCCTGAAGGTTCTCCTGACCCACGCCGAGGCGCCCCATCAGAACGATCGTCCCGAAGACGGCGATCCGGCCGAGATCGCCTCGCGGGAAAAACCCGACCTGGTCTTGTTCGGCCACAGTCATGTGCCGGTCATCGAGGAACGGGCCGGCGTGTGGTGGGTCAATCCAGGACACCTCAAGCCGGAAGACAAGAAAGGCTTTCCGCCTTCCTATGCCCTGGTGGATGCCGGCCTTCGGCCCATCGGGATTCGGATACTGGCCCTCGAGGGCGACCGGGTGATGATGGAGAGATGATCGGCGGCCGGGGCCATATGGAAGTCCTGGGTCTTTAGTCTTTCAGCAGCTTCTTTATCTCCCGCAACCCTTCTTTGACTTGTCGCAGGACTTCCTGGTCCGGCGCGGCGGCCGGCCGGTCCTGGACCTTGCCGGCCTGGCTCAGTTCCTTTTTGGCCCCGGCAATGGTGAACTTTTTTTCATAGAGCAGGCGTTTTATTTCCAGGAACAGCAACAGGTCCTGGCGGCGGTACAGACGCTGCCGGGAACCGGCCCGGACCGGCCGCACCTGAGGGAACTCGGTCTCCCAGAAGCGCAGCACGTGGGTCTCCACGCCGACGATCTCGGCCACCTCGCCGATCTTGAAATACACTTTATCTGGAATCTCGGGGGGCATCGGACTCCCTCCCGATGGAGAGCCGTACTCAGGAAGACCGCTTCAAGGCCTGGCGCATCGCGCCGCAAGGTTTGAAACTGACCACCCGCCGGGCTGAAATGGTAATCTCTTCGCTGGTTCGAGGGTTTCGCCCGCGCCGCGGTTTCTTGTCCCGCACCTCGAAGTTGCCGAACCCGGAGACCTTGACGCTTTCCCCTTTGGCCAGGGTCCCCTTGATCACTTCCAGCAGATCGTCCACCAGTTGGGCCGTGACTTTGCGGGAGAGGCCCATCTTGACGTGCAACTCCTCGATGATGTCGGCTTTAGTCAGGGCCGTCATCGGTCTGCTCCCTTGGTTACCTCATGTTCGCAACGAGGCGGAAAATTCGGCGGTGGTTCGTTCTATTATCCGGCCGTGGACCGCGTTGACCTCCTCGTCGGTCAGCGTCTTTTCCAGGGACCGGTAGCGCAGTCTGACCGCCAGGCTTTTTTTGCCTGCGCCCACCTGACGGCCTTCATAAACATCGAAGAGAAAGGCCTCGGCCAGGTACTCCTCGCCCAGGCCAAGCACGAACTTGATCACCTTGGCCGTTTCTACCGTCTTGTCCAGCACAAGGGCCAGGTCGCGTTCGACCAAGGGGAAGCGGGGCAGAGGGGTGAACTGGGGCACGCCTAGGCGAACGGCCAGCAGTTCGGCCGCGTCCAGTTCGAACATATAGGCTTCGTCCCCGGTTTCGCCGCCGGCTGCCTTTATCCCGAAGGCTTTGGATATCGGTCCGGCCACGCGGCCCAACCAACCCAGGGTGTGGCCGTCCACTACCACCCTGGCCGCGGACGAGGCGTCGTAGTAAGCCGGCAGGTCCAGGCGGTCAAAACCGGGATCGGGCAGGTTTAGCCCGGCCAGCAGGTCCTCCACCACGCCCTTTACGTCATATAAGTCAACCGGTTCGGCTTTCTGGTGCCAGCTTAGGTCGCCGCGACGGCCGGACATTATTCCGCCTATGGTCAACCGTTCCTCCGGCAGTTCCTGGTCAGCGCGGGCGAGAAAGATCAGGCCTATCTCATACAGGTCCACGTCCCAGACGCCGAAGGACTGGTTCCGCCGGAGGTTGTCCAGAAGCCCCGGCGCCAGGGTGGTGCGCATCAGGGCTTGTTCCTCGGACAAAGGATTCAGTATCCTGACCGTGCGCCGGCGCGGATCGTCGGCCGGCAGGCCGAGCTTGTCCGGGAATCCTTCGGCGATAAAGCTGTAGTTGATCGCTTCGTTCAGTCCCAGGCCTTCCAGAATTTTTCTGGCTTCGGCCCGGAGCAGCCGCGACGGCTCGAGGGGTTCCAGCGGCGCCCTGGCCGGCGGCAGGGTGGCCGGCACCCGGTCAAAGCCGGCCAGCCGGGCCACTTCTTCAAACAAATCAACTTCCCGGTACAAGTCCACGCGGAAGCTGGGGACGTCCACGACCAGGTTTTCCCCTTGGCCGGTCACTTTCAGTTCTATTCCGCCCAGGATGCGGCTCATTTCGGCGGCCGTAAAGTCCGTCCCCAGGAAGGCGTTGCACTTGGCCGGCGAGAAGGACAGGGTCACCGGCCGGGCCGGCCGGGGATAGGCGTCCAGGAAGCCCGGCGCCACCACGCCGCCGGCCACTTCCCGCATCAGGGCTATGGCCCGGTCGGCGGCATAGAGACAAAGATTCGGATCAAGACCGCGCTCGAAGCGGTAACTGGCCTCGGTGGACAATCCCAGGGTCTTGGAGGTGCGGCGGGTGCTGATCGGGTTGAAGTAGGCGCTCTCGAGCAGGACGTCGGTGGTGTCCGGCGCGATTTCCGAGTTGAGGCCGCCCATGACGCCGGCCAGGGCCACCGGCCTTTGGCCGTCGCAGATCATGAGCATGGCCGGGGTCAGGATTCTTTCCGTCCCGTCCAGGGTGACGAAACGGTCGCCTTCACCGGCCGTCTTGACCACGATCCGGCGTTCGAGGAGCCGGTCCAGGTCAAAGGCGTGGAGCGGTTGTCCGATTTCCATGAGAACGAAGTTGGTCACGTCCACCACGTTGTTGATGGACCTTAGTCCGGCCGCGGTCAGACGGTCCACCAGCCAGAAAGGCGACGGGCCGATCTTGACTTGCCTGATGATCCGGGCCACGTAACGCGGGCAATGATCGGGCGCCAGGATGGTTATCGAACTCAGGTCTTCGATCCGTTCCCCGGATTCGATCAGCTCCACCCGGGGCCGCCTCAAGGGGCGGCCCAGGAGGCCGGCCGCTTCCCGGGCCACGCCCAGGACGCAAAGACAGTCCGGCCGGTTGGGCGTGATGCCGATCTCGAACAGCCAGTCGGACAATCCCAGGGTTTGCTTCAAGCCCTGTCCGGGCTTGGTCGCGGCGGGGAGGGCCAGGATGCCCGAGGCGTCCCCACCGACCAGGAGTTCGAATTCCGAACAGAGCATGCCGGTCGAGCGGACGCCTTTGAATTCCGCCTCACCCACCACCCGTCCGCCGGGCAGTTCGGTCCCGGCTAGAGCCAGGGCCGAGATCATGCCCGGGGCCACGTTGGGCGCGCCGCAGACGGTCTGATAGGTTTGGCCGCCGGCGTCCACCAGGCAGAGCTTGAGGTGTTCCGAGCCGGGAATGGCCCGGACCTCGTTGACCCTGGCCGCCACCACCCGGTCCAGATAGGCGTACCGGTCGTGGAGGTCTTCCACCTCCAGGCCGGCCATGGTCAGGCGGTCGGCCAGTTGGGCCGCGGAAACGCCGTCCAAATCAACGTATTCACTAAGCCAGTTGTAATTGAGCCGCATGGCCGTTCCCGAGGTTTAGAACTGTTTCAGGAAGCGCAGGTCGTTTTCGAAGAAGCGCCGGATGTCGTCTATGCCGTATTTGAGCATGGCCACCCGCTCCATGCCCATGCCGAAAGCGAAGCCGGATATCTCTTCCGGATCGTAGTCCACGAACTTGTAGACTTCGGGGTCAACCATGCCCGAACCGAGTATTTCCAGCCAGCCGGTCTGGCCGCAAACCCGACAGCCCGGGCCACCGCAGATCACGCAGCCGATGTCCACTTCCGCGCTGGGCTCGGTAAAGGGGAAGAAGCTGGGCCGGAAGCGGAGTGGGGTTTTTGGTGTAAAAAACTGGTGCACAAAGGAGGTGAGAATGCCCTTCAGGTCGCCGAAGGTGATGCCCTTGTCCACCACCAGACCTTCGATCTGATGGAACATGGGCGTATGGGTCACGTCCGAGTCGCGGCGGTAAGTCTTGCCCGGCACCACCACCCAGACGGGTGGACGTTTCTTTTCCATGGTCCGGACCTGCATGGGCGAAGTATGGGTGCGCAAGACCACGTTGTTGGAAACGTAAAGCGTGTCTTGCATGTCCCGGGCCGGATGGTCCCGGGGAATGTTCAAGGCTTCGAAGTTGTAATAGTCCAACTCCACTTCCGGACCTTCGGCCACGTTGAAGCCCATCCGGGTGAAAATGGCCGTGATCTCGTCAACGGTTCGGGAAATGGGGTGCCGGTGGCCCAGGCGCCGGCGCCGGCCGGGCAGAGTCACATCCAGTCGGGACAGGTCAGCTCCGGCTCCTGTCTCGCTCCGGACCGGAACGATAACCTCGCCGAAGCCGGTGACGGGTCCGCGTCCTGTTTTAAGGACCTGGGTGAGTTCGCTTTTAACCCGATTGGCCAGTTGTCCCACGGCCGGCCGTTCCTCGACCGACACTTCACCCATCCGGCGGAGCAGGGCGGTGATGCTGCCCTTGGTGCCCAGGTACCTGATGCGCAGGTTTTCCACTTCCCCTTCGGTCTTGGCCTGGGATAAGGCCCGGGCCGCCTCGACGGCCAGACCGGCCAGGACTGTTTTTATCTCTTCCGCCATTTGTCCCTTCATCCGGCTGCAGGTGAGATGCAGATTGGGTGGCTCAGGGACGCTCAGGCCACGCCCTTGGCCGTATCGGCCAGGCGGGCGAAGCCGGCCCGATCGTGCACCGCCAGGTCGGCCAGGGCTTTCCGGTCAATCTCCACCTGGGCCTTCTTAAGTCCATCCATCAGGCGCGAATAAGACAGGCCGCACTCTCGGGCCGCGGCGTTTATCCTGGCGATCCAGAGACGACGGAAGTCCCGTTTGCGTTGTCGCCGGTCGCGATAGGCGTAGGCCAGGCCTTTTTCCACTGTTTCCCGGGCGCTGCGATAAAGCGTGGCCCGGCCGCCGCGGTAACCCTTGGCCAGCTTAAGGTATTTGTTGTGGCGCTGTCTGTTCTTGCTGCCGCCTTTTACTCTCATGGGAATTACCTCTTCCGGGAACCTTTAAAGATAGGGCAAAAGCCTCTTGATGCTCTTGGCGTTGGCGTCGCTGAGCTGATCGTCCTGGCGCAGGTTCCTTTTCCTCTTGGTGGTCTTCTTGGTCAGGATATGGCGCGCATAAGCCTTGGAGCGGGCGATCTTGCCCGACCCCGTGCGCTTGAACCTTTTGGCCGCGCCACGGTTGCTCTTCAGTTTCGGCATGTCTTCCTCCATCGGCCTCCGACCCCCGGTCCGGGGGTATGAAGGCCTGGGTCCTGATTATCTACTTGGGGGCCAGGACCATGGTCATATTCCGGCCCTCCAACTTGGGGTACTGTTCCACGGTCCCCAGATCAGCCACGTCCTGCACGATGCGATCAAGCATTCCCTGGGCCAGGGAGGCGTGGGCGATCTCCCGGCCTCGGAACATGAGCGAAACCTTGGTCTTGTTCTTCTGGGTCAGGAATTTTCTTATGTTCCTGAGCTTGAACTGATAATCATGCTCCGCGGTCTTGGGCCTGATCTTGACTTCCTTGATCTGGATGACGGTGGATTTCTTTTTGGACTCCTGCTGCCTCTTGCTCTGTTGATACTTATACCGGCCGAAGTCCATTATGCGGCAGACCGGAGGGTCAGCTTCCGGCGCCACCTCCACCAGGTCCAGCCCTTGTTCCTGGGCCGTCACCATGGCCTGAGCATGGGACAATATACCCAACTGCTCTCCTTCCACCCCGATCAGTCTCACCTGAGGGACCCTGATCATCTCGTTGATGTTGACCCTCTTGCCCGGGTCCTTGAATTTTTTAGCTATCCTTTCACCTCCTCAATGTTGAAACATGTCATATGACCACGGCCCAGACGGCCTCTGGTCGCGGACGGCGAATCCGTCCTGCCCCAGCCCAAACCTCAGGCCAAAGGCGGCGGCCCAATCTCGGGCCTGACCCTGGCCAGAAAGTCGTCAACGGTCATGAATCCAAGGTCTTCACCGGCCCTGGTCCGCAGGGCCAGGCCGCCCCGTTCCACCTCCCGGTCGCCTATGACCAGCATGTACGGCACCTTTAATAGTTGGGCTTCGCGGATTTTGAAGCCCAGCTTCTCGTTTCTCAAATCGCTTTCGACCCGGACGCCCTCGGCTTTTAGTCTCCGTTCCACTGCTTTGGCCAACTCGTCTCCCCGGCTGGTCACGGTCAGGATCAGGGCCTGGACCGGGCTGAGCCAGACCGGGAACGCGCCGGCGTAATGCTCGATCAAAACGCCGATGAATCTTTCCACGCTGCCGAGGATGACCCGGTGGAGCATGACCGGCCGGTGTTTCTGTCCGTCCTCGCCGATGTAGGTCAGATCGAATCGTTCCGGCAGGGTGAAGTCGCACTGAATGGTGGCGCACTGCCACCTTCGGCCCAGGGCGTCTTTGAGCTTGACGTCTATCTTGGGACCGTAAAAAGCCCCGTCGCCTTCATGAATTTCATGGGGCAGGGCCTTGTCCGCCAGGGCCTGTTTGAGGGCCGTGGTGGCCAGTTCCCAGTCCTCGTCCGTGCCGATGCTCTTCTCCGGTCGCGTGGATAGTTCGATCTCGTACTCGAAACCGAAGGCGCCCATGACCTCGATCACGAAATCAATTACGCCCTTGATTTCTTCGTTGACCTGATCCGGAGCGCAGATAAGGTGGGCGTCGTCCTGCGTGAACTGGCGGACCCGCACCAGACCGTGAAGCACGCCCGATTTCTCGTGGCGGTGGACCGTGCCCAGTTCGAAGAGGCGCAGAGGCAGATCCCGGTAACTCCTGAGCCTGGATTTGTAAATAAGCATATGGGCCAGGCAGTTCATGGGCTTGATGCCGTAACCCTGGCCGTCCACCTCGGTGAAATACATGTTCTCGCGGTAATTGTCGTAGTGACCGGACCGCTCCCAGAGATCGGTCTTCAGTATCTGTGGTCCGGAAACGATATGATAACCCCGCCGCAGATGTTCCTTGCGTTCGAAGTCCTCCAGGATGGTGCGGATGAGGGCGCCCCGGGGATGCCAGATGACCAGGCCGGCGCCGGCTTCGTCGTGGATGGAGAAAAGGTCCAACTCGCGGCCTAGGCGGCGGTGGTCCCGCTTCCTGGCTTCTTCCAGGAAAACCAGGTGAGCGTCGAGTTCTTTTTGACTGAAGAAAGCCGTCCCATAGATGCGCTGGAGCATGGGCCGGCGTTCATCGCCCCGCCAGTACGCTCCGGCGACGTTCAGGAGTTTGAAGGCCGGCACCCGGCCGGTGTCGGGCAAATGAGGTCCCCGGCACAGGTCCACAAAACCGCCTTGCTCATAGAGCGAAACCGTGTCCTCGTTGATCTCCTCCAGGAGTTCGACCTTGTACTTTTCGCCCTGGGAGGCAAACAGACCGATGGCCTCCCGGCGGCTCACCTCGCGGCGGACAAAGGGTGAACGGCTCGAGATGATCCTGGTCATCTCCTTTTCTATGCGCGGCAGGTCCTCGGGGGTGAAAGGTTTATCGTAGTCGAAATCATAATAGAAACCATTTTCTATGGCCGGACCAATGGTGACCTTGACGCCGGGGAAAAGGGCCCGCACCGCTTCGGCCATGATATGCGAGGTGGAATGGCGCAGTATTTCCATGCCTTCGGGATGGCCCGGGCCGATGGCCTCCAACTCGCCGTTTTCGGACAAGGGACGGCTCAGGTCCACCGGCAGGCCGTTGAATCGGGCGGCCACGGCCTGATTCAAGGACGAACACGCGGCCAACGCCTGACCGGCCGTGGTTCCCTTGGGCAGGTTATGTTCGCCGCCGTTTATGGTTACTTTAATCTCTTCCATAAGTTGATGCTTCCGCCCAGCGTCGGCCAGACCGGCGCCAGGGTCAGACTCGTTCCGGAAATCCGCGGTCATAAAAAAAGCATCCGGAGGTTGACCCCAGATGCCTTGGTTCAAACTGCCGTTCGCCCAAGGACCGCCGTTCCGCACCTCCGTCGGAATATATGGTAGGCGCGAAGAGATTTGAACTCTTGACCTCTACCGTGTCAGGGTAGCGCTCTCCCCCTGAGCTACGCGCCTGAGCCAACACTCAACCTATGCACTATTAGAAAAAGCGCGGCTTCTGTCAAGGGAAAAAACGGGTTCGCGCGTCCGCAACTCTCGGACCGGGAGGCGGGGCCGGGACCGTCCTGACGGCTTGAGCCAGAGCCTAGATGAAAAGCCAGGTCATCCGTCGAGGACCGCTCTGACCTTTCTCAGTATTTCGACGACGTGGTAGGGCTTGCTTATATAGGCCAAGGCGCCGTCGGCCAGGGCCTGACCGTGTTGACCGTTCGGGGAATAGCCACTGGCGATGATCACTTTGGCCCGGGCATTATAGGCTAATATCTCCCTCAAGCACTGTTGGCCGCTCAAGCCGGGCATATTCAGATCAAGTATCACCAGGTCAATAGCCACCCCATCCGTTTTGTAAAGGTTCAGCGCCTCGTTACCATTTGGAGCTTTCAGCACCGAGTAGCCGTATTGTTTCAATAATTGCTCGCCGACTTCCAATATTTCTTCTTCATCATCCACCAGCAGGATCGTTTCGCTGCCTTGAAGGGCTTTCTGTTCGAAGGCGGTTTCAGTTGAGGCATCTCTCTTGGCTTCCAAGGCCAAGGGGAAGTATAGCTTGAAAATAGTTCCTTGTCCCTTCTCACTGTAACAATTGATATGACCATCATGGTTTTTTACAATGCCATATACTATCGACAAACCCAAGCCCGTGCCTTGACCGACTTCTTTGGTCGTAAAAAACGGATCGAAGATATGCTCTTGGGTCTCTTTGTCCATACCTTGCCCGGTGTCCGTCACTTTTAACAGAACATAGCTTCCGGGCATTAACTCCACCTTGGTTTTGGAATAATGCTCGTCCAAATCAATATTTTCCGTCTCGATGATCAATCGACCGCCGTCGGGCATGGCGTCACGCGCGTTGGCTCCCAGGTTAAGCAATACTTGCTGTATCTGGGTCGGGTCGCCGTTGATCGGATTGAGTCCGTCTTGAAGGCTGGTTTCTATTTTAATTATCCGAGGGATGGTTCTTTCCAATATTTGAACCGCGGTCCTCACCTCCTGATTGAGGTCCATCGTCTGGACCTTAGTCTCCGCCCTGCGGCCGAATATCAGAAGTCTTTTGACTAATTCCGCGCCGCGATTAAGCGCGTTTTCCATCCCCTGAAAATACTTATTTTCCGCTTGATCCGGCCCGCGTTTTCCTGAAAGCACTTGTATATAACCAGAGATCACCTGAAGTATGTTATTGAAGTCGTGAGCGATCCCGCTGGCCAGAATACCGACGGCTTCCATTTTGGAAGCTTGCCGCATTTGCTGCTCCAGCTTCACCTGCTGAGTTATGTCTCGCACAATATTCAGCGTGGCCGGCCGGCCTTCCCAGGAAATAAGCACGGTGTTCAATTGCACCCAGATAATATTACCCTGCCGATTGAGGATTCTGAAGGCGTAGGTGCTCGGCAGGTCTTCTCCCTTCAGCCTGCTTACATGTCGGTTACGAACCATCTCCCGGTCTTCAGGATGAATATAGTTGACAAATGGCTCGTTGATCAATTGGTCCCGGGTGTAGCCTAATAAGTCATGGACTTTAGGATTAGGGAATTTAAGTATTCCATCCTGGGCGATGTAAATCGCGTCGTTGGCGTTTTCCACGAGAAGCCGATATTTTTCTTCGCTTTCTCTCAAGGCCTGTTTCGCCTTTTGATAGTCCTCGATATCCTTTACTATGGCAATAAGGTGACGAACTCCATTCAAGGTGATAAATCCGGCGGATAACAGACCCGTATGGACCGACCCGTCTTTCTTTCGTAGCTTGGCCTCCATATTCAGAACTTGGTCCTTGGTCTTCAATTCGGATAACAACTTCCGGCGGTCATCGTCGTTGCAATATACATCGAGATCGAAAATCGATTTGCCCAAGACTTCTTCGCGGGTGAAACCGCTTATCTTCGTGAAGCTGTCGTTGACATAAACATAAACGCCGTCTTCATATCTATTGATGCTGATCGAGTCTGGAATGGTTTGAAAGGCCAGCCGGAATCGTTCCTCGCTTTCCCTCAAGGCCTTAACCGCCTCGTTACGCTTCATCACCATCTCGTTGGCCGATTGGGCCAGGCTTTCGAATTCGGCGAAATCCATGGTTCCCGGATCAATCAACGCGGATTCCTCGGCGGCCTTTCTCAAGAATCCATCAAATATCCTATAGGATGATTCCATTTTTTGGGTCATCTTTCGAGCAATCAAATAAGCAAGAAGCAGCGCGGCCATGATAGATGCCGATATTTTAATCAGGTTCCATAACGTTATTTGCGTATGTTCGTCGGCGAGCCACAAAAGGCCCGGCAGAACGCTGGAGAGGACGGCGACCGAGGTCAAATTGATCAACAGTTTCCGGCTGATTTGAGGTTGGCCTGACATCAGGCGCTCCTATCCCGTTTTTCTCACCAGGGATGAATCAAACTGGCGTTGGGTGTAAGATTACAATTTATTCCAGATAACTTCAGGCCGGTATCCGTCCCGAGGGCCGTAAGATCAACTATGATAACCTCGTAAAAAGTCGAAAACCGACTTTTTACTCGGCGGGAGAGGGCTGTCCCTCTCCCGCCACTTGAAGTAAATTCAAGTGGTTCCACCCTCATCCCAGTCCCGCTTCCAGCGGGATTAATCCCACTGGAAGCGGGACCTGTTGACGGACTTTTTTCAAGTCCGTCAACTATAAGGCCGGGACCGTCGTGGTGGCGGACGGCCGCTCCGCGCCTGGGGCGGTCGTCGGCCTGGCCGCCTCGAGGCGCCGGGCCATCCGTGCGCGTAACGTTAAAGATATCCGCGACCAGGATCCCGGCCGGCCAAGGTGAAAGAATCTGAGTGGTCAGCCAGATGATCAGCCCGGACCTTGGGCGCGGAAATCCGGGGACGATCCGATAGGCTTGATCAGCCACTATCATCCTTCCTCGGCGGATTCGCCAGGGTTCCTGAAAGATACTTTACCAGGAAAACCACCTAAAATCCACGGGGCATAGAGTTCAATCCGCCAATCGTTTGACCAGGCTCGAACTTCGGGCCAACAGGCGGTAAAATTCCCGCGGCGGGAGGCTGGGCGGAAGCCGGGCCGGATCAAAATCAAGGCCGATCTGTTTTTCCGACTTGATATCTTTAACTTTTAACTTTATAGAACGCCAATTGGCGAGATATCATTACCGAGCGGGTGGAGGGCGTCGGGTATGAAGGGGTCCATCAGTTTTCACGAGTTGTCCGCCTTGGCTCCTGACCAGCGAGCCGCGCTCATGGTCCGGACCGAAGGGGATCTCGGCCGGTTCGTCGAACAGGTCCGACCCATCATTGACCGGGTGCGGCGCGAGGGAGACCAGGCCTTGGCCGAACTGGCCCGGGAACTGGACGGCGCCCTGGTGGCGCCTGCGGCCATCAAATGCCGGCCGGAAGAATTCGACTCGGCCCGGAGGAATCTGGACGCGCAGTTGATCGCTTCGCTCACCTACGCCGCGGAAAACGTCCGGATATTTCACCAGTGGCAGATGCCGGAACAACTGCGTTTAACCGAAGTGCGTCCGGGGGTATTGGCCGGGGAGAAGATTACCCCCATCCCCTCGGTGGCCTGTTACGTGCCCCGAGGCAAGGGGGCCTTCCCCAGTTGCCTCCTGATGACGGCCATCCCGGCCCGGGTGGCCGGAGTGCCTAGGGTCATGGTCGTCACCCCTCCCGGCCCCGATGGTTCGATCGACGCCGCCACCCTGGTCGCGGCCCGGCTGGCCGGAGTGGATGAGATTTACAAATGCGGGGGCGCCCAGGCCGTGGCCGCCGTGGCCTATGGCACCCAGACCGTGCCCAGGGCGGCCAAGATCGTGGGGCCGGGCAGCCCGTGGGTGGTGGCCGCCAAGCGTCTGCTGGCCGATGTCATCGATCCCGGACCGCCGGCCGGTCCCAGCGAAGCCATCGTCCTGGCCGACGAGACGGCTTCGTCCCGCGTGGCGGCCCTGGACCTCATCAATGAATCCGAACACGGGCCGGATTCGTCCGCTTTCCTGGTCACCTCTTCCCGCCGTTTGGCCGAAGAGGTCCGCCGGGTGTTGCCCGAATACTGGAAAATGATGGGTCCGGTCCGGTCCGGTTATTCGGCCGCCGTCCTGGGCGGTCCCCGCGGCGGCATCGTCCTGGCCCCGGATATGGAGGCGGCCGTCGATTTCGCCAACGACTACGCCCCGGAACACCTGCTCGTCTTGAGCCGTGACCCGTTCCATTACCTGGGCCGGCTGGTGAACGCCGGTGAAATCCTGTTGGGTGAAGACACCGCCATCGCCCTAGGCAACTACGTCCTGGGGCCGAGCCACGTTCTGCCGACGGCCGGCGCGGCCCGCACTTGGTCCCCTTTATCGGTCTTCGACTTCTTGAAGCGGACCTCCGTTGGCTACGTAACCGCCCAGGCCCATGACGGCCTGGCCCGGCACGCCCATGTTCTGGCCGGCTATGAGGGCTTCGAGGGACACGCCCTGGCCGTTTCCGAGGCCCGTCAAACCGCCCGGCGGACGGCCTGAAGGAGGTCTCATGGAACCTGAACTGATCTTCCCCACTTTTTCCTTGTCCGGCCGGAAAGCCTTGGTCACCGGCGCTTCCCGCGGCATAGGCCGGGCCCTGGCCCTGGGTTTGGCCGCCGCCGGGGCCAGGGTGGTCCTGGCCGGCCGGGAGGAGGTTTCCCTGGCCGCGGTGAAAGCCGAAATCGAGGCCTTGGGCGGTTGGGCCGCGACCCTAACTCTGGACGTACGGGACGCCGCCGGGCTGCCCGGAAAAGTGGATGCCGCCGCGGCGGCCCTGGGCGGTCTGGATATCCTGATCAACAACGCCGGCACGGAGAACGTCAGACCGTCGCTGGAAGTTGACCCCGCCTTATGGAACGACATCGTGGACACCAATCTAAGAGGCGCTTTCTTCTGCGCCCAGGCCGCCGGCCGGATAATGGCCCAGTCCGGCGGCGGGGCCATGATCAACGTGTGTTCTCTGACCTCGAGTGTGGGGGTGCCCACGGCCGCGCCGTATACCAGCAGCAAAACCGGGTTGCTCGGCCTGACCCGGGCCTTGGCCGCGGAATGGGCCCGCCTCGACATCCGCGTCAACGCCATCGCCCCCGGTTACTTCCGGACCCGGATGACCGAAATCTTTTTTCAGAATAAGGACTGGTCCCGGGCCATGCTGGAAAAAATCCCCCTGGGGCGCTTCGGCCACGTCCAGGACCTGATCGGCGTCACCGTGTTTCTGTGCGGCGACGCCGCGGCTTACATCACCGGGCAGATGATCACCGTGGATGGAGGTTACCTGGCTTCGATCTAGGCGGACCGCCGGGTCCGAATCACGGCCGGGAATTGAAATCAAACCAAGGAGGAAGAGCATGAAGAGAACGTGGATTCTAGTGTGGGCCGTCACCCTGCTGCTGACCGGTTTTATGGGCCAGGTTTCGGCCGCGGACAAGGAATTGGTCCTAGGACTGACCGGGCGGGACATGACCGCTCCCTATGCCCAGGCCATGCAGTTCGGGGCCGAACGGAAAGCCAAGGAGATGAAAGCCAAGGTCGTTTCCTTGGACAGCCAGAATGACATCCAAAAGCAACTCAGCCACATGGACAACTTCCTGGTCCAGGGCGTCGCCGGGCTCATCTTTGAAGGGACCATAGACACGGCCGCCGTCATACCCGGAATCAAGAAATTCAATGAAAAGAAGATACCCATCGTGGCCCTGGACAACTCGCCCGAAGGCGGAAATGTGGACTACTGGATATCCTTCGACATAGTCGAGGCCTCCAAGAAGGCCGCGGAATATTTCATCAAGGGTCTTAAAGAACAAAACGGCGGTAAGGTGCCGGCCGGCGTGGTCATCGAAATCACCGGCGACCTGGGCGACGCCTTCACCAAGGAATGCACCCAGGGCTTCCATGCCGTGGTGGACCAGTACAAGGAACTCAAGGTGGTGCAAGGCGAAGGCAAATGGGACAATAACATCGCCCAGTCCCGCGCCAGCGACCTGTTGACCGCCCATGGAGACAAGGTGGTGGGCATCTACGTCCACACGCCGGACATAATGGGCACCGGCGTGGTAAAGGCCGTGGAGAACGCCGGCAAGAAGCCGGCCAAATATGCCATCAGCGGCATCTGCATGGGACCGGAAGGCCGGGACCTGATCAAAGCGGGAAAGATTTACTGTATCGTCAACCAGCCGGCCCTGGACGCGGCGGAACTGGGCGTCAAATACCTTATGGACGTCATCAAGGGGGCTAAGGACCTGCCCAAGGAAGGCGATGTTCTCAACAAGGAAGGCGCCTTGTGGGCCCCGGCCAAGGTCATCAAGAACCCGCGTTGCAGCGGTCTGATGATCAAACTGAACGCCCCGGCCGTGCCCTTCGAAGCCAAACCCGATGATCCGCGGCTGTGGGAGAACATTTTGACCAAATAACCGGGGCGGCGGGTTTGAAGCCGCCGGGAAATTGAACCACGAAGGATACGAAGTTCGGGCGCACGCTGTGCGCCCCTAGTGCGCCTGCGGGCGCACACGAACAGGGAGGTGCAAGTCCTCTCCAGACATTCGCACTCCGGTCTGTATCCGAGGGAAACTGCGTCACCGCGAGGTGGGGTGGGGAGCAACCC